>NZ_FUHU01000018.1 GCF_900163565.1 Agrococcus casei LMG 22410
GAGCGATGCCGGAGTGCAAGTGACCGTGGAATACCGGAGCGAGCGCAGCGAGCGAGGATATGCCGCGAAAGCACTTGCGCGCAGGTTGAGCGAACGTAGAATGCCGCCAGGCTTCAAGGTAAAAACGCGAAGCGTTCAAGCACTGCGGCCGCTTGCGGCCGTCACATGGTGCAGCTCTTCGAGCTGCACTGCTTTGTCTGGGTCGCGGTGCGACCCTCGTGTTACTGCTTGGCTGTCCACACTGTGTGCAGGCCAGCCCCGCGATAGCTGGGCTGTGCACATTGTGGGCAGGTGAGGCTCTGCGTCGGTGTCCACATGCTGCCGCCTGCTCCGTCAGGTGGCGGCCTGTGCGTCATCCGACAAAGCGAACGGTCGTCGTGCGGTCGGTTCGCTCACGATAGGGCTGCCGCGCTCCGCTGCGCTGCGCTTTGCCTTCGAGGGGGTCTGGTTGCGTCTCGTCGTGGGAACGGGGGAACGGCATTGTCCCAATCGGCTTCGCGCCGAGTACATCCATGATGATGCGTTCGGCGTCGGACACGGGCACGGGTCGCGGCCGGGCTGGGGGAGTAGTGCCGGTGATGATGCAGCGGGCGGCGCGGTAGTCGGCGCGGCCGTTGGCGGTGCGGGGATGAATCGGGCGAGGGGCTGGGCCAAGGTCAGGCACGAGCACGAGTTGACCTGGTGCGGGGCGCTTCGGGCGTTCAGCTCGGGGCGTGTTCATCCAGTCCAGCTCGGCGCACCACCAGGCCCACAGTTCGCGCTCGACGGCGTAGCGCTCGGCGCGAGCTGCCAGGCGTCCGGTGACGCCGCGGGCGTCGGCCGCTGCATCGCGGCGGTCGGCGGCGGGCTTGTGCCAGCCGTCGCGGCTGAGCAGCAGCACGTCAGCTTCGATGAGCCGGGTGAGTGTCTGTACCGTGTGAGCTGCGTCTGATCCGGTGAGCTGGGCGAGTTCTCCGAGTGGGAGAGGATCGTGAGTGCAGCGTGCATAGACGTTCCCAGCGTGCAGCCCGAGTGCTCCGAGAGTGAAGAGGTCATGTGCCGCATCGTCCAGCCGGTTTGTGAGTTCGAGCAGCAGCGCGTTTCGTGCGGCTGCGCCGCTGCCGGGGGGGCGGTGGGCGACTTGTGACCGGGCATCTACTGGGTTGCTGTGGATAACGACGTGAGGGCCGATTTTCCAGTGTGCGGCGCTGCGGCCTTCGGCCTCGTTGGTGCGAATGATCCAGTCGTCTTCTGCGAGGCGCAGCAGCGCTGTGCGCGCCGTTTCACGGCCGATGCCTGCCATGAGTGCCAGGCGTCGGGTATCGGCCTCCAGATCGGCGCTGAGGGCTTGCAGGGCAAGGATGCTCAGCGCATCGAGCACGCGACGGTCAGCGGGGCCGCCTCCGCGGTTCCATCTGCCGGGGGCGGCGTCTGCGCGGCTCTGTACGGCGAGTACATGCGCGGCGATAGCGTCGGCGCGTGCGTCGAACGTCTCATCGCGGCCGACGATGCGGCGGCCGCTGGCGATGTAGGCGACGGCGCGATCCCATTGGCGGCGCAGCACGCGCGCGCGTTCGTCAGGCCGACGTGCGATGCGGCGGCCGTCCTCGTTGCGGGTGCGTGCGTGTTCCAGGCCGGGGGCTGTGTCGAGCACGCGGGCTACGTCGCTGTAGTGCCAGTGCGCGGCGGCCGCGCCGGTCAGCACGCGCCAGAGCACGGCGCTAGCGTCGTCTGCGGCGGCATTGGTGCGCAGCGCTGCGGCCGCTGCGGCCGCTGCGGGCGCTAGGGGGCGCTTGGTGCCGGGAATGTGGGGGTGTTTGCGGTCGTCCTGGGCTGTGTCGGCCGAGAACGTGTCTGTGCGCTCCGTAGCGGCCCGATCATTGACGAGCTGGGCCAGGCGCTCAACGGCGGCCGATACGGCTGCCGTGGTGCCACTGGGGCGCGTGAGCGAGTCCAGATTGCCGTCGATGACGGTCGAGCTGCCGCCGTGGCGGTGTGGTGCACCTGGTGGGCGCACGCATCCTGCCGCGGGGTTCATGATGGGGGAGAGGTCGAGCGTTGTGTGCAGCACCTTGGCGAGCCGTGCGAGCCGGTGTACCAGCTCGGCCGCGACTCCCTCGCGTAGCGCGATCCAGATATGACGGCCGCCCTGCGGGCCAGACTGGCAGACGACGGGGGCAAGGCCCGCGTCGATGAGGAGCCGCGCGAGCGCGGCCGTGTCTTGCTCGGCGGCCTCGGCCGCCTCGGGCGTCTTTCCGTCCAGGTCGAAGCAGAGCAGCCGGTAGGCGTGCGCGCGGTCGGTGAGGTAGATCGCCCAGGGCCGCTCAGGCGCGGCCGCGGTGACCGGCGTAATGTGCTGCGGCGGGTAGCTGTTGAGCGTGCTGCCGTCCTCGTTGACGGCTGCGACGCGCACGGTAGGGCGGGGGCTGATCGCTGCGGTGATCGCCCATGCGTCGGCAACTGAGAGTTGGGTCGCGCAAATGTCGCCGTCTGTTGCTATGATGGTGTCACCTCCTAGGTCACCTCCTGGTAGGCACGCGAAAGCCTCGGGGCTTTTGCTCCACCTGATCCGATTCGGTCGCCAAACTTCATACGGCTCAGGTAATGACTTCTCCGATACCCCAGCTCCCCGAGCTGGGGTATCGCTCATTTATGCGGTGTCGATGGGTAGCTCCCCTTCGTTAGGTTCAGGCTGAGGCATCCACTCGGGTACGCCTCGGTCGGTCAGCTCGCCTTCGAGATGGTCTATAACCAGTTCGAGGAAAACACTTGCAGAGACGCCTGCTCGGCGTGCAAGCAGTTCGAACCGCTCCTTGCGGTCGCGCTCGATTTCCCACGCGACGCGCACGGGCGCGACTCGGGTTCCTCGGGGGCGGCGTCTTACCTGCATACGGTCATCCTAGTTGTACGCACACACTACTGTCCACCTTGAAGGTCGGCGTGTTTGCGCGCGGGTCTGCTTTTGTAGAAACCCTCATGGCGATCGCGCAGCCGGCGGCAGGGGTTCCTACAAAGACTGAGGGCCGGTAGCGCGTTAGCGTTACCGGCCCTCAGTGCTGGTGGGGCTACAGGCCGCGTGCAACGGCGGCCGCCGCACCGAGCCATGCGCGCTGAGTCGCGGGGCGCAGCGCCGCGACGTTCAGCCAGCCCTCGACCATCTGGGGGTCGTGGGGGATTGTGGCGACCTCGCGTGCGAGGCTGGTGAAGCCGTTGACGACGGTGCTGATGTTCGCGCTCGTGGCTCGCGGGTCTGCCTGCGAGACGACGACGACGGCGTGCTGAGCGAGCTGCGCCGAGCGTTCGCTGCGGTCTGCGAGTGCTTCGAGCAGCAGTGCGCCTGCTTCTGCGTGGTCGTCGCGTGTGGTCGTGGCCACGACGATCTGGTCGGCGTGATCGACCAGGCGGCCCCACATTGCATCGCTCTCATCGTTGCCGGTGTCGATGAACACGAGCCGGTAATACTTGCGGGCGACGTTCCAGATTGCGTCAACGTCTTCGGCGCTGAGGCGCTGTTCTGATGCAAGTGCGAGTGGCTGAGAGCGCAGCACGTCAAAGCGGTCGGCGGTCTGGTGGTGAACGTACCGTGCCAGGTCGGCCGACTGAGCGCCCGTGCCGAGCAATTCGGTTGCGGCGGGCAGGAGGTCGAGCACGGTTGATTCGTGCGGGCCTTGTTCGGTGCGCCAGCCGAGCGTGCCGCGCGTCTGGTTGGCATCCCAAGCCAGGACGCCAGCACCGCCGAAGCGGGCGAAGATCGCGCTGAGCAGCACGGTCGTAGGCGTCTTGCTCGCTCCACCCTTGCCGTTCACAACGGCGATGGTGCGCGGGCCGGGCCAGTGCTGCGCCACGGCGAATGTGTCATCGCGCTCGGCCTTCTCGGCCGGGCCGGGGGAGAGGCGCAGCCCGAGCCGGGTTGCGGTGCCTCGCCAGCCCTTCATCGCGGGTTCCTCAATGCGAGTGCTCTTCAAGAACGATTCGCGCATCGCGCGACGGGTGACGGTTGCCTGCGGCGCCCGTTCTGCGGTGTCATCGTGTACGGGCGTCTCGGCCGTGATCGTCTCGGTGCTCGGGCGAAGATAGGGCGATGCGACCGGCTCGGGCTTCTCGTGGATTGTGCCGTCTGGGTGCACGATCATTTCCCAAGTGCCGTCTGGTTCGGTCGTGATGAACTCGACTACCTCGCCGGTTGCGGCCGCGTGTTCCACTACGAGACTTGCGACCTTGCGGCGGGCGTCTTCGAGGCTTGCCCCGATGACCTTCTGGGGTTGCCCGTTGAGCGTGACGATTGCTGAGCCGTCCTTTTCGGTAGTGGCATGAGCGGTCATGATGCTTCCTCCTTGTGTGATGCGACAGCTGTTGCCGTGGCGCTGCCTCCGGGTGACTGATTCGGCGGGTACGCCTCGATTCGCACGGCGGCGTCTCCGAGCTGCAAGCGCACACCGTTGGGAACAACGGTCGGCGTGTGTGGTGCGAGGGGCGTTCCATCGGCCTCGGTGCCGTTTGCTGCGTCTTGATCGGTGACGATCAAGCGGCATTCGTCATCGACGTCGACCAGGGCGTGCGTGCGCGAGCACTCACGGCCAGGGCTGTCAAGCGTGACGCTTGTGTGCCCTGCAATCTCTTTGGGCCTGCGGCCGAGCACGATGGGCGGTTCAGCGCGCAGCGCTCCTGCGCCTTCGACGTGCACGAGCAGAGTCGGCCGCGCTGCCTTGCGCGGTACGACGATGGTGTGGTCGATCACCGTTTCTTCCTCGGCGGGGGCGGCGTGGTACGCCTCGGGGATCGGGTTGGGGCGCGGCTTGGGGGCGATGACCGGCGTGGGCATCAGCGAAATCGTGCCTTCTGGGTAGACGTAAAACTGCCAGTTGGCGTCAGGGTCATATGCGATGAAGTGCTGGGCTTGGCCCGTCTCCACGGCGTGCGCTATTGCCATGTCTCGTACCTTGTCGCGGGCCTCCGCGAGCGAAGGGGCACGAAACTTGGTTTCGTGGCCGTCGATAACGATGCGAGCTGAGCCGTCTCGGCCGACGAACGATTCAATGGACATAGCGGATCTTCTTACTCTTCGGACTCGGGCAATGACGGGGCGGGCAGGTCGAGGTCACCAAGCATCGGCTGTTCAATGTCAACAACGGTGCCGGTGCGCTCATCGAGGATGAAGTACCAGATAGCGGTGTTGTTGCCGATAGGCACGGTGGTGGAGCCGTTGTGATAGGTGCCCTCGTAGTTCACTGAGACGCCGACGCGGAATTGCCCGGTGCCCGGTTCGCGGTGTTCGTTGCCTTCGCCGTATTCGATTGAAGCGGGCACGCTGCCGACGTTGTTGACCTGAATCTGTGCGGTCGGGCTAGAGCCGAAATATCCCGCCCAAACAGGCAGGTAATCGCGTGCAAGGCTTTCACTCATTCCGGCCTCGATATAGCGCTGCTGAGTAAGCGCGGGGTCTTCTGCCGCACGCCACGCGGCTGCAAGGCGGGCAACGTCGAAGACGGTTTGCTGCTGTTCCTCGGTGAACGTGATGGTGGGCGTCTCTTCGATCTGGCTCGATGTGTCGGGCTGCGCGTCGTCCTCATCGTTGTTCTGGTTGGCGAGTACCAGCCACACGATGAGGCCTGCGAGAATCGCGGCTGCTGCGATGCAGCCGATGATGATGAGCGTGAGGCGCTTGCGGTCAATCATGGTGTGGTGCTCCTTAGAACGTAAAGCCAGCGGCGGTGAGGATGGGGAGGGGATCAACGGCGGTGCCGTTTAGGTGCACCTCGAAGTGCAGGTGACAGCCGGTGCTGTAGCCCGAGCTGCCGGTGAGCGCGATTTGTTCTCCGGCTTTGACCTTCTGCCCTGCCGAAACCATGATTTCGTTGGCGTAGCTGTGGACGTACCAAGTCACGAGGCCTTCGCCGTGGTCAATCTCGATAATCATTCCGCCGCCGCCACCGTCGAATACACGGCTTACTTCGCCGTCTCGGGCTGCCCAGACGGGGCCGCCGCATCCTCCGGCTTCAAGGTCAAGGCCGTAGTGGAATGGCTGTGTCGGCCCGGCCGGGGTCTGGATGACTTCGCGAGGCCCAAAGCCTCCGTTGATGGGGCCGTTGCCGGGCCGCGCCCATCCGTCGAGGCCGATTTCGCCAGGAATGCCTGGGATCGTCTGGCAACTCCCGCTGCCGCTAAGCAGGCTCGAATCGAGGCCTGACAGTGCAGCGACCACGGCGGTTGCGGGCACCCAGTAAATCTCGTAGTGGAACGGGTCTTGGTTGACCTGCACCTTGTGAGCTACGAGCGTCGGGGCGAGGCTCTGACGCTCGGCCTCGGGCACCTTCTGAATCATGGCGTCGAAGAACTTGCCCGCTGAAATGTACGGGTCGAGCCGGTCTTCGAGCGTGCCCCAGTTGTCGCGCTGTTGGAACAGGCCTCGGCTATCCGGGCCTGCGGCGTCGCCGTACTCGAGCACCTGCAAGCTCGACTCGCCCATAGCGGTCATGACGCCGATGGTCTGATCGCGCACGCTCAGGCCGCGATCTTGGGCTGCCTGGATGATGTGTGCGGCGTTCACTAGTTGCTCATGGCCGTATCCCGAAATGCTGGTGGCGGGCACCTTGCTGGGGTCGATACGGCCGCCTGTGTTGAAGCTGCACGCGGCCGCACTGGCGGGTGCGAAGAATGCCAGTAGGGCAATGATGAGCAGCACCACGGCGAGCACTGCCGACACAATCGTGATGAGCGGTGTCGAAGTGGCGACGGCCGCAACGGCCGCGACGATGGTGCGCAGCGCGTTCGCTGCGGCGGCGGCCGCGCGTGCCTGAGCTGCGGCAAACCGGGTGATCGACGTGCCTGTGCTCGCGGTGGTCTTGGCGGCCTTCGCGGCCGCGGCGCGCTTCTGCGACGCAACGATGCCGCCCTTGACGGCCTTCCCGGCGAGCTGGCCGCCCGAGCGCACGCCTCGGCCCGCGGTCTTGGCTGTGGCGGCGGTGCCTCGCTTCGCGCCTGCGAGAGCGACGTTCTCGCCCTCGCGGGTAGCGAGGTCTACCGCGTCCTCGTCGCCGTCAGCCGTCTTGGCGGTGGTGGCCGCAAGTGCAGTGCCCTTCACAACACTGTCGCCCGCGCCCTTCGCAGCTCCCGCGCCTGCTTTGCCTGCGGCCTTCGCAGTGCCGCGCATTCCGCGGCCGAGCGCCCCGCCGCTCGTGCCGGTGGGCGCGTCCGTGGGATCATCGCCGCCGATGATCTGCACCGAGCGCTTATTGAGCGAGAGCCGCGCGAGGTTGTCGGAAGCTTCACCCTGCGGGTTCGAGCTGCGAAGGCCTTTCATTGGGGGTTACCTCTCTCCGAATGACGTTGAGAACAGCTTGTACAGTGCTGAATCGGTCGGAATGCGACCATCCATCGGGATCACCGCATTACCTGAGCGCATGAGGCCGTGGCCGGGTTGTACGTTCGTGAAGAATCGGCGCTGCTCTTCGGAGAAGTGCAGCAGCTCGCACAAACTGTCGGCGTCAGTTGCGTTCTGGCCCAGCAGCAGCAGGAAGTCACAGTTCGCGAGCATCAGGCGTGCGTCCTGGTTCGCCAGCAGCTCTTCGATGTTCTGCGTGATGCCGGTGGGGATCAGCCCCCACTTGCGCGCACGCTTGTACAGGCCGCGGAAGTAATCCGCGCTGTACTTGTTCGAGAACAGCAGGTGGAACTCGTCAATGTAGAGCCAGGTGCGGCGGCCCTCGGCACGGTTGCGAGCTACGCGGTTCCAAATCTGATCGAGAATGACCATCATGCCGAACGTGCGCAGCTCGTTACCGAGCTTGGAAATATCCCACGACACAAGCCGGTTTGCCGGGTTGACGTTCGTGCGGTTCGAGAAGCCGCCGAGCGAACCAATCGTGTAGATTTCGAGCATTCGCGCCAGCTCGCGGCCTGCGTCTTCGCCGCTCTGTGCGAGTGCTTCGCGCAGCTCCACCAGGGTAGGCATTGGCCCGCCTTCGGCGGCGTGCTTCCTGTAGAGCGTGAGGGTGCTGCGGTCTGCGACTGAACGCTGCTCGGGCGTCAGTCCAGCCTTGCCGCCCACGAGCGCTTCGAGCATGGTCAGCACGAACTCGCACTTGGCGTTGATCGGGTCGTCTTCGCCGGTCGTGAAGTTGAGCTCAATATCCATCGGGTTCACGCGCTGCTCACTGCCCGCGTGAATACGGATGACTTCGCCGCCGAATGCCTCGATGAGCGGTTCGTACTCGTGCTCGGGATCGATGACGATTACGTCATCGTCTGGGCGGCTCAGGAGCACGTTCGTAATCTCCATCTTGCCGCTCTGCGACTTACCCGAGCCACTGGTGCCGAGAATGAAGCCGTTGCCGTTAGTGGTACGGGTGCGGTCAGCCACGAGCGCGTTGCTGCTCTGTGCGTTCACGCCGTACCAGTTGCCACCGGGAACGAACAGCTCTTGCGTGGTGAAGGGCACGATGATTGCGGCTCCGGCCGTGGTCAGCGTGCGCCGCATGGGAATACGGCGTCGGCCGATAGGTAGCTCGGTCGTCAGGCCGTCGAGCTGCATGTAGGTTGCGACCTCGGCGGTGCAGCTCTGCTTGCGAATCACGGTCATCACGCGCTTCACGTTCTGTTCCATCTTCTCGCGCGACGTGGCGCTCACTCCCATGACCATCACCGTTGAGAACAGCTTTTGGTTCGAGCTGCGCAGCTCATCGCGGAGGCCTTGGGCCTCTTCGAGATTGTCCTTGACCGCGCGCGGGATCATTTCTTTGTCGATGCCCTGCTTGGTCGCGCGCTTCTGCTCGGTGATCTTCTGCATTTCAAGCTCTGCGATCTGCCGCTGCACAAGGCTCATGCCCTCGACCTGTTCGAGGGGTTCAAGGTGCAGCGAGATAGTCAGGTCGCACTTGATTTCGGTCAGCTCTGAGATGAGTCGATCCGAGAGCCACACGGGGTAATCGCGCATCCAAAGCACGGTGTGGTAGGTGTCTCCCGAGCCGTTGCGGAAGATGAGCGGGCCGTTCTTGTCCTTGGCGTCAATCTCCCAGGGCGCGACGAAATCGGCCGTTGAGAGCTTGCGGTTCGGCTCGAACTCGTCTTCGTTGAATGTGAACAGCTCGTGTGGTCGCAGAATGTGGCTAAACACTTCGAGGCGCTCGGCTCGGTTGAGCCGGTGCACTTGGCACCCGTCCATGCCTTGCAGCGCTGCCTCGGCCTCGTGGAAGATGCGTGTGAGGGTCGTTTCAGCCTTTTCGAGGTCGGTTTCTTGCACGGTGACGGTCAGGTACTTCTCCGTGACCGTGTTACCGCTGGCGGCCGCGAGCTTGTCGCGGACGATTCGGTTGAAGTCGGTGCGGAAGAAATCGAACTCGTCGCCTCGCAGCGGCTTTTGCACAAGCTGGCTCACGTCGGCGTCATCGAGCACGCGGTTCACGATGGTTTCCTGTACGCGGGTGCCTGCACCGTAGCTGTTCAGGAATCGTGCCCAGCGATCAACGATGCTCGTCTGCTGGTCTTCGGCGGCTGCGACATAGTTGATGTCGCTGATGCCCAGTGTCATCGACCATTCATCTTCACCGAGCCAGGCGACGCCGCTGGGCATGATCGCTTCGTAGCCCAGTATGTCGCGGGTGCGCTTCGGCGCGGCCTTGTAGCCGGTGGGGCCAGCGTTATCGCTGCCAGACTTCCGGGCCTTGCGGTTGCGGCGCTCTCCGGGCTTTGCCAGGGCGGCGGCGCGCTGCTTCTGCTTGCGGGTGTTCCGTGATCGCTTTGCGGAGCTTCCGTGCTGCGGCTCGGCGCTGCTTGGCGCTTCGGTTTCGGCTGGTCGGCTCGGCAGGTTCGCCGGGCGCGACAGGTACGGGTTCTCCTGCGGAGTCGTTACCGGGCTGGGGTTCGAAGGTGTCTGCATAGCTAATCGTCTTTCTCATCAGGTGGTGGCGGAGGAAGAATCCGAGATACTGCTCGGGTTTGAGGCCCATAGGTCTCCACCAGCCCCATATGGCTGCTGGGATGAGCAACGGGAACATGACGTACATGCCTACCGTCGTTGCTTGTTCCATCGTCTGACCGATGCCCATGAGTCCTACGGTGACTCCGGCGAACGCGCCGCCGCCGATGCCAACCATGAACGCGAGTGCGGCGATCTGTCGCCAGGTGCGCCCAAACATCGGTTTGGGTTCGTAGGCGGCGATCTCCTTGTAGACCTTCATTTCAAGTGCCATGACTTAGCCCTCTCCGATGACCTTCTTGGCGAGGCCATTTGCACCGAACAGTAGGAAGATGAGCACGATGGGCGCGACGAAGAATTGGCCGAAGTTGCCAAAGATGAAGCCGACCATATCGCCGTCGTAGCTGCCGATATTGCCGAGCCAGCCCCCGAGTAGGGCTTGATACATCTTCACGGCGACAACGATGATGACGCCCGTGAACGCGACGCTCGCGAAGCCTTTGAGATAGCCAATGCCGATGCTCTTGGTGTCGTCGTGCCCGAGGAACGCGAGCGGCAGGCTCGCGAACGCGGTGAGCATGTACATCTGCAAGAACCGGATGAACACAAGCACAATGGCGATCACCGCGGCGATCTTCTGCACCACCCACGGCAAGAAAAGAATGACGATCATGCCGAACTTCTCCATGTTGCCGAGGTCATCGAGGTCGTCGCGCATCGCATCGCCCATCAGGGCGGCGTCTCCGCCGCCTGTGCCCACGTCCACCGAGTTCGCGGTGTTCGTGATCGAGGTAGCGATAGATGCGATTGCTTCCAGCAGCAGCACTGCGTTCTGTGCGACCACGAACACCAGAGCGATCTTGAACATGGTTGCGGCGACGATCCGCACGCCCAGCTCGCGGTCACCCTCAGCCCTCGTGCTCGTGGTCGCGAGCATCAGAACGAACATGATGCTGAGCACGATGGACGTGACGGGCTTCACCGCTGTGCTGTGGATCGTGAGCGCTGCCGAATAGAGGTCTGCGTTATAGACCTCCGGCGACAGCAACAAGTCGTCGGTAGCCGACCCCGCCCCTTGGCTGAGGTGGTTGAGCATGGCTACCAGCCAGTCAGTGATATCCATTGCGGTGCCTTACTAGGCGACGATGACCTTGAACAACGCGGCGGCCGCGATGATGAGGCCGCCGCCGATGATCTGCCACACGCCCGTCTGAATCTGCGGGCCGTTCTGATCCTTGAGCGCGCCGCCCGTGACGATCGCTCCCCAGACCAGCCACAGCCCCCCGCCGATGATCGCGAAGGTGGTGAACAGGTCGAGAATCTGATTGAGCAGGTCCATGGTGTCTCCTTTGGGTTTCCGACTTCTCGTAATATACTTTACGAGAAGTTAGTCGTTTTGTCGATATGGTAGAAATGGTGAGTATGCGGGGTGAACTTTCGGAGGCTGAGGCGCGGGCGCTCTCGCACCTGAACCCTCGCCGCTTCGAGCTGTTGCTGCGTGCAGCGCGGCTTGGCGGGCCGTTCACTGCACCGCAGCTCAGGGAGGCCGCGCCAGAGCACGCATCGTCGCTGACACGCGATCTGAACGCCCTAGAAGCGGGCGGGCTACTCTTAGCCTCACCGAGCGCGGCTGAGCCGCGTCAGGGGCGGCCGGTGCAGTTCCGACTCGCCCCTGAGACGCCCGCGCTGTTCGCGCGGCTCTCCACCTTGATTTCAGAGGCATCTAGCTAGACTCCTGCCGTCGTTTTTATCGCGGCCTTGCGCGACTTGAACGGCTTGAGGCCTCGAATCAGCAGAATAGCCTCGTCGTTCGACATGCGCCCAATCTCGTCGGCTGTCAACAGCGCACGCTTCAACGTGCGCTGAGCCTTCGTGCGTGAGCCGGTGACGCCGTAGGTCTGCGAGAACTCGTCCATCGTGATCGTCTCGTCTCCGAGCTGCTTGGATAGCCACTCGTTCGTCTCCTGGTCGCGGCCGCCCAGGAACAGAAGCGAGTCACAGTTGCCAACAATCGCGTTCCAGTCATCGCGCCATATGGCCTTGCCCTGCGAGAAGGCCTGCACGATGATGCTGGCGCTGATCCCGCGCGAGCGGATCGTAGCCATGAGCACTTCAAAGCTCGGAATCTTGCCGATGTTGGCGAACTCATCGAGGAAACAGTGCAGCGGCACGTCGAGCGTGCCACCCTCGTTGTGGTCAGCGATGTAGACGTTCTCCGCGAACAACGACTGCCAGAACATCGCAGCGAGGAATCGGAACGTGACGTGTGTATCTGGGAGCTGCAAGAACAGCGCCGTTGGCTCTCGGCCAACGCGATCTAGCCCAATGTCGTCACTGGAAAGAATCTCGCGCACGTCGTGCATGTCGAGCGGCGCGAGGCGCACGCCGAGCGAGATAACGACGCTCAGGCGCGTCTCTGCCGGGCCTTGCTGATAGACGCGGTACTGACGTGCGGCGAAGTCGAGCATCTTCATCACGGCCTCGTCTTCTGCACCGAACGCGGCGGGGTCTGCCTTCCACTCTTCAACGATCTTGCGCGCGGCCTCCATCTTGAGGTCGGTGTCACTGTTGAACTCGTCAGGGTTGCTCTCGCTACCCTCCATCGCCTTGTGCAGGTCAACCACGGACGGCAAGTGCATCTGGCCGCTTTCCTCCGTCGT
Organism: Agrococcus casei LMG 22410; assembly: GCF_900163565.1. GTDB lineage: Bacteria > Actinomycetota > Actinomycetes > Actinomycetales > Microbacteriaceae > Agrococcus > Agrococcus casei. The sequence goes on from NZ_FUHU01000018.1 coordinate 12,553, forward strand.
CGTCGCCCAGACGTAGGCGATGAGCGCGGTGAGTAGAGCGCGCTCTGCTCGCTCCCAGAACCCGTCACCGCGGCTCTCCTTGCCGCTGGTGTTCGCCATGATCGTTTCGGTGAGCTGAGCGACGCCGGTTTCTGGTTCGGTGTCGTTGATGTAGGCGAGCGGGTTGAAGCGATTGGACTGGCGAAGATCGACCAGGTTGAACGTGCGAACGCGCAGCCCCTTCGCTTCGAGGGGCTTGCGCATCGTGCGGTAAATCTCGCCCTTGGGGTCGGTGACAGCGAAGCTCCACCCTTCGATGGTCGAAAGGTTCGGCAAGACATACCCTCGTGTCTTGCCCGTGCCCGATGCTCCGAGCACGCACACGTTGAGGTTGCGGCGGGTCTTGTACGGGTCGAGCGCGAGTCCTTCGGTCGCGGTGAGCTGCAAGCGCTTGGCGGGGTGCTTCGTGGTCAGCGGCTTCATGTCGCGCGCGGTTGCCCACGCGGCCGATCCCTGTTCCTCGCCCTGCCTCGTGTTCTTCTTCCCGCTCATGCCGTAGAGCACGATGAGTAGGAACAGCACGGCGGCCACGGTGCCGCCGATGAGTGCAGCTTGATCGAAGTCGAGCTGGAACAGCGAGGCACCGAGCGCGGGTAGGAACTGCTTCGGAATCTCGTTGACCGGCGTGCCCGCGGCGTATTCGGTCATGGTGAAGTGCGTTGCACGGTTACCGAGATAGAAAACGATCCCGCCGCCGATGAGCGCTCCAATGACCTTGCCCTTGGTGAATCCTTGGCTCATCGTTCTACCTCCGGTTCGCCTTCGGCGTGGGCGCGTCGTCGCTGGCATTGCGACTCGGCGTGCGCTTCTTCGTGCGCGTCTTACTCGAATCTATCTCCGCCTTGCGCTGCTTCACGTCCTTGTCGATCTTCTCGGCTGCGTGAGCGCGCGTGCGGTCGCGTGCGGTTTGCTCGGGCCGCTGCTCACTGCGTGTGAGCGCTGGTTCACGCTCGATGCTGTGGCCGCCGCGATCTGTCACCGCTTCGTCTGGCTGCGTCGTCACGCGCTCAGGCGCAGCGTCGTCGGTGCGCGTGCGTGTCTCGCTCAGCTCGGCACTCTCGACGCGCGGTGCATCCTCGCGCAGCTCGTCAGTGCCGTGTACGGGCACCTGTGTCTGGTCGTCGCTGCTCAGCGTCGGCTCGACGGTCTGCTGCTGCTCCTGCTGCGCTGCGCCCTGTTGCAGCTCAGGCGCGTTGCGCGCCAGCTTCTCATCGACGCGCTCGGCCGCGACCGTTAGAGCGTGCTGGATCAGCTCGGCATCCTTCCCCTGAACGTGGAAGGTGCGCGAGCCGTCGCGGTGCGTCTCAACGCTCCACACAACGCCGTGACGGCGCAGCTCGCGCTCTAGCTCCTTCGACACTGCCCGGTCGTCGATGTTCACTAGATCGCGCTTGCCCTCCGCGATCTTGCTGAAATCTTTAAGTGAAAGCTGCCCGCTCTCGCGCTGCCTGTTCGCGCGCTGTTCAAGCATCCGGTAGATCGCGGTGACCGCTTTGAACGGCGCGGCCGCGACTCCCTTTCCAACCCATAGCGAGGCCTTCATGCTGGCGCTCGATGTGGTCATGGTGACCTTCTGTGTGAGCTGTTGCAGCTCGGCTTCACCCTTGTCTACGAGGTCAACCATTATCGTGTCCTTCCATCGTTGTTGCGTGTCGGTGCGTCCGGTCGCTGGCGATCTTCGTTGCGTGCGCGCAGCTTGTTCGCTTCCATTTCGAGGCGGTCTTGCAGTGTCATCGAGCGTGTGCCGCCGTCGCGATCCTGCTCTGCGTCATCGAGCGTGACCGCATCGGCCGAGCGTTCGTCAGCGCGTGCGGCGCGCTGTGCGTGCGTCTCGGCATCGCCCGCTGCAACATCGCGGCTGAGTCGCTGCGCTGCCTGCTCTCGCTGGCGCTGCTGCTGCGCTCGTTCGCTGCCCTCTCGTGCAGCGTTCGACTGCGCATGAATTCGATCTGATACAGACATCTTCGCTTCCTCCTTCGTTAGTTGGGTCAGTGCGTGAATGTCGCTCTTGGCTCCGTCAATCTCACGTTCCATGATGCGGAGTTGTGCTTGTAGGCCTGCGAGCTGTGCGGGGTCACCTGCGGGTGTCACCATGAGTTCGGCTGCTGCTACAAGCGTTGTCTGGTACGCGAAGTGACGCTCGGCAACGAACGCGCGTGCGCGTTCGATAGCGGCATCGGGGCCGCTGCGCCCGCTGTCACTCATCCATCGAGCCTTCGCGTTCACGCGAGCTTCGAGGGTGCGTAGTTCGCTGAGGCCGGTCTGCCACTTCGTCAGGTTTCCGCCGAGCTGCGCGTTCTTCGCGTAGTGCGTTGCACCCACTAGATCAGGTTCCGAGAACCACTTGTACAGGCCGATAGTGGGCACCGTCTTTGCCAGGTTGCCGCGTGCATCGGATAGCCGGTGCTCATCGTTTGCAGGTACATAGATGCGCAGCGCTCGACCATGCCGAACGATCTGAGTCTTGGCAACGGTCAGGTGTAGCTCGCGCTTCGTGCCCGGAACAATCACGGTCATCGTGTCGCGTGTCTCCTTCGTCACCATCGACACATCGACACCGATCTGGTTGACAACCTGGCGCGTGAGTCGAGCCATGATTGACGCTTCGGAGTACGCCGCGCCCAGTCGGTAATCGCGCACCGGTCGAGGCATCGAGATTTCGCGGAATGAGAGTGTGCCCGAGCGGCCGCCGCGTGTCGATACTTCGACGCCTGCGCGGCCGAGGATCGCTTGAAACTCTGTCCAGCTCGTCGCCCGAATGGCTGCTTTGTCAATCTCGGTGCGTATGAACTGTTTGCCGCTCTCCCCCTTGAGCACGCGGTAAATGTCTGCCATTGACCGCCCGCTTGCGCGCTCGGGCTTCGGTAGAACGCTCAAGCCTTGCGCTCTGCATAGCTCATCGCTCATGTCGCGAATGTTGCCGATGGTGCTCTTCTGAACACGGAAGCGTCGGCCGGTTTCGCGGTTCACTGCGTTCAAGATGATGTGGTTGTGAACGTGCCCCTTATCGAGGTGCGTTGCAATCATGTACTCGTGCGATCCGCCCGTGATCTGCTCCGCGAGCTGCACGCCGAGTCGATGCGCGGTAGCAGTGTCTACGCCGTCTTTCGGGTCGAACGACTGGATCACATGATGCGCGAGCACGCTACCTTCGCGAGCCTTCGAGACGCCGACCCGCTGCGCGGTCTGCTCGAACTGCCGAGCAACGGCCTTGAAGTCAGACGGGTCGATGATCGTATCTGCGTTGGTCGAAACCCACACACCGTCAGCCGTTGCGTCAGGGCGCGAGATGTAAGCCAACGCCTTCGCGGGTGTTGACTTGATCTGCCCCATCTTCACAACGGCCATGTGCTCACTCCGCCGCTTTCGCTGCCTGCTCGATCAGAGCTTGAATCTCGCGCACGAGCTGGCGCGTGTACTTCACTTCATCCAGCGTCGCAACGTTCTCAGTGTTCGCCTGCCTCGCGATCTGGTTGATGTTGTTGCCGATCCTCGCAAGCTCGGCACCGAGCGGTGCAGGATCGAATGCGATCTTTCGCACCTTCACTTCACCGTCGAGGATCGTTCGCCGCGCGAACTCATCAAAGCTCGACGCCTCCGCGAGAGACATGCGGCGCTCAACCGTCGCCCACTCAGAGTCAGAAAATGAAATGAGCTTGCGAACCGGCCGTGCTCTGCGTGGCTCCGGGTTCGTCATGCTCTCTCCTACTAGCGGGTTCGGGCTGCAAGCCCGTTATTGTCAGTCCTACCGGACGGACAAGCCGCAAGTGGTTACCACTTGCTATGCTTGCTACCCTCCGTGAGTCCATCCTACCCCCGAAGCTGCACAGTCGCTAGACTGGGTAGCGTAGGGGTATCGGCGCAGCCGATCCTCTGCGTAGCAGAATGAGAGTCGGCCGCGCTGCGCGCGGTCGGCTCTGTCAGCGCCAGCCCTGCCGGGCTGGCTCAGAAAAGGGAGTCAGCATGTCTACTGAACGGAACATTGACGATCTGCTCAAAGAGGACGAAGCGCGGCTGAAGGCCAAGCGCAAGCGTCTGAGCACGTTCGGCAAAGCACTTGAGGATGCACGCGCCGCGAGCGTCAAGGCTGCGGATACGGCCGCCGAGATTCTTGACGCCGGTGACCTCACGCGCGCCGATATTGCGAAGGTCTTTGCTCTGAGCAAGGGTGAGCGCTCGACGCTCATTCCGGCCGCGCAGCGTCGCGCAGCGTCGGCGTCAGCGGCGCAGTCGCCAGTACAGTCGGCGCACGCCGAAGACCAGCCAAATTACTAGGTAGCCGATCCCTACGACGATCCACTTCACGAGCCAGATGATGCCGCGGATGATCGCACCCGCGCCGAACAACACGAGCTTGATAACAAGTGCGATCACCAGAACCGCGACGACGATGAGGACGACTGCCATGATCTGCATGGTGTCTCCTTTCTCTCGCGGTTTTGTGTGTGAGGGCTTCCCCCGATGATATGAGATTAGCTCCGGCCTGGCGAGCCTCAAGGGCGCTTTGCGTCGCTGCGCGATGCGGCTTCGCCGCACCCTTGACCCTCGCCAGGCCTACGCTGCGGGCTTCATATCGGGGTAAGCATCACTGCGAGTAGCGGGGCTACTCGGGCTTCGATAGGGCACGGCTTACCGAGCTGCGGCCGACGCCGAGTGCGAGCGCGATTTGCGCGTAGCTCATCGGCGGGTCAGCCTCCCGCATGGTCTTCGCCATTGCGATTCGCTCGGGTGTCATGACGGTCGGGCGGCCGCCGATGCGACCCTGGGAGCGTGCGTGCTCGACGCCTCGCCGGGTGTTCTCGCGGATCATATCGACGCGGAGCTGCGCGAGCGTCGCCATGATCTTGAGCATGGCTTCGCCCATTGCTGTTGACGGGTCTATGTCCATCCACGGTTCATCGAGGCTGCGCAGCTTGACGCCTCGCTCTGCGTGGTCACGGATGACCGAGATAGCGATGCTGTCGGTGCCTGCTACGCGGTCGAGCGAGGGAATCACCAGCTCGTCACCGGGGCGTTGAATCTTGCGGCACTCGATCCAGTCGGGGCGATCCTCAACGCGACTTGAATAGCCAACGTCAACGAAAATTCGTTCGCAGCCTGCCTGTTCGAGGCGGGCGATCTGCGAGTCTGCATTCTGCTCGCGGGTGCTGACACGGGTGTATCCGAGCTTCACGGTTATCGTCCTAAGCTCGGGCCGCGCTCGGGCGGCTTCGGCTTCGTACCGTCACCCAGCTCGGGCGTATCCGGGCCGCGATCTTCTGCGTGCTTCGGCTCGCTCGGGCGAGCTTCGCGCAGCTCGTTCATCTTGCGCTCGATGCGCTCTCCGAGCGTCATCGGCTGCTCGGGCGCTGCGTCGCCTGTGACGCGGCCGCCCTCGTGCATCAGCACGTTCGTGCGCGGCACTGCCGCATGCTCGAACACGGGCACCATCGGAACATGGTTGGGTAGGTACTCCCCCAGCGGCGGCCGCGTCGCGGCCGATGCCATATTCCAGACTTCCTCGGGCACGCGCTCGAACTCAAGCGTGTACGGTGAGCGCTCCGCAACGTGCTCCATGAACACCTTGGTAGTGCGTCCGTTGCCCTCCCTGAACGGATGACTCTGATTTGTCCAGGCGAAGATTTCGGCGGCGCGCTCCGAGAACTCTGCGTGGCTGAGCTGCGCCCAATCGGTGCGCTCGACCATCACGCGCACGTTGTCTAGGTAGGCGTCTATCGCGCCGTTGTGAGCATCAGCGAAAGCGGCTCCGCCGCCCTTCGCCATGTTCACCGTTCGGTACTGACCAGCCCATTCAAAGGTCGAGCCGAAGAGGACGCCGTGAATCTGCTTCATGTGCTCGCCGTCGAACGTGCGAGTCACAAGCTCCGGGCGCAGCTCAAGCTCGATGCGGCGCGCAAACGACATACGGTAGTCGTAGGTGCGCAGCGCTGCGGCGTCTCGAATGTCCGGTATGTTGCGCAGCACGCCATTGCGGGTCTGCGCGTTGTACGTCTCCGGGTAGAAGTATGACTCCCACGAATCGAACTGGTGCGGCATCAGAGCGTAGCGGCCGCTCCGGCGATGCGCGCCGCCTTAGCGGCGGTGCGCGCCTCGTAGTCCTCGAACGTCAGCGCGCCGAGCGTGTAGTCGATGAGGTCGGCCACGTCTTCGCGGTTCGGCTCCCATCCCTCATGCCAGCCTGCCGCGAGCGAGCGCACAACGGCTCGGCGCTGGTCAGCGTCGAGCTGGTCGAACAGCTCGGGCCAGCGGGCCTCTACGTCAAATGATGGTTGCGACATAATGCTGCACCTCCTGGTGTGCTTCTAATTTTACCGGCCTGCCCGCAAACGGTATAGGTCGGGTTTCGGGTCGGTGTTGGTTTCGGTCATAGGTTTCGGTCGGGCAGATAGCGGCGTGTCGCGGCCTCGGCGGGCCGTCCGGCACGACTGCCCGAAAACGATCAGTTTCGGTCCGTTGCGGATTCCTACAAGAGACCGAGTACCGGACTACCAGGCGGCGCGTCGATGGCTGCGTTAGGTGTTGGCGTGGGTTTCGCGGAGGAACTGGGTCAGCGCTGCGCGGCTGGTGGTGAGGCAGGCGATCTTGGTGTCGAGGTCGTCGATCTGTTCGGTGACCATGCGGGCGAGGATGTCGTCGCAGGTGCTCGACCATCCGGATTGGCCGCTCTGGCGGTCGAGGACAATCTTGATGAATCGCGTCGGGACACCGGAGCGAGAGAGGTCTCGGATCGTGACGACCTGGTTCAGATCGGATTCGGAGTAGTCGCGGTACCCGTTGGGGTGTCGTCCAGGTTGGAGGAGTCCCTGGGCTTCGTAGTAGCGCAGCATTCGGGGCGCGACTGCACTGCGCTGGGATATCTCACCGATCCGCATCCGCTCATCTTCTCTCGCCTGGGACTTGGGGCACCAGGCTTGACCTTGACAGTGGTGTCAATCTTTAGCGTAGTCGCATGAGCACACGATCGACGTCTTTACCCCTGCCCGGCACCGCCGGTCCGCACCGGGCCTGGCCGATTCTGGCGGTGCTGACCGCGGCGACGCTGCTGACGGTGACGGTCGAGATGTTGCCATCTGGGCTCTTGCCGGTAATGAGCGCCGATCTGGGCGTCTCGGAATCAGCAATTGGGTTGCTGGTGAGCGCCTGGGCGCTCACCATTGCGATCGTGGGGATTCCACTTGTGCGGCTCACGATCCGGTTACCCCGCACGCCACTGCTGGCAGCGTGTCTAATCGTGATCGCGGCAGCGAACCTGCTCACCGCGACCGCCTCTAGCCTCCCGCTCGCACTTACCGGTCGTATCCTCGCCGCGACGGCGCACGGCCTGTTCTGGGCACTCGTCGTTTCCTACGTCGCCTCCGTCATCACTGCCGAGCGGCTCGGACGGGCGCTGGCGATCGTCCTGGCTGGGCCCACGCTCGCCGGCCTTGCCGGACTACCGATCGCGGCGGCTCTGGCCGATGTGGTGGGGTGGCGGGCCATCTTCATCGGCCTATCTGTGGTTCTTGTCATGACCGCCGGGGTGCTCTGGCTCATCCTGCCGCAGGTACCGTCAACGATGCCTGCCGGTGGCGGCGGGTGGGATCGCAGCGCTTCCCGAGTGATTGCGGTAGCGATCGCGGGAGGGCTGGTGTTGGTCGGGCACTTCGCTGTCTTCACCTACCTCACGGCACTAGTCACCCAGTTGGGCAGGCTGCCCGGTGCCGCGATCCCCTTGATGCTGTTGGTGTTCGGAGTGAGCGGGGCAGTAGGTATCGCCGGGTCCGGTTTCGCGTCCGACCGGTACCCACGCGGTGCGATCGTCGCCGCGGCAACTCTAGTGACGGTTGGTCTCGCCGTGCTCGCTTTGAGCTCAGGGCAACCGGTCGTGTTCATCATCGGAGTTGCGATCTGGGGAATCGCGGTCGGCGCGTTTCCCCCGATCCTGCAAACCCGGGTGATGCGGGTATCCACGAGCGCATTCCGACCTCTGGCCGGAAGCATCGTCGTCACCGTCCTCAACCTCGGTGTCGCAGCCGGAGCCACCCTCGGCGGCCTTGTCCTCGACCACGGTCCTATCGCCGTCACTCTCATCGCAGTCACCGCCGCGGCAGTGGGAACCTTCGCGCTAGCGCTGATGCGCCCCCTCAACACCCCGCATGAAGGTACCCGCTAGCTTGCCGAATCCTCCCGGCGACGGAGCCGCACCACCCGCGGTACACCCGCTTGTTGATGGGGGATGATGACCCGGTTGACGATCGTGATGCCAGCAGCGGCGATTGGCACCGCGACAAGGGCACCGAGAATGCCGCCGAGGGCAGCGCCACCGAGGGCAGCGACGATAACAAGTGCTCCCGGCATGGCTACGGCGCGGGCCATGACTCGCGGCGTGAGTACGTAGGCCTCTACTTGCAGGTAGGCGAGCAGGATGGCGGCAACGACGATGGCCGGAACCAGGCCCGTCTCGAGTGTGATGATGGCCGCGATGCTCGCTCCGATGACAGGCCCGACAACGGGGATGAGCGCACCAATAAAGGCGATCAGAGAAAGGAGGGCAGGAGCTGGGCTTCCCGCCGCGGAGGTCACGATGAACGTTACGAGCGCATTGACGAACGCGAGGACGATCTGTCCCCCGACGAAACGACCAACAGACTGCAGAATTTCCTCCGCGATCGACTTCACTCGGTGGCGGGCGCGGTACGCGACCAGCTCGTACGCCTTCGCCTTGATGGCCGGCATGGTGAGAGCGAGGTAGATCGTCAAAACGGTCACGATGATCACACCAGTGATGGCGTCGATGATGCCGGTGCCAACCTCTAGCAGACCACCAGAGAGTTTCAAGAGCTGATCTGGATTCGCGAGGAAAGCAGTCGCGTTCGCCAGCAGATTGTTCACGTCCAGACCATCCCCGATCATGCCGATCAGCCAGAGGAACCACGGCTGATCCGGGATCGCCGACACGAGCGTAAAGGCCTGGTTAGCGACGGCCGTGACCTGTTCGGACACTGCTGGAAGGATCACAGTGATGAGGAACGCGGTGCCGACGAGGAGAATGAAGGCGATAGTGAGAACTGCCGCCCACCGAGGCATTCTTCGCTGCTGCGCGTAGCTGAGGAGCGGTTCCGCGGCGATGGCCAGGAAGAACGCTAGTCCGATGTACACGAGGACGGTTCCCAGGGCGCCGATCGCGGCCAGGATCGCCATCCCACACCCGACGCCGAGGGTGGCGATAAGCGCATACCTGAACGGATGCGCAGCAAGCCCAGCGGAGGACAACGCACCCCTCCCGCCTCCGCGGGAGCCGAGGCTCGCGGGGAAGCGGCGAACGTGCATCCTATTTGTGGACGCCCGTCGGACGGCGGCGCTCGGCCGGTTAGTGGGCAGCACCGAGCTCGACCAGGAGGACACCGCCGATGATGAGCGCGATACCGGCGGCCATCACCCAGGTGAAGGGCTCGTTGAACAGGAACTTGCTGGCCACCGCGGTGAGCGCAACGCCGGACGCGGCCCAGATTCCGTAGGCGACACCGATGCCAAGGCCCAGCGAGAGGACCTGTGTGAGGAAGAAGAACGCACCGAGGTACCCGATGACCACGGCGATGAAGAACAGCTTCTTGCCATTCGTGGCCACCCGCAGGGACAGTGCGGCGCCGACTTCGAGGATGATGGCGATGATGAGGAAGAGCCAGACCATCAGGCGTTCGCCTCCCGCTTGCGGATCGCAGCTTGGGAGCCCATTTCGACGGTGAGGACGCCGCCGATGATGAGGACCAGGCCAAGGATCATGATCAGGGTGAGGGGTTGGCCGAAGATGATCGCGGCGAAGATAGCGGTCAGCGCCACACCCATCGCACCCCAGATGCCGTAGGCCACACCGAGTGCCATTCCCTGGCGGAGGACGAGGCCGAGGAGGCTGAAGGCGGCGACGAAGCCGACGCCGACGACGACGTACCAGGCGGGGTGGTCTTGAGCGGCTTGGAGGGCGAGCGAGGCCGTGACCTCGCTGACGATCGCTCCAGCGAGCAGGAGCCATTTCTTCATTTGCTAGTCCTTAATCAGGTTGTGGGCGAGGAGGTGAACGCGGGCCCGTTCATCGGGTGTGGGGGGAAAGAAGTTGGTGGCGTCGGCGAGCCATCCGCCATCGGCGAGGAGTCGTGCGGCGATCAGTCGCGCCCGCACGTCGGGGGCTAGATCGGTCGGCAGTGTCAGCCAGGGTGCGAGGCGCTCCGTCCACCGGTGGGTGAGGGTGCGGCGTAGTTTCGGGTCACTCATCGCGACCAGGTCTGTTTCGCTGAACTCTCCGGAAAGAGACCAGTCCAGGTAGGCGCGGATCCGTTCATGGGGTCCCGCCTGGGACGAAGTCACCCCGAGTCGGGCGGTGAGCTCGCTCTCCCATCGGTCCAGGACCGAATCGACCAGCGCGAGCATGAGGGCTTCCTTAGTGGGGTAGTGATACATCACTCCGGGCTTCGTCAACCCGACCGCGCGGGCGACCGAATCCAACGACACCGACCCGCCCTCTTCCAGCTGCGCGAAGGCCGCGGCGATGATCGAATGCGGTGTCTCATTTCCCATGCCAGCAGGTTACCATCCGGAAGGTAACCAAGCTGTAGGGTTGCTGAGACTGGCGTATCTTAAGGGGAAGCGATCATGGACGTAGAGCGCCCCCCACGCGAGGGAACGCACCGCTGGGCCGACTACCTCGTCACTGCTGCAGAACTCGTGACCGTGCTCGTGGCAGTGGGGTACGTGCTCTCCGGAAGCGTGGTCGTGCTGATCGTGTGGGAAGCACTAGCGACGGCATATCTCCTCACCGGGTCAGTCCTCACCTGGCGACGCAGCATCACCGGCCGACACGGAAGCCGCCGATCGGGAACCCTAGACACACTGTCGTGGGTGCTACCGCTCATGGCCAGTCTCGTCGGGGTGAACGCAGCCGTTCTCGCGATCACAATCCGCGTTCCCGCCGAAGCTCCCCGAGGGGAAACGGTATTCCTCGGAGTGGCGGCCGCGATCGGCATCATCTTGTCCTGGCACCTGCTCCACACCGGCTTCGCCCAGGTCTACGAAACACTCCAACACCGCGACCCCGAGCATCCCGCGCTCGAATTCCCCCGCACGACACATCCCGGCCTGGCGGACTTCCTGTACTTCGCGTTCACGATCGGCACATCGTTCGCGACATCCGACGCCACCGTGGCCACCGTGCGGATGCGGTGGCTTGTCCTCACACACAGCATCGTGAGCTTCTTCTACAACGCCCTCGTCGTCGCCGTAGCCATCCAAGTCATCCAACAGATCGCCCGCGCCTGAACTCAACGAAATCACCTACTTACGCCTTGATAGACGGCCATCGGAATCTCCAACGACGTAAGCAATAGTTGGAAAGATCGCGTCGGTCCGTCAGTGTCAGCGAGATTCGGCGCGCAGCTCGTCGACGAGGGCCTGGTGCGTGGGGTGCAAGAACAGCACGACGGGGCCTTGGTAGTAGCGGCTCTGTTGCAAAAATCGTGAAGCTTGAGCATGCTTGGCGGAGATTGGACGGACGGAACGATGACGGATTTCAAGTGGCGCCATTTCCAGGGTGATGTGATCCTGTGGGCGGTGCGCTGGTATTGTCGCTATCCGATCAGCTATCGCGACCTTGAGGAAATGCTGGCGGAACGCGGCATTTCGGTCGACCATACGACGATCTATCGCTGGGTCCAGTGCTACGCCCCGGAGATGGAGAAGCGGCTGCGCTGGTTCTGGCGGCGTGGCTTTGATCCGAGCTGGCGCCTGGATGAAACCTACGTCAAGGTGCGGGGCAAGTGGACCTACCTGTACCGGGCAGTCGACAAGCGGGGCGACACGATCGATTTCTACCTGTCGCCGACCCGCAGCGCCAAGGCAGCGAAGCGGTTCCTGGGCAAGGCCCTGCGAGGCCTGAAGCACTGGGAAAAGCCTGCCACGCTCAATACCGACAAAGCGCCGAGCTATGGTGCAGCGATCACCGAATTGAAGCGCGAAGGAAAGCTGGACCGGGAGACGGCCCACCGGCAGGTGAAGTATCTCAATAACGTGATCGAGGCCGATCACGGAAAGCTCAAGATACTGATCAAGCCGGTGCGCGGTTTCAAATCGATCCCCACGGCCTATGCCACGATCAAGGGATTCGAAGTCATGCGAGCCCTGCGCAAAGGACAGGCTCGCCCCTGGTGCCTGCAGCCCGGCATCAGGGGCGAGGTGCGCCTTGTGGAGAGAGCTTTTGGCATTGGGCCCTCGGCGCTGACGGAGGCCATGGGCATGCTCAACCACCATTTCGCAGCAGCCGCCTGATCGGCGCAGAGCGACAGCCTACCTCTGACTGCCGCCAATCTTTGCAACAGAGCCGATGATCTGTAGCGCGCTCATCAGCTCTCCTGCGGCTCCTGATACCAACGCACGACGCCGTTATGGCCGTGTGCCCGGTGAACGTGACTCGATGCCAGCCTGAGCATGTTTGCTGCGGTGGTCAGCTCGTCAGCGGCCGCACGGGCGCTGCCGGTGCCGTCGCCGTCTTCGCCGTCGTAGTGCGTGCCGTCCTCGGTGCGGCTGTGCCACTTGCCGAGCTGGTCGATCACCTGCGCCAGGTGGTCGATAGTCGCGCCCAGCTCACCGAGCAGCCGGTATGAGTCGCGCGGGTGCGGTACGTCACGGGTTGAGTGCGCGAGCGCACGCGCCAGCTCTTCGACCTCGGCGGCGATTTCGAGCTGCCGCTGTTCCTCGTTGATTGCCATTGTGGTTACTCCCCTACTCCATCGGGCGGCCGGGTGACAGGCTGTGCGCGGGTGCGCCCTCGAACGGTCGGCCGCCGTTCAGCTCGGCTTCGAGCTGCACTACCTTGTCGAGAATTGCTTCGAGCTGGAAGTCAGAGAGTGACCGATACGGCCGCCCTGCGTTCCTCGCTGCAATGAACGCTGCACGGATGCGTTCGCTATCCTCCGGGGCCGCGTAATAGCCCATCTTCGTGCGGGTGCCAGGCTTCGAGCTGGCGGCCGCCACGGTGCGCTTTGGCGCAGCGGGCGCGGCCGCTGCGGGTGCTGTTCTCTCAGGGGCCGGCTGTGCCGTCTCAACGCGGCCGCTCATCGGCGCTACGGGCGACAGGCCGCCGAGTTGTGAGCGTCGGCGTTCGGGTTTCTTAGACATGAGCAGTTCCCTTCATGAGCTGGTCGATGTGTGCGGCGTAGATCGCGGCGAGGTCGCGCGCCTGCGCGTCGCCTTCGTCCAAGCCGCGGGCCGTCTCGGTGGCATCTGCGATTGCCTGCCGCTTCGGCACGGGTGGGGTAAGAATCGGGAGCTGTGCGGCCTCGGCGGCCGCCGTCAGCTCGTCGGCCCAGTAGCCTCCTGCGAGTGTGTGCGCCTCGTGCGCGTTGAGCACCAGACCGGCGACCGTGAGCTGCGGGTTATAGTGCTCGCGCACCTGACTCACGGTGGTCATGAGCTTCGCGAGGCCGTTGACGCTCCACAGCTTCGACTGTGAGACGATCACGACTGCCTCGGCGGCCGTGAGTGCGCTGATCGTTAGCGGGTCGATAGCGGGGCCACAGTCGATGAGCACCAGGTCATATTCGGCCTGGATCGCGGCGAGCTGCGCGCGCAGCCGCGATTCGCGGCCTGGCTCCGATGAGATAACGAGTTCGTTTCGCACGTCGGCCAGGTTGTCGCCCACGGTCGGCGCGACTGTGAGGCCTTCCCAGATACCGGGCACGAGCACGTCGGCCAGCGTGTCTTCGCTGCGGCTGCTGAGCGCGTCTGCCACTCCGACGTCGCCCTCTTGCATGTCTTCGGTGAGAACGCTGGTGATGTTCCCCTGCGGGTCGGCGTCGATCACAAGCACGCGCTGTCCGTCGAGGATCGCGGCGCGGGCGTGGTGGTAGACGGTGGTGGACTTCCCCACTCCGCCCTTCTGGTTGCAATACGCAAGAATCATGGTGCCCTTCTTTCAGGTCTAATGGTACTAATACCCCTATTGGGGGCAGATAGTGGGCTGCACCTTGGCAGCCCACTATCTCGGCGGTCTAGTTCCGGCGCTCGACGGTGACGGTCTGCCCGCGAAGGCTCACGGTCACTTCTGCATCGAGCACCTTGCGAACGGTGCGGGTGTTGCCCTCGTCGTTCGTGTAGGTGTCCAGCAGCTCTTCGCCCGCGACGTTCACGCGCACGTTCCCGCAACGCTCAGCGAGGTCGCACAGCGCCTCGGCGTCGGCTCCCCAGACTGCAACGTCGTAACCCTCGGTGCCGCCGTCCTCGAACTCACCGCCCTTGTTCACGCGATCCGTGCGGATGACGCGAGCGAAGGTGTAGGGGCGGCCGTTCTTGTCGGTGCGCAGCTCGGGTGCCTTGGCCAGGTTCCCGGTGAAGCTGATGAAGGTGGTCATGATCTTTCCTCTCGGTTCGGTATTCGGGATTATGGGGTTTATAGGTCTATTGTACCTAATAGGTCTAGTCGTGTCTATGGTTTCGGCAGATTACCCGGTGCAGCTCCCCCACATTCCCAGCGCGTCGGCCTGCGCTGCGCGCTCTGCGTCGCGGTGCTCGGCCTGGCCGATGTAGGGCGCATCGTAGGTGTACTCGTGCGCGGCTCCTGCTTCGAGCAGCACGACGGCTGCGCTCTGCCCGTCGATGTAGACGTGGCGCAGCAGTCGCCCGTAGCGGTCGGTGTCATCCTGAGTAGGATCGGCGCGCAGCTCGACCGCCTGCCCGTAGACCATTGTGTTCAGCTCGTCGCGCGCCTCTTGCGCGTAGCAGTCATCCTGCCCGCCGTCACGGTTGATTTCGGGTGTATCGAGGCCGATGAGGCGCACGCGCGCCTCTCCCCCGGCCGTCTGCACGTCGATGGTGTCGCCGTCCACTACGGCGATCACTTGTGCGCTCTCAGCGGGCAGCAGCTCGGCGTCGGCCGCGCTCGTCTCGGTGCAGCTCTGTAGGCCGGTGGCACTTGCGATTGCGAGCACACCTGCAAGGATCGTGCGCAGCGCGCCCGCCCTCACTTGCTCTTCCCTTCGAGCCGGTCGATAGAGCGGATCATGCGGTCTTCCCACATATCTTTCTCACTCGATCCCATTTCATCCCAGCCCAGCGGGTACTTGATCCCGGCTGCACGGATGCGGTCTTTGATCTTCTGGTGCTCGGCCTCGCGCTTCGCGATCCACGCGGCGCGCTCTTCTTTGGTCAGCATGATATTTCCCCCTTATGGGTCTTATGGGTCTATTCCGCGGTGTCAGTGAGTCGCTGCGAGAGCGCTTCGATCTTGTCGGGGCGAAAGCCTGACCAGTGCTCGTCATCGGTGACGACGACGGGTGCCTGCATGTAGCCCAGCCCCTTGACGTACTCGGCGGCCGCATCGTCGGCGGTCACGTCGATCACCTGGTAGTTGATGCCCTTGTTATCGAGCGCCCGATAGGTCGCGTTGCACTGCACGCAGCTCGGCTTGCTGTAGACGGTGACTGTAAAGCTCATGATCGGTTCCTTTCCTGCCCAGTGCCTCGGTTCCCTCTGACACTCCCCCCACGTTTTTTTGCCGTGAAGGCACCATGTGCCTTCGTAGCGAGCGCAGCCGGAGGGCAAGTGACCGTGGAATACCGGAGCGGCCGAGCGCCAGCGAGAGACGCGAGGATATGCCGCGAAAGCACTTGCGTGTAGGTGGAGCGAACGTAGAATGCCGCAGGCTTCACGGCAAAATACGATTTGAAAGAGGGGCGGCCGCGCAGCGGCCGACGCATGGCCGCCCTCTGTCGGCTGCACCGGTCGCGGATGCGGCCGGTGCAGCGCTTAGGCGCTGCCGCCTGGTGCCCGCGGCCGAACGGCCGCGGGCGGCGGGCACTCATTCGCTGCACTCCTGCGCTGCCCTGTTGAGCGCATCGAGCGCCGCGGTGATTTCGATGCTCTGCTTTGCGGCGCTGAGCTGCTGCCACTCTTCGCCGTGCTCGGTCTCTGCCCACTTGTGCGCCAGCTCGACGGGGGTTCGGCCGGTCAGCTCGCGGCCGTCTTCGAGAGTGATGGTCAGGTGCTCGGCGGTGATGGTCATGGGTGCAACCTCTCGGTTCGGTTTCGGGGTTATGGGGTTTATAGGTCTATTGTACCTAATAGGTCTAATGGTGTCTAGGTTTCGATCCACTCCATTTCGGACTGATCGAGCTGACTTTCTGTCCAGCCCTCCCCAATGCCGTTGAGTACCGACTTCTCGGCGCGGCCGTCCGGGTGCACGGTGATGCTCTCCACGGTCAAGTCGTCCTCGATGACGATGATTTCAATGCTGCCGAATGCCTGCCGCTGCGCTGCTGGGCGCTGCCGCTCGTGCAGGCATAGGTCGCGGATCGTCGCCCATTGGGCGGCAGTGAGCTGCGAGCGGAACTTGAACATACTTTTATCTCCTTTGGGTCTAATAGGTCTATTTAGCTGTGCTCGGGGTCACGGGTCAGCGTGTCTACGAACGTGACGAACTCAGGGCCGGTGATCGCCACGGTGCTTGCGAGCCGGTAGCCGCTGCGGGCGTAGCTCATCAGGTCTTCGTCGCGCTCTGCGAGCTTGCGAAGCTGTCGCGGAATCTCGGTGTCATCCACGATGGGAACGATGGTCGTGATGGTGCTGATGCTCTGCATGGTGTCTCTCTCCCTCTCGTTTTTTTGCCGTGAAGGCGTTTACGCCTTCGTAATGAGCGATGCCGGAGTGCAAGTGACCGTGGAATACCGGAGCGAGCGCAGCGAGCGAGGATATGCCGCGAAAGCACTTGCGCGTAGGTGGAGCGAATGTAGTGTGCCGCCAGGCTTCACGGCAAGAAACGCGAAGCGTTCAAGCCCTGCGGCCGCTTGCGGCCGTCGATGTGGTGGGGAGCGCGAGGGCACCCCCTCGCCCGCCGCCTGGCTGGCGGCGGGCTGCTCGGGCATCCCTTATAGGTCTTATAGGCCTATTTAGGCGGCCTTGGCTTCCTGCTCTTCGTCGGCCTCGGTGATCGCGTCTGCGATGGTGTGCGCAGCGCGCAGCACGTTTGCGGCGGTCTGCTTGATGGTGTCGGTGTCGTCTCCGATCCATCCGGCCACGTAGCCGACGCTGTAGGCGCTCGTGTCAAGGCCGATGATCCCGGCGACGATGTAGGCGACGCTTTCCGCCTCGCACTCTTTCAAGCCTCGGTGCGCGACGTACTCGGCGTGATCCTCCGAGCTGTGCAGGATGACGTGCGCGGCCTCGTGCAGGATCGTCTTAGCGGCCTGCGCGTCGCTGAGCGCTGCGTCTACGACTACGCGCTTGGTGCCGTCTGTCGTGGTGTATCCGTTGGTTTCGCCGGGGATCGTCTCACGGGTGACTGTCCAGCCCTGGGCGGTGAGGTAGTCGGCGGTGGCGGCGTAGATTCCGGCCTCGTCGTTTCCGTCGAGCCGCTGCGCGGGGTTCGGGTCGATCCATTCGTCGGTGGGGTCGGTCTGGCTCATGTCGAACACGCTGAGCATCGGGAAGTAGCGCACGACGCGCTCGCCTGTGTCGAGCTGGTCGAGCGTGCCGTCTTCGTTCTCTTCGTCGGCCTTGGCCTTACGCTCACGGAACCCGAAGATTTTCAGGCTGCGCTCTCCCTTGCGCACCTGGCGGCCGAGCTGCTGCCACTTGCGGAACCCGGCTACGCGGGTCGCGGTCGGCATCTGCGAGAGGATCAACAGCACATTGTTCAAGCTGTAGGAGTGAAACGAACGGGCGAAGTCGAGGAATCGCTGCCAGGCGTCGGAGTCGCGCAGCTGCTCTACCTGCTGAGCGATGGACTCGTGCAGGGCGTCGGCCTCGGCGCGGCGCTGCTCTGCGGTCTTCTGGGTCTTGATCGTGCGTGCCATGATGAACCTCCCGGTGTCTCGGACTACCAACTACCCCTCACGTTTTTTTGCCGTGAAGGCACGAATGTGCCGCGCAGAGAGCGCAGCCGGAGTGCAAGTGACCGTGGAATACCGGAGCGAGCGCAGCGAGCGAGGATATGCCGCGAAAGCACTTGCGCATAGGTGGAGCGAACGTATGCTGCCGAAGGCTTCACGGCAAGAAAATGCGATAGCTGAAATGAGGGCGGCCGCGCAGCGGCCGACGCATGGCCGCCCTCTGTCGGCGGCCCCGGTCGCGGATGCGACCGGCGGGGGGAGCGCGAGGGGGTGACCCCTTCGCCCGCCGCCGAGCTGGCGGCGGGCTGCGACTGGCTCTAATAGCCCTTATAGGTCTATTGCTGCCAGTAGCGGGGGTTCAGTGCCTCGGTGCCGTCGTAGTCCAGGGCGAGCAGGACGCGGGCGAGCTGGTCAATGTAGACGCCTTCGATCTTCGCGTGCTCGATGCCGCGGGCGTACTCGCGCACCTCGATTTCGATTTCATCGAGCGGGGTCGTACTCACGAGCACGGCCATGTTGCGAGCGGCCGCGTAGCGGTCGCCGGTTCGCGTGAATGGAAGGATGCGGGCGGTGAACAGTAGGCCGCCGCGGTCGTAGCGGCCGGGCACTGCTGCGAGCTGGCTTGCACCAAGCGACATAAACACGCCGGGGCCGATTGCCTGGCGGAACTGTTCGGCGGTCGAGCGGTGGAACTCGTCAGCTCCGGCGATGTGTGCGGTGTCGAACGGGATAACTCGGGTGGGCTTCATGGTCTTACCTTTCGTTAGGTCTTATAGGGTTTATAGGTCTATTTAGGCGGCGATGAGCCGGTCACGCTCGGCGTCGTCCAGTCGGTAGGCGAAGCTGCACGAGCCGAACCATTCGGCGGCGGCCGTCGCTGCTTCCTCGGTCGAGTACAGGCCAAGAATGCGCGTGCATGGGCAGTTGAGCACGGCCCAAGCGTTCGCGGTTCGGCTCTGGCCGCACTCGCACGCGATCCGCTCGGCGCACTGCTGCGCCTCGGCGGCGGTGCCCTCGGCCGCGTAGCCGATTCCAACGGGTGCCAGTCCGGCGCAGCTCTTGCAGATATAGATGGTTGCCATGTTCTTATCTCCTTTGGGTCTAATAGGTCTATTTGGCGCGGATCACTTCGTGCTCGAAGAGGTCTTCGTCACAGGTGAGGCACGCGGCAACGTAGTAGAGGCCGTGCTGCTCGATGGGGAATGTCTCGGTGTCGCCCTCGCTGATGTGTTCGCGGTCGAACGTCACGGGGTTACCGCATCGAGCATGGATCGCCTCGGCGCTGATGTGCATTTCGGGCATCGGTCTCTCTCCCTCTCGTTTTTTGCCTTGAAGGCGTTTACGCCTTTCGCAGAGAGCGATGCCGGAGTGCAAGTGACCGTGGAATACCGGAGCGAGCGCAGCGAGCGAGGATATGCCGCGAAAGCACTTGCGCG
>NZ_FUHU01000004.1 GCF_900163565.1 Agrococcus casei LMG 22410
TCCTCTGCGAAGAGCCAGCAGCGACCATCGCAACAGCATCCCGCTTGAACTCATCGGAATAGATCTTCGGCACGATTGCCATCCTTCCAGCACGACCCCAGTCAGAAATCATGCGGTCATAGACTCAACCGAACCTTCAGCAGACCCCCCGGTATGGGGATCTGAGGCGACGAACATGAGCGACTACAACATTGAACCTGACGAGATCGACGTTGGTGCTCTCGGGGAAGACAGTTTTGATGCTCCCTCAGAGCCCCCACACCCAGTGAACTGGAATCTCCTGAGTGCTGACGATCTGGAGGCCGAGTGGCTTGAACTCAACCGATGGGTTGACTGGCTCCGTAAAACCTATGGGCTCCCGGCAAGCGTGATCCCGCCGTTCTGGCACCACCACCCCGAACTGGTGTGGGAACTGTCCGCACTACACCTGCACTGGCTCTGTGCCTACGACCCAGAACAAAACGGATCTGCACCACTGGGATGGCACCGTGATTTCGTGGACGCTCGACAACGCCTCCGCGACTGGGTCGCAGCCTCCGGCACACGCCTCGACCGAGACCGCCCGACACGGCAGACGACCTGGCCTGGTGAAGAACCGGCACCGCAAGTCGAAGACATTGTCATCGAAGATCGCGATGACGAGTTCACGGATTTTGTGCTGGCTGAAGTGAACGTTCGGCGTGCACAAGAGGATGAGTTCTACCGAACCCTCGACGCTGAAACCGGGGAAGTATCATGAGTGCCCCCGATCCGCGCCTCCCTGCCCGAATGCGAGATTATGAAGTGCATGCCGAGCTTCGGGAAACCCCGGACCTTCAACGCCTTGCCCAAGTCTTTATCGGAATGGCTCTCGCTCGCACCGAGCAACCCCGCACCGGTCACGAGGGTTCGGGCGGTGCACCTGGGGGCTGTCAGCCCGGTGAGATAGAATCTAGAGACGTAAGAAGCTAGCGGTCAAGCCTTCGGCTTGGCCGCGGTGCGCAGTCCTGTTTGGCCCATCGTGGCTTACCTGGCTGGCTCCGCAGAGAGTCGTCCAGGTCTTGTTTCCTTTTAAGAGTCGCACCGCACGAGCGGTACAGGCTGCTCGTGTTGGCCCCACCTATGGGGAGAGGAAACACAACCCGTGAGCACCACACAGCAATCTGCCGCCACCGACTTCACGCACCTCGGTGCAACCACCGCCATCGCAGTCTCATACCTACGAGTCTCAACGAAAGAGCAAGCTGAACGCGGAGGTCGTGACGAAGGCTTCTCTATTCCCGCTCAACGCGAAGCGAATCTGCGCAAAGCCCGCGACCTCGGCGCGATCGTGGTCGAAGAGTTCGTCGACGCCGGTGAATCAGCCCGGAAGGCCGACCGCCCTGAACTCATGCGCATGATCGAGTACGTCAAAACCAACCATGTGGCCTACTGCATCGTGCACAAGGTTGACCGCCTCGCACGTAACCGAGCCGATGATGTCGCGATCCATGTCGCACTCAAAGACGCCGGGGTCATGCTGGTCTCGGCAACAGAGAACATTGACGAGACTCCCTCGGGGATGCTGCTCCACGGCATTATGTCCACCATCGCCGAGTTCTACTCCCGCAACCTCGCCAACGAAGTCTCTAAGGGCATGAGCCAAAAAGCGATGACGGGTGGCACCAACGGAAAAGCGCCCATTGGATATCTCAACGTGACCACGCGCGATGAACTTGGCCGCGAGCTGCGCATCGTTGAACCTGACCCCACGCGTGCGGAGATCGTGAAGTGGGCATTCGAGGCATACGCGACGGGCAACTACTCAACTGCAATGCTCCGCGAAGCCCTCATCGACCGGGGCCTCACCACACCGCCCACGCCGAAACGACCAGCACGGCCACCCGCGCTATCGACGGTGCAGAAAATGCTCTCCAACCCGTACTACAAGGGCAGCGTGTCGTTTCGTGGTGCCACCTATGACGGCATCCACGAACCACTCGTCGGCCCCGAAGTCTGGTACCGAGTCCAATCAGTGCTCGGTGCGAAGCAAGTATCCGGTGAAAAAACCCAAACCCACGATCACTACCTCAAAGGCACCGTGTTCTGTGGCGAGTGCGGCTCCCGACTCATGGTCACCAACGCCAAGAGCCGCCGTGGCGTCATCTACCCGTACTTCATCTGTGCCGGTCGTCACGCCAAACGCACCAACTGTGAACGCAAAGCAATGTATGTGCCTGATGTTGAAGCCGCGGTCGAAGACTACTACCGGCGCATCCAAATCCCTGAACACACCATCCAGGCACTGCGTAACCTCATCACGGCGCAATTCTCACAGCTCCACGCCACGGTGAAGCAGGAACGCAACGCTCACGTGCTAGAACGCGACGATCTCCAGGCAGAGCGTTCCAAACTTTTGCAAGCCCACTATGCAGGAGCGGTGCCGCTCGATCTGCTCAAGTCGGAGCAGGATCGCATCGGCAGACGGCTCGCGTTCCTCGAAGCACAGATCGAAGCCGGTGACATGGAGTACGAACTGGCAAGTGCCCACCTTGATGACTGTCTCGCACTGGCCAAGGACTGCCACAAGCTGTACATGAGCATCGATGACTCGCTGCGGCGTATCGCCAACCAGGCATTCTTCGACAAGCTCTACCTCAGTGAAGAAGGCACCGTCACCGGTGAACCGGGAGAACCGTTCAACGCGTTCTTCGACCCGGGAGTGCAGACGATAGCGGCCCGCCACGAGGGACGGGCCGCTGAGTCGAGGTCTCAAACCGGTAATGTCGCCGGTTTGAACAACGACCTTCTGGTGGGCCCTGCGGGGCTCGAACCCGCGACCAATGGATTAAAAGTCCACTGCTCTACCGACTGAGCTAAAGGCCCCAACTGGTCTAGCGTACCGAATCGAGCGGGTGTTCGAGAACGTCAGTCCTGCAGCGGACGCGCGCCGACCTGGCGCCGTTCCCAGAGCAGCAGCGCCGTTACTGCAACGAAGCCCGCGATCATCGCGACGATGACCCACAGAGGCGAGTCTGCTCCGCCGTTCTCGGTCGCGGCCGGACCCCAAGGCCAGAGCGCACGAAGCGACCCAGCCATGAGCCCGGTCAGCACCACGAGCGTCACGTGGCGGTGGTTCGTCAGCAGATGCTGCAGCATCTTCACGAACGACGCGAGCCCCACGGCGGCGCCGGCCATGAACGACGCGATGTAGACGAAGTCGAGCGACTTCACGGCTGAGAGCGTCGGCTCGTAGAGACCCAACGTGAGCAGGATGAACGAGCCTGAGAGTCCCGGAATCACCAGGGCACAGATCGCCACGGCTGCACCGAAGAACACCACCCAGAGGTGCGGCTCGAACTGTGTCTGCGGGAGCCCCATCACGAAGAACGCGGCCGCCGCAGCGACGACTGCGAGACCGTAGTCGCGCATCCGCCATCGGCTCTTCGACTCCTGGTACGGCACCGGCAGACTGCCCAGCACGAGCCCGAAGAAGATCGCGTAGACGATCTGGGTGTGGCTGGTCACGATCGGCTCGATCAGCACGATCGCGATGCCGAGAAACACCGCCATGCCGATCAGCGCAGGCACCATCACGGGCCAGTTCACTTTGGCGAAGCGGGTCTGCGCGCGGGCTGTTCCGCGACCTCGAATGCCGTCTGCCACGGTCAGGCGGATGCCGCCGAAGACGTGCCCGGCCCCCTGGATCAGGTCGTCGTAGAGGCGAACGATGAGGGCGACGGTGCCGCCGCTGATGCCGGGAAGCGCTTCGGTCGTGCCGACCGCGCCTCCGCGAAGAAAGCTGGTGAACCAAGACACGGGCTGTGGAGTCCTGTCTGTCGAACGTCTGTCGAGTGGGAGCGAGTGCGAACTGCGACCTCGGCGTGCTGTGGCCATTCTACCCGTGTGCGGCCCGCTGCGAATGCGCGTACCCTCGGGTGCGAGCCGCGGCAGAGCGTCGCGGCGACCGGGTTTCTGAGGGGGCAAGATGGCAGAGCACGCAAGGCCTGCTCGCTATGCCTCGGAGTGGTTCGACCAGTTCGTCGGCGACGTTGACCCGGCGCTCCGCACACAGCTCGCACACGACACGGCGGATGCGCTGCTGACGCGGGTGCGCGAGAGCGAGTCGAGCGCCGAGACAGAGCAGGTGCTCCTTCGCCTTCAGGCGCTCGCCCGCGAGGACGGCATCGACTCGGTCGCTGAGCTGTGGTCGCAGGCGCGGGCGCACACGCTGCCCGGTGCCCTCTGGCGGGTGCACCTCGTGCACACGATGGTCGTGCAGCGCGCCGACGAGACCGCGAGGCTCTTCGCCCTCGGTGCGGAGTCGCTGCAGACCTCTGCTCCCGTCATCGCCGGCGCCGCTCCGCCGACCGGCCCCGAGCAGATCCGCGACCTCAGCAACGCCATCCTCAGAGGCGTGTTCACCGGTGATTTCGCCATGGCGCTCGAGCGGGCGGCGGCATTCTGCAGAGTCGTGGCTGCAGGGTCTGTAGAGACGGCAGACGAGACGGATGCGCTCAGCGACGAGCGCGCATCCGCTCTGACCCGCAAGGCCTCGAGACTCGCAGCCATCGCGGTCGATCTCGAGCGCTGCGCTGTGCTGTGGCGCGCCGACGCGTTGGTGTGAAACCGGCGTCTGCTTTACAATTGTCGGTGCCTGGCCGCGAACCCCGGGCTCCAATATTCGCCGCTGCGAGCGGCCTTCCGCCGAGAGGCGTTCCGCGGCCAGGCTTCTCTCGTCTTCGAGGCTTTTCGCGGGTTTGAGGACAACTGTCCATATGCGTTCACCTACCGTTCACCTAGGGTGTGGAATCTGTCTACTCGGCACGCTTAACGTGTTCGTCGGTGCGTTCGTCGCGCCAGACAGATGGAGAGCCTTCTCCATAACCGAATTTCCGAAAGGAACACCGTGAAGTTCACGAAGCTTGGCCGTGTTGCAGCACTCGCTGCAGCTGGCGCACTCCTGCTCAGCTCCTGCGCCTCGAACGAGGCACCCGCTGACGAATCCGAAGACACCACCGGCGGCGAGACCTCGTCGATCTCCGGCACGCTGAACGGCGTCGGCGCATCCTCGATGGGTGGCGCACAGACCGTCTGGATCGCTGGATTCCAGACCGCTAACCCCGATGTGACCGTCAACTACGACCCGGCTGGCTCGGGCGCAGGTGTCGAGGCAATCACCGGCGGCGGCGCTGACTACGCAGGCTCCGACGCAGTCCTCGAAGCCGACGCGACCAGCCCTGTCTGCGCTGCAGACGGCTACCCCGTCAACCTCCCCGTCTACATCTCGCCGGTCGCAGTCGTCTTCAACCTCGAAGGCATCGACTCGCTCAACATGGACGCTGAGACGATCGCAAACATCTTCAAGGGTGAGATCACCAACTGGAACGACGAGGCAATCGCTTCGCAGAACGAGGGCGTCGAGCTGCCCGACCAGGCGATCACCGCTGTGCACCGCTCAGACGAGTCGGGCACGACCGAGAACTTCGCCGAGTACCTGTCCGCAGTCGCTCCCGACACCTGGGACGCAGAGCCCGACAAGGTCTTCCCCTACGAGGGCGGCGAGGGCGCTCAGCAGACCTCGGGCGTCATCGACGCAGTGACTAACAACCAGGGCACCATCGGCTACGCTGACGCATCGCGTGCTGGCGAGCTCGGCACCGTTGCGCTCAAGGTCGGCGAAGAGTACGTAGAGTTCTCGGCTGACGCTGCAGCTGCAGTCGTCGAGACCGCAACCATCGAAGAGGGCCGCCAGGACGGCGACCTCGCATTCGAGATCGACCGCACCACGACCGAGTCGGGCGTCTACCCGCTCGTCCTGGTCTCGTACACCGTCGCTTGCTCGTCGTACGAAGATGCAGAGAAGGGCGCACTCGTTCACGCGTACCTGACGCACGTCATCAGCGAAGAGGGACAGCAGGCTGCAGCTGACGAGGCTGGCTCGGCACCCATCTCGGCTTCGATCCGTGACCAGATCACGGAGTCGATCGCCGGTATGGTCGAGTAGAACATTGTGAGATCTCTGGCCGGGGCGCGCTCCGCGTCCCGGCCAGAGTCACATAGCCCACACCACTCGAACCACGAAGGACGCCATGTCTAGCGCACCAGCTGCTGCAAGTCCGAAGCTCCGGGCTAAGGGCCGCCCGGCCGACATCATCTTCCAGGGCATCTCAACTTTCGCCGGCATCAGCATCCTCGTCATGCTGGGGCTGGTCGCGATCTTCCTCGTCGTGCAGTCCATTCCGGCCTTCGGCCCCGACTTCGACGTCAAGGGCACCAGCAACTTCCTCGAGTACGTCGGCCCTCTCGCCTTCGGCACCGTCTGGGCATCGTTCCTCGCCATGATCATGGCCGTGCCCGTCGCCATCGGCATCGCACTCTTCATCACACACTTCGCACCCCGCAAGCTGGCGTCGACGATCGGATTCGTCATCGACCTCCTGGCTGCGGTTCCCTCAGTGGTCTTCGGCCTCTGGGGCGCAAACGTGCTCGCAGGCTTCATGAAGCCCGCCTACGCCTGGCTGAGCGACAACCTCGGATTCATCCCGCTCTTCGCCGGCACCGCATCCGGAACCGGCCGCACCATCCTCACCGCCTCGATCGTGCTCGCAGTGATGGTCCTGCCGATCATCACCGCACTCTCGCGCGAGGTCTTCCTGCAGACCCCGCGACTGCACGAAGAGGCGTCGCTCGCCCTCGGCGCCACGCGCTGGGAGATGATCAAGATGGCCGTGCTGCCGTTCGGCGCATCGGGCATCGTCTCGGCGTCGATCCTCGGCCTCGGTCGCGCGCTCGGCGAGACCATGGCCATCGCCATGGTGCTCTCGCCATCGCTGGTGGTCTCGTTCATCCTGACGTCAGGCACGAACCCGTCGACGATCGCCTCGAACATCGCGCTCTCGTTCCCCGAGGCACACGGCAATGAGGTCTCCGCGCTGATCGCCACCGGCCTCGTGCTGTTCATCATCACCATCCTTGTGAACGGTCTGGCCCGCTGGCTGCTCGGCCGCAACCCCCGTACGGGAGGCGCGAAGTAATGACTACCGCAACCGCTGCGACCGGCAGCAAGCGCAACACCCTGACTGCGGGTCAGCTCTCGAAGTGGGCCCCGTGGGTGACGCTCGCTGCATCGTTCGCGCTCGCCGCCGGCCTGTTCATGCTCGTGGCCGTCGCCTCGTCGACTGACTTCAGCTGGGCTGGCGTCGCAATCGTCGGCTACATCCTGTTCCTCATCATCCTCCCGGTCGTCTCTCGCATCGTCGAGGGCGGCCGCAAGGCGATGGACCGCTTCATGACGGGGCTGGTGACCGGCGCCTTCCTGCTCGCGTTCATCCCGCTGCTGTCGCTCATGTGGACCGTCGTCTCCGAAGGCGCGGCGCGATTCGACGTGCAGTACTTCACGGAGTCGATGCGCAACGTGGTCGGCGAGGGCGGCGGAGCAATCCACGCGCTCGTCGGAACCCTGCTCGTCACGCTCGGTGCCACCGTGATCTCGGTTCCGGTCGGCATCTTCACCGCGATCTACCTGGTCGAGTACGGCCGCGGCTGGGTCGCGAAGGGCATCACGACGCTGGTCGACATCATGACCGGAATCCCGTCGATCGTCACGGGCCTGTTTGCGTTCGCCTTGTTCTCGCTGCTCTTCAGTGACCCCGGGTACCGTTCGGGCATCGGCGGCTCGGTCGCACTCAGCGTGCTCATGATCCCGACCGTCGTGCGCTCGACAGAAGAGATGCTGAAGCTTGTGCCCAACGAGCTTCGCGAGGCCTCATACGCACTCGGCGTGCCGAAGTGGCTCACGATCGTCAAGGTCGTGCTGCCGACGGCACTGGCAGGCATCGCAACCGGTGTCACGCTGGCAATCGCCCGTGTCATTGGCGAGACGGCCCCGCTGCTCATCATCGCCGGCTTCACCGCGTCGATGAACTACAACCTCTTCTCCGAGCGAATGATGACCCTTCCGGTGTACGTCTACAACCAGTACATTGCACCTGGAATGAATGTCTCAGCCGCCCACGAACGAGCCTGGACCGGCGCACTGACGTTGATCCTGATCGTCGTCGTGCTCAACCTCATTGCCCGACTGGTTGCGAAGATCTTCGCTCCCAAGGCCGGCCGATAACGAAGGAAAGACACCAGTGTCAAAGCGAATCGAAGCCAAGGACCTCAACGTCTACTACGGCGACTTCCTCGCCGTCGAAGGCGTCACCATGAACATCGAGCCGCGCAGCGTCACCGCGCTGATCGGTCCTTCGGGCTGTGGCAAGTCGACATTCATCCGCACCCTCAACCGCATGCACGAGGTCATCCCCGGTGCGCACGTCAAGGGGCAGGTGCTGCTCGACGGCGACAACCTCTACGGCGACGGCGTCGACCCGGTGCTCGTTCGCCGTCAGGTCGGCATGGTGTTCCAGCGCCCCAACCCGTTCCCCACGATGTCGATCCGCGACAACGTGCTCGCAGGCGTCAAGCTCAACAACCGCCGCATCGCGAAGAGCGACGCAGAGGCGCTGGTCGAGAAGAGCCTGCGCGGTGCGAACCTCTGGAACGAGGTCAAAGACCGACTCGAGCTACCCGGATCCGGCCTCTCAGGCGGCCAGCAGCAGCGTCTCTGCATCGCACGCGCGATCGCAGTGAGTCCCGAGGTGCTGCTGATGGACGAGCCCTGCTCGGCCCTCGACCCCATCTCGACGCTCGCCATCGAAGACCTCATCGGCGAGCTCAAGCAGGAGTACACGATCGTGATCGTGACGCACAACATGCAGCAGGCATCGCGTGTGAGCGACAGCACGGCGTTCTTCAACATCGCAGGCACCGGCAAGCCCGGCAAGCTCATCGAGTACGACGAGACCACCAAGATGTTCTCGAACCCCAACGAGAAGTCGACGGAAGACTACGTCTCGGGTCGCTTCGGCTGATTCCCACA
This sequence comes from Agrococcus casei LMG 22410, assembly GCF_900163565.1. Classification (GTDB taxonomy): domain Bacteria; phylum Actinomycetota; class Actinomycetes; order Actinomycetales; family Microbacteriaceae; genus Agrococcus; species Agrococcus casei. The sequence continues at coordinate 8,885 of NZ_FUHU01000004.1, forward strand.
CCCCCGTTTGTTGCGAAAAACGCACCAGTTTGACTGTCAAACCGGTGCGTTTTTCGCAACTTCAGTGTTCGGGGGGAGCGTGGGTCTCGAAAGCGACGAGTCGCGGATGCGCGCCCACAGTCACGTGGAAGACAGAGAACTCTGCCGTGCTGAGGTGTGCCGAAAAACGCAGCTCCTGGTCGATCTGCGCATCCGTCTGCTCTGCGATTGACGCGACGATCGCCGGAATCACAGGCGCATGCGAGCAGAACACCGTCGAGCGCTGCTTCTCGAGCGCTTTGGCGACCTTGCGGCCGATGCCGTCGTCGTCGCCCGTGAAGGAGTCCTGTGACAGGTGCTTCGACGAGTGCACCTCTGCGCCGAGGCGCTTGGCCAGCGGCGCCACCGTCTGCAGGCAGCGCTTCGCAGTCGATGCCTGCACACGAGTCACGCCGAAGGCTGCGAGGCCTCCGGCGATCTGCTTCGCCTGCGTCTTGCCGCGGTCGGTGAGCTCGCGGGTCGAGTCGGGGCCCTCCCAGCGGTAGGGGTCGGCGGCCTTGCCGTGACGCAGCGCGACAAGCGCGACGGTGTGCTGCTCGCCCGCCTTGATCATCGCTTCGAACGACTCGAGCAGCCGCACATCCTCTTGGTAGGTGCAGCTCACCTTCGCCTCGTCGACCGTGAGCCAGTGCACTGCCTTGACTTCGCCGTTCGGCGAGAAGTCGCTCGCGGCGATCGCAGCCGCGCTGGCCTCCGCGTGCCAGTAGCGCACGACCTTGCGTCGGCCGTCAGGAAGCGCGTACTGGATCGTGCGTAGCGGCGCACCCAGGCGCACGGCCAGGCCCGTCTCCTCGTTCATCTCGCGCACGGCGCACTCGGGCAGCGTCTCGCCCGGGTCGAGTTTGCCCTTGGGTACCGTCAGGTCACGGTGCTTGGTGCGCTCTACCAGCAGCACTTCGACCCCGGCGGGGGAAGTGCGCCAGATGACCGCGCCAGCTGCGAGCACTGCGGCTTCGCGGCTGCTGCTCATCGATTGCGGCCCTTCGTTCTTCTCTGGATCTCGATCATGCGATCGCGCTGCAGGTCATTCAGCGGCTCGCCCTGCTCAGTGTAGGCGCGTCGGAGCCAGCTGCCGTCAGGCTGGGCGTGCCATGACGCAGTGCTGTCGCTCATGGCACGGTCGAAGAGGCTGGTGATGTCGCTCATGTGCTGCGTTGAGGTGAGCTGAATCAGCGCCTCGACGCGGCGGTCGAGGTTGCGGTGCATCATGTCGGCCGAGCCGATGAAGATCTCCTCGTTGCCGCCATTGAGGAAGGCGAAGACACGGGAGTGCTCGAGGTAGCGACCCAGCACAGAGCGCACCTTGATGTTCTCGCTCATGCCGGGCACGCCCGCCTTGATCGACGAGATGCCGCGCACCCACACCTCGACCTGCACGCCGGCGCGCGAGGCACGGTACAGCGCGTCGATGATCTTCTCGTCGACGATCGAGTTGACCTTCATGCGCACGCGGGCGGGCTGGCCTGCCTCGGCGTTGTCGATCTCGCGCTGGATGCGGTCGACGAGTCCCTTGCGCAGATAGCGGGGAGCGACGAGCAGGCGGTTGAAGTGGCGCTGGATCGCGAAGCCCGAGAGCTCGTTGAACAGGCGCGTCATGTCGCGGCCGACGTCGTCGTTGTCGGTGAAGAGCCCGAAGTCCTCGTAGACGCGGCTGGTCTTGGGGTTGTAGTTGCCGGTGCCGATGTGGCAGTAGTTCTTGAGCTTGCCGTGCTCGCGTCGCACGACCATGAGCAGCTTGCAATGGGTCTTGAGGCCGACGAGTCCGTAGACCACGTGCACGCCGGCACGCTCGAGCTTTCGCGCCCAGTTGATGTTGTTGGTCTCGTCGAAGCGCGCCTTGATCTCGACGAGCGCGAGCACCTGCTTGCCCTGGGCCGCTGCGCGGATCAGCGACGCGACGATGGGGGAGTCGCCGCTCGTGCGGTAGAGCGTCTGCTTGATGGCGAGCACGTTCGGGTCGTCAGCGGCCTGCTCGAGCATCGCCTGCACACTCGTGGCGAACGACTCGTACGGGTGGTGCACGAGCACATCCTTGCGAGTGATCGCAGAGAAGATGTCGTCGCCGTCGTCGTTGTCCTTGGGCAGCAGCGGCGCCGCGGTGACCGGCACGCGCTTCGTGTAGAGCAGGTCGGGCCGGTCGAGGTTCGAGATCTGGAACATGCCCGTCAGATCGAGCTCGCCTTCGAGGGGATACACCTCGTCGTTGCTGATGCCGAGCTCGCGCACGAGCAGATCGAGCACGACCTCTTCGACATCGTGTTCGATCTCGAGCCTGATCGGCGGCCCGAACTTGCGCCTCGACAGCTCTTTCTCGAGCTGCTGGATGAGGTTCTCGGTCTCGTCCTCGTCGATGATGAAGTCTTCGTTGCGCGTGACCCTGAAGATGTGATGGCCGATGACTTCCATGCCCGGAAACAGCTCGTCGAGGTTGTGCGCGATGAGGTCTTCGAGGGGCAGGAACCTCGTGGTCGAGCCGCTGGCGTCGATCGGCACGAAGCGCGAGAGCACCGCCGGAACCTTGAGCCTCGCGAACTCCTCGGTCTCGGAGCGGGGACTGCGGATGCGCACGGCGATGTTCAGAGACAGGCCGGAGATGTACGGGAACGGATGCGCGGGATCGACTGCAAGCGGCATCAGCACCGGGAAGATCTCGTCATAGAAGCGCTGCGTCAGCTCAGTGCGCTCGGCGTCGCTCAGCTCGTTCCAGCCGACGAGGAAGATGTTCTCGTTCTGCAGGGCCGGGCCGATCCACTCGGTGTAGCAGCGCGCATGACGCTGCTGCAGCTCGCGTGCGCGGGCGACGAGGCGGCTGTACTGCTCCTGCGGCGCGACGCCGGCGTTCGTCGGAACAGCGAGCCCCGTGACGATGCGGCGCTTGAGGCCGGCGACGCGAACCATGAAGAACTCGTCGAGGTTCGACGCGAAGATCGCCAGGAAGTTCACCCGCTCGAGCAGCGGAACCTGCTCGTCCTCTGCGAGCTCGAGCACGCGCAGGTTGAAGTCGAGCCAGCTGAGCTCGCGGTCGATGAACCTGTCGATCGGCATGCCGTCGGCAGTTTCGGCGGCGTGGTACTCGGGCTCGCTCTGATCGTCGTCGATCTGCGTCGCGAAGTCAGCGTCGCCAGCGGTTGGGCCGTGTTCGTCGGTCATGCAGTCAATGATGCCACCGGTGCATGAACGAAAGGTTGCGAATCAGCTCGCCCAGGGCTCAGCTCAGACGCTGTACTGCACGTCGATCGCCCAGCGCTCGAACCCGCCGCGGCGGTAGAGCTCGAGCGCAGGCGTGTTGTCGCCCTCTACGTACAGGTGGGCGAGCTCGGCACCCAGCTCGCGCATCCGCCCGAATGTCGCGCGCATCATGAGCGATCCGAGACCGCGTCCCTGCGCCTCGGGAACCACGCCCACCGCATACAGCTCGACGTAGTCGGGCTGGGGCTTGAGCCAGGTGAACGCGTCGATCTCGCCACCCGTCGTGTGGAGCAGCAGGTTGTCGTCGCTGTGCCAAGACTCGCGGCGCCTGTCGGCGAGGTCGCCGAGCGTGAGCCGACCCTGCTCGGGGTGGCCGGCGAAGGCTCGCGAGTTGGCGTCGACCCATGCCTCTGCATCGCCGTCGGTGAACGGACGCACCTCTTCGGGCACCTCGGCGTCTGCCGGAACCGGCGCGCGCAGCTGCAGCAGCTCGCGGGTCTTGGTCATCGACATGCGCTCGGCGATGGCTCGCGCAGCCGGGTGATCGCCATGCGCCCACACGCTCCATGCCGTGACGCCCAGCGTCTCGAAGTGCTGCGCCACGAGCTTCGCGAGCTTGTGCCCGCCGCCTGCGCCGCGCGCGTTCGGCCAGACCGCGAGCTCTGCTTCGCCAGCGGGTGCGACGAGTGCGACGCCGCGTTCGGTCGTGAGCATCGTGCGCTCGCCTCGGCGAGCTTCGATCAGTGCCTGGTCGTTGAACGGAGGGGCGCCGTCATGGTCTGCGACGGCGGCATTCAGATCGAGCAGACGCTGCAGGTCTGCCTGGTGCGGAGCCTGTTCATTCATGCGTCTCAGCCTAGCCGCGACGAGCAGATCGGCCGCAGGGCTGACACAATGGAGCCGTGAGTGAATCGTTGCCGAAGCCCGAGAGCGGTGACCGCCCGTTCGACGTGGCGGGCGCCAGCGGTCCGCGCCGCGTGCTCTGGCAGACCGTCGTGCCGGTGTGGCTGTTCACGATCGCCCAGGTCGTTGTCATCCTCGTGTTCACGGCGGCGACGGCCGGCATCTGGCTGCCCATCGCGTTCGGCCTCGCGACGCTGCTGGCGTTCATGCTGCAGCTGGCCGTGCCCACGACCCCCGGTCACGTCGCCCGGCTCGGATGGGCCATTGGAGGGTCGTTCGTGGTGCTCGCGATTCCGACGGCTGCGGTGTTCCTGACCGTGCCGCAGGTGCAGATCGGCGGCTGACGCTCAGTTGCTAGACTGGTGTCATGGATCAGATCCCCGTCATCGCCTTTGAAATCTTCTTCCTCGGCCTGCTGGGCCTTGCCTCGCTCGCCATCCTCGGCAGCGCGGTCGTGGTGCTCCGCGGACTCTTCCGGGGGCAGCGCTAAGCCGTGCTGACAATCGACGCCTCGCTGCCCAGCGAACTCGCGCCGCTGGCCTGGCTTGTCGGCGAGTGGGAGGGCACGGGCGTCATCTCGTACCCGCTTCCCTCCAGCGACGCGAGCGCCAGCGCAGACCCGGTCGAGATCGAGTTCGGCCAGCGCATGTCGTTCTCGCACAACGGCCTGGGCTTCCTCAGTTACACGGCTGCCGCGTGGCGCCTCGACGACGAGTCGCCGATTGCCGCCGAATCAGGGTTCTGGCGCCTGTCGCGCGCGCAAGACCCGCGTGACCTCGGCCCCGGCATGCTGCCGGCAGACGGCACGCCCATCGGCTCTGCCGCCGACCTCGAGCCGCTGCGCCGCGAAGACGGCGGGTTCGACATCGAAGCCTCGATCGTGCACCCGAACGGCGTGAGCGAGCTCTACCTCGGCACCGCCGCCGGCGCTCGCATCGACCTCGCGACCGACGCCGTGATGCGATCGCCGAACGCCAAAGAGCACAGCGCCTCCACGCGCATGCTCGGCCTCGTCGAGGGGCACCTGCTCTGGGCGTGGGACATCGTCGCCCTCGGCACACCCCTCACCTCGCACGCCTCCGCAAGACTTGCGCGCGTTGCAGAAAGCGCATCCGATGACGACGCTTGACTCGCTGCCGGGCGCCGTCGCCGATGAGCGCAGCGGCGTGCTGCACTACGGCCAGCCGATCCGCGAGCAGCGCACCTTCGACCGGGGTGCACTCGTGCCCGTGGCGCGCGAAGTGCTGCAGCTGACGGGCCCCGATCGCCTCACCTGGCTCGACTCGATCACGACCCAGCAGCTGAATCTGAAGCCCGGAGACAGCACAGAAGACCTCGTGCTCAGCCCGAACGGCAAGATCGAGCACGCGATGAAGCTCGTTGACGACGGCGAATCGCTCTGGATCATCGTCGATCCCGGTGCCCGCGCGAGCCTGGCCGAGTTTCTGCTGCGCATGCGCTTCATGCGCCAGGTCGAGATCTTCGAGCGCGACGACCTCGTCGTCGTCGGGGTCTCCGGTGCGCTTGAGGCGCCCGATGGCCCCGCCTGGCGCGATGGCTGGCCCGAAGCCGCGCCCGGAGGCGTGCGCTACGGCTCGTACCTGCCCGACACAGCGTGGTCGTGGCGCGAGGTCATCGTTCCCGCTGGCGCTGAACTGCCGACGGATGCCGTGGCCGGCTCGGTCGCGTACGATGCGGCGCGCATCGCGGCGGGGCGTCCGTCTGCGGCCGACGCCGACGACCGTGCGATCCCGCACGAGCTCGACTGGCTGACGACCGCCGTGCACCTCACGAAGGGCTGCTACCGCGGTCAGGAGACCGTTGCGAAGGTGCACAATCTCGGTGCGCCCCCGCGTCGGCTGACGCTGCTGCACCTCGACGGCTCTGACTCGGTCATGCCGGTCTCTGGCGCAGAGGTTCGGGTCGGCGACAAGGCCGCCGGTCACGTGACATCGGCCGCCTATCACCACGAGCTCGGCCCCATCGCGCTCGCGCTGCTCAAGCGATCGGTCGCACCCGACGCCCAGCTGACGGTGCTCGCGGGCGACGACGCGACGCACGAGATCTCGGCTGCGCAAGAGGTGCTGGTGCCGCCTGAGGCGGGCCACGCCAACCGGCCGCCGCGCCTGCCGCGGCTCGGCGCGGTCAAGCGTCCGCCGAATCGCCCCTAGTCACTGCTTCGGGCTGACCGCGCTCCACGGCAGCGTCAGCTCGCCCAGTCGCGTGCGCTCGCGCCAGTGCAGCACCGGCCAGCCGCCCGAGCGCATGCCGGCAACGGTCTGCGCCCAGCGCTGCGCCGCACCGAACGACGCATAGCCTGCAGACGCCTCCCAGGCGGCGTCGAGGTCGGCCAGTGCGGCATGAATGCGCTCGCCGGGCACATTGCGGTGGATCAGCGCCTTCGGCAGCCGCTCGGCCACGACCGAAGGCGCGGGCATCGGGTCGGTGCCGAGCTCGTCGACCTTGAGCGCGATCGTGAAGGTCTCGGGCCCCGCCGCAGACAGCGTGATCCAGCTGGCGACACGGCCGATCTCGTTCGACGTGCCTTCGACGAGCATGCCCCCTGGAGCCAGTCGCCCGCAGAGCTGACGCCAGACATCGGCGACCTCGCCCTCGTCGTACTGGCGCAGCACGTTCATCGCCCTGACGACCGCCGGCTTTCGCGGCGTCGCAAGCTCGAAGCCGCCGACCTCGAACCGCACGCGCTCTCGCAGCCCGTCTGCGGTTGCCGCGCCGACGTCGCGACCCAGCACCCGCGCATCCGCCTCGAGTGCCGCCAGAAACTCTGCCCGGGCCAGCTCGACGCGCTCGGGGTTGATCTCGAGGCCCAGAACAGAGGCGGTCGGGTTCACCTCGTTCAGGCGGCTGAAGAGTTCGAGCGTCGTCGTGGCGGATGCGCCGAATCCGAGATCGACGACGAGCGCGTCTGCGAGGCGGGCGGCAGGCAGCGAGCAGATCCAGCGGTCTGCGCGCCGGAGCCTGTTGACGCCGGTGGTTCCGCGCGTGATTCTGCCGACAGGTCTCACCATGCTCTCATCATCGCATCGGCGAAAGCGGCTCGTGCGCAGGTAGGCTGAGGTCATGACTGAACGCACGCTCATCCTGCTACGCCATGGCCAGTCCGAGTGGAATGCGCTCAACCTCTTCACCGGTTGGGTCGACGTCCGCCTCACGAACCTCGGCGCTCTCGAAGCCGAGCGGGGAGGTGCGCTGCTTCGCGAGAAGGGGCTCCTGCCCGACGTGCTGCACACATCGCTGCTCACTCGCGCGATCCAGACCGCCAACATCGCGCTCGACGCCGCCGACCGCGCCTGGATTCCGGTGCACCGCGACTGGCGCCTCAACGAGCGCCACTACGGCGACCTGCAGGGCAAGAACAAGGCCGAGACGCAGGAGCAGTACGGCGAGGAGCAGTTCATGGAGTGGCGTCGCTCGTTCGACGTGCCGCCGCCCGTGATCTCTGACGAGAACGAGTACTCGCAGGCGGGCGACCCCCGCTACGCAGGCATCGACGCCGAGATGCCCAAGACCGAGGCTCTGAAGAACGTCATCGACCGCCTCATGCCGTACTGGAACGGCCCCATCGCAGACGACCTCAACGCAGGCAAGACGGTGCTCGTCACTGCGCACGGCAACTCGCTGCGCGCACTGGTCAAGCACCTCGAGGGCATCGGCGACGACGAGATCTCGTCGCTCAACATCCCCACGGGCATCCCGCTGGTGTACAAGCTCAACGACCAGCTCGAGGCCATCGGCAAGGGCGAGTACCTCGACCCAGAGGCAGCCGCAGCCGGCGCCGCAGCCGTTGCCAGCCAGGGCAGCAAAGAAGAGCAGTAGAAGCCAGAACACATGAAGAGAGGGGGCCGCAGAAGCGGCCCCCTCTCTTGCATTGCCTTACTCGGCGTCGTCTTCTGCCTCGGTCCATTCGCCGGTCGCGAGGTAGTTCATCTTCTTCGCGATGCTGACGGCGTGGTCGGCGAAACGCTCGTGGTAGCGGCTGCCGAGCACCATGTCGACCGTCACGGTCGAGGGCTCGTTCCAGTCGTCTGAGAGCACGACGTCGAACACGCGCTGGTGCAGCGCGTCGACCTCGTCGTCGAGCTGGCGGATGCGGTCGCCGACGTCGACGCTCTCGGTCTTCAGCAGCTCGACCAGCAGGCCGGCGATCTGGATGTCGAGCTGGCCCATCTCGCGGAAGGTCTCGGCGAGCGTGCCTGGCACGACCTCTTCGGGGAATCGGTAGCGCGACAAGGTCGCGATGTGGCGAGCGAGGTCGCCCATGCGCTCGAGCGAGGCCGAGATGCGCAGCGACGACACGACGATGCGGAGGTCGCGAGCGACCGGCCCCTGCCGTGCCATGATGTCGATGCTGTACTCGTCGAGCGAGTCGACCTGCTCGTCGATGTTGACGTCGCTGGCGATGACCTTCTCGGCAAGCTGCACGTCGCTGCTGTGGAGCGCCTCGTGTGAGAGCTTGATTGCGGTCTCGACCGCTTCGCTGATGGAGACGAGCCGGGTCTGAACCTCGGCAAGCTCTTGCTGGAAGACTTCACGCATTACTTCGTCCGTCCTTAGTCTGGGGGCGTGCGATCATCGCACATTGACCCAGTGTTCCAAGCGCGGGTGAACACCAGGTGATGAGAGGGTAACGACTGTGTGCCCCTCCGGCCTTCCAGGGTAGCCGCACTGCTCTGAGAAGACCATTCGGGGCTCGTGCGCCGCACGCACCACTACGCTGGATGCGTGGATCATCCTGCCGCCCTCGTCCTCATTGCCTTCGGTTTCGGAGTCGCAGTGACGGCGGTCTTCTGCATTGTGATCTACAACGCCGTGAAGAGCAGCCGCTCGGTGCTGGCCATGAATGTCGAACGGATTCCCGAGGGAGTCGTCGACGTCGTCATGGCCCTCGATTCCGGCGGCATCATCCTCGACAGGTCGAACCGCGTGCTCGAGGCATCCTCCGGCGCGCTGCGCCTGGGGCTCGTGGCGGGGGAGGAGCTCTCGCACAAGAGCCTCATCACCATCGCCGAAGAGGCCCGAGAAGCAGGCGAGCCGCTCACGCGCATCCTCGAGGTCAGCCGCGGCCGATTCGCAGACGCGACGCAGATGCTGCTGCACGTGCGCGCGGCGCCGCTGGGCGTGCGCTACCTGCTGCTGCTGATCGACGACCGCACCGAAGAGGAGCGGCTGAACAGCGTGCGCCGCGACTTCATTGCGAACGTCTCGCACGAGCTGAAGACGCCGGTCGGCGCAATCTCTCTGCTGGCTGACGCGGTCGAGGCCGCCGGCGACGACCTCGAGCGGGTGCGGAGCTTCACGCGGCGCCTGCAGCACGAGTCGCACCGCCTCGGCGCCATGACCAAGGAGATCATCGATCTCACGCGCATCCAGGCAGAAGACCCGCTGGCAAGGCCCGAGACCGTCGAGATCGGTGCCATCGTCGACGCCGCCATCGACGCGAACCGGGTGGCAGCGGATGCCAAGTCGATTCGCCTGTCGGGGCGAGTGGTCGATGACGTCGAGGTGCTCGGCGATCCGCACATGCTGACGATGGCGCTGAACAACCTCGTGACCAACGCGGTCAGCTACTCGCAGGAGCACACGCATGTCGGCGTGGGAGCACGGGTCGAAGGCGACCTGATCGAGATCGCAGTTACCGACAAGGGCATCGGCATCGACCCCGCTGACCAGCAGCGCGTGTTCGAGCGGTTCTATCGTGTCGACCAGGCCAGGAGCCGCCAGACTGGCGGAACCGGGCTCGGCCTCTCTATCGTGAAGCATGTGGTGAAGAGCCACGGCGGCACGGTCTCGCTGTGGTCGAGGCCCGGCCACGGTTCGACGTTCACCATGAGGCTTCCGTACGTGAAGCCGCAGGCATAAGGAGACCCATGACGAAGATTCTGATTGTCGAAGACGAGGCGGCCCTTGCCGAGCCGCTGGCGTTCCTGCTCGAGCGCGAAGGCTACGAGGTCGTCACAGCAGAAGACGGCATCACGGCGCTGACGCTCTTCGACTCTGAGAATCCAGACCTCGTGCTGCTCGACCTCATGCTGCCGGGGCGCAGCGGCACCGAGGTGTGCCGCGAGATCAGGGCCACGTCGACCGTGCCCGTCATCATGGTCACCGCGAAAGACACCGAGGTCGACAAGATCGTCGGCCTCGAGCTCGGCGCCGACGACTACGTCACCAAGCCGTACTCGACTCGCGAGCTCGTGGCGCGCATCCGTGCGGTCCTGCGTCGCCGCGGCCCTGAAGAAGTCGAGTCGGATGCGGTGGTGGAGTGCGGTCGCGTGCGTCTCGACGCCGACCGTCACACCGTGGAGGTTGCGGGCGAGGAAGTCGCGATGCCGCTCAAGGAGTTCGAGCTGCTCGAGTACCTCATGCGCAACAGCGGCCGCGTGCTCACACGCGGTCAGCTGATCGACCGGGTTTGGGGCGTCGACTACTTCGGTGACACGAAGACGCTCGACGTGCACATCAAGCGCCTGCGCTCGAAGATCGAGAACGACCCGTCGATGCCCGCGCAGCTGCTGACAGTGCGCGGCGTCGGCTACCGCTTCGAGGAGTAGCGGAGGCTACTCGGTCTCGGTGTCGTCGGTCGTGGGCTCAGGCGTCGGGCCGAGGTCTTCGTAGCCGACGACGTCGGTCGAGATCACCTGGAGCGGCAGCGAGAGCGCCTCGCCCTCGCCGGCCGTGAAGGTCGAATTGATCGTCTGGCCGGCGACTGCGTCGGCGAGCTGCACGATCAGCTGGTTGTCTGCCGAGCCGAAGATCGACATGCCCGGCTCGAGCTGCAGCTGCAGCTGCGTGCCGTCGACCGTGATGTCGATGGACTGGGCGCTGTCTGCGTTGTTGACGAAGGTGCCGCTGAGGCTCGCACGCGATGTGTCGCTCGGGTCGACGACCAGCAGCACGTTGCGCACAGCGACCTCGCCGGTGTCGCCGTTGCGGCCGTCTGAGGGGTTGTACTCTTCTGTGGTCGCCTGCGGCGTGAGCATGTTGCAGCCGGTCATGCCGAGCGCGAGGCCCGTTGCGGCGAGTGCGGCGAGAGTGAGTCGGAGCTTCACGGTGGGCATTCCCTTCACGGTGGGCCTTCCCTCGATTTCAGTGCGATGGCAGGGGACTCATCCATACTAGTGCCAGACGCGGTCGGGGATCGGTCGTTGCCGACAGCACCAAAATCGCGACACGCCGACTGTGGTAAACTGGCAATTGTTTACACATGTCTATAAGGAGCCTCTGCAATGAACTTTGAGGTCGGCGAGACCGTTGTCTACCCCCACCACGGCGCAGCAACCATCACCGAGGTGAAAGATCGAAAGGTCAAGGGAGAGCTCAAGAAATACCTCAAGCTCAATGTGACGCAGGGCGATCTCACGATCGAAGTTCCTGCTGAGAACGTAGAGCTTGTCGGCGTCCGTGACGTCATCGGCCAGGAAGGCCTCGACCAGGTCTACGAAGTCCTGCAGGCTGCCTTCACTGAAGAGCCCACCAACTGGAGCCGCCGCTACAAGTCGAACCTCGAGAAGCTCGCCTCCGGCGATGTCATCAAGGTGAGCGAGGTCGTCCGCGACCTGTGGCGTCGCGACCAGGACCGCGGCCTGTCGGCAGGCGAGAAGCGCATGCTCGCGAAGGCCCGCCAGATTCTCGTCTCCGAGCTGGCGCTTGCCAAGAAGGTCGACGAAGACAAGGCCAACGAGATCCTCGACGAGGCGCTGGCCCAGTAGGGCCCTCGCCAAGCGCGCACCCATGGGTGTTGCTGTCATCGTCGTTGCCGCTGGCAGCGGCACGCGGCTGAAGGCTGACGCGCCGAAGGCATTCGTGCCGGTCGGCGCCCGATCGATGCTCGAGCGCGCGCTCGAGCCCATTGCACAATTGCCTGCTCTCGAGCAGGCAATTGTCGTCGTGCCAGCAGATCGCCTGCAGCAGGCAGAGCGGATGCTCGAAGCAGCCGGTCTCGCGGGCCGCGGCCGCGCAGTCATCGGCGGTGCCGAGCGGCAAGACAGTGTGCTTGCCGGGCTGGCGGTGCTGGCCGACGCAGCCGACACCGTGCTGGTGCACGACGCCGCGAGGCCGTTCACACCGGTCGAAGTTTTCGAGCGCGTCATCGAGCGCGTCGGGCGTCTCACAGACGGCGAAGGCGGCGCTGTTCCGGTGGTGCCCGTCGTCGACACCCTCAAGCAGGTCGATGGCGAGCAGATCGCGGCGACGGTCGACCGATCCGAAGTGCGAGCGGTGCAGACTCCGCAGGGATTTCCGCGGGCGGTCATCGAGGCGGCCAACCGAGAGCTCACGGGCATGCACACCGACGACGCCGGCATCGTGCAGCGCGCAGGACTCGCGGTCGTCACCGTCGAGGGGCATCCTCGCGCGTTCAAGATCACGACGCAGGACGACCTGCTGAGGGGAATGGCCATGTACGCCGAGGATCCTGCACTGCCGCGCATCCGCGTCGGAACGGGCACGGACGTGCATGCCTTCGACGCAGCCAGCCCGTTGTGGCTCGCGGGCCTGCTCTGGCCGGATCAGCCGGGGCTCTCAGGGCACAGCGACGGCGACGCTGTCGCGCACGCGATCGTCGACGCGCTGCTCGGCGCCGCCGGCCTCGGCGACATCGGCGGCATGTTCGGCACTGACGACCCGCGCTTCGCAGGAGCCTCGGGCACAGTGTTCATCGAAGGCGCCATCGAGCGGCTGCACGCCGCCGGCTGGAAGCCCGTCAACGTCTCGGTGCAGCTGATCGGCAATCGGCCCAAGCTTGGGCCCCGCCGCGACGAGGCGCAGCAGGCCATGAGCGAGGCGGTCGGTGCTCCTGTCAGCATCGCCGCCACCACGTCAGACGCACTCGGCTTCACCGGCCGGGGCGAAGGCGTCGCGGCGACCGCGACCGCACTCATCACGCGGCTGTAGCGGCCCGCAGCGTATCCGTCCAAGTTCCTGGGCCGACCAGCCGCACGTCGCTCAGCCCGTGCCAGTCCGCGTTCTGGCGCAGCAGCCGCAGCATGCGCGGGGCAAGCTCAGCAGCCCTGCCGGCGTGCGACGGCTCGACGTGTGCGTGCTGCACGAGCAGCGCATCCGCCTTCGCATCGCGCTTGAGGTCGACCCTGCCGACCAGCTCGCCGCCGATCATCACCGGCATGACGTAGTAGCCGTGCTCGCGCTGCGGCGCGGGCGTGTAGATCGAGATGCGGTAGTGAAAGTCCCAGAGGCGCAGCGCCCGCGGCCTGTGCCACACCAGCGGGTCGAAGGGCGACAGGATCGCATCGACGTCACGCCTGCGGGACCGCGCCTGGTCGCGTGCGAGGTACGCGGGGCGATCCCAGCCCTCGACAGAGACCTCGGTGACGTCGCCGCACTCGAGCAGCACGCCGAGCGCACGCTTCGCATCGGCGAGGTAGCCGAAGCGGTAGTAGTCGCGCAGATCGTCGAGCGTGGCGATGCCGAGGTGCACGGATGCGCGGCGCAGCAGCTCGTCGTGCGCGGTGTCGTAGTCGACGGGGTCGCCGATGTCGTGGCGGTCACGCACATCGAGCACCCGCTCGAACCGCTTGCGGCCGGTCACGACGAGGTCGCCCCCGCGAAAGAGCGCGCCGACTGCGCCGTGCACGGCGTTCTTGTGCCACCAGCCGCCGGGCATGCGCACATTGTCCTCATGCTCGATCTCGGTGATGGCCAGGGGGCCGCGATCGCGGATCTGCGCGAGCAGCTCGCGATGCAGGTCGCCGTTGCTCTCGAAGTGCTGGGCAAACCGCTTGCGAAACGACTGCTGTCGAAACGCGAACAGCGGCAGGTCGTCGGTGCGGATCAGCGCGGCCTCGTGCGCCCACGCCTCGGTGACCGGACCGAGTGAGCGGATGCGCGAGTCGTGGTGCGTGTGCCGGTCGACGTCTGCGGGTGCGATGCCGGCGGCGCGCGTGGCGGCGACGTTGTGATGGCTTCGCGCATAGACGTTGACGCTGTCGATCTGCAGCAGCCCAATGCGGTCGAGCGTGCTCTTCAGCCCTCGGATAGTGCCGGATGCGCGAGTCGCGACTCCCTGCGCGTCGAGGGCGATCGCACGGGCGGCGTTGAGTGTCAGCTGAGGAGCATGCGCCATCTGCCCAGGGTAAGCCATCGCAACAGAGGGCAATATGCTCAGTCCAGCCGCGCAGCGGGCATACCATGGGGTAATGCGATTCTTCCGCAACCGGCTCGAGGGAGCCGAGGGGGCCGAGCCCAGAGACGCCGACGCGTATGTCTCGCTCGGCATGCGTGTCGCCGGGGCCTGGTCGTGGCGCATCATCGTGGTCGCCGGCGTGCTGGCGCTCTTCTGCTGGATCGTCGCGACCTTCAGCTTTCTGGTCATCCCGCTCATGGTGTCGGTGCTCATCGCAGCGCTGCTGTCGCCCGCGGTCGACGGACTCCAGCGGCTCAAGGTGCCTCGTGTGCTCGCTGTCGCGATCATGCTGCTCGGGCTCATCGCTGTCGTCACATCGCTCATGTGGGTCGCGGTCTCGCAGATTCGCGCCGGGTACTCCACCCTGCAGGAGAAGGCGGTCGCCTCCTGGGAAGACCTCAAGCAGTGGCTGCTCGAATCGCCTCTGCATGTCACCGACGAAGACATCAACCGGTACCTCGGCGACGCAGCCGAGGCGCTGCAGTCTGACATCGGCACGATCTTCTCGAGCGCGCTGTCGTTCGGCACCAGCGTCGGCGGGTTCCTGACCGGAGTGCTGCTGGCGCTGTTCGCGTCGATCTTCGTGCTCTACGACGGCAAGGGCATCTGGCGCTGGCTGGTGGGCATCCTGCCGCTGCGAGCCCGCGTCGCGACCGACAAATCGGCCAGGCTCGGATGGGCGACGGTCGGCAACTTCGTGCGCGTGCAGGCGCTTGTCGCAGCCATCGACGCCGTGGGCATCGGGCTGGGCATGTGGATCCTGTCGTTCGTCGTCGGCGAGATCCCGCTGATCATCCCCGTCGCCATCCTGGTGTTCCTCGGCTCGTTCATCCCCGTGATCGGTGCCGTGCTGACCGGAGCCCTCGCAACCGTGATCGTGCTCGTCACCGTCGGGTTCTGGCCCGCTGTCGTGATGCTCGGCATCGTGATCCTCGTGCAGCAGATCGAGTCGCACGTGCTGCAGCCGATCATCATGGGATCGGCCGTCAAGATCCACCCGCTTGCGGTCGTGTTCGCGGTCTCGGGCGGCTCGATCGTCTCCGGGCTCGCCGGAGCCGTGCTTGCCGTGCCGGTCGTCGCGTTCGTCAACGTGTTCATCAAGTCGCTGGCCAACGGCAACTGGAGGCGTGTTCCGGCAGACGGACTGCCTGTCATCCCGTCGCAGAAGCAGTCCGAGCAGGAGCAGAAACCAGAGTGAACGCCATGAACAAGCCCACGCTTGAAGACATCATCGCCGCCCGTGAGCGGATCTCGGGCGTCGTGCAGACCACGCCGATGGAGCTGTCGAGATTCCTGTCTGGCAAGCTCGGCGACACCGTGCACCTCAAGTGCGAGAACCTGCAGCGCACGGGCGCCTACAAGCTGCGCGGCGCACACAACCTGCTTGCCCAGCTGTCTGACGAAGCGCGCGCGAAGGGCGTCGTCGCCGCATCCGCCGGCAACCACGCCCAGGGCGTCGCCTACGCGGCTACGGCGCTCGGCGTGAAGTCGACCATCTTCATGCCCCGCGGCGCCGCACTGCCGAAGCTGCAGGCGACGCGCGACTACGGGGCAGACATCCGCCTGCGCGGATCGGTCTTCCAGGAGACGCTGGCAGCGGCCGTCGACTTCGTCGAGGAGACCGGAGCCACCTTTGTTCCTCCGTACGACCACCCGCACATCATCGCGGGACAGGGCACCGTGGGCCTCGAGATCCTCGAGCAGCAGCCGGATGTCGACACGGTCGTCGTGCCGATCGGCGGGGGCGGGCTCATCTCCGGTGTCGCGATTGCGGTCAAGGAGCGCGCCAAACAGCTGGGACGCACCATTCGCGTGATCGGCGTGCAGGCGAGCGGCGCATCCGCGTTCGCACCCTCGCTCGACCAGGGCGAGCCCGTCACGATCGAGACCAAGCCGACCATCGCAGACGGCATTGCGGTGTCGCGCCCTGGCGACCTGACCTTCGAGATCGTGCGAGAGAGCGTCGACGAGATCGTCAGCGTGAGCGACGACGACATTGCGCGGGCCCTCATCGTGCTGCTCGAGCGTGCGAAGCAGGTCGTCGAGCCAGCAGGAGCCGCGGGAGTGGCGGGCATCCTCTCGGGCCAGATCCGGGGCACAGGCAACACCGTGGTGATGCTCTCGGGCGGCAACATCGACCTGATGTTCCTCGAGCGCGTCATCAGCCGCGGACTCACGGCCTCGCAGCGGTACCTCACCATGCGCCTGGCTCTGCCCGACCGGCCCGGCCAGCTGGCGATCATCTCGCAGATCGTCTCTGACGAGGGCGCCAACGTTGTCGAAGTGCTGCACACGCAACACGACGAGTGGACGGGCATCCTCGACGTCACGCTTGACCTGTCGGTGACGACAAGAGGCGCAGAGCACTCGCAGCAGGTGCTGGAGGCTCTGCGCCGTGCGGGCTACAAGCCGCAGATCAAGCTTGCGGGACGCTAGCCCCTGGGAATCTAGCCCCGGTAGGTCTCGACGTCGAGGATCTCGACGGCGATCGTGGCGCCGTTGGGCGCCTGGTACTCGGTCTTGTCGCCGATCTTGAGGTTCATGATGGCGGTTCCGAGGGGGCTCGATTCGCTGTAGACGTCGAGGTCGTCGCCCGGCTCCATGATCTCGCGGTTGCCGATCAGGAACGTCGACTTGTCGCCGGCGATCGTGGCGCGCACGACGGTGCCGGCCTCGACCTTGCCAGAAGCCTGGGGCGCTTCGCCGACCTTGGCCTTGCGCAGCAGCTGCGTGAGCTGCGAGATGCGGGCCTCGATCTGGGCCTGATCGTCTTTGGCTGCGTGGTAGCCGCCGTTCTCTTTGAGGTCGCCCTCTTCGCGCGCCTCTTCGATGCGCCCGGCGATCTCTGCACGACCTTCAGTGGTGAGCTGCTCGAGCTCGGCAGCGAGTCGGTCGTATGCCTCCTGGCTCAGCCACGTTTCGGTGGTGTCAGTCATAGTCGCTCCTGTAATAGAAGAACCGACCCCTCTGGGCCGGTCAGTAGCGACTAGCTTACGGTATCCAGCATCGATACACCATTCCGTTGTCAGGAAGCTCGCTGGTGTTGACGACGGTCGAGGCGACCTGCGTGCGGGCCTCGTCGGTGGGCACGTGGATGACCTTCCAGCCGACGACGGACTTCATCTCGTTCGTCGCCTGCACGGCGCAGTCGACCGCGACCTGGTCGTGCACCGAGACTTCGATCGTGATTCGCATCTGGTTCTCGTTGAGGGTCTCGCGGGCGACCGTGCGCGACTCGATGAGCGATGCGCTGCTGCCCGCGCCAGACCACAGGACCCACAGGAAGAAGGTCGCGGCGACGAGAGCGGCGGCAATGATGCCGAACAGCAGACCTCGGCGCTTGTCACGCGGAGTGCGTCCGTAGCGAACGTCTAGGGCAGTCATCCTGGCCTTCGTGGAAAGATGGGGGAGTTGTACCGTTTCAGTCTACCGGGGAGAACCCATGCGGATGCTTGCAGTTCACGCCCATCCCGACGATGAGTCGAGCAAGGGCGCGGCCACGCTCGCGCGCTATGCGAGTGAGGGCCACGAAGTCACCGTCGTGTCGTGCACCGGCGGTGAGGCCGGCGACGTGCTCAACGACCGCATCGCCCATATCCCGGCCGTGCAGCGCGACCTGACCGGCTACCGCCGCGGCGAGATGGCCGCTGCCCGAGACGCGCTCGGCATCGACCACATCTGGCTGGGCTATCACGACTCGGGGCTTCCCGGCGAAGGCGAAGACGTCGCGCCGAACTCCTTTGCCACGATTCCGGTCAGCATCTCGATGCAGCCGCTCGTGCGCATCATCCGACGCCTCAAGCCCCACGTGCTCGTGACCTACGACGAGAACGGCGGCTACCCGCATCCCGACCACATCCGCACCCACGAGATCTCGATGGCTGCCGTCGACGCAGCCGCCTCGGCCGCGCATCCGGAACTCGGCGAGCCGTGGCAGGTGCTGAAGGTCTACTACGACCGCGGGATGAACGGCGACCGCATGCACGCCTTGTTCGAAGACTACGAGCTGCACGACCCGACCTCTGACCGGCTCGAGATCATGCGCGAGTGGCGCGACCGCCGTGCGCCCAACGACGTGAGGCTCACGACCCGGGTCGACATCGGCGGCTTCCTCGAGGCACGCGACGCGGCGCTGAAGTCGCACGCATCGCAGATTCCCGATGACGCCTGGTTCTTCTTCTGGCCGCACGACGTGGTGCGCCGAGCATGGCCCACCGACGACTACGAGCTCGTGATGAGCAGGGTCGCCGACACGGTTCCAGAGAGCGAGCTCTTCGACGGCCTCGAGGCCTTCGACGACAGCGCCGAATCAGCCAGTGACGCACTTGCCAGAGGAGAATCATGCTGAACGAGATGCTGCTGTTCGCAGCGACCGCCTCCGAGTGGGATCCCGAACCGGGCTTCACGCCCGACCCCAACACCGTGACGCCTGGCGTCATCGGCTTTGCGGTCATGGCGCTGATCGCGGCGGCAGTCTTCGTGCTCGGATGGGACCTCAACCGTCGAGTGCGCCGGCTGCAGTTCCGTGAAGAGGCCCAGGAGAAGATCGCAGCAGAGGTCGCAGCCATGGAGGCCGAGCAGTCCGGCGCGGCAGAGTCAGGCGCGACAGCAGAGCCCGCGGCTGACCAGCCTGCCGCCGATCACGGAGCCTCAGAGCACGACAAGTGATGTAGCCCGCAGGCGCGTGCCGACGGGCTCGAGCCGCATCGCGACAGCACGCCCGCGAGCCGAAGTCGTGATGATCGCGGTCGCCTCTATTGCGTCGCCGATTCGCGAGTGCCGCACGCGCTGCACGTGCAGGTCGAGTCTGGTCGGAGGGCGACGCTTGGTCGCCTGCCGCATGCGCTGGGCGCTCATGGTGCGGCTCAGCAGACTCGCGTACGTCGGCTCGTCGAGCCACCTTGCCAGCTGCTCCGGCGACCGGACGCCGAGGAGCACCTCGACGACGCATCTCGAGAGCCGCTCGACGAGGGGCCCCGGATCCGCGAATGGATCATGAGCGGGTGCGGATGACCGAGTCGGCCTTGCAACGACTGCCTTGCGCTGTGCGGCTCCCATGCCGGCCTCTCGCTTTCCTGATGATCATTAAGTGCCAGAAGTGAATATAACGATCTTCTGAGAATGAGCACAACCCCTGTGGATAACTCTGCGGCGAATCGTCTGATGCCTATACGGTCGCTGTGTGCGATTCGACCATCTCTTCGACGACCTCGAAAGCCAGCTCGAGTCTGAGCTGGGCGCTTCTGAGCGCGGCGTCGCAGAAGAGGAGGAGCGGTTTCGCATCGGCCGTCTCGAGTTGCGCGAACGCCTCCGAGAGGGGCCGCAGTCGATCGACTTCATGCTCTCGGGCGGCCATCGGCTTCGGGCGCGTCGGGTCAGTGTCGGGCGCGACTGGTTCAGCGGCGAGGTGACCGACGGAGCAGCGGAGGGTGCCGGATGCGTGATCCCGTTCGCGTCCATCCTCGCGGTCCGCATGGACGAGGCGAGTGCGCTTGCCTCGACCGCGCCTGCGCCCGAGCGCGTGCGGCTGGCAGACCGCCTCAGCCTCGGCTTCGTGCTGCGAGACTTCGCCCGCCGTCGCGTGTGGCTGCAGGTGCACGGTGCTGTCGCGGGATCGCTGGCGCCTGGGGGCACGATCGATCGCGTCGCCCGTGACCACTTCGACCTCGCAGTGCACGAGCACGGCAGCATCCGCGCCCGTGGCAACGTCGCGCACATCGCACTCGTGCCGTTCTCGGCTGTCGACTGGATTCAGCTCGAGCCCTGAGAGTCCTACTTCGAGCGGGGCCCGAACAGGTCGATGACGCTTGCGGTCTGCGACCCCTGCCAGAGCGCCGAGCGGCGCTGCTGCTCGTGCTGGTCGGCCAGATACTCTTCGAGCGAGCTCTGCGTCACACGCTGCTGCCCGCCGACTCTGATGGCCGGCAGCTCGCCGTCGGCGATGAGCTGCGCGATGTCGCGAACGCTGACGTCGAGAGTGAGCGCAACGTCGGCCAGCGACAGGTAGGGCTCACGAATGGTCATACCTCCATTGTCGTGCAATGCCAGCGAAATAGCGACAGCCGGCTCAGCCTGTGGATAACTTTCGCCGCCTCATGCGCGCTTGTGCGAGCGTTGCAGCGAAAGGGGAGTGGAATGAAGACGAAGCGCTGGATCGACCCGAGGCTCATCATCGGAGCCGCACTGGTCGTGGTCTCGATCATCGGGGTCGCATTCGTGGTGACCTCGGCGAATCGAACCGTGGAGGTCTGGGTGGTCTCTGAACCGGTCGCAGCCGGCGAGGTGCTGGCAGCCGACGATGTGGCGCTGGCACGCGTGCAGCTCGAGCAGAGGTCGGAGCTCTACCACGTGCAGGATGACTCTCCTGTGGGTCTCGTGGTCACGCAGTCGCTCGCTGCCGGCGAGCTCATTCCGCGCAGCGGCGTGGTCGACGAGGCCATCGCGGCCTCTTCACGCATCGTGGTACCCGTCGACGCGAAGGCCGCAGTCGATCTCGGCAGGGGAGACGTGGTCGACATCTGGGCCGCCGCGCCCTCTGAAGAGCGCACGAGCGGCTTCGTCGAGCCGCGCATCCTGGTCGACGACGCCGTCGTCGTTGCGGTGCACGCCCCTGATGGCCTGCTGTCTGCGGCGAGCGTCGTGCAGGTCGAGCTGCTGATTCCCGACACCGAGACATCGCGTGCGCTCGATGCGATCTCGAACAAGCACGCGATCCACCTCGTGCCCGACACCGTTTCGGAGGGCTGAGGTGCTCGTCGTAGCGCTCGCCCTTTCGCTCGACCTCGAGGACCGATTCGCTCAGGCGGCGGTGGCCCACGGGCACGACGTGGCGATCCGAGCCGGAACCGATGCCGAGCTCATCGCCCGATTCGCGAGCACGCGCGCCGACATCGCCATCGTCGGCGGCAGCCCGCGACTGCTCTCTGCAGCGCTGATCGCAGCGGCCGACGCGGCTGGCATCAGAGTCATCGCCCTCGCGGACTCTGCCGCCGAGCGAGACCGCGCGAAGACGCTGTCGGTGCAGTCGCTGCCGAGCGACACAGACCCTGTTGAGGTGTTCGAGGCCGCAACCGCTCCGATTCCGGCGGCCACCGCATCCGACCGCGGAACCGTCATCGCGGTCTGGGGTCCGCACGGGGCTCCGGGTCGCACGACAGCGGCGATCGGCATCGCGGCCGAACTCGCCTTCGCCGGCGCCCAGGTCGCGCTCATCGACGCCGACACGCATGCGGCGTCGGTTGCGCCCTCACTCGGCCTGCTTGACGAGGCTCCCGGGTTCGCGGCTGCCGCTCGGCTCGCGAAGCAGCGATCGCTCACCGACGAAGAGCTCGACCGGGTCGCTGCGACATACGAGTGCCCTGGCGGCGAGCTGCGCGTGCTGACGGGCATCGGCAGATCAGACCGCTGGCCCGAGCTGCAGGCAGACCGCGTCGCGAAGGTGCTCGACCAGTGCCGCTCCTGGAAGCAGTTCACGGTCGTCGACACCTCGGCCAGCCTCGAGAGCGACGACCTGGTCTCGAGCGACCTGCATGCACCGCGGCGCAATGCGGCAACCCTTGCGGCGCTGCAGGCCTCAGACATCGTCTACGCCGTCACGGGCGCTGACCCGGTCAGCATGACGCGGTTCCTGCGCGTGCACGGCGACCTCACCGACCTCGTCGGAGCCGACCGCGTTCGCGTGATCGTCAACAAGGTGCGAACCGGTGCTGCGGGCCTCGCTCCCGGTGCGAGCGCTGCCGAGACCCTGCAGCGGTTCGCTGCGGTGACCCCCGCTGGGGTGTGGCCGGCGGATGCGGCAGCTGCGGGAGCCGCGCTGCTTGCGGG
Organism: Agrococcus casei LMG 22410; assembly: GCF_900163565.1. Classification (GTDB taxonomy): domain Bacteria; phylum Actinomycetota; class Actinomycetes; order Actinomycetales; family Microbacteriaceae; genus Agrococcus; species Agrococcus casei. The sequence goes on from NZ_FUHU01000004.1 coordinate 30,996, forward strand.
GCAGACGCTGCGAGAGGCGGCGCCTCGCTCGGCCCTCCGCAAGCGCATCACCGACCTCGTGCAGCCGCTGCTGCCGGAGGAGCAGAGAGTGACGCGTCGCTCGCGTCGCGGCGCCAAGCACCGCAGCAAGCGACGATTCGGCCGTGCGTCGCTACACTGAACGGGTGTCGACACTCACCTCGATAGTCCGCCGAGAGACAGGCGCTTCCGAAGATGACATCGCCTGGCTGCATCGGCTCGTCGCCGACTGGCAGCTGCTGGCTGACATGTCGTTCTCCGACGTCGTGATGTGGGTGCGCACCCCGGGAGGCGAGTTTGTCGCGGCAGCGCACGTGCGGCCGTCGAGCTCGGGCACACTGTTCTATCGCGACATCGTCGGCCAGAGCATTCGCGACGACTGGCGCGCGGCCGTCAGCGACGCGTTCGACCGCAGATCGATTGTCGACTCTGTCGACTACGGGGGCAGCCCGATGCGCGAGACGCGCATCCGTGCTGTTCCTGTCAGGCGCCGTGCGAAGCCGGGCTCGCCCGACCTGCTCGACGCGCCGCTCGCCATCATCACGCGGCACTCGAACATGGGGCACGCGCGCATTCCGAGCCGGCAGGAGCTCGCCTTCAGAGAGCTCGCCAACGAAGTCTTCGAGATGATCCAGGGCGGAGACTTTCCTGACGAGACTGCGCCGATCGGACCCAGGCGAGGAGCACCTCGTGCGGCTGACGGCCTGATCAGGCTCGACGAGGCCGGCACCGTGACCTTCGCCACGCCGAATGCCCTCAGCGCACTCAACCGCATGGGCTTCGCAGACGAGCTCGAGGGCCGTTCGCTCGCGCAGGTGACGACCGACCTGCTCGACGAGGAGTCTGAGATCGACGATGCGATGCCGCTCGTCGTCATGGGGCGTGCGCCGTGGCGCACCGACATCGAGGCCAGGGGTGTCACGCTGACGCTGCGCACCATCGTGCTGCGGCGCGACGGCGAGCGAGTCGGAGCCATCGTCCTGTGCCGCGACGTGACCGAGATGCGCGTGCGCGAGCAGACGCTCATCACGAAAGACGCCACGATTCGCGAGATCCACCACCGCGTCAAGAACAACCTGCAGACCGTGGCGGCGCTGCTTCGCATTCAGGCCAGGCGCACGCACTCGCAGGAGGCCAAGGAGGCGCTCGTCAATGCCGAGCGCCGAGTCGCGTCGATCGCGGTCGTGCACGACACCCTCAGCACCGGACTGAGCCAGTCAGTCGACTTCGACGAGGTCTTCGACCGCACGATTCCGCTGACGAGCGAGGTCGCGTCCGTCAACAACGTGCGCGTGCGGACAGAGCGCATCGGATCGTTCGGCGTGCTGCCGAGCGGCTATGCGACGCCGCTCGCACTTGCCCTGACCGAGCTTGTGACGAATGCCGTCGAGCACGGACTGCCCGGCATAGAAGACGGACGCGTCACGATCGAGGCGATGCGCAGCAACGACGAGCTCGTCGTGCAGGTGGTCGACAACGGTAAGGGCCTCCCCGCGGGAACAGCGGGGTCGGGCCTCGGCACGCAGATCGTGAAGACGCTCATCACCGGCGAGCTCTCGGGGGCGATCGACTGGGCCGACGGCGACGAGGGCGGCACCGTCGTCACCGTCACGATTCCGCTGCAGTACCTCGACCGCGACGACAACGACGACTGACGCACGAATCGGGGCCGACCACGATGGTCGACCCCGATTGCGAAAGGCTTCTTGGCTCAGCCGGCGCGACGTGCGCGGGCTGCGCGGCGCTTGAGTGCGCGACGCTCGTCTTCAGAGAGGCCGCCCCACACGCCCGAGTCCTGGTTGGTCTCGAGTGCGTACTGCAGGCACTGCTCGGTCACCGTGCAACGACCGCAGACCGTCTTCGCTCGCTCGATCTGGTCGAGTGCGGGGCCTGTGTTGCCGACCGGGAAGAACAGCTCCGGGTCGACGGTGCGGCATGCGGCGTCATCGCGCCAATCCATAGTGACTCCTTGTAGTCTGGGTGTGATGTCGCCCTGGGCGACACTCCGCGTGCAAATGATTCACCCCGATTCGACCGGCTTCTTCAAGCCTGTGACTCGGCGGGCGTCGCATTCGCTGCGGATGATGGAAAGTCCTGCGGCAGCGGGGCATCGTGCGCGGCTACCGAAAGACTATTTTCGCATAGGCGCGTCTGAGAGGCAAGGGATTTCTTGAGTTCGTCAGTAGAGAACACGTCTGCGAGCAGGCCCATGGCGGCCACCTTCATCAGTGTGATCCTGATGATCGAGGCGGCCGCGGTCATCGGCGTCGGCGTCTACACGGCCATCGTCGCGTTCGGCGAAGAGGGCATGCACATCGTCGGCACGCTCTTCCTCGCAGCGGTCTGTCTCGGCCTCGGCGTCTTTCTCATTCAGGCCGCTCGCGGAATGCGCTCCGGGCGACCGTGGTCCCGCGGAGCCGCGCTTGCGTGGCAGGTGCTGCAGATCGGTCTGGCCCTCGGATCATTCAACCCAGACAACCGCATCGTCTGGCTGGCGCTGCTGCTCGCGATCCCCGCGATCGTCGTGCTCGCACTCGTGTTCAGGCAGTCTGTGACCGACTGGCTCGCGCGCGGCGAGCGGCAGCAGGCCTGATCAGTGATGCCCCTCGTCGACATCGGGGGCAGGCGTCTGAGCGTCTTCGACAGTCCCGCCCAGGAGTCGGCGGGCGACGTGGTCGTATTCGAGTCGGGACTCGGTGCCAGCGGAGCCTTCTGGCGGCTTGTCGAGCGAGAGCTGCAAGGATGCGCACGCCTCGTGTCCTACGACCGCGCCGGTTACGGCATTTCTGATGCGGCACAGGGTGATCGCGGCCTCGAGGCGCTGGCCGACGACCTCGATGCGCTCCTCGAGACGCTGCATTCTCAGCGGCTGGTCCTCGTGGGCCACAGCTGGGGCGGGCCCATCGTGCGTCTTGTCGCCAGGAGGCGCAGGGCGCGTGGGCAGGACGTCACGGGATTGGTGCTGGTCGATCCCAGTGACGAAGGCGCGAGCATGTTCTTCGGACGCGCGTTTGCCGTGTCTGACGCGATGCAGCGGGCGCTGAGCGTTCCGCTCGCTCGGACGGGGCTGCTGCGGCGGCTCTACGGCACTGTGCTCAAGCCGCTCACGGGCGAGCTGCTGGATGCAGTCGCCGAGGCGAGCGCAAGCGTAACCGCAGCGAGAGCGTCGAATGCCGAACTGCTCGGTGTGACGGCAGGTCTCGAAGGCCTGCTTGCCCACCCAGAAGCAGAGACGGATGCGCCAGTCACGGTGATCTCCGGCGCTCGGTCCGGCAGGAGCGACCGGCGGCAGCGGGCTGAGCTCATTCGCGCTCACCAGCGGCGCGCTGTGCAGGCTCGGAACGGCCGCCATGTGCTTGCTCCGCACTCCGGGCACATGGTGCCGCTGAGCGAGCCCGAGGTCGTCGCAGACGAGGTCAGGCGTCTGCTCGCGTGAGCGCTACTCGCCGAATGCGAGCCGCTTGTTGAGCATGGCCAGGTGGCCCTTCGCCTTCGTGTTGTAGAAGGTGTGGGTGATGACGCCGTGCTCGTCGAGCACGAACGTCGAGCGCTTCACGCCGATGACGGTGCGCCCGTACATGCTCTTCTCGCCCCAGGTGGCGTACTGCTCGTGCACCTCGTGGTCGGGGTCAGACAGCAGCGTGTACTGCAGGCCGTCAGTCTCTGCCGCGCTCGCGAGCTTCTCGACCGAGTCGCGCGAGACTCCGACCACGGTGTAGCCGGCTGCTTCGAGCGGGCCGAAGCTGTCTCTGAAGTCGCATGCCTGGCTGCGGCAGGCCGAGGTCATCGCCTCGGGGTAGAACCACAGAACGACCTTGCTGCCGCGCAGATCGCTGAGCGAAACGGCGTCGCCGTGCTGGTTCTTGAGAGTGAATTCAGGGGCCTGCTGACCGACTTCGAGTTGTGCCATGGCTCCATCTCATCATGGGCGCAAGTGACCTCGGAGCTATGTTATAGTTGACAGTCGGTTCGGTCAGAGCCGTTTGCACCTCTAGCTCAATGGTAGAGCAGCTGACTCTTAATCAGCGGGTTCCGGGTTCGAGTCCCGGGGGGTGTACTGTGCATTATTCACCATCGATGGCTGGTGGTAGCTTTTCCTGCAGGAAGAACAATGAGAATGACGAGCTGCTAGGGAGCCCTTGCTCATGTCGAGCGCCAATGGTCACGAATCGGAAGAGCCTGCTGAAGGCCCCGTGAGCGTTGACGAGCGTTCGGCACGCTTCAAGATGCCGTGGTTCCTCAGCAAGACGGCCGTGATCTCTGGATCGGCTTTCATTGTCGCAGCCCTTGTGGCAGCAATCGTCATGCCTTCGATGCTCGACGCCGAGGCTGACCCGCCTGTCGCTGAAGAGCCCGCCCAGAGTCCAAGTGACCGCGGCATCGTCGAAGACTACAGAGCTGCTCAGGAAGCCCTCGCAATTGCGCAGTGTGAGGCTGAAGAGACATCCATTGCAGCCGGCACGCTCATGCAGCATCTCGGTTCGACGTTGGACGGAGCCGACGTGATCGGCACGGACGAAGCCCTGATCGGCGAGAACGAGCGTCTCAATCTGGCGAATGCACTCCAGCAAGTCGCGCTGCAGTTCGACGAAGCTCCGTTCACCGCCGAACAGCAGCAGCTCGTGGAGGGCGCAGACGACCGCACGCCATGCGATCAGCTTGAGCTGGACGACGCCGCAGCCGCCACAGGCGAAGCCCCCACGCGTGAAGACGTAGAGGCTCTGGAGGATCAGGCAGACAGCGTTGAAAGCATCGGCGTCGAAATGGCTGAGGTGACGGGCCTTGTCGATTCGCTCGCAGATCCCGTGCAGGCAGCGGTGCAGTCGATGCAGCCTGATTCGTATGTGACGGCGCTGTACTGGCGCGCGGACCCAGAAGTGCTCAATGCGCTTCCCGGCGCGACTGAGGAGATGTCGCAGTCGCTGAATGAGCAGAATGGCGGTGCCGAGTCGACTCTCGATCTGCTGGATGCTCTGGTGGTCAAGACCACGGCGGTGTCAGATGTCGTTGCATCGCACTACGCGAACTACGAGAACACGGAGCAGGATCAGCCCGGAGTTCCGGATCCAACCGATCCGGTCAACCCTCCGCCCCCCGATGATCCGCCACCCCCGGATGATCCGACTGACCCGACCGACCCGACTGACCCAACGCAGCCGACTGAACCGCCGACGTCACCAGAGCCACCGGACTTCGAGGAAGGCGAGCCCGTTCAGCTGACCCCTGCCGCTTGATCTGCAGGGGCGGCATGACGGAGGCTGCTTGATTGCTCGCGCGCACCCGTCTGCACGAACGATGCGCCGAAGAGCCCAGCGCCACACGCCATCGACGCGATCGCCGCGGCCTGCATTGCCCACACCAGCACAGAAGTGAGCAGATGCACAGTTGGCGAGCCATTCTCCTGTGACGCCACCAGCAGGTAGTGCGACGGCGTGAATGTATAGAAGAGGGCGGCGTAGGCGATCAGCACGATGCTGATCGTTCGAAGCTTCTTTGCTCGGTTCATATAAACAGGATAGCGCTACTGACGATAGCTCGCCAAGAAGTTTCCGAGACGCTCGATGGCACGCTTCAGGTCGCGGCGGTGCGGCAGCGTGACGATGCGCAGGTGGTCGGGCGCGTCCCAGTTGAAGCCGGTGCCCTGCGTCAGCAGCACCTTCTCTTGCCGCAGGAAGTCGAGCACGAGCTTCTCGTCGTCGCGAATGTGGTGCACCTCGGGGTCGAGACGCGGAAATGCGTACAGGGCGCCCTTCGGTGTCACGACGCTGACGCCGGGAATGCTCTTCAGCGTCTCGACGGCGACGTCGCGCTGGTCGTGCAGGCGCCCGCCGGGTGCCGTGAGCTCGTCGATCGACTGGTTGCCGCCGAGCGCCGCCTGAATCGCATACTGCGCCGGCACGTTGGGGCACAGGCGGGTGGAGGCGAGCAGATTCATCCCGTGGATGAAGCCCTTCGCGTGATCCTGCGGGCCCGAGACGACAACCCATCCGGATCGGAATCCCGCGGCACGGTAGGTCTTCGACAGGCCGTTGTAGGTGAGCACGAGCAGGTCGGGCGCGAGCGTCGCGATCGAGATGTGCTCGGCGTCGTCGTACAGGATGCGGTCGTAGATCTCGTCGGCGAGGATCAGCAGCGAGTGGCGGCGTGCGACCTCGACGATTCTCTCGAGCACCTCACGCGAGTAGACGGCTCCGGTGGGGTTGTTCGGGTTGATGACCACGATCGCCTTCGTGCGCTCGGTGATCTTCGACTCGATGTCTTCGATGCTGGGCTCCCAGCCGGCCTCTTCGTCGCAGCGATAGTGCACCGGCGTACCTGACGAAAGGCTTGTCATTGCCGTCCAGAGCGGGTAGTCGGGCATGGGGATCAGCACTTCGTCGCCTTCGTCGAGCAGCGCCTGCATCGTCATGGTGATGAGCTCTGAGACGCCGTTGCCGAGAAAGACGTCGTCGACCGAGATGCGCGGAAAGCCGGGCACCTGGTCGTAGCGGCTCACAATCGCGCGGCGAGCCGACAGGATGCCCTTCGAGTCGGAGTAGCCCTGGGCGTTGTGCAGATTGGCGATGACGTCCTGCACGATCACCTCGGGGGTATCGTGGCCGAATGGCGCCGGGTTGCCGATGTTCAGCTTGAGGATGCGATGGCCGTCTGCCTCGAGCCGCATCGCCTCGTCCTGTATGGGCCCTCGCAGCTCATAGAGCACGTTCTGGAGCTTGGTCGACTGGTTGAGAGAGCGAAGCGAAGCCATGCACTCATGGTAGTTGCAGTTCGCCTCCGGGGGCACGGCAGGTTGCGGCGGCGACCAGCATCGCGCGCTCCAGAGCTTCGCCCCACGGCTGCTCATCGAGCAAGGCAAGGGCGAGCGTCGCATTCGTCGCGTCGCCCGCGCCGATCGTGTCGACGATGGGCGCATCCATGTGCGCGATGGGGCGCTGCTCGTGCAGCGAAGCGGTGCGGATGCTCGCCCCGGCTGGGCCTTCGGTCACGAGTGCGACCTCGAGGCCTGCGGCAAGCAGCTGCTCGGCCGCATCGTGCGGCTCGAGTTCGAAGAGCAGCCGGGTGTCTTCATCGCTCAGCTTCAGCATCGTCGCAGCGGCTGCGAGCCGGCGCAGGTTTGCGGCGAACGCCGCGACGGTGGCGGGGTCGTTGTCGCGCAGGTATCCGGGCCGGGGATTCGCATCGAGCACGAACGGAATCGGCATTCGCTGCAGCGCTTGCAGCGCCTCCGTCTGCGCGTCGCTCTCCAGCGGAACACAGGAGACCACGACGCAGTCGGCCTCGGCGATCACCGCGGCCTTCGACGCGACGTCGAAGAATCGCTTGCGTCCGGCCTCGTTGAAGACGTACTCCATCGACTCGCCGACTCGGGTCGCCGTGGCTGTCGCGGTGCCGTGTGGCGCATCCGTCGCGTGCACTCGCACGCCGTGCTCGGCCGCGTGCCGCAGGAGGGCCCGACCCGGCTCGTCGTCGGCGAGCATCGTGATGAGGTCGACGTCTGCTCCGAGCTTCGCGAGTCCGACGGCGACGTTGAAGGCGGCTCCGCCGGGAATCTGGCGGCCGTCGACGATGTCGATCAGGGCGTCGCCGATGACGGCAACGCGATGGGTCACTTCGACAGCTCGCGCTCGAGCTCTTCGAGTCGAACCTGGCGATCCTGCTCGAGCACCGAGCCGATTGCGAGCGCGACTCCGATGCCCCACGAGCCCCAGAGCAGAAGGCTTCGCCAGTTGACGGGCGCTTCTTTCGTGACCTTGTAGACGCCAACGGCGCCGGCAACGGCTGTCAGGACACCTGGGTTCAGAAGAAACTTGCGCACATGCATACGGTACCGAACGCCCAGCAGGCGCGACAACTGCCCTGCCAAAGCCCAGCCTGGTCGGGTTAGGCTCCCGATGTGACCACTCCATCGCCGAACACGCGCATCGCCGCCATCAGAGTGAGCCTGCCCGAGACCGTGCGCACGGCTGACGAGACCGAATACATGCTGCGCACATCGAACCCGGGGCTGCGGCTTCCGACCGGTCTGATCAGCCGCATGACCGGTGTCAGGCGGGTGCATGTGCGGCATCCGGACCAGCAGGCCTCAGACCTCGCGGCCGACGCTGCGCGGGCCGCGCTCGCGGATGTGACCGGCCCCGTCGACCACCTGATCTTCGCAAGCGCCAGCCAAGACCTGATCGAGCCGGCCACCAGCCACATCCTCGCCGACAAGCTCGGCCTCGACCTGCCGGTGTTCGACGTCAAGAACGCCTGCAACTCGCTCGTCAACGGCATGCAGACCGCCTACGGCCTCATCGCCACGGGGCAGGCGAGCCGGGTGCTCGTGGCCAGCGGCGAGACGCCGACGAGCGCTGTGCGGTGGCAGCTGAGCTCGAAGCAGCAGTTTCTGCGGTCGTTCCCCGGCTACACGATGAGCGACGGGGGAGCAGCGGTCGTACTCGAGGCGGCGGATGCCCCGGGCATCGAGGGCATGTACTTCGCGTCGCAGTCGCGGCACTGGAGCATCGGCACACTGCCCACGGGCGGCTCGATGTTTCCGCGGGATCCCGAGGCGACCTACTTCGACATGGACGGCGCAGGGCTTGCCGAAGCGTTCATGGACCTGGGCCCGGGGCCCGTGTTCGAGCTGCTCGACCGGCTCGATACCAGCATCGAAGACTTCGATCTCATCGCGATGCATCAGGTGGCCGAGCCGCACCTGCCGCGCATCGCCGAGAGGCTGGGCGTGCCCGTCGACCGCATCGTGCAGACAATCGCAGAGCACGGCAACCTCGCGTCCGTCACCCTGCCGCTGCAGCTGCGCCTGGCCCTCGACTCGGGTCGCATCAGTGAAGGCTCGCGCGTGCTCATGGTGGGGCTGGCGGGCGGCATCAGCATCGGCCTCGTGGCGGTGACACTGTGAATGCAAAGGTGAGCGACCTCGCCGTCATCGTGCCCGTCTACAACGAGTCGGCTCGGGTGCACGAGACGCTGCGGCAGCTGCACGCTCAGCGCGACGATGACTTTGACGCGTACTTCGTCGACAACAGCTCGACCGACGGCTCGGGCGATATCATCAGGGCGTTCGCGGCCGAGCACGGGCGTGAACGTTGGCATGTGATCCACGAGCCGGTCAAGGGAACAGGCGCGGCCGCCGACACCGGCATGCGCGCTGCCATCGCGGCGGGCCACACGCTGCTGGCTCGCACCGACGCAGACTGCATTCCGCGCCTCGACTGGACGTCGAACATCCGAAAGGCGCTGACACCGAAGTCTGCGGGCGGTGACGGCCTCGACTTTCTCGGCGGCCTGCTGGTCTCGCGCCGCGACGAGGGCGAGCCGCTCTGGCGCCGCAAGCTGATGGAGTCGGCCGTCACCCTGGCGGTCGTGTTCGGCAAGCTTCGCGCGAGCAACCGCGGCAGCCAGTACCTCGGCGGGTACATCATGGCGCCCGGCTGCAACCTCGCGATCAGGGCCGAGACCTACACAGCGGCGGGCGGGTTTCCGCGCACGAAGATCGAAGATCTGCACGAGGACCGCGCGCTCGTCAACGCCGTGCGCGAGATCACGTCGCACTACGCCGAGCGACGCGACATCGTCGTAGCCGGCTCATCGCGACGAGTGCAGGCGTGGGGGCTGAAGAACACCCTGCTCTGGTACAAGGATCACGCCTACCGACCCGACCACGTGGACATCCGGTGACGAGCCAGGCAGACCGGTTCGCACGTGCGATGCGGGCGGATGCGCGGGTCGTCCGTGCCGCGCATCCGTTCGTCGCGTCGATGCTCGAGGCGGTGCGTCGCCCCGTCATGCGCCTGCCGCGAATAGGCCTGCTCGTGCAGCAGACAGACCTCGTGCGCGAGGTCATGAGCGACACCGACCGCTTCACGAAGAACGGGCCCGGCGCCTCAAGCGACCTCTGGACGCCCGTGCTCGGCGACCGCGTGCTGGTAAACATGCACGGGCCCGACCACCACGCGATGCGCCGCACGCTGCAGCCGATCTTCGCACCCGGGTTCGTGAACGAGCTGGTGCGCGAGATGGTCGAACCGCGATGGAAGCAGGCTGCGGCGTCATTGGCTGCGGGCGACAGGGTCGACATCGCGAAGGTCACGCGCGAAGGGGCGAGCGACGCGATCGCTGTGCTCGTCGGGCTCGACCGCGGCGCCGTCGACGACGCCATGTTCGAGTCGGTGACGCAGATCACCGGCATGGTGAAGCTCACCAGGCCCCGGCTGACTGACCAGCAGGCTCAGCGCGCTCGCGACCTGCTGGCCCAGCTCACCGAGCACGCCCACGCGGCGTACGCGGGCGACGAATCGACAGTGCCGGGGCGGATGCGCGCACTCGGTCTCAGCGAGCGCGAAGCACTCGGGGCGGTCGGGGCGTTCATCCTGACCGGAACCGAGACGCTCGCGGGCGCGATTCCGCGCATCACGGCGATGCTCGCCGACGCCGACTGGTTCTCGCAGCTGACCGATGACGCAGCCGCCGACCGCGCGATCGCCGAGTCGCTTCGCTGGACGACCCCGTCGCTCGCGACGCTCCGCTCAGCCCTGGTCGACACCGAGATCGGGGGAGCGAAGGTGCAGAAGGGCGACCGCATCGTGCTCGCCACCTACAAGGCGAACCGGCAGCGCGGGCCCTGGGATCCGACGAGCGACCGGGTCGCCGGGCTCAGGCAGCTCTGGTTCGGTGCCGGCGAGCACTTCTGCATCGGAGCCCCGCTGGCCATGGCGCAGATCCGCACCGCCATCACGGCGCTGCGATCGGTCGAGGGGCGTCTGCAGGCGACAGACCGCACCCCGCTTCGGAATACCGTCATCCCCTCGTATCGTTCCCTCGTGATGGAGGCGCGGAGGTGATGGCTCAGTGAACGCAAGAGCAGAGGGAGTCGACCTCGTGGCAGCGCTGTGGGCTGCGATGGAGTCTGAAGGCCCGGCGATCTCGTTCGCGGGCAAGACGATCACGTTCAGGCAGCTGCGCACCCGCATCCAGACCGTCGCCGCCAATCTGCAGCGCCGCGGAATGCAGCCGGGCGACCGCGTGCTCTTCTCGGTGCGCCCCGGCATCGACTCGATGGTGCTGGCGCTCGCGATGGTGACCGTCGGCGCGACCGTGGTATTCGCCGACCCGGGAGCCGGCCGCGCCCTGTTCGAGACCCGCGCCAAGCTCGCAGCGGCACGATGGGTCGCCGCCGAATCGGTGCTCTTCGCGGCCTCGACGCCGCTGGTGAGGCCCCTCGCCCGCGCTCGCGGCATCGACCTGCCCGACTACAGCCGCATCATCGAAGACCCGCAGGTCGTCTTCTCCGGGCCTTGGCTGCCGGGCGTGCCACGCGGTGCGCACTCGCTGCGGTCGCTCGAAAAGCCCCGCGGGGTGCCGACGCCGCTGACTGAGCAGCACGGCGACACGGATGCGCTCATCATCTTCACCAGCGGCACGACTTCCGTGCCGAAGGGGGTCGTGCACACGCGGCACACACTCGGCGCCGGGCTCGCCGACGTGAGCGAGGGGCTCGGCTTCAGGCCCGGCCAGCGCGTGCTCACCGACCAGCTGATGATCGGGGTGCCAGCGCTCATCGCCGGCGCCCACTGGATCATGCCGAAGTACGGCCTCGACCCGGGGGCTGCGCCAGAGGACTACCTGCCGCTGCTGGGAGACGCAGACGCGGCGTTCTTGACACCCGCATCCATGAACGCAGTGCTCGACGCTCTCGGCGACCGCACGCTGCCGGGCCTCGAGCTCGTGGCGATGGGAGGGGCTCCCGTGCTCTCACCGCTGCTCCGCCGCATCCGTACCACCATGCCGAATGCCAAGATCAGAGCGATCTACGGCATGACGGAGGCGCTGCCCGTCGCAATCGCCGACGGTCACGAGAAGCTGCGCCGCGACCCGGCAGACGGCGACTGGGTCGGCCGCATCGTTTCGTCGGTCAGCGCCCGAATCGCAGCAGACGGCGAGCTGCTGATCGAAGGGCCCGGCATCGCCCGCGGCTACCTGCACGAGCTGCCGAACGAGCTCGTGACGCTGCCCTCGGGCGACCTCGCGCGCATCGACGACGGCGACCTGGGACCAGAGCTGACGATGCTCGCCCGCAAGAAGGACATGCTGATCCGCGACCGCACCAACATCTACCCCGCGCTCTACGAGCCGGTCATCGTGACGCTGCCGGGCGTCGCCGAGGCGTACATCGTGGGGGTTCCCGACGAGATCGGCGACGACCGGGTCGTGCTCGCGCTCGTGCTCGCCGCCGATGCCGCGGCAGGCACACCGGCCGCGGTCGAGCGTGCGCTGCCGGGCCTCATCGACCACGCGGCTCTGCCCGATGCGGTCGTTCGCATCGACGCCGTGCCGCGCTCGGGCAGGCAGTCGAAGCCCGACCGCGAGGCGCTGTCGAAGCTCGTGGCGCCGATGCTCGAGGAGTCGCAGCGATGACGCTGCTGCGCATTGCCGTCACGGGCGCGAGCGGCTTCGTCGGAGGCGCGGTCGCCACGGCGCTGGCCTCTGCCGGACACGAGGTGCTGGGCTTCGGTCGCAGGCCGGGCGGCTGGTCGCACCCTCGCGGCACCTACCTGCAGCGCGACCTCGTGCACGACGCGATTCCCGAGATCAACGACGTCAACGTGATCGTGCACGCTGCAGCCCTCGCCGACGACTGGGCAGACTGGCACGAGGCGTTCGACGCCAACGTTCGCACGACGGGCCGCCTCGCAGGGCTCGCAGCCCACGCACGACTCGTGCACATCTCGTCGGCAAGCGTCTACGACCCCTTCGAGCCCAATGTGCTCGCGGCGGAGTCCGACTCTCTGCCCAAGCGCTACATGAACGCATACGGCGCGACGAAAGCGATCGCCGAGCGCATCGCAGCCCTGCACCCGAACGCGATCATGCTCAGGCCCCACGCCGTCTACGGCCCCGGAGACACAACCCTGCTGCCGCGAGTTGAGTCGCGCATCCGCCTCGGCACACTCGCCTTGCCGGGAGGCGGGCGGTCGCTGCACACCGTCACCCACATCGACACCATGGTCGAAGCGGTCGAGCTGTCGCTGCAGAGCACCGTGACCGGGCCGGTCAACGTGGGCGATGCCGAGCCTGTCGCGATCGGGGAGTTCATCGCGGATGCCCTGGCCGCCAAGGGCCGTGGCGTGCGGATCGCATCGGTTCCGGTGGGCGGTGCGCTCGCGGTTGCCTCACGTGCCGAGGGGCTGGCGAAGCTCACCGGCTCGACGCCATCGACGACTCGCTACGCAGTCGCGCAGATCGGTCGGGAGCGCACCCTCGACCTCACCCGCGCACACGACCTGCTCGGGCTCACGAGGCGTCAGCCGTCGCTGGCCTTTCTCGCTGCCTGATCCTGCTGCAGCACCTGAATCTGCGGCGAGTACAGCTCGCAGACTTGCAGTGCGGCAGCCGCGTTCTCGACGGTCGAGCCGGCGCAGGCGTCGGCCGCGATCCGCACGAACCGGCCTGCGTCGGCTGCGGCCAGAGCGGTCGAGATGACGCAGCAGTCGGTCGCGACTCCGCAGAGCATGAGCCGCTGCGCATCACCAGTCGCCTCGCGAAGCTCGTCGCCCCACTTGCCAAAGGTCGCAAGATCGATCGTCGGATGCACGCTCAAGTCGCGAGCATCGGGAACCAGGTCGAACAGCGGGTCGTCGGCAGGCCTGTCTGCGAACGGCCAGGCGTCGAAGTATGCGCCCCACGAGCCGGAGCGATCAGCAGTCGGCAGCCACCTCGTCACGATGACGCGGTCGCCGTAGTCTGCTGCGAGACTGCGGATGCGCGGCATCGCGTCAGCGAACAGGGGAGTGCCCCACTCAGACGCCTCGGGACTCGCGAAGACGTTCTGCGGATCGATGACGACCAGCCACTCTGCGCCTGCTGACTCAGTGCTCACGCCGCACCCTGCTCCTGCTTGCGGATCGTGCCGCGGCGCGCGAACCAGGTCACGACGAACGAGAAGACCAGGGCGAAGAACACGCCGAGGTTCGCGTAGGCCCAGTCGCCTTCGCGGCCGCCCACGATGCCGAGCAGATAGCCCTGCCAGTTGTTCCAGGCCGCGGCGTCGGCGAACATGTTGACGACCAGGCCCCATCCGACTGCCGATGCTGCGACCATGGTGCCGATCGACACCCAGTCCCACGAGCCGTAGCGGCCGCGTGCATCGAACAGCGCCTCTTCGTCGTAGTCGCGCCTGCGGGTGAGGATGTCGGCGATGAGGATGCCCGCCCACGACGCGAGCGGCACGCCGAGGGTGATCAGGAAGCTCTGGAACGGCCCCAGGAAGTCAGTGGCGAAGAACACCACCCAGATGGTGCCTGCGGTCAGGATCAGGCCGTCGATCGCAGCGGCTGCCGGGCGGGGGATGCGGATGCCGAGGCTCAGCAGCGTGAGGCCCGACGAGTAGATGCCGAGCACGGCTCCTGAGACGAGCGCCAGCACTGCGGTGAGCAGGAACGGCACCAACACCCACACCGGGAGGATCGTTGCGAGGGCTCCGACGGGGTCGACCTCGATGGCTGCGCTCAACGCGGGGTCGGAACCGGCCAGCAGCAGTCCGAGCACGACCAGCACCACGGGTGCGACCGAGCCTCCGATCGTGTTCCAGAGCACGATGCGCGAGTCGGGCGTCGAGCGCTTCTGGTAGCGCGACCAGTCGGCCGCGATGTTGATCCAGCCGAGGCCGAAGCCCGTCATCACCATGACGAGGGCGCCGATCACCTGGCCGGTGCTGCCGGTCTCGAGCGCCATGACTGCCGCGAAGTCGATGTGGGGAATGGCGAGCACCGCGTACAGCACCGTGACGGCGCCGGTGATCCAGGTCAGGATCGACTGCATGCGCATGATCGTGTGATAGCCGAGCACCGACGCCACGACGATGAGGGCGGCCACCACGACGGTCGCGATGATCATCAGCAACACGCCGCCGTCGAAGCCGAGCTGGGCGAGCACCGTCGACGTCGCGAGCACGGCCATGATCGCGAGGAATGTCTCCCAGCCGATCGAGGTCAGCCACGACACGATGCCCGGCACCTTCTGCCCGTGCACGCCGAACGCTGCTCTCGACAGCACCATCGTGGGGGCAGAGCCGCGCTTGCCGGCGATGGCGATGAGGCCGCAGAGCAGAAACGACACGACGATGCCGACGACGGCGACCGCCGTGGCCTGCCAGAAGCTGATGCCGAAGCCCAGGATGAACGACCCGTATGACATGCCGAACACCGACACGTTGGCCGCGAACCAGGGCCAGAACAGGTCGCTCGGCTTCGCGGTTCTCTGTGACTCGGGCACGATCTCGATGCCGGTCTTCTCGATCAGTCTGGCGGTCGGCGTCACTGCCGAATCCGCGTGTTCAGAATTGGTCATGAAGCAACGGTAGCGGGCTAATCCTGTCCCAGGTTCTCGTGTGCGAAATCGAGCGTTTCGGCGAGCAGTCGCAGCCGGTCGCGATCGGTCTTCGCCTTGCCGGTCTTGATCTCTGCGATGACCTGGCCGTCCCACTCGTTCTCGGCCAGCCACTCCAGCACTTCAGCCACCGGCTCGTTGCCGTGACCGGGCAGCATGTGCTCGTCGAAGAGCTTCTTGTCGTCGGCCGCGACGCCGTCGGTGAGGTGGATGTGGCGCAGCTTCTCGAGCCCCAGGTCGTGCGCGAGCTCGAGCGAGTTGCGCCTGGCCAGCGCGCAGTGCGAGAAGTCGAGCGTCGCGTGCTCGACATCCATCTCGCTGGGGTCGATGCCCGGCAGGTACGCCCGCTGGTCGCGGTCGCCCGTGCGCCACGGAAACATGTTCTCTACCGCGACCGTCACGCCGTATCGCTCGGCCACCTCGCCGACGACGCGTTCGAATCCGGTCGCGTACCGGCCCTGCCATCGGAACGGCGGATGCACGACCACGGTGGGCACGCCGAGTTCGGCTGCCAGCTCGGCCGACTTCTCGAGTTTGATCATGGGTCCGCGTCCCCAGACGAATGTCGTGAGCAGAAGCGTGGGCGCGTGCAGGGCCATGATCGGCTGGTCATACTCTTTGGAGAACTCTGCAAGACGCGTCTTCGAACGGGTGCGCGCATCCGTCGTGACCATGACTTCGACACCGTCGAAGCCTGTCTCTGCGCTCAGTCGAAAGCCGTCTTCGACGCCTTTGGGGAACACGCTGATAGTCGAGAGTCCAACAGGGATCATGCCGACCACGCTACGCCCGATTGATGAACGGCGACTGACGCGATGGCAAAGCGTTACGCGCGACTGCGGGGTCGCATGGCAACAGGCATAGACTTGAGTGCATGGCCGAAGTCGACATCAAACCGCGTTCAAGAGCCGTCACTGACGGCATCGAAGCCACCACGTCGCGAGGCATGCTTCGCGGCGTCGGCATGGGCGACGACGACTGGGACAAGCCCCAGATCGGCATCGCATCGAGCTGGAACGAGATCACCCCGTGCAATCTCTCGCTCAACCGACTTGCGCAGGGCGCCAAGGAGGGCGTGCACGCAGGCGGCGGCTACCCGCTGCAGTTCGGCACGATCTCCGTCTCTGACGGCATCTCGATGGGCCACGAGGGCATGCACTTCTCGCTCGTCTCACGAGAGGTCATCGCCGACAGCGTCGAGACCGTCGTCATGGCCGAGCGCCTCGACGGCACAGTGCTGCTCGCCGGCTGCGACAAGTCGCTGCCCGGCATGCTGATGGCAGCGGCCAGGCTCGACCTCGCGAGCGTCTTCGTCTACGCCGGCTCGATCGCCCCGGGGCGCGTCACGCTCTCTGATGGCACCGAGCGTGAGATCACCATCATCGACTCGTTCGAGGCCGTCGGTGCCTGCAAGGCCGGCACCATGAGCGAAGAAGACCTCAAGAAGATCGAGTGCGGCTTCGCACCGACCGAGGGCGCGTGCGGCGGCATGTACACCGCCAACACGATGGCCTGCATCGCCGAGGCGCTCGGCATGAGCCTGCCGGGCTCGTCGACGCCGCTCTCGGCTGACCGCCGTCGCGACATGTACTCGCACCGCTCGGGCGAGGCAGTCGTCAACATGCTGCGCAAGGGCCTCACGACCAGCGACATCCTGACCAAGAAGGCGTTCGAGAACGCCGTCACGGTCGCGATGGTGCTCGGCGGATCCACCAACGCCGTGCTGCACCTGCTCGCCATCGCCAACGAGGCCGGCGTCGAGCTTACCCTCGACGACTTCACGCGCATCGGCCAGAAGTCGCCGCACCTGGCAGACGTCAAGCCGTTCGGCCAGTTCGTCGCCCAGGACTTCGACCGCGTCGGAGGCATGCCCGTCATCATGAAGGCGCTGCTCGACGCGGGCCTGCTGCACGGCGACGCCATGACGGTCACCGGCAAGACGCTCGCCGAGAACCTCGCAGACCTGAACCCGGCCGCGATCGACGGCAAGGTCGTGCGCGAGCTCGACGACCCCATCCACGCCACCGGCGGACTGACCATTCTCGACGGAACATTCGCGCCTGACGGCGCCGTGGTCAAGACGGCCGGCTTCGACGCCGAGCTGTTCGAGGGCCCGGCACGCGTGTTCGAGCGCGAGCGTGAGGCGATGGATGCGCTGACCCGCGGCGAGATCGCAGCCGGCGACGTCGTGGTCATCAGGTACGAGGGCCCCAAGGGCGGCCCTGGCATGCGCGAGATGCTCGCGATCACCGCGGCCATCAAGGGCGCTGGGCTCGGCAAAGATGTACTACTCTTGACAGACGGAAGATTCTCGGGCGGCACAACCGGCCTGTGCATCGGACACATTGCACCGGAGGCAGTGGACGCTGGTCCTATTGCCTTCGTGCGCGATGGAGACAAGATTCGTGTTGACATCGCAGCTCGCACACTCGATTTACTCGTCGATGAAGCAGAGCTCGCCTCCCGGCGTGAAGGCTGGGAGCCGCTGCCGCCGCGATACACTCGCGGGGTCCTCGCCAAGTACTCCAAGCTGGTCAAGAGCGCCGCTCAGGGCGCCGTGACCGGCTGATCTGCGGGAAGAGAAGGCATCCACGATGACTCACCCACGCCCCGCACCGCCAGCTTCATCGCCCCAGGTGCTGACCGGATCCGGTGCGATACTCAAGTCGCTCGAGCTGCTCGGGGTGACCGACGTGTTCGGTCTGCCCGGCGGCGCTGTGATCCCCCTCTACGACGAGCTCATGCAGCAGGACGCCATCCGGCACATCCTGGTGCGCCACGAGCAGGGTGCAGGCCACGCCGCTGAGGGCTACGCCTCGGCGACCGGCAAGGTCGGCGTCGCGATCGCGACGAGCGGCCCCGGCGCCACCAACCTCGTCACGGCCATTGCCGACGCGTTCATGGACTCCGTGCCATTCCTCGCGATCACCGGCCAGGTGTTCTCGACCCTCATGGGAACCGACGCGTTCCAGGAGGCCGACATCACCGGCATCACGATGCCGATCACGAAGCACTCGTTCCTCGTCACGAAGGCAGAAGACATCCCGCGCGTGCTGCAGGAGGCGTACCACATCGCCTCGACCGGCCGCCCGGGCCCCGTGCTCGTCGACATCACGAAGGACGCCCAGCAGAACTCGGCGCCGTTCGTGTGGCCCGACCGCATCGAGCTGCCCGGCTACCGTCCGGTGACCAAGGCGCACGGCAAGCAGATCGCCGCAGCCGCTGATCTGCTCGCGGCTGCCGAACGACCCGTTCTGTACGTGGGAGGCGGCACGATCCGCGCCCGCGCATCCGAAGAGGTCATCGAACTCGCAGAGGCAACGGGTGCTCCTGTCGTCACGACGCTCATGGCTCGCGGCGCTGTTCCTGACTCGCATCCGCAGCACCTGGGCATGCCCGGCATGCACGGCAGCGTTCCGGCAGTGCTCGCGCTGCAGGAGAGCGACCTGATCCTCGCCCTCGGAGCACGCTTCGACGACCGCGTGACAGGCCGCGTCAGTGACTTCGCGCCCGGCGCCAAGGTCGTGCACGTCGACATCGACCCCGCCGAGATCTCGAAGATCCGCACGGCGGATGTTCCGATCGTCGGCGACGTCAAGGTTGTCGCAGCAGACCTCGTGACCGCATTCCGCGACCGCGCATCCGGCCCGCTCAGCGGCGAATCGCCGTGGTGGCAGCGGCTCAAGGAGCTGCGCGAGCGCTTCCCGCTCGGCTACGCGCCATCGAGCGACGGACACATCGTGCCGCAGCAGGTCATCGCCCGCATCGGCGAGCTGACCGGACCCGAAGCCACCTACGCGGCAGGCGTCGGGCAGCACCAGATGTGGACGGCGCAGTTCATCAAGTACGAGCGCCCCAATTCGTTCCTCAACTCCGGCGGCGCCGGAACGATGGGATACGGGGTGCCGGCGGCCATGGGCGCCAAGGTCGCAGAGCCCGAGCGCGTGGTCTGGGCGATTGACGGCGACGGCTGCTTCCAGATGACGAACCAGGAGCTGGCGACCTGCACGCTCAACAACATCCCCATCAAGGTCGCGATCATCAACAACTCGTCGCTCGGCATGGTGAAGCAGTGGCAGAACCTCTTCTATGAGGGCCGCTACTCGTTCACCGAGCTCGACACGGGCCACGGCCGCGCCATGGTGCCCGACTTCGTGAAGATGGGCGAGGCATACGGCGCTCTCGCCATTCGAGTGACGAAGGAGGAGGAGATCGACGACGCGATCAAGCTCGCGCTTGCGACCAACGACCGCCCCGTCGTCATCGACTTCGTCGTCTCGTCTGACTCGATGGTGTGGCCGATGGTGCCGCAGGGAGTCTCGAACTCGTTCGTGCAGTACGCCAAAGAACACAGCCCCGAGTGGGAGGAGGAGTAATGTCACACGTTCTCTCACTGCTGGTGGAAGACAAGCCGGGTCTGCTGACCCGTGTCGCCGGGCTCTTCGCCCGTCGCGGCTTCAACATCGAATCACTCGCCGTCGGCAAGACCGAGGTGCCCGGACTCTCGCGCATCACGGTCGTCGTCGACGTCGAAGACCAACCCCTGGAACAGGTGACGAAGCAGCTCAACAAGCTGATCAACGTCGTCAAGATCGTCGAGCTCGAACGCGACTCGTCGGTGCAGCGTGAGCACATGATGATCAAGGTGCGCGTCGACAACGCGTCGCGCGCCCAGGTGCTCGAAGTCATCAACCTGTTCCGTGCCCGTGCGATCGACGTGACGACCGATGCGCTCGTCATCGAGGTCACGGGCGACACCGCGAAATGCCAGGCGCTCGTGCGACTGCTCGAGCCCTTCGGCATCAAAGAGATCGTGCAGTCCGGACTGCTCGCGATCGGACGCGGTTCGAAATCAATCTCTGAGCGCGCGCTCAAGAACTGACAAGCTCTACTTAGGAGGAGAAACATCATGGCAGAAGTTGTGTATGACGCCGATGCAGACCTGAGCATCATCCAGCAGAAGAAGGTTGCCGTCATCGGCTACGGATCGCAGGGCCACGCCCACGCTCTGAACCTTCGCGACTCGGGCGTCGACGTGCGCGTCGGCCTCAAGCCCGAGTCGAAGTCGCGCCAGAAGGCAGAAGAGGCCGGCTTCACCGTCGGCACGCCGCGCGAGGTCTCGGAGTGGGCTGACGTCATCGTCATCCTCGCACCCGACCAGCACCAGCGCACCGTCTACGCAGACGAGATCAAGCCCGTCCTCGCAGACGGCAAGGCGCTGCTGTTCAGCCACGGATTCAACATCCGCTTCGACTACATCCAGGCTCCCGAGGGCGTCGACGTGATTCTCGTCGCTCCCAAGGGCCCCGGTCACACCGTGCGCCGCGAGTACGAGGCAGGCCGTGGCGTTCCCGTCATCGCAGCTGTCGAGGTCGACGCATCGGGCAAGGCCTGGGACCTCGCATGGTCGTACGCATCGGCAATCGGCGGACTCCGCTCGGGCGGCATCAAGACCACGTTCACAGAAGAGACCGAGACCGACCTCTTCGGTGAGCAGGCAGTGCTCTGCGGCGGAATGTCCGCTCTCGTTCAGAACGGCTTCGAGGTGCTGACCGAGGCTGGCTACCAGCCCGAGATCGCCTACTTCGAGGTGCTGCACGAGCTCAAGCTCATCGTCGACCTCATGTGGGAGGGCGGCATCGCCAAGCAGCGCTGGTCGATCTCCGACACCGCTGAGTACGGCGACTACGTCTCGGGCCCGCGCGTCATCGACGAGCGCGTCAAGGAGAACATGCAGGGCGTGCTCGCTGACATCCAGTCGGGTGCATTCGCCAAGCGCTTCATCGAAGACCAGGACGCCGGCGCACCCGAGTTCAAGCAGCTCCGCGACAAGGCTCAGGGCCACTCGATCGAGGCAACGGGCAAGAACCTGCGCTCGATGTTCGCATGGACGCAGCCTGACGCCGACTACACCGACGGCTCAGCTGCTCGCTGATCCCAGCAGCACATGAAACAACCCCCGGAGAGATCCGGGGGTTGTTTCGTCTGCTGGTGTTTGAGCTCTGCTACTTCGCGAAGACGTCAGCCACCTGGGTGAGGCTCGAGAGCAGATGCAGCTTCAGCAGCTCGAGAGCCTTGTCGACATCGTGAGCCTCCAGCGCCTCGGCGATGCCGGTGTGCTGATCGAGCGCCGATGCGCGGCGCTCTGGGATCGCCTCGAACATGGCGATGCCGAGTCGCATCTGCCGGTCGTGGAGGGTGTTGTAGAGCTGAGCGAACTCCGTGTTGCCTGTTGCCCGCACCAGCTCCCAGTGGAACTCCTTGTCGATCGAGACCATCTCGACCACCGCATCCGGCTCTGTGTCGAGCACGTGACGCTGCTGGGCGATGAGGCTCTTCAGGTCGTCGGCGATCTCGATCTCGTTCTCGCAGATCCATTCGACGCCGTGGCCCTCGAGCACGTAACGGGTCTCGGCCTGCTCGCGGATGCCGCGCACCGTGATCTCGGGAACAACAGCGCCGCGCCTGGGCAGGATGTCGAGCAGCCGCTCGCTCGAGAGACGGAAGAACGCCTCGCGCACGGGGGTGCGGGAGACGCCGGTCGCAGCTGCGACCTGCACTTCGGTCAGGATGGTGCCCGGGTGCAGGGCGAGTGTGACGATGAGGTCTTTGAGATAGACGTAAGCGAACTCTGCCGCTTTCACGCCTTCCGGCCTCGACGCCGATGGCAGGTCTGGAGTCGTGCTCCAGCTGCTGAATCGACCCCGAGACCGGTCAGCCGCGAAAGATCTCATCGCTACAGGCTATCCTGCTGCAATCTGAAAGCGACGATTGGTCAAGCTGGGATTTGCCTTTCGCACCGCTGCGACACGCTCGGTGTCGATGACAGCGGTTGCCAGTGCTCCGCCAGCTTCTCCGGCGCTTGCAGCGATGACTCCCATGGGGTCGATGATCATGCTCTGTCCGGTGCATGAGGGACCGGTCTGGCCGCAGGCGGCGAAGTAGACCGTATTCTCAATTGCGCGAGCACGCACGAGCGTCTCCCAATGCAGCTCCTTCATCGGGCCCACGGCCCAGGCTGCGGGCAGCACAATGGCTTCGGCGCCAGCATCGACAAGCCAGCGCATCATCTCGGGGAAGCGCACGTCGTAGCACGTGGCCGCACCGATCTTCACACCGCCCAGCTCGAACACGAGCGGCTTCGAGATCGGAGCCGCGGTCACGGTGTCGCTCTCGCGGTAGCCGAAGGCGTCATAGAGGTGGATCTTGCGGTAGACACCTTCGAGCACGCCCTCGGCCGAGATGTAGACGAGGGTGTTGAACGGTCGCACCGCGTCGTCGGGGTTGATCTCGGTGAAGCCGGCGATCACTGCGGTGCCGGCTGCCTTTGCGGCTTCCTTCACAGCGGTGACGTACGGTCCGTCGAGGTCTTCGGAGTGCTTGCTGTCGGGCCGCTCCTTGCCGGGGTCTGAGTACATGGCGTTCTCAGGCAGCACGACGAGGTCTGAGGAGTCGCCGGCGGCGGCGATCAGCTCTGTCGAGATGCGACGGTTCTCATCGATGTCGAGACCTGCGCCGAACTGGGCAACGGTCAGTCTGATCTTGCTCATACGGCTGCCACCGCCTGGGGAAGCTGCGAGGCGTCGAAGTGCTTGGATGCGCCGCTCCACTCTGAGAGCTTGGCGCCTGCGGCCACCTGCTCCTTCAGAGCCGGCTCTGCCTGCTCCTTCTTGCGGAGGATCTCGACGATGCCTTCGATTTCGTGCGGCTTGATCACTGCAATGCCGTCGCCGTCAGCGAAGACTGCGTCGCCGGGCTCGATGACTGCGCCGCCGACGGTGACGGAGACGTTGACTGCGCCCTCGATGCCGAGGATGCGGGTCGTGAGCGCCGAGACTGCCTTCGAGTAGACCGGCAGGCCGAGATCGCGGACCTCTTCGTAGTCATTGGTCGCACCCGACAGCACGACGCCGACAGCGCCGCGGGTCTTGGCGGTGAATGCCACCATGCCGCCGAAGCTCGAGCGGTCGTCGCCCGACTGCTCGACGACGAGCACGTCGCCGGGGCGAACGTAGTCTGCCGCGACGTGGAGGGCGGTCGAGTCGAGGTGGGGGAGTCGCACCGTGACCGCTGTTCCGACAAACGCGACGGGGCGGATGTTCGGTGTCAGTCCGCGCACGAAGCCGTGGTCGCGCAGATGGCCGAGGGTGGATGTCTGCACAGATGCGAGTGCATCGGCAGCTGCAGCCGGAATCTGCTCCGGCATGCGGTTGAAGGTAAACATGTGCTCTCCTGCTTCCGGTTCGCGCATCGCTGGGCGAACCGATTGTGATGGAACTGAGGTACCAGGCTCAGAGCATCGACATTCCGTGTACTGAATGTATACAGGCAGAATGCACGTTACGTCCATTCAGAGTCGAACGCAAGCCCCGTTACCCATCTGAGACCGAAAGTTCAGGTCAGACGCTGATTCTCTCGATGTGCCTGCCGATTGCTTGACATTGGGAATACGACGTGTATACAGTGACGCAACCAGGCTCACTGCATCGGGATACGGCTTCACAACCGTTCACTTCAAAGGAGAAGACCCCGATGTCTACGAACAGACGACTCACCCGCAACAAGCGACTGCTGACGATCGGCGCATCCATCGTCGCAATGGGAACACTGGCCTCGTGCGCCAGCTCTGGCGGCGGCGACGCCGACGGCCAGACCACCATCACCGTGCTCGGCTACACAGCCATCTTCGAAGACAACTTCACGCAGGCTGTCATCGAGGGCTTCGAAGCCCAGCACCCCGAGTACAACGTCGAGTACGTACCTTCACAGAACAGCGCTGAGATGCTCGGCAAGCTGCGCAGCGAGGCATCGAACCCCACGGTCGACGTGGCGATCCTCGACCAGTCGGTGGCCAACACCGGCATCCAGGAGGGCGTGTTCGCGCAGCTCGACGAAGCTGCGGTGCCGAACCTCGCCAACGTGGTCGACATGGGGCTGAACGCCGAGGGCTATGGCCCCGCGATGACCTTCGACAACCTGGTGCTGCTCGTTAACCCTGAAGAGGCGCCCGAGGAGATCTCGTCGATTCAGGATCTCTGGGATGCGCCCGACAACTCGGTCGCAATCCCCGCCGCACCCGACATCCAGGGAATCGCGCTGACCGCTCTGACGGCCAACAACCTCGGTGCTGACTACCAGGAGGACATCCAGCCGGCGATCGACGAGCTCGCGCTGCTGCAGCCGAAGGTCACCTCGTGGGATCCCCAGCCGGACGTCTACCAGACCGTGACTTCAGGCTCGGCACAGTACGCAGTGGGCTGGAACGCACGAGGACAGGTCTTCAGCGACCAGTCTGACGGACGCCTCCAGGTCGTGCAGCCCGACGACGGCATCGCCTTCCAGGTCAACACGATCAACATGGTCGAGGGAACCGAGAACGCTGAGGGCGCTCAGGCCTTCATCGACTACACCCTCTCGAAGGAGTCGCAGGAGAGCTTCTCGTCGGCGATGTTCTACGCACCGACCGTGAAGAACGCCGAGCTTCCTGAAGAAGTGCAGGCTCGTGTCGCTGACCCGCAGGACCCCAACATCGTCGAGATCGACTGGATCTGGATGGCTGACCAGCGTGACGCATGGACTGACCTCTGGCGTCGCACCGTGATTGGCGGCTAGACAATGACAAGCACTGCAGAACAGATGCACCTGTCGGTGCAGAATCTGAACAAGACATACCCGCGCACCGAGGTGCCGGCCGTGTCTGACATCAACCTCGACGTTCAGCAGGGCGACCTCGTCGCCCTGCTGGGCCCCTCGGGCTGCGGCAAGACCACGACGCTGCGCATGATCGCAGGACTCCTCGAGCCCTCGGCAGGCAGCATCCGCGTGAAGGGCAAGGAAGTCACCTCGACACCCGTGCACAAGCGCGGGATGGGCATGGTCTTCCAGTCGTACGCACTCTTTCCGCACATGAGCGTGCTCGACAACGTGTCGTTCGGGCTTGAGATGCGCGGGGGAGGTCGACGCGGCAACCGCAAGGCTGCCAAAGCGGCGCTTGACATGGTGCAGCTCGGTCATCTGGCCGAACGGCGCCCCGCTGCCCTCTCGGGCGGTCAGCAGCAGCGCATCGCTCTTGCCAGAGCGCTCGCCATCGAGCCTACGCTGCTGCTGCTTGACGAGCCGCTGTCGAACCTCGACGCGAAGCTGCGCGAGGCGATGCGGCACGAGATCCGCTCGATCCAGCAGCGCTCGGGCACCACGACCCTGCTCGTCACGCACGACCAGGATGAAGCACTCGACATGGCCGACAAGATCGCGATCATGGAGAACGGCATCATCCAGCAGTACGACGCGCCGCAGGAGATCTACGAGCACCCCACGAACAAGTTCGTGGCCAACTTCGTGGGCAAGGCGAACTTCATCCCCTCCACGTCGGTTCGTCAGGTCGGCGAAGGCCGCTACAGCATCGAGGCGGGCGCCTTCGGCGACCTCACTGTGCCCGGCGTCGTCGGGATCAAGGGCGACCGAGCTGAGCTCGTGCTTCGTCCGCACCGCGTCAGGCTCATGGCAGACGGTGAAGTCGCTGCAGACCGGCCGCGTGCGCGCGGACAGATCATCGCGAGCTCGTACACGGGCAATGTGGTGAGCTACGAGATGCAGTCAAGCGACAACGATCGCGTCATCCGCATCGACCAGCTCAGCCACCCGGCCGACCGACTCCCGGTGGGAGCAGAGATCACGGTCAGCTTCGATCCCGAAGATGCCTATCTCGTTGCGGAGGGCTGATCCATGGTCACACTGCAGACGACACAGCTTCGAACCGGCGGCCTGCCCGTCAAGGAGAAGCGAAGTGCCAAGCAGCGAGCTGGCACGCTCGGACTGATCCTGCCCGGCTCGATCGGGCTGTTCGTGGGCTTCGTGCTGCCGCTGATCGTCATGATCCGCATGTCGTTCAACCAGCACGGCACGGGCGGCCAGCTCGTCGAGACGCTCACGTTCGAAAACTACGGCAGGGCGCTGTCTGATCCGTTCTACTGGCAGGTCATCGGCAACACGCTGTGGCTCGGGCTCCTCTGCGGAGGCCTCGCGGTCATCCTGGCGTACCCGATCGCGCTGTTCCTGACGCGCACGACATCGAAGTGGAAGGGCGTCCTGATCGCGCTTGCGATCGCACCCCTGTTGACTTCGGCTGTCGCTCGCACGTACGGCTGGATCGCGATTCTCGGTGACCAGGGCATCATCAACGGATTCCTCATGGACACCGGTCTGCTGTCAGGCCCCATCCGTCTGAACAACGACATGCCCGGCGTGATCATCGCACTGGTCGAGATCCTGATGCCCTATGCCATCCTGGCGATGATCTCGGGCTTCGGCAGACTGAACAACTCCCTCGAGGAGGCCGCCGGAACTCTGGGCGCATCCCGCTTCAAGGTGTTCATGCGCGTGACGCTGCCGCTGACGCTTCCCGGTGTGTTCACGGGCTTCCTGCTGGTGTTCGTGCTGTCGATCAGCTCGTTCGTCACGCCGCGCCTGATGGGCGGCGGTCGCGTGTTCATCCTCGCCACCGAGGTCTACAACGAGGCGACCCAGACCCTCAACTGGCCGCTGGCAAGTGCCCTGTCGGTCATCCTGCTGATCCTGTTCGGACTCCTTGTGGCCGGCTACCAGCAGCTGACGAAGCGATTCGAGGACTGATCATGAGAAAAGCACTCAGTGGGACGGTCATCACCGTCATCTACCTGTTCCTTCTGGCGCCGATCATCGCGGTGTTCCTGATCTCGTTCAACTCGTCCTCTGCCCTGAAGATCGACCTCGGGTCGCCTTCGCTGCAGTGGTACCAGGAGATGCTGTCGAACTCGGCGTTCATCGAAGGCGCCAAGGTCAGCTTCATCACAGCGGCTGTCGTCTCGGTCGTCGTGCTGGTGCTCGGCGTTCCCGTGGCGCTTGCGATCGCAAGGCGTGAGTTTCCGGGCAAGAATGCGCTGTCTGCGTTCTTCCTGTCGCCGCTGCTGGTGCCGAGCGTGGTCATCGGTCTCGGCCTGCTGCTGGTGTTCCAGCCGCTTGCCCTGACCGGCACGTACCTCGGCATCATCATCGCTCACTTCGGCATCACCGTGCCGTATGTGATCAGGACGACGCTGATGAGCCTCAAGACGAACGATGTGAGCTGCGAAGAGGCCGCGCGCGTGCACGGAGCCGGACCGTTCACGACGTTCTTCCGCATCACGCTGCCGATCATCTCGCCCGGTCTCAT
Organism: Agrococcus casei LMG 22410; assembly: GCF_900163565.1. GTDB lineage: Bacteria > Actinomycetota > Actinomycetes > Actinomycetales > Microbacteriaceae > Agrococcus > Agrococcus casei. The sequence continues at coordinate 58,591 of NZ_FUHU01000004.1, forward strand.
CGCCGGAGCCGTCATGGCGTTCATCATCTCGTTCGACGAAGCGGTCATCTCGCTGTTCGTCGCGGGCTCCGGACGAACGACACTTCCCGTCGAGATGTTCCGGTACCTCCAGTACCGATCAGACCCAGCGATCGCCGCCCTTTCAGTGATCCTGATTCTGATCTCGGTGCTGCTGGTCGTTGTGATCGAGCGAGTCGTCGGACTCCGAAAGGTCATGAACAGCTAGCGAAGCCTGCCCCAGGCACGAACAGCGGCACCCTCGGACTCGATCGAGGGTGCCGCTGCTCTGCTCAGCGACGCTGCAGCAGATAGACGTATCCGCCGCCCACGGGGTTGTCCCACAGCATCGTGTCTGCATCCCATGCGGTGACCGTGTAGCTGTACTGGCCGCCTGGAAGCTCTATCACCTGCCCGTTCAGCGTGACGTCGGCGGCGTTCTCCGCGAAGTCGGTCGCTCCCGGAACATGCTGGCAGTAGAGCATGCGATCTGGCGACGGGAAGACGTAGCGGTGATCGTTCGTGACCTCTTCGAAGCCGGCTCCCTCGTCGGTGTGGGTGTGCTGCCACTCGCCGATGAGCACGTCAGGCAGTTCGCCCTCCTGCCCGGCCGGCGCATCCGCGTCGCTCATGAGTTTCGGGGTGTCCCAGTCGCAGGTCTCCTCCTGCTGGGCGTCAGCAGGTTCAGCAGACTCAGCAGTCTCGACAGGGTCGGCAGGCTCGGCAGTCTCGACAGGCGCGCTTTCGACAGCCGAGCCTTCGTCAGCCGTGGGCGTGGAGCACCCGACAAGTGCGAACAGCACGGCAGTCGCCCCGGCGGCCACGGTCCATCGGATGCGGCCGAGCAGGGGCCGCCGGAGTGTGGTGTCCATGAGCCCTGTCTACGTGGATGCCCTCACATCTGGCTCACACGGTGACCACAACGGCTCCCCGCAGCAGCGCCTCGAGCTGCCGCCGGGCATCTGCGACCGTCATCGAGCCCTGCATCGTGAGCAGCTGCACCGCGAGGCCGTCGACGATGGTGTGCAGCAGCGGCAGGGCCTCATCGACCGTCGCTCGCAAGTGTCCCTCTGACGCCAGCTGCTCGAGCCAGCCGCGCTGCTGCCGTTCGCTCTGCTCGACGAGATCGAAATACGCGGCGCGGATGGTCGGCTCGGCATCTGCCCCGAACGCCCGGCTGAGCGTGTCTATATACGGAACCATGAGCGCCATGGAGTCATCGTCGGGAGGCAGCATCTGCATGAGGCACTCTGTCAGTCGCGTCACCGGGTCGACGGATACGTCGTGGATGCGAAGATCGCTGGTGGCATCGCCCTGCATCCGCACCACGATCGCCTCGTAGAGGTCGCGCTGCGACGGAAAGTAGTGACGCAGCGTGCTGGCTCCTATGCCCGCCTCAGCGGCAACCGCGCGGACAGACGCGCCGCTCAGCCCGTGCTGATGCACGAGTCGCTCGGCGGCGTCGAGGATGGCAGACCGCCTGTCTGTCTGGCTCATGCATGCCATCATACTCCGGGCCCGCACAGTGTGCTGGTACAGTGTGTTAGTACGGCGTGCCAATAGGCACATCCGACCTACGAGAACACAGGAGAGCGCTCATGATCGAAGCCCTGCAGGACTGGACCACCTCACTGCCCCCGGCACTGCAGTGGCTCGCTGTCATCGCGATCGCCGCAATCCCGTTCGTCGAGTCGTACGGAGGGGCAGCGATCGGTGTGATTGCCGGCATCCACCCCGCAGTCGCGATCGCCGCGGCAGTGATCGGCAACGTCATCTCGATGCTCGTCTTTGTGCTCAGCGCGCACGGCATCCGCGGCAAGGTCAAGAAGAGCGACCAAGAGCTTTCGCCCAAGCGACAGAAGCTCAAGCGCATGTTCGACCGCTTCGGCGTTCCCGGCGTCAGCCTGCTCGGGCAGCTCGTGCTTCCGAGCCAGATCACCTCAGCTGCCATGGTGTCGTTCGGCGCGTCCAAGAACGCAGTGATCTTCTGGCAGATCATCTCGATCATCATCTGGGGCCTCGTCTTCGGCGTCCTCGCCGCGCTCGGCATCTCGCTCCTGAGATAGCGCTGCCACTGCCGTAGGGTTTCTCGCATGGAACCTCTCAGCACCGCGCTCTCGTCGGCCGTCAGCACGAGCTACGAGCGCTGGGCGCACCACGAGGCAGATGCAGCATCACCGCTCTATGCGGGCTGGGCGAGGGGAATCGCGGCAGACGACGCGCTCGCGGCGCTTCTGGCCGAACTGCCGCAGCGCAAACGACAGCCGAACCTGGTGTTCGCCGCCGCTCGCACATCCGGGGTGCCGCTCGCGCCGTGGAGTGCGGTGCGTGACGCGTTCGCCTCGCAGTGGCCGCGCATCCGTGCGACCGTGCTGTCGCGGGTGACGCAGACGAACGAGGCGCGCAGGCTTGCGACGCTGGTGCCGGGGCTGCACGACATCCGCGGGCCGATCGCGCTGATCGAGGTCGGGGCGAGCGCCGGCCTCTGCCTCTACCCCGACAAGTGGCGGTACCGATTCGGCCCCGGAAAGTACGTCGGCGAGGCGAATCGTCCGCTGCTCGAGACGGATGCGTCGCCGTCGGTGCCGCTGCCCGCTGAGGTTCCGCAGGTGGTCTGGCGCGGAGGCGTCGACCTGAATCCCCTCGACCCCGCCGACCCGGCGACGAAGGAGTGGCTCGAAGCCCTGATCTGGCCGAACGCCCACGGGGAGCCTGACGGCGAGCGCGTCGATGTGCTGCGCACGGGCCTCGCGATCGCCAGGCGTGACCCGGCGCATCTGGTCAAGGGCGATCTGCTCGAGGAGATCGAGGGACTAGTGACCGAGGCGAAGCGGCACGCTCGTCGGGTGGTCGTGTGGCACAGCGCTGTGCTCGCCTACCTCGACGAGCGCGACCGCACGGCGTTTGCGGACTTCATGCGCGCATCCGGAGTCCGCTGGATCTCGAACGAGGGCAAGCTCGTCGACGTGGGCCCGGCGGCTCCGTGGGCAGACCCCGCCGACTTCGTGCTGCGCATCGACGGCCAGCCCGTGGCCCGCACCAACCCGCACGGCCGCAGCATCGACTGGGCTTCGGATCTCTAGCAGTACGCTGGGGAGTGATGAACGACGACCAGAAGCCCGAGGCAGAGAGCGCCGACGACGCACTCAGCTGGGAGGGCGACGACGAGCTGCAGCGAGCCACGAGCCTCGACGAGCGCGCACCCGCAGACGATGATGACGATCTGGCGCCGAGGCGCGGGGTCTTCGACGTCGTCCGCGAGATGACGCGAGGCGAGAAGGCAGTCGCCGCACTGTTCATGGTGCTCTCGCTCGCATCCGCTGCCGGCTGGATCGCCGTCGTCGCGACGAACCCCGTCACGCTAGAGGGAACCGCCCTGATGCTGATCTACGAGCTCGGCGAGTTCCTCTCGATCGTGGGCGCGCCGCTGGCCGCCTTCACCGCAATCCAGGTCGCTCGCGGCCGCGCACGCACGATCTGGCTCGCCAGCCAGTTCGTCGTGACGCTGCCGTGGCCGCTGCTGCTGGGAGCCCTGATATGAGCCGCTCTGAAGAAACCGCAGTCGCCCCCGAGACGCGATCGAGCGACGTCGCCATCGTCTACCTGGTGTTCGCGCTGCTGTTCGGCTTCTCGCTGTTCATGGCGTGGGGCAACTTCCAGGGGGTGCCCGAGTTTTACGCGTTCATGGGCATCGCAGGCGCCACTCCGTGGGTGCTGCTGGTGGCTGGCATCGTCGTACCGCCCGTGCTGTTCGTGACGGGCATGGCCATCGCTCGCGGCCGGTCGATGATGGCGCGTGCCGGCATCATGCTGGCGGCGCTCGCCGTCAATGCGCAGATCTCGCTGCTGCTCGAGCAGGCGGCGCGCAATGTGGCCGCAGGGGTTCTCGGTTAGCCTCCTGGCGTAAGGTGGTCACGCCAACGATGGAGAGAAGGTGCGCATGTCAGACAGCATCGCGAAGGGTCTTGTCGGCGTCGTAGCCGACACGACGGCGATCTCGAAGGTCAACCCCGAAACCAACTCGCTGCTGTATCGCGGCTATCCCGTGCCCGAGCTGGCTGAGCACTGCTCGTTCGAGCAGGTTGCCCTGCTGCTCTGGAACGGCGAGCTGCCGAGTGACGCCGAGCTGGCAGAGTTCACCGAGTTCGAGCGGGAGAACCGCGCACTCGATGCCGATGTGCGCGAAGTGCTCGACCGTCTGCCCTCGAACGCGCATCCGATGGACGTCGTGCGCACGGCACTCAGCTTCGTCGGCGCGCGTGCCCTCGCCGAGCACCCCGACGAAGACGGACTCGACCAGGCCAAGCGCCTGTTCGCCGTGATTCCCTCCATCGTCGCCGCGAACCAGCGCATGCGTCGCGACCAGGAGATCATCGAGCCTCGCGACGACCTCGACTACTGCCAGAACTTCCTCTGGATGACCTTCGGCGAAGAGCCAGCCCCCGAGGTGGTCGAGGCGTTCCGCGTCTCGATGATCCTCTATGCAGAGCACAGCTTCAACGCGTCGACCTTCACGGCACGCGTCGTGACGTCGACGCTCGCCGACCTCTACTCGGCAGTCGTGGCGGCTGTCGGCGCCCTCAAGGGGCACCTGCACGGAGGCGCGAACGAGGCGGTCATGGAGATCTTCCGCGAGCTCGAGGGCGGCGTCGAGCCGGGCGCCTGGCTCGACGAGGCATTCAAGCAGAAGCGCAAAATCATGGGCTTCGGCCACCGTGTCTACAAGAACGGCGACTCTCGAGTGCCGACCATGCGGGCAGCGCTCGAGAAGCTCGCGGCGCACTACGAGCGCCCCGACGTCATGGAGCGCTACGACGGCCTCGAGCAGGCGATGGCAGACCGCAAGCCGATCAAGCCCAACCTCGACTACCCGTCGGGCCCCGCATACGACCTGATGGGATTCGAGACAGAGGTCTTCACGCCGCTGTTCGTCGCCGCACGCGTCGTAGGGTGGAGTGCGCATGTTCTCGAGCAGCGCGCAGACAACGCTCTGATTCGTCCGCTGTCGGAATACTCCGGCGCCGACGAGCGTCACATCCAGTCTTAGTCCATCAGTTTCAGCAGTTTCAGGAGACCACATGACGATTCCCACCCTCTCGCTCAATGACGGCACGTCGATTCCGCAGCTCGGCTACGGCGTATTCAAAGTCGACCCGGCCGAGACGGAGCGACTGGTGACCGAGGCGCTCGCCGCCGGCTACCGCCACATCGACACCGCCACCATCTACGGCAACGAAGAGGGCGTCGGACGCGCGATCGCGGCCAGCGGCATCGACCGCAGCGAGCTCTACATCACGACCAAGCTCTGGAACGACCGCCGCGGCGCCGAGCAGACTCGCGCCGGCCTGTCAGAGAGCCTCGAGCGCCTCGGCCTCGACCACGTCGACCTCTACCTGATCCACTGGCCCGCCCCGAAGAACGGTCCCGTGCAGGAGACCTGGGAGACCTTTGCGAAGCTGCGCGAAGAGGGGCTCACGACCTCGATCGGCGTCGCCAACTTCGACGACCGCTTTCTTCCCGCCGTGCTCGAGACCGGCATCACTCCCGTCGTGAACCAGATCGAGCTGCACCCGCAGTTCCAGCAGCGCACCACCACGCTGCTGAGCGAGAAGAATGACGTGAAGATCGAGGCATGGGGCCCGCTCGGCCAGGCCAAGGTCGACTACGCTTCTGGCCCGATCGGCGAGATCGCAGCCGCCAACGGCATCAGCTGGGCGCAGGCCGTGCTCGCATGGCACCTGCAGCAGGGCCGCATCGTGTTCCCCAAGTCGTCTTCTCGGGGGCGCATGGACGAGAACTTTGCTTCGGCACAGGTGCAGCTCTCCTCCGAGCAGCTCGCAGTCATCGACGGGCTCGACAAGGGCCTCGACGGCCGTGTCTCGGGTGATCCGGCCGAGGTCAACTAGCGGCACCACCCCAATCGGTCACATGACCCCGCTAGCATGCGGCCATGCAGCAGGGTCAGGAAGCCGAGCATCGGGTGCGAAGGCACTGGCTGCCGCGCCTCCTCGAGGTAGGCGGCACAGTGATGCTGGTCGCCCTTGGTGTGGGCGCCGTCGCGCAGGCCTTCCTCTGGCAGTCGCCAGACGACAGCCTGGTGGCGGCGCCTTCGCAGTCTCAGCTGCCGGAGACCGCTGACCCCCTGCCCGCCGCGGCCGACGTGTTCGACGAGTTCGGCGCATCCGTCGTCGGCACGACCGTGACGTTTCCGGATGCACCAGTGACGGATGCGGCGGCCGCCTTCGACTGCACGGGCTGGAGCGTCGTGCTGCAGGGGTTCCACAGCCGATTCGTGCTCGTGGGGGCGTGCGATGACGTCACGGTGGCCGGAACCCACGTCGACGCCTACATCGAGGGCACCGCTGCGCTGACGATGGAAGGCCCCGAGTCTGCAGTTGCGGCAGGTGCGATCGGCACGCTGACGATGCTCGGGGCGCACACCACCGTCATCGCAGACGCGGTCGAGGTGCTCGCGGGCGACGCGTCGTTTCCGCATCTCGTGCTGAACCAGGTGGGCGACGATCAGAGCGACTTCACGTTCGGCACGGCGGCGGTGGCGGCGGGACTTGCCGACGACCAGTATGTCGACAGCTTCTCGCCCGAGCTGCTTCGATTCGAGTCGATGCCGCTGGCGGCGGACGACGTCGAGACGCGCATCGTCGCTGCCGACACGACCGAGCATGCGTGCGACGGCGAGCGGCTCGTGGTGCGGGACCGCTCGCCCGATGCTGCGCTGCTGATCACGGGGGAGTGCGACACCGTCATCGTCGCCGACCGCGAGCAGATCGAGATCGAGCGCGCGTCGACGGTTGTGGTGCTCGAGGGCAGCACGCTCGTGGAGCTCGGCGACATCCAGACGCTCGTCGTGACCGAGGTCGGGGTCGGCGCTTCGGCGGCATCGATCGAGGCCCTTGCCGTCGGAGGCTCGATGCTGGCACTCGATGCCGACAGCATCGCCGCGATCGTCACGACGCAGTCCGCCAGTGATGTGACGTGGAGGTCGGGTGCTCCGCTGAGCTCGCTCACGGCACCGGAGGGCGCCACCGGATTCAGCGGACCGTGAACACGGGGTGCCCGCCCGATAGACTTAGGGTTGCCTAACCCGAAGGAGGGCCACTTGTCACAGCGACCCGCGCGACCACAGCGACCAACCGTGTGTCTCGAGATCATCGAGAAGCAGTGGCTGACGCCGCACCTGCTTCGCCTCATCGTCGGCGGCGAGGGATTCAGCGGCTTCGAGCCCAACGACTCGACTGACATGTACTGCAAGCTGCTGTTCGCACACGACGGTTCGCCGCTCAAGGAGCGCGTCGACATGGCCAAGATCAGGGCCACGAGGCCGAGCGACGAATGGCCGAAGACCCGCACCTACACGATTCGCTGGGTCGAGCCCGAAGCACGGCGGCTCGCGATCGACTTCGTGGTGCACGGAGCCGAAGGGGTCGCGGCACCCTGGGCTGCGGCGGCTGAGCCGGGCGACCTGGTGCAGTTCTCGGGCCCCGGAGGCGCGTGGTCGCCCCCTGAGGCAGAGTTTCACCTGTTCGTCGGCGACGAGTCGGCGATTCCCGCGATCGCGGCGGGGCTCGAGCTCCTGCCAGAGGATGCCCGTGGCCACGCCGTGATCGAGGTCGGAGAGCATACGCTCGACATCGCGCATCCGAAGGGCGTCACGCTCGAGTGGATCGTGCGCGGTGAGGGCGAGTATGACCCCGGTGCCCTTGCGGAACGCGTGCTCGCACTCGACTGGCCCGCGCATCCGTCTGAGAGCGTCTCCGTCTTCGCACACGGCGAGCGCGAGGCGATGAAGCTGCTGCGGCCGATCTTCAAGGAGCGCGAGATTCCGCGCGAGCGCCTGTCGATCTCGGGCTACTGGGCCTACGGACGCGTCGAGGACGCATTCCAGGCCGAGAAGCGCACCGAGATCGGCAAGGTCTGAGCCGCTAGCCCTTCTGCTTGGCCTTTCGCTCGCGAACCGCGGTGAGGAGCAGGGCCTCGGTGTTGACGCCTGCCTCGATGCCCTTCGGGATGCGGAACAGGAAGAACATGCCGATGGCCCACCAGGCGAGGCAGAACACGTATGACATGGTGTCGATGCTGGCCGGCATGCCGGGAATGTAGAGGGTGAACAGGCCGAACGTCAGGATCACGCCGAGCACGCCCAGCGTGGTGCTGAACTTGCCGCGTCCGACGCGGAAGGGGCGCTCGAGTGCGGGCTCCTTCTTGCGCAGGATCAGGAACACGACGCAGACCATGAAGTACGTCACGACGATGCTGGGCGAGCCCGAGTCGACGAGCCAGCCGAGCATGCCGGTGCCGAAGAACGGGGCCGCGACCGAGAGCGCGCCGACGAACAGCACGGCGTTGCCGGGGGTGTTGAACTTGGGGTGCAGCTTGCCGAACCAGGCAGGGAGCATGCTCGAGCGGCCCATGGCGTAGAGCAGTCGCGAAGCGCCGATGAGCAGGGCGATCCATGAGGTCAGGATGCCCGCGATGCCGCCCGCGAGCAGCACGTTCGCCATGATCTGGCTGTTCCAGAGTGCGCCCATCGCGTCTGCGGTTGCGAGGTCGCTGGCTGCCAGGTCGCCGGCGGGCATCGACGACGACGAGGTCAGGATGACCATGACGTACCAGGCGCCGGCGATCAGCACCGAGATCGGGATCAGCTTGCCGATGCGGCGCGGGCTCATGTTGAGCTCTTCAGAGGCCTGCGGAATCACGTCGAAGCCGACGAAGAGGAACGGCACGACGATGAGCACGGTGAACAGGCCCGTGGTGCCGGTGAAGAACGGCTCCATGTTCGAGACTTCGCCGCTCATGAAGCTGCCGGTCACGAGCATGATGCCGACGATGATCAGGAAGACCACGACGAACGTCTGCACGACGCCTGCCAGCTTGACGCCGAAGTAGTTGATGGCGGTGATCACGATTGCTGCGACGACGCCGATTGCGACCCAGACGGGTGCGACCTCAGAGCCGAAGACCGTGTACATGGGGTTGTCGAGGATCTGCGGGAAGAGGTACGAGATCGTGCGAGGGAGCGCGACCGCCTCGAACGCCACGATCGAGATGTAGCCGCCGGTGATGCCCCACGAGCCGACGAATGCCCAGCGCGGCCCCATGCCTCGCATGAGGTAGTGGTGCTCGCCGCCGGCCTTCGGCATCGCAGCAGTGAGCTCGGCGTACAACAGGGCCACGAGGGCCATGATGAGCCCGCCGCCGCCCATGGCAATGGCTGCGCCAGCGGTTCCGGCGTCTTCGAGCCAGCCGCCTGTCAGCACCACCCAGCCGAAGCCGATCATCGCGCCGAACCCGAGTGCGTACGAGTCGAATGCGTTCAGGGCCTTCTTGAATCCGGGTTGTGCCGTGCTGTGTTCAGACATGCTGTGCCTTCCAGTGCCGGGGCGTCGGTGCCCATGGGTCTCTCTGCGACTTTCGTCGCGAGTCAAAAGTAGGGCACCGGCGGCTTACGGCACAACCCCTGAATCAGCGTCTGATGCAATAGGCTTTGCCTATGACACTCGCACAGCTGCGCGCGTTCCTCTCGGCCTATTCGCTGCGCACATTCACGGCAGCGGCAGAAGAGCTCGACGTCTCGCAGGCATCGGTGTCTGAGCTCGTGGGCCGGCTCGAAGCCGAGCTCGAGGCGCCGCTGTTCGTGCGCGGCGGAAGACAGCTCGTGCCGACCGCCGCAGCCGACGAGCTGTTCTCGCACGCACAGCGCACGCTCGCGGCTGCAGACGACGCAGAGCAGGCCATCCGCTCGCTCAATGGGCTGCAGTCGGGTGTCGTCTCGTTCGGCGTTCCGCGCAACGCCGGGTACTACGGGGTGCCGGATGCCGTGCTCGAGTTCCACAGGGATCATCCAGGGGTTCGCGTGCGCATGGTGGGCATCAACTCGAACAGGGTCGCCCGTGCCGTGCTTGCGGGGGAGCTCGAAGCCGGCCTCGTCGTGCTGCCCGTTGACGAGCACGGCCTCGATGTCGAGCCGCTTGCGGTCGACGAGGTGCACCTCGCGACGATGAACGAGCTGCCCGCAGGCACCGGCGCGACCCTTGACGATCTGCTCGGGCCGGGGCTGATCCTCTACGACGCCGAGAGCGGGTGGGAAGACCCGACGCGTCGCCAGCTGCTGCGCCGTGCACACGAGTCAGGCCGGGAGCTCACGGCGCAGGTCGAGATCGAGTTCGTAGACACCGCGCTGCGACTCGTCGCAGAGGGTGCTGGCGCGACGATCGTCAGCGGTTCCCTGCTGCGCGCAGGCGAGGTGCCAGACGGCGTCAGAACCTACTCGTTCGAGCCGCGCTTCGTCGAGACGCTGGCACTCATCAAGCGCAAAGATGCCCCGCTGTCGCTCGCGACCGCAGCGATCGCAGAGGTGATGCGCCGCTGCATCCGCCGTGTGACTCCCGGCACTGATTAGTTCTGCTGACCCTGCCACCGGTCGAGGCGGTAGGTCGCGGTGCGGCTGTGCGCCTCCATGCCCTCGGAGTCTGAGATGACCTGCACCGCGTGCGCGGCTTCTGGGGTTGCCTCGCGCGTGAGGCGCTGGTAGGTGAGCGGCTTGATGAAGCGCGAGACCGAGAGGCCGGCCGAGTGCTTGGCGCCGCCGGCGGTCGGCAGCGTGTGGTTGGTGCCGGCCATGCCCTTGTCGGAGTATGCGACCGTGCTCCATTCGCCCAGGAAGATCGAGCCGTAGTTCTTGAGGCGGTCGTGGTACCAGTCGTCGCGGCTCGTGATGATCTCGAGGTGCTCGGGGGCGAGGTCGTCCATGAGCTCAGCCGCGATCTCGGGGGTGTCTGCGACCGTGATCGAGCCGTAGTCGCGCCAGGCCGGGCCGGCGATCTCTGCGGTCGACAGCGTCTCGAGCTGCTGCTTGACCTCGACGGCGACGCTCTCGGCGAGCTCGCGAGACGTCGTGATGAGGGCTGCGGGCGAGTTCGGCCCGTGCTCGGCCTGGCCCAGCAGGTCGGCTGCGACGATCACGGGGTCTGCGGTCTCGTCGGCGATGATCGCGACCTCGCTCGGCCCTGCGGGCAGGTCAATGGCGACGCGGCCGAACAGCTGGCGCTTGGCCTCTGCGACGTACGCGTTGCCGGCGCCCACGACCATGTTCGCGGGTGCGTCGTCGAGCAGGCCGAAAGCGAGCGTTGCGATGGCCTGCACTCCGCCGATCGTGTAGGCGCGATCGACGCCGGATGCGTGGGCCGCGAAGAGCACGGCATCATTCGGTGCGCCGTTCGGCTGCGGGGGCGTTGCGGCCGAGACCACGGGCACACCGGCCTCCTTGGCGACGCCGACCGACATGAATGCGCTCGCGGTCAGCGGGAACCGGCCCGCTGGCAGATAGGCGCCGACCTGCTGCACGGGCACGTGGCGCACGCCGCAGACGATGCCGGGAGCAGTCTCGAACGAGTAGTCCTGCAGCTGCTGACGTGAGTGGGCTGCGAATGCGCGGGTGCGCTGGGCGCCGAGCTCAATGGCGTCGCGCAGGTCTCTGGGCAGGCGGTCGCCGCTGCTTGCGAGCCGGCCGCCGTCGACGACCAGTTCGCCCTCATGATTGTCGAGCTTGCGTGCGTACTCGCGCACCGCATCCAGCCCCCGCTTCTCGATGTCGAGCAGCATCTCGCTGACCGTCTTCGCGACGGCCGGGTCGTGCTGTGCACTCGGCGTCGTGCTGGGTGGCTTGATGAAGCTGAACTTGCCGTCGAGGGCATCGAGAACTCGTGGTGTGAAGCGCATGACCACAAGGTAGACCGCCCTATTGGCGCAGGACAACCCCCGGTGCTCCTGCGGTTGGCACAGGCTTAGCCTGTGCTCTTCTTGCCTTGAGCGCAGTGCCAATGCGGTAGACAGCTGTGAGCACCCAGATGCCCAATGCCATCAGTGCCAGAAGCGGTGCGGCTCCGAGGAGTGCGCGGATGACGTCGCCGATCGCGTCAGTCATGCTGTGCCTCCCTTGGGGCTTCGCCTGCGATGAGCGGGAGCAGGTGGCGGAGTGCGCGCTCGAGAAAGACGATCAGGACGATGATGAAGATCGGTGCGACGGCTGTCTGCAGGATGAGCAGCAGTGATGCCAAGACGTTGGATGTCATGTTCTAGTTCCAGAGGTGAGCGGACGTGCTTGAGGAAGTTGGACCGATGTTGGCCTGAATCCACCAAGTCCCTGTTATTCCAGCCTGGCCGATGCCGCAAAGCTCGGTGACTGTCAGTCGAACCTTGGCCGGGGCGGAGTTGGCATAGCTATCGCGCTTAAGGACGTTGAAACTGCTGGATTGAATGGCGCAGAAGGTGTCAAACGATGGGCCCCAAGGTTGTCCAGAAATTTGGGCTCGTCCGGGCCAGCGTGAAAAGTTCAACGTGAACGCGTACTCGCGCACTAGGTTGCCGTGGCTCACGCGACAATTGGTAAATGAGCTGGCGCCAGCAGAAGTGTAGACGGTGCATCCCGAAACGCTAGACGGGCCAATTGGCAGAGACTCCTGTGGGCGTTCCATGCCGCTCCATTGATATGAGCCGTCGTCCCATCTGGAGATCGTTCCGTGCATCCCGTCGTGCCACCACGGTTCCACGCTGGATGGCGGAGTGCCGGAGTCGGACAGGAGCGGTTCGCCTTGGAGTGCTGTCAATGTCAGTGATTCATGAAACTCGTCGGGAACGGCGAATGCTTCCAAACGTTCCTCAATGACGGACTCGAAGCTGGGGCTTTGATCGCTTGCTTGCGCAGTCGCCGGAGCCGGTGCGCTGTGCGGCAGGACCAATGCAAGCGCGGCGCCAGCCGTCACTATGGATTTAAGGATTCTGGATCGCATCGTCGTGACACTCCTTTGAGTCGATTTCAGGTGCTGAATCAAGGCTAGCCATTAATCAACCCCAGTGCAATCATCGTGTGTGCACCAATTAACCGTGAGTGCTTCCCTACCGCCACCCGGGCAGCCAGTAGCGCAGCCGCATCCAGTCGTCGGCGACCGGGAAGCCGTAGATCACCGGGCTCCAGAAGACGTACGCCATCACGACGAATGCTGCGAATGCGGCGACGGCCGAACCGTTCGCGATTCTGAAGTCTCGCGACAGCGGCGACCCGGGCAGTCCCTTCGCCAGCCATCGCAGCAGGTACACGAGCAGCAGCACGATGAACGGTGCGTAGACGATCGAGTAGAACGAGAAGATCGTGCGGTCGGGGTAGAGCAGCCACGGCACGTAGCCGGCGGCGATCGCGACCAGCAGCATGCCCAGCGTCGGGTTGAGCGTGCGGCCGAACAGGAACAGGCCCGCCAGCAGCGCCACGGTGCCCGCCCACCACAGCACCATGTTCGGCATCGCCGACACATACTGCACGTAGCCCTCGGCCGGGGTGTCAGAGGCGAACCCGGTCGGCCGCAGCATCAGCAGCCACTCGATTGCGGGCGACTGGAAGGCATGATCCTTCGTCAGCCCGACATGGAACTCGTAGGTCTTGACGTGGTACTGGATGAACGAATGCCAGGTCTCGGGCCACTCGTCAGGCATCCACGAGACGCGGTTGTCGCTGCTCTCGCCCGCCCAGTGCCGCATGTAGCCGCCCGAGACGAACCAGCCGGCGAACGATGCGACGTACGCGATGGCGGCAGGCACGACCAGCAGCACGAAGCTCACGGGGCCCTGGGTGGCGAGCCCCACGAGCGACTTCATCGACTTCGAGGCGCGGTACGAGTCGACGACGTCCATCACAACTGACCAGAGCCCGAACGCCGCGAGGTAGTAGAGACCTGACCACTTGGTCGCGGCCGCGCAGCCGAATGCGATGCCGGCAGCCATGATCCAGGGCCGCCACAGGAACACCGGCATGCCCCTCTCGGACTGCAGCCAGCGCACCACCCGCGCTGGCGCATCCCGTCTGTCGAGTGCGATGAACGCCACGCCGAGCGCAACGAACATCGCCAGCACGATGTCGAGCAGAGCGGTTCGGCTCATCACGATGGCCTGTGAGTCGATCGCCATGAAGAAGCCTGCGAGGCCGCCCCAGAGCACCGAGCGCGTCAGCGCGACGCCGAGGAAGTAGGTGACCGCGACGAGCGCGACGCCGACCAGCACTGCCGGAAACCGCCATGCCCACACCGAGTCGATGCCGAAGATGGCGGTTCCGAACCCGAGGATCCACTTGCCGAGCGGCGGATGCACGACGAACGACGGCTTGTCGGTCATGCCGCGAGGGTCGCCCTGTTCGAAGAATTCGTTGGCGTTGTCGCTCCACTCGAGCTCGTGGCCCGCCTGGTAGAGAGCGTAGGCGTCTTTCACGTAGTAGGTCTCGTCGAAGACGAGGGTGTCGAACTGGTCGAGGTTGACCAGGCGAACAGCGAGCGCCAGCGCGATCAGCGCAATGGGGGTCGCGATCGCTGCGATGCGATGTCCGCGAGGGGACTGCACTCGGCGCATGGTCGAAGCGATCAGGGTCACGCGGTCGATTCTTTCATCATGGGACGATAGTTCGGTGATCATCCTCGGAGCGACACCCATCGGCAACCTCGGCGACGCCACCCCGCGGCTGATCGACGCATTGAACACCGTGAAGATCATCGCGGCAGAAGACACCCGAACGGCCATCCGGCTCATGCGAGCGCTCGACGTCGACGCGCATCCTGAGCTCATTGCCCTGCACGAGCACAACGAGCGCGTGGTCGCCGCCGATCTCGTGGGCCGCGCGGCCGAAGAGGATGTGCTCGTGCTCACCGACGCTGGCATGCCGACCGTCTCGGATCCCGGGTTCGTCCTCGTGCGCGAGGCCGTCGCCCAGGGCGTCGACGTGACCTGCCTGCCGGGGCCGAGCGCAGTCGTGGTCGCGCTCGCGGTGAGTGGGCTGCCGACCGACCGGTTCGCGTTCGACGGCTTCCTGCCCAGAAAGAAGGGGCAGCGGCTAGAGTACTTCGCGTCGCTCGCCGCAGAGCCGCGCACCGTTGTCGTCTTCGAGTCGCCGCACCGCATCGCGTCGACGGTCGCCGACATCGCCGAGGCGCTGCCCGACCGCCAGATCGCCGTGTGCCGCGAGCTGACGAAGAAGTTCGAAGAGGTGCGCCGCGGAACCGCCGGCGAGCTGCTCGAGTGGGCGAGCGGCGAAGTGCGCGGCGAGATCGTGATCGTGATCGCGCCGGGCGAGCAGCGAGTCCGGTCGTTCGACGAAGCGGCGACGGATGTGCGGGCCCTGGTCGCCGACGGCACCAGGCTGCGCGACGCGGCGGCGGTTGTTGCGCAGTCCACCGGGTTCAGCAAGCGCGACCTCTATGAAGCGGGCCTCGGCCGAAGCTGAACGCCGGGCGCCAGCCCAGCTCGTAAGATTGGTGCCATGGGTTTCTATGTCACCACGCCGATCTTCTACGTCAACGACGTTCCGCACATCGGCCACGCATACAACATCGTCGCCGCTGACGCCCTCGCAAGATGGCACCGGATGCGCGGTGAAGACACGTGGATGCTCACCGGAACCGACGAGCACGGCCAGAAGATCCTGCGCACGGCGACTGCGAACGACTCGACGCCGGAGGACTGGACCGACCGTCTGGTCGACACCGCCTGGAAGCCCAACCTCGAGGTGCTGAACGTCGCCAACGACGACTTCATCCGCACCACCGAGCCCCGTCACCGTGACGGCGTGCAAAAGTTTCTGCAGCGCCTCTACGACTCGGGCTACATCTACTACGGCGAGTTCGAGGCCGAATACTGCGTCGGCTGCGAGGAGTACAAGACCTCGACCGACCTCGTGCCCGGTCAGGGCGAGTACGAGGGGCAGCAGGTCTGCTCGATCCACTCGCGTCCGACCGAGACGGTGAAGGAGGCCAACTACTTCTTCAAGCTCTCTGAGTTCCAGGATCGCCTGCTCGATCTCTACGACTCGCGTCCCGAGTACGTGCAGCCTGCCAGCGTGCGCAACGAGCTGCGCTCGTTCATCGCAGCCGGCCTCAATGACCTCTCGATCTCGCGCTCGACGTTCGACTGGGGCATCAAGGTGCCGTGGGACGAGAAGCACGTCGTGTACGTGTGGTTCGATGCGCTGCTCAACTACATCACCGCAATCGGCTACGGCGAAGACGACGAGAGCTTCGAGCGCCGCTGGCCCGGCAACCACATCGTCGGCAAAGACATCGCGCGCTTCCACGCCGTGATCTGGCCGGCCATGCAGATGGCTGCCGGCATCGAGATCTCAGAGCGGGTGTACGGTCACGGCTGGCTGCTCGTCGGCGGCGAGAAGATGTCGAAGTCGAAGGCGACGGGCATCAGCCCTGAGCAGATCACCGACGTGTTCGGTGTCGACGCGTTCCGCTTCTACTTCTTGTCGGCCATCCACTTCGGCTCAGACGGCTCGTTCTCGTGGGAAGACCTCGACTCGCGCTACCACTCTGAGCTCGCGAACGGCATCGGCAACCTCGCAAGCCGAGTCATCGCCATGATCAACAAGTACTTCGACGGACAGATCCCGCAGAATGCTGCCGAACCAGCTCTTGCTGAGCTCTTCGCGGGCGCCACCGACCGTGCGAACGCCGCGATCGACGAGTTCCAGATTCACGACGCCGTCGCAGAGGCCTTCTCGATCGTCGACCGCCTCAATGGCTACATCACCGAGACGACACCGTGGGTGCTTGCGAAGGACGAAGCGCAGCGCGACCGGCTCGCCGAGGTGCTGGCCACCAACATCCGCGGCATCGGCACGGCCGCCGTGCTGCTGGCGCCGATCATGCCCGAGAGTGCGCAGAAGCTCTGGCAGGGCATCGGCGGCGAGGGCGACATCGCCGATCAGCGCATCCAGGACGCCAGCAGCTGGGTCGGCTCCGACCGAGTCGGCGAGCTGCCGCCGCTGTTCCCCCGCATCGAGCAGAGCTAGCAGCGCCCGAAGTCAGTACGCGGGCCAGGGCTCCGGAGCAAACGGCTCTGGGTCGATGGAGACGGTGCGCTCGTCGCCTCCGTCTGTGCTGACCAGATGCGCATTCACAGCCCCGGTCACCTCGAACGGCTCGGCGAAGACTGCCTGGTAGAGGTACGGGTGCAGATCTGCGGTGCATGTGGTTTCGTCATTGCCGGCGGGAGGATCGAACCGCATTTCGATCTCATCGCCGTCGCTGACGACTTCGACGGGAGTCGGGTCGCAGGCTTCGACCCCAGAGCCTCCGAAGTAGATGTGCAGCAGTTCTCCCGGCTCGTCCCACCACAAGGTGAACTCTCCGATAGGAAGCGCGTTCACGTCGATGTTCGGATCGCTGACGATCACTGGGTCAGCGGTGTGGTCAGTCATTCCCCCTGCGCAGCCGACCAGGCCAAGCCCGCCGACGAGCACACACGCTGCGGTCAGACACGCAGCGGTCACAGCCCGTGGAGCATTCACGGCTTGAACGGCTCGTCGCTGATCTCGGATTCGACCTCGGTCTCGTCCTCAGACGTGTTCGTCAGAGTGAGCGGCAGCGGGCCGTTCACAGCAAACGGCTGATCCCACTCGACTTCCCAGCCGTGGATCACGAGGTCCATGGTGCAGGTGAGGGCCGCGTCGACGGGTTCGAAGTCGATCGTGACCTGCGTGCCGTCGGTCGTCGCCTCGATCGGCGTCGGCACGCAGCCGGGGGTGCTCGACCCCGAGATGTAGATGCGCAGGGTCTTGCCCGGTTCGATCCAGTGCACGGATGCGGGGGCGTCGGCATCGAGCGGAACTTCCAGCGAGCCGCTGCTCAGCGCGGGCGTCGCGGTCTGCTCGTCGGTCTCCGACGGAAGCGGAGCGCTCGTCTCGGTCGACTGCGACGGACCCGACTCGTCTGCGGACTCGTCTGCCTCGCCGCCGCCGCTCGCGCATCCGGTCATGGCAAGCAGCACCACTGCTCCGACTGCCACTCTGCGCATGTGCTGGCCCCCTTCGATTCACTCCAGCATAGGGAACAGCAAACCGGCTGCACGCTCCTAGACTTGTCGTCATGTCAGATCGTCTTGCCGTCGGCCCCTCATCGACCGTCATGCCCGGCGGCGAGTACGTGCGCGAGCGAGAAGACAGCTCGCGTGACCGCGGCCGCCCCGCGGTGCCCGAGCCGCTCGCGATCGCCGTCTACGACAATCACACGCACCTCGAGATCCAGGACGGCGAGGAGTTCGGCTACGACCAGGCGCTGGCACGTGCGGCCGAGGCCGGCATCGCCGGTGTCGTGCAGGTCGGCGGCGACGTGGAGTCGAGCAGGTGGTCGGCTGCCCTTGCCGCTCAGGAGTCTGGCGTCCTGGCTGCTGTTGCCGTGCATCCGAATGAAGCTCCTGGCTACAAGGCCGCCGGAACTCTCGACGCTGCGCTTGCCGTGATCGACGAGCTCGCCGAGCAGCCCCGGGTTCGAGCGATCGGCGAGACGGGCCTCGACTTCTTCCGGACCGAGGGTGACGAGGCCCTGCGAGCACAGGCGGAGTCGTTCGAGGCGCACATCGACATGGCGAAGCGGCACGGGCTCGCGATGCAGATTCACGATCGGGATGCGCACGACGCGGTCGTCGAGACGCTGCTGCGGGTTGGCGCACCAGTGAAGACGGTCTTTCACTGCTTCTCGGGTGACGAAGACCTGGCTCGGCTTGCGAACGAGCACGGCTGGTACCTGTCGTTCGCGGGCACGGTGACCTTCAAGAATGCCGCCAACGTGCAGCGGGCGCTCGATGTCGTCGACCACTCGCGCATTCTGATCGAGACGGATGCGCCGTTCCTGACCCCGGTGCCGCTGCGGGGGAGGCCCAACAGCCCCTATCTCATGCCGCACACCGTGCGATTCATGGCCGAGCGGCTCGGCATGCACGAGGATGCGCTGTGCGAGATCGTCAACGAGAACACGCTGCGGGTCTACGGCAGCTGGAAGGACGACGCATGAGCGAGCAGGGCGCGCTGCTGGGAGCAGCCGAGATCCGCGAGCTTGCGGCCAGCCTCGACGTCGTGCCGGCCAAGCGGTGGGGGCAGAACTTCGTCGTCGACGGCAACACGGTTCGCCGCATCGTGCGCGTGGCAGACGTCGCCGGCCAGCGCGTGCTCGAGATCGGTCCGGGGCTCGGCTCGCTGACGCTCGGACTCACCGAAGCAGGCTGCGATGTGGTCGCGATCGAGATCGATCCGCGTCTCGCCGCGGCCCTGGCCGCGACCGTCGAGCGCAAGCAGCCCGGGGCAACCCTTCGCGTGATCGCCGACGACGCGATGCGCGTCACCGAGCTGCCGTTCGAGCCCGAGGCTCTTGTCGCGAATCTTCCGTACAACGTGTCGGTGCCGGTGTTGATCCACATGTTCGAGCACTTTCCGACGCTGCAGCGGTGCCTGGTCATGGTGCAGGCCGAGGTCGGCCATCGCATCGCGGCTGCGCCCGGCAGCAAGGTCTACGGCGCACCGAGCGTGAAGGCCGCCTGGTGGGGTTCGTGGAGCGTCGAGGCCGAGGTGTCGCGCCAGGTGTTCTGGCCGGTTCCGAACGTCGACAGCGTGCTGGTCGGATTCAGGCCGGGCGAGATCCGCGGAGACGAGACGCTGCGGCGGGCAATGTTCGACGTCGTCGACGCGGCCTTCGGGCAGCGCCGCAAGATGCTGCGCGGAGCACTCGCCGGGCTGTTCGGCTCGAGCGAGGCGGCTTCGTCGGCGATCACGGCAGCGGGCGTCGACCCGACCGCACGAGGCGAAGCCCTGACGGTCGACGAGTTCATCGCGATTGCGAGACAATTGCGGTAGAACGCTGAGCACAAAGGAGTCGCAATGCCCAAGCACATCCGACAGCAGGCCGGTTCTGAGGCCCTGCACACAGCGACCGGGCGCACGCATGACGAGTGGCACGAAGTGCTCGTCGCAGCCGGCGCATCCGGGTGGAAGCACAAGCAGATCGCCGAGCACCTCGTGGCCGAGCACGGCGTCGACGGCTGGTGGGCGCAGGGCATCACCGTCGACTTCGAGCAGCGGGTGCAGGGTCGTCAGCCCGGTCAGCGCTCTGACGGCACGTTCGAGTCGGCTGTGCGCCGCACGATTGCCGGCGAGCAGCTGGCTGCGCTCGAGCTCGTGGCCGCATCGGTTGCAGAGCGCTACGGCGAGCCCGTCGCCAGGAGCATGACCCTTCGCACGCCCACGATTCGATTCAAGTCAGGCGACACCCGCGTCATCGTCGACGCGCAGCAGCCGAAGGCATCCGGCACTTCGGTGGGCATCACGGTCGCCAAGCTACCCACTGCCGAAGCACTCGCAGAGGCCAAGTCGTGGGCGACAGGTGTGCTCGAGACCTGCCGCGACGGCCGGGGCTAGAAGGCTTGCAATTGATGGTGCACACAACAATTGGGTCTCGCTCGTCAGGAATCTTGCAGAAACAGCATGAACCGACCAGTAGGTTGAACAGGTGACAGATCGCGTGGTCCGCGCGAAAGCGCCAGCAAAGATCAACGTCTTCTTGGGCGTGGGATCCCTGCGATCCGACGGCTATCACGACCTCTCCACGGGCTTCCTGGCCGTGAGTCTCTTCGAGCATGTCGAAGTGCGTGCGGCCGACGACTTCTCGGTGACGCTCGACGGATCGATCGACACCTCGAGCGTTCCGCTCGGCGAATCGAACCTCGCGATCCGCGCCGCCCGCGCAGTCGCCGAGGCGTGCGGCGCAACAGGCGGTGCGCGCATCCGCATCGAGAAGCATGTTCCGATCGCTGGTGGCATGGGAGGCGGCAGTGCGGATGCGGCGGCCACCCTGGTCGCGTGCAACGAACTGTGGAACGCGGGGCTGAGTCGCGACGAGCTGCTCGCGCTCGCGGCCGACCTCGGCGCCGACGTGCCGTTCTCCCTCACCGGCGGCGTCGCCATGGGCACCGGCCGCGGCGATCAGCTTTCGCCTGCCCTGCACAGGGGCAAGATGCACTGGGTGCTCGTGCCGGCCGACGGCGAGCTGTCGACGCCGGTGGTCTTTCACGAGCTCGACAAGCACCGCTGGAGTCAGCAGGGTGAGCTCGAGCGCAACGTGACACAGCCCATCGTCTCTGTCGGTGCGATGCAAGCGCTGCGCCTCGGCGACGTCCGCATGCTGGCCGAGACCATGCACAACGACCTGCAGGCGCCTGCTCTCAAGCTGATGCCCCGTCTGGTCGGCACCCTCGAGCTCGGAGAGCGGATGGGCGCACTCGCCGGAATCGTCTCGGGTTCCGGGCCGACCTGTGCCTTCCTCTGTGAAGATGAAGAGTCAGCAGTGCAGCTGGTGCAGGACTTCTGTGACCAGAGCATTCGCGCTGTTCACGTCACCGGCCCCGTGGCCGGAGCCAAGATCACAGGAGCGAAGGTCAGATCATGAACGACATCATTCGCGGAGCAACCGTGCTCGTGACAGGAGCCGCTCGCGGCATGGGCGCCATCTTCGCTCGTCGGGCTGCAGAAGACGGAGCAGCGGCGATCGCCCTGTGGGACATCGACGAGGCGCGGGCGAACGAGCTCGCAGCCGAGCTCGAGAAGCACGGCACGAAGGTGCGCGTCTATGTCGTCGACGTCTCAGACCTTGATGCGATCGAAGCGGGCGCCGCGCAGGTGCGTGCCGAGATCGGCGTGCCCGATGTGCTCATCAACAATGCCGGCATCGTCAAGGGCGCAGCGTTCTGGGAGCACGATCAGCGCCGCGACATCGACGCGACGATTCGGATCAACACGCTGGCCCCCATGTGGCTGACGCGTGACCTGCTGCCCGAGATGATGGCTGACACGTCGCGGCCCAAGCGCATTCTCAACATCGTCTCGGCTGCTGCGACGCTGCCGAACCCCGGCATGAGTGTGTACGCCGCATCGAAGTGGGCAGTGCTCGGCTGGAGCGAGTCGCTGCGACTCGAGTTCGTCAAGCACAGGGTCGACCACATTGCGGTGACCTCGTTCTGCCCGAGCTACGTCTCGACCGGCATGTTCGAGGGTGCGCGCGGGCCGATGCTGACCCCGATTCTGACGCCCGAGACCGCGACGCAGGCTGCCTGGAGCGGCATGCTGAGCGGCAAGCCGATCGTGATGAAGCCCTGGACGGTCAAGTTCGCCATGGCGCTGCGCGGCGTCCTGCCGACGCGTGCATGGGACGTCGTCGCAGAACGGATGGGCGTGTACTCGTCCATGGACAAGTTCGTCGGGCGCACGGGCGCGAACCAGCGCTAGAACAGCTCGGTTTCGAGCGGAGGGTCGTTCCACGGGTCTGGTCCGTCGGGCGGATACGGATCATGAGCTTGTTCTGACTCGATGATGATCGCGGTCGCAACCGGTTCGGGCTCGACTCGGCGCACGGTGCCGTCGGGGCTTGTCCATTCGAGGGTTCCGTTGGGCAGCTGCTGCACCCGCCAGCCGCGATTCGGGCCGAGCCGATGCTTCAGTGTGTGGTGGTGCCGGCAGAGCACTTCGAGGTTGTCGGCGACCGTTCTGCCGCCGTCTTCCCAGGCTTGGGTGTGATCGACATCGCAGTGCATAGCGGCTCGGCTGCAGCCGACGAATCGGCAGGTCTGGTCGCGCGCGACGATCAGACGGCGAAGCGAAGCCGTGGGCTGGTAGACGTCGGCTGTGACAGCCACGCCTGATGCCGGATCTGTGAACAGCCGCACCCACGACGGGGCACCGCCTGCCAGTCGCAGGGCGGTCGCGGTGTCGATGAGCGCGCCGCCGGCGGTCTCTGCCTGCTGGGCGCCGGCAACACCCGTGACGAGCGTTGCGGGCATCGTCACGTGCACCTTGGCGGTGACGCCTTCGAGCAGGCCCGCGTCGCAGGTGCCGGTGATCAGGGCCGCCATCGCAGTGTCGCTGAGCCGCTGCGGCATGCGCCGCACGTCGTCTGCCGAAGCCGAGCGCGCCGCCTCGGTGAGGCGGTTCAATGCGGCCTCAGCCAGCAGTCCTGATGTCTTGATCACCAGATGCGCCATGCCTCCGCGCTGCTCTTCGATCCAGACAGCGCGATCGGCGAATGCCTCTTTCGCGATCTCGTCGGGGTCGCGGTGCTGAAAGCGCCTGGCGATGCGTGCGCTGACGCGTGCAAGCTGGCTCGGGGTGCGGTGGCCGACGACATCGAGCACCTCCTGCTCGAACCAGGGGCGCTGACGCTCTGTCAGTGCTTCTCCGGCGCGCTGGATGACGCGCACATGGCCGCGGTGGATGCGCCCGGCAGACCACGCATCGAGCGTCGCCGGATACTGCTCGGCGAGCAGCGCCGCCTCAGAGATGCGACCGCAGACCGTCTGCTCGGACTTCTGCAGCACCGAAGCCACAGTGGAGGTGACGAGCTGCTCTTCGGTCTCGTGGTTCATGCTGAGGCCGCCCGACTGGAGGCGCGCGACCTCGGCCGTCAGCAGGGCCGCGTTCGAGCGCATGCGCGTGAGCATCGCCTCTTGCCTCTCGACGAGCTGCTCGAAAGCGACGACGTTCGAGAGCTCCTGGTCGAGGGCTCGGCGGGCGTCGATGAATGCGCGAGCGTCGTCGAACGAGTCAAAGCAGCAGTCGCCGACCGTGAACCTGCCTGAGCCCTCGTCGACGATGTCGGCCTCGGTGAGCGACTGCGGCGTCGCGAGCTGGGCGAGCGCGGGCGTCGGCACGACGGGCTGTGAATCTGCGGGCTGTGAGGTTGCATCGCGGTGTTCATCACCACGGTTGGGCTCATCGCGCTGACCCTCAGACTCATCGCGGTCTTCTGCGCTGTTCGCATCATTCTGCACTGTTGCTCACCCCGTCTCTGCACTCGTTTTCGGCCTGCAAACAGACTGACAGCAACGTCTGACACGGCGACCCCGCGGCGTGTCTTGCGGTGCTGGGTCGTGCTGCGAGCATCCGTGTTCCTGCTCTGCTGCCGCCCCGATGCCGCGACTGTGCCGCCGCACGACTAGCCTGGTACTGCAATGGCTCATCTCCTCGGCGCCGAAAAGGTGCACTTCGAATACCCCAATCAGGTTGTCTTCGACCAGATCTCTCTCGGTCTCGAAGACGGCGACCGCATTGGCATAGTCGGTCGCAACGGCGACGGCAAGACGACGCTGCTGCGCCTGCTCGCCGGAACAGCCGAACCCATGGGCGGTCGCGTCACGCGGCGCGGCGGCGTCACCGTCGGCGTGCTCGATCAGCGCGACAGCCTCGACCACGACGGCACCATCGCCGAGGCGATCGTCGGAGACCGGCCAGAGCACGAATGGGCTTCTGACCCGCGCGTTCGCGACGTCATCTCGGGCCTCGTCGGCGATCTCGACTGGCACGCGCGCATCGGCGACCTCTCGGGTGGCCAGCGCAGGCGCACGCAGCTGGCGGCGCTGCTGGTCGGCGACTGGGATGTGCTCATGCTCGACGAGCCCACCAACCACCTCGACGTCGAGGGCATCTCGTGGCTTGCCGAGCACCTCAGCCGCAGGTTCGCAGGCAACAAGGGCGCCTTCGCGACCGTCACGCACGACCGCTGGTTTCTCGACGCTGTCTGCTCAGGCACCTGGGAGGTGCACGACGGCATCGTCGAGCCCTTCGAGGGCAGATACGCGGCCTATGTGCTGCAGCGTGTCGAGCGCGACCGCATCGCATCGGCGACAGAAGAGAAGCGTCGCAACCTCATGCGCAAAGAGCTCGCTTGGCTGCGCCGGGGGCCGCCCGCGCGCACTGCCAAGCCGAAGTTCCGCATCGATGCTGCCAACCAGCTGATCGAAGACGAGCCTCCGGTTCGCGACAAGATCGCACTCGCGCAGGTTGCCGCTGCGAGGCTCGGCAAAGACGTCGTCGACCTGCTCGACGTGGGAGTCAGCTTCGGCGACACCGAGGTGCTGCGCGACGTCACCTGGCGCATCGCACCCGGTGAGCGAACGGGCATCCTGGGGCGCAACGGCGCCGGCAAGTCGACGCTGCTCGCGCTGATCTCGGGCACACTGCGTGCCACCGAGGGGCGGGTCAAGCGAGGCGTGACCGTCAAGGTCGCGACACTCACGCAGGAGCTCGACGAGCTCGCAGAGCACGAGGCCGAGCCCGTTCGCACGGTCGTCGGCAGGCTCAAGGCGAACTACACTTCCGGCGGCAAGGAGATGACGCCAGGGCAGCTGCTCGAGCGTCTCGGGTTCCGCGCGGGCGAGCTGTCGACGCCCATCCGCGACCTCTCGGGCGGCCAGCGCCGCCGACTGCAGCTGCTGCTCATCCTGCTCGACGAGCCCAATGTGCTGATCCTCGACGAGCCGAGCATACCCGAGGCGGGTTGGGCTTGTCCCTTGATTCTACGGGCTTCTCGGTCCCACCGGAAGCGTAGGGGCACGTGCGTCGCTCTGCGGAAGGTGACTCGCGCCCGATCAGTAAGCCTTATGGGGAGGCGCTGATGGCGCATCTGCTGGGGGCCGAAGCCCTGCACTTGGAGTACCCCACTCGGGTCGTGTTCGACTCGGTGACGATCGGCGTGAACGAGGGCGATCGTATCGGGATCGTTGGTCGCAACGGTGACGGAAAGTCCAGTCTGCTCGGGATGCTGTCAGGTCGCATCGAACCCGACTCGGGCCGCGTTACCCGACGCGGCGGGGTGACGATGGGCGTGCTGGATCAGGCCGACACACTGGATGACTCGGCAACGGTCGGATACGCTATCGTCGGCGATCGGCCCGAGCACGAGTGGGCGAGCGATGCGAAAGTGCGCGACGTGATCGCTGGCCTCGTGTCCGACCTTGCCTGGGACGCGCGGATCGGGACGCTTTCTGGTGGCCAGCGCCGCCGGGTCGCCCTCGCGTCGCTGCTGACTGGCGAATGGGATGTTGTTGCGCTGGACGAGCCGACGAACCACCTCGACGTGGAGGGCATCACCTGGCTTGCCGGGCATCTACGCTCGCGGTGGGCAAGGAACGCGGGCGGTCTGTTGATCGTGACGCACGACCGCTGGTTCCTAGATGAGGTCGCCACCGTGACATGGGAGGTGCACGATCGAATTGTGGAGCCGTTTGAAGGCGGGTATGCCGCCTATGTGCTCCAGCGGGTCGAGCGTGATCGGCAGGCCGCGGCGGTCGAGGCCAAGCGGCAGAACTTGATGAAGAAGGAACTGGCCTGGTTGCGTCGTGGGGCGCCGGCCCGCACGTCCAAGCCGAAGTTTCGCATTGAGGCGGCGAACCACCTCATTGAGGACGTGCCGCCGCTGCGCGACCGGATCGAGCTGAACCGGCTTGCCGTTGCCCGGCTCGGCAAGGATGTGATCGACTTGCTTGACGCGGGTGTCTCGTTCGATGGTCGCGAGGTGCTACGCGATATCGAGTGGCGCATCGCACCCGGTGAGCGGGCGGCGATCCTCGGGGCTAATGGTGCGGGAAAGTCCACGCTGCTGGGTCTTATTGCGGGAACGGTCGAGGCTACGACAGGGCGGGTCAAGCGAGGCAAGACCGTCAAGCTTGGTGTGCTCGATCAGCAGTTCCAAGAGCTCGAGGAGATCGCAGACGACCGGGTGAGGGATGTCCTTGCCCGAGCTAAGACGAGCTACGTCATCGACGGCAAAGAACTCAGCCCCGCACAGCTCCTCGAACGTCTCGGTTTCTCGCGTGAGCACCTATCAGCTCGTGTCGGGGAGCTGTCCGGTGGGCAGAAGAGGCGGCTGCAACTGCTTCTCGTGCTGCTCTCGGAACCTAACCTGATCGTTCTAGACGAGCCTTCGAATGACGTGGACACGGACATGCTCGCCGCGATGGAGGACCTATTCGACTCCTGGCCTGGCACGCTCATCGTCGTCAGCCATGACCGCTACCTTGTAGAGCGGATCACGGATCAGCAGTACGCGATTCTCGACGGGCGGCTGCGTCATCTCCCGGGAGGTATGGACGAGTATCTGCGACTGCGTGAGACGCAGCCAAGCTCGCTATCCGTTGCCGTCGTCGCCATCGCGCCCGACGCATCTGAGCAGGGGCTATCGGGTGCGGAGGAACGTGCCATGCGCAAGGAACTCAGCGCTACTGAGCGCAAGCTCGAACGGTTGGGCGAGCGGGTCGCGAGCATCCATGAGCGCATGGCTGAACACGATCAGGGCGATTATGCAGGCCTGGGCCGGCTGAATGATGAGTTGCGTGAGGCAGAGGAAGAAGCCGCAGTGCTGGAGGAACGGTGGTTCGAGCTTTCTGAATGCCTCGGCTGAGCGATGTGAGCTGAGTATTTGAGTGGGTTCTCCCGATCACGTCGCGGGTTTGAACATCGAACACGGGTGGGCCTTCCCAAGCGATTCTCAAACACGCGTCCGGCCCTGAAATCGTTGATTCACCTTGTTCTCAAGGTCTCTGAGGGGCGGGGGCCGCGCGGCCGGAACTCGAGAAGACGCGATGCTCGGGGTCCGGTCGCGAAGAATACGGTGAAGTCTCAAACACGATTGACACTCGATCAGCGTGCAGAAATGGTCGCTGATTACGAAGCGGGGACGTCGGTGAAGGCTATCGCCGCGAAGTATCGTGTGCATCGGGGAACCATTCCGACGCTCGTTGCGCGTGCTGGTCGCCGTCTCAGGACCCCGGGCCTGGACGAGGCCGGTCGCCGTAGAGCGTGTGATCTCTACGAGGCGGTGTACACGTTGGCGGAGGTTGCCGAACGGCTCTCCGTTGATCCGAAGACGGTTCGCGATGCCGTTGTCGGCGCCGGGGCAGACATTCGCCCGCGAGGTAGACAAGCTCGTGGGGTTGTGGAGTCGCTCCGAGCCGCGAGCACTAGGCGGTGACCCTCGCCGATTTCACTTAGCCTTCTATCGCAAAGGTGTCGGCTGCCTGTTCATCGGCCACGGCGGGCATGTAGCCGTATCGTCCTATGTCCACGCGTTTCGTGAAGCGGATATCGAGCGAGTCCGCCCCAAGCGGTTCCAGGGGATCGGTGTTCTCCATGACGATTACCTGACCGTCAAAGTTGTCCTGGATGTCGCGGTAGAACGCTCGGACGACACCCTCTGGTGGCTCATCGTCCGACTCTGCGGACTGATCCGGCGGTCGGTAGGTGACGAGAGGCGAGTCGAGTACGACGAATCCAGGGTGAGGTAGCTCACGGTCGAAGCAGTACTGGGCGAGGGCGAGCGTGAAGGCGGCATGGAGAACAGCACGGACTCCCTTGCCGTGCGCTGAGCGCCGTTGGTCGCCAGCGATAATGTCGAGTTCGTTTCGGTCGTAGCGAACGGAAGCTGCGGACGGGTACCCCCACTCGGCGAGGCGCTTGGCAATCTCGCCTGAGAACTCCCGCACTGCGGTGAGGCTCAACCCCGCAACCGCCGTCGCGACCTCGGCTTCGGTCTCGTCAGCGATCCGGCGGATCATGTCTTCGAAGGTCTTGACTTGCTCGTAGAGGCTCAGGTGCTTCTCGATCTCGCTGCGCTTGGCAAGAAGATCGCGGAGGTTCCCCTTCTCTGGGTTCATCTTCGCGTCGAGCCTTTCGATGTCCTTCTGTAGGGCCAAGACGTCTTGACGGTTCGTCCCGATCGACGCACGAAGCATCGTGGTCCGTGCTTCAAGGTTCTCGATCGTCACGCGGAGATCATCCAGAAGACCCTGGGTTTTCAGAGTCTCGGAGTCCACCGAGTTGCCGAAGCTGGTGGTGTCGCCCTCGCAGTTCAGATTGAGATGTTGACTGGCCGGTTCCGCACCGCAGAACACGCAGGTCCCGCTTCGGAAGTAGCCGAGCAGACTTCCGGTCGCTGTGCGAGTCGTCGGTTTCCGATTGATGGGTGCATTGCCGAGCGTA
>NZ_FUHU01000014.1 GCF_900163565.1 Agrococcus casei LMG 22410
AGCCGTTCTACGTCAACGACGCGACGCTCCCCATCACCACGAACCGGGAAGAGCCCGTTTATTGGGGTACGGAGCCTATGGCCTCTTTCGGTTTCTCCCAGGTGAGCAAGTATCGGTAGTAGAGCCCACGACGGAGCTTTCGTCCAGGAAGGACTTTCCTGCTCACATGTCGGATTACCGCGAGGTTCTCGCGTGGTTCCGTGGTGGGGACTCCAACGTCGGCCGTCTCCCGGTGGAGGAGCGATCCGATCCTCACGAATAGAAGGGCAGCGGCCGAGAGGATCCAGTCGGACGGGGTGTGGTTCGCTGCGAGACCGACGACCATCAGGTGCCCTCCGGGGCGAAGCAGTGCTGCGGCTTGCTCGAGCGTGGGCTGGAGTTCCATGTGGTGGAGTGTCGCGACAAGGGCGATCATGTCGAACCGTGCGGCACCGGGTTCGAAGGAGGCAAAGCTGGTGCGTTGCAGCGAAATGCTCTCAGTGTCGTGCAGTCGGGTGTGTGACTCATTACAGATGTGACTCTTCGCGACCCTACGAGCCGGCGCCTGTCCGCATTCACTACTTGGAGGTTCTCGTGGTCCTTGTTGCCGAACAGTTCGAGCACGTCGTCGGCATCGACACGCATGCTCGCACGCACACCTACTGCCTTATCCATGCGCGCACTGGCGCACTCATCGATACCGCGACGTTCCCGACGTCAGCGGCCGGCAACGCCCGCGCAGTCAGTTGGATCGCTCGACGCGCCCACGGCACGAGCGTCCTCGCCGGTGTTGAGGGCACCTCATCCTACGGCGCAAGCATCACGGCCGTGCTGACCGAGACCGGGATCGAGGTTGCCGAAGTCCGACCTGCATCACGCGCATCGCATGCTCATACCGGAAAGTCTGACGCAATCGATGCTGAAGCCGCTGCTCGATCGCTACTTGGTCGCGACGTCGACAAGCTTGCGCAACCACGCCAGCCCGGTGACCGCGCGGCCTTGCGAGTCCTGCTCACCGCACGGTCGCTGATCGACCAGCAGCGCACCGCTAACCGCAATGCTCTCAATGCTCTCGCCCGCAGCGTCGACCTCGGCCTCGACGCACGCAAGCCCCTCACCGATGCCCAGATCAAGACCATCGCAGCATGGCGCATCCCTCGTGATGCAGAACCGGTGCGGGTGCTACGGGCCGAGGCCAAGCGTCTCGCCGCAACGATTCTGGAGCAAAGCGCCGCGCTCAACGTGAATCACAAACAACTCGCTGACCTTACCGAGCGCCTCGCCCCGGGACTTCAGGAACTGCCCGGAGTCGGCCCCGTCACCGGAGCCATACTCGTCACGGCATACTCACACCACGGACGCATCCGCTCAGAAGCCGCCTTCGCGGCGCTAGGCGGCATTGCACCGTTGCCCGCATCTTCGGGGAACAGCACCCGGCACCGCCTCTCGCGCTCAGGAGACCGACAACTCAATCGCGCTGTTGATGTCATCGTTCGAACTCGCATGAGCTACGACACCACCACTCGCACGTATGTTGCCCGGCGCCGTGCCGAAGGACGCACCGCACGCGAGGTCCGACGCTGCCTCAAGCGCTACGTCGTCAGAGCACTCTTCCGCGAGCTCCAGACTCGCATGACTTGACATCAGGCATAGAAGCGTCATTTTGGGGGCAGGATATGCGCCTGAGACAGATACGCCGCAGCCCGCCGGAGCACCTCATTCTCCATCTCCAGCTCCCGGATCCGCCGCAGCGCCGCCGTCATCTCGCGACGCTCGTCCGGATCGGTCGACGGGATCATCCCATGTGAGCGGAACCGGTCATCGCGAACCCATGTCTGCAGCGCGGTCTTCGAGATCCCGAGGTCCCTGCACACCTTCTTCTGCGACGAGCCCGCAGCGACCATCGCCACCGCGTCCCGCTTGAACTCATCGGAATAGATCTTCGGCACGATTGCCATCCTTCCAGCACGACCCCCAGCCGGGAATCATGCGGTCATGGACTCAACCGAACCTTCAGCAGACCCAAAGAAGCAGCACATGACCAACATCGGACCCGGCACTCCCGCGCTCATCGACCTCCAAACACCCGACGAGGATGCCTCCGTCCAGTTCTACAGCGCGCTGTTCGGCTGGACGATCGACGCACAGAACCCCAGCGGCTACCGCTACGCCCGCACCGACAAAGGAGCGATCATCGCCGGCATCCGCGCGGCCTACGGTGAGGCCACGCCAGCATGGACGCTCTACCTCGCCGCCGACGACATCGCAGA
The DNA here is from genome assembly GCF_900163565.1 of Agrococcus casei LMG 22410. GTDB lineage: Bacteria > Actinomycetota > Actinomycetes > Actinomycetales > Microbacteriaceae > Agrococcus > Agrococcus casei. The sequence continues at coordinate 2,250 of NZ_FUHU01000014.1, forward strand.
AACCGCACAGGGCGCGACCGTGCAGGGCGGGAGCATCCTGCACGGACCGGTCAACGTGCCGGGACAGGGAGGCGTCCTCATCTTCGCCGAACCGACCGGAGCCATCACCGGGTTCTCGCAGCCCGAGCCCGGCTACGAGTTTGCATCCCATACGCCCGGCACGTTCGCGTGGGCCGAGCTGCTGACTGCGGACGGCAAGGCGGATGACTTCTACTCGGCTCTCACCGGAGCGAGCGTGACCCAGCTTGGTGATGGCGAGCACTACGACTACACGATCTGGACTCCGGCCGGACAGCAGGTTCCCGTTGTAGGGCGACTCCGCACCGATGCTCCCGCAGGCTGGCGCGTCTACTTCGCCGTCGATCCCGACGTCGGCACAGACAAGGTCGTCGAGATCGCCGCCGCCCTCGGCGCTGCGACGCTCACCGAGCCGAACGACATCCCCGCCGGCCGAATCGCCATACTCGCTGACCCCACCGGCGCCGAGTTCGCGCTCCTGACTCCAACACCACGGAAGTGAATCCGCAGCAGATTCGATGATCTCCCAAGGCGGCGTTGCGCGCCTCGCGGCGAGACAACCTCCTGGCGGGCCCCGCCAACCGGTGACGGCTACGAGCTCAACTACCGCCGCAAATGGCGATCGCTCACTGTCAACACCCCTGCGCGCTACTACGCGAAGAAAGGAACGCCGTAGGGGCGCAAAGGTCGCAACGTCCGAATTATCGGTGTGTGCGAGACATAGTCTTGCCGCGGTGGCGCACAAGGGTGCGGCGTCGAACCGATCCGCGCATACATCGCCCCTGACGGCGACGGCTACCCCAGCGCACCGAAGCTAATTGATGGTGATGGGTATCGTGACGATCGGCTGCGCGAAGGTGGATACGCGGGCGAGCACTTGTATCTCCCATTCTCCGGTGACGGGCATGTCTAGATCCGCGGAGTATTGACCGGTTGCTGGGTCGAGTTCAGCTGTGGTCTGGAACGGCCCGAGATCGTGCTCGGCCTGGTGGGTGCGAATGGTCACTTCGTCGGGCGTGACTGGTTCGGCGTCGTATTCGAGTGTGAAGGTGATCCTGTTCTCGCCGGCCACCGCTGGTTCGAGCTCGCCCCGCAGCGATAGCCCCTGGGCATCCGCGTCGATAGTGACGGTCTGAGCGGTGGCGGCCGTGTTCTCGGTTGGCGTGTCGTGGTGTTCGTGTGTGGGGCTGAGATTGGTGAGGAAGCCGGTCAGGAGCAGAATGGCAATGAGGAGTGCGGCTTCGTAGCTGAGGGTTCGGGTCAGCGTCTGCCATTGCATGCGTGCGGTCGGTCGTGACGCGATGCGTGGGAGGAGTCGGGTTCTGTTGTAGGCGGCGATCGCGATGACGGGGATGATGATCCCGATCTTGAGCAGGAGGGTGAGCCCGTAGCTGGTCGTGACGAGAGCGTCGAGGCTTCCGACGATCATGATGCCCATGAGAGTTCCGCTGACTGCGAGGATAAAGACGCTCCAGACCGCGCCGCGGGAGAACCTCTGCACGACCTTCGCGGCGAGAGTCGGTGCGGTACGTGCCTCTTGGGTACTGGTCACGCGGGTGGCGGCGAGGAATAGGAGGAGGCCGAGGACTCCTCCTGTCCAGAAGGAGCCGGCGAGAAGGTGTCCGAGGTCGGCGGCGATGATCAGTGCTCGCGGTTCCATCAGTTGGGTGTGTCCGGCGAGCACGGGCGCAGCCAGCGCGAGGAGCGGCGGCAGCACGGCGAGCAGGCGCATCCCCCTGCGCTCCTGCTGACGCATCGATAGTACGGCGGCTCCGGCGAGTCCTGCGCATACGATGATGGCCGCAGCGACCGGTGCCCAGAGGACACCCGACCACCATGCAGTCGGATCGATCACCGCGGTCAGTGGGTTTCCGGTCACGTTGAGCGCTGACGTGGGTATGAGCAGCAGCGAGGCGGTTCCCGCTCCGATGCCGGTCAGTCGCAGGATGTTCCTGGACCAGTATTCAGGTGGTGCTGTGCTGCGCAGCACCAGTCGCTCGAACAGGATCAGGCCGGCGAAGACCAGGAGCGAGAGGTATTGCAGTGCCGTCAGGGCGCTGACGGCGAACTGGGTGTCTGGAGGTGTCGCGGTTTCCACGATGGGAGCCGTCGCGCTGTCCGCCTGGCCGTCTCCGATGGTGAAGGTGATCGCGCCGGAGATGGGGTGCCCGTCTGCTGAGACGACGCGGTAGCTCAGCGCGTAGCCCGCATCCGCTAGGTCGGCGGGGAGCGCGGCGATGACGCTGGTGTTGGTGACGTGCGCGTCGAGGGTGAGGGGGTTGTCATCGCCGGGAAACAGGCGGATGCTGCCGTCGATGAGCTGTACGGGCTCGTTGAACGTCAGCACCGCCTCAGCGGGAGCCTCATCGAGCACGGCACCGTTCTCCGGTGTCGTGGACAGCAACTCGGCATGCGCGGACGCTGCCTGCGCTCCCGTCAGCGTCAGCAGTCCTCCTAGGAGGAGGGCTGCCAGCGCACGGAGGACCAGGGCGGAACCCTGTCGCGGTGCGTGTTTCCCGGCGATGAGAGTGCTCACGCCTTCTTGCGTCCCCTCAGCAGCGCGATGACAGCGACGATGAGGCCGATACTGCCGACGGCGAGCGAGGTTACAACGAGCGGCGTCTGATCTGCAGGAGCCTCCGCGGATGCCGAATCCTCGTCGTGCGCATCGACGGTGGCGTCAGTGTTGTCACCGTGCCCGTGCGATCCTGCGTCACTGGCTGCGACGACGTCGACGCTGGGGGCTGGCGCGTCCAGATCGTGGCCGTCCTGGCCTTCTTCCGGGATCTGCACCCAGGCGGTCTCGCCCTGCTCGCAGGTCTGCACAGTCGGGAAGTACAGGGCGGTGTCGGCGGCGTCCTCGGGGATCTGCAGCGAGAGTTCGAACGCGTCTCGCTGCCCATCGGGGAGCGGCGTCGCCGCCGTGTAGACGACCTGCGCGACGCGTTCGGTGACCTCGTTGCCGTGGCTGTCAGTGATCGGGGTGTCGAGGTCTTCCATCACCTTCTCGACGGTGTACAGGCTGTTGCGGGTGGGTGTGACGGCGTTGATGCCCTCGGGGATCTGGATCGCCACCTCCGTCGTCGCAGCCCCATCGCATCCATGTGGCACGCTGAACGTGAGGATCGAGTACGAGCCCGCCTCCACCGGGCCTTCCGCGATACTGACGTGTGCGTTCGCAGCGACGGCACCGCCCAGAACCAGTGCGGCAGTAGCCGCGAGGGCTCCGGTTCCGATCAGAAGGGGCCTCTTGGTGCGTCGTGTGTTCATGGTGTCTCTCTTTCTTGTTGGCCCGCCGGCAGGAGCGGCGGATTGATGGTGGTGTTGAGGGTTTTTAGCCGGTGATCATCGGCCAGCACATCGCTGCCATGCCGAAGCTCATGAGAGTCCCGGAAGCGACGTCGCCGGTGTGTCCGAGCCAGGTCGTGCGACCGCGCAGGCAGCGGATGAGCTCGACGAGAAAAAGGACGCCGGATGTCGTCAGCGCCGCGGTGATGGCAACCCCTGTCAGGGCGGCCCACGGCTCGAGTCCGCCATGGTGGTGGGCATGCATCGTGGCGTCGGTTCCGGAAGGCATCGCGAGGATCATCCAGACCATCGCGAGCATCATGCCCGCGTGTGCCACCTGATGCCACGCGCTGTGTCCGCCCACGGCAGCCCGGGTGATGCGACGCCGCGTCTGGAGGAGCACGATCGCACCGAACCAGGCCGTGCCGGCCGAGAAGAAGAGCGTCTGCGGGAGTGGCGGCAGTACGGTCCACCACGGCCAGCACATGGCGATCATCACGAGGCTCATCACCAGGTGCAGAGCGTTGCCCACGATGAGCAGCGGCTTGCGGTCTGTGAAGAGTCGCAGTGTTGCGTAGGCGGCGGTCGCGGAGAAGGCGAGTGTCAGCGTCCATTGGAGCACCGGGTCAGACAGCATGCCACACACCTTATCTCTACAACATGTAGTAGCTACATTAGCGGGGTGGCGATCGCGAGGTCAAAGCGCCTGCGCACAGCGTCTCCCCGGGTGAGCCGGCTCGGGCTCCCGCGAGGGCGCTACCGCCTGCGCAGGCGTTCGACGCCTTTGCGCACCCGAAAGGCAACGGAGTCCCATTCGTCGCGCAGGGTGGGATCTGAGAGCTGTGGGGGCCGTGGCGGTGTGGTGAGGGCGATCCAGAGCACGAGGAGGTAGAGCGTCGCGGCAAGGGACAGCGGCAGGAAGAACTCCATCGGGGTATCTGTCTTCTGGCTTTCTCCTACCGGGTGCTGCGCACGCGCTGGATGCGGAGGCTGTTGTAGACGACGAGGACGGAGGACAGGGACATCGCGGCGGCGGCGATGAGGGGGTTCAGGAACCCGGCAGCAGCGATCGGGATCGCGGCGATGTTGTATCCGAAGGCCCAGCCGAGGTTGGTGCGGATGGTGCGGAGGGTCTTGCGGGAGATCGCGATCGCATCCGGGATGACGTGGAGGTCGTCGCGGACGAGGATGATGTCCGCGGCTTTGAGGGCGATGTCGGTGCCGGACACGAGCGCGAGCCCGAGGTCCGCGGTGGCGAGGGCGATGGCGTCGTTGATGCCGTCGCCGACCATCGCGACCTTTTCTCCGGCTGCTTGGAGTTCGCGGACGACGTCTGCTTTCTGGGCAGGGGCGACGCCGGCGTGGACGCGTTCGATGCCGAGTTCGGCCGCGATGCGAGCACCGGCAGCGGGGCTGTCGCCGGTGAGGAGCACGGTGGTGAGGTTCTGGGCGTGCAGCGCTGTGATGGCGTCCGCGGCGCCGGGCTTGATGGTGTCGGCGAGGGCAAGGAGCCCGATCAGCTGCCCGTCGCGAGCGACGAGAGCGACGGTGTGCCCGTGCTCGTGGGCGTCCGCGAGCGCTGCGGCCGCCGGGGTGAGGTCAATGCCGTGCTCGCGGAGCAGGTCGGCGTTCCCGACGAGGAGGGTGCTCCCTGTGATGCGGGCGGTAGCACCGAGGCCGGGGAGGGCGGTGAAGTCCTCCAACGGGTGAAGGTCGGTGACGTGGGCGCGGGCGGCGTCCTGGATGGCGTGCGCGATCGCATGCTCGGAACCCTGCTCCACAGAGGCTGCGAGACGCCACAGTTCGTGATCGGCGATTCCGAAGGGGGTCGCGGTTTCGACGGTCATGCGTCCGGTGGTGAGGGTTCCGGTCTTGTCGAGGACGACGGTGGTGATGGTGCCGGAGGCTTCGAGGGCGTCGTGGCCTTTGATGAGGATGCCGAGGGTCGCGGCCCGTCCGATCCCGACCATGAGTGCGGTCGGCGTTGCGAGCCCGAGTGCGCAGGGGCAGGCGATGATGAGGACGCTGATCCCGATGCCGAACGCCTGCGCGAACGGGGTGCCGGTGAATGTCCAGGCGACGGTGACGATGATCGCGAGGGTGATGACGGCGGGGACGAACCAGGTGACGATGCGGTCGACGAGGTTCTGCACTCGCGCTTTGCGGGCCTGGGCCTGCTCGGTGAGGGCGGCCATCTGCGCGAGCTGGGTGTTGGCGCCGACCGAGGTCGTGGTCACCTCCAGGCGACCGTCGGTGCTGATCGTCCCGCCGGTCACCGCGGCTCCGGGGCCGACGGGCACGGGGACGGGTTCCCCGGTCATCATGCTCGCATCCACCGCGGCCGTGCCCGCGTGGACGATGCCATCGGCGGGGATCGTCTCACCCGGAAGGACGACGAAGGTGTCGCCGACGCGGAGTGCGGTTGCGGGTTCGATCGTCTCGACGCCGTCGCTAACGACCCGGACGTGAGTGGCGGCGAGGGCGTTCAGAGCGCCGAGGACATCGCCGGCTTTGCGGCGGGAACGGGTCTCGAAGTACCGGCCGGCGAGTTGAAAGGTCGTCATTCCGGCGGCGACGTCCAGATAGATGGAGTCGGCGCCTGCGGGGGTGACGCCGAAGCCGAGCCAGTAGCTGGCGGCTTCGGTGGTGCCGAACCCGAGCAGCAGGGTGAGGATCGCCCATCCGAAGGAGGCGGCGATGCCGAGGGAGACGAGGGTGTCCATGCTGACTGCGCCGTGGCGCAGGTTGCGGAGCGTGGCCCGGTGGAATGGCCACGCGGCCCAGGTCACGATCGGCAGGGCCATCAGCACGCATACCCATTCCCAGCAGGGGAACCGCCACCCGGGGACGAGGGCGAGAACGATAGTGATGTCCATCAGCGGGACAGTGAGCAGCGCGGACACAGCCAGGCGACGCCGGAGGGAGGAGATCCGTACCTCGGTGGCGCGCGTCGACCAGGTGTCGTCGCTGCCCTCGCGTAGGTGCGCACCGTATCCGGCGTTCTCGACCTGACGGATCGCCGTGGGCACCTCGCTGTCGGGAAGGCCGGTGATGATGGCGCGTTCGGTGGCGTAGTTGACGCTCGCCGTCACACCATCGAGCTTGCCCAGTGCGCGCTCGACGCGTCCCGCGCAGGCGGCGCAGGTCATCCCGGAGATGTCGAGCTCTACCGGGGTGAGATCCACCGGTGTGGTGGTGTCCGTGGTCGTCATGAGTGGGTGTCCTCTCGGACGGTCGGTCGGGGGCCGGGTCGGGTGGCGTCGCGGTCGGCGAGGCGCTGGAGCATCTGGTTGTAGGCGTCGTACTCGTCGTCGCGGCCGGTGTCGAGGTGCCGGTCCTTACGGCGGGCATCTGTGGCGTCTTGCCGGCTCCACTGGATGGCGAGTGCGACGATGACGATCATCAGCGGGATCTCCCCGCCCGCCCACGCGACGCCGCCGCCAAGGTATTGCTGGGCCTGCAGGTCGGCCCAGGGCAGATCGAGGTAGCGGTAGAAGGTCTCGGCGATGATCACATGGCTGGTCATCAGGATCACGCCGAAGAACGCATGGAACGGCATCGCCGCCAGCACATACCCGAGCTTGCCGATATGCGGGAGAGGCCGTGGGGGCCGGTCGACGCCGATGATGAGACTGTAGTAGAGGTAGCCGACGATGAGGAAGTGCAGGTTCATGAGCTGGTGCGCCCAGTGGAACCGCATGTAGTCGCCGAAGATGCCCGTGAGATACAGGCCGTAGTAGGAGCCGACGAAGACCACGAACACGATCAGCGGGTTGTAGAGGAACTGCAGCACCCGCCAGTGCAGCACCCACGTGATCCAGTCGTGCAAGCCCGCCGGTTTCGTCCGGTCCGAGCGGGATGCCCGTAGCAGCAGTGTGACGACGCCTCCGAGGACGAGAAGCCCCGGGGCGAGCATGTTCAGCGACATATGCACGATCATGTGCACCCCGAAATCCGGGGCCGAGTACTTCCCGAACCCAGAGCTCGTGGCGACGACCACAACCGTCCACCCGCCGATCCACGCGGCCGTCCGCCCGAGAGGCCACCGATCACCCCGGCGGTGCAACGTGCGCACAGCGACCAGGTAGACGATGATCGCCGCCGCGGCGATACCCAGGAACAGCAGGTTCGGACGCCACTGCCCGAACAACACACCGAGCGTCGGAGCGTCAGGGACCTCGAAGCCCATGAAGACCTGCTCGATGCTCGTCGGCACGAAGTACTGCGGCGGCGGCTGCCTCGTCATCGCCACACCGACCCCGGTCCACCCCGCCACCGCCACGGCCGCCAGGGAGAGGAGCCCGGTGATGTGCCCGGCCCGCAGCTTTCCTCGCCGGGCGAGGATCGCGGCGACGACAAACACCACCGTGATGACGACCAGGCAGGCGAAGCCAGCGAGAATCAGCCACCCGGTCAGCGAGGCGGCGATATCGCCACCAGCGAGCTTGAACACGGCGATGATCACATCGGAGACGACGATGACGGGAAGCGCGACGACCCCGATCCGGAACAGTCGCCGCAAAGTCAGCGGCGAGACAAGCCGCCCGGAGACCACGCGCATGACGGCGACCAGTGCCGCCCCGAAGAACGCGTTCACAGCGATGGTCTGGAAGATCGCCGCGTCACTGCCGAAGTCATGATCGGGGCCCACGAGCACTTGCCCAGACACGACAGGGGCGAGCACCGCGATTCCGGTCGCCCACAACGGGATCATCAGGCCCGTCCACCGTTCCGAGAAGAACGAGACGAAGAAAACGATCAACGCCGCCAGGAAACTGATCGTCCACGCCTTCGGCGCATAGCTCGCCTCCCACAGGAACGGCAACGCGCTGGGCGTCGCCAGGCGCGCCAACGGAGTGCCATTGGAATCAAGAGCCTCGAAGACCACCAGCGCACCTGCGCACACGGCCCATGCCCCCGAAGCGATGCGCAGCACCGTGATCTCGAAACCCTCCGAGAGATAGCGCGCCGTGCGGGCAGGCGCATCCCTCAGGAACAACAGATGCACCAGCGCACCACTGGTCACCAAGGTGGCGAGCTGCGCGCCGGAGAGCAGACTGGTGGTGATCACAGCCACATCGACGCCCGGATATCCGACATGTAGAAGGTCATACGGTGCTTCGCCGAGCATGACCGCCACGACAATCGGGAAGGCGATGAGCGCGAGGGCGGCTCCGCCGATTAGAAGCGCGGCCACCGCAGTCAAGGGTTTACGCACTCGAGGATCCGGCATGGGCGCGGACGCTGCAGTGGTGGCCGCGATGGTGTCAGACATCCACCACTGCGGGCCAGGACCGCACCGTGTAGCCGGCATCATCGACAGCCGACTCCACCACAATCAGATCAAGGGGCCTCTCGTGGGCGAGAAGAACGCGACCGGAAGCGGCATCCACCTGGACATCGACGACACCCGAGAGCGCGGAAAGCTCGGCCGTAACAGCGCGCTCGCAGTGCTCGCAGGTCATCCCGTTCACCCAGAACTCGAACTCGGCCATGACTACTCCTCCTGACACCCAACCACTCCGATAACTCTACATCGTGTCGTAGACAAGGGTGGCCGGTGCCGGCGAGGTCAGGCGCGTGCGAGGGCTGCGGCGCGCTGGCTCCGCGGCTTCTTCCAGCGGCGGAGGGTGAGCCGGTCTGCGCGAAGCTCAAGGCCGGGATCGGCCGTGTTATGCCCCATCGTCGCGAGGGCGTTGGCGAGGTGGACGGCACCGGCGCGACGAGCGGCTGCATCGTCCGCGATGAGTTCGATCAACAGGAGAGTGGCCCGCTTGAGCGCTCGCCCGGCCGGGAACCGCTTGGGCAAGCAGAGCGCGTTGATCTCAGCAATTCGCACCGCCCACCCGTGATGCTGACGCAGATGAGCACGCTCATGCTCGATCACGGCACGAAGCTGCGGGTCGCTCAACAGCTCCTTGAGCGCGGTAGAGAGGAAGATCTCTGGCTCCCCAGAAGGCACCGCACACGCCACCGGCTCCTCGGAATCGAACCACACGAGGGTGACACCATGCGAGTGCTCGCGGGAGACTGCCACCGGGGCGAAGCGTCCGACCGCCTCCCGCCACGAGTCGGCGAGCGGCTCCGCGGACGCGGAGACAAGAGCGATCACCGCGGCCAGCACACCCAGGCTCAACCAGCCAACGAGCGTCAGCACCAGCGCTTCACCTGAACTCGCAGGATTCACCCCGCCGACGGCACCCAGCAGTGCAATAGCGGCGGAGGTCACCGCGAATCCGATTCCAGCGAAGAAAGCGCAGAACCACAGCGTCAGAGCGGTCCGTGGGCGGCGCACCTGCCACCGGCCCGCCGTCAACATGAGAGGCGAGAACAGCAGAATGAGCACCGCTGCGGCGAGGAAGGAGCCGGTGGCGATCAACGGCTCACCTGCGCTTGCGGGAAGTCTTGCCGGTGATCGCGCCGCGGAGCAGATCGAGGTCCTCCTCGGCGAGGTTCCCGGCGAACTGCAATAGAGCAGCCTGCCGGTCTCCGGCTCCATCGAGGGCGGTCATCATCGACCGGCCGACATGCTCGTCCCCGCTTCGCGCCGCACGGAAGCGAACCTTCCGCGGAGAGTCGCCGGAGCGGACGACATCGCCCTTCTTCTGCAAACGCTCCAGCGCCGTCATCAACGTCGTATACGCAGGAACGTGACCCGTGAACACCGCCTGAATATCACGGGCGCTCAACGGCTCGGACGCCTCCCAGAGGATGCGCATGACGGTGCCCTCGAGTTCCCCTCGTTCACGCGTGCGCTCACCCGCCATCTGCCACCTCCACTCTGCATGTCAATCGATCATCAAATCTACATCACGTCGTAGGCTCAAGGTGAAGCAACGCCTGCTCGGGCGTGGGTAAACGCCTTTCGATACTCGCGCGGGCTGGTTCCCGTAGCGCGGCGGAAGTGCTGACGGAAGTTCGCGGGGCTGCCGAGGCCGCACAGGCTGCTGATGTATTCGATGGTCCAGTCGGTGGACTCCAGTAGCTCGCGAGCGTGGTCGATGCGTGCACTGTTGAGCCATCGGATGGGCGTGGCGCCCAGTTCTTCGGTGAATCGCCGCTCGAATGTTCGCCGCGGAATCCTGGCGTGAGCGGCGAGATCGGCGACGGTCAGCGGCTCGTGAAGGCGCCCCAGCGCCCACTCCTGAGTGCGACCGATATCTCCGGAGGCCACCGCGGCCACCGGCCGGCGGATGAACTGGGCCTGTCCCCCGTCGCGATAGGGGGCGGCGACGATGGTGCGGGCGATGTCGTTGGCGACGGCGGCGCCGCGGTCTGATCGCAGGAGGTGCAGGCAGAGATCGATGCCGCTAACGACTCCCGCCGAGGTGAGGACGTCGCCTGAGTCCACGAAGAGCACGCCGGGGTCAATCTCTGCTACGGGATAGCGGCAGGAGAGCTCGTCCGCGTGGCACCAGTGGGTGGTGGCGCGTTTGCCGTCGAGCAATCCTGCTGCGGCGAGAGCGAAAGCGCCGGTGCAGATGGAGGCGATGCGTGCGCCGTTGCCGTGTGCAGCGCGCAGCGCTTCAGCGACGTCGTCCGGCACGCTGTCGAGGAAACCGCGGAAAGCGGGCACGATCACCGTGTCCGCGACGGCGACGGCGTCGAGTCCGAGCTCGACCACGATCGGCCACCCGTGATCCGTCGGCACGAGGCCTGCCTGGCGTCCGCACAGGACGACGTCGTAAGCCAAGTGCGGTGCCCCAAACACGACGAAAGGCATGCATATTTCCAGCGGCATCATGTGCTCCAGCGCGAGCACCGCGATGCGATGCCGCTGCGTGACCGCGGCGGTTTGCGCGTGCGACATGGCGGAAATCTATCCTTCCCGGCGGTTCCTGCCTCTGTTGTCCTGGTGGTTCCTTCGGGACAATTGATATCTCTACAACATGTAGATTCTATCGTTCCGGCCTGTCCGGACGCAGGACAGGACGTCATGACCAGGATTCACAGCGCAACAACCGTCGCAGCAGCCGCTCTCCTCCTCGCCCTCGCAGGATGCTCGGCGTCATCGCCAGCCCCGTCCTCATTGGCGGATGCGGAGACACCATCATCGGAGGCGGGGTATCCCGTGTCGATCGAGAACTGCGGGAGGACGTTGACCTTCGACGCTGCACCCGAGCATGTCGTGAGCCTGTGGCAGGCGCCGACCGAGATGATGCTAGCCCTGGGCCTCGGCGACCATCTCGTCGCCCGGGCCGGCGACTACGCGGCGTACCCCGCCTCGTTGGCGGAAGAGGCGGAAGAGATCCCGTCGATCGGATCGGCCATGGGGTGGCCGTCGAAGGAGGTGCTGCTCAGCGAGGGTGCCGATCTCGTGCTTGGTCAGTCGCTGGAAGGCTACGCGTTCGACACGTCCCAGGGATATGCGTCGGTGGAGCAGATCGAGAATAGCGGAGCACAGGTCTACGGGGCGAATATCTGCGACGCCGACGGTGGGGACGCCATCGCGATGACCCTGGACACCCCCATCGATACGCTGCGCGATCTGGGGGTTATCTTCGGCGTCAGCGACCGGGCAGAAGAGCTCATCGCAGATCTCGAGCAGGACAAGCAGACCGTCATCGACGCCGTCGAAGGAAAAGACACCGTGGAAGTCGCCTTCTACAACGGCGGCGAGGGCCCGCTCATCGTGCTCGCAGGCGGCATCTACGACGACGCCATCGAGACGGCAGGCGGCCGAAACGTGTTCCCTGCGGACTCCGTCTACGTCAGCAAGGAGGACTTCGCCGCTTCAGACGCGGAGGTCGTCCTCGTCGGAACCTTCGAGGGACAGGACTACGACACCCTCCGCGCCTACCTTGAGCAGACATTCCCCGACCTTCCAGCGGTGCAGGCCGGGAATCTCGTGGAGATCCCCGTCGATGACACCGACGCATCCGTGACCGTGATGCGAGGACTGACCGAGATCGCGAACGCCCTGCACTCGGAGCTGGAACTGACGGTTCCCGCGCCGTGACGCGAACCGAATCCGTGATCGGTGCACCGCATCGGCCACGGATCGCTGTCGGCGTGTTCATCCTCGCCTCCGTTGCCGCCCTGATCCTCTCGGTCGGCGTCGGTTCGGTGACGGTGTCGCCGGATCGGATCATTACCGTCATCGCCGATCATCTGTTGCCCTGGACTATCCCGACCTCGGCGACGGACATCGAGACGCGCATCATCTGGGAGTTCCGCCTTCCGCGGGCACTGCTGGGTTTCGTCGTCGGTGCGGCGCTCGCTGTCGCCGGTGCTGTCTTGCAGGCTGTCGTCCGCAACCCGCTCGCCGACCCGTTCGTCTTCGGTGTCTCCTCCGGGGCCTCGGTCGCGGCGGTGGCGACGTTGACGCTCGCGACCGGGGCTCTCGCGGTCGTCTCGGTGCCGATCGCCGCGTTCGCCGGCGCACTGGCGACAACGTTGATCGTCTTCCTCCTCGCGCAGCAGCGCGGGCGAGTGACGCCGAACCGGCTCGTGCTCGCGGGCGTTGCGATGTCCTATCTGCTGAGCTCGATCACCAGCTACCTCGTGCTGCGGGCCAGCTCACCCGGGGAAGGAGTGACGTCCGTGCTCTCCTGGCTCTCCGGTAGCCTCGCCGCCGCGGAATGGGACGGCCTCGGGCTCCCTTCAGCGGTGCTCGTGATCACAATCGCCGTTCTCGTTCTGCTCGCCCGCGTTTTGAACGCGTTTCTCGTCGGAGACGAGACTGCGGCAAGTCTCGGTATCGATGTCGGACGGGTCCGCCTCGTCCTGTTCGTCATCACGTCTCTTCTGGTCGGCGTCGTTGTCGCCGTCAGCGGGGCAATCGGATTCGTGGGCCTTGTCGTGCCCCACGCCATGCGCATGATCGTCGGCTCGGATCACCGCTGGCTGCTTCCCAGCTCTGCTCTAGCGGGAGGCCTGCTGCTGGTCGTGGTGGACATCGTTGCCCGGACCGTCCTCGCCCCGACGGAGCTTCCTGTCGGGCTGCTCACCGCGGCGATCGGAGCACCGTTCTTCCTGTGGCTGCTGCGCCGGTCCGGACGGAGCGCGACATGAATCAGCCAGACCGCACAGTAGGTGCCCGGCTCGACGTTGAAGGTGTGAGCGTGCAGGTCGCCGGACGGCGCATCATCGACCGGGTCTCCCTCACCGCGGACGCAGAGGTGGTCGGGCTCGTCGGACCGAACGGGAGCGGCAAATCCACCCTCCTCAGAACGATCTATCGCATGCTCTCACCGACATCCGGGCGTGTCGTCGCGGACGGAGACGAAGTTTGGCAGATGCGTGCACGAGATGCCGCCCGCATTACCGCAGCTGTCGTTCAGGACGGTCCGACAGATCTCGAGCTCACCGTCGCAGAATGCGTCGCGACCGGCCGGGTGCCCCATGGCCGTCTCCTCGGCGCCGACAGCCGGGACGATCGCGCTGCAATCGAACACGCGATGTCCGTCACGAACGTCACCAACTTCGCAGCGCGACCGGTCGCAACCCTCTCCGGAGGGGAGCGGCAACGGGTGCACCTCGCACGCGCCCTCGCGCAGCAGCCGCGAATCCTCGTGCTCGACGAGCCCACGAACCATCTCGACATCCGACACCAGCTCGAACTCCTCGCCCTCGTCCGCGATCTCCGCATCACCATCCTGGTGACGCTGCACGACCTCAACCTCGCGGCCGCCTACTGCGACCGCATCGCCGTCCTCTCCAACGGCGTCGTCGCTGCCGACGGGACACCCCAGGACGTCTTCACCCCTGAACTGCTGCGTCGCGTCTTCGGGGTCACCGCGGCCACGATCACCAACCCTCTGACCGGCCGCACCCAGCTTGTCTACACCGATAGGAGCACACCATGACCGATACACACGACAACCTCCACCGTGACTGGGACGCCATGCACCACGACCAGCCCTCGATGGCTACAGATGCAACGCGCGACACGGAAGTTCAGGCCGCGTGGGACCGTTCCGTCGCCGCACACGAAGCGCTCGCTGCCCGACCCGGCGTCACCTTCCAGGCAGACGAAGAGATCGTCATCGTCCTGCACCCCGGGTTCGACACCCTCGACGCAATCGGCCCACACTACTTCCTCAGCTCCATGCTCGGCGCAACCATCCATCTCGCCACAACCGGCGAACCCGGAGCGCCAGTCGTTAGTGCGGGCGGGCTCCCGCTGACGCCGACGATCGCGCTGGCAGACGTCGCCGACGCGCCGACCGTGCTCCTCGTACCCGGCGGAGACACCAGTGTCCTGACCAACGACCCTCACGCGATGACCGATATTCGTCGCCTGGGATACGCGGCGCAGGTCGTCGCGAGCGTTTGCACCGGCGCCATCGCCCTCGCCGCCGCCGGCCTCCTCCACGGGAGGCGAGCTACCTCACACTGGTCTGTCCGCCACCTCCTCGCCGGCTATGGGGCAACGCCTATCGACGAGAGAGTCGTCGTCGACGGGAACGTTATGACTGCCGCGGGCGTCACCGCCGGCATGGACCTCGCCTTACGCCTGGTCGGACGTCTTCGAGGTGACGAGTACGCGCAGTTCCTTGAACTCGGAGCGGAGTACGCACCAGAACCACCATTCGGCACAGGCACACCGGGCAAAGCCGGAACTGAACTCACCGCACTCGCGCAAGACTTCTTCGCCACCGTCGAACACGGACTACGCGCACCGGCTACTTAGAACCCTGAAACGCCCTGAAGCCAGAGCCGCCTAACGTCCGTAGAGCGCGCCCATACACCACCGCGAACCCGCTTCTCTGTTGAATGCGCGGAGGCTACAGCGGTCGCCGTAGATAGGGGATGTCAGTAACGCTGTGGTCCCAGGTGATCGGGTTCGCCTAAGCACGGGCCGCACCGGGAGCTGGCTAAGGTCGAGAGCATGGATGGGATCGTGCTCGCGGTAAGTGCCGTCGTCGTTGACGCACAAGGACGCGTGCTGCTCGTCAAACGTGGTACAGAGCCGGAGAAGGGCTGTTGGTCGGTCCCAGGAGGCAGCGTCGATCCGGGTGAGATGCTGGCGGAATGCGCCGCGCGGGAAGCGTTCGAAGAAACCGGGCTGCACGTCCAGATCATCCGAGAACTGTGGGTGGCAACCGTACCAACCGGCGACGGACATCAGTTCGAGATTCATGATTTCCTGACGACGCCCGCTGGGTCGCGCCCGACGAGCTCCACCGTCTCCCGCTGACCACCGGACTCGTCGGCTATCTGGAACGAGCAGGACTCATCCCGACAACCTGGGCCGCGCCCATAAGTCCAACTCACTCAGCCAGCCCGGACAAGGCACTCCGTCTTCGGCACGGCCTGGCGGAGGGCCGTCGCGTACCTATCGGGTGTGACGGTGTCGATCAGGGTGATGACCGCCGGGGATGGATACCGGTACCTGCTGAACTCCGTCGTCACCGGCGACGGGGACCGTGACGCCGCCTCTGCGTTGACGAGGTACTACCTGGAATCGGGAACACCTCCAGGCGCATGGATCGGGTCTGGACTTGTCGGTCTTTCAGGCGGCGTGACGGCGGGCGCGACGGTGACCGAGGAGCAGTTGCGGCAGTTGATGGGTTACGGGCAGGACCCGAACAACGGCGAGCAATTGGGGCGTCCGTACCGGACGTTCGCAACCGCAACGGAACGGGTCGAGCGTCGTCTCAAGAAACTCTCGGACTCACTCACCGACGAGGAGCGTGCGACCCAGACCACGCTGATCGAGGCCGAAGAAGCGGCAAAGCCGACGGACGCGCCGGTGGCGGGGTTCGATTTGACGTTCTCGGTGCCGAAGTCCGTCTCCACCCTGTGGGCGGTTGCCGACGGTGGCACGCAGGCGCTGATCACCCAGGCCCACCACGCCGCGATCCACGATGTGATCGCCCTGATCGAGCGAGACGTCGCGATGACCCGGATCGGTGCGAAAGGACCGCGGGGCGCAGTAGCCCAGGTCGAAGTACAAGGCGTAATCGCGACTGCATACGACCACTACGACTCCCGTGCGGCGGATCCGCAGCTGCACACGCATGTGGTGGTCGCGAACCGGGTCCAGGCCGTTCATGACGGGAAGTGGCGGACCCTTGACTCTCGCGCGATTCATGCGGCGGTGACGGGGTTGTCGGAGCATTACAACGCGGTCCTCTCCGATCACCTCACAGCGATGCTCGGGGTGGGGTGGGAGGCGCGGGAGCGTGGTGTGGGGCGGTCGACGGCGTGGGAGATCGCCGGTGTGCCGCAGGCGCTGATGGACGCGTTCTCTTCCCGCACCCGTGATATCGAGCAGGTCAAGGACCGCCTCGTCGCCGAGCACGTGGTCAAGCATGGGAGGCAGCCGTCTCCGAAGTTGTTGTGGCAGTTCCGGCAACAGGCCACGTTGGAGACACGGCCTCCGAAGCAGCACCACTCTCTGAGCGACCTAACCGCCCAGTGGCGGGAACGTGCCACCGAGCTGCTCGGGGAGGATGCTCCGACGTGGGCCACAACGCTCCTGTCCAGGAGTGCCGGGGAGCCGTTGTTGCGCGCGGACGACATCCCATTGGGGGATCTCGAGCAGGTTGCCGAGGTGGTGGTGGCGCGGGTGGGTGATCGTCGGGCGACGTGGAAACGATGGAATCTGCATGCGGAGGCTGTCCGGCAGACGATGGGACTCCGGTTCGCGTCTGCGACCGACCGCGACCACATCACTCACCAGATCGTCGACGCCGCAGAACGAGTGTCGCTGCGTCTGACACCGCCGGAGCTCGCGTCGAGCCCGCCGACATTCCGCCGCCCAGACGGGTCCAGTAGGTTCCGCCCGAAGGCCGCGACTGTGTTCTCTTCCGAACAGGTCCTCGCTGCCGAAGACCGTCTCCTGGACGCGTCGAACGACAGGTCTGCGCCGACGGTGCCGCTCATGTGGATTGAGCAGGCCGCGCGGACGAAGAACCGCGACGGGAATGTGTTGTCGCCGGATCAGGAGCGGGCGATCGCGAAGATCGGCGTCTCCGCCCGCACCCTCGACGTATTGGTCGGTCCGGCAGGGACGGGGAATACCACGTGTTGGGTTTGACGCGTCTGAAAAGCGCGGCGTGTCAGGCTGAGGACACGTGAAATCTACAGCCCCAACCGTCAATGGCGGAACGCAGATCACTCGCCGCCCGCATCTGCTCTACTGCAGAGCGAGGTTCGGGGAATCGTCACCATGCCTCGCGGCGACCTCGCTCGCCGCTGAACGATGGCCGAGCTGAGCCACATGGTGTACCACTTGACCCCGAACCTCACCCGAGTGTTCAACTCATCGTTTGACGCGTCGCCCACGCAGGTTCTGGTGCGGCTTCGCGCCTAGCGGGTCACCGATTCGTGGCTCACCGACCGGGGTTATCGGGGCAGCAGTTGCCAGGCGATGGTGGCGATCATGCCGGTTCCGAAGAGTACGAGGAAGACACCGGCTGTCTTTGTGAGCCAAGGAACCAGGCTGTTGATGCGCGTGAGGGTGCGTTTGGTGCCGAGTGCGATTGCGATGAACAGGTCCCAGGCGAGCACGACGGCGAACATCCACACCCCGTAAGCGATAAGCGTCAGTGGCGGAGCCCCGGTGAGAACGGTGGCGAGGCTGAGATAGAAGAGCGCGTTCTTCGGGTTCAGCAATCCGGATGCGATGCCGAGGCCGAGGTTCTTCGCCCACGTCGCCTGCTCAACGTCCGGGGAATCATCGGGGTCGAAATGTGCGTTCGACCGGATGAACGCGACGCCGATGTACACCAGGAATGCGCCTCCGGCGGTCTGGATCACTGTGAGCAACGTCGGGTGCGAGATGAGCGAGAGACCGGAGAAAGCGGCGGCGATGAATGTCCCATTGGCGGTAGCGATTCCCACGCAGATGCCGGTCGCGTTTCGCCAGCCGCTGGTCATCGCGGTGCGGGCGATGAGGAAGAAGTCCACTCCGGGGATCAGCAACGCGAGGAAGTGCACGACGGCGACCGCGACGAACTGCTCCATATCCCTCCTCGTGGATGCTTGACAGCGAACCTGTCCAGCATCTGCGCCAGAGGCGGGCGGGGTCTTGTACGTTCTTGCGGTCAGGCCCGGTACGCGCCAGGAGATGTGGCGACATGGGCGCGGAACACGCGATGGAAGTGGCTCTGATCGGTGAAGCCCAGCTCGTGTGCAGTGTCCGCAATGGCGTGCCCGTCGCGGAGGAGCTGCCGGGCTTTCTGGATTCGTGCGTTCTGTCGCCACGCCAACGGAGCAAGGCCCGTCGCCTGCTTCACCGCGCGAATCAGTTGATACTTCGAGATGCTGATGGTCTCGGCCAACTCATCGAGCCTGGGATTGGTCTCATCTTCACGAAGCCGCCGCAGCACGGGAGCCAAGCGGCCAGAGAGCGCTGGGTCAGAGTCGCCGGTCACCAGATGTTCCGGCGTGGCAGCACCGAGCTCGTCCACGAGCTCCCGGAACCGGCTCTCGATACGGTGGGCTGTTGCGCCCGAGAAGATGAGCTCGCTCCACGCGGTAGCCCGGTGATGCAGGTCTGGTCTGCGCAGCACGGTGACGCCCGAGAACAGTGCAGCGACCCCGTCCGTGGTGGCGAGGGAGGCCGCCCAGTTCTGATCCATGTGGATCATCTGGTACAGCCAGGAACCGTCGTCGGGGTTGCACTGGTGGACCTGCTCTGCGGCGATGACGATCACATCCCCGGGTTCAAGCCGGACACGGCCGCCGAGGGGACCGGAGAACACCGAGGTGCCCTCGTCGATCAGCCCGATCGAGAACGCGTCGTGGGTGTGCGGCCGGTAGCAGGAGTTCTCCTGACAGGACCGCCGCGCTTCCAGATGCGGCAGCGCAGCGCTTCTGATGAACTCAGTCAACCGTGCACCTCCGTCTCATATTAGCGTCAAGCCCAAGACTACTGAGGTGCCACTGATGAACAGTTCATGTTCCCGGGGTGAGCCATCGCGCCGAGTATGGCTCTGCGGGATCAGGGTCGAAACGGTCATCGACCGGATGTCACCGCATGCCCTCGCCTCACGCTCGGGTCTGCCTCCACTTCGTCGCCCTCGACGCGGCCCAGTGATCAATTAGCGAGACTCATGGCTGTATTCGCGAATCGCTGTTGTTCGGGTTCTCGTGCCTGGATTGACTGGACCAATGGCTTCTCTCCCCTCTGTTCCCACAACCATCGAACCGAAGATGGGTACGAATTCCACGGGTGGGTGGGGGCCGGTGCTCGCGGTCGCGCTGTGTACGTTCTTAGTCGTCACGTCAGAGATGATGCCTGTGGGTGTGCTGACTCCTATGGCCTCGTCCTTGGAGATCAGTGCGGGACTCGCGGGGATGTCGTTGACGATCACGGGGATCGTCGCTGCTGTCGTGTCGACGTTGGCACCGGTGCTCGCGGGTCGTGCTGACCGGCGAACGGTGATCATCGTGTTCATGCTGGTGCTGTCCGGTTCGAACGCGTTGACCGCTCTAGCTCCGACGTTCTGGGTACTCGCCATTGCCCGCGTGCTGCTGGGCATGTCGATGGGCATCGTCTGGGGACTGGCCGCAGGTCTTGGGCCTCGTCTTGCGCAGCGAGGGCGGGTGGCGCTGGCGACCACGCTGATCTTCTCCGGTGTCTCGATCGCTTCTGTGCTCGGCGTGCCCTTGGGGACCTTCGTCGCGGATGCGTTCGGATGGCGCGCAACGTTCTGGGTGCTCGCTGTACTCGGGGTCGTGTCCGCGAGGCTGCTCGTGGTCTTGTTGCCGTCTCTGCCCGCGAACCATAACGGACGGTTGGGAGCGGTTTTTGGTGTGATGAGGAACCGCGGTGTAGCGGCGGGGATCATCATTACGGGGCTCGTCGCCCTGGCCCATTTCACCGGGTACACGTATGTGCGTCCGATCCTGGAGAGCGAGACCGGAATGGACCCAGCGGGGATCGCTACGGCACTGCTGGTGTATGGCATCGCGGGAGTCATCGGGAACTTCACGCTGGGACCGTTAGCCGGGCGGGCCACACGCACCGCCGTACTGATCGCGATCGGCGGAGTCGCGGCCGCGACTCTCGCCCTGGCACTGGGCGGTGGCAGCGCGGCCGTTCCCGCGCTGGTCATCCTGGTGGTGTGGGGGCTCGGCTACGGTGGCGTGTCGGCATCGACACAGACCTGGACAGCAAAAGCCGACCCGGAGCGCGTTGAGGCCTCCGCAGCACTGTGGGCGGGCGTCTTCAACGCGAGCGTGGCCCTGGGAGCAGTGCTCGGCGGGCTCGTCATCGACGGCAGTGATGCGAGAACGGCAACCGGGGTCGCCGCGATCATTGCCCTGACAGCGTTCGTCTTGGCGGCGGCGACGCGGCCGACCAAGCGAGCGTCCATGATAGACGCTTGAAGAGATTCCCGGTGTCGTCACGCGGCGTGAGTCTGCGCCCGCAGCTCCTGTGCGAATCGCCCCACCAGTGGGTGCGTCCTCCCTCTCCCCGCGAGAGCAACCAATGAGGTGCTGGGCAGGGCAGGCACCGGCACGTACTGCACGTCAGGTCTGGGCATATAAGCCGCGCTGGCCTTGCACAGCAGAACCCCAAGGTTGTCGCTCGCGACCATCGACAGAGCTTCGGGCAGTGTCGATGCGGTCGCCTCGTATCGCAGGCGGTGCCCGCTGGGAGTCGTGCTCGGCGCGTTGGCCTCACGCCAATAGTCCGGAGCGGATGCCGCGGGCGCGACCATCCCGATCCGCGACAACACCGCAGCATCAAGCTGCGAACTCGCAGCTGACGGATGCCTGCGGGACAGAGCCAGGTATTGCGGTTGGCGGGAGAACTCAGCCAACTGCTGAAAACCATGCTCCCTGCTGGGCGACAGCACGACAGCGACATCCACACCGTCTTGGGCGAGCCTGGTGAACGGGTCAGCCCACGGCAGCTCGATGAGCTTGGTCATCCCCGCCGGGAGCGAGGCGACGGTGCGGATGAGAGATTCGTATACCGCGCACTGGAATCCGATACGCAACGGTCTCGCCGAAGAGGAGGCTGCGGCTTGCGCATCCTCGAATCCTGCTCGAAGACGCGACATGGCGGGGACGACCTCCGACGCCAAAATGGTGCCGAGCGGAGTCACGACCACGCGACGGCTGGTGCGCTCGAACAACAGTCCGCCAACCCGACTCTCGAGACGCTTGATCATCTGTGGCCCGCGCCCCTGGGTCACCCCGAGCCGCTCCGCGACACGACCGAAATGCAACTCATCCGTGAGCACAGCAAAACACTCCAACTCACGCAACGGCAGATCAGGACCGATCCACGCTGTCACTTCGCACCGTCCTGTCCCGCCACTGCCAGGCATCGCCGATCAGCAGGCGTACTGGGACGCCTCATCAGGAGGCCCGGATTTCGTGACTCACAGCGTTGAGATACTCGTCGATGGCCCGGTGATTCTTCGTGAGGCACACGATCTTCTCTGCCATCCGGTCGCGTTCGTGTTCGAGCGTCGCGATCATGTCTGGAGTGACGTAGGGCATATGTATCGCCCGCGGACCGTCCAGGCAGGGAAGGATCTGTTTGATGATCCGGGTCGGCAGGCCGACATCGAGCAAGCCCCGGACTTGCCGCACCCGATCGACAACATAGTCCTCGTAGTCCCGGTATCCGTTGGGGAGCCGTTCGGACTCGATCAGTTCCTGCTCCTCGTAGTACCGGAGCATCCGCACCGGCGTGTCCGTGCGCTGGGAAAGCTCCCCGATCTTCATCCCCACACCCTCCTTGCCCGGCCCGTGACGCCGCCGGAGTTGACTCTCACATTAATGTCACACATCGATGATAAGGGTACGGCACGAACGAACACGCTGCTATCAATGGGTCTGCTGCGTGGATGGATTGCGCTCCTTCGCTTCTCTGGGACAGTAGATACGCCAGCGCTACAGTGGATCAAGGTGGCAGGGAACACGGGCGGGGGGCGTGGAAGGCATGACCAAACGGCAACGCTCCTTGGGTCGCCCCAGAGTGACCGACAGAGCATCGATTCTGAAGGCCGTCATCGCTGACGGGCTCGATCGCTTCACGGTGACGAGCGTTGCTCAGCGACTTGGCATCACTCATGGAACCATCTATCGCTACTTCGGCTCACGAGAAGAGCTTGTGGTATCCGCTGTGAATGCTGTTGTCGCTGGACGGAGTTGGTCTACAAAGAATGATTCCTGGCGGCAGATGCTCGGCTCCTTTGCGCATGAACTTTGGCGCACATGCGACTCTGCCCCTGGGTTCGCAAGAAGCGTGCTCGAGCTTCCGGAAACTCCCGAAGGAATAACCGCAGTCATCTCTGAGTACGTTCGAAGTTTGACGCTCCAAGGATTTACGACTGCTCAAGCACAAGTGATCATCGATCTTGTTGGAGAGCAGGTACTGCTGACCGCTTCCATGTTGATCCGGCGAGACGGCAAACAGATAGTCGTCCCCGTGATCGACGATGAGGCCAGCATGACAGGCGTGGAGCTTGACTGGGCGCGCGGGATCGGATGGCTCGACCGGAAGCTCGCACTCGTGTTCGACGGGGCTGAGCATCAGCTGAACCTGCCCTGATCAGCCCGACCGCTGACTCGCCTTTTGACGCTGAGCCAGATTTCTCCACGCGGTACTTTCTGACAGACTGTTATATAGTGCTTAGGTAAGCCTAAGTAACATCCGACCCCCGGTGGATGCTTGAGGGTCTGTCAACCCGTCAATCTGGAAGGAACGTCATTGCGTATCTCACGAGTAGTCGGCCTCACCGCCGCCCTAGCCCTGGTAGCTGGAACCGTCGCCTGTTCGACGCCATCGTCCGACTCATCAGGAACAGCCGATGACAGCGAGGCATTCGCGACCATCGAGCATGCGTATGGCACGACGATCATCCCCGAGAAGCCGGAGCGAGTCGCGTCGGTCGCGTGGATGAATCATGAGGTCCCGCTCGCATTCGGCATCGTCCCCGTCGGCATGGCGAAGATGACCTCGGGCGACGAAGACGGCGACGGCATGTTCCCGTGGGTCACCGAGAAGCTCGAGGAACTCGGGGCCGAGACCCCCGTACTGTTCGACGAGACCGACGGAATTGATTTTGAGGCCGTGGCTGGCACCAACCCAGATGTGATCCTTGCCGCCTACTCCGGGATCACTGAAGAGGAGTACGAAACACTCTCGAAAATCGCTCCCGTTGTCGCGTTCCCCGGGCTCCCGTATGCCACGACGATGAATGAGACCATCGAGCTGAACGCCAAGGCACTGGGACTCGAAGATGAAGGTCAGGAGCTCATCGATGACCTCCAGACCCACAGTGAGGAAGCCCTCGCCGAGCTGCCTGCTCTGCAAGATCAGCGTGTGCTTTTTGCTGCTGCAGACCCGAGCGATTTCTCGAAGCTGTCCGTCTTTACGCTGCCCGACAGCCGCCCTGGGTTCCTGCTCGACCTTGGTCTGCCGCAACCGGCGATCATGGACGAACTCGCTGAGGAGAACGTCACATTCTTCAGCGAGGTGAGCGCCGAACAAGCTGAACGCTTTGACGATGTCGACGTGTTCGCCATGTACGGAACTCCTGATGGCTCCTTGCTGAAGTCGCTGCAGGCTGATCCGATCCTCTCGAAAGTTCCCGCGATCGCTGCCGGACGGCTCGCGATCCTGGAACAGGACACCGCAGTCGCGATGCTCGCGAACCCCAGTCCTCTCGGTGTTCCGTGGGGCATCGACCAGTATCTATCGATCCTCGCCGAAGCTGCAGCCATCGGCCGATAACCATCGAATGACCACGTTGGCATCAACCGCGCCGAGCGCCGCCTTGCTGCGGCGCTCGGCGTTTCGACGAACTCTCATCCTTCTCCTGTTTCTCGTTGCACTCATCGTGCTCGGAGGACTATCGCTAGTGGCTGGAATCGCGGATGTGTCTCTCGATAACTTGCGGACTGCGCTCAGCGGTCAATCGGAGACCGTTGCCGATGCGACGGTAGAGAAGAGGATTCTGCGAACCTTGCTCGGTGCGCTCGTAGGTGCCGCACTCGCTCTTTCGGGCACAGCGATGCAGGCGGTGACTCGCAACCCGATTGCTGATCCGGGGATCCTCGGTGTGACCGGTGGAGCAGCCTTGGCTGTGGTGACGGGTATCGCTTTCTTCGGGCTGAGCAGCCAACTTGGCTATATCGCTTTCGCGACGATCGGTGCCTCCCTTGCAGCGATCTTCGTCTACTCGATCAGTTCCCTCGGGCGCACCGGTCCCACTCCCATCAAACTCGCCCTCGCAGGTGCCGCGAGCTCCGCTGCCTTCGTCTCGCTTTCAACCGCAATACTGCTTCCGCGCACTGACTTGATGCGGAACTTCGAGTTCTGGCGCGTCGGCGGAGTTGGCGGTGCAACCTGGCACGGGCTCGCCATCGGCGCTCCCGTGATCCTGATCGGCGTCGTGATGCTGTTCACCCTGGTGCGAGGCATGAACGCGCTCGCACTCGGGGATGAG
Source organism: Agrococcus casei LMG 22410 (assembly GCF_900163565.1). Taxonomy (GTDB): domain Bacteria; phylum Actinomycetota; class Actinomycetes; order Actinomycetales; family Microbacteriaceae; genus Agrococcus; species Agrococcus casei. Next base: position 26,924 of record NZ_FUHU01000014.1, read on the forward strand.
CTCGCCGTCGGACTCGGAGAACACGTGGGACGCACCCGCCTCGGCATAGCGGCCGGAGCTGTCATCCTCGCGGCAGCAGCAACAGCGCTCGCCGGCCCCATCGGGTTCGTCGGCCTCGTCGTGCCACACCTGTGCAGAATGATCAGCGGACCAGACCACCGGTGGCTGCTCCCGTTCGCGGCAGTATCCGGCGCGAACCTCCTGGTCTTAGCTGACATCATCGGTCGCGTCATCGCACAGCCTCAGGAAATCGAGGTCGGAATCGTCACCGCCATCATCGGCGCACCCTTCTTTATATGGATCGTGCGCAGGCAGAAGGTGCGCGGACTATGAGCGCGTTGCAGGGAACCGCGGCAGCAATTCGTAGCGGGCGACAACGGAAACTGCTTCGCAGCGGGGTCACTGTGGCAATCATGCTGCTCGCGCTGATCACAATTGCCGCCGTCTCGCTCATGCTCGGACGGACAAGCTACAGCCCCGGCGAGGTGCTTGCCGTGATCTTCGGCGAAACGGTACCGGGCGCATCGTTCACGGTGGGCGAGCTTCGCCTCCCTCGCGTGCTCACCGGCTTACTTGCCGGTTTCGCGTTCGGGGCCGCGGGCTCCACCTTCCAGACCATGCTTCGAAACCCGCTCGCGTCCCCGGACATCATCGGTGTGAGCGCCGGGGCCGGTGCTTTCGCCGTTACGGGCATCATCATGCTGTCGATGACGGAAACTGCGGTATCGTTCTTCGCCCTCGGCGGAGCGCTCGTCACCGCCGTCTCCATCTATCTGCTCTCCAATCGACGTGGGTTCACCGGAGCCCGGTTCATTCTGATCGGCATCGGCGTCGCCGCGATGATGCAGAGCATCATCTCGTATGTCCTCACCAGTGCACCGAGTTGGCAGATCCACACCGCTATGCAGTGGCTTTCGGGAAGTCTCAACGGTGCATCATGGGAGAAGCTCGGCCCGTTGACCGCAGCGTTCGCTGTCTGCGTGCCGATACTGCTGCTCTGCGCGCGAAGTCTAGAAATGCTGCGCATCGGCGATGAGACAGCGACAGGTCTCGGTGTGCAGGTGCGCCCGGTACGGATACTGCTGATCGTGTCCGCAGTCACGCTGCTGGCATTTGCGACGGCCGCCACCGGCCCCATCGCTTTCGTCGCATTCATGGCAGGACCGATCGCAGCGAGGATCATGCCACCAGGGGCGTCACTCGTGATCCCCGCTGGATTCGTAGGGGCGCTGCTCGTGCTCGTCTCGGACTTCGCAGGGCAGTACCTCTTCGGAGAACGCTATCCGGTCGGGGTCATCACCGGCGTCCTGGGTGCGCCCTACCTCATCCTTCTCCTCATCCGCATCAACCGAGCAGGAACCACCGTATGACCTCCAAGCACCACCTCGAGGCTGCAGGAATCAGCCTCTCCTACGGCTCCAACACCGTCGTGGAGCACCTTGACCTCGGCATAGAGCCGGGGCGAATCACCTCGATCGTCGGGGCGAACGGATGTGGCAAATCCACACTGCTCAAGGCTTTCGCGCGCCTGCTCACACCCCGTGAGGGATCGGTACTGCTCGACGGGAAAGCGCTACAGCAACGACCATCAAGAGTCCTCGCAAGAGTCTTGGGCCTGCTGCCGCAGAGTCCCATCGCGCCCGAGGGCATTACTGTCGCAGATCTCGTGGGGCGAGGACGCCACCCTCACCAAGGAGCGTTCAACCGGTGGAGTGCCCAGGACTACCAAGCAGTGGCGAACGCGTTGGAAACCACCGGCACTGCAGGACTTGCTGATCGATCAGTGGACGAACTGTCGGGAGGTCAGCGGCAACGCGTCTGGATCGCCATGGCCCTTGCCCAAGAAACAGACATTCTGCTGCTCGACGAACCGACTACCTATCTTGACCTCACGCATCAGATAGAGGTTCTCGATCTTCTCACCGACCTCAACCGAACCCAGGGCACCACCATTGTGATGGTGCTTCACGACCTCGCCCTAGCCGCCAGATACTCGGATGTGCTCGTTGCACTGAAAAACGGGGACGTGCTCGCCACGGGTACACCACGCGAAGTACTCACACCCGAACTCATCCGTGAGGTATTCGCCTTGGACTGCGAGGTCATGGAAGACCCAATCTCCGGCGCACCACTCATCTTGCCGAAAGGAAAACACCATGTCCGCTGATGCGTTCTCGGAACAGGGGGCCAGCCTCGCACCGCCCACGGAGGCCGAAGAGGGGCCACTGGTAGTCGCACGAAGCCAGGTATCGCGAATCGAGCAGCTCTCACCGCATTTCGTTCGCGTGCAGTTCGAAGCGCCAGAGTTTTCCCGCATGGGCAATCCGGGAGAGAACTTCGATCAACGCGTGAAGGTCATCTTCCCTCCGGAGAATGGAGAGCTGCCCGATCTTTCTCATGCTGGAGCCGCCTGGTATCGGGTATGGCTCGAGACACCTGAGCCCGCCCGCGGTGCAATGCGCAGTTACACGATCCGGAGCCTTCACGAGAGCGGCGAAAGCACCAGCATCATTATCGATTTCGTGGTACACGAACCCAATTCTGAGGCGGGTCCGGCAACACGATGGGCGATGCGAGCTGCGCCGGGCGATGAGCTTCTCATCATCGGTCCACGTCGTGGCCTGCGCGACGGAGGAGGGGTCGAGTATGCGCCGGGTAACGCACGCTCCGTGATCCTCGCGGGTGACGAAACGGCCGCGCCCGCGATCTCGAGCATCCTCGAAAGCGTGGATCCGACCACGCACGGGGTTGCGTTCCTTGAGGTCCCCACCATCACCGACGCGATCCCTATCGATCCACCGCCTGGATGGGAGATTCACGTGCTTCCGCGGGAGAACGCCGCGCACGGGAGCCGGCTCATAGCGACCGTCCTCGATTATCTCGGCACACCCCACACCAGTGTTCGCATCGACGATGCTGAGACCACTGATCCTCTCTGGGAAACAGCCACGTTCTCCTCCCTCGGCGAGCCGGTCGCGGCCGGTGTATCCACCCGTAGCGCACGGTGGTTCTGGATCGCCGGAGAAAGCGGCATGGTGACGACTCTCCGCCGGCACCTCGTCCGGGACCTTGGGGTCGACCGCTGCGATGTCGCTTTCATGGGCTACTGGCGTCGAGGGCTGGCGATGCGCGGATGAGCAGCCGTAACCCCAGCACGTTCTGGAACCTCACCCGGCCGGCACACCGCCAACTCGCGCTGTCAGGCCTCTACGCGGCACTCGCATCGGCGCTCTCGCTCATCCCGATTGTGCTGATCATCGAGCTCGCCCGCGTCATGCAGGTCGTGTTCACAGGGGGCAAACTGCAAATATCACTCGTCTGGCTGCTACTCGTGCTTCTGATCGTCTCTGCCATAGTTCAGGCACTCTGCATGGGGCGAAGCTATCGCGTAAGCCACACAGCGGATGGGGTATTAGCGGAGAACCTCCGCCAGCGGCAGATCACCAAGCTTCTGCGGTTACCCCTGTCCTGGTTCACCTCACACTCTTCCGGCCGGGTGAAGAAGTTCATACAGGATGACGTGTCGAGTATTCACGCGCTGGTTGCACATGCTGTGCCGGATGGAACATCTGGGATCATCGTTCCGATCCTGAGCCTCGCCTACCTTTTTGTGACAGATTGGCGAGTCGGCTTGGCAGCGCTCGTTCCGCTGCTTCTCACCTTGGCAACGTTGCCCTTCATGATGCGCGACCACGCGGAGCAGTCCGCGCGATACGCAGAAAGCCTCAAGAATCTCAACAGCTCGGTTGTGGAGCTGGTCCGCGGCATCGGCGTCGTCAAGGTCTTCCAGGCAGATGGCAAGAACCAGGGCACCTTCATGGAGCACTCCCGCGAGTTCGGCACCTTCTATCTGTCGTGGGTGCGTGCCACAGTGCACCCGTCAGCGTTGATCCAGATATTCTCGTCACCGCTGTTTGGCCTGATGATCGTCGCCCTCGCTGGCCAGTGGCTCATAGCTGAACACGAAGCCGACCCGTTCGCCGTTCTTGCTGGACTTCTCCTGGTCAGCAATATTGCGAGTCCCGTGATGCAACTCGCCCGAATGGGCATCATGTTCAAAGAAGCGTACGAGGCTGCAAAAGAGCTTACGGCCTTCTTCGACATCGAGGAGCCAGAAGACGCAGACGGGTCAGCCCGCGTGGAAGACAATAGTGTGAGCCTCGACTCAGTGAGCTTCTCCTACGTTGCGGGAACACCGGTGCTCAGTGACATCAATGCTCGTCTTTCACCAGGTTCAGTCACTGCCCTTGTCGGCCCCTCCGGCTCGGGTAAATCAACGCTGGCGCACATGATTCCTCGTTTGCTCGACCCGACTCGTGGCACCGTGCAAGTCGGAAATATGGACGCGACCGAGCTCTCAGCAACACAGCTCTACGAGCACGTGAGTTTCGTCTTCCAAGACGCCTACCTGATGAGACTTAGCGTGCGAGACAACATCCGACTCTCACACCCCGACGCAACCGACGAACAAGTCGTGTTCGCGGCAGAAGCAGCACAGATCCACGAGCGAATCCTCTCTCTGCCTCGGGGATACGGCTCCGTGATCGGTGAAGACGCCAGCCTCTCTGGCGGAGAACAGCAGCGCATAGCGATCGCACGAGTGATTCTGCAGGACACGCCGATTGTTGTTCTCGACGAAGCGACTGCTTTCGCAGACCCCGACTCCGAGGTGGCGATACAGCAGGCCATCTCTCGTCTGGTCGCCGGGCGAACCCTCATCGTGATCGCTCACCGCCTGCATACGATCGTGGGCGTCGACAACATCCTGGTGGTCGAGAACGGCCGCATTCGTGAGAGCGGTAGCCACTCAACGCTCCTCGCAGCCGATGGCGCTTACGCGGACATGTGGCGTCAATATGAGCAGCATCAGTACCGCCGTGTACTTGAAATCAACGGCACCGAAGGCGAGGAGAAAGAATGATCAGGATCATGTACGGTATCGGCAGCCGCTCGAACCGAATGCTGCTCACCATCCAACTCGCTCTCATCGCACTGGCTGCTCTCGCACTCTCAACGGGCCTCGTGTGCGTTGCGCTGTTCATCGATGCGGTCTTCTCCGGAGATAGCGCACTTTCGGGCAGATACGCCATCTGGATAGTTGTCGCCTTTGCCGTCTTCGCCGCTGCTGATTGGCCAAGCGAAGTGATCTCCCAGAACGTCGGGAAAGAGTACATTCTTCGCATTCATGAGTTGCTGGCGAACCGAGCGGTCGAGTTGCCGTTGGGGTTTTTCGATGCAGATCGAACCGGCCAGCTCGGCGTCACCGCCACGACGGGCGCAGTGTTCGCAGCGAATGCCCCGGGTATGATGCTGCGCCCGATCATGCACGGAGCAACTGTTGCCGTGGTCACGAGCTCTTATCTGCTCTTCATCGACTGGCGTATCGGTCTCATCACGCTAGCGGTCTCGATCGTCGCTGTCATCTCACAACGCAAGCTCTTCGCAGAGTACAAGGCAGCCGAGCAGATAAAGGCCCAGCATGATCAGCGAACTGCCTCGCAGGTGCTTGAGTTCGCGCAAGTCCAACCCGTGCTGCGCGCGGCAGGAAGCAACTCGATCGGCGAACGCAGCGTGCGTGCCACGATGCGCGAGCAACTACTTGTCCTGACGCGCACCCAAAAGGCCGGGCAGGGCGTCCTGGCCCGGATGAACACAATCCTTGCCTTCGGCGTCATAACCATCTATGCGGTGACGACTACCCTGCTGATCGCCGGACAGCTGACCCCAGGACTGTTCATCGGGGTCATCGTTCTCGTCTTCATTCTCGCGAAACTCGCCGCGGCAACCATACCCTTCGGAGAAGGTCTGCAACTGGCCCACAACACTTTCGAAGAACTCCGGAGCGTTCTGGACGCTGATCTATTGCCGGAACCGGAAGCCCCTGCCACGCCGGCAGATTTCAGTATCGAATTCGATCGGGTCACCTTCGGCTATCAAACGGATGATCCCGTGGTGCGGGACGTGAGCTTCACCGTGCCTTCTGGCACGACGACCGCACTCGTGGGTCCATCTGGATCAGGGAAAAGCACGCTGATGAAGCTCGCAGCCCGCTTCTACGATGTCGACGACGGTTCAGTGAGGATCGGTGGTGAAGACGTCCGAGCACTCGGCACCCGTAACGTGCTCGACTCAATAGCGATCGTCTTTCAAGACGTCTACCTGTTCGAAGACACACTCTACGAGAACATCCGCCTCGGACACCGGGACGCGAGCCGAGAAGCCGTACTCCGAGCAGCGGAAGCCGCAGGAGTCGCAGAGTTTGCTGAAGCACTCCCACAAGGGTTCGAGACCATCATCAGCGAAGGCGGAGCAAACCTTTCCGGTGGGCAGAAACAGCGGGTATCCATTGCCCGCGCGCTGCTCAAGGACGCACCCGTCGTGCTACTGGATGAAGCGACCAGTTCGCTCGACGTTACGAACGAACACCACATTCTGACGGGGCTGCGGCAGCTGGCAGGAAACGCAACCACCCTGGTGATCGCGCACCGCCTGCACACGATCAGAGATGCGGATCAGATCGTGGTACTCAATCCCAACGGTGAAGTGGAGGCCGTCGGAACCCACGAGGAACTCATCGTCACCAACGAACGCTACCGAGGATTCTGGGGTGAAAGAACCGACTCGTCAGATTGGCGAATTTCCCGCGAGAGTAGAAGCCAACGCGATCTGTGAGCATCACATCTTGAAGGGTGGGAGAGGGCGCTGCGATCGTGTGCGTCTAGCTGAACGACTATTCCACGTTCTCAAGATACTCACTCGCTTCTCGGGACGTTCATCCTTCTCAGAATTGGGATGAGAACTGCTCGACATACTCGGCTGATGCATCGCACCGAGGGCCTTTCGGGAAAACAATGAGGATGTTCTTGACGGCTTCGGCCGGGGCTGCCCTGCTCTATCGGACAGACCCTTCTGGTTTGCGCACCTCCGCTCGTAAGAGTTCCGAGCTTCGCTCTGTTCTTCTTCATGGTGGCGGCAGTGCTGTAGAGAGGTCAGTATCCGATGCCGCGTTCCGTCCGTTGTCCTGACCGCTGGCTTGGAGCCTGGTCAGGGACGGTGATTTGTTCCGCGCGTTGTGCGCGGGCTTGCTCGGCTGCGGCTGCGGCTGCGGCTGCGGCTCGTTTCTCTTCGGTCTCCGCGTGCTGTTGCTGGATGAACTGCACGGCTTGCTTGGTCGAGACAGCTTCGATGTCCGCGAGGGTGCGGCGGAGCGTGTCAGCGTGGACGGTCCATTGTTCTGCACGCCGTTCGGGGCCGCCGTCCGGGTATCGGCCTTCGGGCCCGTAGATGCGTTCGCGGAGGTTGCGCATCTCGGCCAGGTGCCGGTTCGCGGTCTGGTTCGCGGTAGTGTGCGCATCTGCTGCCTGGCGTTCAGCGTCCACAGCGGCGGGGAGTCTGTTGGCGCGATTCTGGGCGACGTTCTCGGCCCATGCCTCCAGCCCGTCAGGGGTGTTTGGTGTAGTGTCCCATCGTTCCCGCAGCATGTTTTCGATGGTGCGACGTGTCCAGTGGGCGTTGTCTCTGGTCCGGGCGGCACCCCGCCTGCGGAGCCTGCCTGCGTGCTGGTAGGTGCGCTCGGCGTCCCACGCGGCCTGTTGAGCGGTGAGGAACGCTTGTCCGTCCGACGCCGCTTCAGCGATTAGCGGTGTCACCGTCTCCTCCCGGACTTGTCGCGCGAACTCTTCGGCGGCGGTGATGAGCGCGCTTTGCGTCTCCCGTTCGGTGGCGTGGGTGTGCCGCTGGGTCTGGAAGGCGGCAGCCACGCGCTCCCACTTCTCTGCCTGTTGCTGGGCGTGCGTGATCGCGTCCGCGAGACGCTTACGCTCGGCGTTCACGAACTCCACGGGGCCGTTGGTGATGAGTCCGCTGACAGCTTCTCGCGCATCCTGGGTGGCGGCGTCGAGGCCTCGGTCTGCCCGATCCCGTTCGACGGCCTGTACGAACTGTTCCCGCGCATCATCAGGGTTGGTGGCGATGACGTGGAGGGTGTTGTTCCCTCGTCCTCGGGTCATCCCGACGTAGGTGCCTGCACCGTCGAGCCCCTCAGCGAGCACGGTATGCGAGGTGTCGGTGGTGGTGCCTTGGACGCCGTAGGCGGTGGACGCGTAGGCCAGGTGCGCATGGGCCTCCACATACTCCGCCGGGAGTCGGACGGTCTGCTGTCGTCGCCGGTCGGTGCCGTTCTCGACCGCGTACACGGTCCCGTCGTCGGTGACGTGCTGCACGGTGAACGTCTGCCGGTTCGCCACCCCAATGCCGCTGTCGTTCTTCCGCGCCTGGATCACATCCCCGGCACGGATGTCGAGGCCGTCACTGCCGACGACGGTGCGGGTGTGGTCGAGTTCGCCCCGTTCGAGTCGCGCCGTTTGGATGCGGGCGTTGAGTTCGCGTGCTTCCTCGTTCGTCGCGACCGTCACCGCATCACCAGGTGCTGCGGTCGCTGCGATGTGCTCATACAGCGCATCGTCATTATCGTGGAGGTGCACGAGCCCCATCTCCTGCAACCGGTCGAACAGCACAGCGGGATCAGCGCCGTCCCGCAGTTGCAGGGTGAGATCGGCGTATGCGGGGTCGGTGAAGCGGTGCGGCCCGGTCATATCGAACGTGGTGCCGCGTATCTGTGCAGCAATGTCGAGGACGCCGCCCCTGCCGACGGCAGGGAGTTGCGCTCGGTCGCCGACGAGCGCAACCGTCACCCCGGCCTCCGCAGCGACCGTGAGGAGGGCGATGGCGGTGTCCTGGTCGAGCATGCCCGCTTCATCCACCACGACCCGCTCACCGTGCGCGAGTCGCGCGTTCTCGGGCGGGCCGTCGTAAGTGCGCCCGCTGTCCGGGTCGGTGTCGCCGATAGCGAGGCGCGTCCAGACGCCGTCGGCGTTCCACCGGAAACCGTGTGCGTGCACGAGGGCGGCGGCGGAATCGGCGGGGATGCCGAGTGCTTCGCCCGCGACCTGGGCGGCCTTCTTCGTGGGAGCGACCACCCGTGCCCGCCTGCCCTGAGCGGTTGCGGTGTCGATGGCGGGGCGCAGCATCGTCGTCTTCCCCGACCCCGCTGCCCCTTCTACGATCACGAGCGGATCGGTCGACGCAATCGCCGCGGCAGCCTGCAACTGATCCGCATCCAGCCCCTGCGCACACGAGAGTGCCGCAACATCCGGGGGCTGCACTCCCTGTTCGGGGGTTGCAGCGGTGAGGAGGTCACGCAGCCTGGCTTCGGCTTCTGCAACGCGGACGCTCGTGAGGTGTGCAACATGATCCGGGCGCGCAGCATGCTCGGGCAGGATCGAGAAGCAATCCGAGACCGCGAGCCGTGTTGCGAGGTGCACGAACTCCCGCATCTCCACCGGCGATGCACTGATGCCGTATTCGGTGGTGATGCGGGTGACATGCTCCCGGATCGTGTGCGGCGTCCACGCCGACGATGCTGCGGCGCACCGGTCCAGGGCGCGGGAGGCGACTTCCTGGATCGAGAGGTCATCGAGGCGAACCGTCGGATGCTGCGCGGCTTTCATCAGGGCATCGGGGACATATCCGGCGTCGGCGAGTTCGACCCGCCAACCCGTCTCTGTCGCCAACACCGAGGGCTTCTTGCTCGGACGTTCGTGCGCCCACGCCTTGTGCAACAACCTCGCTTGCACGACCGGCCCCGCGGTCTCGCCGGGGTGTGTTCGTTCCCATTCGTGTTCGAGCTTGTCGAGGTTGCGCTCGACTTGGCGGGCGCGTTTCGACATCACCTGATTGAACGGCTGCAACTCCACCACCTCGCCCGTCACTGGGTCGAGCGTGAGCCCATGCACCTCCAGCACCTGCGCAAGCTGCGGGTGCGCGGCCATGACGGCGGTGCCGAGGGCGCGGATCGCGCCTTGTTGCTTGAACAGTGCGCCGGTGTCGAGGGCACGCCATTTCCCTGCCGCCACTACGCGGGTGCCGATCTGGAGATGGATATGCCGATGCGGATCACCCGCACGCGACGTGCGATGCGACACTGCGACCGTTTGCAACGACTCCACCGGCACGACTTCCTGGGCACCGCGCGGCCCGACCCTGGTGGTCGAGTTCTGGGCCAGCCAGCGGCGAATCTCCGCCGCGGCGTCTGTCTGCGCCGCATCGAGCGCTTCGGAGACTTCTGGGTGCAACGCGGCGGCTATCGACAGGCTCTTGGGCGCGTTGATGACCATCTCCGCAAACCGAGGAGAACCGCGCTTCCCGCCACCTGCCTCACGTGGGGTGCCCATCGACAGGCCGGTGGTCGGGTCGGTCCAGTCGACCCATGCGGCGTACTCGTCCGCGTCGAGCGCCCGGGCGTCGATGACCTCGCCCGCGGCGTCGGTGATGGTGAAGTTCGCGAGGGCGGTTCCGGCTTCCAGGTAGTAGTCGTCTGCGGTGGCGCGGTCGGACTCCAGATACCGGCGCGCGGCCGAGCCGACGCCCCGGAACAGGGTGATGCCGCCTTTCATCTGGTCCTCCCTCATGAGTGGTCTCATGAGGGAGGTACGCACCACGGCCCCGCCGTAGCATGCTGGGCTGTGTCAAGTTTTGTAGACGGTCTCTTTGTGGATCAGGCCGCGGTTGC
>NZ_FUHU01000003.1 GCF_900163565.1 Agrococcus casei LMG 22410
ACGTGTGGAACAACAAGATCGTCGGCTACTCGATCGATTCCAGGATGAAGGCCCGCTTGGCAGTGAACGCGCTGGAGATGGCAGTCGGCCACCGCGGTAACCCGGAAGGCGTCGTGGTGCACTCGGACCGCGGATCCCAGTTCCGAGCTCGAAAATTTCGTAAGGCGTTGAAGCGACATAATCTGGTCGGATCGATGGGTCGTGTCGGTGCCTGCGGCGATAACGCCGCGATGGAATCGTTCTTCAGCTTGCTGCAGAAGAACGTCCTCGACCGACACCCGTGGCCCAGCCGTCTCGAACTACGCCTCGCGATCGTGCAATGGATCGAGGGGATCTACCACCGCAAGCGCCGGCAACGACGACTCGGGAAACTGACCCCGGTCGAATTCGAGACCATAATGATGGAAGCCGTCACACTGGCGGCATAAACCCCCCGACTCAACCAAACCCTCAGCAGACCCGGGCGACCGCGAAGTTCGACAGCCTGCACCGGGTCACGATCAAGGGCCTGCGTCACACCCACGCAACCCTGCTGCTCGAACTCGGAGAGCACCCTAAGGTCGTCCAGGAGCGGTTGGGGCACTCAACGATCACGACGACGATGAACATCTACTCCCACGTCACCCCGACCATGCAGAGGTCAGCAGTAGACCGCTTCGCCGCCCACCTCGGCCTCTGAGGCACAGCACCCACCGGATAGCGCAGTCCGTGCAGAACGTGCTACTTGCCGTTGGCAGCAACCTCACCCAGAAAGGCTCCCAACATGCGCGAGCTCATCGGTGGTCTTGCGTCTCAACAGGCTGACGCGCAAGGATCAAGGCTCGACGACCGTGATGGTTCCGATCATTGGGGGGTGGGGTGTGCAATGGTATCCGTACTCGCCGGCTTCGGTGAAGGTGTAGCGGAACTCGCCTTCGGTCATGAGTTCGCTGGCGAAGAGCTCGTCGTCGGAGACTACGTCGTGTGGCATGCCGTTGGATTCCATGTCCCAGACGACGGTGTCGCCGACCTCGATCTCGATTTCGGCGGGAGTCCATTTGAGCCCGTCGATGGTGACGGTGTGCTCGGTGCCGCTGCTTCCGCAGCCTGCGAGTCCGAGTGCTAGTACGGCAGCCAGCGCGGACGTGACGAGGGTCGCGGCGGCTCGGCGGGGCGCTTGATGGCTGCGGGACATGATGCTCCTTCGATGTTGATGCGGGGTACTGGTTGGATGTGGACGGGGTGGTGTGCGAGTCGGGTTCAGGTTCACCGGATGTATCGGATCGGCGCGGTCATACCCGCGGCGAAGTGGTAGGCGTTGTGGCAGTGGATCATCCAGCGGCCGGGGTTGTCGGCGTCGAAGTCGAGGGTCGCTGTTTCGCCCGGAAGCACGGCGATCGTGTCGCGGCGGAGGCCTGCGTGGGTGCGGGAGGCGAAGGTGTGCCCGTGGAGGTGCATGGGGTGCCACATCGAGGTGGTGTTGGTGAGCTGCATGCGGATTCGTTCGCCGAGGCGTGGCTGCAGCCGGGCGGCGTCCTCTCCCGCGATACCCCACACATATCCGCCGGTGCCTTCGATGAGTTCCAGCCTCCACAGCTGGTCGGGTTCTCGCTCGGGCAGCGCGGCGTGCTCGGCCGGACGGAGGTCCGCGTCAACTGCGAGGCGCCGGTCGAGCTCTGGGATCTCTGTGGCGCGGGCGCCGGTTGGTGTGGCTCCGGCCGCGTCAGCGGTGCCGATCACTGCCAGCGTGGATCCTTCGCGTCCTTCCACCCTCGCCACGAACGGCCAGACGCCCGATGAGAGGTCGACGGTGAGGTCGAGGCGTTGTGCGGGCGCGATCAGCGCGGCATCTGTCTCGAAGGGTTGCGTGTCGAACCCGTCTGCGGCGATGACCGTGAGACGGTGACCGGCGAGGGCGATGCGGTACGGGGTCTCGGCGGCGGCGTTGATCACACGTAGCCGCACTCGGGAACCCGAAGGGACCTCCAGGCGTGCGGGATCCTCGCGGGTGCGACCGTTGATCAGGTGCAGCGGGTAGGCGATGTGCTGGGTCGGCCCGCCGAGCACGTCGGAATGGCCCATGCCCTGGCCGACGAGCTCCTGTGCTGTGGGCGTGATCTCGCCAGAGACGTCGATGCCGTGGGATCCATGCGATCCGTGTCCGCCACCGGTGGGGCCGAGGGCGGCGAGCACCTGCTCGGGTGTCGCCGCGATTCCGTCGAGCCAGTCGTCGAGGACGAGCACCAGATCGGTGTCCGCACCACTAGTGTCGTCGGGGTCTTCGATGACGAGCGCCCCGAACAGGCCCCGGTCGGCCTGGAGGCCGCTGTGGGAGTGGTACCAGTAGGTTCCGTGGTCGGGGAGCGTGAAGTCGTAGGTGAACCCGCTCCCGGGCAGGATCGGGTCTTGTGTGTCGGGCGGGGAGCCGTCCATGTCGTTGCGGATGCGAAGCCCGTGCCAGTGCACGGAGGTGTCCTCGGTGAGCCTGTTGTCGACGTCGACGACGAGGCGGTCGCCTCGACTGGCTCTGAGGGTCGGACCGAGTGCGGCGAGGGCTGCGTCCTCACGAAATCCCCAGGTGCCGAGTAATTGGCCCTCGGCGAGTGAGATGAAGTCTGCCTCGGCGGTGAGCCGGTGTCGGACGGTCGCTCCGCTTCGAGGGCGCGTCGCCTCCCGCTGCGCGACTTCCGGGTCTGTCGCGAGGATGTAGGAGGGTCCGGAGGGGGCGCAGGAGCTCAACGACCATACGCCGAGCACACCCAGCGCGCTGCCGCCCGCGGCGGCGAGGAAGCTGCGCCGTGAGAGCCCCCTGCTCATCTGAGCGACTTCTTTGCTCGGGGGGTCGTACGGAGCGTGCGGAGGGGAATGACGGTCGGGACGCCGGTCTCGGCATCGAGGCCGACCTTGGCTTCGACTTCGAATACGTCACAGATCAGGTCCGGCGTGACCACCTCCGCGGGGGGACCGGCGGCGACGACGGCCCCCTCGTGCATGACGATGAGGTGGGAGGCGAAGCGTGCCGCTTGCGTCAGGTCATGGACCACCGCGACGACAGTTCGATTCCGCTCCTCGACGAGCGCGCGGCAGAGTTCGAGCACGTCGAGCTGGTGGGCCAAGTCGAGGAAGGTCGTGGGCTCGTCCAGCAGCAGCAGCGGCGTCTTTTGAGCGAGCACCATCGCGATCCATACCCGCTGGCGCTGCCCACCGGAGAGCTGGTCCACCGGCAGCGCAGAGAACTCAGCCACCCCGGTGATCGCCATCGCGTCCGCGACAGCGTGATCATCCTCTTCTGACCATCGTCGCAGCAGACTCTGGTGCGGATAGCGTCCGCGCGCGACGAGTTCCGCGACTCGGATCCCGTCCGGTGCCGACGACTGCTGTGCGAGCAGACCCAGCCGTTTGGCCAGCTCCTTCGTCTTCATGGACCGGATGTCTGCGCCATCCAGCAGCACGGTGCCCGTGGTCGGGGTAAGGAGTCGCGCGAGCGTGCGCAGGGCGGTGGACTTACCGCATCCGTTCGGGCCGACGATCATGGTCACCGAGTTCTCGGGGATCTCGAGGGTGATGCCGGTGCTGACGGGTGGGCCGCCGTAGCCGACGGTGGCGTTCTGGATCTGGATCATGAACGTCGGGCCTCTCTGAGGATGAGGGCGAGCAGGTAGGCCCCGCCGAGAACGGCGGTGACGACCCCGACCGGCACGGAGACGGGCAGGAGGTGGGACGCGGCGACGTCGGCAGCGCTGAGCAGGAGTGCGCCTGTGGCGGCGGATCCTGCGAGGGTGGCCCCGCCGTTGCCGGTGAGGAGGCGGGCCAGTTGCGGGGCGACGAGTGCGATGAAGGCGATGGGCCCGGTGACGCTGGTGATGATGGCGGTCAACAGCACACCGACCGCGAGCAGCGCGAGCCGTGCCCGCTCGATGGGCACGCCGGTGGATGCTGCTGCGCTGTCGCCCAGCTCCAGCTGCCGCATGGAAGGTCCGAGCCCGGCGGCCAGGAGGATGAGGACCAGAACGCACAATGCCGCCGGCCAGACCTCGGCCCAGGTGACATCGACGAGGCTTCCCTGGCCCCAGATGCTCACGGTGGTCGCGAAGCGCGTACTCATCCGCAGCAGCAGGATGGAGTTCACGGCGGTGAGTGCCGAGGACAAGGCGATGCCGACGACGACGAAGCGGATTCCCGAGAGCCCGCGACGGTAGGAGAGCAAGTAGACGATCAGCGCGGAGCCCACCCCGCCAGCGAGAGCGAGCACGGTGACCGCGACGCCACCGCCGAACACGAGCGAGGCGATGAGCGCACCGGTGTAGGCGCCCACGCCCAGGCCGATGACATCGGGGCTGCCGAGCGGGTTGCGGGTGATCGACTGGAAGATCGCCCCCGAGACGCCGAGCCCTGCGCCGAAGACGAGCCCGGCGACCGCGCGAGGCAGTCGCCATTCGAGTACCACCTGGTTGCTGAAGCCGTGGTCGCCGCCGCCGAGGATCGAGAAGACCTCGCCGAGCGGCACGGGAAACTTCCCCAGCGAGACGGCCAGGAAGAACGTCACCATGCCACCCAGCAACGCGACAATCACCAGCGTCGCAGTGCGGGTGTTCACGATGCTCGATGTCCGACGCGTTCGCAGCAGAATCCGGTGGGACCCGAAGTCCACAGTCTGCCGTTCGGTCACCGCTGTTCCTCCTTCGCGCGGCCGGCAGATCCGCGCACCAGCATGGCCAGCACCGGAGCCCCAATGATCGCCGTCAGCAATCCCGCAGGCGCCTCGCCCGGGGGGATCACGACCCGACCGATCATGTCGGCGACGAGCAGCAACAGGCCCCCGGCCAGCGCACTGTAGGCGAGTGCCCAGCTCAGCCTCGGGCCGACCAGGGCGCGGGCGAGGTGGGGCACCATGAGCCCGATGAAGACGATCGGCCCGCCCAAGGCCGTGGCACCCCCGGCGAGCAGCATCACCGCGATAGCCGCGCCGAGTCGGGTGCGTCCGACGGCGACGCCGAGCCCCCGAGCCGTGTCGGCGCCGAGTGCGAGTTGCGCGAGCGGCCGCGTGACCGTCATAGCCACCACGAGCCCGACTCCGATCACGATCGCACCCTGGCCGATGACCTCGAGGTCGCGTCCGGCGACGTCCCCCGACATCCAACCGCGCAAGGCGTTGAACCGGGCGGAGTCGAGCACCGCAAGCGCCGTCGACACACCGGTGAGCACCGCGGTGACGGCGACGCCAGCGAGGACGATTGTGAAGGGTGAGCCGCGTCCGACGGTGAGCGAGACCGCGTAGACGAAGAGGGAAACGAGCAGTGCACCGGCGAGCGCGAAGCCGATGTACGCGTTGAAGCTCGTCAGTCCGATCGCGCCGACGGCGATCATGACCGCAAGCCCTGCCCCGGCGTTGACCCCGAGCAGGCCGGGGTCGGCGAGCGGGTTACCGATGAGGGCTTGCATGATCGCTCCGGCGAAGCCGAGCGCTGCTCCGACGAGCAGGGCGTTGATCGTCCGCGGCAGCCGCATCTCGCGGACGATCGTCACGCTCTCGGCGTCCCCACCTCCGAGCAGGGCATCCACGACATCCTGCGGTGCGACGTGACCTGCTCCGACGAACAGGCTCGCCGCCGCCGTGGCGCCCATGAGGAGGATGCCGAGGACGAGCACAGCCACGCGCCCGGTGACGCGGTCACCCCGCATCGATCCTCCAGTTCAACGTGCCGCTGCGCTCCGCCCAGAAACCTGCGTAGCTCGGACTCGCGTCGAGGAGTTCGTCGTGACTGCCGGCGGCTTCGATCCGACCCTGGCCGTCGAGTACGACGATCTGGTCGGCCTGACGGATCGTCTGCAGTCGGTGCGCGATCACCACTCGGGTCTTGTGGCCGGAGAGGTCTGCAAGGCCTTGCTGGATGAGCGCTTCGCTCTCGATGTCCAGCGCTGCCGTTGCCTCGTCGAGCAGGACGATCGGGGCGTCCTTGAGGAGCGCACGGGCGATCGACACCCGCTGACGTTCCCCGCCCGAGAGCGTGCCGCCGCTCTCGCCTACCGGGGTGTCGAACCCTTGCGGCAGTCGCTCGGCGATCTCGATGACCCCGGCGCGGCGGGCGGCATCCTCCACCTCCGTGTCGCTGGCGTCGGGACGGCCCAGCCTGATGTTCTCTCGCAGCGTGTCCTCAAACAGGTACACGTCCTGGAACACCACCGACAACTGTGCGAGGGTGACCGCGGTGCCGAGCGCTCGCACATCGGCGCCGCCGATCTTCACCGCGCCGGATTGGACGTCGAAGAAGCGCGCGATAAGCCTGGCGATGGTGGTTTTGCCGGAGCCCGAGGGGCCGACGATCGCCGTCATGGTTCCTGCGGGCACGTGGAAGGAGGCCCCGCGGATCACCGGTGAATCCGCACTGTATCCGAAGGTGACGTCATCGAACTCGATGCGCGCGTCGACGGGGCGGGCCGGGGCGTCGGGCTCGGGGAGCACCGGCGCGGTCATCAGCCGGTCGATCTGATCCAGGGTGCGGTTGGACATGTCCAGGCCCTCCCCGAACGGGAGACCGTGCACGGCGAACCAGGTGCCGAGGATCTGCATGGCGAGGAGGGCGACGAACGTCGGGGCATCGAGTTCGCCTGTCCCGACCTGCCAGACGTCAAGCACGACGACGATGAGCAGTACCGCGTACGCCACCACGTTGTACAGTGCCATGCTCCGGTTGCTCTGCGCGAGCACACGCTCGGCCGCTGCTCGTTGTTCGCGCAACGCTGCCCGAACACTGCGTTCGGCCAAGGAGTCCGGGCCTGCGGCGCGCACGGCAGGCTGCGCGGCGGCGAACTCCAGCACGCGCGCGGTGCCTTCCTCGTTCATCTGGTCTGAGCGCAGCCGGAATCGTTGCTCTCGTGCGCGTACAGCACGCCAGACGAGGACCACGGCGATACCGCCGAGCAGCATGGTGGCGCCGATCACTGGGTGGATGAACACCACCGCCGTCGCAACGACGAGCGGGCCTACGGTCGCCTGCCAGACCGGACGCAGGAACGAGTTCGGTGCATTGGCAGCGAAGGTGACCCCCCGTGAGGTCAAAGCGCTGATCGTGCCGATCCGCTCGCTGTCGAACCAGCCGATCGGCAGGCGCATGATCCGCTCTCCGATCACTTCGTGCATGCGGAGGATGAGCACTGCGCCGGTCCGCTCTCCATACATGCCGCTGACGATCTCGATGGTCATCGCCGCCAACCCGACCGCCGCGATGGCGATGACGGAGGGCAGCGCTTGGGCAGGATCATCTGAGAACAGCGCGCGGATCAGGGGGATCAGTAGCACCAGGGCCGTGGAGACCAGCATGATCGCGACGGCGGAGAGGACTAGGTAGGTTGTCAGTCTGCGTCGAGCGTCCGCGTCGGCGATGGCGTAGAGGCGCCGGATCATCGCTTCGTCTCCTCTGATGGGCTGGTGGTGGTGTCGGCGAGCGGGGTGTCTCGCGCTCGTTGATAAGTCCGCCACATCCGGGCGTAGAGGTCGTTGCGGTTGAGCAGCTCCGCGTGGGTGCCCCGTTCGCGCACGGTTCCGCGGTCGAGTACGGCGATCTGATGCGCTGAGGCGACGGTGTGCAGCCGGTGTGCAATGACCAGCAGCGTGCGCCCGCGGGTGAGCTCGGCCAGGGCGCGCTGGATGGCGGCCTCGGAGTCCGGATCGGCGAACGCAGTCGCCTCATCGAGGACCAGAATCGGGGCATCCATCAGAATCGCCCGAGCGATCGAAAGCCGTTGCTGCTCGCCGCCCGAGAGTCGCGCGTCCTCGCCGACGGCCGTGTCGTAACCCTGCGGCAACCGCTCGATGCGCTCGTGGATCTGCGCGGCACGCGCCGCCGCGACGACCTGCGCGTCGGTGGCGTCGGGGCGAGCCAGTCGGATGTTGTCTCGTACCGTCATTCGCATCAGATAGGGCTGCTGGAAGACGAACGCGATGTGCCGGTAGAGCTCCAGGGCGGTCAGCTCCGTCGTGTCGACGCCGCCCAGTCGCACCTGCCCGGTGTCGGGGTCGAGGAGACGGGGCACGATGGAGGCGAGTGTGGACTTGCCCGATCCGGAGGGGCCGACCAGCGCGGTCACCGTGCCGGGTGTGAGTGCGAGGCTCACGTCCTGGAGTGCTCGTGGACCGTCTTCGTAGGCGAAGGTGACGCTGTCGATGTCCACTGCCTCTCCGGATGCTCGGCGTCCAGGGTCGCCCTGTGTCGCGGCGGGAAGCTCGAAGAACTCGACGATGCTGCCGGCTGCGCCGTTCGCCTCGCGGAGGAACTGGGTCATCTGCATCATCAGGTAGAGCGGGCCTGCGATGTTCGCGGTGAGCAGTATCGAGGGCAGCAGCAGTACCGGATCCGCTCCTGCCAGGACGATGAGCAGCGCCGTGCCGCTCGAGGACACGACGACCGCGAAGCCGGGCGAGGTGAATACCGTCATCAGGGCCGACCCCCGGGTGGTCGACTCCATCCACTCGGTGTAGAAGCGGTGATGGCTGCGTGCGCTGTCCCAGAAGCGGCGATGACCCTTTGCTGATGCCTCGAAAACCTTGATCGGTGCGATGCCGCGGACGAACTCGACGACCGCAGCGCTGAGGTCTGCCAGCGCTGTGTTGTACTGCGCGAATCGGGTGGTGACGTCCTTGAGCATCAGGGGCAGACTCGCTGCGGCCAGCACCAGCGGCACGAGCGCGATCAGCCCGATCCTCCAGTCGATCAGAAACAGCACCACCAGGCTGGCCAGGGGGCGAACCAGACCGTTGGCGGAGTCAGGCACAAGGTGCGCCACGAGCTGGTGAACTTTCACTACGTCGTCCTGGATGACCTTCTTTACCCGCCCGGAACCGGTGCGGGCGAACCAGTCCAGCCGCAGCCGGAGCGCCTGATCCACCTGACGCTGACGCAGCGACTCAGCCAACCGAGCATCGGCGACGTGGCTGATGCCGTACCCGGCGAGAGTGAGCGCCTGGGCGAGCACGACGCCGAAGATCAACGCACCGACGATGACGTACGCCTGGGTGGCATTCGTCTCGGCACCGCCGAGGCCGGGCACGAGGATACGAACGAGTTCCATCGCGAACAGCACCGGGAGCACACCTGCGATCGCTCCGAGCGCAGACAGAAGCCCTGCCAGCTTCACGCGCCCGCGTACGGGGGCAGCCAGCTGCCAGAACGTGACCGATCGCTCCGACACGGGCGCGTGAGCCGACACCTCAGCCGCCGATCGCCGTGAGGTAGTCGTTCCAGCGCTCCGCGCCGTCATCGACGGTACCCGGAGCATCATCGCCAGCGGCGATCGTCGCGAGATCACGCAGCACCCAATAGGTGTAGAACGCGGCGCCGCCCGACCACAGGTCCCCGTCGACGACGAGAGACCGGTCGTTCGTCACCGCGGCGAGCGAGGGGTAGAGCGGCATCTCGGTGATGCCTTCGAGGTTGTACTGCGCGGCGACGGCGATGGCAAGCACATCGGCATCCTGTGCAGGCAGTTGCTCGGGAGAGAAGACCGTCCACCCGCCAAATGCGCTGCCTTCCGCGGGGACCTCGTCCTGCAACGGCGGACGGGTGAAGCCTGCCGCAGCGATCGTTCCATGAAGCGAGTTGGCCGCATCCATGTACAACGGCATGTTGTCCTGCGCCCACGACATGAGCACCGAGATCGAGGTCTCGCCAGCGGGCTGGGCCGCAGCTGTCTCCTCCGCGAGAGCGTCCAGAGCGTCGCTGACGCGGGCCGCCTCCGCGGGCCTGTCGAAGTACTCGCCGTACGCCTCGATGATCTGGCTTCCGTCAGCCTCGGCGTACAGCGCGCCAATGAGCGGCGCGATGCTCGCGTACGCCGGCCCGGATTCGGCGAACCCTTCGGCCGCGGTGCCAACGATCAGATCGGGCTCGAACGCGGCTACCTCTTCCAACTCCGGGTAGAACGATGACGTCGTGGCCATCTCGATACCGGCCGATTCGAGGATCGCCTTTGGGACCGTGGTACGCCACGAGTCAAACACGACGTCGGGGGTGATACCGATGCTCAACATGTTCAGCGCAGCCGGCTCGTCGAGCGCCACAATCATCTCCGGGTCCACCGGAACGGTGGACTCGCCGACTTCACTGGCGATCGTTCGCGTCTCGAGATCTGCTGGCGCGTCGCCGGGGTCGCCGGAACAGGCGGACAGCAGAAGAGCAGCGCTCGCCGTGAGTGCAAGGACAGGAAGCGCGCGCCGGCGCACAGATGTAGACACAGGGATCCTTTCGATACGGGACGAACGCCTGAGTAGGCCAGCAGCCCAACCACTAGAACAACGTTCGAGTATTGAGTATACGGTAAGGCATGCCTAACCTGCATCACACGTTCGATGTGATCGCCGAAATAACCACGCGGGCGCCCCTGAGGGCAACCACCTCAAGCACTGAGAGTGAGGGGCGCACGTGCCGATTTACGGAAGTCGCGCAGCAAGTCCGGTGAGCAAGGTCTCCACGAGCAGGTGGTAATAGGCGTCATTGACGGCTTCGCCGGCCCGAGTCGGGTCCTCAGCGAGTGGTCCGAGGACCTCCCGAATCATGCGGCTGATGCCGCTGCTCTCAACGTTCATCGCGGAGAAATCGCGGAGCATACTGGCATGGTCGCGGGGGCCGTCATCTCCTGACTCAAGACGGTCATCGCTCATCGTGATGGTGAGCATTGCGGTGTTCACGAGGAGCGCGTAGACGAGGGCCGGCTGCGGGAACCCTGCTCGCTCGAGAGTCGAAATCCCCGCATCGAAGAAGCCTCGGATGCTGGGGAAAGTCGGCCCATGCATGATGAGCCACTTCGCGACGCCGGGGTACGGGTCGATCGCGGGCCGCCCGTCATACAGGAACGCCCGGAACCACGCTTGCCAATCCAAGGCGGGATCCGGAGGGGTCATGCCCTGGAGCACACGTTCAACGACCCCCCGGATAATTAGGTCGCGGCCACCTACGTGATGGTAGATGACCGAAGGAGCGACATCGAGCGCGTCAGCAAGGTCGCGCACAGTCCATGAGCTCAGGCCGCCACCCCGAGACAGTTCCATCGCAACCTCGACGACTCGCTCGGGAGTCAGGCCGATCCGGCGGTCTGTTCCCTTACTAGTCTCGCTGCTTCCGCTCACCCCTCCACTCTAGCCATGGCTTTGCCTTGCTCTGGGCACTGTCCGGGCTGCCGTGGGGCGACCTGGTCGATGTTCCCGGGCTGTAGTGCGGCTCGTGGCAACTAGACAAATCAGAACTGCCCTCTACTCGCCGCGTGGGCAGTATCTCTTCTTCCCCGAGCCTGCATCCCAAACCTGGAGGAGGGAAGCATGCTCAAGGCTCACCGCCGAGGCTGTGCCCGAGCCAGCGCCGTCGAACACATCGACCGTCGTATCCTCGAAGCCTGAAGCACAGGGCCATACTTTGCAGTCCAGACGGCGGGATCCTCGCGCACTCCTTGCAATAACGCCACGGACTCAGCGCGAGGCATACCTCTATGTTCCCAGGTCCTGCTGACACCGTGGTACGTACGAACGCTGGCACCCAGATGCCCCATAGAGAACACTTAGCACTTTTTCTAGCACTTCCAACGAAAACAACCCCTGACCTTGGGAACTAAATCCCAGGTCAGAGGCCATTTCATTCGCGTGCGCGAGGGGGGACTTGAACCCCCACGCCCTTGCGGGCACTGACACCTGAAGCCAGCGCGTCTGCCATTCCGCCACTCGCGCGAGTGCTGCCGACAACGCGGCAACCAAGTCAGAATATCAGATTCCTAGTGGGTTCGGTTACCCTTGGGAACGAATGTGAACTGTGCACATACGGGAGGAGGCGTGCCATGGGGCTGCTCGACAGATTCGAACGCGGGCTGGAGCGCGTCGTCAACGGCGCTTTCGCAAAGACCTTCCGGTCGGGTGTCGAACCGGTTGAGATCGCCGCAGCACTGCGCCGCGAACTCGACACGAATGCGCGCGTTGTGTCACGTGAGCGCATCCTGGTTCCGAACCTGCTGACTGTGCAGCTTTCGCAAGACGACTCAGAAGAGCTGCTGTCACTGGGCGACACCCTCACCGACGAGCTCAAGCAGTCGCTGCAGAAGCATGCGGCATCGAACGGCTACAGCTTCGCCGCACCGCTGATCATCGAGATCGACACCGACGAGAAGCTCACCAAGGGCATGCTCGAGGTCACCTCGCGCTCGGCCAAGGGCGAGGTCGCCTGGCAGGCCGTCATCGACATCAAGGGCACGCGTCACAGGCTGCGCAAGGGCGCAACCATCGTGGGGCGCGGCTCCGACTCCGACATCACGATCGACGACGCCGGCGCCAGCCGCAAGCACGTCGAGATCATCTGGGACGGCGACCGAGCCCAGGTCTCTGACCTCGGCTCGACCAACGGCACCAAGCTCAACGGCAAGAAGCTCAAGAAGGCGCTGCTCGAACCCGACTCCATCATCGACATCGGTGCAACCAGACTTGTCTATCGCGTCCAGGCGCAGACGAAGGGAAATGCGTGAGCGAACTCACCCTGCTGGTGCTCCGACTGGGGCTCCTGGCGCTCCTGTGGATCTTCGTGTTCCTCGTGATCTACTCGGTGCGCAGCGACCTCTTCGGCCCGCGCATCCCCCGCAGCGTGCGTGCGGCCGCCGAAGCGCAGCGCAACAGCGACCCGGCACCGCAGACAGCGCCTGCACCCGCACCTGCCCCCACTCCAGGCTCCGGCCTCCCGAAGCCCGAGCCTTCAGCCGCGGTCTCGCAGGTCGTCATCACCGCTGGCCCCAAGGCGGGCACGACGATCGACCTGCCAGAGACCGGGCTCGTCATCGGCCGCTCCTCGAGCGCCGGCCTGCAGGTCAGCGACGACTACACAAGCAACCGCCACGCGAAGGTCTCGAAGGTCGACGGCGTCTGGACCCTCGAAGACCTCGGCTCGACCAACGGCACCTTCCTCTCAGGCAAGCGCGTCTCGACGCCCGTGCCCGTTCCTCCGAACACCACTGTCCGCATCGGCACGACCCAGTTTGAGCTGAGACCGCAGCCGTGACAGAGTTCGCCGCCGCCTCTTCGCATGTTGGAAAGATCCGATCCGAGAACCAGGATTCGGGCTATGCCGGCACGCACCTCTTCGCTGTCGCAGACGGCATGGGAGGACACGCAGGAGGCGACGTCGCGAGCGCGATCGTCGCACAGCGGATTCGCGGGTGCGACGGCGAGTACTCTTCGGCGGCAGAGGCGGGCGAGGCATTGGCCGCAGGTCTGCAGGCGGGCAACGATGCCCTGCAGGACGCCATGCGCGAGCACCCCGAGCTCGCCGGCATGGGCACGACCTTCTCGGGCATCATCCAGGTCAAGGATCAGCTGGCGGTCGCGCACATCGGCGACTCGCGCATCTACCGCTACCGCGTCGGCGCCCTGACTCAGATCACCACAGACCACACGTTCGTGCAGCGTCTCGTCGACGCCGGACGGATCACGCGCGAAGAGGCTGAGCATCACCCTCGGCGCAACGTGGTCATGCGCGTCCTCGGAAACATCGAGACGCATCCCGAGATCGACGTGTTCGTCGAAGACGCCTACCCCGACGACCGCTGGCTCATCTGCTCCGACGGCCTCTCGTCGTACGTGCCCGAAGACCGCATCTCGCACATCCTCGAACTCGGTCTCGACACCTCTGCCACGGTGCGCCGGCTCGTCAACGAGGCGCTCTCGTACGGCGCCCCCGACAACGTCACCGTCGTGCTCGTCGACATCGTCGAAGACCGCCCGACCAGCATCGAGCCGATCCTCATCGGCAGCGCAGAGAACGAGATCTCGTTCGAGGCCGTCGAGCCCGAGCGCACGCAGATCACGCTGCGCCAGCTGCTCATGCACCCGCGCCAGCTGCGCACGCAGCCGTACTGGGAGTACTTCGAGCCCGAGAGCGACGAGGTGCTGCAAGAGATCCTGGCCGAGCTGCGCCGCCAGCGCACTCGCAGGCGAGTCACCTGGACGGTCGGCGCCGTGCTCACGGTCGTCGCGGTCGCGATCGCCTCGATCGGCTTCTACAACTGGACCCAGACCCGCTACTACATCGCCGAGAACGAGGCGGGCTACGTGGCCGTCTACCAGGGCATCCAGCAGGACATCGGGCCGATCTCGCTCTCGACCGAGGTCGAGACGACCGAGATCGTCGTCGACGAGCTGCCGTGGACATCGCGCAACGCGGTGCGAAACACCCTGAACGCCGACGACTTGAACCACGCTGAGCAGATCATCGACAGGCTGGAGGGCTCGCAATGACGAATGCCCTGCAGACAGGCGTCATCAGGCTGCAAGAGGCGACGCAGAGCATCCGAGTGCGGATGCGCAACCCGCAGAAGGTGCGGGGTGTGGAGGCGTGGCTGCTGGTGGTCGCTTGGGCCATTGCCGGCGGCGCCATCATGATGACGCAGCTGGGGGCGCTGGGCGCGATCGACGCGACCGTGCTCTACCTCGCCGGCGGGCTCGGCCTGCTGACGCTCGCGGTGCACATCGTGCTGCGGTTCGTGGCGCGCGAGGCCGACCCGTTCCTGCTGCCGATCGTCACCGTGCTCAACGGCCTCGGCATCGCCCAGATCTACAGCATCGACATCGCGAACGGGCACGAGGGCTGGGCAGCCGACTCGATCCGTCAGGTCGCCTGGACCGCGCTCGCAATCGTCGCGGCGATCATCGTGCTGGTCGTGATCCGCAACCACCGCGTGCTCACTCGCTACCGCTACCTCTCGATGTTCGCGGCGATCGGCCTGATCCTGCTGCCGATGGTGCCCGGAGTCGGCTCGACCATCAACGGCGCAAACGTCTGGATCAGCATCGGCACGTTCAGCTTCCAGCCGGGCGAGATCGCCAAGATCTTCCTCGCGATCTTCTTCGCCGGCTACCTCATGACCGCCCGCGAGTCGCTCTCGGTCGCTGGCAAGCGCATCCTGGGGCTCCGTCTTCCGCGCATGCGCGACCTCGGCCCGATCCTCATCGTCTGGCTGCTCTGCATGGCAGTGCTGGTCGTGCAGGGTGACCTCGGCACCGGCCTGCTCTACTTCGGCCTCTTCACCGTGATGATCTACGTGGCCACCGGCCGACGCGAGTGGATCATCATCGGCATGGTGCTCGTCGTGCTCGCGGTCGGCGTCATGTTCACCCTCGCCCAGACGCACCTCAGTGAGGCTGCTGGTCTCGGACTCGGCCGCGCATCCGACCGCATCGACATCTGGCTGAACCCCTTCGACCAGGAGCTCTTCGAGCAGGAGTACGGAGGCTCGGGTCAGATCGTTCGCGGACTGTTCGGCATGGCGCACGGCGGCATGTTCGGAACCGGCCTCGGCCTCGGGCGACCCGCCATCACGCCGCAGGCAGCAGACGACTTCATCTTCGCGTCACTCGGTGAGGAGCTCGGCCTGGTCGGCGTCTTCGCCATCCTGGCGCTGTTCTTCATCCTCGTCACGCGCGGCCTGCGCATCGGCTTCCGCGGCCCCGACGACTTCTCGAAGCTGCTCGCTGTCGGCCTCGCGTTCGTGATCGCGATCCAGGTCTTCATCGTGGTCGGCGGTGTGACCCGCGTGATCCCCATGACCGGCCTGACGCTGCCGTTCATGGCATCCGGAGGCTCGTCCCTGCTGTCGAACTGGATCATCATCGCCCTGCTGCTGCGCCTCTCAGACAGCATTCGCAAGACTCAGGAGGTTGACGCATGAACAGAGAGCTGACCCGAGTCAGCGCGCTCGTCCTTGTGATGTTCCTCGCGCTGTTCACATCGTCGTCGATCATCCAGTCGGTGCAGGCCGAGTCGCTGAACGCCGACCAGCGAAACTCGCGCACGATCATCGACTCGTTCGTGGTCGAGCGCGGCGCGATCCTGGTCGACGGCCAGCCCATCGCGCAGAGCGTGCCGAGCAACGACCTCTACAACTGGCAGCGCGAGTACACGAACGGCGGCCTCTACGCCGCTGTCACCGGCTACAACACCCTCGACCAGGGCAACACCGGCATCGAGGGCGCGATGAACGCCGAGCTCACCGGCACGTCAGACAGCCAGTTCCTGAGCGAGATCGAGCGTCTGCTCACCGGCCGCGACCCCCAGGGCGCCGCCGTGTCGACGACCATCAACGCCGCAGCACAGCAGGCAGCTGCAGAGGGCATCGGCGACTTCACGGGCGCGGCTGTCGCGCTTGACCCCGAGACGGGCGAGATCCTCGCGATGTACTCTTCGCCGACCTTCGACCCGAACCAGATGGCGGTGCACGACTCGCAGCTCGTGATCGACTACTACAACCAGCTCGAGGCCGACCCCGCGGCCCCGCTGCAGAACCGTGCGATCGGCGGCGACCTCTACTACCCGGGCTCGGTCTTCAAGATGATCGTGGCATCCGCCGCGCTGAAGACCGGCGACTACACGCTCGAGAGCGAGTTCGACAACCCGGCCGAGCTGAAGCTGCCGCAGTCGTCATCGGTCGTCAAGAACTCGACCGAGGGCCAGTGCGGTCCCGTCACCGACGACAAGGTCGACCTCGAGACGTCGATCGTCTACTCGTGCAACATCCCGTTCGCCCAGCTCGCGGCGGAGCTCGGTGAAGACACGATCGCCGCCGAGGCACAGGCGTACGGCTTCGGCCAGCCCCTCGAGATCCCGATGGGCGTCACGCCCAGCTCGTACCCCTCAGACATGAGCGAGGCAAACCTCATGCTCACCGGCTTCGGCCAGTATGACGTTCGGGTCACGCCGATGCAGATGGCGATGATGAGCGCATCGATCGCCAACGACGGCACGCTGATGAAGCCGAATCTGATCGACGAGATCGTCACCGACAACCTCACGGTCGTGTCTGACCCGCAGCCCGAGGTCTTCGCGAACCCGTCGACACCGGGCATCGCGTCGACGCTTCGCGAGTCGATGGAGGCCGGAGTCGACCACGGCTACGCCGACCTGGCGCAGATCGAGGGAGCGACAGTCGGCGGCAAGACCGGCACCGCAGAGAACGGCACCGACAACGAGCCGTACAACCTGTGGTTCACGGGATACGCCGAGCAGGACGGCAAAAAGGTCGCGGTGGCGGTCGTCGTCGTGCCAGAAGAGAACATTTCCGGGCAAGGTTCCAACGAAATCGCCTCGCCTATAGCAAAATCAATCATGGAGGCGGTGCTGAACTCATGAGACCTTCGAGCGGACAGACCTTTGGCGGTCGCTACGAACTCACCAGCCGTATCGCAATTGGCGGTATGGGCGAAGTCTGGCGCGCAGAAGACAAGGTGATCGGTCGCACAGTCGCGATCAAGATCCTGAAAGACGAGTACCTGGGCGACCCGGGCTTCCTCGAGCGATTCCGCGCCGAGGCCCGTCACGCCGCGCTCGTCAACCACGAGGGCATCGCCAACGTGTTCGACTACGGCGAGGAAGACGGCAGCGCCTACCTTGTCATGGAGCTCGTGCCCGGCGAGCCGCTCTCGACGATCCTCGACCGCGAGCGCACCCTCTCGGCCGACCGCGTGCTCGACATCACCGCTCAGACTGCGGCTGCGCTCCACGCAGCGCACCAGGCTGGCCTCGTGCACCGCGACATCAAGCCCGGAAACCTGCTGATCACGCCCGAGGGCCGCGTCAAGATCACCGACTTCGGCATCGCCCGCATCGCCGACCAGGTGCCGCTGACGGCAACTGGCCAGGTCATGGGCACGGTGCAGTACCTGTCGCCCGAGCAGGCTTCGGGCCAGCCGGCGGCTCCCGCGACCGACATCTACTCGCTCGGCATCGTCGCGTACGAGTGCCTTGCCGGTCGTCGTCCGTTCACGGGCGAGTCGCAGGTGGCCATCGCGATGGCGCACATCAACGACGCGCCTCCCGAGCTCGCGGGCACTGTTCCCGAGCCCGTGCGCAACCTCGTCATGAGCTGCATCGCGAAGAAGCCGGCCGACCGCCCCACGAGCGCGGCGCATCTCTCGCGTGCCGCCACGATGCTGCGTCGCGGCGACATCGCCGGTGCAGCTGCAGTCGTGCCCGGCATCGCCTCGACCGACTCGTTCGCCACGATCGACTCCCCCACGCAGGCGGCGACGCGCGTCATCCAGACGCAGTCTTCGCCGACCACAGCCGCGCTTCCCATGCAGGGAGCAGGGGGCGGGATGGTCGCTGCAGTCGACGAAGAAGACGAGAAGCAGAAGCGCCCCTGGATCTGGCCAGTCGCCATCCTCTCCGTGCTGCTGGTCGCAGCGCTGGTCGCGCTCGGCATCACCGTCTGGGGAACCCTGGGCGGAGACGTCGAAGAGTCGCCGTCGCCGTCGCCGACCGAGAGCTCGTCGCCGAGCCCCGAGTCGATCACGATCAACCCCGATCAGTTCATCGGCATGGGCGCAGAAGAGTTCAGAACCGCCATCGGCAACCTCGACCTCTCGGCTTCGGTCGCCACGGGGCAGCCTGCTCCCAGCGCAAGCCAGGAGGGCCAGGTCTACCAGGTCGATCCCACCGGTGAGGTGGCCCCGGGGTCGACGATCACCGGAACCGTCTACGGCCCGGTGGCCACGGCATCCGACCCGACGACCGCACCCTCGCTGGTCGGCGAAGCCAGCGGCATCGAGCCCGGCGACACCGTTCAGGTGCAGTGGCCCGGGCAGTCGTGCCCTGCCGGCTACGACAACCCGACGTACACGGTGCTCGTCAGCGGCCCCGGCGGCCAGGAGCAGGTCATCGACGCCGGAACCGAGTCGCAGATCTCGTTCACGGCGCAGGAGGGCGACCAGAGCGTCTCGTTCATGTACACCTGCAACGGCGACGGCCGCGACACCATCACGACGGGCTACTCGCCGACGCTGACGGTGAGCGCGACACCGCCCGAGGAGACCGACGAGCCGAGCACTCCTCCCACGCCGACCGACGACGAGCCAACTGATCCTGCACAGCCGTAAAGCGAACGAAAGGGTTCACAGCATAGAATGTGAGGTCGAGGTCATGAAGGAGGCAGCGTGAGCGAATCAATCGTCGGTTCTCTGACGACGCTTGCGGGGCGATACGAGATCGGAGAGATCATCGGTCGCGGCGGCATGGCTGAGGTGTACCTCGGCCGCGATACGCGCCTCGACCGCAAAGTCGCCATCAAGCTGCTGCGCCCTGACCTCTCGGTTGACCCCAAGTTCCGCGCGCGTTTCAAGCAGGAGGCCCAGTCAGCGGCCCGCATGTCGCACCCGACCGTCGTGCGCGTGTTCGACGCTGGCGAAGAGCCCACGCAGATCGACGGGCACGACCGCACGGTGCCCTACATCGTCATGGAGTACGTCGACGGCCGCATGCTGCGCGACATCATCGACGAGGGTCCGCTTCCGGCATCTGAGGCCGTGCGCATCGTCAAGGGCGTGCTGACCGCGCTCGAGTACTCGCACCGAGCCGGGGTCGTGCACCGCGACATCAAGCCCAGCAACATCATGCTGACCCCCGGCGGTCAGATCAAGGTCATGGACTTCGGCATCGCCCGAGCGATCTCCGAGAGCGGATCCACGATCGCCGAGACCGGCACGATCCTCGGCACCGCCCAGTACTTCTCGCCCGAGCAGGCGAAAGGCGAGCTCGTCGATGCGCGCACCGACCTGTACTCGACCGGCATCATCCTGTTCGAGCTGCTCACCGCTCGCCCGCCGTTCCGCGCCGACACCCCTGTCGCCGTCGCGTACCAGCACGTGAGCGAGCAGCCGCCCACCCCATCCGAGATCGTCCCCGGCATCTCGCCCGCCATGGAGTCTGTGGTCGCGAAGTCGTTGCTGAAGCGGCGCGACCTTCGCTTCCAGAACGCATCCGAGTTCAGTGCTGCCCTCGACGGCGCACTCGCGGGCTCGACTGTCGACGTGGTCGACGAGAGCGACGAAGAGGCATTCCTCGCCGAGCACGAGCAGGGCGCTCTCACCGCTGTGCTGGCTGCCGTCGAGGTCGACGAGCCAGAAGCTGAGGCTGCCGAAGAAGAAGAGACCGTCGCATCACGCAAGCCGAAGCCGGCCTGGCTGTGGGGCGGCGGCATCGCTGTCGGGCTGCTCGTCGCAATTCTCGTGGTCTGGGTCGTCAGCCTCGGCAACGGCACCAGCTTCGCGGGCCTGTCGACATCAGTGCCAGACGTGGTCGGCATGCAAGAAGAAGAGGCGCTCGCAACGCTAGAAGAAGCTGGGCTGACGTTCGAGATCACGCAAGTGCACGACGACTCCGACCCCGGCACAGTGCTCGCACAGTCTCCTGATGCCGGCACCGGGATTGCGCCCGATTCTCCCGTCAAGCTGCGAGTCTCAGAGGGGCCGCCTCCGTCACCGCTGCCGAACATGGCGGGCCTGACGATCGAGCAGGCCACGAATGTGCTCAGCCAGAATCGTCTCGAACTCGGTGAGACGAAAGAAGAGAACAGCGCAACGGCTCCCGCCGGCGTCATTATCTCGTCGACGCCTGCATACGGCACAACAGTTCCGGTCGGCACAACAGTCGACTTCGTCATCTCGACGGGCAAGGTCACGGTTCCCGACGTCGTGGGCATGTACTACGGCGATGCAGTCGAGTTGCTGCGGGGCAGCGAAGTCGGATTCACGGTGCAGCAGAACGCACAGCTCTCGTGCTGGGGCGGCAATGTCACCGGGCAGTCGATCGACGCCGGTGACAGCGACCAGGATCAGACCATCACCATCACCTACTGCGGCGGCTCGAAACCCCCGCCCCCTGACGATGATGATGACGACGATGACGACGACAAGCCATCACCGAGCGAGTCCGGCGACTCGAACGGCAATGGCAACGGCAACAGCAACCGCCCTTAGGCAGCTCAGTACGAGCGTCTGATGAGCCGGTGCGGGCTCAGCCCATGAGCGGCTGCTTGCCGGCTGACAGCGCTGCTGCTCCGTGCAGCCCGGCGGCCTCGAGCCAGTTGCCGAGCATGCGATAGCCGCCCTCTGTGAGGATCGACTCCGGGTGATACTGGACTCCCCAGACGGGCGCATCCGTGTGTTCCAGTGCCATGATGACGCCGTTGCCAGACGGATGCGCGGTACGGGCAGTCACGCGCAGCTGCGGCGGCACCGAGTCGTCTTCGACTGCCAGCGAGTGATAGCGGGTCGCCGTGAACTGCTCGGGGATGCCTTCGAACAGCGGCGTGCGCTCGTGCACGACGACGCTCGTCTTGCCGTGCATGAGCTCTTCAGCGTGCGAGACGACGCCGCCCAGCGCTTCTGCGATCGCCTGGTGGCCGAGGCAGACGCCGAACAGCGGCACCCTGTGCTCGATCGCGGCGTGCACGAAGTCGACGGATGCGCCAGCTTCAGCGGGTGTGCCGGGGCCGGGTGAGACCAGCACGGCGTCCCACTCGGTGATGCGCTTCGGGTCTGCGACGTCGTTGCGCTCGACGGTGATGTCGGCGCCGAGCTCGGTCAGGTAGCCGGCGAGGGTGTACACAAAGCTGTCGAAGTTGTCGACAACCAGCACCCTCACGATTCGCCCACCGTGACGTCGGGAGTCTGGAAGAACGTCTGCATGACCCAAGGGTAGGCATGAAAGAAGAGCACGTAGACCACGGCTGCGAAGAGCACGACGAAGACGAAGAGCTTCACGAACCAGGGGCCGGGGATGATTCGCCACAGACCTGCGTACATCAGGCGTTTCCTTCCAGGGCTTCAGCCAGTTCGACGGGCATGCCGTCTTCGATTGGCTGCCAGCCGACGAAGACGCCGAACGCGATCAGCCTGCCCTCAGGCGACCAGTCGGGGTTGCACGTGGTCAGGGTGATGTAGCGGTCGTCGGCGTCGAGTTCAGGCATGTCGGGCACCGGGGCAACGACATCGACCTGCGTCGGCGGCACATACTCGGTGTTGCGGAACTCGTAGACGTACCAGGCCTCGGGGGTCTTGATGTAGATGCGGTCGCCGATGCGCAGCTGGTCGAGCTCGGTGAACGGGCCGCCGAGCCCATTGCGGTGGCCGGCGATCGCAAAGTTGCCGAGCTCGCCTGCCAGGGCGCCGGTCTCGTAGCGGGCGAGCCCCTGCTCGAGGCTGTCGATGACGAGCGGGCTCGTGGTCTCGCCGATCGTGCGCTGGAAGTCGCCGAAGCGCGGGATGTACATGACGGCGTAGTTCTCGAGTGCGCCGACCGCTGTCTCCCTCGGAGGCTCGTCGGTGCGCAGCTCTGTGCCCTCCTCGGCGACCTTCTCGTCACCGAGACTCTGTGCGAATTCAGATGCGGCGGCCTGCTGCTGGTTGCCCATGATCGCGTCGCTGAAGCCGAGCTGCCAGCCGACGAATCCGCCGATCAGCACTCCGGCGGTGAGCAGCAGCTCGCCGAGAACGCTGGCGAATGTCGCATGGCGCCTCGGTCTGGGCTTTGAGTGACGGGCGCGCATACGGTGATTCTACCGGGCTGAGGTAGACTAGTGGGCGCTATGGCAAAGTCATCGAATTCAACGAGTCGCGCAGTCAGTCGCGCCGCACGCAAAGACGCAGTGAACCCGCGTTGGTTCCTGCCGCTCATGCTGGGCTTCATGATCGTCGGATTCGTCTGGATCATCCTCTTCTACGTGAGCATGCACACGCTGCCGATCCCCGGCATCGGCTTCTGGAACGTCGCCATCGGCTTCGCCATCATGTTCATCGGCTTCATCATGGCCACCCGCTGGAAGTAGTGCGCCCTACGCACTGACTCGCGCATCCGTCTGCCTGCTGCTGAAGGCGAATTACACGGGTGTAATTCTCCACAGCTGTGGATGAAACTGTGGATAACTTCGGCGCGTGACGCAACGACGAACCGACGACTCGGCAGGCTGCCGAACCGTCGGTGACGCGGATGCGCGCTACAGCCGGATGAACATCCAGAGTTCCCAGAGCGCAAGACTGACGACAGCGGTCAGGCCGATGGCCGACCACAGACCCCTGGCTCGCTTGCCGTCGGTGCGCTTGCCCGCGAGCAGCGCGCCTCCGAAGCCGATGATGAAGCCGGCGATCAGACCGCCGACGTGTGCCTGCCAGGCGACACCCTCGACGAAGAAGCCGTAGGCGAGGTTGATGCCGACGATGACGAGCAGCGACATGTCGACCTTGCCGACGACTCGCTGCAGGCCGATGTAGACGCCGAAGAGGCCGAAGATCGCGCCTGATGCGCCGACGACCCACGAATTGGATCCGAGCAGCGGAACAGCAACGCTGCCAGCGAGCGCGGTGACGATGTAGGTCGCGATGAACGGCAGCTTGCCCATGGCCTGCTCGAGGGCGGGGCCGAGCATCCAGAGCGCCAGCATGTTGAGCGCCAGGTGCATGATGCCGCCGTGCAGCAGCGCTGCGGTGATCAGCCTCCAGGGCTGGAAGATCGCGACTTCGCCCTGGAACGCCAGCAGGTCGGTGATCGGCGAGACGATCATGGCGATCAGCGAGATCGCCGCAGTCACGACGACGATCGAGAGTGTGACGCCCTGGGGACGCCGCACCAGCTGCTGAACTCGGCTGGGCCGGCGGCTGCGGCCCTGCGCCTGTCGCACATCCCCGTGCACCTGCTTCTGCCAGGAGCGCTCGCGCTGGATGCAGTCATCACACTGCACGCCGACGGCGGCCTGATTCTGGCAGGCAGGACACAGGGGGTTGCCGCACCGCTGGCACAGCACCCACGTGGGACGGTCAGGATGCCGGTAGCAGGATTCCGGCCCGGCCGAGTTCGACAATTATTACGCCTTCTGAACGTCGATCGACGAGATCACGACGTCTTCGAGGGGCTTGTCGCGACCGTCGGTTGCAACACCCTCGATTGCGTCGACGACAGCCTTCGAAGCGTCGTCGGCGACCTCGCCGAAGATGGTGTGCTTGCCCGTGAGCCACGGGGTCTCGACGGTTGAGATGAAGAACTGCGAACCGTTGGTGCCGCGGCCGCCCTGCAGGCCTGCGTTGGCCATGGCCAGCAGGTACGAGCGGTCGAACGAGAGCTCGGGGTGGATCTCGTCGTCGAACTGGTAGCCCGGTCCGCCGATGCCCTGACCGAGGGGGTCGCCGCCCTGCAGCATGAACTGCTTGATGATGCGGTGGAAGATCACACCGTTGTAGAGGGGCTCGTTGGTCTCTTCGCCCGTCTCGGGGTGACGCCAGGTGCGCTCGCCGGTTGCGAGGCCGATGAAGTTCTCGACCGTCTTGGGAGCGTGGTTGCCGAACAGGTTGACGACAATGTCGCCGTGGTTCGTGTGAATGGTTGCGACAGCAGTGTGATTAGCCATGTTTTCATCTTCCCACAACAGGTGGGCTGATCAGGGGGTCTCAGCGTTCGACTACAGCGAAATCGCGGGCAGAGTGATGTGCTGTTCAGCAAAACCTGCAAAGATGAAGCCCAAGGTTTGAATGGAGGAACGACCATGTCACTCGCCCTTTCCCGCAAGCGCGAAAAGCAGATCAAGAAGCTGCGCAAGCAGGCCGAGAAGCTCTGGGACGTTCAGCGATCGGTGAACAGCCGCGCTGGCGAACTTGCCCGTGAGGCTTCACACCAGGCCCGTGAGTACACCAACGAGAGCGTCGTCCCCGAAGCGCGTCGCTACGCGCAGCGTGGCCTCGACCGTGGCCGCAACGCCCTCTCCGGTGCCGCCCGCGGCTGGAACAACAGCGTCATCCCCGCCGTCGCCGGCGGACTCGGCTCATTCGCGGCCATGACGCAGATCTCGAAGGACAAGCGCGTCAAGGACGCAATTGCCAACGTCGAGAAGTACGCACGCGTGCCCGATGTGGCTCCCGCCGAGCAGGCCAAGAAGGGCCTCTCGGCAGGCCAGTGGGTGCTCATCGGAGTCGGTGTCGTCGCAGTCGCAGGTGCCGCTTACGCAGCATGGCAGACGCTTCGTGCCGACGACGACCTCTGGATCCCCGATGCAGACGAGGTCGAGGCGGCTCCCGCCAACTGACGAGTTTCTCGTCGGCCTTCACGGCTGAACGCACAGGGTCGCATCCTTCGGGGTGCGGCCCTTTTGCGTTGGCTGGTGGCGGGTTTGAGGGCGGCTGGGTGCACGAGAAGCCGCAATGTCACCAGAAGCCGCAAATCCTGCGGCTTCTCGTAAACAGCCGGCCGAATTGCGGTTTCTGGTGAACAGCCCGGCAGTCCGTGGCCGCCCCTAGCCCCCTACCCCCGCCGATCGGCAAGCGGCGTGCCCACGCCTGCCTCGTGATGCCGTCCGAGCGCAAACGGAATCAGCGGCGACGTCTTCAGCCCTGCGACCTCATCGAGCGTGAACCAGCCAACGTCGTCGGTCGTGCCGTCCTTCTCGACCTCGTACTCGCCGCCGATTACCTTGGCCGAGTACACGATCCGCAGTCCCTGCAGGTCGCCCTGCCCCTCGATGCGGCGCGATGCCGGCACGACGAACGAGTCGATGCCCAGCAGTCCGGTGAGCTCGGCCACGTAGCCGGTCTCTTCGGTCACTTCGCGCAGCGCTGCGTCCTCGGGGTGCTCTCCCGGATCCATGCCGCCGCCCGGCAGAGTCCAGGCGCCGCCGATCCAGTGCGACAGCAGCATCCTGCCGTCTTCGATGATGACGCAGTAGGCAGCGGGTCGCAGATTCATACAGCCAGCCTACGCACCCGCCGTTCAGCCATGACATGCTGAATGCGTGCTGCTGACTGCCTCCCTCATCGCCGCGATCGTGCTGAACGCCCTCGTCGCCGGCCTGTTCTTCGCATTCTCGACCGCTGTTCTTCCGGGTCTGCGCGACGTCGACGACAGAGCGTTCGTCACGATCTTCAGGCGCATCAACGCCGCAATCCAGAACCCGGTCTTCCTAGCCGTGTTCTTCGGCGCCCCCATTCTCGCCGTTCTGGCAGCGGGCACGGCCCTGATCCAGGGCACTGAGCTGAACACGACGATGATCGTCGTCGGAGCCCTGCTCTCGGCAGCCACATTCATGTTCACGTCCAGCCGCAGCGTGCCGCTCAACACGATGCTTGATCGCCTGCCGGCGAACACAGACGCGGATGCGCGCTCGGCAAGAGAGCGATTCGAACCTCTCTGGAGCCGCTGGAACGTCATTCGCACGCTCACTGCCACCGCATCCGTCGCAGTCCTGTCGATCGCACTCGTCTTCTAGAACTCATCCTTTTCTTGAATAGTTCCATTCTTTGGGCTACACTGAAGACATGACCGACACGACAGCACCTCAGCAGCCGGCGGACGCCGTTCTGCGCGCTGCCGGTCTGCGTGTCACAGCACCGCGGATGGCGGCACTCGCCGTCATCGCCGAGCACAAGCACGCAGAGGCCGACGAAGTCGCTGCCGCTGTGCGCGAGCGCCTCGGGTCAGTCTCGACCCAGGCTGTCTACGGCGTGCTGCACGCTCTGACCGACGCTGGCCTGCTGCGCCGCGTCGACACCGGTGCCCGCAATGCGGCCCGCTACGAGATGCAGCTCGACGACAACCACCATCACATGATCTGTCGCGAGTGCGGCCGTCTCGAAGACGTGCCGTGCCAGGTGGGCCACGCCCCCTGCCTCGTGCCGCCCGCCGAACACCACCACGACTACGAGATCGAAGTCGCCGAGGTGCTCTTCCGCGGCACCTGCGCCGACTGCCGCGCGGCCCGCACCGCCTGACCCGCGCATCCGCCTCACATCAGACCTGACCAAACCATCACTATGGCCATGCCACCAGAAGGAGACCCTATGACCTCGTTCGACCCCACCAAGGACCACTCGTCCGAAATCCCCTCGACCACCGAAGCGGGTGCACCCCGCGAGAGCGACGCGCATTCACTGAGCGTCGGCAGCAACGGCCCGCTGATGCTGCACGACGTTGCGCTGGTTGAGAAGCTCGCACGCTTCGACCGCGAGCGTGTTCCCGAGCGCAGCCCCCACGCCAAGGGCTCCGGTGCATTCGGCTCGTTCGAAGTCACAGAAGACGTCTCGAAGTACACCAAGGCGAAGTTCCTGCAGCCGGGTGCCAAGACCGACATGCTCGCTCGCTTCTCGACCGTCGCCGGTGAGCTCGGTTCACCCGACACGTGGCGCGACGTGCGCGGATTCGCGCTCAAGTTCTACACAGAAGACGGCAACTTCGACATGGTCGGCAACAACACCCCGGTGTTCTTCGTGCGCGACCCCATGAAGTTCCCTGACTTCATCCACTCGCAGAAGCGCGAGCCCGCAACCGGCCTTCGCAGCAACAACATGCAGTGGGACTTCTGGTCGCTCTCACCCGAGACCGCACACCAGGTCACCTACCTCATGGGCGACCGCGGACTCCCCCGCACCTGGCGTCACATGAACGGCTACTCGTCGCACACCTACATGTGGGTCAACGAGGCTGGCGAGAAGTTCTGGGTGAAGTACCACTTCATGACCGAGCAGGGACTCGAGTTCCTGTCGAACGAAGAGGCGGGCAAGCTCGCCGGTGACGACGCTGACTTCCACCGTCGCGACCTGTTCGAGTCGATCGAGAACGGCGACTTCCCGTCGTGGACCTTCGAGGTGCAGATCATGCCCTACGAAGACGCGAAGAAGTACCGCTTCAACCCGTTCGACCTCACCAAGACGTGGTCGAAGAAGGACTACCCGCGCATCCCGGTCGGCCGCTTCACGCTGAACCAGAACCCGGTCAACCACTACGCACAGATCGAGCAGGCTGCCTTCAGCCCCGCGAACACCGTGCCCGGCACCGGCGTCTCACCCGACAAGATGCTGCTCGGCCGCGTGTTCTCGTACCCCGATGCACAGCGTCACCGCATCGGCACGAACTACAACCAGCTGCCCGTGAACCGTCCGATCGGCGAGACCAACTCGTACGACAAGGAAGGCCACATGCAGTTCAGCCACTCGGGCAATGCTCCCGTGTACGCGCCGAACTCGTACGGCCGCTCGTACCAGGACGAGCAGGGCCCGGTCGACAACGGCTGGGAGTCCGACGGCTCGCTCGTGCGCTCGGCATACGAGCTGCACGCTGAAGACGACGACTTCGGTCAGGCGCACACACTCATTCGTGAGGTCATGGATGAGGCAGCCCGCGGCCGTCTCGTCGAGACCGTGACGGGTGCGCTGCTCGGCGGCGTTGAAGAGCCCGTGCTCTCGAACGTCTTCCAGTACTGGAAGAACATCGACCAGGAGGTCGGCGAGAACATCGAGAAGGCGTACCGCGCCGCAATCGGCGACCAGGAGCCCGGCGGAACACCTACCGACAAGTAGCTCACGGCAAAGGCGGCCGATCCCTCTGTGGGGTCGGCCGCCTTTTGCGTCGGCGGGGAGTCGCGCTACAGCACGCCAATGCTCTGCAGCTGACCGTACGCATTGATCGCGAGCAGGATGCCAAGCAGGCCGATGATCCACGCGATCGTGCCGCTGGCATGACGGGTCAGGAACGACTCGATCCTGCGCAGCGGCCGATCGAGCAGCCGTCCCCCGAACACCCGCCCGACGAGCAGCAGCAGCGCGGGCGCGATCATGACGAGGCAGTAGAACACGATGAGGCCGGGAGCGAGCGGGATGCCCGGGTCCTCTGCCGCGACGAGTCCGATTCCCGCAAGATACGGCAGCAGCGATGCGATCTCGAGACCGACTGCGACGAGCCCAAGCGTCAACAGGGGCCACAGACCGCCGTGGGATCCCTCGCCGACCGCACGCTCGCGCATCCGTCTGAGTCGCTCGCCCGCACCTTTGCCCTCGGCCGCCAGTGCGGCATCTCGGGCACGCTTGCGCTCTTTGCCCGCTTCGCCCCACGGGTCGAGGCGAAAGCTGTAGAGCAGCATGCCGACGCCGAGCGCGACCTGCGCGAAGAGGAACACCGGGTTCTGCTGCGCGGCCTCGAGCCATCCGAACACCTGATCGCCCACGAGCAGCGCGAGCGACAGCAGCACCAGGCCCACCACGGCGTAAGCCGTCGCGACGACTGCGAGGTAGAGCAGCACGCGGCCGCCGCGCAGCCTGCCCGGTGTCATGAGCAGCCAGATCGGAATCAGCAGCGTGCCGAAGCTCGTCGAGTCGATGAGGGCGAGCACGGCCAGCACCGGAACAAGCATCCAGACCGAATCAACGCCTTCGGGCACTATCGAGTCGACAAATGTGATCAGCATGCCCTGAGCATCACAGCACCGGCACCGTCGGCACATCGGGCGAAGGCAGGGGCTCTGGCGACGCCACTCCTCCTTTGGTCTGAGGCCCGGCCGCCTGGCGTGTGGTCGAATGGCTTCATGACCGCGACTCCCCCACGCCCGTCGGCTGGCCGACTGCACCTGCAGCAGGTGTTCACGCTCGGGCTCGCCGTGATGTTCATCGTCATGGGATGGGCCGGGATCGCCGAGTTCTCGTGGTGGCGGCAGCTCGGCCTGGTGCCGCAGCCCTGGTGGCACCTGGTGCCCCTCGCGCTCATGGCCGGCGTCATGCTGCTACGCATTCGCAAGCCCGTGCTCGCGCTGGTGCTCGGCGTTCTCTGCGTCGTGGCGGATCTGCTGATCGGCTTCAACCTGGGCATCCTGCTGTGCCTGTCAGACCTGATCTACAGCTTCGCGCTGAGGGCCACGGCTCGGTCGGTCAGAATCACCTCGGTCGTATCCGTTGTCTTCTCGGTTGCCATGCTGGCTCTCGCCCTGCTGCCCGGCGGCGGTCTCGCGTTCGGCGTCACGGTGACGCTGCTGAGCTTCTCGGTGCTCGTCATGCCCCTCTGGTGGGCCTCCGAGGTGCGGCGCGGGCGACCCCTCTGGCAGGAGCCCGACACCCACGAGTCGCTCGACCGCGAGCGGCATGCGGCGCTGCTGCGCGAGCAGGAGGCTCAGCGGCGCGTGGCCATCGATGCCGAACGCCGGCAGATGGCCAGCGAGCTGCACGATGTCGTGTCGTCCCAGGTCTCGGCGATCGCCCTCACCTCAGGTGCCGTGCTGCATGCCGAACCCGATGCCCAGCGCGACCGCAAGGCCCTCGAGACCATTCGCACCACATCCGTCGACGCCCTCGACCAGCTGGGCGAGATGGTGCGCGTGCTGCGAAGCGGCGCACCCGACACCGCTCCCCTGGAGCACACCGACTGGAACACGGTGATCGCCCGAGCCGAGTCGCACGGGCTCACGGTGTCTGCAGAGGGCACCATGCCAGACGACCTGTCGGCCAGCACCGAGCACGTGGTGATTCGTGTGCTGCAGGAGTCGCTCACGAACGCGCTGAAGCACGGCGACAAGACGGCGCAGGTGCACATCGACCGGGGCCGCCGCACACTGCGTCTGCGCGTGACGTCTGGGCTGTCGGACCACCCGGCGGATGCAGCGATGGGCTCAGGGACCGGGGTCATCGCCATGCAGGAGCGAGTCGAGCTGGTCGGAGGGCGGATGCTCGCCCACCAGAGCAGCGACGACACCTGGCTCGTAGAAGTCGAGCTGCCGCTGAAGGAGACATCACGATGAACGCAATCACGGTGCTGCTGGCCGACGACCACGCGACGGTTCGTGCCGGCCTCAGGCTGCTGCTCGAGACCGCCGGCGACATCGAGGTCGTGGGCGAGGCGGCCGACGGAGCCGCAGCGGTGCGACAGGCGCGGGTCTTGCGACCCGACGTTGTGCTGATGGATGCGCGCATGCCGGGAACAGACGGAGTCGAAGCAACCAGACAGGTCGTGCAGGACGCATCGGCAGAAGTGCTCATGCTCACCACATTCGATCTCGACGAGGTGGTGTTCGGCGCGCTCCGGGCCGGCGCATCCGGCTTTCTGCTGAAGTCGGTCGAGCCGGCACAGCTGATCGACGCGATTCGCCGGGTTGCCGTCGGCGATGGCGTTGTCGCCCCTGAGGTGACGCGGCGCCTGCTGCATGCGTTCGCCAATGCTCCTGAGCAGCCCGCTGCTCAGCCGAGTCGCGTCGTCGACGGGCTGACACCGCGCGAGGTCGATGTGCTGAGCTCGCTCGGGCGGGGGCTGCCCAACGCGCAGATTGCGGCCGAGCTCAGCATCAGCGTGACGACGGTCAAGACGCACGTGTCGAGCGTGCTCGCCAAGCTCGATCTCGAGTCGCGAATGCAGGCGGCGATCTACGCGCGCGAGGCCGGGCTCGGATAGGTCACCGAGCTGTCGCTGACCACGGCGCCTTCGCTCAGCTGCGCCTCGTCGACGTGGCCCTCGCCGAGAATGTGCTGCACCGTGTCTCCGTGCGCCAGCAGGTGGTCGGCGATGATACGCCTGTGACACCGCCACCACACGGCCTCCGAGCACATCACCGCCACGTTCTGCTCGCCTGCCGATTTGCGGAGGTCGGCCAGCGCATCCGCGAACTCCTCTGAGAGCGCATGGTCGGCATAGTTGTGAAAGCTGCGG
Organism: Agrococcus casei LMG 22410; assembly: GCF_900163565.1. Lineage (GTDB taxonomy): Bacteria > Actinomycetota > Actinomycetes > Actinomycetales > Microbacteriaceae > Agrococcus > Agrococcus casei. The sequence goes on from NZ_FUHU01000003.1 coordinate 31,212, forward strand.
TTCTGCCACCATTCGTTGACCTCGAACAGCACGGTCTTGCTGACTCGGCGACGGCCCGTCAGGCCTTCGGCATGCTCGTACCCGATGCCGGAGTCTTCGAGGGATGCGGCGAGCGAGTCCGCATTGAACTGCGGGTATTTGTTCGACCCGGCGATGCGCCTCACGTCGACGACTTGCCCGATGTCGCTTTGGCGCAGCAGGCCTATGAACTCTTCTGTCGACCGCGTCGAGTGCCCGATTGTGAAGACTGCCATGCTGCTCTCCTCCCGTGACAGTGGCCTGTTACCCAGAGTAGGAGATTTCGGGGCAGAATGACCGAGACTAGGAGTGAGGCTCCTGCTGCCGGATGTTCTGAAAGTAGTCAATTCTCGGAAACCGTGCCCGAAAGCAGTCTCTGTGCGGCGTTCCGCCGAAAATTGACTACTTTGGGGCACGCCCCCCAACGGAAAAACCCCGGCACGTTGCCGGGGTTTTGCAGTGGACCCGAGGAGAATCGAACTCCTGACCTCCTGCGTGCAAAGCAGGCGCTCTACCAATTGAGCTACGGGCCCGTATTGAATTGTGTGCCTTGGTGGGGCTACCAGGACTTGAACCTGGGACCTCTTCGTTATCAGCGAAGCGCTCTAACCGCCTGAGCTATAGCCCCTGGCACAAGCAATAACTTTACCATGAAAATCAGGGGCCGTCACACCACGCGACTCGAGCCGCCTACTGGTTCGTGAATCCCATCAGCAGGCCGCCCGTGAGCGGCACCGATCGGTTGTAGATCAGGGCCGCGAGAGCGCCGAGAATCGTGATCACCACGAAGTTCAGCAGCCCCACGATCACCGAGAACAGGATGACGCTCGGCAGCGACACGAAGTCCATCAGCGTGAACTGCGACGACGCCAGCAGATCCTGCAGCAGCTCGTCGACCTTGGCGAAGACGCCGAGGATCTCGAGCAGCAGCCACATGATGATCGTCACGACAATCTGAATCACGGCGAGGACGAAGCCGACCACGGCAGCCAGTTTCATAGCCGACCAGAAGTCGATGTTCTGGAGGCGCAGTCGGATCTGCTTGCCGCCGGTTCGCTTGGTGGGCGACTTGCGCTGGAGTGACTGTGAGACTCCGCTCATGCTTCATCCTCTTCTGTCGATGCCTGACCTGAAACGTCTGCGGCGTCAACACTACCCGCATCCGATTCTTCGCTCGTCATCTCAGCGGATGAGTCAGCGTCGTCGACGACGTCTTCAACGTGCTTCTCGGCGTTGAGCGCGATCGAGAGCACAGGGTCTTTCTTCGAGATCTCGGCGAACTGCACGCCCATCGTCATGCGACCGCGCGGCTCGACCTCGTCGACAGCCGAACGCACGACCTTGCCGCTGTTGCGCACCACGAGGACCTCGTCGCCGTCGCACACGCGCAGCGCACCCACGAGGCCGCCGCGTCCGTGGTCGCCCGATGCGAAGTTGCCGACACCCTGGGTGCCGCGACCCTTTGCGGGGTACTCCTCAAGCGGGGTCTTCTTCGCGTAGCCCTGATCGGTGATGACGAACAGGTAGCCTTCGTCGTCGGCGATCGACATGGCATTGAGCACATAGTCGTCGCCGATCAGCTTGATCGCACGCACACCCGAAGTCGCGCGTCCCATTGAGCGCAGCGCCTGGTCGCTCGCCGTGAAGCGAGCAGCCTTGCCGCCTGCAGTCACAACGAGGATGTCGTCGCCGGAGTTCGCGAGCTGGGCCGAGACGAGCTCGTCGCCGTCGAGCAGGTTGATGGCGATGATGCCACCCATGCGGTTCGTGTCGTACAGCTCGAGGCGCGTCTTCTTGATCTGCCCCTGCTTGGTCGCGAGCACCAGGAACTCGGCGGCGCCGTAGTCGCGGATGGCCATGACCTTCTGCACCGTCTCGTCGGGCTGCATCGCCAGCAGGTTCGCGACGTGCTGGCCCTTGGCATCGCGGCCGGCCTCGCCGAGCTCGTACGCCTTGGCACGGTACACGCGACCGAAGTTCGTGAAGAACAGCAGCCAGTGGTGCGTCGTCGTGACATCGAAGTGCTCGACCACGTCGTCGGCGCGCAGCTGGGCTCCGCGCACGCCCTTGCCGCCGCGGTGCTGCGAGCGGTACTGGTCGATGCGGGTGCGCTTGACGTAGCCGCCGCGAGTGAGCGAGATGACCATGTCCTCTTCGGGAATCAGGTCTTCCATGCTCATGTCGCCGTCGTAGCCGGCGAGGATCTCAGAGCGGCGGTCGTCGCCATAGCGGTCGACGATCTCGGTCAGCTCTTCGATGACGATCGCACGCTGGCGCTCGGGCTTGGCGAGGATGTCGTTGTACTCGTCGATCATGCGACCGAGCTCTTCTGCCTCGTCCTGGATCTTCTGGCGCTCGAGCGCGGCCAGGCGTCGCAGCTGCAGCTCGAGAATCGCACGGGACTGCAGCTCGTCGATGCTCAGCAGCTCCATCAGGCCTTCGCGAGCCTCTTCGACCGTGGGAGAACGGCGGATGAGTGCAATCACCTCATCGAGTGCGTCGAGAGCGGCGAGGTACCCGCGAAGGATGTGCATCCTCTCCTCTGCGCGAGCGAGGCGGAACTGCGTGCGCCGGACGATGACCTCGATCTGGTGCGTCACCCAGTTGGTGATGAAGCCCTCGATCGGCAGCGTGCGCGGCACGCCGTCGACGATGGCAAGCATGTTCGCGCCGAAGTTCTCCTGCAGCTGCGTGTGCTTGTAGAGGTTGTTGAGCACGACCTTCGCTACGGCGTCGCGCTTGAGCGTGATGACCAGTCGCTGACCGGTGCGGCCAGAGGTCTCGTCCTTGAGGTCGGCGATGCCCTGCAGGCGGCCGTCCTTGACGAGGTCTGCGATTTTGCGCGCAAGGTTGTCGGGGTTGACCTGGTACGGCAGCTCGGTGACGACGAGCGACGTGCGCCCGTGGATCTCTTCGACGTTGACGACAGCGCGCATCGTGATCGAGCCGCGGCCGGTCGCATAGGCATCCTGGATGCCCTTGTTTCCGAGGATCGTCGCACCCGTCGGGAAGTCGGGGCCCTTGATGCGCTCGATCAGGGCTGCGCGCAGCTCTTCGTTCGACGCTTCAGGGTTCTCGAGGTGCCACACCGCGCCCGCCGCGACCTCGCGGAGGTTGTGCGGGGGGATGTTCGTGGCCATGCCGACGGCGATGCCGACCGAGCCGTTGACCAGCAGGTTCGGGTAGCGAGCAGGCAGCACAGCGGGCTCCTGCGTGCGACCGTCGTAGTTGTCTTGGAAGTCGACCGTGTCTTCGTCGATGTCGCGCACCATCTCGAGTGCGAGCGGCGCCATCTTGGTCTCGGTGTACCTGGGGGCTGCCGCTTCGTCGTCGCCGGCGGAGCCGAAGTTTCCCTGGCCGTGTGCAAGCGGGTAGCGCATTGCCCACGGCTGCACGAGACGCACGAGGGCGTCGTAGATCGCCGAGTCACCGTGCGGGTGGAACTGGCCCATGACGTCGCCGACGACGCGCGAGCACTTCGAGAACGGGCGGTCGGGTCGGTAGCCGCCGTCGAACATCGCGTAGAGCACGCGGCGGTGCACGGGCTTGAGGCCGTCGCGCACCTCAGGAAGCGCGCGTCCGACGATGACGCTCATCGCGTAGTCGAGGTACGAGCGCTGCATCTCGCTCTGCAGGTCGACCTGCTGCACTCCTGTGCGGGGCTCCTCGGGTGTTGTTTCGTCAGTCATCAAGCGTCCTTAAATGTCGAGGAAGCGCACGTCGCGTGCGTTCTTCTGAATGAATTCGCGACGAGCTTCGACGTCTTCGCCCATGAGGATCGAGAAAGTTGCGTCTGCTGTCGCGGCGTCGTCGAGCGTCACCTGACGGAGGGTGCGAGTCTCGGGTGACATCGTGGTCTCCCAGAGCTCCTGGTAGTTCATCTCACCCAGACCCTTGTATCGCTGCACGGGATTCTGGTTGTCGCGAGGAAGTCGCCAGCCCCTGTCGCGTCCCTCTTTGAGCAGAGCATCGCGCTCGGCATCGGAGTAGACGAACTGGTGCTCGGCGTTCGTCCACTTGATGCGGTAGAGCGGCGGCATTGCAAGGTAGACGTAGCCGAGATCGACGAGCGGCCGCATGTAGCGGAACAGCAGCGTCAGCAGCAGCGTCGTGATGTGCTGGCCGTCGACGTCAGCATCGGCCATGAGCACGATCTTGTGGTACCGAACCTTGTCAGGATCGAAGTCTTCGCCGAGGCCGGCACCGAAGGCCGTGATCATCGACTGGATCTCGGCGTTCTGCAGCGCTCGGTCGAGACGCGCCTTTTCGACGTTGAGCACCTTGCCGCGCAGCGGCAGAATCGCCTGCGAGTAGGGGTCGCGACCCTGCACCGCAGAGCCGCCTGCCGAGTTGCCCTCGACCAGGAAGATCTCGGACTCAGACGGGTTCTTCGACTGGCAGTCCTTCAGCTTGCCGGGCATGCCGCCCGACTCGAGCAGGCCCTTGCGACGCGTCTGCTCGCGAGCCTTGCGGGCTGCGATGCGTGCGGTCGCAGCCGAGATCGCCTTGCGGACGATGTCCTTGCCCTGCAGCGGGTTGCGCTCGAACCAGTCGCCGAGCATGTCGCCGGCGACGCGCTGCACGAATGACTTCGCCTCGGTGTTGCCGAGCTTGGTCTTCGTCTGGCCCTCGAACTGCGGCTCGCCGAGCTTGATCGAGACGATGGCGGTGAGGCCCTCGCGCACATCCTCGCCCGTGAGGTTGTCGTCCTTCTCCTTGAGCAGGTTGTTCGCGCGGGCGTAGCGGTTGATCAGCGTCGTCAGCGCAGCGCGGAAGCCCTCTTCGTGCGTGCCGCCCTCGTGCGTGTTGATCGTGTTCGCGTAGGTGTAGACCGCCTCCTGGTACGAGGTCGTCCACTGCATCGCGATCTCGAGCGACAGCTTGCGCTCTTCGTCCTCCTGCTCGAAGTCGATGATCTCTTCGTGGACCTTCTCGGTCTTCTTCTGCTTGTTGAGGAACTCGACGTAGTCCTTCAGGCCGTTCTCGTACAGGTACGTGACGGTCTTCGTCTTGGGCGTAGCGGGTGCGTCCTGCGGGTCTTCGTCGCTGAGCTCCTGCTCGATCTCGGCAGCCTCTTCGACCTGCTCGGGGCGCTCATCCGTGATCGAGATGGTGAGGCCCTTGTTGAGGAAGGCGTACTGCTGAAAGCGAGTGCGCAGCGTCTCGTAGTCGAATTCGATGCTCTCGAAGATGTCGCCGTCGGGCCAGAACGTGATCGTCGTGCCCGTCTTGTCGGTCTCTTCGCCGATCTGGATGGGGCCAACGGGTGCGCCGACCTCGAACTGCTGTCGGTGCACGTTGCCCTGACGGCTCACCTCAGCCTCGAATCGGGTGGAGAGCGCGTTGACCACAGACGAGCCGACACCGTGCAGACCACCCGAGACCGCGTATCCGCCGCCGCCGAACTTTCCGCCTGCGTGCAGCACTGTCAGAACGACCTCGAGCGACGACTTGCTGGGGTCTGACGCGTGCGGGTCGACCGGAATGCCGCGGCCGTTGTCTTCGACGCGTAGGCCGCCGTCAGCAAGAATCGTCACATTGATCGTGTCGCAGTGGCCGGCCAGCGCCTCATCGACAGCGTTGTCGACGATCTCGTAGACCAGGTGGTGAAGACCGCGGGGGCCGGTCGAGCCGATGTACATTCCGGGCCGCTTGCGAACCGCCTCGAGACCTTCGAGAATCTGGATGGCGTCGGCACCGTACTCATTCGGCTTCGGCTCAGTCATAGACGGTAAACTCCTTATATTGGCGCGCACAAGGCGCATCTGCCAGTCTACCTCTTTTCGGCGTGTTTAGCCCGTTGTGAACCGCGCTGAGCGCCGATTTCTCGCACAGGCGAATAATTTGGTCGCCCGAGCCCCGTTCTACGACCGGAATGCACTTTCGCGGGCATATCGGGGTGATCCTGCGTCGAGGACGTACCCCCTGGTCGCAGCGATCAGTCGGCAAGCCTCGCAACCACCGCAGTGAGCGAGTCCTCTTCGCCGACGTTTCCGGCGAACACCACATACGGAATCCCCTGAGCCGGTCCCGACTGCGGCTGCCAGAGCGACACGATGCCCGGCAGCATCGGTCCGACAACCATCGCCCGGCTGATTCCGAGGGCTTCCGAGGCGGTGTCTGACGACGTGATGCCGCCCTTCGCGACGACGAAGCGCGGAGGCGCGGCATCCATCAGGCGCGCCACGAAGTCGACAAGAGCAGACGAGATCTGCCGCGCAATGTCGAGGGAGTGCGCTTCGTCTCGGCCCTTGATGAGCTCACGCGACGTGTGCACAATGACGGTTGCGTGCGCAATCGAATCGACGGATGCGCGCACACGGTCGTCGAGGTGCGCATTCCGTTCGTCAGTCAGCAGCAGGCGAGCATTCAGCTCGATTGTCACGGTGTCGGGCCGAGCGGCCTTGAGATGCGCGAGCTGCGCCGTGGTCAGAGGAACATGGCTGCCGACGACGACCAGGCCGCCGCGGTCATGCGCGAACTCGATCTGGTCGGGCAAGACGGGCTCTGCGACCGGCTGCCCGATGTGCGCGCGCAGGTATGGCGGGCCGATGCGCAGCAGCGCCGATCGTCCTTCTGCCTCAAGTGCGTGGATGGCCAGCGCGATGACGCGCATGTCATCTTCAGCCACGACATCCGGGGCGACCACAGACCCTGCTGGTGCTTCGCGCAGCACGGCGGCCACCGCATCCGGCCCCTTCCGCACGGTTTCGATGTCGATCAGCACCACCTGGTCTGCTGCGATTCGGCCGCCGGTCTTCTCGGCAACCCAGTCGGCAAGACTCGAGCTCGTGAATCCGAAGGTCGCGTCGGCGGCGAACGGCGTCTGCCCCACCGGCGTCGCCTCGTCGCCGACCACCCAGTAGTGCACGCCGTGCACGGTGATTCGGCCGGCATCGGGAAACGCCGGGATCAGCACAGTGAAGCTCGGGGCGACTCCGCCTCCATCCAGCATGGCCTGCGAGAGGATGTCGGTCTCGAGCGGGTAGTGGCCGCGAAGCGTCGAGTCGCCCCTGCTCACGAAGCGAACGACCCTGCCGGCCTTCGCTGCGGCCTCAGTCGCAGCGGCGACCACGGCACGCGTTCTCGACACGGTCTGCTCGGCATCGAGCGAACGCGTGTTGGTCAGCACATAGACGGCAGCGGTGCCCTGCTGCAACGCCCAGCTGAAGTCGTCGGGCGACCATCGCGTCAGCACCGGAAGGCCGGCGACCGACTGCGTGCCGGTGGGGTCGTCATCGAGCACGACATAGACGACCTCGGGCGGCACTGAACTCGCGACGTCAGCTGCCGACACCTCGAACGGCTTCGGCAGACCCGTCAGCAGATCGCTTGACTGCATGAACACTCCCCTGTGTGCAGATTCGATGACTATAGGAAATCAGAAATACAATATCTTGCATTCAGGGTAGTGCACCGGGCTCGTTCATCCGTAGGTGTCTCGTGGCCCCCGGCCCGGAACAGAACGGTACCCAGCCTTGAAGCTGCGCTGGTGCGGCCCGTTGAACTTGATGCGCCGAACACTCGATTCAGGGAATCGTTCGGTCAGCTTCTTGATGATGTCGCTGTGCATCATGCGCAGCTGCTGCGCCCACGCCGTCGATGCGCACTGCACGACGAGCTCGCCGTCGATGACCTCCTGCGCGACGCTGTGCTCAGCCGCGCCGTCGCCGACGAGGCTTGCCCAGTTGCCGATCACGTCGCCGCGGGCGAGCTCTTCTGTCCAGCCGAAGTTTGCGGCCGCAAGGTCGAGCACGGCTCCGAGCCCTTCTGGGTCGCGCCCTTTTCCGAACGGCTTCGACCCCTGCTCGGCCGCCGCCCGACGCCTTCTGCCATCGCGCGTCGTGTGCGCCGGGTCGCCGAACTTCAGCACGAATCGCTGCCACACGCGCTCGTGCTCGGTTTTTGCGAGGTCACGCCGCATCTTCGACCACTTCACCAGAGCGGATGCGCACCCTGCGGGTCACGAGATCCTCGGGAACATCGCCCTCCACGGCAGCAGTGATCAGCACCTGCTCGAACGAGCCGATCGCGTCGGCCATGCGCTGGCGTCGCGTCGAATCCAGCTCGGCGAAGACGTCGTCGAGAATCAGCACCGGATCGCCGGCGGCCTCGCCTCGCAGCAGCTCGGCAGAAGCGAGCTTCAGCGACAGGGCATACGACCAGGATTCGCCGTGACTCGCGTAGTGCCTGGCCAGCAGCCCATTGAGATCAAGGTGCAGATCATCGCGATGCGGACCCACGAGCGAGACTGCCCGCTCGAACTCGTCACTCCTTCGCGCATCCAGCAGTGCTCTGAACTCTTCTTCTGATGCCGGAACATTCGTCTGCAGCTGCAGCTCGGTCGCATGCTCGTCGCCGGCGATCGCCGCATACGCCCGTGCAACGTGCGGCGCGAGATCTGTGACGATCTGCTGCCGGGCGGCTTCAATGCGAAGGCCGAGCGTGACCAGCCGTTCGTCCCACACCTGCAGGGTCTGCACAACAGAGTCGGTGATTCGAGAGCCTCGGCCTGACTTCAGCAGTGCGTTGCGCTGCCGAACGACCTTCTCGTAATCAGCGATCACGGCAGCCATGCGGGGCTGACGGATGGTCGCCAGCTGATCCAGAAATCGCCTGCGGCCGCCGGGTTCCCCGCGGATCAGCGCCAGGTCTTCGGGTGCGAAGAGCACGACCTGGGCATAGCGCGGCAGGTCTCGCATGGCGATGCGCTTGCCCTGAGCCTGAGCGCGGTTGGCACCCTGGCGATTGAACTGCACGTCGACACCGATCGTGCGGGTGCCGTGCGTGAGCTGCGCACGGATGACAGCAGACTCCTTCGACGCCCGGATCAGTGCTGCGTCGCCGCTGACCCGGTGGCTCGCACCGGTCGCGAGCACGACGATCGCCTCGACGAGGTTCGTCTTGCCCTGCCCGTTCTTACCGATGAACAGCGTTGCGCCAGGAGTGAGATCCAGTGCTGCACGCTCGTAGTTGCGGTAGTCGGCAAGCTCTATCCGACTGACGTGCATGAAGAATCAGCGCGTGAGCAGGTTTGGCTGCAGCAGGTACTTGAAGTCGTCGGATGCGGGCTCGTCACGCGAAGTCTGGCGCGAGAGCAGCAGCGGCCCGGGCTTGTTCGTGTTCTGGCTCTTGGTGAAGGCGATGCGCACGAATTCGCTGTGTGCTGCGCCGAGGCCGTCGAGCAGAAACTGCGGCTTGATCGAGAGCACGATCTCTTCGCCGTGCATGACCGTGTCGACGGTGTCTCGCGACGCCGCCTGGTCGCTGCCGGTGCCCTCGAGCGTGAGCCGGTTGTCAGAGAACGTGCACTTCAGCGCAGCCTCGCGGTCGAGCACCAGCTCGACTCGCTTCGTCGCCTCGACGAGCTCGGCCGTGTTGACGACCGCGTAGTGCGGGGTCTCTTCAGGGAACAGCTTGCGAACAGGCGGGTAGTTGCCCTTGATCAGCAGGCTGGTGACGGTGCGGTCGCCAGCCGAGAAGCCGATCTGCTGGCGCTCTGCGTTGTCAGACATCGTGATCGTGACGTTCTCGGCCTTGCTAAACATGCGGCCGACTTCGCTGAGGGTCTTGGCAGGCACGAGTGCGGTCAGCGGCTCGGTCTCGTCGCCGGCATCCCATTCGATGCCGCGAATCGAGACGCGGTAGCGGTCGGTTGCGATCATCGTGAGCTCGGTGCCAGTCGCCTCGAGCTGCACGCCGGTGATGACGGGGGTGACGTCTTCGCGTGATGCCGCGATCGACACCTGGGCAACAGCCTCAGAGAACGCGGATGCGCGCACGAGTCCGGTGCGACCGCTCACCTCGGGTGTGGTCGGGTACTCCTCGATCGGCATGCGCTGCAGCTTGGTCTCCCATGAGCCGGCACGGACGACGATGGCTGAATCCTGCTCTTCGACGACAACGGTGTCTGTCTTCAGGTTGCCGGCGATGCTCGCGAGCATCGTGCCGAGGACGAGCACTGTGCCTTCGTCTTCGACGTCAGCTGCAACGCTGGTGCGGGATGAGACTTCGTAGTCGAATGCCGAGAACTCGACCCGGCCATCCGCCGCTGTGATCTTGACTCCCATGAGGATCGGCAGGGTGCTGCGCTGCGGCAGAAGCTTCGCGGTGAATGACACTGCTTCTTTGAAGACATCGCGATTGATGACGAACTTCACGGCTCATTCTCCCTCTCGTGGATTGCCCCGTAATTCTGTCACAGTCTGGCGAGACCGATCACCGAGACTTTTGCCAGTCGCCGCTTGAGGTTGGTGACTTGATCGAATGACATTTCTCTTATTCATAGTCATAACCCCGGTGGAAACTGTGAGCAAGTCAGCCGAAGCCATGAGGCGCATGGAAACTACATCGTTGTGAGATGTGGAGCGAGCGCTGCAGATTGTGATTCGTCTGTGGAGACGAAATCGAATGACAGCTTTGTCATTACACAGCTTCATCGAGAGTCTCCACAGGCGCTGCTCATTGCCAACAGGCTATTCCACATGAAGTGCACATTGAAGGTTGTCATTCGTCGAACCGCCTTCCAGGCACGACAGAGCCTCGAGCCGTGGTGTTCGGCTCGAGGGGCGGGTGCCGTCAGGCGCCGGATGCGCGCTTGAGTCGCGTGGTGAGCTCGGTCACCTGCGTGTAGACCGAGCGACGCTCCTTCATGAGCTTCTCGATCTTCTTGTTGGCGTACATCACCGTCGTGTGGTCGCGGTTGCCGAACAGTGCGCCGATCTTCGGCAGCGACAGGCTAGTGAGCTCGCGGCAGAGGTACATGGCGATCTGGCGCGCACGCGCGATGGTCTGCGAACGCGACGATCCGTACAGGTCGTCTTCTGTCAGATCGAAGTACTTGGCGGTCTGCGAGATGATCTCGCCCGGTCCGATCTCGGCACGCTCTTCAGAGATGATCGAGTGCTTGAGAACAGTCTGCGCCAGCTCGACGTCGATCGGCAGCTTGTTGAGACTTGCGAACGCCGTCACTCGAATGAGCGCGCCTTCGAGCTCGCGGATGTTCGTGCGAACCTTGTCGGCGATCAGCGTCAGGATGTCGTCGGCTATGACCATGCGATCCATCTGCGCCTTCTTGCGCAGGATCGCGATTCGGGTGTCAAGGTCGGGAGCTGTCACGTCTGTGATGAGTCCCCATTCGAACCTGCTGACCATGCGCGATTCGAATCCGGTCAGGTGCTTGGGCTGCACATCCGACGTAATGACGACCTGCTTGTTGTGATCGTGAAGAGTGTTGAAGGTGTGAAAGAACGCCTCCTGCGTGGAGTCGCGTCCCTGCAGAAACTGAATGTCGTCGATCAGCAGCACGTCGATGTCGCGATACCGGGTCTGGAAGATCTGGCCCTGGTTGTTCGCGATCGAGTTGATGAAGTCGTTGGTGAACTCTTCGCTCGAGACGTACTTCACGCGGATGCCCGGATACAGCGACTGCGCGTAGTTTCCGATGCCGTGCAGCAGGTGCGTCTTGCCGAGGCCCGATTCTCCGTAGATGAAGAGTGGGTTGTATGCCTTGGCCGGCAGCTCAGAGACGGCGAGTGCCGCTGCATGAGCGAAGCGGTTGGACGAGCCGATGACGAATGTGTCGAAGGTGTACTTCGTGTTGAGCGAGGTCTCGGAGGCCGGAGTCTCGATTCGACGGATTGCCGGGGCGGCCGAGGGAGCGGAGGCAACAGGAGTCTCGGCCTCGGGATCTGCTCGGGCCGGAATCTCTTCGTCTTCTTCGCCGAAGTCGTCGTCTGCCCCGAGTTCTGGGTTCACGACAACGCGGAACGACGTGATGTCCACAGAGTTATCCCCAAGCGCCTCCACAATGGGAATGCGGAGGCGATGGTAGAGCATTTCACGTGCGAGCTCGCTCGGAACCTCGATGTAGAGCATGTCGCCGATGGCGCCCTGAGGCTCTGCGAGGTCAAGGAATCCGCGCATCTGCGGCAGAACTCGCGAATCCTCATTGAGCTTGGCGACGACCGCCGACCATAGTCGATCGGTAGCTGAATCTGCCGCCATATCTTGCTGCCACGCCTTTCCAGAGCCCATTGTCCACAGGGTTATCCCCAAGTGAAAGAGTATAGGTGAGGCCAGGCAGTGCACGTAGCGAACACGGAAGCCGGACCGGGTTCCTAGAGTTTGCCCTCATACTCGCGGCGGTGCAAGTTATAGTTATTGAAGACGGCATGTCGTCGACACAGGTTTTGCGTGGTTGACGGAGACATTGAAGGTCGCGTACCATAGACAGGTTGCCTCAAGGCATGCAAACTTTTCGGTCGTCAACTGACCACTCGAGATCGTACGGAGAATCATGAGCAAGCGCACGTTCCAGCCCAACAATCGTCGTCGCGCCAAGAAGCACGGCTTCCGCCTTCGCATGCGCACCCGCGCCGGCCGCGCCATCCTGGCAGCACGTCGCCGCAAGGGTCGCAGCAGCGTCTCAGCGTAAGCGTCTCCCCGGTGTTGGCAAAGCAGCACCGGATCGTTCGCGGCGAGGACTTTCGTCGCATCGTTCGATCCGGCAGGCGGGTCCACACCGAGCACGCGATCGTGCACATCGCCGCCGGCCAGTCCGAGACAAGCAGATTCGGCTTCATAGTCTCGAAGAAGGTCGGCGGCGCTGTCGTGCGCAATCGGCTGAAGCGACAGCTCTCAGACGTCGCCCGGCGGACGTTCCCGCACGACTCTCCGGTCGACGTCGTCATCAGAGTGCTGCCTTCGGCCAATGGCCGCTCCTTCGCTACACTGAACGCAGGAATCGCACCGAAGGTCGCCCAGTGAGAACCGTGCTGCTGCTGCCGCGAAATGCGTGTGTTGCGGTGCTGCTGGTGTACCGAAAGCTGATCTCGCCGATCTACGGCGATGTCTGCAGGTACTACCCCAGCTGCTCGAGGTACACGCTTGAAGCGATCCAGCAGTGGGGCGTCATTCGTGGCGTCGGTCTGGGTGCGTGGCGGATTCTCCGCTGCAATCCCTGGTCTGCCGGGGGTGTCGATGACATCCCTGAACGGTCACATCTTTACAGAATCACCACCCGCGGCTTCGTGGCTGCAGAGGAGAGGAACTAGTGGACTTTTTCGGCATGCTGATGTGGCCCATCAAATGGGTGCTGGAGGCTGTGCTGGTGGGATTCCACTGGCTGTTCGAGTGGTTCGGCATGGACCCCGCCTCTGGTCTCGTGTGGGTGCTCTCGATTGCGTCCCTGGTGCTCGTGGTTCGCACCGCGATGATTCCTCTCACGGTCAAGCAGATCAAGTCTTCTCGCAAGGCCCTTGAGGTCGCGCCCGAAGTCAAGAAGATCCAAGACAAGTACAAGGGCAAGAAAGACAGCCTGAGTCGCGAGGCCATGAACCGCGAGGTCATGGAGGTCTACAAGAAGGCGGGCACGAACCCGCTTGCCAGCTGTCTGCCGCTGCTGGTGCAGATGCCGGTCTTCCTCGGCCTCGTCCAGGTGCTGAACACCGCCAACCAGGGCGTTGCCGGCGTGGGCGCCATGAGCGAGGTGCTTGCCAGGCAGTTCCGCGCCTCGACACTCTTCGAGGCCGTTCCGCTGCACATGAGCCTCGAGGTCGGTGTCTCCGAGTGGAACTGGCCTGTCATCATCACCGCAGTCAGCATGACGATCTTCATGGTCGGCGCGCAGTTCTACACGCAGCTGCAGATCATGACGAAGAACCAGACTCCTCAGATGAAGGAGTCGCCGATGTACAAGCAGCAGCGCATGATGCTGTACATCATCCCCTTCTTCCTGCTCATCACCGCCTGGATCTTCCCCCTCGCGACCATGTTCTACTGGCTCGTCTCGAACGTCTACACGCTCGTGCAGCAGCTGATCATCATCAATCGCATGCCGAACCCCGGCTCAGAGGCTGCACTCGCTCGTGAGGCGAAGATGGCCCGCAAGCGTCAGCGCATGGGCCTCCCTGCTGTCGAGGGCGAAGAGAAGCAGGACGAAGAAGACACCGTCATCGAAAACCTGCAGCGCAAGCAGCCTCGCAAGAAGGGCCCGCGCTCAAACAGATAGAGTGCTTGGTCAGGGCAGTTGCCCACGGCTTGCACGTTGCAGCATTCGCAAACCCGAATTGGAATCCACATGACTGAGAACGTCGACGAAGGCGATATCGCCGCTGACTACCTTGAAGCGCTGCTCGACATCGCTGACATGGACGGCGACATTGAAATTGAGACAGACTCACGTCGCACTACGCTCGTTGTGGGTGAGGCCGGCGATGACTCGCTCACTCCCCTGTCGGATCCTGAGACTGTCAGCGCTTTGCAGGAGCTCACTCGCCTCGCGGTGCAGGCCAAGACCGGAGAGTTCTCACGCGTCGTACTCGACGTTGCTGGTTCACGTGACGCACGCACGAAAGAGCTCGAGTCGATGGTCGCTCGCGCACTCTCCGACATCGAGGGCGGCGCTGAGCAGGTGGCACTGACTCCCATGAGCTCGTACGAGCGCAAGCTGGTGCACGACCTCGTGGCTGATGCAGGTCTCGTCAGTGAATCAGAGGGTGAAGGCCGCGAGCGTCACGCTGTCGTCAAGCCCGCTGAGGGCTGATGACTGAGGCAGTGTTCGACCCGTCTCTTGTTGAGGCGGAGCCGGCATCCGCGGCTGTCATCTTCGGTGACCGCATTGAGCTTGCTCGCGAGTTCACGGGGCAGCTGGTCGCACGCGGCGATGAGCTTGGGCTCATCGGGCCGCGTGAGCTGCCGCAGCTCTGGACGCGTCACATTCTGAATTCAGCACTGCCCGCACCCCTCGTGAATGGCAGGGTCGTTGACGTGGGGTCCGGCGCTGGGCTGCCTGGCATCGTGCTTGCCATTGCGCGCCCAGACGTGCATTTCACGTTGATCGAGCCCATGGAGCGACGCACCAACTGGCTGCAGTCGCAGGTGGATCTGCTTGAGCTCGCGAACGTCACCGTGGTTCGTGCTCGCGGAGAAGACTACGAAGTGGTCGAGCCGTTCGACGTGGCCACTGCCCGTGCCGTGTCTGCGCTTCGCACTCTGATCCCGCTCACAGCGCCACTCGTGCGCAGCGGCGGCGAACTCGCGCTGCTCAAGGGCGCACGCGCAGCTGAAGAGATCGAAAAGGCAGCCAAGGCAATCCGAAAGTACCGACTGACGGATGTGCGGGTCGAGGAACTCGGTCATGCTGAAGGCGTCGAAGTCACTCGAGTTGTCAGGGCAACCGTAGATCCCTAACGGTGTTTCACGTGAAACATGCTGTTCGAGTGCTTGTTTGCGTTGTCTGTTCGCTCTGCTGCTGATTTGCTGGGCAGCGTGCTTGGGCTTAACGGTGGCGGTGCTGCTCACCTTGAGTCCGTACTGTTGCGCCCCAAAAGACAAGAATCCTTGGGGTCTGTCGACGTTCCACGTGAAACCTCGATGCTGGGCGTCGTTCGGCGCTTCGAATCGGTAGATCTGCATCGATACGGGTCAACTGGACTTGCGGCCTGCCATCCTTCTGCTTGATCTTGACTGTTGGTTCGGGACCGTGACATGACGAGGGTTCTTGTGTTTTCGGTGGAGTTGCTCTTAGACCTCGCTCTTGCGTGTGGTCAAGTGCATGTTTTACGTGAAACGGTTGCTGACAGCAATAAGCGGCGCGACGCGGTTCTTGGAGTAGTCGCGAGCTTCGAGCTGCTTTTGGCTTGTAAGCGATCCTTCTGTTGTTTCACGTGAAACAACACGCGAGGCGACGCCAGCTGTGAGAGCTTCAAAGAAGTGAAATCATAGTGTGATGCACCATGAGGCGTGGAGGGTGCCGACCGAGGACATAGTGTCACGTGGAACACTGCGAGAGTGAGCCGGACGGACGTGCTCGGGCGGTGCCGACGACTGTGACGTCTTGTTCGGAGCCCGATTCGCAGCACTTCATTTCTCCCTTACGTTTCACGTGAAAGATTGAGTGACCAGTCTCGCCGGCACGTAGATCAGGACGTGTCGTGAATGCACCATCAGGAGTGCCTTGCGCCGGGGGTCTGGGGGCAAGTCTTTCGCGTGGCTCTCGTGCTTGTTTCACGTGAAACAACGAGGTTCAGCGTTGCGTGACGAGGGAGACGCAGAGACGACCGTGTGAATCTATGGCTGCCACTCGCGGCAGGAGGACGGGAGCAAGAGCGTCCGAATTGACGCCCAGAGTTGACGATGCAGTTTCGAGCGAGTGTTTCACGTGAAACGTCAGAATCCATGTCTGGTGTGGACAACATGAACGCCACCGTCAACATAGACAAGGCCGGAAAACCGCGTCAACTCAACGAAATCGCGGCATACGACTGTTTCGGACCCAGATGTTATCCACAGGGTGTGGAAACTCCACAGACGTACCGCGTCGAGTGGCCAGACGGGCCCGAGTAGGGCAGAATGTAACGATGCACGGCACCGCCGTTTCACGTGAAACATCACAACGACAAGGAGCACAGTGAATCAGAAGTCCAGATTCGACACGACTCCAATTGCACGTGAACTCGCTGATCTCGCGAGGAGACGTCGAGTCCTTCAGTCGGGCCAGCTCCCTCTTCCAGAAGACACGCGCGTCATCACGGTCGTGAACCAAAAGGGTGGCGTCGGCAAGACCACTAGCGTCGTCAATCTGGCTGCAGCATTTGCCCAAGCCGGCGCAAAAGTCCTCGTGCTCGACCTTGACCCCCAGGGCAATGCGTCGACAGCGCTGGGAATCGAGCACCACGCAGAAGTCCCAAGCACCTACGAGGTGCTGATCGAGGGAGCACCCCTCGAAGATGTCGTGCAGCAGTCCCCTGAGCACGAACGGCTGCTCTGTGTGCCGTCGACAATCCACCTGGCCGGCGCCGATCTCGAGCTGGCCACCATGGATCGTCGCGAGTATGTGCTCCGTGACGCGGTGCAGGACTACCTCATGGAGCACGATGACATCCACTACCTCTTCATCGACTGCCCGCCCTCGCTCGGACTCCTGACCATCAACGCATTCACTGCCGCAAGTGAGGTGCTCATTCCGATTCAGAGCGAGTACTACGCACTGGAGGGTGTTTCGCAGCTGCTCGACACCATCGGGCGCATTCAGCAGCACCTGAACCCCACCCTTGACCTGGCAACTGTCTTGCTGACCATGTACGACGGCAGAACCATCCTGTCGAAGCAGGTCGCAGAAGAAGTGCGCGGACACTTCGGCGACAAGACGCTCGAGACGGTTATTCCAAGGTCAGTTCGCGTCTCAGAAGCCCCTGGTTTCGGCCAGACAGTCGTCACTTATGACCCCAATTCACCCGGCGCGCTCTCGTACAGAGAAGCAGCCAAGGAAATCGCCCTTCGAGGAGCACAGAAATGAACAAGCGCGCAGGACTCGGTCGCGGAATCGGTGCACTCATCCCCACTGGCGACGCCCCGGCCCGCCCGGAGGCCAAGGAGGCACCGGCATCGAAGCGCACGCCGACAAAGCCAGCGACAGCCAGCAGATCTGCGGCCAAGCCGGCCTCCAAGGCCACGTCGAACAAGCGCAGCGAGGCACAGCGCCCAGGCAAGTCCAACGGAGCCATCGATGTGTTCTTCGGAAACACTGATGCAGCAGAACTGGATGCTGTGCCCGGAGTCAAGCTGCTCGCAATAGACCCGACCGACATCAGGCCGAACAGTCAGCAGCCGCGAACCGAGTTCGACGACCAGGATCTCGACCAGCTCGAGCACTCGATTCGCGAGTTCGGCCTCTTCCAGCCGATCGTGGTGCGCCCGGTCGAAGGCGCGAGAGAGAGCCCGCACTTCGAGCTCATCATGGGTGAGCGACGCTGGCGTGCCACCAAGCGCATCGGTCTCGCTGAGATCCCGGCGATCGTCAAAGAGACTCCCGACGACTCGATGCTTCGTGACGCACTGCTTGAGAACCTCCACAGAGCACAGCTGAATCCCCTCGAAGAGGCCTCGGCATACCAGCAGCTCATGAACGACTTCGCCATCACGCAGGAGCAGCTCGCAGAGCGCATCGGACGCAGCCGTCCGCAGATTTCGAACACAATTCGTCTTCTGCGTCTGCCCGAAACAGTGCAGAGCCGAGTGGCCGCAGGTGTGCTCAGCGCAGGCCACGCAAGGGCAATCCTCTCGACCGGCTCGAACGAGGCGATGGAGCGACTGGCCGACAAGATTGTAAATGAGGATCTGTCGGTGCGAGCGGCGGAGGCCGCGGCCGCAGGTGTGCAGCCCCGTGCAACACGCTCGAAGCCGAAGAAGGGCTCCGTGCAGCGCGGCCTCGATGAGGTGGCAGAAAAATTGACCGACCGGCTCGACACGCGTGTGCGTGTCTCGCTCGGCCGGTCAAAGGGTCAGATTGTCATCGACTTTCCGACGGTGGCGGACCTCAACCGAATCCTCTCGGAGCTCGGCGAAGACCCGTTCGGCGACTCGAAGCCGCTGTAGCGACTAGAGGAAGTCGGCGAGGTCAGCCTCGAGGGCTGCCTTCGGCTTGGCGCCGATGATGTCCTTGACGACTTCGCCGCCCTTGAACACCTTCATGTTCGGGATCGATGTGATCTGGAACTGCTGAGCGAGCTCAGGGTTCTCGTCGACGTTGACCTTCACGATCTCGATCTTGTCGGTCTCACCGTCGATCTGCTCGAGGATGGGTCCGACCATGCGGCACGGGCCACACCACTCGGCCCAGAAGTCGACGAGCACGGGCTTGTCGCTGTTGAGCACATCTGCCTGGAAGCTGTCTTTCGTTACGTTCTTCACGCTGTTCTCCTAAAGGTCGGCGTCATGAGTTGAAACAGAGGCGGCCCCGCGCATATTCCGCGGGGGAGGACTCGCTAGGCGTGGTCCTCGAGGTGGTGCTGCGCATCCAACGCGGCAACCATGCCAGAGGCAGCCGCAGTCACGGCCTGGCGGTACGTGCCGTCGACGACATCGCCGGCAGCGAAGACGCCCTCGATGTTGGTCTTCGACGAGCGACCGTCGACCACGATCGTGCCGTCGTCGTTGAGCGTCAGCTTGTCGTGGATGAGGTGCGTGCGGGGGTCGGAGCCGATCGCGATGAACAGGCCGTCGATCTCGATCTCGCTCGTCGCACCGGTGACGGTGTCGGTGAGCTCGAGCGAGGTCACTGCCTCTTCGCCGATGACACGCGAGACGGCGGAGTTCGTGATGAATTCGATCTTCTCGTTCGCACGGGCGCGGTCGAGCATGACGGGCGATGCGCGGAACGTCTCGGAGCGGTGCACGATGGTGACCTTGTCGGCGAATGTGGTGAGGAACATCGCCTCTTCCATGGCGGAGTCTCCGCCGCCGACGACAACCAGGTTCTTGCCCTTGAAGAAGAAGCCGTCGCACGTGGCGCACCACGAGATGCCGCGGCCGCTGAGCCGCTCTTCGCCCTCGACGCCGAGCTTGCGGTACGCGCTGCCGGTCGCGAAGATCAGCGTCTTGGTCTCGAAGAGCTCTTCTCCGACCCAGACCTTCTTGACGTCACCGTCGAGCTCGAGGCTCGTGACGTCTTCGAGGCGCACCTCGGTGCCGAAGCGCTCGGCCTGCTGCTGCATGTTGAACATGAGCTCGGGGCCCTGGATGCCCGTGGGAAAACCGGGGTAGTTCTCGACATCTGTCGTGGTCATGAGGTCGCCGCCGGACTCGACGCTGGATGCGAAGAGCACAGGGGAGAGGTTGGCCCGAGCCGCGTAGATGGCTGCGGTGTAGCCGGCAGGACCGGATCCGATGATGATGACGTCGTGCAAGAGAGCTCCTTCAGCGTTGGCCGGTGCTTGCGACAACCGAGTCTAGTAGCGGATCATTCCGCCGCGCTGCCGCGCCCGCGCAGCTTTCCGACGACCCTGTCGGCGACCAGCCTGAAGTCCCGATCGCGGATCAGGTACAGGGCAGCGAAGTAGATGACGGCCATCACCACACCGGCGACTGCGCAGGCGACGAAGGCCGTTGGGACTCCGTTGTACGCCCATCCGCCCGTGTATCCGCCGAAGAGGTGGATGACACCAGCACCAGCGGCGCCAGCGACGAGCGAGAGCCCCAGATACACGAGGTGGCGCTGAGCGACATGACGGATGCCGAAGGGGCCGATCTTGCGGCGCACGAGGAACACCCAAGCAGCGCCCCAGCAGATGTAATACAGCGACTGACCAGCAGTGATGCCGAGGATGACATGCTCTCCCGGCAGCAGGGCCGAGAGCAGCAGCACGACAAGCATGAGCGGCATGAAAGCGACGCGCGTGAAGAAGGGCGTTCGAACGTCTTCGAGGGCGTAGTAGACCCGTTCAAGCACGTATTGGCCGCTAAATGGCACGAGCGCGAGCATGTTGACCATGATCAGGCCGCCCATGACCAGCGAGTGCTCGAAGCTGCGCTCGAACAGACGCGCGAACGGAATCGCCATGACGATGATGGCGACCATCGCGAATGTCGTGAGCATGCCCACCGCGCGGAGAGCGTTGGCGACACCGGCACGAAGCCTCGGGATGTCGTTGTCGGCTGCAAAGGTCGACATCTGCGTGAAGTACACGATGGCGATCGACACCGCGATGATCGAGTGCGGCAGCTGGAAGACGTACCAGGCGTTGTACATCGTGAGGAGGCTGGGGCCGGCCTCGGTGTCGGTCAGCGTCGCGACTCGGGTCTGCACGATCGCGAGGATCTGCGAGATGACGACGATGCCGAACAGCCACATCGCCTTCGTGCCGGTCGCCCGCAGCCCCACGCCGCGCCACCGGAAGTCGGGGCGGAACGTGAGGCCGGTCTTGCGGAAGAACAGCACGAGCACGAGCGCCTGCATGAAGACGCCGCCGGTGGTGACGATGCCCATTGCGGCGATGCGATCGATGCCCCAGATCTCGGGATCCTCGTTGATCTCTCCCATGCCGAACATGAGCAGGAAGATGCCGAGTCCGACGATCGAGACGAGATTGTTGACCACTGGAGCCCAGGTGAAGGGCCCGAACTTGCCGCGAGCGTTGTAGATCTCGCCCAGCAGCGTGCTGATGGCGTAGAAGAAGATCTGCGGCATGCACCAGTAGCCGAGGGCGATGGCGAGGTCATAGGCCTCTGGACTCATGCCGCGCTCGCCGGTCGACGCGTTGATCCAGACGAGGAAGGGCGTCGCCAGCGTCATGATGATCGTGAAGCCGAAGAATGCCGTGACGCACAGCGTCAGCAGCTTCGAGATGTATGCCTGGCCGCCGTCGCGATTGCGCAGCTGCCGCACGATCAGCGGCACGAGCACCGCATTCAGCAGGCCGGCGCCGATCAGCGCGTAGATGTTGTTCGGCAGGGTGTTGGCGATGCCGAACGACGACGCGACTTCCGAGCCCGTTGAGCCCAGCGTGATCGCGAGCAGCATCGACCGCACGAACCCCAGGGCGCGCGAGATCATCGTGCCGCTGGCGAGGATGAGGCTTGACCTGCCGATGTTCACTGTGCGGAAGACTCCTTGTGTGTCGGCCCCGGCACGCGGGCGCCGTCGAGGTCGCCGAGCGCCTTGCCCTGAGCGCGCTTGCGCAGCGACCGCCACAGGCCGAAGCCGATCAGCAGCACCACAGCAGAAGCGCCAAGCCAGACTATAACCGTCTCGACACTGGGCTGAGCCTGCACATTGATGGTGACGGGCTCGCTGATCTGGTGGCCGCCGGCCGTCTCGAGCGTGACGATCGCGGTCGTGACACCTGATCCGACCACCTCGACCGGCATCAGCACGCGCTGCGAGCTCTCGGCACCGATCGTCACCTCGGTCGAACCCTCAGACACGACGACGATGGTGCTGGTCGTGCGCAGCTTGACCACCACATCCGCCCCCACTTCGAGATCGTTGACCAGCTCGATCGGCAGCTGCACGTTCGACCCCACGATGTGGATGTCGCTGCCCTGCAGCACCTGCACACCGTCTTGCAGATTGGCGAGCTCACTTGCCAGCATGGTCGTGCTGCTCGTGACGGATGCGGGGGTCGTCGCCGCGTCGACGTGCATGGCCGCGAGCACCTTCAGGCGGAACGGCACCGTCAGCTCGCGAGGCTGGGTCGCGATCAGCGAGAACCTCGCCATCTCGGCATCGGCTTCGTGTGCGGCTGTGACGCCCTCCTCGAGGGCCGTCTCGAGCTCGGTCGGGTCAGTCTGACGCAGCGATGCGTCTCTAGCCGGCGCCTCGAGCGCGGAGGAGAGCGGTGCAAGCGTCACCCAGTCGGAGCCGTCGAGGGTGGTGAGCAGGTGCTCGGCGCCGATGCCGCTGACGTCGACGATCGCGGCCAGGTTGCGAGGCGTGTTGGGCGCTTCGCGGGCGATCGTGGCGATGAGGGCGAGTGCCTCGGCGCTTCCGGCGTTGCGCTCGGCTTCGCTGTAGCCAGACGCTGCGGAATCGAGCAATGCGAGCAGCTCGCTGTCGGCTGCGAGAGCCTGCTGGTCGCCGATCATGACCCCGGCGTCGGGTGTGGGGTACTGCTCGTCTTCGTTGATCTGACTGGTCGAGAGAAGAGGAATGCCGGTGTCGGCGACAGCCTGCAGCAGCTCTGTGTCGACGGATCGGCCGGTCAGGTCTGTCACATCGTCGTGCGGCAGCTGCGGCGGAAAGTATGTGTCTTCGCCAGTGAGCGCCTCGCTGTCGGGAACCCCGAGCGGCTGCAGCGGCTGGAGGCCGGCTGCGAGCTGGGCTGTGCGGTCGCTCATGGCGTAGGGGAGGCTGTAGGCGTTCGGCAGGTCGTTTGCCTGATCGACCCATTCGACCGCTGACTCAGGCGCGGCGTCGCCTTCGAACTCGACAGATGTCTCGACCATGGGGTCGAGGCCGACCGAGATCGGAAGGTCTGCGACAGTGCGCAGCTGACGGTTGAGGCTGCCGACCGAGCTCGTCAGTGCTGTCAGCTGCTCGTCTGAGAGCAGGCCCTCTTCGGTGACCGGGGTTGAGATGGGCGCTGCGGTCGAGAGCGTGATCGAAGGGTCGCCGCCGGGTGAGCCCACCACGACGAGCGTGCTTGCTGTGGCGCCGTCGACAGTCAGCCGCAGGCCGTATGCGCCGGCCTGGGCGTTCTCGCCGAGTCCGAGGTCGTCTGCATCGACCGGAAACGTAGAAGAATAGGTCGAGCCTGCCCCGACGACCGGGATCTCGACGTCGGCGATGGGCCGGGTTCCGAGCACGTTCTCGTCGTTGAGCCACGAAGAGAGCGCGAAGCGCGTGTCGACCGTGCCGTAGGTGATCTCGAGCTGCGCCGAGCTGGCAGAGACCGGTTCGGAGGAGGCATTGTCGAGCAGCAGGCTGACCTCGAAGTCGTCTCCGGCTTCGATCTGCGGAGTGGCGACGCCGATTGTGGCATCGACGTCGCCTGCTGCGCCTGCCGGCGGAGCGGGCAACACAGCGGCGGCGACGACCAGCGCCGCTGCACCGAGTGAGGCGAGAGCGCGGCCGACCGAATGCATGGCATCAGTGTACGAGCACGAGGCGAGGCAGACCCTGTGCTCGGCGCGTGGCAAACTTGATACGCCATGACAGTTGCCATTGCTGAAGCCCAGTCGCGCCTGCGCTCCCTTGCCGAAAGCGAGCCCATCGCCACGCTCGCCCGCGCCTTCGAGGCTCGCGGCCTCGAGCTTGCCCTCGTCGGAGGCCCGGTGCGCGACGCGTTTCTCGGCATTGCCGTGCACGACCTCGATTTCACGACGAACGCCCTGCCAGACACGATTCTCGAGATCGTGAAGCCGATATCGGATGCGCAGTGGGACGTCGGTCGCGAGTTCGGCACCATCGCGTGCCGCATGGCAGGTCAGGTGCTCGAGATCACCACGTACCGCAGCGATGTCTACGACGGAGACTCGCGCAAGCCCGAGGTCGAGTTCGGCTCGTCGCTCGAAGACGACCTCATCCGGCGCGACTTCGCGGTCAACGCGATGGCGCTGCGCCTTCCGCAGCAGCAGCTGGTCGATGTCGGCGGCGGCCTCGAGCAGCTCGTCGCAGGCGTCCTCGACACGCCTCGCTCGCCCGAGCAGTCGTTCCGCGACGATCCGCTGCGCATGCTGCGTGCCGCCAGGTTCACGTCGCAGCTTGGCTTCACGCCGGCGGCGCGCGTCGTGCCGGTCATGGCCGAGCTCGCGGGCGAGATCACGCGGATCTCAGCCGAGCGCATCCGCGACGAGCTCTCGAAACTGCTGCTGACTGACGACCCGGCTCCGGGCATCCGCCTGCTCACTGAGACTGGTCTCATGCAGCACTTCCTGCCCGAGGTGCCCGCGCTGAGTCTCGAGGCCGATGAGCACGCGCACCACAAAGACGTCTACGAGCACTCGATCACGGTGCTGCAGCAGGGGATCGGGCTGTGGCGCGACCGAAACCCCGAGGCCGGGCCCGACCTGGTCTCGCGCCTCGCAGGCCTGCTGCACGACATCGGCAAGCCGGCGACGAAGCGCGTCGAGGGCCGCACGGTCTCGTTTCACAACCACGACCTCGTCGGGTCGCGCATGGCCAAGAAGCGCCTGCGTGCCCTGCGCTTCGACAACGACACGATCAAGCAGGTCGCTCGGCTCATCGAGCTGCACCTGCGGTTCTTCGGATATTCAGAGGCATCGTGGACGGATGCGGCAGTGCGGCGGTACGTGCGCGATGCAGGAGCAGAGCTCGAGCGTCTGCATGTGCTGACTCGGTCTGACGTCACGACCCGCAACCGGCGCAAGGCCGACATGCTCGACTTCGCCTACGACGACCTCGAGCGTCGAATTGCCGAGCTCGCCGAGCAGGAGGAGCTCGATTCGATGCGGCCCGACCTCGACGGCAAGCAGATCATGCAGATTCTCGAGATTCCGCCCGGCCGCGAAGTCGGCGAGGCCTACAGCATGCTGCTCGAAGCGCGCATGGATCACGGCCCGCTGGGCGCCGAGCGCGCGAGCGAGCTGCTGCGCGAATGGTGGGCGGAGCGCGGCTGATGAACGCAAGACCACGCCTGCACGAGCTCGGAGTCGCCTCGGGCGCGTTTCGGCGCGGGTCGCTGAATGCGATCACCGATGTCGCAGGCGTGCGCATCGGCCACTCGACCGTGCAGACCGACACCCTCAGCACCGGCGTCACTGCGATCGTCGCCGACCAGCTGAACGCAGACCGCCGATGGCTGCCCGCGGGGCTCGCGGTCGGCAACGGCTACGGCAAGCTCATCGGCGCGACGCAGCTGCAAGAGCTCGGCGCCATCGAGACCCCGGTGCTGCTGACCAGCACGCTTTCGGCATTTCGAGCGGCGGATGCGCTGGTCGCCTGGGTGCTCGAACAGCCCGGTCACGAAGCCACCAGAAGCCTCAACCCTGTCGTCGGCGAGACCAACGACAGCTACCTGTCAGACATCCGCTCGCGGCCGGTCGGCGAGAGCCACGTGCGCGAGGCACTGGCTGCGGCGGCCTCGGGCCCCGTTGCAGAAGGCGGCGTGGGAGCCGGCACCGGTACTGTGGCACTCGGATACAAGGGCGGCATCGGCACGGCCTCGCGCGTCTTCAGCGTCGGTGCGAGTGATTACACGGTCGGCGCCATAGTGCAGAGCAACTACTCGGGAACCCTTCGCATCGCGGGTGTTCCGATGCCGGCAGCCGACCTGCTCGCAGCCGAGCCCGCTGTCGGCGACGGCAACTCGTGCATGATCGTGCTGGCCACCGATGCACCGCTCGATGCCCGCCAGCTCTCTCGCGTGGCGAACCGCGCGATCTTCGCGATGCACGGCACCGGCTCAGACTTCGCCCAGGGGAGCGGCGACTACGCGATTGCGTTCTCGGTCGCCGAGGGCTCGCCTCCCGACGACTCGCTGCTCTCGCCCGCGTTCGAAGCCACCATGGATGCCGTTGAAGAGGCCCTCGTCAACTCGCTGCTGCAGGCGACGACGCGCACGGGGTTCCGCGGCAACACCGCCCGGCAGGTGCCGATCGACGCGGTTCGCGAGCGGCTGCGCCGAGCCGAGTGGATGCGCGAGTCAGAGCGGATGCGCGACTGACGCCGAGCGCGCATCCCGCGATGACGCAGACGCCAGCAGCATGGCTGAGCCCGCGGCCAGGAGCGCGGCCAGCAGCATGATCGCGGGAAATGCCCACGACGAGCCGCTGCTGATGACGAAGGTGTCTCCGAGGTTCATGCCCAAGCCGAGCTGCGCGACAGGCAGCCCCGCGAGAGCGACGGCTGCCGCAGCGAGCAGGGTGCCGGACGCGACCCGGCGCGAGGTGTGCGCCCTGATGAGCCCGATCGCGAGCACGACGGCTCCGACAGCCCAGAGCGCGGCCCAGACGACGGGAATCCAGCGGCCGCCTGCCTCGCCGGCTGCCTCCAGCTGCGCGTAGATCGACTCGAGCGGCTGATCCGGCACGAGCTGCATGGGCAGGAGCATGAAGGTGTCGATCAGGGCGATCGCGAGCACAGCGACGACCGCGACAAGACCGGCGATGGCCGCAGTCCATGGGCGAGAACCGGCTGCACGGCCGGGTCGTCGTCTCACGGCGAGCAGCACCGCGCCGACTGCGACCGCTGCAACCGGACCGGCAAGGTGGCCGATGCCGAGGATGAACGCGATCAGCCCAGCGGCAGGCGAAGTGAGCACCAGGATGCCCGCGACCACTCCGGCGGCAATGGCCGCACCCAGCCATGACGGCTGTTCCCGAACGGTGATGATGAGCTGCCGTACTCCCAAACCGAGCATGACGAGCGCGACGACGGCGACAGGAGCGAACCACGACCAGCCTGCTGCCCCGGAGAGCCACGGGGCGACGAGGCCGCCGAGATGCGCAGCGAGCACCGCCGCCGCAAGCCAGACCAGTGCCGTCCTGAAGTGCCGGCGCCCTGTTCGGCCTCTCACCGCCGTCTGAACGGACCCGAGCGGGTTGGGCACGTCAGGGTCTGCAATCATGCTCTCGACAGTAGTGATGCAGCCGTGTGCCATCGTCAGTCGCCAGAATGATCCCGCCAGCAGAATCTCGGGGTGGCGTGGAGGCACGGCGACCCGCTACCATAGTCAGGTTGCGCGCTTTGTGCGCGCTCATGCACAACCCTCCTGCTGCAGAAGTCCTGCAGCCGTACTGAGTCCGAAGGAGGTGGGTGAAGCATGTCAACCAAGTACGAGCTGATGGTGATCATCGACCCAGAGGTCGACGAGCGCACCGTCGCACCCCAGCTCGACAAGTTCCTCGACGTCATCCGCAAGGATGGCGGCACCGTGGAAAGTGTCGACATCTGGGGCCGTCGTCGTCTCGCCTATGAAATCCAGAAGAAGAATGAGGGCATCTACGCCGTCATCAACTTCGAGGCAGAGGCCAAGACGACATCCGAAGTCGACCGTCAGCTGAAGCTGTCGGAGGCCGTCATGCGCACGAAGGTTCTGCGCAAGGACGAGGCCGTTGTCGACCTGACGGAGAATGACGAAGCTGCAAAGAGCGACGTCGCAGACACCAAGAACGACGTCGCAGAGACGGAGTAATCCACATGGCTGGCGAGACCATCATCACAGTGGTCGGCAACGTGACCGCCGACCCCGAGCTGCGGTACACGCAGGGCGGACTGGCAGTCGCGAACTTCACGATCGCCTCCACGCCGCGCACGTTCGACCGTGCGACGAGTGAGTGGAAGGACGGCGAAGCGCTGTTCCTCCGCGCATCCGTATGGCGTGACTTCGCAGAGCACGTTGCGAACAGCCTTCAGAAGGGCATGCGCGTCATCGCGCAGGGTCGTCTGAAGCAGCGTTCGTACGAGACCAAAGAGGGCGAGCGCCGCACGGCACTCGAACTCGAGATCGATGAGATCGGTCCTTCGCTTCGCTTTGCGACGGCTCAGGTCACCCGCGCTTCAGGCGGCGGCGGCCAGGGTCGACAGGGTGGCGCACAGCAGAACTCCGGCGGCTTCGGCGGCGGAGCTCCGCAGCAGCAGGCGCAGAACGACGCATGGGCACAGCCCGGCGGCGGCAGCGGTGCTGGTGCTTCAGGCGGCGGAGACGTCTGGAACTCGCCCGGCACCTTCCACGGTGACGAAACTCCGTTTTAGTTTTCAAGAAAGCAGGAAATCATGGCTGGACGGTCACAGAGCCGTAAAGCACGTGGGCCCAAGGGCGGCAAGCCCGTCGCGCCCGCGAAGGCAATCAAGGTCGGCGTCATTGACTACAAAGACGTCAACATGCTCAAGAAGTTCATTTCGGAGCGCGGCAAGATCCGTGCCCGTCGCATCACCGGTGTTTCGGTGCAGGAGCAGCGCCTGATCGCCAAGGCAATCAAGAACGCTCGCGAGATGGCATTGCTGCCCTACTCGGGCGCAGGACGCTGAGGAGCAGAGCAATGGCAAAGGTAATTCTCACGAACGAGGTGTCAGGCCTCGGCTCCGCTGGCGACGTCATCGACGTCCGCGCCGGCTATGCACGCAACTACCTGGTTCCCCAGGGCTACGCGACCATGTGGACGCGCGGCGGCGAGAAGCAGGTCGAGCAGATCAAGACGGCACGCGCAGCTCGCGAGCACGCAACCGTCGAAGAGGCCAAGGACCTCAAGGCAAAGCTCGAGGCTGGTCCGCTGCGCGTTGCAGTCAAGACCGGTGCTGAGGGCCGCCTGTTCGGCTCGGTGCAGACCAAGGACATCGCTGACGCAGTCGAGGCCGCTGGCCTCGGCAGCATCGACAAGCGTGTCATCGAGCTCGGCACGACCATCAAGACGGTCGGATCGTACGAGGCCACCGCGAAGCTTCGCGACGGCATCATTGCGAACATCAAGCTCGAGGTCGTAGCAGCCAAGTAGCGCTGTCTCACCCTCGTGGAGCACTCCCTGTCTCAGGGAGTGCTCCTTCGCTTGTGCGGAGCTCTCCACAAGTCTCAACGTGGACTTCAGCCAACTTTGTGCACAACAATGTGCATAACAAAACACCCGGTCAGAGCCGCTTTGACTATCGTTTTTCACAATGACTCACAGTTCTATCCACAGACACGCGCGAACTTCTTCGCGATTTGACGCGAGTTGTCCACAGCCTCTCCACAGGGCTGGTTGGCCGTGTCAGTGGCTGGCGCTAGCGTGTTCAAAGGTTTCAGGAAGGAGCGCCAATGACCGATCTGGCATACGAGCCCGACACGGATGCATACCCCTCCTCACCGTCTTCTGCGTCGACGCAGCATGAGCGCACGCCCCCGCACGACGTGCTGGCAGAGCAGTCGGCCATCGGCGGCATGCTGCTCTCGAAAGACGCCACTGCCGACGTGCTCGAGGCGGTCAAGTCGACAGACTTCTACGTGCCCAAGCACTCGGTCATCTTCGAAGCGATCCTGAGCCTGTACTCGCACGGCGAGCCCATCGACGTCATTGCGGTCGCCGACGAGCTGACCAAGACCGGCCAGCTCACGCGTGCAGGCGGCATCGACTACCTGCACTCACTCACCTCGACGGTGCCGACGGCCGCCAACGCGGGCTACTACGCCGAGATCGTGGCCGAGCGCAGCGTGCTGCGCCGACTCGTCGAGGCTGGCACCCGCATCGTGCAGATGGGCTACGCGTCCGAGGGCGAAGTCACCGAGCTGGTCAACCACGCGCAGTCCGAGATCTACGGGGTCATGGGCGACGAGGGCCAGAACGACTACGTTCCGCTGTCTGAGGCGGTCACCTCTGCCCTCGACGAGATCGAGAAGGCGCAGGGCCTCGACGGGCAGATGATCGGCGTGCCGACCGGCTTCGCCGAGCTCGACGAGCTGACGAACGGCCTCAAGGCCGGGCAGATGATCATCATCGCCGCAAGGCCCGGTATGGGAAAGTCGACGCTCGCCCTCGACTTCGCACGAAGCGCCGCGATCAAGCACGACATGCCTGCCGCGTTCTTCTCGCTTGAGATGGGGCGCAGCGAGATCGCGCTCAAGCTGCTCAGCGCCGAGTCGAACATCCACATGACCAAGCTGCGAAAGGGCAACGTCGAGAGCCGCGATTGGAAGACGCTCGCCCAGGTTCGCGGGCGCATCCACGATGCACCCCTCTACATCGACGACTCTCCCAACATGACGCTGGTCGAGATCCGGGCGAAGTGCCGTCGCCTCAAGCAGCAGAAGGGGCTGAAGATGGTCATCATCGACTACCTCCAGCTGATGTCGAGCGGCAAGAAGGTCGAGTCGAGGCAGCAGGAGGTCTCGGAGTTCTCGCGTTCGCTCAAGCTGCTCTCGAAAGAGCTGCAGGTTCCGGTCATCGCGCTGTCACAGCTCAACCGAAACGCAGAAGCCCGCAGCGACCGCAAGCCGCAGATCTCAGACCTTCGCGAGTCGGGCTCGATCGAGCAGGACGCCGACATGGTGATGCTGCTGCACCGCGAAGACGCGTACGACCGCGACGTTCGACCGGGCGAAGCCGACCTCATCATCGCCAAGCACCGTGGCGGACCTACCAAGACGATTCCGCTCGCGTTCCACGGTCACCTGCAGCGCTTCGCCGATCTGGCTCAGGTCGATGCCGGCGCCTCGTTCGGTGCGCCACCGCCGCCTCCAGAGGGATGACGCCCACCGCATCCGTTTCTCCTCCTGCGTCAAATCGCAGTACGATGGCTGGAGTGACGACCGACCAGATTTCGACCCGTGCTTCGCGCGCGTGGCTGCTGTCTGCCGTCCGCGCCGGCTCGGCCCTCGCGGTCGGCATCGCTGTCGTCTTCGTGCAAGACCACTCGGCAGTCGTCGGGCTCGTCACAGCACTTGCGCTGTTCGGCCTGTCTGCCGCATCCATCTTCATCTTGTCTGCCAAGGCCGGCCCCGCCCGCGGCCACATGCTCGCGCTTGCCGCAGTGCATGCTGTCGCAGCCGTGGCCGCTGCCGTTCTGCTGTTCACCGCCCCTGAGGCCGCGCCGCTGCTGACGCTGCTGATCGTGTGGGCCGCTGCGTCTGGAGTCATCGAGCTGTTCGCGTCGAAGAAGGCCGCGCAGCACGAAGTCGAGGGCGCACGAGACTGGCGATTCGTCGCCATCGTGACCCTCGCGTATGCCGGCCTCATGGCGCTCAGCCCTGTCGTCGGCCTGAATGACCCCGTGTCGCTGACCGGGCTGCTCGGCGCGTATGCCGCCGTGATCGGTGTCTTCCTGCTGATCGGTGCAGCCTCGAGTGCCCTTGGAGCCAAGGCGACGCGCACAATGAGCGAGGTGCAGTGATGAACGAGAACAGGCCCACATTCCGAGATCGGATGAAGCCCACCGAGTATCTGGGGTTCGCCGCCGTCGCGGCGATCTTCACCGGGCTGGTCGTGCTGCTGGTCAGCCGCAACTGGCTGCTGGTCACCGTGTTCGCGCTCGTCGCATTCGTCGTCTGCCTCATCACGCTGGCGACGCTGCTGCTGGTCATCAACAAAGACATCGACAAGAACAAGCTCGAAGCCGCGAAGCGTGAAGAAGAAGCGGGCGAGTAGCCTCACG
Source organism: Agrococcus casei LMG 22410 (assembly GCF_900163565.1). GTDB lineage: Bacteria > Actinomycetota > Actinomycetes > Actinomycetales > Microbacteriaceae > Agrococcus > Agrococcus casei. The sequence continues at coordinate 62,533 of NZ_FUHU01000003.1, forward strand.
GTTCTGGCAATCGGCGCCCTGCTGCTCAGCGGGTGCCAGGCGACTGCATCTGAGTCGCCCACCGAGGCTGCAGACCAGACCTCGATCGAGGGTCCGCACCTCGTCGCGGCAGGCCAGGTGTTCGACCCCGTGGCTCAAGACGTCGACAACCCCGAAGAGGCGTGCGGCAGCGACGCCGGACGCACCGAGCTTGCCGAGTTCGACAGGGTCGAGTGGCCAGACCTCGGCATCGACGGCGGCGTCGGCGTCATGACGTGCGGCAATGCTGCCGGAGCAGGCTTCAGGCACATCGCCGACGGCCACACCGGCGACTTCGGCGAGATCGCCGACCTCGTCGACTCGAGCTGGGAAGACGTCGCGTGGTTCGCGATCGACATGGCGCTCGAAGCGCCGTCAGAGGTCGAGATGTACCGCGACGACATCGCCAACTATCTGATCGTGCTGGAATACGTCGATGAGGGTGGTGAAGTGGTGCAGAGCTGGCCTGTCGTCGTTGGCGTGGGGCTCGACACTGACCACATCATCACGTCGTTCCCGCGAGACTGAACCGATGAATAGGGGATCCGAGTGAAGCACCTGGTTGACGTCGAATGGCTGGCAAAGCGCCTTGATCGAAATGATCTGGTGGTTGTCGACGCGAGTGTGATGGGCTCGGCGAATCAAGAGGCCGGCATTCCGGGCGCGGTCCGCTTCGACATCGACGGCGTGCTGTCGCGCGGCGTGCACGACATGCTGCCGCCCAGGCAGTTCGAGCGTGAGCTGCGAGCACTCGGCCTCAAGGCGGGCGACCGCGTCGTGGCCTATGACGCTGACGGCATCTTCTCGTCTGCCCGCGCCTGGTGGATGCTGCGAGCAGCCGGCATCCGCGCGGCCGTGCTCGACGGTGGTCTTCCTGCTTGGCAGGCAGCTGGTCACGAGGTCGCGCCGGTCGCCGAGAACCTCGGCCGCGAAGGCGACGTCGACATCAGCTGGGAGTCGACGAGATTCCGCAACGCCCGTTTCGTCGAGCGTCGACTCAGTGCCGGTGATCCGGTGCTGGATGCGCGCTCAGCAGAGCGGTTCACGGGCGAGGTCGAAGACCCCCGCGAGGGCGTGCGCGCAGGCCACATCCCTGGCGCCAAGAGCCTCCCCTTCACCGAGCTCGAGGTCGACGGCCACATGCTGCCGGCGAGTGAGCTGCGCAAGCGCATCGCAGAGCACGTCGATTCCGCCGAGCAGCCGCTCACGGCAAGTTGCGGATCAGGCGTGACCGCATGCGTCATCGCTCTGGCCGCGACCCTCGCCGGCCACAAGCACGTGTCTGTCTACGACGGCTCGTGGGCTGACTGGGGTGCCGAGAACTCGGGTCGCCCGGTCGCAGTCGGCGAGTAGCGCCCTCACTCGCGATCGAGCTCATACGAAGCGGTGCTCACCGCAGTGGCCCCGATGAGCTCGTTCGCGCGCTGTCGCATCTGCGCCAGGGCCGCGGTGTCGCCTGACGCTTCGAGCCACGCGAGTGCCGGTTCGTAGGCATCCGACAGGTGGTAGCCGATCGGACTGTCTGCCTCGACCAGGCTGTCGATCTCAATGAGCGTGCCGCCGTTCGAGAGCTGCTGGCCGCCGGCGATGTTCGGCACGATGTCCTGCGCGAGCTGGATCTGCGTCCAGTTGAGGTCATCGGGTGTGTCGACCCAGCCCGTCGGCGCCCCATAGGTGGTCAGCGAGTTCACGTTGAAGGTGCCGTTCGCGGCGACCAGGGTGGTTGCCATGCCTCCCTGCGAGTACCCGAAGAGGTCGACGTCGTCGCCTGGCTGGATGCCCGCATCCAGCATCGCCTGCTCGAGTCCGAATGCTGTGCCGTAGAGCTGATCGGCGCTCGCGGCATTCTCGAGGTTCGACTGCAGATCGAACGCGGATTCGCCGTCGCCCATCGACCAGTTCTGGGTTCCCTGCACGAACACCTGGTAGCGGATGCTGCCGTCGGGCATCTCGTAGGCGTTGATCACGATGTCGTCGGCCTGCGAGACGATCTGGTCGAAGCCGTCTGCGTAGCCGGCGACGGGCTCCGGTGCGTCGGCCGAAGCATGGTGACTCGTGGCCTCGGTCTGACGGGGCGTAATGCGGTTCATGCCCAGCCGTGTGCCTCCCGTGGCGATGGGCAGCAGCAGCGCGAGGATCGTCTTGATGCCATCCATGTCTTCGCCCCCGTACGGCACGCCGCCCAAGGTCGACAGCACGAAGTTGTCGACGCCACTGGCGATCCAGCCGCCGATGTCGACCAGGGTCGGGTCTTCGACTGCGGCCATGAGCATCTGGCCGAGGTAGGGCCCGAAGGCTGACTGCAGCGTCTGCCACGCAGAGTCGAGCAGCGCCTGCACCGGGTTGATGACCTGCTGCAGGATGGGCCCGGCGATGGGATTCGCGAGCACCTGGTCGAACGCCCAGCCGAGCGCAGCCGCCCACCCGGTGAGGCCGGCGCCTCCGAGCAGCGCGCCGAGCACGAGCGGCCGAAGCATGGTGCCCATGAACGAGCCGACCACGTCTGACAGCGAGTCGATCTGCGCATGCACGAACGCCTCGGCGTCACTGTAGGCGGCCCCCGCCCAACGGGTCGCGAAGGCGTGCGTCGCCAGCCGCCTCGCGAGCTGATCTGCGAGCGTCACGACCAGCTCGACCTGCCGATCGGCGAGCGTTGCTGGCCCCACGCCCGGGGCGGCCGCTGCGCACGATGGGGCGGCGAGCGCCATCGAGCGCGCACGAAGCACACCGTCGACCGTATTGAACAGGGCGCTCGCGAGGACTTCGTGGGTTGCGTCGCCTGAGCCGTAGGCGCTCACGGCACGACCTGGATCTGCTCGGCTGCGATCCGGGCGGCATCGACAGCCTCGTCGATCTCGGTGCGCAGCTGATCGGACCGAGTCCGCCAGAGATCGCTCGCGGGGCCGAACCAGTCGACTGCCATCACCGGCATGTGGCGACTCGCGCCTTCGAGCGCGGCCTTGCACTGGTGCAGCAGGGCTGCTGCCTGATCGAGTTCGACCGGCCGAGAGGAGACTGGTGTGTGCGTCATGAAGACGATGGTGCGGCGCACGGCGGCACCCGCGCATCCGTTCAGACGCAGTTGTGGAGACCTGCTCCTGTGGGGAGCGACCTGCGACTAGTCGGTGCCGTAGGCGGGCGACGAGGGAGGAGCGGTGTCTTCGCCGTCGGAGCCCTCGTCCTCTTCGTCGTCGTCTTCGATGTCTTTGACGATCGCGTCGGTGCGCGAGCGAAGTGCGCTCAGGCGAGACTCGAGATCGGCCTGGGCATCCTGCCACTTCTGCTCGTACGCGACCTGCAGCTCTTCGAGGTCGGCCTGCGAGGGCAGGTTGAGTGCTCGAAGGCGCTCCTGCTGCTCTGCAGGGCTCAGGTCGTCGGGTGTCGCGAGGATGGCCCCGATCTTGCCGCTCAGCTCGATGAGCTGGTCCATGTCGAGATTCGGCTCGTTCACGTGATCCTCCAAAGGATGTCTGCGTCACCCATTGTGCCAAAGACCCGGTGACGAGTCACTGGGAACCTGACAGAATGGGGGAGTGACACTTGAGCGTCAGTTGGCCGAGTCCGATGCCTTTCGCATCGCGTTCGTCTGCACCGGCAACATCTGCCGCTCTCCGATGGCAGAAGCGGTGCTCCGCGCCCGCGCCGAGAAGAAGGGTGTCAGCGACCGCCTGATCGTGGCCAGCGGCGGCATCGGCGACTACCACGTGGGCGAGCCTGCCGACCCGCGAACCCTGCGTGCGCTCGCGGGCATCGGCCTGAACGCCGAGGGTCACAGAGCCAAGCGATTCCAGCGCGACTGGTTCGACCTGTTCGACCTGGTCATCGCGCTCGACCGCGGGCAGGAGCGCGTGCTGCTCACGATGGCCACGCCCGAGCAGAAGTCGAAGATCAAGCTGCTGATGTCGTTCGAGCATGACGCCGAGACGCTCGACGTGCCCGATCCCTACTACTCTGACGAAGAGTTCTTCGTCGACGTGCTGCACCAGATCGAATCAGCCAGCCGCAGACTCTTCAAGCAGATCAAGCCCGCGCTTCGCGCGCCCACGCCGGCCAACGGCAGCAACACACAGGAGCAAGCATGACGTTTCCCGCCCAGCCGATCTCGCCCCTCGACGGTCGATACGCATCGCAGGTCGGCGCGATCGGCAATCACCTCTCAGAGGCGGGTCTGAACCGTGCCCGCGTGCACGTCGAGGTCGAATGGCTGCTGTTCTGCGCATCCAACTCGCTCTTCGGCACCCCGGCGATCGAAGACGCCGATGCTCAGACGCTGCGCGACTGGGCCGCGGCATTCGGGCAGGACGAGATCGACTGGCTCGCCGAGAAAGAGCGCGTCACCCGCCACGACGTGAAGGCCGTCGAGTACCTCGTGCGCGAGCAGCTGCAGCGGATGGGCCTGTCGTCGCACGCAGAGGCAGTGCACATCGCCTGCACGAGCGAGGATGTCAACAACCTCTCCTATGCCCTGACGATCGACGCGGCAGTCCGCGACGAGTGGCTGCCGCGCTTCGACGGCGTCATCGAGCAGCTGCGCGCGCTCGCGACCGAGCACCGCGACCAGCCGATGCTCTCGCACACGCACGGCCAGCCCGCAACGCCGACCACGCTCGGCAAGGAGTTCGCCGTCTTCGCGTGGCGCCTCTCGCGTCAGCGCGACCGCATCGCATCGGTGCAGCCGCTCGGCAAGTTCGCCGGCGCCACCGCAACGTTCTCTGCGCACGAGATCGCGCATCCGGGAGTCGACTGGCCCGCGCTCGCGACCGAGTTCGTCGCTGGGCTCGGCCTCACCTGGAACCCGCTCACGACGCAGATCGAGTCGCACGACTGGCAGGCAGAGCTCTACCAGGGCATGTCGCACGCCGGCCGCATTCTGCACAACCTGGCAACCGACATCTGGACGTACATCTCGATGGGGTACTTCACGCAGATTCCCGTCGAGGGCGCGACGGGCTCGTCGACGATGCCGCACAAGATCAACCCGATCCGCTTCGAGAACGCCGAGGCGAACCTCGAGCTCGCAAGCGCAGTGCTCGACTCGCTGGCCGAGACGCTCGTCACGAGCCGCCTGCAGCGCGACCTCACCGACTCGTCGGCGCAGCGCAACATCGGCGTGGGCTTCGGTCACTCGATGCTGGCGCTCGACAATCTTGCGAAGGGCCTTCGCGAGTTCAGCATCAATGCGGATGCGCTGGCGGCGGATCTCGACGGCAACTGGGAGGTGCTGGCCGAGGCGATTCAGACCGTCATCCGCGCCGAGGTGCTGGCAGGCCGCTCATCGATCAGCGACCCCTACGCCCTGCTGAAGGAACTCACGCGCGGACACCGCATCGGCGCATCCGATCTCGTCTCGTTCGTCGACGGTCTCGAGATCTCAGACGACGCGAAGGCTCGCCTGCGCGACCTGACGCCCCACACGTACACGGGCATCGCCGGCGGCCTCGTCGACCGCATGCCCTGAGGCGCTCAACGCTGTATGCGCAAGGCTGACTAGAGGCCAGTCGCCTCGATCATCTCGCGCAGGAAGATCACTGTTCTGACCCGCTCAGCCGCGTCGCAGGCTATTGCCTAGCTCAGACACAACGCACACGGGGACTTCTACTCGGTGCGCTCTCAAGGTTGCTCGCCTACTGTCTTACATTGGAGGAAAGACTATGGCGATCAATTTGCCCGGCGAGCTGTCGTGGGTGCTCAACATGCTTGGCTTCGACTGGCCCGAGATCGATGAGGACGAACTTCGCCTTGCTGCCGACTACGTGCGGCAGTTCGACGAAGACCTGACTTCGATGCTCAACAAGGTCGAAGGCTCAGTCACAAGCGACATCGCAACTGCGTTCGAGTCGAAGGCTTCCTCTGCAGTGCAAGAGGCCTGGACCGAGAATCGCACGAGCAACCTCAACAAGCTGGTCGAGCTGCTGGATCCTGCCGCGGTCGGCATGGAGCTGATCGCTTCGACGGTCGAGGCGCTCAAGCTGAAGGTGATCGCCGAGCTCGTCATCACGGCAGCTCAGATCGCTGCGGCCGTCGCCAGCTCGTTCGTGACCTTCGGTCTCGGCGCTGCAGCAAACGTCGCGCTGATCGCAGCCCGCAAGAAGGCGATGACTTTCGCGGTCAACGTGATCATCGAGCAGATCCTGCTGCAGGTCATGGACATCTTCGAGGACCAGATCGCAAATGGCATGTCGACCCTCATCGGTCGAATCCTCGACTCACCCGTCACGCAGAACGTGGCCGGTGACCCGACTTCGTACCAGGCTGACGTCGAGGCTCTCGAGCAGATCGCGAGCGACATGGATTCGGCCGGTACCGACTTTGAACGCGTCTCGGACGACTTCACGACCAAGATGAGCTCACTCGAGATTTTCACAGGGGTGTAACCATGAGCATCGGCAGAGAAATGAAGGAGATCGCGCAGCGTGCAGCGCGTCCGCTGCTCAAGAACATCGGCGATGCCGGTCCCGCGATCAAGGGCAAGACAGACGATCTGGCCAGTCACGCTCGGCGATCCGCATCGGGCACGAAGAAGCTCGACAACACCGACCCGAACCTCAAGAAGCGCGGTCGTGCTCCCGGTCAGAAGAACAACCCCAACGGCCCGAACGAGTACGACGTGCACTTTGAGTTCACGCTCAAGAAGACTGACTGGCCCCGCAGCCGAAGCGTTCACTTCAACAGATCCAACGAGGCTCTCGAGAACGCGATGAAGAACAACAAGGAGCTGCGTGAACGGCTGAGCTCCATCGACCCTGATATCGAAACACGGGTCGACCGAACTGGTGGCCGCAAAAACCCCGATCCCAACGAGTTCATCTGGAACCACGCGCACCCGGGCGTTGTAGGCGGTCGCAATGGCGTGATGGAACTCGTGCTCAAGAACCAGCACACGCCGGGCTCGCGGTGGTGGAACATCTTCCATCCGGGCAACAAGGGCGGCTTCTTCTTCTGGGGCAAGAAGTGAGCCGAGGGCGTTAGGCTTTCACCGAGCAAACAGCCGCACGAGCCGATGAACACCTGGGGGGCAATGCATGAGTCACGAAGACCGCTATGACGGAAACCCGATGCTGCGACTGATGGACTCGTATGTCCTCGACGCGATCGGTGTTCTCGACGGCAAGACGGCTGAGTCGCTCAGTGAACAGGCTCCCATGCTGGCAGACGCACTTGACATCGAGCAGGGCACCTGGCAGGAAGTCGTTGAGCGCTCCATGGGCATGCCTGCTGACTCCAAAGAGACGCTGGCAGCAGCCTGGCAGCAGTATCAGGTGGAGTATGCCCAGCACGACGAGCCCGCTGACCCGATAGCGTTCGCGCACATGATGGTCGATCGCGCCACGGCGGCGTAACCACGAACCGGAACTGGTTGGCGGGGCGTTCGACAGCGAGGGGAAAGCGATGAGTCGCAACTACTGGTTCACCGATCGATACGGCGTGCAGAGCGCAGACAGCCCAGAACTCTCGGCATTCGGCCCGCTCCTTGATGCGGTCGCCGATGTGGGTCCCGACGAAGACTTCGCCACGGTCAGCATCGAGGACGAACACGGATGGGCGGTGACATTCGGCGCCGGATGGGCCGATTTCGAGAACGTCACCGAAGACGCTGAGCAGTTCGCAACGGTGGCCGTTGAGCGAGACGACGCCCTCGGAGTTGCCGAAGACTTCGTGCGAGGCGACATCGACGACCTGCGCAGCCGCTGGCCGCTTGCGGATGCTGACGACACCGAACCCGCAGCAGCAGAAGCGTCGGACGACATTGGCGTGTTCCTGGCCGCTCTCGGCGAGGGCATTTACTCTGAGGCCGGCTTCGCCGTGCAGCGCCTCGCGGGGCCGACATTCACGCAGGACACGATGCCCGAAGGCGACCTCTTCATCACCTTTCCCGAAGGCGGCGTCTCGGTGAATTACGAGGGCGACGAGCCGCAGGCGGTTGCCGTCTTCGTGTTCATCCAGCCGACAGAGCGTGTCGACGCCTATCCGGCGCCAGACCAGCTGATCAGCGGCCTGCGGCTTTCGACTGCTGGGCGCGCAGATGTCGCCGAGCACTTCGGTGAGCCGGCGCGCTCAGGCGGTGCGTTCGACGTGTTCGCCGTCGACGACCGCTTCCTGCACTTCGAGTACAGCTCCGAGGGTCAGCTGAAGATGGTCACAGCAATGCTGAGTGGGCCAGGCTTCTGATCAGCGCTTGCGCTGGCGGCGCTTGCCGAAGATGGGGCGCGTGATCAGCGTGATCAGACCCGTCAGAATCGCGATGAGGAACGCCCCGAGGATGCCCCAGAGGTAGCTGTCGATGCGCAGGCCCCAGCCGAGGCCCTCTGAGATCCAGTGCACGATCATGAGCAGCAGGCCGTTCACGAAGAACGACACGATGCCGAGCGTGAGCAGATAGATCGGGAACGCCACGATGCGAATCAGGTTGCCGAGGGTGGCGTTGATGATGCCGAATGCGAATGCCACAGCAAGGTAGGTCAGGGCGAGCTGCCACTGCTCTCCGCCGAAGTTCACGATGCTGAGACCGGGCAGGAGCATGCTGACTAGCCACGTGGCAATGGCAGTGAAGACGACTCTGAGCGTGAAGCGCATACAGCCATTGTGACACTGCATATGCTTCTTTCGCGGCGTGAAAGGGCATAGCCTTGACCCGTGGCAGTACGAATTCGCGAGTCAATCGACCGGCTTCCGGCTTATCGTCCAGGCAAGCCGGCACCCGCAGACGCCTTCAAGCTCTCGAGCAACGAGAACCCCTTCCCGCCCCTGCAGGCAGTGATCGACGAGATCACGGCGGCCGCGGCATCCATGAACCTGTATCCCATTCCGGATGCGCGTCCTCTTCGCGAGGCGCTCAGCAGGCTCTACCAAGTCGACCATGAGCGCATCGTGATCACGCACGGCTCGGTCATGGGCCTGCAGCAGCTGATCAGTGCGGTGGCCGGCCCCGGCGACGAAGTCGTCTACGCGTGGCGCTCGTTCGAGGCCTACCCGCTGCTGACCCAGCTCGCCGGTGCGACCTCGGTGCAGGTGCCGCTGCTGCCCGACAGCGCTCACGACCTCGACGCGATGATCGACGCGATCACCGAGAACACCAAGGTCGTCATCGTCTGCTCGCCCAACAACCCCACGAGCAACATCATCACGCAGCAGCAGTTCGACGACTTCGTCGCGCGCGTGCCCGACCACGTGCTCGTGCTGCTCGACGAGGCGTACATCGAGTTCGTGCAGGAGCCCACGGTCGACGGCATCGCAGCCCAGGCCGAGCACCAGAATGTGGTCGTGCTGCGCACCTTCTCGAAGGCATACGGCCTCGCAGGCCTCCGTGTCGGCTACTCGATGGGCGACCCGCGCATCCTGAACGCGGCCTTCAACACGGTCGCACCGTTCGCCGTCGACAACATCGCCCAGCGCGCGGCGCTCGCGGCACTCGAGTCGGCTGGCGAGGTGTTCGCACGCGTCGAGTCGATCGCCGACCAGGCAGCTGACATCTTCGAAGAGCTCACTTCACGCGGTGTGCAGCTGCCCAAGCCGCACGGCAACTTCATCTGGATCGCCGCATCCGGTGTCGACCCCGAACGCGTGCAGGAAGTGCTTGCGCGCCACGGCATCGTCGCCCGCGCGTTCCCGGAGGGCGTGCGCATCTCGATCGGCGACCCCAAGTCGAAGCAGCGCGTCATCGACGCAGCAGAGGAGATCAGCCGACTCTCATGACGCGAACGCAACTGCTGGCTGCCGACGGCACTGAGGTGCGCAGCGACGAGAACGAACGCCACTGGGCTGTCGCCGACGCCCTCGACGACGAGACCAGGCTCGGCATGCTGCGCGAGATGGTCGTGACTCGAGCGCTCGACACCGAGGCCGGCAACCTGCAGCGGCAGGGCAAGCTCGGCCTCTGGGCTCCCTCGCTCGGCCAGGAGGGCGGCCAGGCCGGCGTCGGCTTCGCCATGCGCCCGCAGGACACCCTGTTTCCGAGCTATCGCGAGCACCTCATGGCGCGGATGCGCGGCGTTCGGTTCGAGCAGATCATCGACATCTTCCGCGGTTCGACGCACGGCGGCTGGAATCCCGCAGAGACCCAGAACTGCCGCCTCTACTCGCTGGTGATCGGCACGCACGCCCTGCACGGCACCGGCTACGCGATGGGCATCCGGTTCGATGAGGAAAGCGGCAGCGGCGACGTCGACCGTGACGAGGCAGTCGTCATCTGCTACGGCGACGGCGCATCGAGCCAGGGCGACGCGAGCGAGGGCCTCGTCTTCGCGAACACCTACGAGACGCCGACGCTGTTCATGGTGCAGAACAACAAGTGGGCCATCTCTGTGCCGTCTTCGACACAGTCGCGCACCTCGCTGGCGACCCGCGCATCCGGCTTCGGACTCGATGCGGCAGAGGTCGACGGCAACGATGTGCTCGCCTCGTATGCCGTCGCTCGCCAGATGCTCGACGAGGCTCGCACCAAGAACCGCCCGCAGTACCTCGAGCTCGACACCTATCGCATGGGCGCGCACACCACGAGCGACGACCCCACTCGCTACCGCACCCGCGACGAAGAAGAGGCGTGGAGGCAGCGTGACCCGATCGAGCGGATGCGCGCACACCTGCGTTCGCGCGGTGCCACGGATGCGCAGATCGCCAGTGTCGACGAAGAGGCTCGGGATGCCGCGGCCGCAGTGCGCGGTTACACGATGACCGCGGGCTCGCCGTCGAGCGACGAGATCTTCGACTTCGTGTTCAGCGAGGGCAACGAGTCGCTCGAAGAGCAGAAGCTCGCGCTTGCGCGCTTCGAGGCAAGCTTCGGGGGTGACGCATGACTGAGCAGCTTCCGATCGCTCGCGCCCTGAACCTGGCGATGCGCGACGCCATGACGGCCGACGACAAGGTCGTGCTGATGGGCGAGGACATCGGCGACCTCGGCGGCGTCTTCCGTGTCACCGACGGCCTCAAGGCAGACTTCGGCGACCGCCGCGTGCTCGACACGCCCCTTGCCGAGTCGGGCATCATCGGCACCGCGATCGGCCTCGCGATGCGCGGATACCGGCCGGTGTGCGAGATCCAGTTCGACGGCTTCGTCTACCCGGGCTTCGACCAGATCGTGTCGCAGCTTGCCAAGCTCACCAACCGGCACCGCGGCACGCAGCCGTTCCCGGTCGTCATCCGAATCCCGCACGGCGGGCACATCGGCGCGATCGAGCACCATCAGGAGTCGCCTGAGGGCTACTTCGCCCACACGGCAGGGCTGCGCGTCGTCGCACCCTCGACCGCCAACGACGCCTACTGGATGATGCGGCAGGCGATCGAGTCAGACGACCCGATCATCTTCATGGAGCCCAAGGCCAAGTACTGGACGAAGGGTGCGGTCGACACGACTGCGCCCGCGCATCCGCTGCACGCTTCGGTCGTTGCGAAGCCGGGCGAACAGGTCACGCTCGTCGGCCATTCAGCGATGGTGCACGTGCTGCTGCAGGCCGCCGCGATCGCCGAGGGTGAGGGCATTTCGTGCGAAGTCATCGACCTGCGATCGGTGGCGCCCGTCGACTATCAGCCCGTTGTCGACAGCCTCCGCAAGACCGGCCGCTGCGTCGTGGCGCAGGAGGCGCCGGGCCACGCGTCGATCGGGTCAGAGGTAGCCGCAACACTGATGGAGCGCTGCTTCTACTCGCTTGAGGCTCCCGTGCTGCGGGTGAGCGCGTTTGACGCACCGTTCCCGCCGTCACAGCTCGAGTCGATCTATCTGCCCGATGCCGATCGCGTGCTTGACGCGGTCGATCGGGTCTTGGCTTACTAGGAGGATCACCATGCCAGAGTTCTTGCTGCCGGATCCCGGCGAAGGCCTCACAGAGGCCGAGATCGTCACGTGGCGTGTTGCCAAGGGCGACACGGTTGCGGTCAACGACGTGATCCTCGAGATCGAGACCGAGAAGTCTCTTGTCGAGTTGCCGAGTCCGTTTGCCGGCGTCGTCGACGAGCTGCTGGCTGAGGTCGGCGACACCGTGGCTGTCGGGTCACCGGTCATTCGAATCGGCGGCGACGACGAGATGACGGATGCGCAGAGCGATACCCTGCAGACCATTTCAGACGAGGGCGAGGGCGGCGGTGCGGTGCTCGTCGGCTACGGCGTGCGCGACGCGCCCTCGACCAGGCGACGCAAGCCGCGCACGGTGCAGAATCCGCCCGAGGCGAAGCGACCCGAGGTTCCGAAGTCGATGCCTGCGGTCGGTGCGTCGCCAGTCATCGCGAAGCCGCCCATCCGCAAGCTCGCGAAAGACCTGGATGTCGACCTCGCGCAGGTGGAGGGCACCGGTGTCGCCGGTGAGGTGACCCGCGAAGACGTCGTCGGTGCTGCCAAGCAGGCCAGCGTGTTCAAGAACCTCGAGGCGCCCGAGTGGTCGGGGGAGCGCGATGAGCGGATTCCCGTCAAAGGTGTGCGCAAGGCGATCGCCAAGGGCATGGTCGACTCGGCGTTCACCGCGCCGCACGTGTCGGTGTTCGTCGATGTCGATGCGACGCGAACGATGGAGTTCGTGGCGCGCCTCAAGAAATCGGTCGACTTCGCAGACGTCAAGGTGTCGCCGCTGCTGATCATGGCCAAAGCGATTCTGTGGGCTGTTCGACGCAACCCGCATGTCAACTCGACGTTCACGGGCGACGAGCTCGTCGTGCACCACTACGTCAACCTCGGCATCGCGGCAGCCACGCCTCGTGGACTGCTCGTGCCGAACGTGAAAGACGCGCAGGACATGTCGCTGCTCGAGCTCGCGAAGGCGCTGCAGAACCTCACGACGACTGCCCGCGACGGCAAGACGCAGCCGGCAGACATGCAGGGCGGCACGATCACGATCACGAACATCGGCGTATTCGGCATGGACACCGGCACGCCGATTCTGAACCCTGGCGAGACGGCGATCATGGCGCTCGGCACGATCAAGCAGAAGCCCTGGGTCGTCGACGGCGAGGTGCGTCCGCGCTTCGTCACGACTGTGGGCGGCTCGTTCGACCACCGAGCGATCGACGGCGACATCGTGAGCCGCTTCGTGGCCGATGTCGCGTCGATTCTCGAAGAGCCTGCGCTGCTGCTCGACTGACTGCGGGGGCACTGTGCGATTCCGACCCCTGGCCGAAGCCGACATCGCGATGGCGGCGGGCTGGTCTGACGATCTCGGCCTGCGCGTGGACAGGTGGCGGGATGCCCACACGCGGTCAGCCGTAGCCGTCGACGCAGGAGATCGTGTTGTCGCAGTCGGCATGATGTGGACTTCTCGCATGCACGGCAACGCATACTGGCTGGATGTTGCGGTGGTGCCTGACCGCAGGCGCGAGGGCTTGGGCACGACGATGGTGCATCATCTCGCGAGCCTCAGACACGAGAATCTGCCACTCAAGAATCGTGGGTTCGAGGGCGATGTCGGGCTTGCCTTCGCGGATGCTCTGGGCGCCCGGACCGTGCAGGTCGTGCCGCCGTTCACGGTGAGCGTGTCGCGGCGTCACAGCCTTTCGGCGCTGGGTCAGCACTGGCGAGGATCGCTGGTCTCGGCATCCGCCTTGTCAGTTCAAGACGTCGAGACCGCGAATGCCGAGACCTACGAATGGACTCACGAGCACTGGAGCCCGGTCGGGCCAGGTTTCGCCAGCGCCGTGAACGACGGGCTGTGGGAAGACCTGAATATCGAAGCGACTGTGTTCGCTCTTGATGAGGCGGGGCAGATTGCGGCCAGTGCCATGGTCTATGCCGAAGACGAGCGCCCGCTGATCGTGACCGAGACGACGAGCCGAGAGCAGCAGCTGGGCGAAGCGGCAGTGGCCGCGTGCGTGCACGAGGCGCTCAGTCGGCTTGCAGCCAGGGGCGTCGACGAGATCGACTTCGACGGACACGTTTCAGATCCGCATTTCATGCCGGTGCTCGCGAGGCTCTCGCCGACGGGACGCTGGTTTCGGCTGTTCGAGCTCGTGCCCGATGAGGCGATCCGGCGCACCGTCTGACACAGAGTGGACTGTGGCTCGTTTACCGTGAAGGTCGACGCAATTGTGACGTGCGGGGGCCACTCTCGCCGGCTGAAGGAAGTTCCCTCGGGCAATGGATCAGGGGCGACAAGCAGACGTTTCGCCTGAGCGAAGAGACACGGGCGACAGTGACAGTCCGTCACTATTGCTTGGATTCCAAAACTATTGGATGTCCACCGATAGTGTGGTGACGCATGACCAGTTTCTCGCCGATTCGACCCGATGCAGGCTCCGATGCCGCTCGTGGCTGGAGCGAGATTCTGCAGCAGCTGCAGGGCGAGATCCCGATGCTGGCTGACGAGTTCGTCGACGAGATCAGCGACAAGGACTGGTACGTGCAGTACCGAATCGCTTCGAGCGATCTGCGGACAACGGCCACCGAGACCCTCGAGCTGCACATCGCCAGGCTGCTCGGTGCCCCTGAACCACCCCAATCCCTTGGTCATCTGGAGCGCCTCGCAACGCGACGGGCTCAGCAGGGCGTGCCGCTCCCGTCGCTCCTGCGGGCCATGCGACTCGACTTCCGCATCCTGCTGCACAGGCTGCAGGCTATTGCCGACGAGGCGGGAGTCACGTTGGCTGCCGACCACGCGACGCTCGTGCTCGACACTGTCGAGGCCCACATCGACGCCCTGCGAGACGCGTATCAGGATGCCGCGATCAGTCTTGATGTTCACTCCGACGAGTACCGGTCGAGGATCGTCGCCCGCCTGTTCAGCGACGACCCCCTGACAGAGAACGACATCGACTTCATCTCGAGCAGGCTCGGCCTGCGCACCCACGCGAACTACGAGGTGATCGCGGCCGTCGGCGACGCGATCCCATCGCTCATGAAGCGGTACGGCACTGACGAGCGCGTGTTCATCTTTCAGAGCATGCACGCGGTCGTGCTGTTCCGCGAGCAGGCAGTGCCCGGAAAGTGGCGCCGAGAGGCCGGCGGACGCGGCGGCTATGTGGGCGATGTCTCGGGAGTCGCCGGCATTCCGCATGCCGTGCAGGTCGCACTCGAGATCGCACAGCATGTTCCGAGCAAGCCGATCATCTTCGCGACCGAGCGCGACGTGTGGGCAACGGCTGCGCGAAAGCACATGGCGAGGGTGTTCCCGCGGCATTCGGCGCACATCCGAAACACGCTGCAAGAGCTGCCCGAGTCCGACCGATCGCTCATCCTGGAATGCACGCGCGAGTACATGCGCACGGGGTCTGTGAAGGTCACGTCAGAGCGGCTGTACTGCCACCGCAACACGGTCATCAAGCGCCTCAAGACGTTCTTCGACGTCACCGGATACGACCCCACGGTGCCGCGCGACGCCGCGTGGATCTACATCTCACTGTCGTCGTAACCGGTCATATCGCAGCGTGTGCACTTGCACTCGCTGCAGTCATTCGCGAGTGACATCGCCACCAAATGGGGCGATCGGCTTGGTGACCCAACTGCCGCCCTGTTGTAGTTGGGCAACGAAGCGAACATGTTCGTTTCCCCTCGGATCTCCATCCGCAGGGCAAAGAAGCCCAGCACGGTCCCCGTGCAACGAACCGATGAGGTTGCAGCATGACTGAATCTGACAGCGAGACTCGCGGTGGTGCCCTCTGGGGCGCACGTTTCGCGGGTGAGCCCGCCCCCGCACTCCGAGCACTCTCGAAGTCCCCTGACTACTACTTCCGCCTGCTGGGCGACGACATCCAGGGGTGCATCGCGCACTGCCGTGAGCTCGAGCGCGTCGGCCTCCTGACCGCCGGCGAATCGAATGTGATCCTCGAGCATCTTGAGGGCATCCGCGCCGACTGGCAGAACGGCTCGCTGCTTCGCGACCCGGCGGCTGAAGACGTGCACGGATTCATCGAGCAGGAGCTCATCAGACGAGCTGGCGACGTCGGCGGCAAGCTGCGCGCCGGTCGCTCACGCAACGACCAGACCGCGAACGACCTCCGGCTGTTCATGCGCCGTGAGGCCGGAATCATCCGTGCCGAGGTCCGCGACCTGGCCAATGCCTTCATCGAGCAGGCAGAAGCGCACGCTGAGACTGTGTGCCCCGGGTTCACGCACCTGCAGGCCGCGCAGCCCATCACCTTCGGCCACCAGCTCATGGCGCACGTGTTTCCGCTGCTGCGCGACCTCGACCGACTTGCCACGTGGGATGCGCGGCACGCTGTCTCGCCGCTCGGCGCGGCTGCGCTGGCGGGCTCGGGTGTCACTCGCGACACTGACGCTATGGCAGTTGACCTCGGCTACGACCGCAGCTTCGACAACTCGATCGACGCAGTCTCAGCGCGCGACCACGTCTCGGAGTTCGTCTTCATCCTGACGCAGCTCATGACGCACATCTCGCGCTTCGCCGAAGAGCAGATCCTGTGGTCGTCGCAGCAGTTCGGCTGGATCAGGCTCGACGACTCGTGGTCGACGGGCAGCTCGATCATGCCGCAGAAGAAGAACCCCGACATCGCAGAGCTCTCGAGGGGCAAGGCCGGCACCATGCTCGGCATCCTCACCGGCGCGATCTCGATTCAGAAGGGTCTTCCGTTCGCATACAACCGCGATCTCTTCGAAGACAAGTACGCGGTGCTGCACGCGGTCGACCTCGTGCACCTCGTGCTTCCTGCCCTGACCGGCTCAGTGCAGTCGATGCACGTGCAGGCCGATGTGATGCGCCGCCAGGCGACCTGGGGCTACACGCTCGCGACCGATGTCGCCGACCGCCTCAGCCTTGCAGGCGTTCCCTTCAGGGAGGCCCACGAGATCGTCGGCGCACTGGTCAAGGCATGCGAGGAGCGCGGCATCGACATCCCAGAGATCGAAGCCGACCTGCTCGGCGAGATCGACGAGCGACTCGACCTCGAGTACATCAAGGGCCTGACCGTCGAGGGCTCGATCGGGCACCGGTCAGCACGCGGATCAACACACCCGGATCGCGTCCGCGAGCAGATCGTGACAGCACGCGAAGCCGTGGCAGCGGATGCCGCCGGACACGAAGGAGGGCGGTAGCGCATGACTGCCGAGGGACTCACAGCAGCGGTCGACACACGCAGTCAGGTCGCCGCATTCGAACGCAAGAAGCGTCCGGTCATCGTCCAGTGGGCGACTGCGGTCGTGGCCATCGCCTTCCTCGTCTTCGTCGTGGTCGGCTTCATCCAGGGAAACATCAACTGGTCGACGGTCGGCCAGTACCTGTTCAGCCCAGCCGTGTTCGAGGGTCTGCTCAACACGGTCTGGATGACATTCCTGGCGATGGGCATCGCGATTGTCGTCGGAACCGGCATGGCGATCATGCGCATCACACCCAACGCCGTTCTGCAGCGGGTCAGCAAGTTCTACATCTGGTTCTTCCGAGGCATCCCGCAGCTGCTCCAGCTCTACCTCTGGTACAACCTCGCACTGATCTTCCCGACACTCGGCATCCCAGGCGTGCTCTCGGTCAACACGATCGACATCATGACGCCTCTGCTGGCCACGGCACTCGGCCTCGGCCTGTGCCAGGCGGCGTACGTCGCAGAGGTCGTGCGTGCAGGCATCATCTCGGTCGACCAGGGGCAGGTCGAAGCTGCTGAATCGATCGGCATGAAGTACTCGCAGGTGCTCGCCCGAGTCGTGCTTCCTCAGGCGATGCGAGTGATCATCCCGCCCGTCGGCAACTACTTCATCAGCATGGTGAAGCTGACGTCGCTGGCTTCGGCGATCCAGTTCTCGGAGATGCTCTACAACGTGCAGACGATCTACTTCGTCAACGGTCAGGTCATGGAGCTGCTGATCGTCGCCGCCTTCTGGTACCTCATCGTGATCACTGTGCTGACGTCGGTGCAGGGCCGTATTGAGACCTACTTCTCGAAGGGAACGGTTCGCACCGTGACCAAGAAGAAGCCCAAGAACCGACACAAGACGGGAGCATGACCATGCGAGAGTCCAATGACTACATTGTGGATGCGCGCAACATCACCAAGGACTTCGGCGACTTCCGGGCACTCGACGACGTGAGCCTGCAGGTGAAGCAGGGTGAGGTCGTCTGCATCCTGGGCCCATCCGGATCCGGCAAGAGCACGCTGCTGCGCTGCCTCAACCACCTCGAGCGCCCCAACGAAGGGGCCGTCTGGATCGACAACGATCTCATCGGCTACAAGGAGGAGAACGGCGTTCTGCGCGAGCTCTCCAGTGCGGCGCTCGCGAAGCAGCGCACGAAGCTGGCCATGGTGTTCCAGCGATTCAACCTATTCGGCCACCGGACCGCGCTCGAGAACGTGACCGAAGGACCTGTCCAGGTGCTCGGTGTCTCGCAGGCAGAGGCGAAGCGCAAGGCGCTCGAGCTGCTGAAGCGAGTCGGCCTGTCAGACAAGGCGAAGAACTACCCCAACGCTCTGTCCGGCGGGCAGCAGCAGCGAGTCGCCATCGCCCGTGCACTCAGCATGGAGCCGACGGTGATGCTGTTCGACGAACCCACCTCTGCCCTCGACCCTGAGCTCGTCGGAGAAGTGCTGCACGTGATGAAGTCGCTCGCTCAGAGCGGCATGACGATGGTCGTCGTCACGCACGAGATCGGATTCGCGCGCGAAGTCGCCGACCGCATCGTGTTCATGGACGAAGGCAAGGTCGTGCTCGACGACACCGTGACCGAAGTGCTCAACTCAACCAACCCAAGGGCTCGAGACTTTCTCGATGCCGTCCTGTAAGACTCGAAGGAGAGTGCAATGAAGAAGAACAAGACGCTTTTGGCTTTCGGAGCCATCGGAGCCCTGCTGCTGACCAGCTGTGCCAGCGGCGGAGATGCCGAGCAGAGCGGTGACGCCACGGGCGACGACGCGACGCAGACGGTCATCTTCTCGACCGGAACGCAGTTTCCGCCCATGGGCTATGTCGAAGGCGGCGACCTCATCGGCTTCGACATCGACCTGGGCAACGCCCTCGCAGAGCGAGCAGGCGTCGAGGTCGAGTGGGCCGAGAGCGAGTTCAGCCAGTTCCTGGCGGACGTGAACTCCGGCCGCAGCAACGCTGTGCTCGGCGCGATGCTCGACACCCCCGAGCGACAGGAGACCCTGACCTGGGTCGACTACCTCGAGAGCGGATTCCAGTTCTTCACCATGAAGGACACCGCTGACGAGCACGGCATCAGCGGGATCGAAGACCTCTGCGGCCTCACAGTCGCCGCGAGCCGCAACTCAACATACGCCGGTTCGATCAACGACTGGAGCGCAGAGAACTGCGACGGCGACGACATCACGGTGCTCGACACCGACGGTTCGCCGGATGCACTGCTGCAGCTGCGCCAAGGACGCGCGCAGGCAGTGATGCAGACCAGCGAGGCGATCGCATACATCGCGTCGCAGGACGAGAAGATCATGCCGGTCGGCGACCCCATCACCAGTGCGTTCTACGGCATCGGATTCCCCAAGGGCGACCCGATGGTCGAGCAGTTCCAGACCGCGCTCGAAGAGCTGATCGCCGATGGCACGTACGCCGAGATCGCCGCTGAGTGGGGCCTCGACGCACAGACCGTCGACCAGGTGACGATCAACCTCGAAGGCCTATAGGGGCGATGGCCGTGACGAATGCAGACCAGTCGAGCGGAGCCTTCCGCGAATTCGCTCCGGACCCTGACCGGGCGTTCGCCATCGCGCGCGAGCTGCTCTCGATTCCCAGCTTCAAGGGCGAAGAGGCAGAGCTTGCCGCATGGGCGAACGCACGGCTCACGGAGATGGGCTTCGAGACTGAACTGCAGACGCTGCGGCCTGGCCAGGCTCAGGTGATCGCGACCTCGCATGTGAGCGACTCGCGACCCACCCTGATGCTGAACGGCCACCTCGACATCGATCCGCTGCGCTCGAACTGGACGACAGACCCGTTCGAAGCGCGGCTCGAGGGCAACCTGCTGATCGGTGCAGGCGCCCGAAACATGCAGGGCGGCCTCGTGTCTATCCTGCTCGCAGCAGAGGCGCTCGTGAACCAGCGCGATCGTGCGAATCTCACGATCGCGCTGGTCGCGGGCGAGCTGCAGGGCGGTCTCGGCACGACGCACGCCCTCGAGCGCGGGCTGAGCGCAGACCTCGCGATCGTGCCCGAGCCGTTCGGCGTCGACAACCTGGTCACCGACACGTGGGGCGTCATCGAATTCGCCATCGTCGTGCAGGGGCTCTCCGACCACATCTCGAAGCTGCACCTTGCGAAGAACCCGCTTCCGGTCGCCATCGACCTGAGGGCTGCGCTGCTCGAGCGGGTCGCTGACAGGTTCGGATCCGGCGAGACGGCAAAGCTGCTGTTCAACATCGGCGGCTTCATCGCTGGAAGAGGCGATGAGTACTCCTTCAATGCCGCCAACTACTCGCCCGACAGGGCTGCGCTGCTCATCGACGTGCGCCACACGGTCGACATCTCGTCAGAAGACGTGATGCGCTTCTTCGACGAGATCGTCGCTGAGGCCGCTGCAGACGCGGCCGACGCTGGCATCTCTGTCGCGCTCCAGAGCGGCAGCACCGACATGTACCGACTCAATGAGATCAACTTTCCGGCATACAACGCGAATCTGCCGGCTGAGCTTGAGCAGTACCTCAACGATCGCCGCCGGGAATCGCTCGGCGAGCCCTTCGCGCAATCCGGAACCGTGTATCCGCATTCCTACTGCGGCGCAGACACGTCGCACATGGGAAACGCCGGAATCCCCAGCGTGCTGGTCGGTCCGATCGGGCCTGCGCCGACTCCCGGCATCGGCGACGATGCCGTGTTCTTCGATGAGGTGCTCGAGACTGCGACGTATATGCACGAAGTGGCATGCACGCTGGACTGGGCGGCTCTCGGGCGTTCGCAGTGAACCGCGTCGAGAGGCTGGCTGCCTTCGTCCATGCGACCCACGCAGGTGACATTCCCGACGATCTGCGTCAGAAGATCAGGGTGCACCTGGTCGACACGATCGCTGCGGGCGTCGCCGGATCGACATCCCCTGAAGCATTGCGGATGCGCGAGGCAGGGCAGGGCAGTCTGCGCGGCAGGGTCATGGCTCACGGGGTCGCTGCGCATGTGCTCGAGCTTGACGACACCGGCGGCTGCGACCACTCGGGGGTTGCCGTGGTGCCTGCTGTCGTCGGCCTGCTCGATGCGCAGTCAGAGACAACGCTCGACGAGGCGGTGACAGCAGTCGCGCTCGGGTACGAGGTCGCTCGTCGTGTGCAGTTCTACCTCGGCGGCTACCCGAAGCTCAATGCGCGCGGGTGGCACTCGACTCCCGTGTGCGGGCCGATCGGATCGGCGGCCGCGGGCGCGAAGCTGCTCGGACTCGACGCGGCCGGAATCGCTGACGCAATGGGAATCGCATCGTCGATGATGGCCGGCACCTGGTCGTTCAAGACCGGCGGAGGTGACAACAAGTCGCTGCACGGAGGCCTCGCTGCGGCCAGCGGTGCCGAAAGCGCCTGGCTTGCGAAGCACGGGGTGCAGGGCACGCGTGACATCTTCGAAGACGTCTGGGGCGGGCTCGGGCAGGTCTATGCAGCCGGCGAACCAGACGCGGAGGCGCTGACAGCAGACCTCGGCAACAGGTGGGTCGCCTATGACGCCTCGATCAAGGCGTTTCCGAGCTGCGCGAGCTCACACCGCCTGATTCAGCTGGCAGAGCGGCGGCTGGTGGCCGAGCAGCTCGACCTCGACTCGATCTCGCGAATCGTCATCACACTCAGCCCACTCGTGGCTGACATGTGCGGTGAGACACGAATGTCGCGCCTCGAAACGTTCAGGCAGCGGCAGCTGAGCATTCCCTACGGCATCGCTCTGACACTGACACAAGGCTCTATGACCTTCGACGGACTCTTTGCGCAGCCCAGCGCAGAGACCACACTGGCAGCGCTGCTCGAGAAGACAGAGGTGGTCGTCGACGAGTCGATTCTGAGCGCCCACGGCGAGGGCACAGTGTCGGTGCACAGCGGGTCGAGGGTTGAAGCGTTCACGACCGACTCTGTTGCCGACCCGCGTTGTAACATCACCAGCATCGAGCAGGTGCTCGACAAAGCCGAGGGCATGCTGCGAAGCGTCGCCATGGAAGAGCGCTTCGAGCCGCTGCTGCAGCTCGCCAATGCACCCGGCACCGCGCTCGCGGCACCGTTCTTCGCTCGAATCTGAAGCTAGGCTGGCACGCATGAGAGTCGTCATCGCAGGAGCAACCAGCGCACTTGGCATCGCAACGGCAGCAGCCCTCACCGAGGCGGGCCACGAAGTCGTCGCCGTCGGCCGCAGCGCTGAGCGCCTCGAGCAGGTGCAGGCCGCCGAGCGCGTGGCCGCAGACCTAGCAGACTTCGCCGCAGTGCAGCAGCTTGCCGAGCAGCTCGGCGCAGTCGACGGGCTCGTGCACCTGGTCGGCGGATGGCGCGGCGGGGGAGGCCTCGCGGGCCAGAGCGACGAAGACTTCGACTGGCTCGAGACAAACGTGCTGACGGCCCTGCGCAACACCACGCGTGCGTTCGCAGCGGCGATCGGCGCATCCGCCGCCGGCCGCATCGCGATCGTGTCGACGACGGGCCTCGAGAAGCCGACAGCGGGCAACGCGAGCTATGTCGCCCTGAAGGCGGCTGCCGAGACGTGGCTGCAGGCCGTCGGCCACGAACTGCGCGAGACGCCGGCCGAAGTGCACATCACCCGCGTGAAGGCGCTCGTCACCGAGCAGGAGCGCATCGACAGCCCCGAGCGGAAGTTCCCCGGCTACTCCGACGTCACCGATGTCGCGGCCGAGCTCGCGGGCCTGTTCGCCTGACTTTGAAAACGGTTATCGTTTAGAGTAACGTGTGCTTGTGAAGTTCAAGCGCACCGCAACTCTGGCTCCGATCGCCGCAATCGCCATCGGCGGGCTGGCACTGGCCGGATGCTCGGCTGAAGCAGTCGAGTCCGACGGGCTTTCGGTCGTCACGACGACCACGCAGGTGGGAGACATCACGAGCAGCGTCATCGGCGACACTGCCGAGATCCACCAGCTGCTCGACCCAGGCGAGTCGGCGCACTCCTATGACCCGACGCCCGAGTCGCTGCAGGCGCTCGCGACCGCCGACGTGCTCGTCATGAACGGCGCGGGGCTTGAGAGCTGGCTGCAGCCGGTGCTCGAATCGAGCGGCTTCGACGGCCAGGTGATCGACGCATCCGAGAACGTGCAGCCGCTCGAAGGCGACCACAGCGATCACGATCACGGCGACGAAGACCACGGTGACCACGAGCACAGCGACGACGAAGCCGACCCGCAGGCACACACCGACCCGCACATCTGGACCGACCCCCACAACGTCGAGGCGATGACCGCCACGATCGCGGCAGGGCTGGCTGAGGCCGCGCCCGAGTCGGCTGACGTCATCGAACAGAACGCAGCCGCCTACGCCGACAAGCTCGCGGCACTCGACGCCTGGATGCACGAGGCATTCGAGACGGTGCCGGTCGAAGATCGCCTGCTCATCACCAACCACAACACCTTCGGCTACCTCGCGGCCGCCAATGACATCACGATCGTCGGCAGCGTGCTTCCGGCCTTCGACGACAACGCCGAGGTCAGCGCCGCCGCCATCGACGCACTGGTCGCAAGCATCAAGGAGACCGGCGCCAAGGCCGTCTTCTCAGAGACGCAGCTCGACGCCCAGCTCGCCGAGACCATCGCCAACGAGGCCGGCATCGAGGTGTACTCGGGCGAGCAGGCGCTGTACACGGATGCGCTGGGCGCGGCAGGCACAGACGGCGAGACGTACATCGGCAGCCAGGTGCACAACACCTCGCTCATGGTCGAGGCCTGGGGCGGCTCTGCTCCCGACGTGCCCGAAGAACTGAAGTAGGAGCCTCATTCTGCACACTCTCGTCAGCATCGAAGACGCCAGCATCGCGTACGGGCACGACAGCCCGACCGTGACCGGCGTCACCTTCGAGGTGCAAGCGGGCGAGGCAGTCGCGCTGATCGGGCCCAACGGCGCAGGCAAGTCGACGCTGCTCCAAGCCCTGCTCGGGCAGCTCAAGCACACCGCCAAGCGGTTCGAGGTGCCCACGGGCGCCGGGCAGATCGGCCTGCTTCCGCAGCGCCAGAGCGTGACCGAAGACTTTCCGGTGACCCTGCAGCAGGTCGTCACGATGGGACGCATTCCGCACCGCGGCATCCTGTGGCCCTCGCGCGACGACCGCTCTGGCGTGCAGCGGGCGCTCGAAGAGGTGGGCCTCTGGAACCTGCGCAAGCGCCGATTCGGCGAGCTCTCGGGCGGCCAGCGCCAGCGCGGGCTCCTGGCTCGCGCGCTCGCGAGCGACCCGAAGCTGATGCTGCTCGACGAGCCCTTCAACGGCCTCGACGCCCCCAGCCGCGAGCAGCTCATCGCCATCGTGCGCAGGCTCAAAGCGCGCGGCGTCGGCTTTCTGATCACGACCCACGACATCGACCTCGCGCGCCAGGTGACCGAGCGCACCCTGCTGCTCAACCAGAAGCAGATCGACTTCGACGAGACCGAGTGCGCGCTCACCCTCGAGCAGGTGCAGCGGGTGTTCGACCACCACGCGGTCGAGATCGACGGGCACACGCTCGCGACTGCCGAGCATCACAATGAGATGCACCACGGCGATGTCCACGGTCGCCCAGAGGATCCCGAGGCGCCGTGATCGACCTCGTGAACCCGTTCGCGCTGCCGTTCATGGCGCGAGCGCTCGTGACACTGCTCGTGCTGGCGGTGGCGGCCGGAACCGTCGGCGTCATCGTCAACCTGCGCAGGCTCGAGTTCATGTCTGACGGCCTGACGCACGCGGTCTTTCCGGGGCTCGTCATCGGCTTCATCGCTGCAGGCAGCCCCGGGCTGCTGCCAGGTGCTCTCGTCGCAGCGCTCATCAGCGCAGTGCTGCTGTCGCTGCTGAGCCGCAGATCCGGCGATCAGAACGTCATCGCGATCGTGCTCACCTCCTTCTTCTCGCTCGGCATCGTGGTCGTCTCGACGATGGACGGATACTCGGGTCAGCTCACCGAGATGCTCTTCGGCCGCCTGCTCTCCGTCACGGATGCCCAGGCCGTCATCACGGCAGTGCTCGTCGCGGCGGCCGTGCTGCTGGTGGCACTCACATGGCGCAAGCAGGTGTTCCGCGCGTTCGACCGCAGCGGTTCGGCAGCAGCCGGCATCCGCACGACGTGGCTCGACATCGCGGCCAACGGCGCTGTGGCCATGTTTGTCGTCGCAGCCGCCGCCGCGGTCGGCACGCTGCTGGTGCTCGCCGTGCTGATCGTGCCCGCCGCATCCGCTCGACTCCTGACGCGCACGATCGCGCCCGCGGTCGTCGTGGCAACTGTGATCGCGGCGCTCGGCAGCTGGCTCGGCCTCAGCCTCTCGTGGCACCTCTCGATTGAGCTCGACGTGCAGGCGGCACCCGGTGCCACCGTGGCCCTCACGCTCGTGGCGCTCTACGCGCTCGCGGTCGTGGCGAGCCTGCTGCTCTCGAAGATCAGGAGGGTGCGCTGATGGACTACTTCACCCGCGCCCTCATCGAAGCCGTGCTCGCAGGCGGCCTCGCCGGCCTGGTCGGCGTCATCGTCGTCGTGCGCGACCGCGCCTTCTTCACGATGTCGCTGACTCACGCGACCTTCCCGGGTGCGGTCGCCGCCGTGCTGCTGGGGATCCCGCCGGTGCTGGGCGCTGCCGCGGCATCCCTGGGTCTGGTCGGCATCGCGAGCGGAATCGGGCGGATGCGCGCACAAGGCGCGTCTGTCGCCTCCGGCATCATGCTCACGACAGGGTTCGCCCTCGGCATGCTTCTGCAGTCGGTCTCGACGACGTCGGTCAATGTCGAGTCGTTCCTGACCGGATCGATCCTCGCCACGAGCAACGGGCAGCTGGTGCTCACGGCGACCGTGCTCGCGGCAAGCGCTCTTGCGCTGCTGCTGTTCGGGCGGCGCGTGGTGTTCGAGAGCTTCGACGCGGCCGGCTACAGGGCTGCCGGGCAGAAGCCCATCGTCATCGAAATGGTCGTGCTGCTCATGATCTCGTCGACCGTCGTCACGCTGATGCCCGTGGTCGGCTCGATTCTCGCGGTGGCGCTGATCGTGGCGCCGGCGGCTGCCGCGAAGCAGCTCACGCGAAGCACGACGGGCATGTTCTTCGTTGCGCCGATCATCGGCATCGCAGCCGGTGTCATCGGGCTTCTGGCGTCGCGTGCGCTCGAAGTGTCAGCCGGAGGCGCGATCACCCTGACGGCCGCACTGATCTACCTGCTGGCGCTTCTGCCGTGGCGCCGCTTTCGAAGTATGGTGAAGACATCGTGACCGAACCACAGAGACGCAAGACCTGGCAGCGCGCTGCCGTGCAGGAGGCGCTCGAGGCGACAGAGGAATTCGTCTCGGCGCAGACCCTGCACGCCCGCATGCGCGACGACGGCTCGCCCATCGGCCTGACCACCGTCTACCGCGCGCTCGCGGCCCTCGCCGAGCACGGTGACGCCGACTCGCTGCAGTCTGAAGGCGAGCAGCTGTATCGCGCGTGCTCGCCGATGCACCACCATCACCTCATCTGCCGTCGCTGCGGACTCACCGTCGAGATCGAGGCAAGCGTCGTCGAGTCGTGGGCGAAGGACGTCGCGACTGAGCACGGGTTCACCGAACCCTCCCACGTGGTCGACGTGTTCGGACTCTGCACAGACTGCTCTCTCCACAGGCACTGATCTCGACAGGCGCTTCACCAGGCAATGCGACTATCTTTGCTGGCATGGACTTACAGAAGCCGAAACGTCAGATCATGGGGCTGCACCCAGCCCTCTTCACCGGTGTCGTCATGCTCACGGTGGTGGCGATCCTCGCCATCGTGCTCGTGTTCACGGGCGACATCGCCGAGCAGGGCGCCCGCGTGTTCTGGACGGTGCTCGCCTTCGCCGTATTCACGGGGCTGCTGGCGCTTGACCTGTCGCTCAGCAGGACGAGCTCGAAGCCGCTGATCATCGGCATCATCGCGGGCAGCTACATGATCATCGTGCTGATGCTCACGATCTGGATGGAGGATCGGCGCAACGAGGATTTCGGCGTCTCATTGGCGACCTTCGAGCTGATCTACATGGTGCCCGTGATCGTGGTGATCACGCGAGCCGCCTGGGCACTCGCGTGGGCCGTGATGGCGATGGGCGAGAAGATCCGCACGTCGGTCGGGCCCGTGTTCGGCGTCGTCACGGCGTCGCTCGTCGGTCTTGCGGGCGTGCTGCTCACCCTGCACTTTCCGCTCGGTCGACTGAGCGTCACCCTCAGCGACTGGTACTGGCGCTCGCTCGTGGCCGTCACGATCCTGGCGGCCCTCGCCTCGTGTGTGCTGATGCTGCTCTACTGGAACCAGCGCAGCACCGATGCCAAGTCGCAGCCGCAGCCCGCGGTGCAGAACCCGCAGGTGCCGCCGATGCAGCAGTACCCGAACCCGCAGCACCCCCAGCAGCAGTACCCCAAGCAGGTGCCGAACCCCCAGATGCAGCAGCACCCGCCTCAGATGCCTCCGCAGCAGCAGTACCCACCGCAGCAGTATCCGCCGCAGCAGTTCCCGCCGCAGCAGTAGGCGCTACTTCTCGGCTGGGTCGGGCGCTTCGGTGTCTCCCTTGTCGAGCGGCCCCTCGACCCGTTCGCCGACGGTCATCGACGCTTCGCCGGAGGCCGCGCGGTCGAAGAGGTTCTTGCCGGGAGGCTGGATGCGCCCGGGCTCGAGCGTGCGGCGCACGTCCTCCGAGGTGACCCTGTCGCCGGGTCCGGTTCTCGCGTCGGTGTACCAGTCGGTGAGAGCGGGGTCGTCGCTGTCGAACCCAGCGCCGGCGCCCTCGTCCTCGGGCACCAGACTGGCACCGAACACGAAGTCGTCGCCGTGCTCGTCGATGCCCTTGCGAACGCCCTGCGCGATTGCGGCTTTCGCGTAGCGGGCTCGGATGATGAAGGGATCGGTGGCGAGATCCTTCGCCCACGAGATCATGACGCCGATCACCACGAAGGCGAATGGCAGGGCAGAGACCACCATGAGCTGTTGCAGCCCGCTCAGCGTCGCCTGACCGCCGGCGACGAGCAGTGCGATGGCGATTATCGCGAGCAGCAGACCCCACAAGATCGTCACCCACTTCGACGGCTCTGGCCTGCCGCTCTGCGACATGGATGCCATGACGATAGAAGCCGAGTCGGCGGCGGTCACGAAGAACACGAGAATGGCGATGAGTGCGATCGCCGAGGTGATCAGCCCCAGGGGCAGTCGCTGCAGCAGCTGGAACAGCACCTCTTCGCTCGTGCCGCCAGACTGCAGGTCTTCGCCCTGCAGGGTCATCCAGATTGCAGTCGACCCGTAGACCACGAACCAGCCGACCACGATCGCCGAGGGCACGAGCACGATCGTCGTGACGAACTCTCGCAGCGTGCGCCCGCGTGAGATCTTTGCGATGAACATGCCGACGAACGGTGTCCACGACACCCACCAGGCCCAGTAGTAGGTCGTCCACGCGCCGAGGAAGTCTGTTGCAATCTGGCCGTCATTGGCGTTGAGCGACAGCATCGGGCCGAGCTGCTGCACGAACTGCACCAGCGAGGCGGGCATGAAGTTGAGAATGAACACCGTGGGACCGACGATGAAGATGAACACCGCGAGGGCACCGGTCAGCGTCATGTTGATGTTCGAGAGCACGCGGATGCCGCGCTTCACGCCGGAGACGGCGGAGGCGATGAAGCAGGCGGCGAGCACCGAGATCGCCCCGATCAGGAACATGTTGCCGAGGTCGCCGATGCCGGTGACGAACGTGAACCCGCTCTGGATCTGCATGGCGCCGATGCCGAGTGAGACGGCGGTGCCGAAGAGCGTGACGATGATCGCGAAGAAGTCGATCAGCTTGCCCATGATGCGGTTCGAGGATCCCGGGAACACCGGCTCGAACAGCGCAGAGATCAGCGGTGCGCGACCGCGCCGGTACGCGCTGTATGCGATCGCACCGCCCACGAGAGCATAGAACGACCAAGCGATGGGCCCCCAGTGCAGAATCGTCTGCGCCAGTGCCGGAAGGGCGGCCTCCTGTGTGCCGCCCGCGATGCCTGTTGTCGACGGGGCCGGCTCAAGGAAGTATGTGAGCGGCTCGAGCGGCCCGTAGAAGAGGAGGCCGATGCCGAGTCCGGCCGCGAACAGCATCGAAATCCATGAGCGAGTCGAGAACTCAGGCTCTTCTTTGTCGGCGCCGAGGCGGATGCCGCCGGTGCGGGAGTACCCGACCACCAGCATGAACAGGAAGATGGCAATGGCGAGGCCACCGAAGAGCCAGCCGAAGTTCGTCGTGACCCACGCCAGGGAGGCGCCTCCCACCTCGGACAGGTTCTCAGGCGCGACGAATGCCCAGACGATGACGGCAACGGTCACCACGACCGCCGCGATGAGCACCGCGAAGTTGGTCGGGAACTTCACACTGGTCTGCTCGACGCCAATGCCGGGGATCAAGCCGGGGTGTGGGGGATTCACCACCTCGCCTGCCTGCTTCAACGCGCGCTTCACTGGCTGATTGGGCTTGCTGCTCTGCTCGTCCATAGTGAATGAGAGTAGCAAGCGGCTGCTAGCAGATCAGTGGTTCCGCTCAGGATGGTTTTCCGGTAAAGTTGCTCGTTGTGACATCCGTCACGGCGTGTTCACTCTGCCGGAAAGCAGAGCGAATTCGCAGGCAAGTGATCTTGGGTGAGCCTTCGGGCTCACGGTAACCCTGGAGGAGAATCATGGCAGCAGTGTGCCAGGTGACCGGAGCGATTCCGTCGTTCGGTCACAGCATCTCGCACTCGCACCGCCGGACGAAGCGCCGCTTCAACCCGAACGTGCAGAAGAAGACGTACTTTGTGCCTTCGCTCGGACGCAGCATCAAGCTGAACGTCTCGGCAAAGGGCATCAAGGTGATCGATGCCCGTGGCATCGAGTCGGTCGTCTCCGAGCTCAAGTCGAAGGGAGTGAAGCTCTAATGGCAAAGAAGGGCCAGGACGTACGTCCTATCATCAAGCTTCGTTCGACCGCGGGCACCGGTTACACCTACGTCACCCGCAAGAACCGTCGCAACAACCCCGATCGCCTTGTGCTGAAGAAGTACGACCCGGTCGTCCGCAAGCACGTTGAATTCCGAGAGGAGCGATAATGGCCAAGAAGAGCATGATCGCCAAGAACGAGCAGCGCAAGGTCATCGTCGCCCGCTACGCTGAGAAGCGCGCAACGCTGAAGAAGCAGCTCGTTGACCCGAACTCCACCGACGAGCAGCGTGAAGAGGCCCGTCTGGGTCTGCAGAAGCTGCCCCGCAACGCATCGCCCGTTCGTGTTCGCAAGCGCGACTCGATCGACGGACGCCCCCGCGGCCACGTCGGTGCATACGGCGTCTCGCGTGTTCGCTTCCGCATGATGGCGCACCGTGGCGAGCTGCCCGGCGTGACCAAGTCAAGCTGGTAAGCACTCGCATCACACAGAAAAGCCCCCGCACAGTGCGGGGGCTTTTCTGTTGGGGCTGTTACGGGGTGACCGTCTCGCCGCCGAATGCGCCGATGACATCGGCGTCGGGAACACCCTTGAGGATGACGACCCAGTTGCCGCCGACCACGAGGCTGTCGCCCTGTGAGCCCTGGAGCAGGCCCTCGAGGAAGCCGGGGGCCTTGGCCTCTACGTCGTTGATCGAAGCGCTCGTGTCAGGCAGCACGACAGCGCTTGCGTAGCTGCCGGTCTCGTCGACGAGGCACGATCCCATCGTGGCGCCGTCGAGGCCGAGTGCCTCTGACTGCTCGCCCACGAGCGATGCGACATCCTGCGTCTGTGTGTCGACGCAGGGCTCGACGGCCGACTCGTACTGCGACAGGAAGTCGTCAGCGTCGGTGAACGTGGTGGCGTCAGTCGCGGTGTCGTCGGTCGTCTCAGTCTCTTCGACCGGCTCGTCTGTTGTGGCCTCAGTCTCTTCGACCGTGGTGGTCTCGGGAGGCGTGGTCTCCTCGTCGGTGCCCGGCTGCATGACGCAGCCTGCGAGGACTGGAATAAGAAGTGCTGAGAGGGCAACCGCAGTTGCGCGCTGTGTGCGACGGCTCATGGTGAATCCTTCGTTCGGTTGTCTCGTACGAATGCGATCGTGCCCCACGAAGCTGTGTGAGATCCGAACGCAACCTGAACGCCAACCTGGGTCAGGCGACCCGAAAAGCCCGAAAAACGGCCGAATTTCGCTGTTTTTGCGGCGTGTCACGGCCTGGTTCACGGTCACAAGGGTCGAAACGGCTAGCTTGGGCGTGGTCAAACCAAGACCACAGTTGTCACGTTCAGGAGGAACACCATGGCTGAGACCATTAACAAGACCACCCTCGTTGCAAACATTGCAGCAGCCACCGGCCAGAACCAGTCGACCGTTGCTTCGGTCATCGACGGTCTGTTCACCGAGATCTCGGGCGCTGTCGCAAAGGGCGACAAGGTCACGATCCCGGGCTTCCTCAGCGCAGAGCGCACCGAGACCGCAGCTCGCACGGGCCGCAACCCGCAGACCGGCGCAGAGATCAAGATCCCTGCTGGCCACCGCGTCAAGCTCACCGCTGGCTCGAAGCTGAAGGCTGCTGTCAAGTAGTCACGCTTTCACAGCATTGAAGGGGTCCGCTTCGGCGGGCCCCTTCTCCTGTGCGGCGGTAGGATTGTCGGGTGTCTAGAGTTCGTCTTCTCATCCCAGCAGCGGCACTGGCTGCCGGACTCGCGGCACTCCTCATCGGTCTCGAGCTGGGCGGAGGCGCGGCACCGATTCCAGCCGGAGACCCCGGTCCACTCGTGCGGTGGGGCTATCCGATCTCTCGATTCTTCCAAGACGCGGGCCTCGCAGTCGCGATCGGCGGCCTGGTGCTCGCGTGCTTCTCGCTGAAGCCCGGCTCTGACAGCTGGAACCGCGTCGCCGACATGGCCGCCGCGGGCTCCGGAGTGGCCACGGTCGCAAGCGCATTCTGCGCATGGCTGTCGTTCCGCACCCTCGTCACCCAGGACCTCTCGGTCGAGACGCAGTTCACCGACGCATTCCTGATGTTCTTCACGCAGATCGAGGCCGGGCAGGTCATGCT
Organism: Agrococcus casei LMG 22410; assembly: GCF_900163565.1. Taxonomy (GTDB): domain Bacteria; phylum Actinomycetota; class Actinomycetes; order Actinomycetales; family Microbacteriaceae; genus Agrococcus; species Agrococcus casei. Next base: position 94,530 of record NZ_FUHU01000003.1, read on the forward strand.
GCTGCTCGTCATCTCGCTCGCGCTGCTCACGACACTGCTGATCTCGGTTCGCGGCCACGTCGGCCTCGCCTTCGCGATCGTGCTCTTCGTCGTGCCTCTCGGCGCCATGTCGGCTGCCGGTCACGCGGGCGGCACCGAGTGGCACACGCTCGCGGTCACCGGCATGTTCATCCACATCCTCTTCGCATGCGTGTGGGTCGGCGGCCTCGCGGTGCTGACGATGCTGCGCTTCACCGACAAGCCGGGGTTCACCGCGGTCATCGAGCGCTATTCGACGCTCGCGCTGTTCTCGTTCTTCGCGGTCGCGTTCAGCGGCATCGTGTCGGCGCTCGTGCGCGCCGGCATCGACGGCCTGTTCACGACTTCCTACGGCTGGCTCGCAATCACGAAGGCCGCGCTGCTCGTGGTGCTCGGCCTGTTCGGCGTCTGGCAGCGCCGCCGCATGCTGCCGAGGGCCAAGGAGGGTCGTACGCGCGGCTTCCTCGGCATCGAACTGATGGTCATGCTCGCGACATTCGGCGTATCAGGCGCCCTCGCGCGCACAGAGACCCCTGTGCCCGAGATTCCTGCAACCGGCTTCGACGACCCTGCGCGCATCCTCACCGGCCGCGGCCTACCGCCCGACTTCGAACCCGTGCGGCTCGCGACCGAATGGCTCTTCGACCCGCTGTGGGCGATGGTGTCGGCTGCGATGCTTGTCTTCTACCTCTGGGGCGTGTGGCGCCTGCACCGACGCGGCGACAAGTGGCCCGTGCACCGCACGGTGCTGTGGGTGCTCGGCACGCTGGTCTTCTTCTGGCTGACTTCGGGCGCGCTGAACGTCTACCAGTTCTATTTCTTCTCGTGGCACATGCTGCAGCACATGATGCTCGGCATGCTCGTGCCGGTGCTGCTGGCGCCCGGTGCTCCGATCACCCTGGCGATGCGCACCATCCGCGTTCGAAAGGACGGCTCGCGAGGTTCTCGCGAATGGCTGCTCGACACCGTGCACTCGAAGTACATGGCCGTCGTGTCGTCGCCCATCGTGGCGAGTGCGATCTTCGTGCTGTCGATGTGGATCTTCTACTACACGCCGATGGTCGAGTGGGCGATGGTCAATCACCTCGGCCACATCTGGATGGTGCTGCACTTCACGGCCGCCGGCTACCTGTGGGTGTCGATGCTGCTCGGCGTCGACCCGCAGCCGAAGCCGACGCCGTTTGCGCTGCGCATTCTGCTGATGCTGATCACGATGGCGTTCCACGCGTTCTTCGGGCTGTCGATCATGGTCAACCAGACGCTGATCGCCCCCGAGTACTTCGGCGCGCTCGGCAACGGTGTCGATGCCATCGCAGACCAGACCACGGGCGGCGGCATCGCTTGGTCGGTCGGCGAGATTCCCACACTCATCCTTGCTGTCGTGCTCGTCGTGCTGTGGGCGAAGTCCGACGATCGCGAAGCGAAGCGCTACGACCGCAAGGCGGCACGAGACGGCGATGCCGACCTCAATGCCTACAATCAGATGCTTGAGAGGATGTCGAATCGATGAAGAACCCGGTGAAGCCCGACGAGCAGCAGACACCTGAACAGCTGGCTGAGGTCATGAATGGCCGCGAAGTGCGCTTTCGGTTCGTGCGCCACGGCCAGACCGTCTACAACACCGAGCACCGCATGCAGGGCTGGTCAGACTCGCCCATGACGCCGCTCGGCGATGAGCAGATCGCCATGGTGGGGCAGGCGCTGAAGCGCGTGCCGATCGAGCTGGTGTTCTCGAGTGACCTGCAGCGGTGCCGCACGACCACGCAGGGAATCCTGGATGCGCGTGCCGAGCATCCGCAGCCCGTCTTTCTTGAAGAGCTGCGCGAGTGGAACTTCGGCGGTCATGAGGCGCAGCTGTCGAAGCACGTGTGGGGCAAGCTGATCGAGAAGCACAACATCGAGTTCGACCGCGAGGCCGATGCGATTCGTCAGCTGGGCGAAAAGCTCGGCTGGACGGGCATGTTTGACGGCGTCGCCGAACTCGACGAGACCGGCCAGAGCGAATATGCGGCACAGATCGTGCTGCGTGCTGACCGTGCGCTCACTGCAATGCTGTCCGCGGCAGCGGCCGAGCCGGGCGACGAACTCGTCAATGTGCTGGTCGTGACGCACGGAGGCTTCATCTCGACGCTGCTGCGCCAGCTGATCCCCGAGGTATCGGCCGACTCGATTCTGCCCAACTGCTCTGTTTCGACGGTCGAGCTGCGCGATGGCGCGTGGCAGCTCATCGCGCAGGGCGTGGAGCCACAGGATTTTGCCGCGTAGGAGAGCAGCGAGAAGCTTCGGCGCTTTTCTCACCCAGGCGTCAGGTTTCGCCGTCATGGGCTGGACGACCCTGCTCATCGGCGCGGCGATCATTCCTGACGCGGCTGCTGTGCTCGTCGTGTTCAGCGTCGTGGGGTTGGGGGCGCAGGTCATGGTCACCATGGCCATCGGCTGGCTCGCCGCCGGCAGGCACCGGGTTCGCTCGTGGCCTCGCAGCGTGGTGCAGGCCATCTGCGCCTGGATGCTGATGGGTGTCGTCTTCGGCGGCGCTCTGCTCGGCATCACGGGCGCTGTCGAATTCGACTGGCCGGTCGGTGTGCTGGTCGTGATCGGCGTCGTGGCGCTCGTAGCTTTGGCAACGAGCATCATGGTGTTCGCGGCGGTCGGGCCCTTCTCTGCACCGACGACCCCTCCTGCAACGCTCGAATCGGGGCAGCGTCTTGTGCGCGCATCCGTCACCGCCGTCGCGGGTAGCCACCGCACGTTCTGCGTCGCCGACTTCGAGTACGAGGGGCCTCACGGAGGCATGAGACCGGCTTCGACGATCTCAGGATCGTGGCTGTTTCCCGGTGTATCGTCTGGCGTCATGCTGTGCGACTCGGCCAATCGGCCCATCCGCTTCTACGACCAGGCGCGTGCTCATGCGTAAGCCGCCAATCGCCGCTGCGACCATGGCGTCGTTCTCGGTCGGGCTCGGCACCGCGCTGCTGCTGTCGCTGCTTGACGTGTATGTGCTCATCGGCGCGTTAGTGATGGCGGTCAGTTATCCGCTCGCCGTCGTGCTGACGAGCATGGCGCTCGGCCCGAACAGAGTTCACGGCTGGGTGCTGACACTGCACATCCATGTGCTCGGATCGGTGATGTTCGGTGTCGCCGGTGCCGCGGGGCTTGTCATGGCTGTGCGCTGGAACGAGCTGCACCCGATGCTGATCATTGTGTTGATGGCGGCGGCGGTCGGTTTTGGTGGCTTCGGTTACACCGCAGTGACGTTCTCGGGAGTATTCAACGAGGGGCACAGAACACTGAACGTGCGTGAGCTTGCAGAAGGTCTCGAGGCAGTGAAGGCCGACGTGACCACGGCTGATCCGGGCTTGCGGCTCGGGCTCGAGATCTGTGAAGTCGAGTTTCAGGATCTGCACGACAAGCGTCGCTACGCTCGGCATCTGTCGAGAGGAGAACGCGTGCTGCCGGGTGCTTGGGTGCTGAACGCACCAGACGACCCTGCCCTGCCCATCCGTCTCTATGACTCGCTGCGGGAGAGGCCATGAGTCTCGAACCGCTCAAGCTGAATCACCTCCGGGTCACAGGATCGTTGGCGGTGCCCACTCTGATCGCGATCGCGGGCCTCGGCGTGACGCTCATCGTGATGTCGGCGTTCATGCCGACAGAGCTCTGGCCGCTTGGCATCGGCGGACTGGTGCTGCTGATCGGCGGATGCCCGCTGTCAGTGCAGATGGCGAAGGCCACTCTCGGCGAGTACAGGACGCAGTCGTCGCTTCGCTTTGTGCGTCAGATCATGCCGGTATGGCTGCTCGGATTCGCGACCCTGGGTGCGGGGCTCGTGGCATTGGCGGCATTCTCTGAATCACTCATAGGCCTCGGCGTCACTGCAGCGGCTGTCTGCATCGGCTTCCTCGTCGCGGCGATCGTGGCAGGCATTCGACTTCGACCCTCGCGCTTCGTCACGATGTACTCCCGTGAGGTTCAGCCGGGGCAACTCGTCAGCCCGGCGACCATGCACATCGTCTACGGGCCTCCTGCAGCCCTCGGGGTGGGCCTGGTCGAGTACCGCGACGCCCAGGGGCGGTTGCGATATGTGCGTGACTTTCCGATCGGCGGAAAGAGCCCCGTGAGCGGCTACGTGCTCTATGACGCGCGGCAGCCCGACCGCCCCATCCGATTCGCGCTCGAGTACCGGCACTGAGGATGTCGCTCACTGCTCCTCCCATGGGCTACTGGCGTCGCTGGCGCGTCTCGATGCTCATGCCCGCTCTCGGAGTAATCGGCCTTCTTGCCGTTGCTGTGGTCGTGCCCGCAATCGTGGTGATGCCAGAGTTCTGGCCTGTCTGGCTCGCGATCGCATTCGTCGGCTGCGGAGCCTCAGCCGCAGGGGCTCTCGGCGTCGCCAGAACATCCCTCGGCGCTCACTCCGTGCGCACCGCGTACGGCAGCGTCTGGTGTCTGATGCTGCTCTGGTGGCTGATCGGGGCCGCCTTGGGCGTCGTCGTGGTGACGGTGCTGCAGTGGAAAGAGGCGGCGGGCCTTGGTAGGTTCGGACTCGTTGCGCTCGCGGTCGCGCTTCTTGTGCTCGCGGTTGCTGCGTCTGCGATAGACCCGGTGCTGAAGACGAAGCTCAAGGCCTCAGAGATTCGACCGGGACAGGTCGTGACGCCGGCACGGCTGCACTTCTGGCAGATGTCCTGGAAGTCGGCTGCAATCGGTGTCGTCGAGTTCGCTGACCAGCACGGGCAGAAGCGCTACGCGGTGACGTTGCCTGACAGCGACGGCTCAGCCGATGAGCGTGTCGAGGAGGGGTTCGTGCTCTTCGACGTGACCAGCCCCGAACGCCCTCACCGGTTCGTGAAGGAGTTCGATCCGAACGCGTGACTAGGCGGCGACAGTCTCGCCGACGCGCAGATCGTGGAATTCGAGGCGCAATGTCTCGAGGTCGACTGTCGCGACGGAATTCTGTCGCATGGGCGTCCAGCCTTCGTGGGCGAGGCCCGACGAGGTGAATGCGACCGTGCCATCGACCGCGCGCCGGTACGAGAGCTGGTAGTAGTGGTCGATGTGGTCCAGGGGCAGGTCGTCGCCCAGGTTGGCCTCATCGAATTCATCGGTCGGCAGTGAAGCGCCGTCATTCGCGTGCACCGCGATGAGCTCGCTCTCGCTGAGAACGAGCAGGTTGATCGACGCGCCAGGAAAGCGCTCGCTGACCGACTCGACCGTGGTGATCACCGCATCCGACAGCGTGAGACCTGCGTTCAGCGCACGCGTGATGAGTGCGACCAGCACGGAGGTGTCACTGTCGCCGCCGTGCGGCTCGAGCTCGTCGGTGTTCACGAGCTTCTTGAACTCGGCAACAGGCTTGATTGACCCGTTGTGCGCGAGTGCGAAGCGGTCGGTCACGAACGGATGTGCGTTCTCGAGCGTGCGTGCGATGCCTTCGGTCGCGAGACGCAGATGGGTGAGGCGTGCGGTCGACGGCACGTTGGTGAGCGCAGCGTCGAGCTCGGGGTCGCGGAGACCCGAGTGTGCCGACCTGACCCGCTCGATGCCGTGTTCGCCGAGGAACGCGGTGCCCCATCCGTCAGCGTGCAGGCGCCCCATTCGCTGCCACTCGCTGCAGTTCGCCTCGCCGATGACCTCCTGGGTCGTCGTGGTGACAGGTGCTGCGTAGCCGAGCAGTCGACACATGTGGGGGTTCCTCCTTCGCTCAGACCATCTTCCTCGCTCGCCGCAGGTTTGCCAAGGAGGTGCGTAACTCACTGTCACAATAGGCAGGTGGTTGAACTCTCGGACGAACAGCGCGCGCTGTTCGAGCGCATCGAGAACACGACCGACCACCTCTTCATCACAGGGCGTGCGGGCACCGGAAAATCGACGCTGCTGAACTACCTGGCGTCGCACACGCACAAGCGCATCGTGATCTCGGCCCCCACCGGGGTTGCCGCTCTGAATGTCGGCGGACAGACCATTCACTCACTGCTGAAGCTGCACCTGGGTGTCATCGCCAACTCGTCGCTGCGCCAGAATGACAAGCTGAAGACGCTGCTGCGCGAGCTCGACACTCTCGTGATCGACGAGATATCGATGGTCAACGCCGACCTCATGGATGCCGTCGACCGCTCGCTGCGCCAGGCTCGCGGCACCTACTCAGAGGCGTTCGGTGGCGTGCAGGTCGTGATGTTCGGCGACCCATACCAACTGGCGCCCGTGCCGCCGCGCGACGACGAGAAACTCTACTTCGATGAGCACTACGAGTCGGTGTGGTTCTTCGACGCGAAGGTGTGGCGTGAGACTGAGCTCGATGTGGTCGAGCTCGTGCACATCCACCGGCAGTCAGACATGGAGTTCAAGATGGCACTCAATGCTGTACGCCACGGAACGGTCACGGCTGAGATCGCAGAACTGCTCAACACTCAGGGGCTGCGCCAGCCTCCTGACGACGAGATCCTGACGCTGGCGAGCCGTAACGACACGGTGCGGCGCATCAACGCCCGCGAGCTGGCCCGACTGGGCGGCAAGACGAAGAGCGCGGTCGCCGAGGTCAACGGAGAGTTCGGGCGCTCGCAGTTTCCGGCAGACGAGGTGCTCGAGCTGAAGGTCGGCGCGCAGGTCATGTTTCTTCGCAACGACCCCGAGGGTCGCTGGGTCAACGGCACGTTGGGTCGCGTCGTCGACATCGGACGCACGGTGTGGGTCGACGTCGACGGTGAAGACCACGAGGTCGAGCCGACCGTGTGGGAGAAGTACCGCTACACCTACGCGGCTGAGAAGAAAGAGCTCAAGCGCGAGATCGCTGCCGAGTTCACGCAACTGCCGCTGCGCTTGGCGTGGGCGGTGACCATTCACAAGTCGCAGGGCAAGACCTTCGACCAGGCGATCATCGACCTCGGTTCGCGGGCGTTCAGCCCGGGGCAGACCTACGTCGCGCTCTCACGCCTGACGAGCCTCGACGGGCTCTACCTCACGCGGCCTTTGAAGCCCGCGGACATCATCGTCGACATGCGCGTGCGCAAGTTCATCGTGGATGTGCGAGCCCGGCAGGCGGACGGCCGTCGCGGATGGGGCGAGACGGCAGGGCTGTCGACGCCGTTCTAGCCACTCTGCTTATCGCGGTACTCATACCGCCAGGGCAGCTCGCTCGTGTGCAGGTGGTGCGGGCCGGATGAGACGAGGCCGTGCTCAGGCAGCCCCTTGGTGCGGAACTCCTCTGCGCCCGCTTCGCGTGCTGCAGCGACCGCATCCGCGTACGCCCCGTGTGACCTGAGCAGGGTCAGGGTTACGAAGGTGGGAGGCGCGAGTGTTGCGATGCCGCGCGCGTGGGCGTCGAGGACGCGGGCGGGTGTGCTCCACTTCCAGTCGACGACTTCGTCGGGGCTGGGCACGACGTCGCCCTCTGGCGCCATTGCGAGGAAGAAGTGCGTATCGAATCGGCGCTTGAGCTCCACCGGTGGAATCCAGCGTGACAGCGGAACGAGCGCCTCGGGGTCGACGATGAGCCCGACCTCTTCGTGCACTTCGCGCACGGCTCCGACGCGGGCTCTGGTCTGCTCATCCTCGCCCGGAGCGTCATCGTCGTCGATGCGGCCGCCCGGAAACACCCAGGCGTTCGCGAACGAGCCGCGCGCGGGGCGCTGCATCACGAGCACTTCGAAGCCGGCTTCTGCTTCTCGGCCCAAGATGACGGTGGCTGCAAGCACTGGATCAGTCATACCGCCAGCGTACGATGGTGGGCACCCACACGGAAGGCGACGGATGCGAGGTTCGAGAGTCCCAGCGCGGCTGCGCTCGCTCGCTGACACCGTCAGAGCACAGCGTCGCGTGTCACCGCTGCAGATGCTCAAGACGTCGATCGCGGCAGTGCTGTCGTGGATGGTCGCGGGCCTGCTGCCCTCTGATCAGCCGCCCATCTTCGCTGTCATCGCAGCCATCATCATCGTCGCGCCGAGCGTCAACCAGTCGCTTGCGAAGGTCTTCGAGCGCACCCTCGGCGTTCTGCTCGGTGTCGTCTTGGCCATGGGCGTCGGACTGCTGTTCGGCCAAGGAACATGGGTGATCCTGCTGGCGGTCGTGCTGTCGGTGGTGGTCGCCTGGGCGCTTCGCCTGTCGGTCGCGGCGGGCAACCAGCTGCCGATCAGCGCGATGCTGGTGCTTGCGCTCGGGGCTGCGTCGCCGACCTACTCGGTCGAGCGCATCGTCGAGACGGTCATCGGTGCGATCATCGCGTTCGTCATCAACGCACTCATCGTGCCGCCGGTGCCGCTCGAAGACACGAAGCGCGAGATCCTGACGCTTGCAGAAGAGACCGCCCGGTCGTTCGAGCGGCTGGCTGACGCGAGCATCGGTCGCAAGGGCAGCGAGAAGCCGGGCCTGCTGCTGGTCGAGGTGCGCCTCCTGCGGCCCATGCAGGAGCGCGCCGACGAGGCGGTGTTGGCCGCTGAAGAGTCGCTAGCGCTCAACCCGTTCGCCCGCCGCTATCGCCCGCGCATCAGTGCCATGCGCGACTCCCTTGACGAGCTCGCGCACATCACGGTGCCGCTGATCGGCATGACTCGAGCATTTCGCGACCACTACGACGACGAGCTGACGAGCGAGCCGATGATGCGCGAGATCGCGATCGAAATGCGGCGCATCGCGCACGACATCCGTATGCGCTTCGTCACCCCGCACGAGATCGGGCCAGAAGAGTCGGTCGACACGAAGCCGCTGCTCACCACTCCGCTGATCATGGCGGCGCCCAGCGGAGTGCACTGGATGCTGATCGGATCGCTGCTCGAAGACCTCCGCCGGGTGCACGGGGTCGTGGTGGGTGAAGACGAGCGCTAAAGCTCGGCCGCGATGCGGTCGACGGCCTCTTCGATGATGTCGAAGCGCGTGCCGAAGTTGAAGCGCGCACGGTTCTGGCCGCCTTCGCCGAACGCCTCGCCACTTGAGAGCACGACGCCGCAACGCTTCGCGAGGTCTCCGGCGACTCCGAGGTCGCTGCCCATGGACCCCGGATGCGCGACTGCCGCCGGGTCTGCGAGTGCGGTGTCAGAGAAGTCGAGCCATGCCAGATAGGTGGCCTCTGGCATGCGCATGCCGACCCCGGGCAGCCTCTGGTCGACGAGCTCTGCGACTCGCCTCCTGCGCACATCCAGTGCCGTCATCGTGCTCGCCAGCCACTCGCCGCCATGCTGCAGCGCGGCCAGGTGCGCGGTGGCCGCGACGAGTCCGAGGGTCTTGTCGAGCGCGGTGTCGACGGATGCGAGGGCGGCGGAGGCGTCGGGTCCGGCAATCGAAAGCGATGCGGGCAGGCCTGCCAGGTTGAAGGCCTTCGAAGCGCTGAACACCGCGAAGCCTCGCGGGTCGACGGTCGTGTAGGGCACGTGGGGACGGTCGTAGACAAGCGGAGAGTGGATCTCGTCGCTGATGACCGTGACTCCGTGCAGCGCTGCGAGCTGGGCGAGCTGCTCGAGCTCTACGCGCGTGTGCGCGATGCCGGTGGGATTGTGCGGGTTGGCGATGACCATCGCCGACCCGGGGCCGGCTGCTGTGAACGCACCCTCGATCACCTCGAAATCGAAGCGTCCTTCGGTGCCGAGCGGCGCATCCGCGGTGACTCTTCCCGAGTACTTGATGAAGCTGTAGAACGGCGCGTACACGGGCGGCGTGACGATGACGGTTGCGCCAGGCTCGGTCAGGACCCGCAGCAGTTCGACGATCGCAGGCAGCACGCCGCCGTTGGCACGTGCGCCTGAGACGTCGACGTCGGCGCCCCACTGCGTCTTGGCGAACGCTGCGTAGGCATCGGCGAGCTGGTGGTGGCTGCAGGCGTAGCCCGAGTCTCCGCTGCCGATCGCCTCGTGGACCGCACGCTGCACGGGTTCGGCGAGCTGCACATCCATCTCGGCGATGAAGAGGGGGAGCGCGTCTTCGTCGACGCTCCATTTCACGCTCGTGCGTCTGCGCAGCTGATCGCGAGTGAACACCTCGAACGGATCAGTTATGGCAACGGCGCTAGTCATAAGGCTTGATTCTATCCTGGGACACGCAGGCGGTTCAAGGTGCATAGTCTTGTGTCATGACTCGAGTGACTTTTGCATCCGGCAGCGCTGCCGAGACCGCCCGCGTGCTGCACGTGCTGCCCGAAGCCGTCATCACAGATGTGACGCCCTTTCACCCCGTTGACCACACCTGGCCCGACCAGCCGGGCGACACCGGAACATTGTCAGGCTCCGCCGTGCATAACACCGTCATGGCCGCCCGCGGAGAAGAAGGCACATGGCATCTCGGATCGTCGATTCCGGTGAAGCGCGGCACCGAGGGCTGGGAGTGGGCGGTTGCTCATGTGCTCGACGCTGCGCCCGTGGTCACCGAGGGCGATGCAGTGCAGCTCGAGGTCGACACCGAGCGACGTGATGCGCTCTCGGCCGGACACACCGCCTGCCATCTCGCCTCGCTTGCACTGGACGCCGCGCTCGCGGAGTTCTGGAGCAAAGAGACCCGCAGTGACCCTCTCGGCAACCCCGACTTCGAGTCGGCTGCCAATCAGACCTCGTTCATCGAGCTCGACGGCGCTGCCGACGAATACCGAATGGGCAAGAGCCTGCGCAAGAAGGGCGTCGACGTCGCTGGCATCGTCGAAGCGCTGCCCACGATCGCAGATGCGGTCAACGCGCAGCTGGCCGACTGGGTCGCAGCGGATGCGCCAGTGCGGATCGAGGCCGAAGGCGACACCATCACAGACATGCGGCGGTGGGTGTGCGATCTGCCCGAGGGCAGCGCATCCTTGCCGTGCGGAGGCACGCACGTGACGTCGACGGGGCAGCTCGGTGCTGTGACCGTGACGCTGGACGCGCCCGACCCTCAGACGCTGGTCATGCGGACGAGCGTCAGTCGCGATCGCTGAAGTCGAGCAGATTCATGACGTGGTAGACGACCAGTGTCGCCAAGGTGCCGAGCACGATGCCGCTGAACTCCATGTCGCCGAGCTGCATCGCGAAGGGCGCAATCGCCACGATGAGACCGATGCCGGCGGTGAACTGGTTCTTCGGCTTTGAGAAGTCGACGCCGTTCTCGACGTACATGCGGATGCCGATGATGCCGATCAGGCCGTAGAGCGCAGTTGTGACGCCGCCGAGCACACCAGCCGGGACCGCCGCGATGATCGCGCCGACCATGGGCGAGAGGCCCAGCAGGATCGCCACGATCGCGGCGACCCAGTACGCGGCGGTTGAGGTGACCTTGGTGGCGCTCATGACGCCGATGTTCTCGCCGTACGTGGTGGTGGCCGAGCCGCCGCCCGAGCCAGCGATGACGGTCGCGAGGCCGTCCGCCATGAGAGCGCGGCCCGTGAGGTGGTCGAGGTCGCGGCCGACAAGCTGGCCAACGCCCTTGACGTGGCCGATGTTCTCGGCAAGCAGCGGCAGCACGACGGGCAGGAACATCAGGTACAGCGGCAGAGCGTCGAGGCTGAATGTCGGGGTGTGGAACTCGGGCAGGCCGATGAGGGGCTTGTCTGCGACGGCGCTCCAGTCGACCTCGCCGGTGAAGGCGGCGATGACGTAGCCCGCGATGACGCCGATGAGGATCGAGAGCCTGCGCACCATGCCTCGGCCGAGCACCGTCACGAGGATGATGATCGACAGGGTTGCGAGCGCGATCCAGGGTGAAGCAGCGAAGTTGTCTCGGGCGGCGGGGGCCAGGTTGAAGCCGATGAGGGCGACGACCGTGCCGGCCACGACGGGCGGCATGAGCATCTGAATCCAGGTCGCCCCGGCGAAGTGCACGATCGCACCGACGAGGATGACGGTGGCGCCGACCACGATGATGCCGCCGAGAGCGACGCCCATGCCGCCCTTGTCGGCTGTCATCGCCACTGAGATCGGCACGAGGAACGCGAACGACGAGCCGAGGTAGCTCGGCATGCGGTTATTCGTGATCAGCAGGAAGAGGATCGTGCCGATGCCTGAGAAGAACAGTGTCGTCGCAGGCGGAAAGCCCGTGATGACCGGCACGATGAACGTGGCGCCGAACATGGCGACGACGTGCTGGCCGCCGAGACCGATGGTCTTGGCCCAGTTGAGTCGCTCTTCGGGAAGGACGATGCCGTCGCCGTCGTCGTGACGGTAACGCCAGGGGAGGCTCATGCTTTGCGCTCGAGCAGGCCGGTGTCGACGTCGTACACGAAACCGGCGACCTTGATGCGGCCACCGATCACGGGGTGGGTCTCGACGCGGTGCACGTCTTCGGCGAGCGTCGCCTCAGGGTCGCTGATGGCGCCGAGGTCCATCCAGGTGATGTCCTGGCCTGACGCTTCGGTGATGCTGTCTTTGAGCTCCTGCTCGCTCGACGATGCCATCGCGCACCGGGTGTGCTGCACGACGAGCACGCGGTCGACCTTGAGCAGGTTGACGCCGAGCACCAGCGCGACGAGCACTCGTCCGGTCACGCGGCCGCCGGGGTTGCGCAGGATCTTCGCCTCGCCGGGCTTGAGGCCGATCATGCCGATCGGGTCGAGACGTGAATCCATGCAGGTGACGACGGCGACGCCCTTCTGCGCGATGCCGTCGAAGCCCTGCATGTCAAACGTCTCGGCGTATTCGCGGTTCGCAGCGAGCAGGTCGTCGAAAGCATCATCCATGAAAATCACAATACTCCGGCACACTTGTTGCCATGCACATCAACGAGACTGCAGCCCAGATCGACGAGATCAACCGCCGCTATGCCGAGATCTACGGTTTCGAGCGCACGAGCGACTGGCTGATGCTCAAGGTGCAGGAGGAACTCGGCGAGGTCGCCGACGCCTACCTCGGCATGACCGGCCGGCAGCGCGACAAGGGGCAGGGCGCTGGGGGTGGAGCGGATGCGCGCGAGCGTTTCGCACTCGAGCTCGCCGATGCGGCGGGGCTGCTGATGGCGCTTGCGCACAACGAGGGCGTCGACCTCGAGCGTGCGATCGATGCGAAGTGGCTTGTGTGGAACCGTCGCGAGCACCAGCGCGACGAAGACCTCACTGACGAGGAGCGCGCGATGCCAGGCGAGACGTACCGTCAGTCAGACTGACTGCCGGGCAGGACTATTGCCGCCGGTGACGGTTCGGGTTCGGTTCTTCGAATCTGCCCCATGGGGTCGGTCCATTCCAGCACTCCGGGTGCTGCCTGTCTGACTTTCCAGCCTTCGTCGGGGCCCAGTCTGTGCTTTAACGTGTGGTGATGTCGACAGAGACAGGCGAGATTGTCGGGCGTTGTCTTGCCGCCGTGTTGCCAGTCCTTGGTGTGATCGACATCTGCATGTTTCGCGACTCGTGAGCACCCGGGGAATCGGCAGGTTCTGTCTCGGTGCTGAATGAACCTGCGTAGCGATGCCGACGGCGCGTAGACATCGGCGGTGACGGCGACCCCGGTGACCGGATGCGTGAACAACCTGGTCCAGGAGGTGACTGACCCAGCGAGCATGAGGGCGGTGTCGTCGTCGACGAGTTGCCCTGCCGGAAGCTCCGCGCGACCCGTCTCCTGATCCGTGAGCATCGTCGCAGGCATCGTGACAACGATCTCGGCTTTGATGTTGTCCAACCACCCGCTGTCGCAGGTGCCCGTAAGGATCACCGCTGCCGCGGTGTCTGCCATGTACTGGTGCATGCCGCGAGGGTCATCGTCGGGTTAGTTGCGGTAGGCGCGGCGTAGCCGGTCGAGCATCGCATCAACCAACACGGCAGAGGTCGTGATGTTCAGGGTCGCCATGCCGTGGTCTGCTGGCGTGACCCAGACCGCACGTTCTTTGAATGCTTCGGCGTGGTTCTTCTGGAGGCTCGCGCACTCGAACTTACGAGCGAGCCGGCGGGCGATCGGTGCGAGCTGCTGCGGGGTTCGGCCAGCAGCTTTCGGGAGGGCTTCGGCTTCGAATTCTCCACGGCTTTCGACCGTGATTGTTTCCGCGGCTCGCTCGATCGCCATCAGGTGCCCGAGGTGGATCTGCCGGTCTTGCCAGGCTTGCATCGTCAGAGGGAGTTCGTTGCAGCGCTGTTGCGCGGTGCCGAGCTGCTGCGACACCGACATCTCTGACTTGCGGCCATTCACAGCCAGCACAGAAGTGAGGTGCTGCCATTCGTTCTCGTGCGCAGTGTCGAGGCCGCTGACCTGTTGTGCCGCGCACTCATCAGCCAAGTCAGCGCATTGCGCGCGCACGATCTCGCGGTTGGCCTGCAACTGCTCAATCGCGGCATCAAGATCGGTGAGGGTTCGCATCGAGGCGTAGAGCATCGACTTCGCTGACCAGTACTGCAACGCCTGATCAACCGACGACGCTGCAATGTCACCCGCGATGAACCCGCCGTGCTCGTCAGCGAATACACCCGTGCTGAGCAGCTCAGAAGGCAACTTGTCGATACGAGTCTCGTCGAGCATCCGCTGCCTCCCTTTCTGGTCGTGAACTGATGTCTTCGACACTACGGGGGACCTGTGACACGCGGCAGGCCGAGGCCGTAGTCTGAGGGCAGACAACCAGGAGGTCTCGACGATGAGCGACATTTCGGTTCAGGACAACACTGAGAAGCACCGGTACGACATCTTCGACGGTGACGCGCATGCTGGACTCTCGGTCTACAAAGACCTCGATGGTGGGCAACGCATCTTCTTTCACACGAAGGTCTTCGATGAGTTCGGCGGCAAGGGTCTCGCAGGCATCCTCACACGGGCTGCGCTCGGCGCCACCGTCGCTGATGGTCGACGCATCGTGCCGGTCTGCCCCTACGTCGTCAAGTGGGTCGAGGGACACGACGACTTCGCCGACTCTGTCGACGCAGCAACACAGGAGCACATCGACGCCGTCAAGCATGGCTGAGTTTGCATTGCGGTGACTCTCGCCGTTGCGAATCGCCGCAGTTCTGGCATTGAGCCACCAGCTGCCGCATTATCTGCGGTTTCTCGTGACCGTGCGGCATCTCGTGGCACCCGCTTGCCGCATCCACGCTTTTTCCCACCCTGACAGCCGAACCCACTAGCGTGGAAGGCATGTCGAAGAGCGCCACAGTCGTCGGAGCCGGAATCGCAGGCCTTGCAGCCGCCATCGCCCTTGCAGAGTGCGATTACAGGGTCACAGTCATCGAGCGGGGCAAGAAGCCCGACCCCGATTCCCCCGGCGGAGCGGGCATCGGCATCTCGAGCAACGGCCTCGACGCCCTCGCCGAGCTCGGCATGAAGGGCGAAGTGCAGCGGGCGGGGGTTCGCACGCGCATCGGGTCGATATACACGGATGCGGGGCTGCAGCTTTCGAGGCCGACCACGACAGGCGCGGGCCGGTTCGTCGGAATCCACCGCCAGACCCTCCTGCAGCTGCTGACCGACCGGGCCGAAGACCTGGGCGCCACGATCGAGTACGAGAAGGTCATCCGCTCAGACGCCGACCTGCCCGAAGCCGATCTGCTGATCGGTGCCGACGGCATCCGCTCGACTGTTCGCAAGTGGAGCTTTCCGAAGGTGCGCCCCGACTACTCGGGTGCCACCTGCTGGCGCGGCGTCGTCGAGGCCGACGAGCTCACCCCCGACCAGCTCGAGGTGTGGGTGGGTCGCGGCACCGAGGCCGGCATCGTGCCGATCGACGGCGGCCGAGCCTACTGGTACATCTCGGTCAAGGCCCCGATGGGCGACAAGAGCGATGACGAGGCGACGCTGGCGGCCGAGACAATCGGACCCTTCGACTCGCCGATCTACGAGCATGTGCTGGCGACTGAGCCCGCATCCGTCATGCGCGACGACATTCACTATCTGCCGACGGGCCTCAAGCGCTTCACCTCGACGCGCACCGGCACCCCGACGATCCTGGTCGGCGACGCCGCCCACGCTGCGATGCCGAATGCGGGCCAGGGAGTCAGCCAGGCATTCGAAGACGCTGCGACGCTGAAAATTCTGCTGGCGCGCCACCGCAACATCGACAACATGCTCGCCGCGTACGACGAGCACCGAGTCGAGCGATCGCAGAAGATCCAGCAGCAGTCGTTCGACATGTTCAACCTCATGCAGGCGAACAACTCGATCTCGTCGGCAGTGCGCAACGGCGTGCTGAAGGCTGTGCCGACGCTCGTGCAAGAACTCGTCGTCGACTGGAACATGCGCTGGCCCAATCCGCGCATCCGCAACTGACGATGAGCGAGCGCATCGTGGTCATCGGAGCCGGGGTCATCGGCCTCTCGATCGCGCACGAATTAGCCGCCGAGCGCGCGTCGGGACGCATCATCACTGTGCTGACCGACGCCGACCCGATCGACACGACGTCGGCTGTCGCGGGCGCCGTGTGGTTTCCGTACGCGGCCGAGCGTTCGCCCGCGATCGACCTGCAGCTGCAGACGACGCTTCGCAGATTCATCGACATCGCGCGCGAGCACCCCGACGCCGGCATCGACATGCGCACCGGCATCATCATCGAGCGCTCGCCGAATCCCGATCGCTCATGGACTGATCTCGTAGAGGCGTCAGAAACAGACGATGTTCCAGAAGGCGCCACGGGAATGCGCACGACGGTGCCGCTCGGCACGATGTCGCAGTATCTGCCGTGGCTGCAGGCGAAGTGCGAGGAGCTCGGGGTCGAGTTCGAGCGGCGCACGGTGGCAGACCCGGATGCGCTGGCCGGCGAATTCGACACGGCTGTCGTCGCAGCGGGGGCCCGCAGCGGAGCGCTGCTCGGCGAT
Source organism: Agrococcus casei LMG 22410 (assembly GCF_900163565.1). GTDB lineage: Bacteria > Actinomycetota > Actinomycetes > Actinomycetales > Microbacteriaceae > Agrococcus > Agrococcus casei. The sequence continues at coordinate 111,205 of NZ_FUHU01000003.1, forward strand.
GACGACACCGTCGTGCCTGTCAGAGGCCAGGTGGTTCGGGTCGAGAACCCCGGCATCACGGAGTTTCGCATCGACGACGAGAGCGAAGGCGGCCTCGCGTATGTGCTGCCGCGGCGCGACTGCGTTGTGCTCGGCGGCACACACGAGCCGAGCAACACGAACCCCGAGCCCGACCCCGAGATCGAAGCGGGCATTCTCGCGCGCACCGCCGCGCTCGTGCCCGCGCTCGCGAATGCCCGGATCGTCTCGCGCGGCGTCGGCTTTCGGCCGGTGCGCGAGCGTGTTCGCATCGAGGAAGTGTCTGGCCGGGCGTTGCGTGTCGTCGCCGCCTATGGGCATGGCGGCTCGGGCATGACTTTGTCTTGGGGCACAGCCGAGCGAGTTGCCGAGCTGGTTGCGGTTAGCTGAGGCTGACGGCGCACAGTCGCCGTCAGGGCGATTGATGATCCCAGCCTTGCCACGAAATCCCTGCGCGGTTTGCTTGGGGCACCGCTGAACGGGTGGCGGCCTTGGTCGGCGCTTGACTGAGTGAACCCCGAAGCCCAAACGAGTCGATTCTGCGAGAAACCGATTGCTGTGCCCTGCTGCAGGAGCAAAAGCCGAAAATCGACTACTTTCAGGACGGTTGCCCGCCTCCAAATGCCGGTTTCTCGAACTTTTCCACGAAATCGCTTCGCTATTTCCCCGTGAACGTCGGCTTGCGCTTCTCAGTGAACGCAGCGAAGCCCTCGCGGTAGTCGGGCGTCTCGCAGAGCGCAGCCTGCGCGCGACTCTCGTGGCCCATCGACTCCCAGAGTCCGAGCCGGTCGTCGCGCAGCTGGCGCACGAGCTGCTTCGACGCGAGAAACGCCTGTGTCGCACCGGTGGCCGCCTTCGCAGCCGCAGCGCGCGTCGCGTCCAGCACCTCGGCATCCGCGAACACCTGCGAGAACAGGCCCGCCTGCACAGCCTCGGCGCCGCTCATGAGACGACCCGTGTAGATGAGGTCGAGGGTCTTGTGGGCTCCGAGGCGTTCGACGAACAGCGCGTGGCCGCCCGAGTCGAGGGTTGCGCCCAGGTTCGCGAACGGCGATCCGATCTTGGCCGACTCGGCGACGTAGACGACGTCGGCAGCGATCAGCAGCCCGAGCCCGAGGCCCAGGCACGCGCCGTGGGCTGCTGCGAATGTCGGCGCCGGAAACGCCGCAACTCGCTGCATGAGCGGCTGCATGATGCCTTCGAGCAGCGCGAGCACATCGTCGTTCTCGGTGTCGAGGCCCATGATGTCGCGGCCGGCGCAGAACGCCCTGCCTCGGCCTCGCAGCACCAGCGCGCGCACGCCTGCCTCTTCAGCTGCGTCGAAGGCACGGTGCAGCTCGCCGAGGTCGTCGCCGTTGAGCGCGTTCAGCTTGTCGGGTGCGTTCAGGGTGATCTCGGCAACATCTGCGTCGATGGTCAGCTCGATCATGGTGGCTCCTCAGGCTTGGGCTCAGGGTCACACGTCGTAGTCGACGGTGACTTTCTCGCTGGTGGGGTGCGACTGGCAGGTCAGCACGTAGCCGCGCTCGACTTCGTCGGGTTCGAGGGCATAGTTCTCGTCCATATTGACGCTGCCTTCGATGACGCGTGCGCGACACGTTCCGCAGACGCCGCCAGAGCAGGCAAATGGAACATCAGGGCGGATGCGCAATGCAGCATTCAGAATCGTCTCGTTCGCCTCGACGGGGCTGTCGACCTGTGAGGTCTGCCCGTCGAGCTGGAACCGCACGTCGAAGACCTTGTCGCCCTTGCGCACTTCGACCGGCCGCGCGCGCTTCGGCTGCGACCCGGGCTCGCCGGTCGTGAACAGCTCGAAGCGCACGTGTGAGGCATCGACGCCGAACTCGGGCAGGGTGTCGCGCACAAGCTGCACGAGTTCGAACGGCCCGCACAGAAACCACTCGTCGACCGTGTACGGCAGAATCACGCTCTCGAGGATCGTACGCAGACGCTCTTGGTCGAGGCGGCCCGACATCAGCGGCGACGCACGCTGCTCGCGCGAGAGCACGTGGTGCAGCGCGAACCGACTCGGATGCGCATCCTTCAGGTCTGCAAGCTCTTCGACGAACATGACGTCCATGGTCGACTTGTTCGAGTACAGCAGCGTGAAGCGGCTGTCGGGGCTGGACTCGAGCACGGTGTGCGCGAGCGAGGCGATGGGAGTGATGCCGCTGCCGGCAGCGATGCCCACGATGTGCTTGTGCTCGAACGACGGCAGGTTCGAGGTGAAGGTGCCCTGGGGGCTCATGACCTGCATCTCGTCGCCGACGGCGAGCGTGTCGTTGGCCCAGTTCGAGAAGACGCCCCCGGCATCGCGCTTGATCGCGACCGACAGCTCACCGGGCTGCAAGGGCCGGCAGATCGAGTACGAGCGGCGCAGCTCGTCTTCGTCGACCATCGCTCGCAGCGCGACGTGCTGGCCGGGCAGGTAGTCGAACTGACCGTGCAGCGCTTCGGGAACCTCGAAGGTGACCTCGACTGAGTCGCGTGTGAGCGGCGCAACGCGCTTGACACGCAGGGCGTGAAAGCTAGCGCGCCTGCGCGGAGCAGCGCCGGTGCTGCCCAAGTTCAATGCGGCCATCGGTGACTCCTCGAGCGGTGGTTGGAAAATCAGTGGAACTTGAAGTGGTCGAAGGGCTCGAGGCACGCCAGGCACTCGTAGTGCGCCTTGCACGAGGTCGAGCCGAACTGCGAGACCGAGCGTGTGCGCAGCGACCCGCAACGGGGGCACTTGACGCCCAGCTGCACAGGGATCGGGCCAGAAGCCGGCTTCGGTCCGGGAGGCGCGATGCCGTACTGCTCGAGCTTCTGACGGCCCGACTCGCTCATCCACTCGGTCGTCCAGGTGGGCGTGAGCGAGAAGTCGACCCGCACATCCGCGAACCCCTCTGCCGTCAGGGCGAGAATGACGTCGTCACCCATCTGATCCATGGCGGGGCAGCCCGAATACGTCGGAGTCAGCGTGACGACCACGCTTTCGTCCTGCATGCGCACATCGCGAAGCACGCCGAGGTCTTCGATCGTCAGCACGGGAATCTCGGGGTCGACGACCTCAGCCGCGATGCGCCAGGCGGATGCGGGGGTCAGTACCGTGGTCATGATCGTCACCAGCTGGCATCCGGGTGTCTGCGCGCGAGCACCTGCATCTCGGCGAGAATCGGGCCCAGGTAGGTCGAGTGGTGCCCGTGCCTGCCGTCGCCCGACGACTCGGAGGTCTTCGGCTCGTCGAGTTCGGCCTCTGCGAGCACCTGTCGCAGCACGTTCATGACGGGCTCTCGAAGCGCGGATGGGCGAGGCGCGGCATCGAAGCGCTCGTGCAGTTCGTCGTCGCGGAAGAGCTCGTCGAGGTACGGCCACGTGTTGATGAGCGCGCGCTCGATGCGGCTGCGCGACTCGTCGGTGCCGCCCGCAAGGCGCAGCGTCCACTGCACAGCGTGATCGCGGTGGTAGGCGACCTCTTTGACCGACTTCGCGGCGATGCCCGCGAGGCCGGGGGAGGAACTTTCGGCAAGCTGCGTGTAGAGCTCGAACTGGAACGCAGAGGTCAGCAGGCCCCGTGCGATCGTGTGCCCGAAGTCGCCGTTGGGCTGTTCGAACAGCCAGGCCGAGCGGAACTCGTGCTCGTCTCTGAAGTAGGCGAGCTCATCCTCGGTCTTTCCGAGGGCGGTGCCAGCGAAGTGCAGCAGGTTGCGGGCGTGGCCGAGCAGGTCGAGCGCGATGTTGCCGAGCGCGAGGTCTTCTTCGAGCTCGGGGGCGCGCGAGATCCACCAACCGAGTTGCTGGGCGAGGATGAGCGAGTCGTCGCCGATGCGCAGCGCGTACTCGGCTTCGTCGGCGCTCGCGACCAGGCCTGTGCTGGTCAGCTCGGCGTCGAGCTCGACATCGGTGACGGTGACAGAGGGCTCTGTTTCTGCGCTCACAGGTGCGGCACCCCCTGGCTCTTCTCGTAGTACGTGGCGTGGCGGTAGTTCTTGCCGGCCGGGGACTCGAAGAACGCCTCTTTCGAGCCCGGGTCGCTGGTTGTGATCTCGCTGGCCGGAACCACCCAGATGCTCACTCCCTCGCCGCGTCGCGTGTAGAGGTCGCGGGCATTGCGCAGCGCCATCGTCTCGTCGGGTGCGTGCAGCGACCCGGCGTGCACATGGCTGAGGCCGCGGCTTGCTCGCACGAAGACCTCCCACATCGGCCACTGCTCGTCGCCAGTTGCTCCTGCCGTTGCCATCAGGCCACTGCCTTCAGCTGTGCCGACTGCTTGCGTGCGTACTCGGCAGCTGCCTCGCGCACCCACGCGCCGTCTTCGTGCGCCTGGCGGCGGTGTTGCAGACGCTGTGCGTTGCAGTGGCCGTGGCCCTTGAGCACGTCGAAGAACTCGTCCCAGTCGATCTCGCCCATGTCCCACTGCTCTGTCTCTTCGTTCCAGCGCAGGTCTTTGTCGGGGCACTCGAGGCCGAGGGCCTCGAACTGCGGCACGAGCATGCCGACGAAGCGCTGGCGCAGCTCGTCGTTCGAGAAGCGCTTGATTTTCCAGGCCATCGACTGTGCAGAGTTGGGCGACTCGTCGTCAGGCGGGCCGAACATCTGCAGTGACGGCCAGTACCAGCGGTTCACGGCATCCTGCGCCATCTGCTTCTGCTCAGGGGTGCCATTTGCGAGCTCGAGCAGAATCTCGAAGCCCTGCCGCTGGTGGAACGACTCCTCCTTGCAGATGCGCACCATCGCGCGGCCGTAGGGGCCATAGGATGCGCGGCACAGCGGCACCTGGTTGCAGATAGCAGCGCCGTCGACGAGCCATCCGATCGCGCCCATGTCAGCCCAGGTGGGGGTGGGGTAGTTGAAGATCGAAGAGTAGCGTGCGCGGCCCTCGATGAGCTGCTCGGTCATCGTGTCTCGTGCGATGCCGAGGGTCTGTGCCGCGGAGTAGAGGTAGAGGCCGTGGCCGGCCTCGTCTTGCACCTTGGCCATGAGGATCGCCTTGCGCTTGAGGCTCGGGGCTCGCGTGATCCAGTTGGCTTCGGGCTGCATGCCGATGATCTCGCTGTGCGCGTGCTGCGAGATCTGCCGGATCAGCGTCTTGCGGTATGCCTCGGGCATCCAGTCGCGCGGCTCGATGCGCTGCTCTGCCTCGATGAGCGCGTCGAAGTCTGCCTGCAGCTCGTCGTCTGGGCTCGTGACTGTGGTGCTCATTGTCGCCTCCTTGCGATTCGGTCTTTACTGACCGATCGTTCAGTGAGTATATTAGGCTCGCAGACATCCGGCAATACCGAACTCAATGAGGAGTGTCCGTGCCCGAAGCAGCAAGTGCCCCGCCGACCCGCGCATCCGAAGTCATGCAGAAGACCGATGCGGCTGCACGGATGCTCGGCATGGTGATCGAGAGAAACGAGCCGGGCGACGCGGTCGTCAGCATGGTGCTGCGCGACGACATGATGAACGGCTTCGCCATCACGCACGGCGGCCTCGTGTTCACGCTTGCCGACACGGCATTCGCGTATGCCTGCAATGAAGACGAGCACGTGACTGTGGCACAGGGTGCAGAGATCTCGTTTCTCGCGAGCTCCAGGGCGGGCCAGACGCTGACCGCACAAGCACGCCGTGTGGTGCGGAGCGGCCGCAACGGCATCTACGACGTGACCGTCACATCCGACGACGGCACGCGCATTGCAGAGTTCAGGGGTCGCTCGTTCACGACCTCGAAGACCGTCTGACATCGAAGGAGCTGATGATGACCACGCCCGATACGGTCCAAGCCGACCGCTTCGACGACGGCGAGCGACTGACCCTCGACGAGCTGCGTGCGCTGCAGCTCGAGCGGCTGCAGTGGAGCGTGCGGCATGCGTACGACAATGTGCCGCTGTATCGCGAGAAGCTCGACGCCGCCGGGGTCTCGCCCGACGACATCACGTCGCTCGACGACATTCGCAAGCTGCCCTTCACGACCAAAGAGGATCTGCGGCAGACGTATCCGTTCGGCATGTTCGCGGTGCCGATGAGCGAGGTGTCGCGCATCCACGCCTCGAGCGGCACGACCGGGCGGCCGACCGTCGTCGGCTACACGAAGCATGACCTCGACGTGTGGGCGACAGTGCTCGCGAGGTCGCTGTACGCCTCGGGTGTGCGGCCGGGGATGATGGTGCACAACGCCTACGGCTACGGGCTCTTCACCGGCGGACTCGGTGCGCATGGCGGCATCGAGAAGCTCGGAGCCACCGTGGTGCCGATCTCGGGCGGCGGCACCGCTCGGCAGGTGCAGCTGATTCAAGACTTCAAACCAGACGTGATTCTCTGCACGCCGTCGTATCTGCTCACGATCGCCGACGCTTTGGAAGGGGCCGGAGTAGACCCCGCGTCGACCTCGCTGAAGATCGCGGTGCTCGGCGCCGAGCCGTGGACCAACGAGATGCGTGCCGAGCTTGAGCGTCGCATGGGACTCGACGCCGTCGACATCTATGGGCTCAGCGAGGTCATGGGGCCGGGCGTCGGCAACGAGTGTGTCGAGACGAAAGACGGCCCGCACATCTGGGAGGACCATTTCTACCCCGAGGTGCTCGATCCCGACACGCTCGAGCCCGTGCCCGAGGGTGAAGAGGGGGAGCTCGTGTTCACGTCGCTGACCAAAGAGGCGTTTCCGGTGCTGCGCTACCGCACACGCGACCTCACGCGTCTGCTGCCTGGCACCGGCCGCCCGCAGTTTCGGCGCATCCAGAAGATCACCGGTCGCAATGACGACATGATCATCCTGCGTGGGGTCAACCTGTTTCCGACGCAGATCGAAGAGATCGCGCTTGAGATCGAGAACCTCACGCCACATTTCGTGCTCGAGCTGACGCGCGCCGGGACGATGGATGCGCTGACCGTGAAGATCGAGTGTGTTCCGGGGATTCCGGCTGAAGACACCGACGTTGCCGCAGGGCTGCTGCGCAAGCGCATCAAGGATCGCATCGGCACATCCGTTGAGGTGGTGACTGTGGAGCCGGGCACGCTGCCGCGATCTGAGGGCAAGTACAAGCGGCTCTACGACTTGCGCGACTAGCATCGGTCGAGTGACGGTGAGCGAGAAGCGGGGCAGGCCAGGCTATGACCGCGAGGGCATTCTGCAGGTGGCGGTCGGCGTGTTCAATGAGCACGGCTATGACGCGACGTCTGTGGGTGTGCTTGCTGAGCGCCTAGGGCTGAGCAAATCGGCGATCTATCACCACTTCGGGTCGAAGAGCGAGTTGCTTGAGGTGGCGCTCGATCGTGCGCTGGGCGCTTTGGAGAGTGCTCGCGACAAGGCGCTGGCGGGCGAAGGGTCTGCGGCGGAGCAGCTTGAGGCTGTTCTGCGCGGTGCCGTGCAGGTGCTCGTGGCCGAGCTGCCGTACGTGACGCTGCTGCTGCGGGTGCGCGGCAACACCGACGTCGAGCGTGCTGCTGTGACGCGGCGACGTGCGTTCGACCGTTCGATGCGGGCGCTGGTCGAGGCGGCGCGTGACGAGGGCTCGCTGCGTGACGGAGTCGATGCGGGGCTGGCCGAGCGCCTGCTGTTCGGCATGATCAACTCGATTGCCGAGTGGTACCGCCCCGAGCAGGGTGGTTCGGCCGATGTCATTGCAGACCACGTGGTGTCGCTTGCTACGGCGGGGCTGTTTCGGGGCTAGGCGTGGGTGCGTTCGTGCGAATCCCGGCCGATGTTGTGCACCTGGCGGATGCACGACGCGCCACCGAGCGCAGTGTTCGGCTGCTGAGCTTTCAGGTTGCGACGACGACGGTCACTGCAGACGACTTCGCGGCGGGCAGGTTTCTTGCTGCGGGCGCGATCGGAGGGGCACCCGCGTCCGGCGTGAGCTGGTGCGAAGCAGTCAGCTGGTGCAACAGAGCCTCGGAACATGATGGGCTCGAGCCGGCATACGTGTTGGCGGGCGAGACGGTGCACTGGAACCCAGCCTCTGACGGATATCGCCTTCCGACCGAGGCCGAGTGGGTGCTCGCGAGCAAAGGCGGTGTCGACGGCCCCCGATACGGGGCTCTTTGCGACATCGGCTGGACCGCGGCAGACGGGGTGCTCGCACCGCAGCCGGTCGCGCAGAAGCGTGCCAATGCATACGGTGTGTTCGACGTGCTCGGCAATGTCTGGGAATGGTGCTGGGACCGCCTCGACCCCGCACGGTATGGCGACTATCGCGTCTTCAAGGGCGGCGGATGGGCTGACCCCGAGTGGAGCTGCAGAGTCGGTGTTCGACGGGGCAACGCACCCGATGCTGTCGTCGACGACGTCGGTTTTCGTGTTGTGCGCGGAGTTGTCGCTGCGGAATCAGGTGTCGACGGCGGCCAGGGGTGGTCAGAGTCGGCCGACCGTGCGCGAGCATCGCTCTCGGGGCCGCTGCCCGTGGGGTGGACGCCGCTGCCGTAGTTTCCCCTGCCGTAGTCGATTTTCTCGGTCGCTCAGGCGGTCGGCGTCGAGTATTGACGCAACGTCGCCCACAGACCGAGAAAGTCGGCGGTGTCCGGGGCGGGCACGAGCCACACCGTGTCAGCGGTGCCGGGTAGCCTGTCATCACGTTCAAGAGTCGCGGCCGTAGGTACCTGGCTGGTCGCGCGACAACCCGAATCCATCGATTCCCGGGTGTCCCAGGGCAAGAACGGGCTCACGAATCATCGTGATGCAAGCATCGATGGGGCACTGCCCCAGAGAGGGGCAAGAGCCCATGTCTGTATTCAAGAATCGCGATGCCGAGGCACGCGAGCGCCTCGGCCGCGATGCGATCGAGGCGGCGTACGCCGCGCCGGATGCTGAGTTGGTCATCGAGACCGGCTTCTGGAAAGGCTTCACGAAGGCGGCTGCGCGGGCCTGGTGCTGGAATCTCTTCCAGTTCGAGCCGTACGGCTTCATCATCCCGGCGTCATTCGCCACGAGTCGTCAGCAGCAGGAGCTCGAGAGCGGGTTGATTCCCGAGAACGAGCTATATGCGAAGCGAGCGCGTGACTTCGTGCTGTTCGGTCAGTCGCCGTTGCAGTATGGGAGAACCGGCTGGCGATGTCGTCGCCGACGTTCTGCTGGGCTGACGTGCGGTTTGTCGCCGAGAAGGGAAGTTGATCCGATACTCGGCCGACGCCAGTCCCGATCGTCGTACCGTGGACGGGTAACGACGAAGCGGCTCTCGACACCTGAATCGGTGCGCAGCGAGCAGCGGGGCCTGAAGGTGTGCGCGACAACTTTCGGAAGCTCAGCAAGGCTGAGCGGGGTGCGATCATCGCGCGTCTAGAGGTCAGGCATGGATCGCGATCACCCGTGCGCCTCATCTGCCTGTTCGTGCTGGCGCTTGCTGTGTCGGTGGCGGTGCTGATGCTCGCGGGTGGCGCCGGTGTTCGTACTTTGGGTCTGCTGACTGCTGACTGCTGGTGGAGCGGGGATTATCGTGTCGGTCATCCTACTCGCTGATTTCGGTGCAAACGCATGGAAGAAGGAGCTCGCCGTGAAGCTGCGTCTGATCTATGACGAGGGCCAGACGCAGCGCTGACGTAACGGTCAAGAAGGCGCGCCAGTACAGTGCAGTGCGTCAAAGGAACTTTCGGAAGTGCTCGCGCAGATCAGGGTCGCAGACGTAGACGTAGGTGCCATGGATTCCTCTCGTCAGGAGGACCGTGTAGATGTTACGCACGTACTCCAGCAGGTCGTCGTCTGAGTACGTGATACCCAACTTCGGATTGTTCTCTCGACCCTTCTTGTCGAAGTAGTCGACGCGACTGAACACGACGCGTCCAGTTGCCTTGTCGAAGCGGAGGTCGGGACCGATGATGACGCCCGCATAATTCAGGTCATAGCCCTGCACTGTATGAATCGAGCCGACCTCCTCAACAGAGCCAGGTGCGCTGATCCAGTCGCGATCAGTCGAGTTCCACCTCATCTGTTCGCCATCGATATCGATGTCGAAGGCATCTTTGTCTTTCTTGGTCTTCCAAGGCCAGGCGTAGCCGGCGACGATCCGGGATAGCCCGTTCCGCGCATCCTGTTTCCGAATTTCACGCCGCATATCCCCGAGGTCATTGAAAAACTTGAGGTCGTAGCCGTCGAAAGTTTCGCGTGCATCCGGGGGAGTGTCGCCGAGCAATGACCTCACGTACCCGACGTAGTCCTGCTCGGCAGCCACCCGCATCTGTGAACGCAGTGGGTACAGCCGGCCGTGCCCAGACACTTCGTCGACCAGAGCCGCGGTGGTGTTGGCAGGCAGGTCAGCCGGTCGCACACTCTGGCCTGTGTCGAGCATGAAGATCGCATGTCTGCTCTGCTTGCGTATCCAGTCGAGCTGGGTGAAGCGGATGTCGTCTTCGCCGAAGAGCTTGACGTTGATGTCTGCGAATTTCTTGTTGAGCGGGCCCGACGGTTGATTGGCTCGGTGGTTGAGACGGTGGGCTTCGTCAACGATCAGTAGGTCGAAGGGCTCATCGCTATCGCCGACTGCGAATGGCGACAGAACCATGCTCTTGCTGAGGCCCGGGGTCAGGCCGAAGACTCTCGCGATCGACTCGCGCAGTGACTGCTGCGGCACGACGATGCCGAATCTGACTGTTTTCAGCAGCTCTCCATGGCCAAGCGTGAAGAAGTCGCTGAAGATGGAGTCGCTGTCGAGCGGTTCGTCGGGATGGTGACGACGGATGTCTTCGAGCAGTTTCAGAAGATAGATTGCGACGACGGTCTTTCCGGTGCCAGGACTTCCCTGGATCACGGCGGTGCTCGGCTGGCCTTCCTCCAAGTCCGCGAACAGCCCGTCGAGGATGTCTTCGACGGCGATCGCCTGATCGTGATTGAGTGCTTTGAACGGCGAAAGCTTGAACAGATCGCTGTTGATGATTTCGGGCAGCGTGCGCTTGAACAGGTGCTCTTGCGTGCGGAGCTGCTCGAAGACCGCGTCGAACGTTCTGCTGTACGACTCGCGATCGTAATAGTCCGCATCCGTGATGCCAGCGTTGCTGTTGAGCACCTCGAGTTGGCCGTCCCCGGAGAACATACGGATCAGAAACGACTCGAGATCCAGACACGCTGACTTATTGAATGTCTCGTCGAGCACGACACGGACCCATTGCAGATTCTGCTTGTCTTGCGAGACGAGGTGCTGCCGCATGCGGCTCTCAGCGTTGAGGGATTCGCCGACATACACCTGCGAGTCGTCGTTCATCACGTAGACGACGGGCCAGTTGCGGTGTCGAGGATGTGCTGAGCCCCAATCGCGGATGTGGTCGGCAGCGAACGGGAAGGTCTCGAGGCTAAAGACGGTCATATTTGGTGCTCCGGCCACGCGCCTTGTCGGGAGGGTACTTCTCGCGCGTCTTGGCGAGCTTCTGACTGATGATGGTGTCGGGGTCGAGGCCCAAGCGGTCGGCGAGATGTAGGCAGTAAGTGAGGACGTCGGCGAGTTCGTCCTTGGCCGCTGCGAGGTCGGCGTCACCCCATTGGAAGCACTCTAGGAGCTCACCGGCTTCGATGCTGATGCTCTTGGCGAGATTCTCAGGCGTGTGAAACTGCTGCCAGTCGCGCTCGGCAACGAACGCGCGCAGGGCATCGCGAGTGGCTACTGTGACCATGGCTCAAAGCTAGCAGTGAGGACACCACGTGCTGTCGGATGGAAGTGTCCAATCGATTCCCTTTCACACTCCACTCATAGCTGGAAAATTGTTGCCAAATTGTGATGTTGGTGTATCGTCGTGCACTTGAACCGCGAAGGATGGCCGTCGTATCCGCCCCGAGAAGTCCTTCGCTCCTTGGAATCTAATGATCCGGTCGGGCGGAAGGACGCGCATCCGTGCATCCAGACGGGGCCGTGGAGTTCACTGTGAAGAACAACAAGACCACCACCGGTGCACGCCGCTCGAAGCGCTTCGTCGGAAGTGTCATGGCCGCATCGATCGCAAGCGTCGGTGCATTCGTGCTCATGCCGACCGCCGCCAACGCAGCAGACGACGCCACCTGGGACGCCCTCGCCGAGTGCGAGTCGGGCGGAGACTGGTCGATCAACACCGGCAACGGCTACTACGGCGGCCTGCAGTTCTCGCTTCCCACCTGGGAGGCCAACGGCGGAACGGGCAACCCCGCAGACGCATCACGCGCCGAGCAGATCCGCGTCGCAGAGAACGTGCTGGCAACGCAGGGCTGGGGCGCTTGGCCCTCATGCTCGGCGCAGATCGGCGCGACGGGTGACGCAGAGCCTCGCGGTGAGACTCCGCAGCCCAACAACGAGCAGCCTGCCCCTGAGCAGCCTGCGACCGAGGCTCCTGCCACCGAACAGCCCCAGGCTGAGGCGCCCGCATACGACCTGCCCGATGTCGAGGCATCCGACGAGACCTACACGGTCAAGGAGGGCGACACCCTCATCGAGATCGCCGAGGCAAAGGACATCGACAGTAGCTGGCTCGGCATCTTCGCCGTGAACCAGGAAGAGATCTCAAACCCCGACCTCATCGAGGTCGGGCAGGAGCTCGTGCTGCCTAAGGCGTAATAGCGCTGATGCTGATCGCCCCGACCTGATTGTTGGTCGGGGCGATCAGTGCAGTGGTTTCGAGACACTCGCGCGCTTCGCGTGCGGGTTCCTCAACCACCGGATACAGGGGCGCAGTTCCTCAACCAGCGGGTGGGGGTGTGTGGTTTCGTGACATTCGCGCGCTTCGCGGGCGAATTCCTCAACCAGCGGGCATAGGGGTGCGGCTCCGCGGCCGTGCGGGTCAGCGGGTCTTCGCAACCATCGTCAGCACGTCGTACTGCGCGACGATCTCGTCGTTCTGGTTGATGAGCCGCGCATCCCACCGCACCTGGCCGTAGTCGTCGGTCTCGCGGGGCGTGATCTCCTTGGCCGTCAGCTCGACCCGAATCGAGTCGCCAGCCGACACAGGCGTCATGAACTTCAGGTTCTCGAGCCCAGTGTTCGCAAGCACCGGTCCCGGAGCCGGCTCGACGAACAGGCCCGCGGCGAACGACACCAGCAGGTAGCCGTGAGCGACGCGGCCCGGGAAGAACGGATTCGCGGCCGCAGCCTCCTCGTCCATGTGGGCGTAGAACGTGTCGCCGGTGAAGTGTGCGAAACGCTCGATGTCGTCCAGCGACACCTCACGCAGCCCCGACCGCACCTGATCGCCGATGCGCAGCTCTGCGAGCGACTTGCGGAACGGGTGCTCGGCATCCGCGTTCGCACTTGCCCCCGAGTGCCACACGCCTGTCACCGCCGTCATCAACTCGGGTGTGCCCTGCACAGCGGTGCGCTGCATGTGGTGCTTGACGGCGATGATGCCGCCCAGCTCCTCGCCGCCGCCAGCACGACCAGGACCACCGTGCATCAGCATTGGCAAGGGCGATCCGTGACCGGTCGAGGTCTTGAGGTTGTCGCGATCGAGCAGCAGAATGCGGCCGTTCATGCCGGCGATGCGGGGCACCAGCGCACCCACGAACTCCGGGTCGTGCGAGACGACAGAGGTGACGAGCGAACCGCCGCCGCGGGCGACGAGGTCGACTGCTTCGTCAACAGAGTCATAGGTGAGCAGCGACGCGACCGGACCGAACGCCTCGATCTCGTGCAGCGCATCGGTCAACGCATCGTCGAACCGCAGCAGCATGGGTGACACAAACGCGCCCTGGCTGGGCTGCGGCTGGTCGGTTCCGACGACGACGCGGCCGCCGGCGTCGACGAGCTTGCCGACCTGACTGAGCACCTCGTCGCGCTGCTCGAGTGACGCGAGCGGGCCCATCGTCACCCCCTCATCGCGCGGGTCTCCCACGACGATGCGCTCGGCGATGCGGTCGGCAACAGCGCGCGCAACGTCGGCAGCGAGCGCCGACGGCACGATCGCACGGCGAATGGCGGTGCACTTCTGGCCTGCCTTCGACGTCATCTCGGTCACGAGCTGCTTCACGAAGGCAGAGAACTCCGGAGTCTCGGGGGTTGCGTCGGGACCGAGCACGGATGCGTTGATCGAGTCGGTCTCGCACGTGAAGCGCACGCCGCCCGACTGGAATGCCTCATGCCGACGCAGCTTGTCTGCCGTATATGCCGACCCAGTGAATGCGACGGTGTCGCCGAGCTTCAGCAGGTCGAAGACACCGGGCAGCGAGCCCGACACCAGCTGCACCGAGCCCTCGGGCAGCAGCCCCGACTCGTCGAGGATGCGCACCATATGCTCGGCGAGGAATCCGGTCGGCGTCGCAGGCTTGATGATCGACGGCACGCCAGCCAGGAAGGCGGGTGCGAGCTTCTCGAGCGACCCCCACACAGCAAAGTTGAAGGCGTTGATCTGCACAGCAGCACCGGGCAGCGAAGTAAAGATATGCCGACCGAGGAATGATCCGTCTTTCGACAGAGGCTCGAGGGGGCCGTCGATCAGCACGGTGCTCTGCGGCATCTCGCGCCGCCCTTTCGACGAGTAGGCGAAGAGCACGCCGATGCCGCCGTCGATGTCGACCCACGAGTCGGCTTTGGTCGCCCCCGTGCGTGCTGAGATCTCGTAGAGCTCGTCCTTGCGCTCAGTGAGAGCGAGCGCCATCTTCTTCAGGATGATCGCCCGCTGGTGGAAGGTCAGCGGAGCAAGCGAATCGTGACCGACCGTGCGCGCATACTCGAGCGCGCCTGCGAGGTCGATGCCTTCGCTCGACACACGGGCGACCACGTCGCCGGTCGATGCGTCGCGCACCTCCTGCACTGCCGCATCCGTCTCTGGCCTCCACCACTCGCCCTTGATGAACGAGGGCAGAATCGCTGTCTGAGTTGCAGTCGTTGTCATGAGCCTTCACTCCATTCGTAGAAGCCCTTGCCGCTCTTGCGGCCGAGCTCGCCGCGGGCGACCATGTCGCGCAGCAGCTGCGGGGGTTCGAATCTGGGGCCGAGTTCGCGTGCGAGCTCTTCGGCGATGCCGAGGCGCACGTCGAGCCCGACGATGTCGGTGGTCTTGAGCGGCCCTGCCGGGTGGCGGTAGCCGAGTTCCATGGCGGCGTCGATGTCGGCTGCCGATGCGACGCCGGCTTCGAGCATGCGAATTGCTTCGAGCCCGAGCGCGACGCCGAGTCTGCTCGACGCGAAGCCGGGGGAGTCGGTGACGGTGACAGGCGTCTTGCCGATCTGCTCGACCCACGCTTGCGCGGTCTCGCACAGCTCGGGCGCGGTCGCCGTGCCGATCACGATCTCGACGAGCTTCGACGCAGGCACGGGGTTGAAGAAGTGCAGCCCCAGAAAGCGGTCGGGTCGCTGCAGTGCTGCGGCGAGCTTGTCGATCGAGATCGAGGAGGTGTTGGATGCGAGGGTCGCGTCGGGCGCGATCGCCTCCTCGACGCGGGCGAGCGAGGATGCCTTGAGCTCGAGATCCTCCGGAACCGCCTCGATGACGAGAGCGCACTCAGAAAAGCTCTGCGCATCCGTCGAAACGTGCACTTCGAGACCCTCTGCCTGCATGCCGCGCTCGATGCTCTTAGCGAGGGCCTGATCGACGCGCGCTTTCGCCGCTGCCGCCGCCTCGTCGTCGCGCTCGACCACAGTGACCTGGGCGCCAGCCAGCAGAAACGCGTGCGCGATGCCTGCGCCCATGCGTCCGCCGCCGAGGACGCCGACTGCTGTGTCTCTCATCGCTCGGCCCTTCGGTCGAGGAATGCGCCCATGCGCTCGCGCTTGTCGTCGGATTCGAACAGCACCGACTGCTCTTCGAGATCGATCTGCGGATGTGCGCTGCGGGGCGCGAGGTGCGCTCGCTTGGTCGCCTGGGTCGCCTGTGCGCCGAGCTTCGCGATGCTGTCGGCCATCTTGTGCGCGCGGGCCATCGCCTCGTCGCGGTCGTCGTCGAGGTGGGTGACGAGCCTGGCCGCAAACGACTGGTGTGCGTTCAGGATGCGGCCGGTCAGCAGCATCTCGGCTGCAATGGCCTCGCCTACGATCTCGCGCAGCCGCCAGGTCGCGCCGGCTGCGGCGATGATGCCGAGCCCGGTCTCGGGATTGCCGAACTTGGTGGTCGTCGTGCCGATGCGGATGTCTGCTGCATACGCGAGCTCTGCGCCGCCGCCGAGCGCGTATCCGTCGACGACTGCGATGACCGGCATCGGCAGCTCGCGAACCCGCATGAACGCGCGGGTGTTGATGCCCTCGAGTGCCTCTGCGGCACCGCGGTCGCGAAGCTGCGCGATGTCGGCGCCGGCTGCGAACGTGCCCCCTGCACCGGTGAGGATCAGCGTGCGCGGGTTGGATTCGAGTCGCTCGCACAGGTCGTGCAGCGCGTCGATGGTCTGCTGGTCGATCGCGTTGCGCTTCTCGGGCCGGTTGAGGGTCGCGACCACCCGGTCTTCGAGCTCTTCGACGAGCAGCACGGGCTTGGCTTCGGCTGGTGTGGCGTCGTGCATCACACGCGCTCCAGCATCATCGCGGTTCCCTGGCCGACCCCGACGCACATCGTTGCGAGGCCGAGTTCGGCCTGTTCGCGCTCCATGCGGCCGAGCAGCGTGATGACGATGCGCGAGCCCGATGATCCGAGGGGGTGCCCCAGTGCGATCGCGCCGCCGTCGTTGTTGACGATCTGCGGGTCGAGGCCGAGCCTGCGGATGCACGCGAGCGATTGCGTCGCGAACGCCTCGTTGAGCTCGACGGCACCGATGTCGTCGATGTTGAGGCCGGTGCGGGCCAGCAGCTTCTCGGTCGCCGGCACGGGGCCGAGCCCCATCACCTCAGGCGCCAAGCCGGCGGCGGCATTGCCGCGGATGCGCGCACGCGGAGCCAGCCCCAGTTCTGCGACTGCGCGCTCACTGGCGACGAGCACAGCGCTCGCGCCGTCGTTGAGGCTCGACGAATTGCCCGCCGTGACGACCGATCCGCCATTGACGACAGGGCGCAGGCTGGCGAGCTTCTCGAGCGTCGTCTCTGGCCTGGGCCCTTCGTCGGTATCGACGTCGCCTCGTTTGGTGGGCACTGCCACGACCTCATCCGCAAAGCGGCCCGCTTCGATCGCAGCGAGCGCCTTCTGGTGGCTCTCGAGTGCGAACGCGTCAGCGTCCTCGCGGGTGATGCCGTCGACGCGTGCTACCTCCTCGGCCGTCTCGGGCATGGCGAACGTGGCCTTGTCTCGCTCGAGGAGCTTCGGGTTCGTGAACCGCCACCCGATCGACGTGTCGAACTTGGCGCCAGGGCGCGCGAATGCCTTCTCGGGCTTGGCCTCGACCCAGGGCGCGCGGGTCATCGACTCGACGCCGCCGGCGATGATGAGGTCGGCGTCGCCTGCGCGGATCGCCTGCGAAGCCATTGCGATGGCACTCATTCCGGATGCGCAGAGGCGGTTCACGGTCACGCCCGGCAGGTCGTCGGGCAGGCCGGCGAGCAGTGTCGCCATGCGTGCGACGTTGCGGTTGTCTTCGCCTGCCTGGTTGGCACCGCCCAGGATCACCTCGTCGATGCGAGAGGGGTCGACGCCCGTTCGAGTCACGAGCTCGGCGATGGTCAGTGCGGCCATGTCGTCGGGCCTCACGGATGCCAGCGCACCGCCGTATCGACCGACGGGCGTGCGAACGCCGCCTACGAGAAACGCCTCAGGCATCAAGAACCTCACTGTTCGTTCGACGGCGGCCGATTAGGTGACCGATCGTTCAGTAATTATGCCGGTGACGGGGCCGGTGGCGCAACCGGGGGTGGTTCGTGCGGACGTTGGTGGTTGCGAAGAACCGGGGTGTGACGAGAAACCGTTCAGTGTGAGGTTTCTCGTGCGCGGGTGCTCGAATCACGGTTTCTCGTGGACGTGGCTGGGGGTGGATGCGGCGTCAGGGCGATACGGGCAGCCCAGAAAAGTGGGTGGTCGCCCGTATTTCTGTGTGTTCACCCACTTTTGTGTGACAATGATGGCAAGTAACCGGTCAACTTCGGAGGATCCATGCGGTTGCAGAATCCCTTCGCTGCGCTCAGTCCGACAGGGCTCGACTCGCAGGTGCTCACGGTGTTGGCGCGCGCGGATGCCGAGCTGACGCCAGGGCAGATTCATGCGCTTCTACCGGAGGGCGGCTCCCTAGAGGGTGTGCGCCAGTCGGTGCGTCGGCTCGCTTCGCACGGAACCGTCATTGAACGAAGAGTTGGCCGAAGCATGGCGTATGAGTTGAATGCCCGGCATCTGCTGGCTGGCCCGATCAGGGAAATCGCGCGTGCCAAGCAGCATCTCATCGACCTGCTATCGTCGCATGTTCGCGAGTGGAGACTGCAGCCGCTGACGGTGAAGCTGTTCGGTTCCGCAGCTCGTAGCGAGATGACCGACGGCAGTGACATCGATGTTCTCGTCGTCATGCCAGATGGCGCAGATCGCGATGAAGCGGAAGCGCGTGTCGGCAACCTCGCGAGCGTCACGCGTGACCTGACGGGCAACGATGTCAGACCCCTGTTGTACTTTGAGTCGGAAGTTGAGCAGGCCGGCATCTTCGATTCGATACTGGCTGACGGAATCGACATCGCCGGGGACCCGTCGTGGCTCCGCAGAAATCTGAGAGCGCGGGGGTGAGGACGTGACACCAAAGAGCGACAGCGTCAAGACAGTGTCGGCAGACAAGGCCGTGCGCGCAGGACGACTCGCCAAAGCACGACAGTTTCTGCAGGTCGCTGACGACGCAATCGAACTCGCCGACGAGACGGACGTCGCCGATGCCGCGGCCACGCTGTACATCCACGCTGGCATAGCCGCGGCCGACGCGATATGTGCAGCCGCCCTCGGCAAGCACGCCAAAGGGCAAGACCACCAGCAGGCAGTCACCTTGCTGGCCTCGACCGATAGGGAAGCCTCTAAGTGGCTGAATACGCTCTTGACCATGAAGACTCGAGCCGGCTACGGGCACGACCCGACCTCAGACTCTGCGCTGCGTCGCCTGCAACGCGCTGCGCAGTCGTTGGTGAACCGCGCGCTCACATGACTTGCGTCGGCTCATGAGTGACGCCGAAAGCCACCCTCCGATGAGATCACTTGGCCGGTGATCCACGAGGCCTCGTCGGTGAGCAGCCACGTGATGAGCCGAGCGGGGTCGTCGGGTTCGGCCAGGCGCCCGAACGGCGATCTCTCGAGCAGCGCTGACTCGAGATCTCGCGACATCCAACCTGTTGGGATCGGACCGGGGTTCACCGTGTTCACGCGGATGCGCCGATCAGCGAGTCCGGCGGCGAGCGTCGGCGTGATACCCGCCAGCGCCGCCTTCGAGGTGGCGTAGGCGACCTCATCGGGCATCGGGCCTTCACCCTGCCCCGAGGTCATGAACACGATCGAACCTCCATCGGCCTGCCGCGCGAAGGCCTGTGCGAGGAGCATCGAAGCACGCGCATTGACCGCCCAATGCCGGTCGAGGTACTCGCTCGAGATCGCGTCGAGCGTGCCATCCGACCCGCTCGCTGCCTGGTTGCAGACGAGACCGTCGATCCGGCCGAACTCTTCTATCGCCGTTGCGATGACCGTCGTTGGAGCCGCTGGGTCGGTGAAGTCTGCCTCGATGTCGACGAGTCGCCCACCCGGGTGAAGATGGTCGCGGACGCTGGTCATGACATCTTCGATCGAGTCTGCGCCCCACGCCTGCTCGGCATCGTGCGGCGAAAAGTGCTGGCAGACGAGATTGGCGCCGAATGCCGCGGCACGCGCGGCGATGGCGTGACCGATGCCCGCGCGTCGGCTCACGCCGGTCACGACGACGGTGCGGCCAGCAAGGGGGTACAGGTCGCGCGATATCGGTTCATTCGAAGTGGTCATGTACCCACCCTGCCAACTTTCTCGGTCGCTCAGCGGTTTGGCGGCAACAATGTCGCGTGGGGCCTGAGCGACCGAGAAAATCAGAACCACCCCTCCAGACCGCCTCCCGATACTCTGAAACTGTGCCCCGACCGAGCCTGATCGCCGCATCCGAGACGCAGACGCGTCCCTTCGCGATCCTGCCCGCGGCGCTGATCGCCGCCGGCGCCGTCTTCCTGTTCTGGATCGACATCGAATGGGCGGGGTACGTCTCACTCACCGCGGGACTCGCGCTCGCGATTCTCAGCGATCGGATAGGCGCTTCCGCTGGGCTGGCGAAAGACCTGCTGCTGATCGCCTTGGCGCTCGGGGCCGTCAGCCTCATCTCACTCGAGGCCGACATCTCGCCACTGGGCATGCTCCGGTTCACGGTGGCACTCGGGGCTGCCGTGCTAATCCCGTATTCGCTGTCACGGTGGGTGTTCAAAGATCACGCGATCACGTTTCCGTTTCGCCTTGCCCGCTGGTCACCGCAGCAGTGGTGGTACTTGGTGCTCGTGGTCTTCGCTGCGTACCTGATTCTGCCGTTCTACTTCATCACCAGCGGCGTCTGGCAGAACTGGCCGACCGTGATCGAGTGGCATGAGATCGCCAGGCTGTTCGTCGGCGTCAACGCCGTTGGGCTCTGGGACGAGCTCTTCTTCATCTGCACTTGCTACGTGCTGTTCATGCGCCACTTCAGGCCGTGGCTCGCCAATGTGCTGCAGGCTGTGATCTTCGTGTCGTTCCTCTGGGAGCTCGGCTATCGCGAGTGGGGGCCGCTGCTGACGATTCCGTTCGCGCTCGTGCAGGGGCTGACATTCACGCTCTCGAAGAAGAACCTGCTGTACGTGGTGACGCTGCATCTGCTGTTCGATGCGATCGTCTTCCTCGTGATCGTGCACGCGCACCATCCGGGGGCGCTGCCGATCTTCCCGCTGGTGAACGGGTTCTGAGGCTTATGGCAGCGGGTTCGTCTCGGTGCCCTCAGTGATCAGCAGCACGACCGTGCTCGTCTCGTCGAGTCCCAGGTGCTCGAGTGCTCCGGGCGAAGCGGCCGCGGCACGAAGCCCAGCAAGCGACGCGCCGCCACACGGCCCGGCGTCGACTCCGAGCTCAGCCAGATCACGAGCAGCCTGTACGGCAGCGTCGTCGCCCACATGCGCGACGCCATCGAGCGTGGCACGGATGATCGGCCACGACAGCCATGACGGCGTGTGCGTGTTGAGTCCGGCCATGAGAGTCTCGCCGGTCTGCACGATGACGGGCCTGTCGGCTGCGAAGCTCGGCGCCAGGTTCGCCGCCACTTCGGGCTGCACGGCGATGACACGGGTGTCGGTTCCGGCACCGCGATAGTGCGTGAGCGCTGCGTGCAGCAGCGACCCGACTCCGGTCGGCACGATCACCAGGTCGGCATCGGCAACCTGTTCGTCGATCTCGGTGAAGAGCGTGTCGTAACCGTCGATGATGTCCTGCGGAATCTTCGTGTAGCCGGGCCATCCGGCATCCTGCACGAGCACGCGCCCCTGCTCCGCGGCGGCCACTGCGGCGCGCTGCACCGCGACCTCATACGTCTTGTCGAGCTGAATCAGCTGAGCGCCCTCGTCCTCGATCGCAACCATCGCCCATTCGCGAACGCCCGCCGGAACATAGATCTCGGCACGGTGCCCGAACATCCGCGCGAAATGCGCGACAGCGCGTCCGTGGTTGCCGTCGGTGGCAGTGACGAGCGAGAGCGTCTCGTCGGAGCCTTCGACGACGCGGTGGACTGCCCAGGATGCGCCCAGCGCCTTGAACGACGGCAGTCCGAGTCGCGACGACTCGTCTTTTGCGATGACCCCGCCTACGCCGAGTTCCTTCGCGAGCGACGGCAGGTCGACGATGCGCGTGGACTCGTAGCCCTCGAGCGTCTGGTGGAATTCGCGGGCGGCGCCGTGTGCTCTCGGGGTTCGCCACTGCTGGTCGCGGTGGCGGGGAACCCATGACGAAACGGACGATGTGCTGCGGCTTGCATCGTTGCTCATGCCGCCATCATGCCAGGCGGCGGATGCGCAAGTCAGTACTGCTGCGGCGGGTACTGCTGTGGGTACTGACCTTGGTACTGCGGCGGGTACTGCGGGTGCTGTTGCGGAACGGCGCCGGGGCCGTACTTCAGGGCCTCAGGGCTCGTGGGCATGATGCACATGATGGTGGGGATGATCGAGAGTCCGACCAGGCTGAGCAGGGCGAGAGCGCCCGAGAAGCCGGCGTCGTGCAGCCTGCGCCACATGATCGCGTATGACGGCAGTGTGAGTGCGAGCGAGACGAGGATGAGGGGGATCGCCCAGGCGAGCATGCCGAGCAGCATCTGCAGTGCCATATCGGGCGACATCTGGCTTGCGTAGGCCATCTGGAACGAGAAGCTGAATGCCACGACGGTGGCGCCGATCACATAGATCAGAATCGGAATCAGCAGGATGATCTGCATCCACAGGTATGACCACCAGTACTCCGCGCGGCTGGCGCGACCGTCGAACTTGACGTAGCCCGCGAGGAATCGCTTGAGCGACTTGCCGAACCCGACGCCAAAGTAGGGCTCGCCGACGGGTGGCTCGCCTGCAGACTGTGTGCCGTAGGGCTGTGCTGATGCGGGGTACTGGTCGTAAGTCACGTCGCCATTGTTCACGTCGTCGCTGAGTGTTGCTTGGGCGTTAGTCGAGCAAGTGCGCTCTTGCCAGCAGCATCGGAAACACGATGTCGCGATTCAGCGGCGCTTCTCGCGCATCCGAGATGCCGTCTCGGGGCAGCACCCACCGCACCTCGACGATCTCGGCGCTTGCGACCGGCTCGATCGCAGCGGCGACAGAGGCGGATGCACGAAACACGTCGGCGTGCACGGTGAAGCCGGCCTCGTTGGCGGCAGGGGCGTCGAACTCGCCGAATGGCTCGATGTCGATTGGCTTGAGCTCGATGCCGAGCTCTTCGAGCACCTCGCGCCTAGCGCAGTCGGCGGCGCCCTCACCGGATTCAGGCTTGCCTCCTGGCAGCATGAACATCTCGGTGCCGCGCTTGCGGACGGTCAGCACTCGCGCATCCGCTCGTTGGAACAGCACTGCAGACACGGTGATCACTGGCACGCGAGAAGTGTACCGGCGGGTGAATGCGCATTGTTGCGCGCGGTGGCATCATGGCGACATGGCTACTTCGCGTGTGTTCCTCGACGATGACCGCTTTCGCATCACGGAGTGGACGATTGAGCCCGGTGATGCGATTGAGATGCACGAGCACGAGTACGATTATGCGGTCGTAGGCGTCGAGCGCTCGGTCATGTGGGCCGTGTTGCCCGACGGCTCAGAGCTCGAGGTGCAGGTAGAGCCCGGCGTTGCCTACACGCGTCAGGCGGGCGCTGCGCACCAGATGGAGAACCGCGGGGATGTGCGGGTCGTCTTCACAGAGGTCGAAGCGAAGGCCTACGCCAAGTAGGTCTGAACTCCTTTTGGAGTTGACTTGGCCCTCAGCCAGCTCGGTAGCGGCACTCGCCACCTACCCACGTCGACTCGACCTGAATCTGGCCGATCTCGCTCGCGGGCACCGCAGTCGGGTCGTCGCTGAGCACCACGAAGTCGGCGTACTTGCGTGCCTCGAGCGATCCCTTGATCGACTCGGCCCGTGATGCGTATGCCGAGTCGACGGTGTACGACTTCAATGCCTCTTCGGCTGTGACTGCCTCATGCAGGTTGAACTCGGCACCCGATGCGGTGCGGCGCTCGACCATGGCCTGCATCGCCAGTAGCGGTGCGCCGTTGACGACAGGTCTGTCTGAGCCGCCGGGCACCACGAGGCCGCCGTCGAGCAGCGAGCGGTGGCGGTAGGTCCACGGCAGGCGATCGGCCCCCATGACACTCGCGACGCTGTCGCCGATCTCGTTCACGAAGCGTCCCTGGATCGACGGGATGACCCCGAGGTCGATGAAGCGCTGCAGCTGGTCGTCTCTGACGACGGACGCGTGCTCGATGCGGTGCCGCGCATCCGTTCTGGGCATTGACTGCTGCGCGGTGTCGAGCAGATCGAGCGCCAGGTCGATGGCGACGTCGCCGATCGCATGCACCGCAAGCTGCCAGCCGGCTCGGTGCGCATCGGTCGTGATCGACTCGAGCTGCTCGCGGTCGAACAGCAGCATGCCGGCGCGGTCGTGGCCGCAGAAGTTCTCGCTCATCGCGGCGGTGCGGCTCGTCAGGGCGCCGTCGGTGAAGACCTTGAGCGGGCCGAGCGTGAGCATGCCGCTGCCGAAGCCGGTGCGAAGCCCGAGGTCGAGCCCGCTGCCGTAGCCGTCGGCGTCTGCGACAGGGAGGTCGTGGAAGTTCTCCATCGTCGGCATGACTTCGGTGCGCACGCGGATGCGACCTTCGGCGTGGCCCCTCATATACGCCGACAGCTCGCCGGCGGTGCTGCCGACGATCGGCGAGCGGCCGATGCCGGCTTCTGAAGCGCTCGTGATCCCTTCGCGCAGAAACTGCTGCGTCGCGAGCTCGAGGCATTCGACCAGCTCGTCTTCGGCGACCGGCTGGCGCAGGGCCCTGAACGCAGTCATCGCCTGCTCGGCGACCAGACCCGTGGGGGATCCGTCGGGGTGGCGTCTGATCTCGCCGCCATCAGGAACCGGATACGACGCATCCATCGCGCCGAGCTCGGCGAACACTGCCGACGAAGCGGTCAGCATGTGCCGTGTGCGGTGGATGATCATGACCTTCTTGCCGCCGGATGCGCGGTCCAGCGCCTCGCGGTCGGGGTGGTCTCCGAGGCTGGTCTGGTCGTATGAGGCGCCGGTGATCCACTCTTCGTCGGGGTGTTCGGCTGCGAAGCGTGCGACCGCGTCGTACAGCTCGTCGAGGCTGCGCATGGGGCCGGCGTCGATCTCGCGCAGCTGCTGCCCGAACGCCGACATGTGGCAGTGCACGTCATTGAAGCCGGGCACCACCGTTCGTCCGCCGGCGTTGACGCGTTCGCGGGCTTCGAGCCCCGAGATGTCGCCGTCGAGGCCGACGATCAGGCCGTTCCAGACGCCCATTGCGGATGCGCGGGGCCGGTCGGGGTTCTGCGTGAGGATGTTCGCGTTCTCAACGATGAGATCAAGCTGCATTGCACCAGTGTATGGAGGTCGCTGCAGTGGTCGATGCTCCAACCCGGTGGGTAGACGCGGGAACTTCGCCGTCTCGGCCACCGATGCTGCGCATCCGATCTCCCTCTGGAGGGGTCAGTCGCGAACTCGCCTCTTCAGCGTGCCCACCACACCGGCAGCTGCAACGAGCACTCCCACGACGACGATGACGCCGCCGAAGAACGGGCTTCGAGGAATCTCGACGAAGCCGAGGTCGATGCTCCCCAGGCAGACAGCCAGCCCAGCCAGCGCAACCGCGAGGCCGGCGATGATGTTCTGCCAGGCTCGCGTGTGTCTCTGCTTCGAGGTCTCTCGTCTGATGGCAAACCTCCTGAGTCCGTTCAGCACAAGTCGCCTCTGCACTGTAGCGCCGCCCGGCGTCGCAGGCAGTGCTGCATGCAACGAGAACCACCGTGTTGGCATAAATCCGTCTGGGTTTCGCCGATTCGTATAGCCCACGACCCGGTCAACTTTCATACTCTGGCACCAGGTTCGCAGAGCAGCGTCACAGCCCTGCCGAACGAGACATCGAAGGAAGCAGGAGAGATGACTGAGGCGGCACCGTTCGTGCATCCGTACATTCCCAACTCTGCGCCGGCAACGCGCGAGGCGATGCTGCGGGCAGTCGGGGCATCTTCGACCGAGGAGCTGCTCGAGGCGATTCCCGAGAAGCTGCGTCTGCGTCGCCCGCTCGACGTGCCGGCAGCGTTTCGCTCAGAGTTCGAACTCGATCGGCACCTGCAGCAGGTGCTTGCGAAGAACGAGCCCGCATCCGACGCCCCTTCCTTTCTGGGCTCGGGCTGCTACCCGCACTACGTGCCGGCGATCTGCGACGAGATCAACACTCGCGGCGAGTTCCTGACGGCGTACGCAGGTGAGACGTACGAAGACCACGGCAAGTGGCAGGCGCTCTACGAGTACACGTCGCTCATGGCCGACCTGCTCGAAATGGACGTCGTCAACGTGCCCACCTACGACGGCTACCAGGCGCTCGCGACCAGCTTGCGCATGGCCGTGCGGATCACGGGCCGCCCGCGGGTTGTCATTCCTGACACCATCGAGCGCGGCAAGCGCGAGCGAGTCGAAGGCTTTCTGGAGGGTGTCGCAGAGGTCGTCACGGTGGCGTCGGATGCGCAGACCGGCGCGATCGACGAGGCGGCGCTTGCAGAGGCGGTCGACGAAACGGTCGCAGCAGTGCTGATCGAATCGCCCAACTACCTCGGAGTCGTCGAGGCCGGCGCCGAGCGCATCGCATTCGCCGACGAGGTGCTTGGCCCGCTCGACAGGCACGATCCAGATCGCAAGATGCGCCTCGTCGATGCCCTGCGGCTCTACTTGCGGCTTGCGGGGAGCATGGAAGACGTCTCTGGCCAGCTCGGGATGCACCGCCACACGCTGCGCACGCGATTGGCGCTGATCAGCGAGCTGACCGGACGCAGCCTCGTCGAGCCAGACGACAGGTTCGAGCTGTGGCTGGCGGTCGAGATGCGCGATCTCACCGAAGCCGGGGAGTAGCCAGAGGCAGGCTGCCGCCATCACCAGCGAGCCTGCTCAGGATGCTCGCGGATGATCACCGCTGTCGGTGCCGGCTCGGGTTCGGTTCTTCGTATTCGGCCGTGAGGGTCGACCCATTCGCGCACCCCGGGATCGAGTTGCCTGACTCGCCAGCCGTCGTCGGCACCCAGTCGGTGTTTCAGCGTGTGGTGATGTCGGCAGAGACAAGCCAGATTGTCTGGCGTGGTCTTTCCGCCGTGCTGCCAGTCGTTGGTGTGGTCGACGTCGGCATGCTTCGCGATTCTCGCGCACCCCGGGAACCTGCAGGTTCTGTCGCGGTGCACGATGAACCTGCGCAGTGCCGTTGTGGGTGCGTAGGTGTCGGCGGTGATGGCGACGCCGGTGACCGGATGGGTGAACAGCCGCGTCCAGGAGTTCACTGACCCAGCCAGCAGCAGGGCAGTGTCGTCGTCGACCAGTTGCCCGGCGGGGAGTTCGGCGCGGCCGGTCTCTTCGGCGGTGAGCATGGTTGCGGGCATGGTCACGACGACTTCGGCGCGGATGTTGTCGAGCCAACCGCTGTCGCAGGTGCCGGTCAGCAGCACCGCCAAGGCCGTGTCTGACATGAATTGGTGCAGACCTCTGGGGTCGCCCTCGGGCCGGTTCTTGTAGGCCCGGCGCAGTCGGTCGACCACTGCATCCGCCAGCACCGCTGAAGTCGTGATGTTCAGCGTTGCCATGCCGTGTTCGGCCGGCGTCACCCACACTGCTCGCTCTTTGAACGCGTCGGCGTGGTTCTTCTGCATGCTGACGGACTCGTACTTGCGTGCGATGCGCCGTGCGACAGGGGCGAGCTGCTGTGGTGTGCGGCCGTCGGCTTTGGGCAGCGCTTCTGCTTCGAATTCGCCGCGGCTCTCTTCGGTGATGGTCGAGGCGGCGCGTTCGATGGCGATGACGTGGCCCTGGTGGATGCGCCCGTCTTGCCAGGCTTGCATCGTCAGGGGGAGTTCGGTGCAGCGCTGCTGGGCAGTGCCGAGCTGGTTCGAGACGGTGGATTCTGCCCGGTGTGCGTCGACAGCCAGGACGGAGGTGAGGTGCTGCCATTCGTTCTCGAACGCTTGGCCGTCGTCGCGGACGTGCAGCTTGGCGCAGTCGGCGGCGAGGTCGGCTGCCTGTGCTCGCAGCAGCTCACGGTTTGCCAAAAGGCGTTCAATTGCGGCGTCGGTTTCGAGGATCAGACGGCTGGTGCTCTGCTGCTGTGCTGTCTTCAGCAGATACAGCTGCGCATCTTCGTACGATGCGACGCCGACCGGGCCCACATCGAAATGGCCGCGCTCGTCGAAGAAGATGCCGGTGCTGAGCACTTCGGAAGGCGGCACATCGAGCCGTGTTGAGTCGAACATCCGCGCCACCTCCCCCGTACATGCCTGCGTTTGCGTCTTGTCTTCGACACTACGGGGGACCTGTGACATGGCCTTGCGGGGGTGGCAGATGGGGTCTGCGAGCTGAACTCCAAAGGGAGTTCAAATGCCAGCTCAGGCAGGCCAGCAGCTCAGGCCAGCCAGTAGCTCGACCCATCGGCAGCGCGCTCGAGCAGCCCGTTGTCGACCAGGTCGCGCCTCAGCGTCGCCGGGTCGCGCCACAGCGCACCCAGCCGCTCCGTCACGGTCTGCTCGTCGACCTGCTCGCCCGGCTGCAGCGCACGCTCGGCAGCCCACCGCATCACTGCGGTGCGGTCGTCGGGCTTCGCAGGCCACGTCTCGATGCGGCCGTCGCGCACGAACCGATCCATGCCCGTCGCAGCCCGCTTCTTCGTCAGCAGGGGAGAGAATGCATCGGATGCGCGGGCGCGGTCGCCATCGAGCTCAGCGAGTCCGGCGCGCACGAGTGCATCCAGGTGCCGACGCTCTTTCGTGCTGAGCGCATCCGTCTCGATTCCGTCGTCGGCGAGGACGAGACGTGCGAACATCCGTCGCCGTTCGGTGTCTGCGAGCGTGGCAAGCAGCTGGCGAATACGCCCTTCGCGAGCGGCCGCCTCAGGCATTCGTGCGTTCAGACGAGGCGTTCGGCAGCACAGACCCCGCTCGCTGCACAAGGCGCGAGAGGATCAGGGCGCTGCGAGTGCGCTCGACCTGCGGTGTTGCGCGAACCCGCTCGAGCGCTGCCTCGAGCTCGATGGGGTCGCGTGCCCGCAGCACGACGATCGCGTCAGCGTCGCCGGTGACGGTGTATGCCTCGACGACTTCGGGCACCTGCGCCAGAATGCGCTTGAGCTCGGGCGGGGCTACCGTGCCCCGGCAGAAGAGCTCGACATAGGCCTCGGTTGCGAGCCCCTCGACCTTCGGGTCGATCTGCACGGTGAATGCCGTGATGACTCCCTCGGCGACGAGGCGGTCGATGCGGCGCTTCACCGCAGACGCGCTGAGACCCACCTCATCGCCGACATCACCGTAGTTTGCGCGTGAGTTGACACGTAATTGGTCGATAATCGCGTAATCAGTGCGGTCCATGCGCAAGATCCTTGCAAAAATCTGACACGAACGCAACGATCCGGGCGGGAAAGTCGAAACATTTCCCGCCCGGATTCGCGTGGTTCTGGTTAGACGGCCGTATAACCGCCGTCAACCAGGTGGTAGCTGCCGGTCACGAAACTTGCTTCTTCGCTCAGCAGGAACAGCACGAGCTGCGATACCTCTTCTGAGGTGCCGAGTCGGCCGAGGGAGTGCTTGCCCTCAAGTGCCTTCATCGTTGCCTCATCGAGGTGCTTCTCGAGCAGCGGCGTCTTGATGTAGCCGGGGCCCACCGAGTTGATGCGCAGGCCATCAGCGCCGTACTCAGCTGCGGCGTTCTTCGTCAGGCCGACGACTGCGTGCTTCGTTGCGGTGTAGGCGCTGCTCATGGGTGCCGCGACCGAGCCGTGGATCGACGCGATGTTGACGATCGCAGACTCCTTGGCGTGCTTCAGCAGCTCGGGGATCTGTGCCTTCATGCCGTAGAACACGCCGTTGAGGTTGATGTTCACGACGCGCTCCCAGTCGGCGACCTCAACGTCTGCGGTGCGGGCCGGGGCTCCGCCGATGCCTGCGTTGTTCACGGTGAGGTGGAGCCCGCCAAACTCTTCGACTGCCTTTGCGACGGCAGCCTGGGCCTCGTCGGGGCTTGTCGTGTCGTACTTGAAAGCGACCGCGCTTCCGCCGGCCGACTTGATCTCTTCGGTGACGCGCTCAGCTGCGCTGAGGTCGATGTCGGTGACGAGCACCTTCGCGCCGCCTGCGGCGAGATCCTTCGAGACCTGCTCGCCGATACCCGAGCCGCCGCCCGTGACGAGTGCAACCTTGTTTGAGAAGTCCATATTCGTTACCTCCTGTGTAGCTGGTGTGCGTTGCGTATGACACCATCATAGTGATTTTAATTTAAAGTATCTACAGGGTTGCGCTCGCGGCTTAGTTCGCGAGAAGGGTTGACTCTGCGCTTTCTGGCTGGGAGGCCGTTCCTGAGCTGGCTCGAACGCCGCACTCGCGATTCGTGAGGGCGTCGAAGTCTGGCGTGGAAATGCGTGCTGCGGTGCGCCGGTCTCGGTGCTGACTGGTGATCGCGACGAGCAGCAGTGCGGGCCGGCATGCTGCCCGGCAGACGCTGGTGTCAGCGACCGCTGAGCAGTCGCTGCTTGAGCTCTTTGACGCGTGAGTGAATGTCGTCTCGAACGAGCTCCATGCGCTCGCGCCCTTCGATGCCGCGCAGGCTGGTCTCGTCGGTCTCCCACACCTCGACGTGCACGCCGTTGACCTCGGGCACCTGAGCCTCGGTGCCGATCACGACGACGTTGCCTGCCGCTCGCATGTCGTCTTCGGTGAGCAGTGTGGGCTCTTCGGTGGTGATGTCTGCGCCGAGGTCTTGCAGCACCTCTGCTGAGAGGGCGTTGACCGCACTGCCAGGCTTGGTCCCAGCAGAGGTCACCGTCACGCTGTCGCCGACCTCGAGCTTCATGAGGCCGGCCGCCATCTGCGACTTGCCACCGTTCTTGACGCAGACGAACAGCACGGATGGGCGGGTTGAGTCTTGTGCGTTCGAGTTCATGAGTTCACGCCTTCTGAGTCAGTGTTGCTGCCAGTGAATCAAGTGCATTCGGGGCCAAGGAGTAGTACGCCCACACCCCGCGCTTCTCGCGGTTGAGCAGGCCGGCGTCGACCAGGATCTTGAGGTGGTGTGACACCGTCGGCTGGCCGAGGTCGAGCGGCTCGGTCAAGTCGCACACGCAAGTCTCGGCCTCGGCGCTCGACGAGACGATCGACAGGATGCGCAGTCGGTTCGGGTCGGCGAGGGCCTTGAATCGTGTGGCCAGGGCGTTCGCTTCGGCTGGCTCGAGTGCGTTCTGCCCATGCGTGGGCACGCAGCATGCGGCTTCTGCCTCGCATGCTGTATCTGCCAGGGCTCTGCTTGCTGTTGCCGTTGTCATGTGTCTGCTTTCGTCTGCGTCGACTCGCGGTCAAGAGATTGACAGCTGTCGATATATGCAAGCATACTCGAGACATCGATGTTCGTCGATGTATTTATTCCGAGGAGAGCTCGTTGTGACCACAACTGAGGAGCGCGTCGAGACCGACCAGGTCGCCGCGAAGCTGTCGACTCTGGATCGCTATCTGGCGGTTTGGATTCTGGCTGCCATGGCGCTTGGGTTGGGACTCGGCAAACTGATCCCCGGTCTCGGCGCCGCCCTCGACTCCATGCAGGTGGGCGGCATCTCGCTGCCGATCGCCATCGGGCTGCTGGTGATGATGTATCCGGTCCTGGCCAAGGTCCGCTACAACGAGACCGGCGAAGTGCTGCGCGACCGCAAGCTGATGATCACCTCGCTCGTGATCAACTGGGTGCTGGCCCCGGCGTTCATGTTCGCGCTCGCTTGGATATTCCTTCCCGACCTGCCGGAGTACCGCACCGGACTCATCATTGTGGGGCTGGCCCGCTGCATTGCCATGGTGTTCATTTGGAACGACCTGGCCTGTGGTGATCGCGAGGCGGCAGCGGTTCTGGTCGCGATCAACTCGGTCTTCCAGGTCTTCGCCTTCGGCGTGCTCGGCTGGTTCTACTTACAGCTGCTGCCGAGCTGGCTGGGGCTGCCGACCACCAGTGCCGAGTTCTCGTTCTGGACCATAACGCTGTCGGTTGTCGTGTTCCTCGGCATACCGCTGGTTGCCGGGTTCCTCACGCGCACCATCGGCGAGAAGCGCAAGGGCCGCGACTGGTACGAGAGCAAGTTCCTGCCGAACATTGGCCCGTGGGCGCTCTACGGTTTGCTGTTCACCATTGTGCTGCTGTTCGCGCTGCAGGGCGACAACATCATCGCGAAACCGTTGGGCGTCATCCGCATTGCGATTCCGCTGCTCATCTACTTCGTCGTCGTGTTCGGTGCCTCGATGCTGATCGGCCGAGCGCTGCGCATGAACTATGCCCGCACCACCACGCTGGCATTCACGGCAGCGAGCAACAACTTCGAGCTTGCGATTGCAGTGGCGATCGCGACGTTCGGTGTCGCCAGCGGACAAGCGCTGGCGGGTGTGGTCGGCCCCCTCATCGAGGTTCCGCTGCTCATTGCACTCGTCTATGTCGCTCTTTGGGCACGCAAGTTCTTCACACCAGCCACCAATCAGAAGGTCACCGAATGAATGCAGTCACCAAGCCATCCGTCCTATTCGTCTGTGTGCACAACGCGGGCCGCTCTCAGATGGCAGCGGCGTTCCTGTCAACGCTCGCTGCCGGCGAGATCGAAGTCCGATCAGCGGGCTCAGCGCCTGCCGACTCAGTCAACCCGGCTGCTGTCGCTGCCATGCAGGAGATCGGCATCGACATGTCGGCCGAGACCCCCAAGATTCTGACAACCGATGCCGTCAAGGAGTCAGACGTCGTCATCACCATGGGCTGCGGCGATGCCTGCCCCATCTACCCCGGCAAACGATACGAAGACTGGCCTCTTGACGACCCAGCAGGTGAAGGCGTTGAAGGCGTGCGCCCCATTCGCGACGAGATCCGCACGCGCATTGAGGCGCTGATCGCCGACCTGCTGCCCGCCGACAAATGATCAACCCTGAGGAGGGCCAGAGGAATGCATGAAACTCACCCCGTCGTCGTCATCGGCGCAGGACCAATCGGTCTGGCCGCCGCCGCACATCTGATCGAGCGCGGCCAGGAGGTGCGTGTGCTCGAATCAGGAGCGAGTGCTGGTTCAGCGATCTCGGCGTGGGGTCACATCAAGCTCTTCTCCACCTGGCGATACAACATCGACGCAGCATCGCGCAGGCTGCTTGAGACTCCCAGCGGCAGCTATGCGGGCGACTGGGAAGCTCCGCGTGAGACTCGCCTGCCGACCGGCGCCGACATGGTGAGCGATTATCTGCACCCGCTTGCCGCGCATCCGACCATGGCACCGCTCATCAGCTACGGCCATCGCGTCACACAGGTCACCCGCGTCACCGCGGACGGGAGCGGTGTCGACAAGACCCGTTCTGCGAACCGTGATGACGCACTGTTTCTCATTCGTGCCGAAACCGAGAACGGCCTCGTTGACATTGAGGCACGCGCCGTGATCGATGCCTCCGGCACGTGGGACGCTCCAAACCCGGTCGGACGCTCGGGCATCGACGCCATCGGTGAGCCGGAAGCCCGGGCTGTCGGCTTCATCACTTCGCCGCTCCCTGACCCGCTGGGCACCGACCAGGACGCGCTTGCTGGCAAAACCGTGCTCGTCATGGGTGCGGGGCACTCGGCCGCCAACATGCTTCTCAGCCTCGGGCGCTTGCGACAGCAGAATCCGCAGACGACGATTCTCTGGGGACTGCGCGGCAAGGCAAACCCGATCCGCCTCTACGGAGGCCAGGCGGCGGACGAGTTGCCTGCGCGAGGGCAGCTCGGTACACGCCTGCGCGCTCTCGTCGACAACGGTGAGATTGAGATCGTCGAGAACATGTCGGTCACGAGGATGCAGGCTGGCGAACGGTTGACCGTTGTGCTCGCTGACGGGCGCAGGTTCGATGTCGACAGGCTGATTCCAGCGACGGGCTTTCGCCCGGATCTGGGGATGCACGCTGAGCTGCGTCTCGACATCGACAGCATCGTCGAAGCGCCGACGGCTCTCGGGCCGCTCATCGACCCGGAGTTTCACAGCTGTGGCACCGTGACAGCGCACGGTGAACGAACCCTGGCTCATCCCGAGAAGAACTTCTACATTGTGGGCATGAAGAGCTACGGCCGTGCGCCGACTTTTCTGATGGCGACCGGATACGAGCAGGTGCGCTCGATCGCCGCAGCGCTGTCGGGTGACCGAACGGCAGCCGATCAGCTCGAGTTGATTCTGCCTGAGACCGGCGTCTGCACCACCGACCTCGGGGGCTCGTGCGATGCGCCTCCGACCGAACCGGCATCCTGTGGCACGCCCGAGCCTGCGGCGGCTTCCTGCTGCGCGGCTCCCCAGCCTGTGACGATCGGCTTCGCCACCGGAACTCAGCACGGACACACCTCA
The DNA here is from genome assembly GCF_900163565.1 of Agrococcus casei LMG 22410. GTDB lineage: Bacteria > Actinomycetota > Actinomycetes > Actinomycetales > Microbacteriaceae > Agrococcus > Agrococcus casei. The sequence continues at coordinate 145,077 of NZ_FUHU01000003.1, forward strand.
TTGACTGCAGGGCACCAGAGACAGGAATGAAGCCATGATTGACACCACGCCCAAAGACACGAGTGTTCTGCAGCGAACTGCAGAGCAGCTGACCGAACGCTACGAGGGTGTGTTTACCCCCGAGATGGTTGAGCGATACGTCTTCGAGTCGTACGCAGCCCTGGGGCGAACAGCGAAGGTCAGAACGTATCTGGCAACCACGGCCGGCCACTTCGCTGACAGTCGGCTGCGTGCGCTTGCGCAGTCGATGGGGCGCATCGAGCACGACCGGCCGCAGGTGCTGTTCGTCTGCGTGCAGAACGCGGGCCGCTCACAGCTTGCGGCAGCGCTGCTGTCGAAACTGGCGGGCGACCAGGTCGAGATCCGGTCGGCTGGCTCGCTTCCGGCGAACGACCTGCACCCCGAGACAAAGCAGCTGCTTGACAGCATCGGTGTTGACGCCGACGCATACCCGAAGCCGCTCACCGACGATGTCGTGCGCGCCGCTGACTACGTGATCACCATGGGCTGCGGTGACACCTGCCCCATCTATCCGGGCAAGACCTACCTTGACTGGGATGTCGAAGACCCCGAGGGCAAAACGGCCGCTGAGCTCGATCGCGTCATGTCGGTGCTTGATGCGAAGGTGACGCGACTCTGGAACGAGATCAGCGCACCTGCCTGAAGCGGTGCCGTCGTTCTGCGATGATTGAGAGTGGTCAACAAGCGGTTCGAATAGGTGGGCATGGAAGTTCTGGCAGTACTTGCCATCGTCGTGGGCACGCTGTCGCAGCGCATCACAGGCATGGGATCGGCGCTCATCATCGGCCCGTTTCTCGTGTTGCTGTTCGGGCCGGTCGACGGCGTGATCGTCACGGTCGCCGCCTGCACGCTGATCGCACTGCTCGTGCTCTTCGGCACCTGGCGTGACATCTCGTGGCGGGTCGTGACGACCTTCACGATCTCTGCACTGCCGGGACTCGCTGCGGGAGCCTGGGTCGCATCCGTCGCTCCGAACGCGCAGCTGCAGATCGCGATCGGCCTCATGATCATCGCCGCACTCGGGACCTCGCTGATGCTCGAGCGACGCTCTGTCCTGCTGAAGCCGACGCTTCCGCTGGGCGCTTCGGCCGGATTCGTGAGCGGCGCCATGAACGCGATCGCCGGGGTCGGAGGCCCGGCGGTCAGCGCCTACGCAATTCTGACGCGGATGCCCCATACGGTCTTCGTAGCCGTGCTGCAGCCGTACTTCCTGGTGATCGGCCTGGGGACGCTCGTGGCGAAGCTCGCCTTCAGTGGCGGAGTGTGGCCGCAGATCTCGCCGTGGCTCTGGCTTGTGATCCTGGTGGCCGTGATCGCCGGCCACTTCGGCGGCACGGCGCTCGCGAAGCGTGTGCCGGTGCCGGTGGCGCGAGGTGTCATGATCGTGCTGGCGCTCGCGGGCGGCCTTGCCGCCCTGGTCTCGGGGATCGCGCTCTTGGTGCAGTGACGCGGCCGCAACGGTCACGAAAAGCCGGGATGTTGCGAGAAGCCGCAGAATGCGCGGTTGTTGGTGCACGGATGGCCGAATTGCGGCATTTGGTGACGCCCAGACCCAGCAGCGCCGCCGCGTAGGCTGACACAATGCCTCTCGGTCGCGGATTCGGCGTGCTCTGGAGCGCGAACGCCTTGTCGAACCTGGCCGACGGCATCGCGTTCGTCTCGATGCCACTGCTGGCGGCGATGATGACTGACGACCCGCGCCTGGTCGCCGGTCTCGCCACCATGTACGCGCTCATCCGCCTGCTCGTCGCCCTGCCGATCGGCGTCTGGGTCGACCGCTTCGACCGCCGCACTCTGCTCGTCACCGCGAACCTGCTGCGAGGCGGTGCTCTGCTGGTGCTGGCTGCGACCATCCAGCTCGGGGCACCGTCGCTTGTGGCTCTCTACGCGACGATGGCCGTGGTCGGAACGCTCGAGAGCATGGCCGACAATGCGGCTGTTGCGATACTTCCGTCGCTGGTTCGCAAAGAACAGCTCGACACCGCGAACAGCAGGGTCGCTGCCGTCCAGCTCGTGGTCGACGAATTCGCCGGGCCACCGCTCGGCGGCCTGCTGTTCGCGCTTGCGGCTGCCGCACCCGTCTTTGCGATGGGCGGACTCTGGGCTGTGGCCGGCCTCATCGCCCTCGCTCTGCCGATCCGGCGCTCGCGACCGACAACCGCATCCGTTCGCACTTCGGTCTACAAGGAGGCTCGCGAGGGGATCATCTGGCTCGCACGTCACAGGGTCGTCGGCGCCCTCGCGATCATCGGCGCGCTCGCGAGCGTCGGCTACATGCTGCCGTTCTCGATTCTGGTGCTGTTCGCGAGCGACAACCTCGGGCTCGACGGCACCGGCTACGGACTGCTGCTCGCATTCTCGGCACTCGGCGGTCTGCTCGGTTCGTTCCTGGCGCCGCGGCTGCGCTCGGTGCTTGGTTACCGCTGGGCGATCGTTGCCAGCCTCGCGCTCGGTGCCGCCACACTCATCGGGCTCGCCTTCACCGAGAACGCCATCATCGCGGGCGTGCTGCTGGCGCTGTACATTCTGCATGCCGTGGTCTGGAACATCTGCTCGCTGTCGTTGCGGCAGCGCTTGGTTCCCGACGGTCTGCTGGGACGCGTCGGCGGAGCCGCGCGCGTGCTCGGGCTGCTTGGGCTTGCACTCGGATCAGCCCTCGGCGGCATCTTGGGGGTGGCAGACCTTGCCACTCCGGTGCTTGTCGGTGGTGTCGTGTTCGCGGTCTGCTGTGCCGTCGCTGCGGTCACGCTGCGGGGCGACCTCGAGGGCACGCAGGTCGCGTAGTCTCGCCCAGCTTGGCACGCGCTGCGCCGCCGAGACCGCGACGAGCGCAATCGCAAAGCCGAGCAGCTGCACAGACGTCAGGGTCTCGCCCAGCACCAGCCAGCCCAGGATTGCCGCTACCAGAGGTGAGATCAGCGGCAGAAACGAGACAGCACCGGCTGGCAGTCGCCCGACCCCGTGAAACCACACCACGTAGGCCGCGAGTCCGCCGATCAGCGAGAGCCACGCGAAGCCGCCAAGAGCCGCAGCGTCGAGCGCCGGGGGAGCGCCTTCTATGACGAGCGCGAGCGGAATCCCGAACAGGCCACCCGCTGTCAGCAGCCAGGCACCATAGGCAAGTGGCCCGACCGGCCTGCCCCATCGCTTTGACAGCACGGTGCCCGCGGCCATCGATACGGTGCCGAAGACGCCCGCGACTATGCCCGGAACGCTGAGCGCCGCATCCGGCCCCAGCACCATCAGCGCCACCCCGACAACCGCCACGGTGCCCCAGACGAGCCGCCACGCTGTCGGCTTCTCGCGCAGCAGGGGCAGCGCGAGTGCTGCGACGAACAGCGGCTGGGTCGCACCGAACACTGCGGCGACGCCGCCGGGCAAGAGGTAGGCGGCCACGAATAACAGTGGAAAGAACGCGCCGATGTTCAGAACTCCGAGGATGCCGGCCTTCCACCACCAGCTGCCGCGTGGAAGCTGGCGAGCCAGCGCGAGCGCGATCAGCCCCGCGGGCAGTGCCCGCAGCACGCCTGACCAGAGCGCCGAGTCTTCCGGCAAGGCAACGGTCGTGACGATGTAAGTGCTTCCCCATACGACCGGAGCGCTCGCGGTTGCGAGCATCACGCCCACAGTGCCTCGCGTCATTCTTCACTCCTGAATCTTTCACCTATAAAAGGTGAGTTGATTGCGAGCGTAGTACGCTGGTTGTTCACTGTCAAACTGTTTACCCATGAAAGGTCACTCGTGGATCGAGTCAGCGACTTCCTGAACCAGTGGCATCGCGAACGCCCTGACCTCGACGTGTCGCCGATGGGCATTCACGGACGCATCAAACGTGCAGCAGAGATCCTTGAGCGAGGGCAGCGGGATCATTTCGCAGAGCAGGGGCTCAAGCACTCCGAGTTCGATGTGCTGGCCACGCTTCGTCGATCGGGTGCACCGTTTCAGCTGACACCGAAAGACCTCGTGGCCGCGACCATGTCGAGCGGCGCAACCGTGACGAATCGGCTCAGCGAACTCGAGTCGCGCGGCCTGCTGACGCGGCACACCGACCCGACCAACCGTCGTGAGGTCATCGTCACCCTCACCGACGAGGGTCGAGCGACGGTCGATGAAGTCGTCGTCGGCCATCTCGCAACTGAAGAGCGGCAGCTCGACGGGCTCACCGCCTCCGATCGCGAGCGCCTGGCCGCACTGTTGCAGAAGCTGCTGGCCGCCAACGGCGACACCGCAGCACGCAACAACGAGTGACGAGACGCGCGACCCCGCCCGCGCATCCATCGCCAAAACTGTAAATCGCGGCGACTCGTGACCGGTGTTCCGTAGACTGCGGCAGGTGCACCCACACGCAGGTGCCCGCAACAGCACACGTACGCAACGAAGCAGAGAGCGCGACATGGCAACCATCTACGACGTGGCCACGCAGGCCGGTGTCTCGCCTGCCACCGTGTCGCGTGTGCTGAGCGGCAAGACCGTCAATGCCGTGCTCACGAAGAAGGTGCGCGCGGCCGCCAAGGCACTCGGATACCGCGCCAACCGCACCGCCCAGTCGCTGCGCCGCCAGCACTCGAAGCTGATCGGGCTGATCATCCCCGACATCGAGAACTCGTACTTCACCGCGATCGCGCGCGGCGTCGAAGACGCGCTCGAGCCAGCTGGCTACTCGGTCGTGCTCTGCAACTCTGACAGCGATCTCCAAAAGGAGTCCAGATACGTCGATGTCGCGGTCTCTGAGGCGATGGCAGGCATCATCATCGCGCCGGCGAACGCCAAGACCGACCTCTCGCCGCTTCTGGACCGCGGCCGGGCGGTTGTCGTGATCGACCGTGACCCGCTCACGGTCGAGACCGACGTGGTGGTGCTCGCCGACCGCGCATCCGCATCCGAACTCACGAACGCCCTCTTCGAACTCGGCCACGAGCGCATCGCCTGCGTCACCGGCCCCGCCGATGTCGAGACGTCGGTGCAGCGAGTCGAGGGGTGGCGCGACGCACACCGGATGCGCGGCATCGACCCAGCAGAAGACCTGCTGGTGTTCAGCGACTTCAAGGTCGCCGGCGGCCAGACCACGATGCAGCGCCTGCTCGACCTGCCGAATCCGCCAGACGCGGTCTTCAGCGCGAACAACCTCATGGGCGCGGGCATGATCGAGACGCTCGAGCAACGCCGCCAGCAGGTCGGGCTCGCGGTGTTCGGGCCGCTGCCTGCCGGGGCTGCTGTGCCGCGCAGCTGTGTCATCTCAGGCACCCCAGGACGCGAGATGGGGCGCCTGGCCGCCGAACGGCTGCTCGCTCGCATCGTCGACGCGTCGACCCCCATGCACCGCGACGTGCTCGAAGCGCCGATTCTGCCCGACACGCGCTCGCGACCCCTTGCATGAGAAATCGATTTCTGACAACCTGAACCTCAATAGGGAGGTTCCATGCTCAAGGGCGAGTCAGCGGCAGGCACAGCCACAATCGGCGTCGACGTCGGCACATCGAGCACCAAGGGCGTGCTCGTCACAACCGCCGGCGAAGTCATTGCAAGCGCAGTGCGCGAGCACTCGGTCGAGAACCCCCGCATCGGGCACTTCGAGCAGGATGCGCGCATCTGGTGGAGCGAGTTCGTCTCGATCGCGAGCGAGCTGGCAGCGGCTGCGACCGAGAAGAGCGTGAGCATTGCCGCGGTCGGCGTGAGCGGCATGGGCCCCTGTGTGCTGCTGGCCGACGATGTCGGTGCTCCTGTTCGCCCGGCGATTCTCTACGGCGTCGACAGCCGTGCCGGCGACCAGATCGACGAGCTGAACGGTGACCTCGGCGAAGCGGCCATCATGACCGTCGGTGCAACGCCACTCACGTCGCAGGCGGCGGGCCCGAAGATTCTCTGGGTCGCTCAGAACGAGCCCGAAGCTTACGCACGGGCCACGCGGTTTCTCATGCCCGCCTCGTACCTGGCGCTCAAGCTCACGGGCGAGTACGTGCTCGACCACCACTCGGCCAGTCAGTCGTGGCCGCTCTACGACATCGAAAAGCAGACCTGGCACGACGACAACTGGCAGCGCATTGCCGCAGGGCTCGACCAGCCACGCCTGCAGCTGCCCGCAGAACAGGCTGGCGTGATCACAGCCGAGGCCGCCGCTGAGACCGGCCTCGCCGAGGGCACCCCGGTCATCACCGGCACCATCGATGCGTGGGACGAAGCCGTCAGCGCGGGCGCCACAGGTCCGGGTGACCTCATGCTGATGTACGGCACGACGATGTTTCTCATCACGACCGCCGACCACCGCGTCGAGGCTCCGGGCATGTGGACGACTCGTGGAGTCGAAGCAGACACGTACTCTCTTGCAGGCGGTATGGCCACCAGCGGAGCGATCACCAACTGGCTGCGCGATCTCACCGGTATCAGCGACTTCGCCGAACTCACAGACCAGGCACGCGAGAGCGGCCTCGGCGCACGAGGGCTGCTGATGCTGCCGTACTTCGCCGGGGAGCGCACGCCTGTGCAGGATCCGGATGCGCGGGGCGTCATCGTCGGCCTCACGCTCAGCACCACGGCGGGCGACCTGTACCGTGCGGCACTCGAGGCGACCGCCTTCGGAGTGCGACACAACGTCGAGACGATGCGCGCATCCGGCGCACCGATCGACCGCGTTGTCGCTGTCGGCGGCGGCACGACCGGCGGTCTCTGGACGCAGATCGTCTCAGATGTCACGGGCCTCGAGCAGGTCGTCGGCACGGTCACGCTCGGCGCCAGCTTCGGAGCCGCTTTCCTTGCGGCCGGCCTCGTCGCCGACGCCGGCGCAGCCCCCGACATCGCCGACTGGAACCCCGCTCAGACCATCGTGCGTCCGAACCCCGAGGCGCACGAGCAGTACAGCGAGCTGTTCGAGCAGTACCTCGCCCTGTACCCCGCAACCAAGACCACCATGCACATGCTCGCCGAACGGGCATCCGCGTCAGAAGAAGGAGCGAAAGCGTGACGAACTACGCATTCCCGAAGGCCTACGAAGAGCCGCAGGCCACTGAGAACACCATCTACACGGTCGCTTCGGGCGACCTGCGACTGTCGGCGAACGAAGCGGGCTGGGAGACCCAGCGCGCCTTCGAAGAGCGCGTCGGCGAGGTGCTCACCGAGCGCGGCTGGAGCGTGCAGCGTGCACACGAGGTCGACCCGGCGACGGGCCACGGCTTCATTGACACGCAGCGCAAGGGCATCGAGGTCTTCAAGCGCATTCCGAAGGATGCGCCGATTGTCATCGTCGACGCCGTATGGCAGTACAGCCACCATGTCGTCGCGGGCCTTCGCAAGCACCGTGGCCCGGTGCTCGCTGTCGCCAACTGGGCTGGCGGATTCCCTGGCCTCGTAGGCCTGCTCAACATGACCGCGAGCCTCACCAAGGCGAACATTGACCACTCGATCCTCTGGAGCAAGGACTTCTCCGACGACTGGGCCCTCGGCAAGGTCGACGAGTGGCTGAAGACCGGCACGATCGTGCATGACACCTCGCATGTGCGCGACCTGCCCGAGCTCGGCGACAGCGAAGAGGCCAAGCTCGGCCGCGCGATCGCTCAGCAGCTCTCTGACGAGCAGGCGCTCATCGGCATCTTCGACGAAGGCTGCATGGGCATGTACAACGCCATCATCGACGACGAGATGCTGAACCCCACCGGCATCTACAAGGAGCGCCTCTCGCAGAGCGCGCTGCTGGCCGAGATGGCAAAGGTTGCCGAAGACGAGCGCGAATCTGCGCTGCAGTGGCTCGAGGAGCGTGGCATGACGTTCCACTGGGGAGACAACCCGGCTGAGGATCTCACTCGCGACCAGGTGCTCGAACAGATGGCGATGTACATCGCCGCGCTGCGCATCGCCGACGACTACGGCCTTGACGCGGTGGGCATCCAGTACCAGCAGGGGCTCAAGGACCAGTGCGCAGCATCCGACCTCGCGGAGGGGCTGCTCAACAACGTAGAGCGTCCTGCGGTGTTCTCGCGCGACGGCAGTCGTGAACTATTCGCCGGTGAGGCGATGCCGCACTTCAACGAGGTCGACGAAGGGGTCGCGGTCGATGCGCTCGTCACCAACCGCGTGTGGAAGGCGATGGGCCTCGACCCCGCCAACACGCTGCACGACATCCGCTGGGGCGAGGAGTACGACGGCGACTTCGTCTGGGTCTTCGAGATCTCGGGTGCGGTGCCGGCCAGCCACAACGGCGGCTACGACAAGTCGTACTCGATGCGTCAGGTGCCGTGGTTCTTCCCGCACGGCGGCGGCACCCTCGCGGGCGTCTCGAAGCCGGGCGAGATCGTGTTCTCGCGTGTGTTCATCATGAACGATGAGCTGCACGCAGACATCGGCCGCGCGCACGTCGTCGAGCTTCCCGAGGAGGAGACGCAGCGTCGCCTCAACGAGACAGACAAGCAGTGGCCGATAATGCACGCCGTTCTGCACGGCATCACGCGCGATCAGATGATGGCTCGCCACAAGGCGAACCACCTGCAGGTCGCATATGCCGACGATGCAGACTCCGCCGACCGCGCACTCGCCGCAAAGGCCGCCGCGTTCGCCGGAATGGGCATCCGCGTGCACCTCGTCGGAGACGTCGCCCTCTAGCGCGAACAGTCCAAGGCATCGGAGGTGTCGGCGGTGCCGATCAAGCGCAGTTCTTCTGTTCCCCTGCAGGATCACGGTCTTGCAGGGGACAGGGGGATGCGCGACAACCGCGGAATCGCAAACAGTTGCGCGGTTGTTACCGAGAGAAGACCATCGAGGGGCAATCATTAGATACATTAGGTGACAAGTTGCGCGATCGAGTGATTGTGCTGTCTAATGGTCGGATGTTTACACCCCAATTCTCAATGAAGAGGTAGCAGTGACGAAGCCACTCCTAGAGCTCACAGGAATCAGCAAGAGCTTTCCGGGCGTCAAGGCGTTGCAGGGTGTCGAATTCACACTCAACCGCGGCGAGGTCCTCGTGCTCGTCGGCGAGAACGGCGCCGGCAAGTCGACGCTGATGAAGATCCTGTCGGGCATCTACCAGCGCGACGAGGGCACGATCCTGGTCGACGGCGAGCAGGTCGAGATCCCGGGGCCGTCTGCGGCGCAGGCGCTCGGCATCAGCATCATCCACCAGGAGATGAACCTCATGCCCGACCTCACGGTCGCGCAGAACATCTTCATCGGCCGCGAGCCGAGCGTGGCGGGCATCATCAGAGAGGGCGCCCTCAACAAGCAGGCGAGCGAGCTGCTGACGAGCCTCGGCATCAACATCAGCGCCAAGACCCGCGTCGGCGACCTCACGGTCGCTGGCCAGCAGATGGTCGAGATCGCCAAGGCCCTGTCGTACGACTCGCGCGTGCTCATCATGGACGAGCCCACGAGCGCCCTGACCGACAACGAGGTCGAGACCCTCTTCGAGCTGATCGAGAGCCTTCGCGAGAAGGGCACCGGCATCGTCTACATCTCGCACCGCATGGAAGAGCTGAAGCGCCTCGCCGACCGCGTCGTCGTGCTGCGCGACGGCGAGTACATCGGACAGCTCGACCGCGATCAGATCGATGTGCCGACGATCATCGAGATGATGGTCGGCCGCCAGATCAACTCTGAGCAGCGGCCCGAGGCGAAAGACTTCTCACAGGCCGAGACAGTGCTCAAGGTGACGGGCCTGTCGACGAAGGCGCTGCTGCGCGACGTCGGCTTCGAGCTGAAGAAGGGCGAGATTCTCGGGTTCGCGGGCCTCATGGGCGCCGGCCGCACCGAGACTGCTCGTGCCGTCATCGGCGCCGACAGCCGCACATCCGGCGAGATCGAAGTGCATGGCAAGCGCGTGCGCATCAGTCAGCCCGCCGACGCAGTGCGCAGCGGCATCGGCTACCTGTCTGAAGACCGCAAGGGCGTCGGCCTGCTGCTCGACCAGAACGTCTGGCAGAACACAGCGCTGGCCAGCCTCAACGAGTTCAGCGTCGCCGGAATGATGAACGACGCGAAGGCCAAGCAGGTCGCCGAGTCGTACGTCAAAGACCTGCGCACCAAGACCCCGTCGGTCAACCAGCCGGTCAAGCTGCTCTCGGGCGGCAACCAGCAGAAGGTCGTGCTGGCCAAGTGGCTCGTGCGCGACACCGACATCCTGATCGTCGATGAGCCCACACGCGGCATCGACGTCGGAGCCAAAGAGGAGATCTACCGTCTCCTCGAGCGCCTCGCAAGCGAAGGCAAGTCGATCATCGTGATCTCGAGCGAACTGCCTGAGCTGCTGCGCATTGCCGACCGCATCGTCGTCATGGCGAGCGGACGCATTACCGGTGAGCTGACGAACGAAGACGCCAGCCAGAACCGCATCATGGACTACGCGACGAAGATCGCCGAAGAAGGAGAGCTGACGCTATGAGCGAGGCAAAGACGGCTGCCCCGAAGGGGTCGTTGAACTGGAAGAGCTGGATCCAGCAGGGGCTCGCAGTGGGCACCCTTGTGCTGCTGTTCATCTTCTTCTCGATCATGAACCCGAACTTCATGCAGTGGTCGAACATCTCGGGCATCCTGCTCGCGACGGCCGGCATCGGCATCATGGCGCTCGGCACCACGTTCGTCATCGCGACCGGGGGCATTGACCTCTCGATCGGCACGGGCTCGACGCTCGCGGCGGTCATGACCGGAGTCTTCGCCGTGAACATGGGGCTTCCGGCGTGGCTGGGCGTGCTGCTCGGCATCGCTTCCGGTGCTCTGATGGGTTTCATCAACGGCTTCAACGTGGCCTTCCTCAGGATTCCGCCATTCATCGCGACATTGGCGATGATGATGGTGGCGCAGGGTCTAGGGCTTGTGCTCTCGGGTGTCGCCCCCATCTACTTCACCGAGATCTCGTGGTTCAGCGGCATCGCGCTGGGCGAGCTCATCCCGGGCCTGCCCAACGGCGTGCTGATCATGTTCGTGCTGGCGATTCTCGCCTGGGTCGTGCTCTCGCGCACCAAGTTCGGTCGCATTGACCTCGCGATCGGCTCGAACGAAGAGGCAACACGTCTCTCCGGCATCAGCACCAAGCGATGGACCGTGCTGATCTACTCAGTCGCGGGCGTCTTCACTGCCATCGCCGGAATCGTCATGGCTTCGCGCCTCTCGTCGGCACAGCCGCAGATGGGCGTCGGTCTCGAGCTGCAGGCCATTGCCGCTGTGATCATCGGTGGAACGTCGCTCATGGGAGGCCGCGCATCCATCATCGGAACCGTCATCGGTGCCCTCATCATGAGCGTGCTGATCAACGGCCTTCGCATCATGGGCGTGCAGTCAGAGTGGCAGTTTGTCGCGTCGGGCGTCGTCATCGCGATCGCCGTCTGGTTCGACAGCCTCCGCAACAGGGGGTCGAGTACCTAGTCTTCCGCTCAATGTGCCTCGGGCGGATGCCCGCAAGGGTTTGTGAATGAGGCACACGCAACGCCGATCATCGGCATACGACAATGGAGTTCCAATGAAGATGAAGAAGTCGAAAGTGCTTCTCGCTGGCTTGGCAACGGCAGCCCTCGCGCTGACCGGATGCTCGAGCAACGGTGGCGGCGAAGGCGACGGAGAAGGCACGGGCGAGGGTGGAGACATCAGCATCGCGCTCGTCTCGAAGGGCTTCCAGCACCAGTTCTGGCAGTCGGTCAAGCAGGGCGCTGAAGAAGAGGCTGAAGCCCAGGGCGTGAGCATCACGTTCGACGGCCCCGCTGCTGAGACTCAGGTCGACTCGCAGCTGCAGATGCTGCAGACCGCGATCGACAACCGCCCCGACGCGATCGGCTATGCCGCTCTCGACCCGAAGGCGTGCATCCCGCTGTTCGAGCAGGCCAAGGCAGCTGACATACCCGTGGTGCAGTTCGACGCGGCATGCGAGAGCGACTACGGCAACTACCTGGCAGCCACCGACGGCGTCGCAGCAGGCGCTGTGGCGGCCGAGCACATGGCTGAGGCAATCGGCGGAGAAGGCAAGGTCGGCATCGTCGGCCACAGCCAGATCAACTCGACCGGTGTCGAGCGTCGTGACGGCTTCGTCGAGTACCTGGAAGAGAACTTCCCCGACATTGAGATCGTCGACATCCAGTACGGAGACGGCGACCACCTCAAGTCGGCTGACATCGCCAAGGCGATGCTGAGCGCACACCCCGACCTCGCGGGCCTCTACGGCACCAACGAGGGCTCGGCAATCGGCATCGTCAACGCTGCCAACGAGCTCGGACTCGAGCAGGGCAAGGTGGCCATCGTCGGCTTCGACTCGGGCTCAGCCCAGATTGAGGCGATCAAGAACGGCGACATGCTCGGTGCTGTCACGCAGGACCCGAAGTCGATCGGCAAGATCACGGTGCAGAGCGCACTGGCGCTGATCAACGGCGAAGAGGTCGAGGAGTTCACTGACACAGGGTCGTTCTGGTACGACGCTGAGAACATCGACTCCGAAGAGATTCAGGCGATGATCTACGAGTAGACCGTCAACTGACACGCGAAGCGCCCAGCAGGCTCAGTCTGCTGGGCGCTTTCGCTTTTGGTGCTTTAGGTGCTGTGGGTGCTGTGGGGCCAGAAGATCCCCGTTCCCGCCCTCGTCGACGACTCAGTGCGCGGTGGTGAACTGTGTGTGTTCGATGTGCCCGTGTGTCTGTCGGAGCATGCGCTGTAATGCATGGGACTCGAACCCAATCGCCGAGCTCCTCCGGCGTGCCACGAGGCACCGGTACGACGCCCCGATGCCAGGGGCGTTTGCACTCGCCGCCGTCGACTACCGACTTCTGGCCTACTGGGTCATTGCAGCTCCGTCGTCCAGTTGCACTCCTGCAGCCGGGTGTCGAGCTCGCGGTACTCCTTGGCCGCAGCATCCGCCTGCGCTCGCAGTTCGGCGACGGGGTACGCAGCGACATACTTCACCTCTGAGCGGGTGAACCTGTCGTGCCGCGCTGCCGCCGCATCCGCCAACTGTGCGAAGAATGTACGTCGACGGCTCGCGATGTCGCGTGCCGTGATGGCGTCTGAGATCGTGCGGGTCTCGTCAAACGGGGCGGATGCGTTGGTCGCGTTGATGCGCGTGATCAGCTCGCCGAGGCGAGTGTGCAGACGCTCGGCCTCATTGATGAGTGCCCTCGGATCTTCGTCGGGGCTGTCGCCCTCCTGGATGCGCACCGTCTGGGCCGCTCGAGCCTTGAGCTGCTCGAGTCGTGCCTGGATGTCGCTGCGTTCGGCAAGTGCTTCGGCCAGCTTCATGTGACTCCTTTCGCTGAGACCATCATGCACCTGGCAAGCTGGAGACATGCCAGAACTGCACCTGAGCGGCGACGATGCCGCTGACCGACTGCTCTCAGACGACTCGTTCGCGCTGCTGACGGGCATGCTGCTCGACCAGCAGATTGCGATGGAGGTCGCATTTGCGGGTCCTGCCAAGATCGCTGAGCGCGTGGGGTCAGTCGACCCTGATGTGCTCGCGGGGTTCGATGCTGAAAAGCTGAAAGCCGTGTTCGCCGAGAAGCCGGCTGTGCACCGCTATCCGGGGTCGATGGCGGGGCGTGTGCAGCAGCTCGCGCAGGCTGTCGTCGACGAGTGGGATGGGCGGGCTGACGCGATCTGGACGTCAGGTTCGCCAGATGGCCGCGAGGTGCTGCGTCGGCTGAAGGCGCTGCCCGGCTTCGGCGACCAGAAGGCCCGCATCTTCTTGGCGCTGCTGGGCAAGCAGCTCGGATTCGCGGGTGACGGATGGCGCGAGGCTGCGGGTCCGTACGGCGAAGAGGGTGCGCGTCGGTCGGTTGCTGACATCGTCGACCGCGCGTCGCTGCTCGAGGTTCGCGCGACGAAGCAGGCGGCTAAAGCGGCTGCCAAGGCCAAGAAGTAGCTGCTGTCATGGGCTCGCCGTGCACAGAATCACGGCTGAGAGCGTCGCCGTGTGGATTATCCACTCGGCGGTCAGATACGGCCCGGTTTTGAGCGCGCTACTCGTCTGCGCCGGTGCGAACTCGTACAAAATGCGCGGCGAGCATCGCGACGCCGACCGCAAGCGCGAATACGGCGGCAGTAGCAATCGCGGTTGACAGGATCGACCCGATGAGCTGCAGGGTAGGCCCCTGATTCAGAGCCATGAAGAGATGGCGGATTCAGAGAGCCAGCGCAACACCGTGAATAAGCTCGTTCATCTTCTCACG
>NZ_FUHU01000005.1 GCF_900163565.1 Agrococcus casei LMG 22410
AACTGATGCGCCCTGGTTTTGTTGGAGGCTCCAGTGTTACGGACGGAGAATGGAGCCATGGCCCAACACAAGAACAAAGGACGCCGGTATTCCGGTGAAGAGAAAGCCGCAGCGGTCCGGATGGTGCGTACATTGCGTGCGGAACTCGGTACGAGTCAAGGAACGACCTCGCGCGTGGCTGATCAGCTCGGTTACGGGGTCGAGTCGGTGCGGGCCTGGGTGCGCCAGGCCGATATCGATGACGGCGTGAAGGCCGGGGTCACAACTGACGATCAAGCGCGCATGCGCGAACTCGAGCAAGAGGTGCGTGAGCTCAAGCGTGCGAATGAAATCCTGAAACGCGCTGCGTCTTTCTTCGGGGCGGAGCTCGACCGCCAACACAAGATGTAGTTCGATTCATCAACCAGAACAAGAATGATGTGGTTGCTGGTCGCAGGCTCGGGGTCGAGCGCATCTGCAAAGTATTGCAGGTGGCCCCGTCTACGTATTACGCCGCGAACGGCAGACCGGCATCAGCTCGGCAGGTCAGAGACGCGGAGAGCGCTCCGCGTCTGCTCGAGCTCTGGGAATCGAACTACTCGGTCTACGGAGTGCGCAAGCTCTGGAAAACAGCCCAGCGAGCCGGTATCCAGATCGGCCGCGACCAGGTCGCAAGGCTCATGAGAACCCTTGAGATTGAAGGGGTGCGTCGCGAGAAACGGTTCAAGACCACGAAGCCTGATCCGAAGATGCCGAGGCATCCCGACCTCGTGAACCGCGTCTTCAGCGCGGATGCGCCAAATCAATTGTGGGTGACGGATCTGACGTTCGTGCCGACCTGGCAAGGCGTCGCCTACGTCTGCTTCATCATCGACGCGTTCAGTCGCGCGATCGTGGGCTGGCGATGTGCATCGAATATGAAGACCGAGACAGTGCTCGATGCGATCGAGATGGCCCGCTGGTCACGCGGCAGGCATCTTCCGGAGCTGCGTTGTCACAGCGATGCGGGCAGCCAATTCACGTCGATTCGTTACGGTGAGCGTCTTGCCGAGATCGGGGCGACGCCCTCGATCGGGACCGTTGGTGACAGCTACGAT
>NZ_FUHU01000006.1 GCF_900163565.1 Agrococcus casei LMG 22410
GAGTCTCTGTCGTGCCTTCCTGGTAACGACTGTCTACAAGAAGTGTCACACCCCAGCCTCTTGAATCTCGGTGCGCCCACCCTTTTGCCTTTGCGTTTGCCGGAGAGTGAGTTGAAGAAGTTCCGGTAGGCGAGGTCTGCATCGCGAACCGCCTGCTGCAATGGTGTGGACGACACCTCAGACAGCCATGCGCGCTCAAGTTTGAGCTTCGCTTGGGTGACCACCATGGTCTGCAACTGAGAAGCAGACTGAAACTTCTCCTTTGCCTGGTGGGTGCGCCTACGCTCAGCAACAACATCGTTAAACACCACTCGCACGCTTCCGAACAGGCGGGCGAGATCACGCTGCTGCCCTCGGCTTGGATAAGCCCGGTAGGAGAAGCGCTTCAATGTCATGCCTTCCATATCGGCGGCCTGAGCGGTCCTACGCCAATACATCGAGAAGCAGGCGAGGCCGCAGTAACTGCCCACGCCGCTCACCTCCACCCTGAAGGATGGAGCCCGCCGCGGCAATCAGTCGGTCCGCTCCTTCAAGCTCGTTGCCAATGATGTCTGCGGGGATGCCGCCACCATTCGCTCTCCTAGGACGCGCTGTCGCCAGCGCCCACGAGACGAAGAAGATCGTCACCGGACTCGATGATGTCGCCGCCCATCTCACGAATGATGCGATGGCAACCGGCATTGGCGTGCGATGTGACCGGACCCGGCACAGCACCCAGAGAGCGCCCCAGATCCGACGCACTCATCGCCGTATTGATCGAGCCAGAACGAGTCGCAGCCTCAACCACAACTGTTCCAGCGGCAAGGGCGGCAATGATGCGATTGCGCTGCAGGAAACGCCAGCGAGTCGGGGCTGTGCCACTGGGCACCTCCGACACCACAACACCCAGACGCTCCACACTTCGGAGCATGTCGTAGTGCGCCACCGGGTAGTAACGATCGAGCCCACCAGGCATCACCGCCACCGTCCTGCCGCCTGCAGCCATAGCGGTGCGATGCGAGGCGGCATCAATGCCAAACGCGCCACCAGAAACCACCACAAGTCCCTTCGCCACAGCCGCCGAAACCAAGTCGCCAGCAACCTGCGTTCCATACGCTGTCGCAGCCCGCGCGCCAACTATTGCGACACCGGACGCGCTTGCCCGAAGCGCATCCAAGTTCCCTCGCAACCACAGCGCCGCAGGTGCACCGAACGCGAGATCGTCCAACTGTGCAGGCCAGTGCGCAGATCCAGGAACGATGAGCAACTGCTGGTGTTTCGCGGCATCCTCCAGCACCCGATCGAACCGCTCGAAGTCCAGTCGCGGCACCCAACGACTCATAGCCGCCTCCGCTTGACTGCGATCCTCTCCCTCGACCGATGTTGCTAGTCCCTCGGCGTCCCCGTCCAGCACCATCTGCAGCGCACCTACAGCACCAAACTGCTGCCGCAGAGCGCCAGCGAACCCGTCCCCAGGCTCCGTCAAACTCGTCCACGCGGCACTGGCGTAGGTGTGCAAAACGGTGTCGTCATCGTGACAGTCCGTCGCACTGACAGCAGCGACGAGGCTGCGCATCTGGTCGGTGACAGTAAGCATGTGTTGGCTCCCAAGAACATCTGGGGCAGTGGCTCCGCCCCCTCAGCTGTCCTATCGGTGGCGCAAGACAGTGCCTCATGCCTCCCGCGGCTACAGCTCTGTGATGTGCAACGACTCGAACACGCTTCTCGCAACGACCTCAGGGTCAGTGCCACGCGCACTTTCCCTCCAAGCACTCGTTCGCTGGTCCAGGAACACTCCCCCGCGCCAGCCTTCCGGCCCACGCACAACACCGACATCCACCTCCGGCGACTCGGGGTGCGACAAACGGATACGGCTGCGCTCGGTGCCGATCAGGCCCGCCTACTCGGCTACCCCACGCCTGATGCCACCTGTTCCAACGCCCCGCGCGACGGAGAGAATCAGCATCCAGTCAACGAAAGGCTAGGCCATCGGCGCAAACACGTACGAGTCTGCCACAGCCAGAACGGCAGCACCCGACGGTGCCGCGTACAGCGGCACGACAAGTCGTCCGGCCCCATCGAAGTACGCTGTCGCTTCAGCACCAGTCAAGGCGTTCACGACCCGCACAGTGCCGCCTTCGGTGAGATATACCATGACCTCTGCAGCACCCGCGATTGCCAGGTTCGGTGGCACGGTGACTTGCCATCGGGGCGTTCCAGTAGCGTCGAGCGCCTGCAATGTATCGCCAGCTCGGACGATCATGGTCTCGGTCACCGTGTCGAACAAGGCATCGTGAACATGCTCAGCGATCACGTCTCCAGTGGCGAGCTCGAGCAGTACGCCGCCGTAGTCCGAGGTCTCGACGACGGCAGTGGCATCGCCCAGCCAACCGTGGGCCGGCGCCGGCGTAAGCACCTCGCCCCATCCGCGCTCGGCAAGCTTTACACGCCACATCTCCGAGCCGCGCGCATCCAGGGCTTCCAGGGCCCCGTCGCGCACTAGCAGCACGGTGCCCCGAAACTCCCCTACGACGGTCAGATCCTCGGCAGACTCGTCGAACACGACCGCACCGGTCGCCGGGTCAAGGACAACCCGGGGCCCACTCTCGCCCATGACGCTCTTGGGCGCGTAGGCGAAGACGAGCCCTGGCCCTCGGTGGGGGCCGGGCACATCAACAGGGCCCCAAAGGTGCTCACCGGTCTTGAGGTCATAGGCGCTGGCTGTGGTCTGCGCTAGCGCTTCGGCGGTGGTCTCGACGTCCGTCAGAATCGCGATGGCGTCGCCACCGTTTCGTGACAGCGTGAAGCCTGAACAGCTCAGCGGGCGCTCCGCGGTCCAGAGTGCCTCGCCGTCTGAAGCTATGGCTGTGAACTCGAGGGCTCTCTCGCCCTCCGCTGCCGAGACGAATACACCGTCGAGATGCTGGGGCGGCAGAATCCATTCTGGGTCGAGCACTGCGCGGCCGTCGTACGGCATAGGGGCTCGCAGCCCAGAGGCGGCCCCTATCTCAGCAGTTGGCACGACGGGCTCCCGCTGCAGCGAACCGTCGGCCGCACATCCGACCAGCACCAATGCAGCAGCCGTCAGCGCAGCGCTCCTGTGCAGACGGCGCTTCACTCTGCAGCCCTACGACGACGCACCCACCAGATGATGATCGCGGCGGCGATCGCCACGATCACGGCCGCATCGAACATAGGATTCGCGAGGAGGGATGCGCCACTCTGCAACCAGCTCAGGGCTGCGGCGGGGATCAGTTGTGGCACGGAGATGAACCCGTTCGTGAACCAGAACACGATGCCCACGACGATCAGCAGCACACCCGTGATTACCGAGGTCGTGTGCCACGTGCGGCCGAAGAGCGTGAAGGTGCGACCCCGAAGCCACCGCTGGCCCCGTGTTCCCATGCGTTCCCAGAGGGATGCGATCACTAGGAGGGGGACGACCATACCCGCGCCATACACACTCATCAGAAGCGCGCCCGTCACAGGGTTGCCGCTGTTTGCGGCGAACGTGAGCACGGCGCCGAGAATCGGCCCTACACAGAATCCGGCCACACCCCCTGAGATTCCCAGCAACAGCGTCTTCAGAAGCCCGGATCGTGCCGAAGCCTGCTGCTGCACGCGTTTCGTTCCGGGCATGAATCGCGACGCATCGAAGCCGATTCCGAACAGCTGCAGCAGACCCAGAACCACCAGCACCATTGCAGTCACTGCAATGACGACGCCGCGATGCTGCGTCAGCAGCGACCCGACAGCGGCGACCCCCAGCCCCAACGGCACCAGCACCAGCAGTGTGCCCGCGTAGAAGACTGTCGCGTGCAGTGCAAGTCGAGCGCCCTTGCCGACTGAGGCAGCGAAGAACGCTGGCAGCAACAGTGCAGCGCACGGGCTCAGCAGAGAGAGCACACCGCCGATGAATGCGCTCAGAAATCCGAGGTCCACCGCTACTCCGCAGCCGCTAGAGCGCGGTCGAAGGCTTCGAGAAACACCTGCGAGGGCTGAGCGCCCAGGATCGGCTCGCCGCCGACGATGAAGGCTGGCGTCGAGTACACACCGAGGCTCGCGGTGAACTCCTTGTGCGCCGCAACTTGTGCCAGCGTCGACTCGGACGTGTAGTCCTGCTCGAACTGTTCAGTGTCAAGACCGATTTCAGCCGCGACTTCGACGAGACCCCCGTCACTCAACTGCCCCTCAGAGAGCGTGGTGCCGTCGGGGAACAAGGCGGTCTGGAAGTCGTACAGGCGCCCTTGCATTGCCGCTGCGTACTCAGCACGTGCGGCCCGTTCTGATGCCGGCCCGAACACTGTCGCCCCTCGAAACTCGATTCGCAACGAGCCGTCTTCGACGTACTGCATCATCTGCGGCAGCGTCTCGTCGTGCCACTGTGCACAGTACGGACACTGGAAGTCCGACATCACGATCATGACGACGTCGGCATCGACAGGCCCCAGCGCGAGCGCGTCACTTTCGTCACGGTCTTCGATCTGCGTCAGATCGACACCCGCGGGCTCTTGCACTGCTGTCGGCCCCGTGTCTTGTGACGGCACTGCGGCATCCTCTTCCCCAACACCCCCGATGAAGAAGATCGCCGTGATGAGCGCGGCAGCGATCACGAGCACGCCAGCCGGCAGCAGCCAACTCGAGAACCCGCGCTGCGACGATCGTCGGGATTGTGATCGGGTGTTCGTCCGGTTCATACGATCTGCTCCTGAGAGTCGTGGCCTGATGGCTCATTACTATCTCACATAGTCGACTACGATGGATAGTCGATCGTGCGCGATGAGTCAGAAGCAGCCGGTCAGCGCGGCAGCCAGATACGCCAGATGACCAGTCGCGCCGAGCGCCGCCACAGCAGCCAGGACCATCGCCACCATTCCAGCAGCCGCGGCTCCGGCCAACCCGCGTGAAGGTCGCACGAGCTGGGGGATTCGCTGCGGCCCCGTTGCGTGCAGGGCACCTGCAAATTCGACGCCGCCACTCTGCCGTGGCGCCTCCCCCAGCTTGAGCAGCGCACTCACCAGCGCCGAGGTGCCGACCGACGCTCGAGCCCTGTTGTCTGCGGCGATCTCCAGGTAGTGCGGGATCGCATCTGCCGCCGCAGAGACCAGCGGAACCCAGCCGAGCACGGCCCGCAGGCTGCCGCTGAGGCTCACAATGAGATGGTGCCGCTGCCGCACATGAGCTTCTTCATGCGCGAGCACTGCCGCGAGCTCCCGTGCGTCCAGCGCATCGAGTGCACTCGTCGACAGCACGATGCCGCCGAGCGACGATGAGAAGGCGATGGCGAACGGATGCTCGTCATCGATCACGTGCACGTCGCGTCCCGCAACGCGTCGCCGGCGCGCTTGGTCGCGCATCCGCCGCGCCGACCCACGCGTCACCTCCTGCCGCGCGCGCAAGGCAGCCAGGAAGGCAACCAGCAGCACAGCGGATGCCGCAACTGGAAGCGCGAGCAGCAGCGCGGCCGGGACCGGAGTCTGGAATGCCCCGATCGCAAACGGCGTTGCCGCGTCGAGGCAGCGACGGCACACTGCAGCGGCACCGGCGGGAATCAGTGCTGGCCCCGTTGCCGTCCACGCGAGCACTGGGCCTATCGCGAGCAACGCGCCGAGCCAGACCGCGACGGCCGAGAGGATGACGGCAGTCGCGACACGGGGAGCACGCACTAGCATCGGGGCCGCGCTTCTGAGCAGATACGGACCTCCGAGGGCGAGCCCCAGCACCGCCGCGAGCACCGCTGCACCGAACACGCCCGCGGTCATAAGTGGGTGCCTGCGTCATTCTGGGTCAGGTATTCGCGGAGAAGACTGAGGTCGCTTTCGCGCATCGACCCCACGAACTGCAGAATCGACGCCTCGCGGTCACGGCTGGCGTCAAGGGCATGACTCATGATCTGTGCTGCGTGCGCATGACGAGTGATGCGTGCCGAATACCGTGTCGAACGACGGTCACGAACAATTTCGATCAGATGCTTGCGATCGAGATTCGTCAGCACTGTCGCGATCGTCGTGTATGCAGGGTTCGCTTCGAGCCGCTCGATGACGTCGCGCACGGTGCACGCACCGTGATCCCACAGCACGTCCATCACCTGCGCCTCCAGCGGCCCGAGCCGCAGCATCCCCGTTTCATACGTCGTCATCGCGCTGCCTCCATCGGTCGTTCACGAACAGGGCACGCGACTTGCCCCCGCAACCGGGCGAACAGCGCGACACCAGTCAACACCAGGGCACCCACAGCCAGCACCGGCTGGATCGGGGCGAACCAGGTGATGGCTCCGGAATACCCCAGCGCCAGGAGCGCCAACTTGTTGCAGACGGGACAGCCGACGGCGAACCAAGCCAGAAACCCGCCTGCGACGCCAAGCTTGCCCGGCCGGCCCAACTGCTGCACCGATGACTCGTCAGCGGGTTCCGGCGTCTTCGATCCGCCGAAGTACGTAGCCACCAGCATGCCACTGAGCGCACCGGTCAACAGCCACACAGGATAGTTCCACCACACCGGCGCGATGTCTCTCGCAAAGACAGGATTTGGGATGAGCACCGTTGCGAATCCAATCACGAGGGTCATCGTCGTCGCGGCGACCAATGCGATCGCGACCTGCCGGGGGATCCACAGCCGCAGAGCCTGCGTGGCAAGCCGACCCTGCTCGAGGATGGCGTGGCGATTCCGTGGCCAGAATGTGCGCATGCACCTATTATCGCGCACATTGACTATCTTGCATAGTCAATAACGGCGTAGCGGGACTGCTGCACGGGTGGGTGGCATCGGAGTTGCTGTCTGACAGGGCTGGCTTGGAAGGACATCATTGTGCCCAGGCCCTAGCCCCGCAAGATCCGTGACGGCCTCGTGCGCATCGCACGCAATCGCGAGTCCCGTGTGACCATCGAGCACGTCACGAAAAATGTCGATGTCCAAGCAATGACGTTGCATAAATGCTTGCAGCCCGCGGCGGACGATGAAGGGGAAGCCCAGTGTGACGAGGAGTGAGGACGTGTGGTTGCAGGACGCACGTCAGAGGATTCTAATGCTCGAGCAAGAACAGGCGGGTGAGGCACGAGCTCACCACCGATGGCCCGCATCAACTCGGGCTCACCGACATCGTTCAACACGAGTCCCCCTGTGGGATGAACCGGCCACAATCAAGACCGTCCAACCGTCCTCATCGAACGTCAGCAGGGCCGCCGGCTGCGGGAGGCTCGCAGTCAAAGTGTTACCTCACTCCAAGGCAACGGGAACCCCGCGCGCAACCGAGTCGGACGCGCGAGCCAGTGTCGCAGCATCGAACAGAGCGCGGAGTTTGTGACGCAATCGCAACCCGATCCGAACTCTCCACGATGCCTCCATGTGTGTGCGGGGGTGTCGATCAACCCAAGCTCACCGCAAACTCTATGTGACCGAGACTTCTCGAGGCGTCAACCAACTGCCCGAACACGCGGGCAACACACGCCGGCGATAGCCGCGGCCGGGGCCACGTCCCGAGCCGACACATAACCCCGCCCGCGATAGCGGTCCCCGACCGGCACATACAAGATCACTCGCTCGCTGCGCGAGCTCGTCGCCTACGGCGCGTGAACACCATGCCCCGGTATGTGAGCTGATTGCGAACCCTACTTGTGACCTTCTTGCACCCTGCGAGTGAGCCCTGGTGGCCACCTCTCGACCGCAACCTGCCTCTGCGTCTGCACCATCTTCGTGACTGCAGCATCCTGCCTGTGTCCCCTGACGGCTTTGACCCCCGCTGCGCGGCCTGCGCCGCCTCACGTCCCTGCATCGGGTGCAGCATTCTCCCCCACCGACGCTCCCTTGCGTCCGACTCCTGCTGTGACCGATCCTCCCCTCCAAGGTGCTTCCTGACTGCTGCGCTGCGCGCACCCACGCCCTCTCAATTCAAGCCACAGCTTCCCGTCCGCTTCCGCCACCGGTGCCACCTGCCCGTGACCTCATCGTGAACGCTCCGCTGACTGCCCGAACCCTGCCACGACACAACCTGCAACCCGTCTGCCTGCTGATGTGGCGCCGCCGCGCAGCGGCCTTTCACGCAAGGGCAGCACCGACTGCACTTGCGTGAATCTCGAGTCACGACGTCCTGACCACACAGCGAACCACCCACAGGTGGATTGCCGGTCAGGGGCGCAGGTCGCGCAGCGAGCTGAAGCCAGTCCCGAACACCGCAGACGCGCACAGCGTTTGGGGTTGTGAGGCTGCGCACACCGAGAACCTTACGGACACAAGCGAAGACTTGGGTTCGGAAGAGTGTTCGACAGTGGGTCAGGTGACAGAGAAAGGGGCGTTTTTTGGGGGTTTGGGGATCGGGCGACTTCAGCCGAGGTTTGCGGGCCAAGAAAAGCAAGAGTCGCGAATTTTCTACGCAGTGACGCTTTGGCCGCTTCTGGGAGTGATGTCTGCGGCAAAATCGGAAAGGGCTCACACGATGTGGTGCGCTGAAGAACCAGATCACGAACGCAGGCCCGCCTGCTCAGCCTCCATCCCGTCAGCTCGCCCCATGTCGCATGGTTTCAGGCATGAACGACACCCCTCTGCACGCGTTTCGCATCGAGCGCTCCGGCCCCCTGAGTCCCGAATCCCAGATGGTCCTCTCGCAGGTGCTCTCCACTTCACTGTCAACAGCTGCTGCCGGCACGACGATGAGCGCGCACTGCACACCCGAGGGCACAATCGAACGCGTGTTCACATCCAGTGGGGCCAACGCTGTCGACCGCGCATTTCAGATCGCCAAAGCGTTCAACTCACGCAGCGAACCCGTCGACCCTCCGACACTTGCTGCCTCGCACATCGCCGCGCTTGAGTACGGCCCTGACTCGGCACTCGCTGCCGCAACGCAGGCTGGCACATCACTGACTTCTGTCGCAGAAGCAATCGACGCGTACCTCACCTCTGGCGAATGGATCGCGGTCTCTGTGCGCAAGCCGGAACCGAAGGAGCGAAGCCGTTGGAACATCTGGCATGACTTCCACCGACCCGGCGCCGTCTCCACCCATTCGCCCCGATCAGACGCGGTCATCGTCTCCATCTACGCCGGCTCTCACGCACCCGATCGGGCGCAGAACGCACTGCGTCAATTCCACTCCGCGCTCGGCGGGTTCGAGCTCATCCCCGAGACGCAAGTGCTCGATGGTCGCGACGAGCGTCGACCACTCTGGCGCGTCGCAGGACTCTCCGCACTTGTCGGCGGCGTTGCGACCGCGGGACGGTACTTCTGGGACTCCATCGAGCAGACCATCGGCACGCCACTGGCATCGTCAATTGAGCCTGCACTCATGCCGGCACAACTACTCGGACTCGGTGTAGCCGCTGCCGCATCCGCCGTAGCTGTGCTGCATCAGTACGGCTACCTACCGTCGGCGGCGAAGCAAGCCCGGGCACTGCTGGAGGATGGGCTCGCACCGGCACCTGCCAAACGATCCGGCTCACCGAAGAAGCCGAAGGCCGCGACCACATCGCAGAAAGTCGTGGACGGTGTTGCGCAACTGGTGGAGACTCCCAGGCAAGACGGCGACTACCCGTTGGCGGCGCGATCATTCATGGTCGGATCAGAGCTTGCCGCGGCGGTGCTGCTGCCGGGTTCGAGCGCGCGCTCCGGTGTCGCATCAACGGCAAGCCGTGAGCTTCCCAGCGCAGTCCGTTCGGTGCATGGACCGGAGATCGGCACCAGCGACGGGCAGGTGGCGAAGCTGTCGTTCGCGGACCTGTGGGCTGGCGTGTTCGTGATCGGAAAGCCCGGCTCCGGAAAGTCCAAGCTGCTCGAATGGCTGTGGGCATGGATGCAGTCGCAACTCACTCCCCTGCATCACGCAAAGCAGCACACTGCGTACGACGGGGCGATGATCGCGTTCGACACGAAGGACGACGGTCAGCTCACCAGGGGCCTGTCGGACTGGTCTGCGGTGACGGGTGTGCACACGACTGTCATCGACATTGCCGCTGACACCCCGATGCCACTGTCGATCTTCAGCAAGGAGGGCACGCTTCGACAGCGGTCGGAGCGGGTGCTGGATGCGCTGTCGTATCTGATTGGGGAGGCGGCAGGCCCCCGGTTCCGAGAGACCGCCGGCACCGTCATTCCATTGTCACTGCTGGTGGATGCGGCGGTCACGAACGACCGTCCGTGGCTGCCGAAGGACGCTTCCTTGTTCGCTTACGCGCACATCCTCACTGGTGCGGCTTGGACTTGCCCCGGTGACGCGGACACTTGAGAGTGGTTGTATGGCCACAGAAGGG
>NZ_FUHU01000041.1 GCF_900163565.1 Agrococcus casei LMG 22410
CAAGACCGACCCGAAAACCGGCGAGATCATGAGTTGACAACTATAGGAGCATCAACGCGCTTGCTGAGACCGTGAACGGCTACTACAAGGCCGAGCTCGTGCGCAGGCCAGCGAAATCGGGGCCGTGGAAAACGAATGATGATCTTGAACTCGCGACCCTCGGCTGGGTGCATTGGCACAACACGAAACGGCTCCATGGCTACCTCGGTGATGTGCCGCCTGCAGAGTTTGAAGCGGCGTTCTATGCTGGAGTTGCCAGCGCCAAAGAACTGGTCGAAATCAAATGAGTTAAGTCTCTAAGAAAACCAGGGCGCATCAGAACTCCCTTTGGAGTTGAGCTTCGGCGGGGTTTGCCGAACTGCTTGTTTTGTGGGGGTTTCTGCCGAAGTGCTTGCAGATTGCAAGCGTTTGGGCAGATCCAAGCGTTTCGGCAGACGGTGGGCCGGCAGGTCGGCGCGGGTGGCAACTGAACTCCAAAGGGAGTTCAGGCGGCGAGTTCGCTGACGGCACGTGCCCGGATGCCCGTTTAAGCGGGTGTCTGGCCGAAGCCGCGCCGAAAGTTTGGGAGAATCAGAGGGTGTCTGAGTCAAATGAGCCCCGCCAGCGGATGTCCACCGAGCACCAGCAGGTGCGCGTGCGAACATCGCCGCGCTACGGCGTCTTCATGGCACTCGGCGCGGTCGTCTTCGCGCTCGTCGCATGGGGCGTCAGCTCGACGGTCGAGCCCGGCCTGCAGGCCGACGGCACCCGCATCGACACCACGCCCGTCATCGGCCTCATGGTCGTCGTCGGCTTCGTCGTCGGCGCAACCGTCGGCGCGCTGGTCGCGATCCTGCTCGACTTCATCGTCGGCCGCAAGACCCGCGAGGCCGAAGCCGAGCGCGTCACCGTGACCGAAGAGTACGACGACGAGCTCGCTGCAGACGATGCCGATGCAGGCGACCGGGACCGCGCATCCGCCCCCGAAAACCTCGACGACCCCGCCGACCCGGCCGACCCCGCAGACCCCACAGACGCAGACCCCGCCCAGCACGACACTGGCGAACACCGCCCGGGCCAACACCGCTCGGGCCAATGACCTTGCTGCCCGCGCTGTGGTCGCTGACGGCGACTGCGGCGTTGGGCGTGTTCGCGACGATCGGCCTGCTCGCTGACCAGCAGGCGCTGGCGATGCTGATGACGGCAATCCTGCTCGGATGCGCACTCGGCTCGCTGCGCTTCGCCCGCATCGTGCAGCTCGTGCTGGTGTCGCTGGTGCCGCCGTCGCTTGCGGTTCCGGCGGTGTTTGCGTGGGTTCCGGATGCGGAGCTGCCGATCACGGCGAGTGTTGCGCTGGCAGCCGCCGCGGCGTTGGGTCTCGCGGCCGGTCGGCCGAACTTCGACCAGCGTGCACGGCAGCCCGCGCTCGCGGCCCTCGTGCGCGGGCTCTGCATAGCGGTCGCAGCTGTCGCGGTCGGTGTGCTCGCGTCGTTCAGCATGGCTGCCGCGCTCACGGTCGCTGCCGCTGCTGCGGTCGCGTGGGTCATCGTGTTCTCGACGTCCGCGCCGCCGAAGCGCATCCGCCGCGATGGCCTGCAGCCCACCGAGCTGCTGCAGACGGCGCTCGTCGCGGCCGGAACAGGCGGATGGGCGGTGCTGTCGCTCGTGATCGCCGACCAGGCGGGAATCACCGATGAGCTTGTCGAGACCGGCACTCCCGCGCTGCCGATCGCGGTTGCGGTTGCTGCGGCGGCTGTCGGTGCGGGGCTCGGGGCCGCGGCGGCGCTGGCACTGCTCCGCCAGGGAATCCGTCTGCTGCCCCAGTTGACCCTTGTCATTGCTCTCGTGGGCATGGCGCTCGTGATGATCGCTCGGCCCGGAGGCCTTGCGGCATTCGCAGCAGTCGGCGTGCTCGTGGCTGTGTTCGGCCTTGCGGCCGCTGTGACCATCGCCCGCACCCGCCCTGCTCCCGAGCCGGCGCCGGCCACGGAGCACACGCCATCCGACACCGCCGCCATTGCCCGTCGCCTCTTCGCAAGCGAGGCGGTGCTCGAACGCTTCGCGATTCCGGCAGTGCTGGCATCAGCCGCGCTCGGCGCACTCATCGGCGGACTGCTCGGGTCGATCGTCGAAGTGCGCGACGCACTGTTCGTCAGCCTCGCGGCAGTGGCCGCAGCTGCTGTGTGGATCGCGGTTCGCAGGCAGCTCGCCCGCGAAGTCAGCTGAGCTGCGAGCGCTCGACCCAGGCGAGGTACTCGCTCGAGACGTCGCCCGTGACGTATTCGCCAGTGAAGCAGCTGTCTTCGAGCTTCTTGATCGACGACCCCTGGGTGATGGCCTTCGTCATGTCGTCGACTTCCTGGTAGACGAGGAAGTCGCTGCCTAGTGACGCATTGATCTCGGGAATCGTCTTGCCCGACGCGATCAGCTCGTGACGCGACGGCATGTTGATGCCGTAGACGTGCGGGTAGCGAACCGGGGGAGCAGCCGACGTGAACGTGACCGAGTTGGCGCCCACCTGGCGGGTCATGTCGACGATCTCGTGGCTCGTGGTGCCGCGCACGATCGAGTCATCGACAACCAGCACGTTCTTGCCCTCAAACTCGCTCGCAAGCGCGTTGAGCTTCTCGCGCACGCTCTTCTTGCGGTGCTCCTGGCCGGGCATGATGAACGTGCGGCCGACGTAGCGGTTCTTGTAGTAGCCCTCGCGGTACTCGATGCCGAGCTTGCGGGCGACCTCCATCGCGGCGGGGCGTGACGAGTCGGGGATCGGCATGACGACGTCGATCGCACCCGACGGCGTGTACTTCTCGATCGTGTCGGCCAGGCGCTCGCCGAGGCGCAGACGCGACTCGTAGACGTTGATGCCGTTCATGATCGAGTCGGGTCGGGCGAGGTAGACGTACTCGAACGAGCACGGAACCAGCTGCGACGACGGATGCGTCTGCTTGCTCTGCAGCTCTCCGTCGAGACCGATCAGGATCGCCTCGCCCGGATCGACGTCGCGCACTAGCTCGTAGCCGCTCGCGGTCAGGGCGACCGACTCGCTCGCCACCATCCACTCGGTGCGGCCCTTGCCGCCTTCGCGGCGGCCGAGCACGAGGGGTCGGATGCCGTACGGGTCGCGGAACGCCAGCAGGCCATAGCCCGAGATCAGCGCGATGACGGCGTACGATCCGCGGATGCGGTCGTGCGTCCTCGAGACCGCCGTGAAGACCTGCTCGGCATCGAGGCCGGCTGGACCGACCAGCTGCTGCAGCTCGCTTCCGAGCACGTTCAGCATCATCTCGGTGTCGCTGCCCGTGTTGGTGTGGCGCATGTCCTGCGTCGCAAGCTCGCGCTCGAGGTCGCGCGTGTTCGTGAGGTTGCCGTTGTGCACGAGCACGATGCCGTACGGGGCGTTCACGTAGAAGGGCTGAGCCTCGAGCTCGTTCTTGGCTTCGCCGCTGGTGGCGTAGCGCACGTGCCCGAGGCCGACGCGGCCCACGAGCGCGCGCATGTCGCGGGTGCGGAAGGCCTCCTTGACCATGCCCTTGCCCTTGCGCACATGGATGTGCGAACCGTCGAGGGTCGCGATGCCCGTCGAATCCTGGCCGCGGTGCTGCAGGAGCCCCAGCGCGTCGTAGACCTGCTGGTTGACGCTCGAAGTCGAGGCGATGCCGACGATGCCGCACACGGAATAGTCCTCCATTGGCTGAGAAGCGAGGTACCCGCCAAGCCTAGTCGCTTCTGTGGGCTGTGCTTTGTGGTTGCTGGTTGTGGTGGTGTTGCTTTTCTCGGTCGATCAGCGGTTCGGCGTCAAATAGTGACGTGGAACGCCTGAGCGACCGAGAAAAACAGCACAGGCGTACCCTTGACCCATGGCAAAGGTGCTGCAGATCACGTTCGACTGTGCCGACCCGCTGGGGCTCGGCGAATTCTGGTGCGAGGTGCTGGGCTATGTGCGCGAGAGCCCGCCCGAAGCCGAGACGTGGGAGGAGCAGCTGCGGCTTTGGAAGGTGCCCGAGAGCGAGTGGAACTCGCGCAACGCCATCATCGACCCCGAGGGCGCCAGCCCGCGGATCTACTTTCAGCGGGTGCCGGAAGGCAAGAGCGCCAAGAACCGGCTGCACCTCGACATCAGACAGGCGCCGGGCCTGACTGGCGAGGAGCGCATGGCGGCGTTCGAGCAGCGGGCCGCCGAGCTGGTGGCGATGGGCGCTGAGCGGGTGCAGCGGCTTGACGACAACCCGGCGACGGGTGATCTCGGCATCATCGTGATGCGCGACCCCGAGGGCAACGAGTTCTGCCTCGACTGATCGCCATTTTTCAGCCCCCAGCGAGGGTTCGGCTGCAATATGCAGATGGAGTCACTCTGGGGTCCGAAAACGGCGCGCCCTACGCAGCAACCGCCTCGCGAGCCGCCACGAACGCAGCCACAGCGCGGTCGACATCAGCATCCGAGTGCGCAGCCGACAGCTGCACACGGATGCGCGCCTCACCCTTCGGCACCACCGGAAACGAGAACGCCGTCACATAGACGCCCTCGGCCAGCATCGCGGCCGCCACATCGGCGGCAACCCGCGCCTCGCCGAACATCACCGCGATGATCGGGTGCTCGCCCGGCAGCAGCTCGAACCCGGCCGCAGTCATGCCCTCGCGAAAGCGAGCAGCGTTGCGCTCGAGCTGCGAGCGCAGCGACTCCGCGCCTTCAACCAGGTCGAGCGCAGCGAGCGAGCCCGCCACGACCGAAGGCGCCAGCGCATTCGAGAACAGGTAGGGGCGCGAGCGCTGACGCAACAGGTCGACGATCTCCTGGTGGGCTGCGATG
Source organism: Agrococcus casei LMG 22410 (assembly GCF_900163565.1). Taxonomy (GTDB): domain Bacteria; phylum Actinomycetota; class Actinomycetes; order Actinomycetales; family Microbacteriaceae; genus Agrococcus; species Agrococcus casei. The sequence goes on from NZ_FUHU01000041.1 coordinate 4,790, forward strand.
TAGCCGCCCGAGGCCCCGCCGAGCGCCTTGCCCAGAGTGCCCGAGATGATGTCGATGCGATCCTGCACGCCGAAGCGCTCAGGCGTGCCCGCGCCGGTCGCACCCACGAAGCCGACGGCGTGAGAGTCGTCGACCATCACCATCGCGTCGTACTTGTCGGCCAGGTCGCAGATCTCGTCGAGCGGCGCATAGTAGCCGTCCATCGAGAAGACGCCGTCGGTCACGATCAGTCGGCGCCGCGCCCCGGATGCCTCCTGCAGCCTCGCCTCGAGCTCCGCCATGTCGCGGTTCGCGTAGCGGTAGCGCGCAGCCTTCGAGAGCCTGATGCCGTCGATGATCGAGGCGTGGTTCAGGGCGTCTGAGATCACGGCGTCGTCGCGGCCCAGCAGCGTCTCGAAGAGCCCGCCGTTGGCGTCGAAGCACGACGAGTACAGAATCGAGGCCTGCTGCCCCAAGAACGACGCCAGTCGCGACTCGAGCTCGAGGTGCTGATCCTGCGTGCCGCAGATGAACCGCACCGAGGCCATGCCGAAGCCCCAGTCGTCGAGTGCGTCGCGGGCGGCGGCAACGACGTCGTCGTGGTCGGCCAGCCCGAGGTAGTTGTTGGCGCAGAAGTTCAGCACCTCCGTGCCCGCGGTGAGCACGTTCGCGCCCTGCGGCCCGGCCAGCGGCCGCTCGTGCTTGGTGAGTCCGTCGGCCTCGATCTGGCCGAGCTCATCGGCCAGGGATTCCCGAATGCTGTACACAGTGTGCTCCTATCGTGCGAATCGCAGAATGACCTTCGACGCGGCGCCGCTCGACGCAGTGTCGAACGCCTCCTGCCAGTCGTCGAAGTCGAATCGGTGGCTGATCACGGGCGTCACGTCGAGTCCCGAAGCGATCAGCTGGGTCATGGCGTACCAGGTCTCGAACATCTCGCGGCCGTAGATGCCCTGAATCGTCAGCATGCGGCCGACGACGAGCCCCCAGTCGATCGAGATCTCGCTGGCCGGCAGGCCGAGCAGCGCGATGCGTCCGCCCGCGTTCATGTTGCGCACGAGCTCAGGCAGCGCGGTGGGCGAGCCTGACATCTCGAGCGCCACGTCGAACCCCTCGCGCATCGCGAACTCGCTCTGCACATCCCGAATGCTCGTCTCGCGCGGGTTCACAGCGGTGAAGCCCATGGAGCGCGCCAGTTCGAGGCGCGGCTCGGCGATGTCAGTGAGCAGGATGTGGCGGGCACCGACCATGCGCACGACTGCGGCGGCCATCAGCCCGATGGGACCTGCACCCGTGATCACGACGTCTTCTCCCACGAGCGGAAACTTGAGTGCCGTGTGCACGGCATTGCCCAGCGGGTCGTAGATGCCGAACACGTCGAGCTCGTCGTCGGTGGTGTTCGAGAGCGACTTGCCCTGGTGCACCCACACGTTCTCTGCCGGCACGACGACGTGCTCCGCGAATCCGCCGTCTTGCCCCACGCCGAGATTCGACGTCTGAATGCACAGGTGGCGGCGGCCGGCGCGGCAGTTGCGGCACTGACCGCAGACGATGTGGCCCTCTGCGCTCATGAGGTTGTCGACTTCGAGACCTTTCACGCCCTCGCCGAGCTCGACGATCTCGCCGGTGAACTCGTGGCCGACGGTGATGCCGGGCTTGACGTTGGCGGCAGCCCACGAATCCCACTTGTGGATGTGCAGGTCAGTGCCGCAGATGCCAGCGCGCAGTACGCGCACCTTCACGTGGCCGGGCGGCGGTGCCGGCTCTGCGATCTCATCGACGAACAGGCCTGCTGTTCCGTCGGTGCGGAGTGCTTTCACGGGTCTCCCATGGGTCTCGGGGCGCCGGCCGCTCGCTTGTGGCGGTTGCGTCGGCTGCGGTGTGACTGCTTCGAGGCATCGGCGCCTCGTCGGATCCGTGCCCAGCCGGTGCGGCGTCGCACGGGATTCCTGAGCCATCCTACCGAGCGACGGCGGTGCGTTACGAGGATTCCCGAACCCGCATCGGGGTACCCTATTGACCATGACGAACCCCTATGCCGCATCCGGTGTCGACACAGAGGCAGGCGACCGCGCGGTCGAGCTGATGAAGGCCGCGGTCGCCAAGACGCACACGGCCGGAGTGGTCGGCGGATTCGGCGGATTCGCGGGTCTGTTCGATCTGTCGGCTGCGGGCAGGTTCCGTCGTCCGCTGCTGGCCACATCAACCGACGGCGTGGGCACCAAGATCGCGCTGGCGCAGGCGATCGACAAGCACGACACGATCGGGCAAGACCTGGTCGGCATGGTCGTCGACGACATCGTGGTCGTGGGCGCGAAGCCGCTGTTCATGACCGACTACATCGCGTGCGGCCGGGTTGTTCCCGAGCGCATCGCAGACATCGTGCGCGGCATCGCCGAGGCATGCTCGGCCACCGGCACGTCGCTGGTGGGCGGCGAGACCGCTGAGCACCCGGGCGTCATGGCCGAGCACGAATACGACGTGGCAGGCGCCGCGGTCGGCATCGTCGAGCACGACGAGCAGCTCGGCCCGGATCGCGTCGAGATCGGTGACGTCGTCATCGCGATGGCATCGAGCGGCCTGCACTCGAACGGCTTCTCGCTCGTGCGCCACGTGCTCTCGGAGCGCGACATCGCACTCGACGCGCACGTCGAAGAGCTCGGGGGAGTGGCGGCCGAAGTGCTGCTCGAGCCCACGCGCCTCTACACGCAGCCGCTCGTCGAGATGCTCGAGGCGGGCCTCGGCATCCACGCGCTCTCGCACGTGACGGGCGGCGGCATCGCCGCGAACCTCGCTCGCGTGCTGCCCAAGGGCGCCTCGGTCGAGATCGAGCGCTCGTGGAGAATTCCCGAGGTCTTCGGTGCGCTCGCGCACATCGGTGGCTTCGGGATCGACCAGACTGAAGGCACTTGGAACCTCGGCATCGGCATGTTCGCCGTCGTTGACGCAGCTGATGCAGAAGCAGTGATCACTGCCTCGCACGCGGCCGGCATCAACGCCTGGGCAGCAGGACGCGTTGAGTTCGGAGCCTCCCTCAGCGAGGATTACATTCAGGGCGCCAAAGGTGTAAACGGCGGCGCTGTAAGACTGCACGGCAATTGGAGTTAACATGAGCAACTACGACCCTAACCAGGGCTACGACCAGAACCAGGGCGTTCAGAACCCTTACGGCGGCGGCAACGCGCCCGCCGGCTACGACCCCAATGCGGGCAAGAGCGACAAGCGCACCTTCGGCCTGTGGTCGCTGTGGCTCGGCATCGCCGGCATGATCATCCCCGTCGTCCTGCCCTCGCTGGCAGCGCTGGTGCTCGGCATCGTCTCGCTCGTCAAGGAGCCCAAGGCCAAGACGCTCGGCATCTGGGGCACGGTGCTCGGTGCACTGGGCCTGATCTGGAGCCTGATCTTCCTGACGGTGGTCATTCCGCTCATCCTGATTCTCGCGTTCGTCCCAGCAGTCGTCGAGTACGGCACCTACACGTCATACTAGGCAGCAGTTCGCCCAAAATCGGGCCAGAGCGCTCCGCCATGTGGATTATCCACTCGGCGGGGCGCTCTGCCGTGGATTTGAGCGGAGTCGCTCAGCACTCGACGTAGGCGACCGCGAGGCCGCCCATCGCGGTCTCTTTGTACTTGTCGCTCATGTCGGCGCCGGTCGCACGCATCGTCTCGACCGCGGTGTCGAGCGAGATGTGATGTGATCCGTTGCCGTGCTTCGACATGCGGGCGGCGTTGATCGCCTTGACCGATGCCATCGCGTTGCGCTCGATGCACGGAATCTGCACGAGCCCGCCGACCGGGTCGCACGTCAGCCCGAGGTTGTGCTCGATGCCGATCTCGGCGGCGTTCTCGATCTGCTCGGGAGAGGCTCCGATCACGTCGGCGAAGCCTGCCGCTGCCATCGCACAGGCTGACCCGACCTCGCCCTGGCAGCCGACCTCGGCTCCCGAGATTGACGCGTTCGACTTGATGATGATGCCGATCGCGCCTGCTGTCAGCAGGAATCGCACTCCCCAGGGCAGCCCATCCGCATCCGACTCGGGCTTGTGCACGAACCGGTCGTAGTAGTGCATGACTGCCGGGATGATGCCGGCGGCGCCGTTGGTCGGCGCGGTCACGACGCGGTTGCCCGCTGCGTTCTCTTCGTTGACCGCGAGGGCGAAGAGGTTGACCCACTCCATGCCGTCGAGACGGTCTTCGCCGGGCTTGCGGCCGGGATCTGCCTCGCGTGCGAGCAGCTGGTCGTGCCAAGCCTTGGCGCGACGCTTGACCTTGAGGCCGCCGGGCAGGATGCCGTCGACTGAGATTCCGGCGTCGACGCAGTCGCACATGACCTGCCAGATGTGGCGCAGGGCCTCGATCGTCTGCTCGGGCTCGCGCCAGGCGCGCTCGTTCTCGAGCATGAGCTCAGCGATCGAGAGGCCTGACGACTTGCAGTGCGCAAGCAGCGCATCGCCGCTCGTGAAGGGGTAGGGCATCTCGCGCACTCGCTCGAGTGGAGCGGGCACGGGCGTCAGCACGTCGCCCTCGTCGTGGCGCATGACGAAGCCGCCGCCGATCGAGTAGTAGCCGGCGGTCTCGATGACCTCGCCGGCAGCGTCGTAGAGCGTGAGCCGCATCGCGTTCGGATGCTCGGGCCGCATAGTGAGCGGCCTGAAGATGGTGTCGCGGCCCGGGTTGAACGGGATCGCGTGGGTGCCGGCGAGCACGAGCTCTTCACGTTCGCGGATGCGCTCGATCGTGGGCGCGATGCTGGCGGTCTCGACGGTGTCGGGGGCGTAGCCAGACAGCCCGAGCATCGCCGCGATGTCGGTGCCGTGGCCCGAGCCGGTTGCGCCGAGCGAGCCGAACAGGTCGATCTGCACGCGCCGCGCGTTGTCGAGACTGCCGTTCGCCGAGGCCTGCTGGATGAAGTCGGATGCAGCCCGCATGGGGCCGACCGTGTGCGATGACGAAGGGCCGATGCCCACCTTGAACAGGTCGAGCACAGAGAGGTGCTCGAACACCGGTGCCGGTTCAGTCGTGTGTGATCCGGGGGCTTCGGTTGTCGTCATCGACAGCTCCAATCAGAGTCTGCGCACTCGAGCGGATGCTCGCACGGCTGGCAGAGTCGACTACCAGTCAAGCATGGCGCGGCGCAGGTGCAAGCCGTGTGCGCGTGGCTTGGCGCAAGACGCCCGGAAATCGAGCGTGGCAGTGCTAGGCGCTGCGCTCGTCGCTTTCGTCGGTGGAGTCGTAGTCGGCGTAGTCTGACCAGTTGTCGATGTCGACGTCGGCAGCCTGCTCGCCCCCGCGCAGTTCGCGCTCGAGCGACGAGAAGTTGACGTCAGGACTGTATGACTTCAACTCGCGTGCAATCTTGGTGTGCTTCGCCTTTTGACGGCCACGACCCATGCCGAACCCCCGAATGTCTCTGCAGCTCACAGGGCCTCTGCCTCTGCAGCTGTGCTCCGTTAAACGCTGTGTGCCAATTCACCCTGGTGAACACAGGTGTAATCCAACCTGCATAGTATCACGCGCGCCCGCTCGATCTGCCTCTGAGCACGCGTGGCTACGACCAGAGAACCTGCCCCGCAGTGATGCCGAGCCACGCGAATGCCACCGACACGAGTGCGGTGACGGCCACCAGGGCCACGGCGCGAACCCGCTCTCTGCGTCGCAGCGCCTTGGCTGCATCCGTCGACGCAGTCGAGAACGTCGTGAACCCGCCGCAGAATCCCGTCAGCACAGCCAGGCGGATGCCCGGGTCGTCGATCGCAGACGCCGCAAGACCCGCGATGAGCGAGCCGGCGATGTTGACACCGACGGTGATCCAGGGGCGAGTGCGCTCGCTGCCGAGCCGTGAGAGCCCGAAGCGAAGCAGCGCGCCGACAGCGCCGCCGAGGGCGACGAGCAGCACGGATGCGGGGGTCATCGGGTGCCCTTCGTTGCAGTTCTGGAGCCGATCGACAGGCCGGCGTAGGCGACGGCGACTCCGGCCACGGCGACGCCCATGACCAGCAGCACCGAGAGCAGGGTCGGGGCAGCATCGGCGGCGGATGCGCCCCAGAGTGCCAGCGCGGAGTACGTCGTGAAGCCGCCCAGCAGGCCGGTCTGCACTCCCTCGCGAAGCCAGGCAGGCCATCTGACTCGATCGCTCGCTGCGCGACCCGCGAGCACGCCGAGAACGAGCGAGCCGATGAGGTTCACCGCAACCGTCGACCACGGAAGCCCCTGCTCGGGCATCGCCAGGTCGGCAAGCAGTCGCAGCAGCGTGCCAGCGGCGCCGCCGAGCGCGACGGCAAGCAGGGTGAGTGGCATGCAGAGCACGATACTCGGCACCTGTGACACGGGCCCAGCACGGGGGTGTCGAGACGGTTGTCGGCTGCCGCGCTCACGTCCGTGTCACATGTCGGTGCAAGAATGATCGATGTGCACCTCCTCGCCAAAGCCAGCCTCAAGAACCGCGCACTGATCGCGCTTGCAACCATCTGCGCGCTGTTCTTCGGCGTGGTCGCGATGCAGAGCCTTCGCACCGAGCTCGCGCCCGACATCGAGCTGCCCCAGATCGCCGTCATCACGCAGTATGAGGGGGCAAGCCCCGAGGTGGTCGCGAGCGATGTGACCGACCCGATCGAGCGTGCGCTGCAGGCGGTTCCAGACCTCAAAGAGACCACTGGCACGTCGTCGCAGGGCTCGTCGATCGTCATGGCCGAGTTCGAATACGGCATCGACGTCGCGACCACCGAGCAGAAGGTGCAGCAGGCTGTGGGCCGCGTCGATGCGGCGCTTCCCGACACCGTGACGACCGATGTCGTCAGCGGCTCGATCTCAGACTTTCCGATCATCCAGATCGCCATCGGCATCGGCGACGAAGACCCGGCCGCCCTCGCCGATCGCATCGAGCTCGACGTGCTGCCGCGTCTCGACCGCATAGAAGGGGTGCGCGACACCTCGCTCAGCGGCGTCGAGGGCCAGCGCGTCAGCATCACGCCCGATGCAGACGACCTCGCGCAGGCGGGCCTCACGGCGGCAGATCTCAGCGAGGTCATCTCGGCCGCGGGCCAGCTGTCGCCGGCGGGCACGGTCGACGACGAAGACAGCACCCTCAGCGTGCAGCTCGGCGAACAGCTCGAATCGGTTGCCGACATCGAGGCGCTGCCGGTCAGCGGCGACCTCACGGTGGCCGATGTCGCGGCCGTTGAGGTCGAGCAGGATCCCGCCACGAGCGTCGCCCTCGTCAACGGCGAGCCCGCAGTCGTGCTGGCCGTGACCAAGACGCAGTCGGCGAACACCGTCGAGGTGTCAGACCAGGTGCGCGCGCTCTTCCCCGATCTCGAGGCAGTGCTCGGCGAAGGCCACGACATCACGGTCGTGTTCGACCAGGCGCCGTTCATCAGCCACTCCGTCGAGGCGCTCGCGACCGAGGGGCTCTTCGGCCTCGGCATGGCGGTGCTCGTCATCCTGGTGTTCCTGCTGTCGGTGCGCTCGACGATCGTCACGGCGATCTCGATTCCGACCAGCCTGCTCGTCACCATGATCGGCGTCTGGGCCTCGGGCTACACCCTCAATGTGCTCACGCTCGGCGCCCTGACCATGGCCATCGGCCGCGTCGTCGACGACTCGATCGTCGTGGTCGAAAACATCAAGAGACACCTGTCATTCGAGCGCGACCGCATGCGTGCCATCTCGAATGCAGTCAAAGAGGTGGCCGGCGCCATCACCGCCTCGACCGTGACCACGATCATCGTGTTCCTGCCGGTGGCCTTCGTCGGCGACATCGCGGGCGAGCTGTTCAGGCCCTTCGCGATCACCACCTCGATTGCGCTCGCGGCCTCGCTGCTGGTCGCGCTGACCATCGTGCCGGTGCTCTCGTACTGGATGCTGCGCAGCACCGCGCCCGCGCATCCGTCTGATGCTGTCGAAGAGGCGCCTGCTGCCGAGACCGTCGCGCAGTCGGCGAAGACGGATGCACGGCCACGGCGCCAGCGCGGCGTGCGGTCGGTCTTCGGCCCGGGGCGACGTCGCAGCCAGCAGCAGAAGGCCGAGCGACGCGCTGTCGAGGCCGGACGGGCTGTGGGCGTTGCGGCGGCCGGCATTGCGACCGACAGACGAGCCGTCGGGGCCTCAGCGTCTGCGGCGAGGACCGACCGCCTCGACGCCGACGACTCGAAGCGCGACTGGATGCGCCGCGGCTACGGCGGCGTGCTCAAGGCGACGCTGCGCCACCCCGCGATCACGCTGACGAGCGCCGCGGTGATCTTCGTCGGCAGCCTCGGGCTCACGCAGCTGATGGGGCTGTCGTTCCTGGGCAGCAGCGGCGAGAACAGCGTCTCGCTGTCGCAAGAGACCGAGCTCGGCCTGTCGCTCGAGGCGCAGACCGACATCGCGCTGGCCACCAGCGAGGCGATTCAGGGCGTCGACGGCGTCGAGACGGTGCAGGTGACGGTGTCGTCATCGGCCGGCGGCATGCAGGCGATGATGGGCGGGGGCGGCTCGTCGATCACCTACTCGGTGTCAGCTGACGAAGACGCCGACATGGAGCAGGTGACGCAGCAGATCCGCGACGCCACTGCCGACGAGCCGGGCGAGATCTCGCTCATGCAGGGCGGATTCGCGTCGACCGAGATCGCCGTCGACGTGCAGTCGTCTGACCCCGAGGTGCTCGAAGAGGCCGTCGGAGCAGTCGCCGCCGAGATTGAGGCGCTCGACGGCATCGCCCAGATCGAGACCAACCTGTCAGAGCAACAGCCGCTCGTCGAGGTCGCCGTCGACCGTCAAGAGGCGGCCAGCCGCGGCCTCACCGAGGGCCAGGTCGTCAACATGGTCGCGGGACTCACGCAGCCGCAGCCCGTGGGGTCGATCCAGCTTGACGGAGCCCAGGTGACGATGTATCTGTCGCCCGAAGACCCGCCGGCAACGCTGACCGAGTTGCGCGAGCTCGACATCATGACAGCGACCGGCCCGGCACAGCTCGACGACATCGCGTCGGTCGAGATCGTGCAGTCGCCCTCTGAGGTGAGCACGGTCAACTCGACCCGCAGCGCAACCGTGAGCGTGACACCCGACGGCGACGACATCGGCGCAGTCACGACAGCAGTGACGGATGCGCTCGATGCGGCCGACCTGCCGGCCGGCTCTGAGTGGTCGATCGGCGGTGTCTCACAGCAGATGACCGATTCGCTCACGCAGCTCGGGCTTGCGGCGCTGATCGCCATCCTGCTGGTCTACATCGTCATGGTCGCCACATTCAACAGCCTGCTGCAGCCGCTGCTGCTGCTGATCTCGGTGCCGTTCGCGGCCACCGGTGCGCTGATCATGCAGGTGCTCTCGGGCATCCCGCTCGGCGTCGCCTCGATGGTCGGCCTGCTGATGCTCGTGGGCATCGTCGTGACCAACGCGATCGTGCTCGTCGACCTCGTCAACCAGTATCGAGCGAAGGGGCAGAGCGTTCGCGAGGCGGTGCTCTCGGGCTCTGAGCGACGCATGCGCCCGATTCTGATGACCGCCGCGGCGACGATCTTCGCGCTTGTGCCGATGGCGCTCGGCATCACGGGGCAGGGCGGCTTCATCTCGCAGCCGCTCGCGATCGTCGTGATCGGAGGGCTGCTGTCGTCGACCCTGCTGACGCTCATCGTGCTCCCCGTGCTCTACGCAGTCGTCGAAGGCGCTCGCGAACGCCGCGCCCAACGCAGAACCGAACACAAAGCCCAGGCCGCTCTCCAAGCGGCATAAGAGTCAGAGCGCCAAGCGGGCTCACAGCCGCACCCGCTTAAATGGTGGATGGCGCCCACCTCGATCGGATACGGAGTCCTCATGCCGACGTACCTCATTGTTCACAGCGCATCTGGCGCGCACGATGCATCAGCATTCCTGCAGCCGCCGACCCTTCGCGTCAACGACCTCGAGTGCCCCCTCGACTGGGGCGACACGACCCTTGAAGTCCGCGACGGCGACGCCGAGGTCGAGGTCCGCGCCGCAACTGCCGACGAGAGCATGCGCGCATCTGTGCAGCTGACGCTGGCGCCCGAGACCGGCACCCGCCTCACGTTCGTGGCGGCCGGCGACGGCGGCGCCAAGCTGTCGGTCAACGGCCAGTGGCCCGCAGACGCAGCCATGGAGTACTACGCGGCACGCGACTCCCGCACGCTTGCCCAGGCTCGCCCGGCGACCACACCCATTCACGACGACCTGGCCTCGGCCGGGTCAGCGGGATCGGCAGGGTCTGCCGGCTCCGCGGCAGAGGCTCCTGCTCAGGCGGCCGAGCAGCCCGCGACCGAGTCGCAGATCTCACACGACACCGATGGCCCCAGCCGCCCCGCGGTCGGGCCGAACATCGGCTCGCGTGGCTCGGTGCCCTCTGTCACGTCGCCCGACTCGGCCTCGCAGTTCGGCTTCGAGCAGTCGCGCACGGTCGAGCCCGCTGTTGCAGCGTTCAACACGCAGCCTCCCCGTGCCGAGCAGTCGCCGCAGCATCCTGCTGGGCAGCACCGCGCATCCGCGCCGGTCGACCCTGCCCAGGGTGGGTCGCCGCCCGCTGGTTCGTCGCCCGCGCAGGGAGCACCCGTGCAGGGTGGTGCGCTGCCTGTTCCGCCGCTGAAGGTCGACGAGTCGCGTCAGATGCGTCCGCCAGTCGAGCCCGAGCGCGGCGTCGGAGAGTTCGGCCAGCCGACCGACGACATGAATGCCTGGAGCGCGGCGCCGGTTGCGGGCACCGCCGGATCCTTCGGCGAAGCCGACGACACAGCGCAGCCCGATGCGGCGTCGGCTGACGCAGCGCCGGCAGACTTCGGTGAGAAGGCCGAGCCGGTCGAGGTCGACACGAGCAATGAGCCCGACACGGTCGCAGGGCCGATTCCGGTCGTCGCTGATGCCGAAGCCGGTGCAGACGCCGACGATGCGTCTCAAGCAGCAGTGCCGGCGGCCGAAGAGTCGCCTGCCGCAGAGCGCGAGGCCGCTGTCGAGGAGGCTGCCGCCGCTGGCGAAGCCGCCGATGCAGAAGTCGAAGACGAGACCGCGCAGGTCGCATCGCCCACCGATGGCAACATCGCGACCGGCCGCATCACTGTCGTCGAGGCAGACGATGCGGCGAGCGAAGACGCCGATGTCGCGCCCGCAGCTCCGGCAGCAGCAGTGCCCGAACCGGTGCAGGCCTCGACGCCGCAGCCATCACAGTCGCAGCCCACGCCGCAGCAGAGCGCGCAGCCGTCGGCTCCGCAGCAGAACCCGCAGTACGGCGCAGCACAGCCCAGTGCCGCACACCCGAGCGCGGCGCAGCCCAGCGCCGCCCAGCCCAGCGCTGGCCACCCAGCGCAGGCCGGCTTCGGAATGCAGAACCCACAGCAGCCGCAATCGCAGCAGGGGAGTCAGCACATGAATCAGCCGCAGTTCAACCAGGGCTACGGGCAGCAGCCGCAGCCGCAGCAGCCCGGACAGCCTCCGCAGCAGCCTGGCCAGCCCGGATTCCCCGGCAACCCGCCCCAGCAGCCCGGTCACCCCGGTCAGCCGCAGCAGCCGGGTCAGCAGTTCCCGGGTCAGCAGCAGCCGGGTCAGCCTCAGCCTGGCCAGCGCGACATGTACGGCAGGGATCCTGGTCACACAGGCGCGATTCCCACGCCGCAGCAGTACGACTCGTACGCGCGCAGCACCTACCAGGGCGGGCAGCCGCAGCAGTCGTTCGTGCAGCCGGGCCAGCCCATCCGCCCACAGAACCTCCAGCAGGGTCAGCACCCCCAGCAGGGCCAGCACCCGCAGCAGGGTCAGCAGTTCGGTCAGCCTGGTGCGCAACAGGGCCAGCCCGGATTCCCGGGGCAGCACCCAGCACAGCACCAGCAGCACCCGGGTCAGCAGCAGGGCTTCGGCCAGCAGCAGCCTGGCCAGCCGCAGCAGAGCCAGGGGCAGCAGGGGCAATTTCAGCCGCAGCAACCACATTCGGCCCAGACCGGCTACAATCGTGGAGGCCAGTTCGATCAGTCTGGCCAGATCAATCAGCAGAATCCCTACAGCCAGCAGCCGCATCTTGGGCAACAGAACGCCCGTCCGCAGCAACCCGCGCCTCAGCAGATGCCTCAGCAGCCGGGCTGGTACCCAGATCCGAACCGTCGGGCCGAGTACCGCTGGTTCGATGGCAACTCATGGACCGGCTATGTCGCGACAGGCGGCGTTCAGCGTCATGAGTAGCAAACAGATGCAGTGCCACGAAGGCACGCAGGCTGCGCGGCAACTGCCGTGTAGATGAAGGCTCCGCTATTCGAAATCGGAGCGAATTTTGGAGCTCAGATGCATTCGAGTGGCAGCCAGCCCGGTTCAAAGGGCAACCACAGGAAGGGCAATTCAGCCGCTTCCGGAAACTCACGATTCAAGCGACGAGTGAACGACTCAAAGGGTCGTTCGCGCTCAGACCGACCGGACTGGCAGCCCAAGGAGTCGCGCGGCGCCGAACAGGCTTTCCGCACCCGTGGCGGAGGACGCCCCGGTGCAGGCCGGCCCGGTGCCGGTCGCGATGACCGTCGCGGCGGCCGATACGAGTCTGACGACCGCGGCGGTTCACGCGGCGGCGAGCGCGGAGGATTCCGCGGCGATCGCCGCAACGACCGTGGCGATGACCGTCGTGGCGGATTCCGCGAGGACCGCGGAGGGTTCCGGGGCGACAAGCGCAACGATCGCAATGATGACCGCGGTGGGTTCCGCGGTGACAGGCGCAACGATCGCAATGATGACCGTGGTGGATTCCGCGGTGGTCGCGGTGGCGATGACCGCGGCGGCTCGCGCGGCAGCGACCGTGGCGGCTTCCGCAATGACCGTCGCAACGACCGCAGTGACGACCGTCGTGGTGGATTCCGCGATGATCGTGGCGGCTTCCGTGGTGACAGGCGCAACGATCGTAATGACGATCGCGGTGGCTTCCGCACTGACCGTCGCAATGACCGCAATGACGACCGCGGTGGCTTCCGCGGCAGCGACCGCAACGCTGACCGCGGCGGTTTCCGCGGGCGTGGCGGCGACGAGCGTCGCAGAGGCGAAGACCGTGGCGGATACCGCGGCCGCGGCGGCAACGTCAGCAGCGACCGATCCTCGCGCGCCGAACGACCGCAGCATCACGTGCGCACTGACCGCACATCCAAGGGCTACGTTGACGACACCGTGCACGAGAGGCTCGAGGCGACTGCCATCGACTCGTCGACGGTCGCGTCTGACTTCGCTGCGCTGGGTCTCGGCGACGGCATCGTCCGCGCCCTGACCGCTCAGGGTGTGACGTCGCCGTTCCCGATTCAGTCCGGAACAATCCCGGCTTCGCTCGAGGGCCGTCACGTGCTCGGCCGCGCCAGCACCGGCAGCGGCAAGACCGTCGCATTCGGTGCCCCGGTCGTCGAGCTGCTCATGCGCACAAAGTCGAAGGAGCGTCGTGTCGAGGGCCGCAGCCCGCGCGCCCTCATCGTCGCGCCCACGCGTGAGCTCGCAGAGCAGATCAATCGCACCGTCTTCTCGCTCGCTCGCGAGGTCGGCCTCTTCACCGTGCTGATCACGGGCGGAACCGGCCAGCAGCCGCAGGTGGCTTCGCTGCGTAAGGGCGTCGACATCGTGATCGGCACCCCCGGACGCATGGAAGACCTCATCGACCAGGGCCGCCTCAACCTCGGCCGCGTCGAGATCGCCGTGCTCGACGAGGCAGACCACATGGCAGAGCTCGGCTTCATCGAGCCTGTCGGTCGCCTGCTGCGTCAGACGCACCCCGACAGCCAGAAGCTGCTGTTCTCGGCGACCCTCGACCGCGAGGTCGAGTCGCTCGTCAAGGAGTTCCTGACCGACCCGGCGATCTACGAGGCCGCAGATCTCGAGCAGACGAACGACCAGGTCGAGCACACCGTGCTCGTGGCCGACCGTCACGACAAGGACGCTGTTCTCACGAACCTGGCCGCCATCGGCATCAAGAGCGTGTTCTTCACGCGCACCCGTGCGTACGCAGATCGTCTTGCCGACCAGTTCATTGACGACGGCATCCGCGCCACTGCAATGCATGGCGACCTCTCGCAGGCCCGCCGCACCCGCGGCCTCGAGAAGCTGCGCCGCGGCAAGATCGACGTGCTGGTGGCGACCGATGTCGCGGCCCGCGGCATCCACGTCGACGAGATCGAGCTTGTCGTGCAGGCAGACCCGCCCGACGACCACAAGGCCTATGTGCACCGCGCTGGTCGCACTGGCCGCGCCGGCGCATCCGGTCACGTCGTGACGGTCATCGCGCCCTCACGCCGCCGTCGCATGCAGGAGCTGCTCGACCGCGCTGAGCGCGAGGTCGTGATGATTCCGGTCGACGCGACCAGCGATCTCGAGGGCATTCTCGGTCTCGGCCGCAGCGCCTAGGCACAGCACTGAGGGGCTCACCGCAGGCATCTGCTTGTGGTGGGCCCCTCTTGTGCTGCGCCCGTGCGAGGAATGCCACGAAATCGCTACGCGATTTCCAGGCGAAGCGCATGCCTTCACCTGCGCGAATCTCCTAGGCCTGCACGGTCTCAGCAGCCGCCTTCACCTGGTGCCTGCGCCACGGCGAAAGCGACAGCGCACCGGCGACCAGCACGGCAGCGCAGACGACCAGCAGCACCCTGAAATCGACGAACAGGATGAGCCCGGCGCCCACAATCGATACGGCGGTCTGGGGCACGTTGAGCATCATGTTCATGGCGGCGGATGTGCGTCCCTGCACATGCGGAGGAGTCACGCGCATGCGCAGGGTGACCGCCCCGACAACGCTCCATGAGATACCGAACCCGCCGAGCATCCATGCCGCCGCGACCAACACGAGAGCAAGCGGCGAACCGGTCGGCAGCATGATGACGACCGCCGTGGCGCCCACAAGACACAGAGCGAGCGCAGTCACGCCGAACGCGACGGTTCGCTGCTCGTCGAAGCGCTTGATGAGCGCCGCCGCTGTGAGGCCGCCGACGACCGCGCCGATGCCCTGCACCGTCGAGATCGGGCCGAGCATCTCTGGGTCGAGCCCGAGGCCCTGCTCGATCAGGGGGAACACCATGATGTTCAGCAGCCCCGTGATGCCGAAGGCGGCGGCGAGCACGATCATGATCAGACGCAGCGATGTGTCAGTAAGCAGCAGACGGAACCCCGACCAGATGCCCGCATAGGTGTCGGTCTTGCCTGCCGGAGCCGTCTCGGTGACCTTGACGGTGAGCAGCACCAGAGCCGCAATGCCGAAGCAGACGGTCGTGAGCGCGATGACCGCTGTCGCGCCGAACGCGACGTAGAGCATGGTGCCGAGCAGGGGAGTGAGGATGCGGAGGCCCTGGTCGATGGTTGTGAAGAGCCCGTTGGCTGGTGCGATGTGCTCGTCGGGCAGGATGTCGCGCAGCAGACCAGACTGAGCGGCGCCGATCAGGTACTGGGCCGCGCCGTAGATCAGCGTGATCGCGTAGATGAGCCAGAGGTCTTCGGGGCCGCGCACGAACAGCAGCAGCAGCACGACGAGGGCGACAGTGCCGTTGCCGGTGATGAGCAGCGTGCGGCGCGACATGGCGTCGGCGAGGCGTCCAGCGAGCGGGGCCACCAACGCCGGCAGGCCGAGGAAGATGAACACAGACCCGGCCGCAGCGTCATTGCCCGTGAGGTCTTTGACCCAGACGGCCAGCATGAGAAACAGCGCGCTGTCGGCGAGGTTCATCGACACCCACGCGCCGGTCAGGCGCCTGAACGGCGGCAGGCTCAGCGGGCCAGTTCTGAACGGGCCAGTTCTGAGCTGGCCAGTCCTGAGCTGGCCTTTGGCCGACGACTCGGGTTGCGGGCTCATGATGCGTCTTCTTCAGTCGGATGCGCATCCGTCACGGCGTCCGGGTCGTGCGGCTCTGAGTCGGGGTCGGGGTTCACCGCGGCGAACAGGCGGCCGCGGCGCGCACCCGCGGGGCGAAGGGTAGGATCGGCGCCTCGACCCCGGAACGGCTCGACGAGGGCGATGACGCGCTCGACGAGGTCCGTCATCTCTTCTGCCGTGGCCCAGAAGTCGCTGTTGTTGACGGTCGTGGCCGAGACCCACTCGGGCTGGTTGGGGTCGAGCGCGCCCCGCTGCAGATCCTGCATCAGACGCTGCATCTCGTTCTGCACATACAGCACCGCAACCCGGCTCGACGCGACGATCGACTGGGGGTCACTAGGGTCTGGCGAGAGGTTTCTCGACTCGTGCGCGGCTCGCCAGGGCTTCTCGCGACCGCGCTGCTCGGCACGCTCGACGTAGCCGTACTTCTCGAGCGTGCGCAGGTGGAATGAACAGTTGGCGACGGTCTGATCCAGTTGCTCGGCGAGCTGGCTGGCAGTCTTCTCGCCATGCTTGTCAAGGAGCGACAGGATGTCGACCCGCACCGGATGCGCGAGCGCCTTGAGCGTCTCAGGGTCGCCGGTGCGCAGCTCGCGGCGTTCGCTTGGCTCAGCCACGGATGCCTCGCAGTGCTGCTTCGATGTGCGCTGAGCTGATGGGCTCGTTGGGTCGCTCGGGGCTGCGGGTGACACGTCGCTCTGCGGTGTGCCACGGCTGCTTCGGGCTGGGTTGCCTGGTCATGATGTGCGTCCTCACGGTCGGTGGAGGCTGATCCTCCTGATGTTAAACGATACTTGCGAAAGAAGAGTTGCGCAAGAGTTGTTTAACATGGCGTGTCGCTGGGGGCGGCGCGCCGCTCCGGCGGCTGTCGGCTTGCTCGTGTCAGAGGCCGTCGCTAGCGTTGAGACATGCGCATTGCAGTGGTTGGAGCCACCGGACAAACGGGCAGACTGCTCATCGAGCGGCTGCACAAACTCGGCGGGCAGGCGGTTGCCGTCTCTCGCTCAGGCAAGTCGGTTGAGGGGGCAGTCGATGCCGCCGCGGCCGACGTCGTGACTGGCGCGGGGCTCGACGCCGCGCTTGAAGACTGCGACGTTCTGGTCGACGTCGTCAACACCCAGAAGCTGGTCGATCTTCGCGTCTTCAGCCTCGGCGCCCGCAACCTGATCGCGGCTGCCGAGCGCGTCGGCATCAAGCGCGCCGTCATGCTGTCAGCGGTGGGCGTCGAGCAGTCGCAGTACCCCTACCACCGCAAGAAGGCCGAGCAAGAGCGCCTGTACCGAGAGTCGTCACTCGACACCACGATCGTGCGTGCCACCGAGTACCACAGCTTCATCACGTCGTTCTTCGAGAACGGGTCGGCGATGGGAGCCATCCCGGTGTTCCTGGGTGCTCGCTTTCAGCCGGTCGCGCCCGAAGAGGTCGCCGATCTGCTCGCGACAACGGTCATGAATGATCTCGGCGACTCCGAGATCGCCGGTCCTCGCGTCTGGGTCTCGCGCGACCTCGCGAAGGCGTGGCAGCAGTCTTCGCGGGCTCGCGGGCTCATCGTCAATGGGCCGTTTCCGCCGAAGCTGCTCGAATTCTTCCGCTCGGGCGCCAACCTCAGCGACACCGCACTGCAGGGTGCCGTGTCGTTTCAAGAGTGGCTGCAGCGCCAGTCGCGGCACTCGTGAGCGCCGCCGCACCACTTGAGGTGCTGCAGCGCGTCTGGGGCTACGAGAGCTTCAGAGGCGAACAGGCCGACATCGTGCAGACCGTCATCGACGGCGGCGATGCGCTGGTGCTCATGCCCACCGGCGGCGGCAAGAGCCTCTGCTACCAGCTGCCTGCGCTCATTCGCGAGGGCACAGCCGTTGTCGTCTCGCCGCTGATCGCCCTCATGCAAGACCAGGTCGACGCCCTCGAGCAGCTGGGTGTGCGGGCGGCGTTTCTCAACTCTTCACTCGACCTCGACCAGCGCCGCTTCATTGAACAGCAGCTGGTTGCGGGCGAACTCGACCTGCTCTACATCGCTCCCGAGCGGCTGCAGCAGGTCGCACCCCTGTTTGACCGCACCAAGCTGTCGCTCTTCGCGATCGACGAGGCGCACTGCGTGGCGCAGTGGGGTCATGACTTCAGACCCGAGTACCTGCAGCTCGACGAGCTGGGGCGCCGCTGGCCTGAGGTTCCGCGCATCGCTCTGACCGCCACAGCGACCGTCGACACGCGCCGCGAGATCGTCGAGCGTCTCGGGCTCGGCAACGCGCGACAGTTCGTCTCGAGCTTCGACCGGCCCAACATCCAGTACCGCATCGCGCCCGGCAGCCAGGCGCGGCAGGCATTGCTCAAGGTCATCCGCGACGAGCATGACGGCGAAGCGGGCATCGTCTACTGCCTCTCGCGCAAGTCGGTCGAGCAGACGAGCGCCTGGCTGAACGAGCAGGGCGTCGAGGCTCTTCCGTACCACGCGGGGCTTTCGGGCGATCAGCGCCGGCGCAATCAGCAGAGGTTCCTGCGTGAAGAGGGCATTGTGGTCGTTGCCACGATCGCGTTCGGCATGGGCATCGACAAGCCCGACGTGCGATTCGTCGCGCACCTGAACCTGCCGAAGTCAGTCGAGGGCTACTACCAAGAGACCGGTCGCGGCGGCCGCGACGGCCTGCCGTCGACCGCGTGGCTGGCGTACGGCCTGCAAGACGTCGTGCAGCAGCGCCGCATGATCGATCAGGGCGAGGGGTCGCCGGTGCGCAAGCGCGCGCAGTCGCAGCATCTCGATGCGATGCTTGCGCTCTGCGAGACGGTCGAGTGCAGGCGCGTGCAGCTGCTGCGCTACTTCGGGCAAGAGAGCACAGCGTGCGGCAACTGCGACACATGCCTCGAACCGCCGCCCACCTTCGACGCTACGGTTGCGGTGCAGAAGCTGCTCTCGACGATCGTGCGGCTCGGCCGCGACTACAACCAGACGTTCGGCGCTGGCCATCACATCGACGTGTTGCTTGGCCGTCGTACCGAGCGCATTGAGAGCCGGGGACACGATCAGCTTTCCACCTTCGGCATCGGCCGTGACGTGAGCGAGCCCACCTGGAGGTCGATCGTGCGCCAGCTGCTGGCCTCGGGAATCCTCGCGGTGCAGGGCGAGTACGGGGTTCTGGCGGTGACGGATGCGGCGCGTCCGGTGCTGCGCGGCGAGACCGAGCTGCGGCTGCGGCAAGACCTGCAGACACAGAAGTCGGCACGTGTCTCGAAGCACAAGTCGGCGGCGAGCGACCTCAGCTCGGGCCAGCAGGGGCTGTTCGAGCAGCTGCGGCAGTGGCGTGCGAGCGAAGCTGCGGGGCAGGGAGTCCCGGCCTATGTCGTGTTCGCCGACAAGACGCTGGTCGCGATTGCCGAGTCTGCGCCCGCTTCGATCGACGACCTTCGCGGAGTGTTCGGCATCGGCGAGGCCAAGCTCGAGCGCTACGGCGCGCAGGTGCTGAAGGTAGTTGCGGCGGCTTCGGCTGATGCTTCTGGTTCCGATGCCGCTGGTTCTGATGCTTCGGGTGCTGAGGTGCCTGCCGGCTGACGCCTGCTGCTGGCCCGCCTGCTGACTGAGCCCGCGCATCCGCTGCTCTGCGCATCCGTTCTCGTCTGCTGGAGCCCACCCTGCCGAAGTGCTTGTTTTCGCGGCATTTCTGCCCAAGTGCTTGCCAACTGCAAGCATTTCGGCAAATCCAAGCATTTCGGCAGATGCGCTCGTGGAGTTGGGCTTGCCAGCAACCCGCAGTATCGTTCCGGCAAAACTGTGACAGACTCGACGCATGGCATCGAAGCGAGCCACCATCCTTGACGTGGCGGCGAAGGCGGGCGTCTCGACGACGACCGTCAGCGATGCACTGCGCGGCAGGGGCCGCATCTCGGCCGAGACCCGCGCATCGGTCGAACGCGCCGCATCCGACATCGGCTACGTGCCGAACCGCGCAGCCCGCAGCCTGCGCATCGCTGAGTACGGCGTGATCGGCCTGCAGCTTCCGCAGACGCTGTCGCGCAGCGAGTTCTACATGTCGACCACGTTCGGCGTGCTCGAGCGCTGCGCCAACAGCGACTACGACGTCACGCTCATCTCGTCGAGCCGCAAGTCAGCCCCGCCCGACGTCGACGGCGTCATCGTGGTCGACCCCGTCGTCGGCGACCGCGGCGTGCAGCGCGCGCTGCAGCTCGAGGTGCCGATCGTGTCGATGGAGCGCATCATCGACGCCGACGTGAAAGCGGCTCTCGTCACCGCCGACTACGAAGGCGCCGTGCACTCGCTGCTCGACACCCTCAGCGAGGGCGGCGCCAAGCGCATCGGCCTGCTGAGCGCCGTCGCTGAAACCGACTGGGCCCGCCGCGTGCGCAGCGAGTACGAGCGCTGGTGCAAGGGCCGCGGCGCCGTGGCCGACTTCGAGCTGCACTCGGTCAAAGACAGCGACGAGATCTGGGTCGAGGGCGCACAGGCGCTGCTCGGCCGCGGATGCGACGCCGTGCTCTGCGGCCCGCCCACAGCCGCCCACGCACTCCTCGTCGCAACGGCAGCCGCCGACCTCGAGCTCGGCCGCGACCTGCTCGCCGCATGCGTCGTCGACGCGCCATCTCTGGCGACCTCGCTGCCTCCGATCACCAGCGTCGATCTGCAGCCCCGCGCATCCGGCCATGCTGCCGTCGATCTGCTGCTGGCCATTCTGCGCAGCGAATCGCCGGCGGATGCGGTGGTGCCGATCGAGAGCATCCTCACGGTGCGAGATTCGACGGGCGTCGTCACAGCCTGATCCCGGCGTTTCGGCATGCGTTCACAGCTACGCTGGCAGGCGTGATCTCACGCACCGCAGGCCGCCGCAGGGCGCTGACCGCCGCATCCGTCTCTGCGACCGCGCTGCTGGTGCTGGCCGGATGCGCACCCGGCACGCTGAGCCAGGGCGAGCCCCAGCCGTCACAGCAGCAGCCGACGTCGACCGAGACGCAGCAGCCCGAGCCAACCCAAGAGCCCGCCTCGTTCAAGATGAGCGTCATGGGCGACTGGCTGCCGCACGACAGCGTGATCTACGACGCCGAGACCGAGAACGGCTACGACTTCGCGCAGTTCGCCGACCCCATCCGCGATGTCTACGACGACAGCGACCTGGTCTACTGCAACCAGGAGGTGCCGACGGCAGAGTCGTTCCCGCACGCGTACTACCCGACGTTCAACTCACCGCCCGAGCTCGCCTCTGGCATGCAGGAGGCCGGCTGCAACGTGATCGGCCTCGGCAACAATCACGCATTCGACTACGGGCAGCAGGGCGTCGACGAGACGCGGCAGGTGTGGGATCAGCTCAGCCCCGAGCTCATTCACGGAGCCGCTCGCAGCCCAGAGGAGCAGCGGGCGGTGTCGTTCACCGAGGTCAACGGCGTCACGGTCTCGTTCGTCAACTTCGTGTCGTTCAGCAACGCGGGCAACAGCGACTACGCGCTCGCGTTCGTCGACAACCACGAGCTGCGCGCCTCGATGATGGCCGAGGCTGCCGAAGCCGACGTGACGATCGTCGCGATGCACTGGGGCGATGAGTACTCGCACGAGGTCAACGCCTTTCAGCGTGAGTATTCGCAGATTCTGATCGACGAGGGCGCCGACATCATCGTCGGCACGCACCCGCACGTCGTGCAGCCGGTCGAGTGGATGCCCAAAGACGACGGCACCGACGCCCTCGTGTTCTTCTCGGTCGGCAACTTCCTCTCGACGCAGATGGAGATCCCCCGTCTCATCGGCATGCTCGGCCAGTTCGACGTCACGGTCGAGCCCGAAGGACGCGTGCTGATCGACAACGCCCACACCGTGCCCACCTACATGCACTTTGACCTCAGTGTCTACGACAACGTCAACGAGAACTGGATCAACCGGGTCAACCTCAACGTGTATCCGCTGTGGGATGCAGCCGAGCCGCTGGCACGCTCCGGCTGGCGCGATCAGGTGTCGGTCGAGTCGCTCTATGCGATGTACGACGGATGGGCGGGCACCGACCAGGTGCCGGTCGTGCACTCCGCAGACGAGCTGGATGACTATCGGTAACACGGGGCACAGCGACCGATAGCCTAGAGGGTGTGAGTCAGACGATTTCCCCACACCTTGCCCGTTCCTGGTTGCTTGTTCCGGCCTCACAGCCTGAGCTCTTCGACATCGCTCAGCAGAGCCGCGCCGACGCCGTCATCATCGACGTCGAAGACGCCGTTGCCGCGAATGAGAAGCAGCAGGCCAGAAAAGACACCGTCGAGTGGCTGAACTCGGGCCACCGCGCCTGGGTTCGCATCAACGACGCATCCAGCGACTTCTGGAGCGAAGACTGCGCCGCCCTCAGCAAGGCCGAGGGCCTCGAGGGCGTCATGCTCGCCAAGAGCGAGGGCCGCTCGCACCTCTCTGACACCGCAGACCGCCTGCCGCAGGGCACGCGCATCCTCGCACTCGTCGAGACCGCGCGCGGCATCGAGCACGTCGAAGAGATCGCGCACTCGAACGAGACATTCCGCATCGCCTTCGGAACCGGCGACTTCCGCCGCGACACCGCCACCGGCGACTCCGAGCTCGCGCTCGCCTACGCCCGTTCGCGCATGGTCATCGCCTCGCGCGCTGCCCGGCTGCCGGCCCCGATCGACGGGCCGACGCTCAACCGCGACAAGCTGCTGCAGGGCACGCAGCACGCGCGCGACATGGGCATGGGCGGCAAGCTCTGCCTCAACCACGAGCACACCGGCATCATCAACGACAGCCTCGCGCCGTCGCACGAGGACATCGGATGGGCGCACGGCTTCATCAAGGCGTTCGAGGCGTCGGGCGGTGCGATCACCGACGGGTCTGACCTGCCGCGGCTCGCTCGGGCGCAGCGGGTTGTGCAGCAGGCTGCTGACTTCCGCATCCACGTCGACGCCGCCGAGGTCGGGCACAACGACTACTAGCGGCTGGTGAGATGGAAAAGTCCCGTTGAGATGGCATCTCAACGGGACTTTTCTATCTTGCGGACGGGCTGTGCCCGGCGTGCAAGGAGGTTTACGTAGGTAAAGGCATGCGCTTCACCTGCGTAAATCTCCTCGCGCAACGCAGAACGGCGGGCGCCAGCACTGCTGACACCCGCCGTTCGCGCTTGAGCGAAGCGGCTACTTCTCGCCGTTCTCGCCCTTGTCGTCTTTGTCGAAGATGCCTTTGACGAAGCCGCTGACCTTCTCGCCAGCACCCTCGGCGCCGTCGCGCACCTTGTCGAAGGTGTCGCCGACCTTGTCTTTGAGCGAGTCGGCTGCAGCCTCACCCTGCTGCGCCTGACCCTCGCGCTCGACCTCTTCGTTGCCGGTCGCCTCGCCGAACTTCTCCTTGGCCTGGCCGCCGAAGTCCTTTGCCTTGTTGCTGATGTCGCCTCCGAAGCTCACGATGGATCCTTTCGATTGAGGACATGCGGCCGGTGCCGACCGCACACACTCGAAAACTAGCGCACAGGATTCACCCACAACAGACTGATGAGGATTTCAGCAGGATCTTCAGCGACAGGCGAACGCGGTTCGTCGAGACCCGCAGGTTCTGCACCTGCAGGGCACACCCCATCCGTCTGTGCATGCCCCCGGTCCGCGCGCGATCGCGAGATGGAAAAGTCCCGGCGAGATGCCATCTCATCGCGACTTTTGCATCTAGCGGCGACGAAAAGCCTGCGCGTGGCGGTCACTTCGCGGGGTCAGTGCGCTCGTCACCCACGCCAGCGTCACCCACGCCACCGTCGTCGCCATCGCCACCGGCATCATCATCCGCAGGCTGCAGCGTCTCGACCACAACGGGCGCGGTCGGCAGCGGGCCTGTGCGATGCGAAGTCTCGCGGCCGTATCCCTTGTCGTCGTCGAGCGCCTGCTGCAGCGCACTCGTCTCGCGCAGCGGCGGCGTCTTGAAGAACAGCGAGAGCACGAACGCGATGATGCTCACCACGAGCGCCAGCCAGAATGCGGCGGCGGTGGCCTGTGCGAATCCGTCGAGGAACGGCGCTGCAAGCCTCGGGTCTGCGCCCGTCAGAAACGACGAGTCGCTGTTGAGCGCGTGGCCGATGTCAGCGGGGTTCTGCAGCACCTCGAGGATGCGCGAGTTGGTCGGGTCTGCGATCACGTTCGGGTCGCCTAGCGCGGCGGCCATCTCTGACTTGTGGCTTGGGTCGTCGAATGCGGCGGGCAGGGTGGTCGGCAGGCGTCCGTACAGCAGTGAGAACACCGCAGCCGTGCCAGCGGTGCCGCCGAGCTGCCTGAAGAACGTGGCGCTGCTCGTGGCGACGCCCATGTCGCGCGGCTCGACCGAGTTCTGCGAGGCGATGGTGAGGGTCTGCATCAGCTGTCCGAGGCCAAGGCCGAACAGCAGCTGGCCGATCATGAGCAGCCAGATGGGGCTGTCGTACTGCAGCAGCGCCAGGATGCCCAGGGCGATCGCCATCGTGGCGGTGCCCGCAATGGGGAAGATGCGGTAGCGGCCGGTTCGCGAGATGACCTGGCCCGAGCCGATCGAGGCGAACATCATGCCCGCGACCATGGGGATCATCATGAAGCCGGCCTGCGTCGGATCCATGTGGTGCACGATCTGCAGCACGAACGGAATCATCATCATGCCGCTGAACATCGCGATGCCCACGAAGACGCCGATGACCGTCGCCATCGAGAACGTGGGGGAGCGGAACAGCGCCAGCGGGATCAGCGCATCCGGCCCCATCGCCCGCTGGATGAGCACGAACGCGACCGCCGAGACCAGCCCGACCGCGTAGCAGACGAGGGCGGCGGGCGAGGTCCAGCCCCATGTGGTTCCCTGCTCGGCGACGAGCAGCAGCGGCACCACGGCGAGCACGATCGTGGTCGCGCCCCACCAGTCGATGCGTGCGCTGCCCGAGTGCTTCGGCAGGTGCAGGAACTTCGAGACCATCCAGAGCGCGAGGATGCCGATCGGCAGGTTGAACAGGAACACCCAGCGCCAGCCCTCGATGCCCGCGAACGAGTCGATGCCGGCGAAGAGGCCGCCGATCAGCGGACCGAGCACGCTCGAGACGCCGAAGATCGCCAGAAAATACCCCTGGTACTTGGCGCGCTCGCGGGGGCTGAGCACGTCGGCCATGATCGCGAGCGGCAGCGACATGAGGCCGCCGGCTCCGAGGCCCTGCAGCGCGCGGAAGGCGGCGAGCATGATCATCGACTGCGAGAACGACGACGCGATCGAGCCGATCAGAAACAGGATGATCGCGAAGATGAACAGCGGCCTGCGCCCGAAGATGTCAGAGAGCTTGCCGTAGATCGGCGTCACGACGGTCGAGGTGATCAGAAACGCGGTGACGACCCACGCCTGCTGGTCGAGGCCCTGCAGGTCGTCGGCGATGGTGCGCATGGCGGTTCCGACGACGGTCTGGCTAAGCGACGAGAGGAACATCGCGAACATGAGGCCGACGATCACGAGCATGATCTGGCGTCGCGTCATGCCGCCGGCCTGGATGATGGCCTGGGCGCGGTCCTTCGACGACAACCGCTTCTTCTTGTCGGAAGACAAAGATGACTCCTGTATGAGGTTTTGGCCGACTGCGTCTGCGTGCAGTCTGGCAGCTGCAGATGAACAGTCTGTCACCGGCGATGGGGCCGGGCAACTGCGGTTGACACTTCTGAATCAGACTAGTCGAAGACGGATGCGCGGGTGCCGCGCCGGGGTTTCTTCGGCGGATGCCCGGGTCGACAGAAGCCGCATCGCCGGCCCGCGTACAATGGCCCGCGTGTCTCGTAGCCGCAATCGCACATCCGCCCTGGCCGCCGCGACCCTGCTGACGGTGCTGCTGTCAGCCTGCGCCGGAGGCTCGCCCGAGGAGTCGCCGTCGCCGACCCCGTCTGCCTCGCCGACCCAGTCGACCCCCACGCCTTCGCCGACCGAGACTGAGGAGCCGACGCCTTCGCCGACCGAGGAGCCTGCTCCCGAGTACGACATCGACAGTGCAGACAGCCTCACGGTCGTGGTCAACAAGGCGCGTCCGCTGCAGCCGGCCGACTATGTGCCCGAGACCGTGGCGTCGAGTGTGTACAGCGTCAACGGCCAGCCGCTGCGACCCGAGGCGAACGAGGCCCTCGCGCAGATGGACGCCGACGTGACGGCCGCCACCGGAAGCGGCTTCGTGCTCTGCTCGGGATACCGCTCGTACGACTACCAGGTCGAGCTCTACAGCGGCTACGTCAACGGCTACGGCCAGGAGGCCGCCGACGCCACGAGCGCCCGGGCCGGCCACAGCGAGCACCAGCTCGGACTCGCCGCCGACATCATGGGCGAGGGGCAGGGCTGCTCGCTGAGCGAGGCCTATGCGCAGACCGCTTCAGGTCAGTGGGTGAGCGAGCACGCGTGGGAGTACGGCTTCATCCTGCGCTACCCCGACGGCTCGCAGCCGATCGTCGGCTACTCGTACGAGCCCTGGCACTGGCGCTACATCGGCGTCGACATCGCCCAGGACATGCAGGAGCAGGGCATCACGACGCTCGAGGAGTACTTCGGGCTTGACGCTGCCCCCGACTACCTCTGAGCCTGCGCACGGCCTCGGTGCCCCGCGGCGGTTGAGCAGTCGCTGGGTGCCCCTCGGTGGTTTGAGGAGTCGCGCAGCAATTCCTCGGTGGTTGAGGAGTCGCGGAGCGACGTCACGAAACCCCAGATGCTCCCGCTCAGCCGCCGAAGCTCACCGAA
Organism: Agrococcus casei LMG 22410; assembly: GCF_900163565.1. Lineage (GTDB taxonomy): Bacteria > Actinomycetota > Actinomycetes > Actinomycetales > Microbacteriaceae > Agrococcus > Agrococcus casei. The sequence goes on from NZ_FUHU01000041.1 coordinate 31,249, forward strand.
TCCGCGGGCGCATCGTTGACCTTCAGCTGAAACACGTCGGGCCGCGAGTAGTGGCCGACCGGGTCGAAGTCGAGGTGTGACCGCTTCTTCACGTCGAGGTCGATCTCGGCGTAGAGAATCGTCTCCTCGTCGAACACGGGCCCGGCGAGCACGGTCCCGGTCGGATCGATGATCACGCTGCCGCCGCGCATCAGCACGTCGCCGCCGGGCATCTCCTGCTCGATCGGGTGATCCTCGGGGAACGCGTCGCGCGTGAGGTACTGGCATGCCGAGAGCACGAAGGTGCGGCCCTCGAGCGCGATGTGCGTCATGGTCGCCTGCCACGTCGGGCGGTCATCCGCCGTCGGTGCGCAGTAGAGCTCGACGCCCTTCGCGTACATCGCCTGCCGCATGAGCGGCATGTAGTTCTCCCAGCAGATCACCGAGCCCACGCGACCCATGGGTGTGTCCATCGTGTCGAGGGTCGACCCGTCGCCGAAGCCCCATACGAGCCGCTCGGAGCCTGTCGGCATCAGCTTGCGGTGGTTGCCGACCAGGCCCTCGTCGGGCGAGATCAGCAGCGCCGTGCAGTACAGCGTGTTGCCGAGGCGCTCGATGATGCCGACCACGAGGTGAATCCGGTGCTCGGCGGATGCCTCGACGAGCCTCCGCACCTCGTCGCCCTCGAGCGTCACGGCGCCGTCGAAGTACCTGCGGTACTCTTCGCGGCCCGCCTCGGTTCGCACGCCGATGACAGCGCCGAACGATGTGCCCTTCGGGTATCCGCCGATGAAGGCCTCAGGAAACACGGCGAGCTCAGCACCCCCTGCCGCCGCCTTTGCGACGAGGCTGACGGCCTTGCTGGTGGCCGCATCCGCGTCGAATGGAACGGATGCGGCCTGCACAACTGCGACTCTGCTCATGATCTGATCCTTTCAGGCTTCGGTCAGCCGTGCGAGATGTCGACGTCCTTGGTTTCTTTCAACATGGGCCACAGGATGGCCAGCGAGAAGATTCCGACGGCGATGACGTAGTACGCGGGCGAGATGAGGCTGCCGGTCGCGGCGACGAGCCATGCGGCGATCAGCGGACCGGGGCCCGCGAGAGCTGCGTAGGCGACGTTGTAGCCGATTGCCGAACCAGACGAACGGATGGATGCGGGGAACACCTCGACAAGCAGCACGTTGTTCGTGACGGCCGTGCAGGCGACGAAGAACGCGAACGGCACGAGCGCGACGATCGACAGGAACGGGCTCGCGGTCGACATCAGCCAGAACGCCGGCAGCGACCAGACGATCAGGCCGATGATGCCGATGTGGTTCATGGGCTTGCGGCCGAATCTGTCGGTGAGCACGCCCGCGACGGGGTTGAAGATCACATAGATCACCATCACGATGCCGGTTGTGAGCAGCGCATCGAAGCGATCCATACCCACAGGGCCCGAGAGGTAGTTGTTCATGTACGTGACGAAGTAGTACAGCGCGACACCGAAGATTCCCGAGAACGCGAAGGTCACGATGAACGCCTTCACGCGCGAGCTGGTGCTCGTCTTCTCGAGGGTGCCGGCGATTCGCTTGGCAGAGACGGTGTTGAACACCTCGGTGTCGCTCAGGCGGCGGCGGATGTAGAGGGCGACGACACCCATCAGCAAGGACGCGATGAACGGGATGCGCCAGCCCCACGAGTTCAGCGCATCGTCTTCCATCATCGCTGTCAAGGCGACCGCGAAGAAGGTGCCGACGAGGAAAGCGAGACCTGCGGTCGCGGTTACGACGCTGGCGTAGAGGGCGCGCTTCTTCGGAGGGGCGCTCTCGCCGATGTAGGTCGCGGCGCTCGTCCACTCGCCGCCGACCATTGCGCCCTGCAGCAGGCGCAGGACTACGACGATGATCGGGGCTGCGATGCCGATGGTCGCGTAAGCCGGCGTCAGGCCGATGAGGGCGGTGATGACTCCCATGCCGAGCACGGTGATCATGAGCACAGCCTTGCGGCCGATGCGGTCACCCATGGGGCCGAGGATCAGTGCGCCCACTGGGCGTGAGATGAATCCGACCGCGAACACGGCAAGTGCCGACAGCATCTCGGCCGTGGCGTCGCCTGACGGGAAGAACTGCGCACCGATGATGGCCGCGAAATAGCCGTAGATGGCGAAGTCGAACCACTCCATGAAGTTGCCGATGCCGATCGCAACCATCTGTCTCTTGCGTTCAGCGGCCGACGGCTCGCCGATCTGCGGATTGGCGGCGGGCTGGTTTGTTGCCTGCTCCATGTGATCTCCCTTGTTCACTCACAGCGTGGACACCAGAGTACCGTCATACGGTATTATCGTCTAGTCATACATGCGGAAAGCCGGCAGCCGACGGGGTGACGCGCTGGCTGAGGAGCCGCTTTGCGGCGTCACGAAACCACAGGTGACTCGGTGGTTGCCGGGTTTCGTGGCTGCGCGCTTCGCGCTCCGCACCTCAACCAACGACGAGCGGCGTAGCCGTGTGTCGAAGCACCTCAACCAACGACGCTGGTTGAGGAACGGCGCAGCCGTGTCACGAAACCCTCAACCAGCGATGGGCTAGCCGATCGCTGCGTTCACAATCTCGCGCGCCGCAGCCTGCACCTCGCGCAGGTGCTCGGCCCCGACAAACGACTCGGCGTAGATCTTGTAGACGTCTTCGGTCCCCGACGGCCGGGCAGCGAACCACGCGCGGTCGGTCGTCACCTTGAGGCCGCCGATCGCAGCCCCGTTGCCGGGCGCCTCGGTCAGCTTGGCGGTGATGGGGTCGCCGGCGAGCTCGGTCGCGGTGACGTCTGCCGCCGACAGCTTCGACAGCTTGGACTTCTGCTCTTTGGTGGCAACTGCATCCACTCGCTCGTACACGGGTGCGCCGTAGCGATCCGCAAGCTCTGCGTAGATCTCACTCGGGGTCTTGCCCGTCGCCGCCAGGATCTCGCCGGCGAGCAGGGCGAGCACGATGCCGTCCTTGTCGGTCGTCCAGACGCTGCCGTCGCGGGTCAGGAACGACGCCCCGGCGCTCTCTTCGCCGCCGAAGCCGATCGTGCCCGACGAGAGCCCGTCGACGAACCACTTGAAGCCGACCGGCACTTCGACCAGCTCGCGGCCGAGCGCTTCGGCGACACGGTCGATCATCGACGACGACACGAGGGTCTTGCCGATGGCAGTTTCGTAACCCCACTCGGGCCGGTGCGTGAAGAGGTAGTAGATGGCGACGGCGAGGAAGTGGTTGGGGTTCATGAGCCCGCCGTCGCGCGTGACGATGCCGTGGCGGTCGGCGTCGGCGTCGTTGCCCGTGAGGATGTCGAACTCGCTCTGGTGGCGCAGCGCGCTGGCCATCGCGAAGCGGCTCGAGCAGTCCATGCGGATCTTCTCGTCCCAGTCGAGCGTCATGAACGCCCACTGCGGGTCGACCTTGTCGTTGACCACGGTGAGGTCGATACCGTAGCGCTCGGCGATGAGCTCGTAGTACTCGACGGCGGCGCCTCCGAGGGGGTCTGCGCCGAGACGGATGCCCGACTCGCGGATCGCGCGGAAGTCGATGATGTGCTCGAGGGCGGCGACGTAGTGCTCGCGGTAGTCGGTTGCCTCGAGGTCTTCCTCTTCGACCGGACGCCGCAGCACATCGTGCAGGCCGTCGGCGATGATCTCGTTGGCGCGGTCGGCGATCCACTTGGTGGCGTCGCTGTCGGCCGGCCCGCCGTGGGGCGGGTTGTACTTGAAGCCGCCGTCGCGGGGCGGGTTGTGGCTGGGCGTGATGACGATGCCGTCGGCCTGGTCGCCGCGCTCGAACGAGTTGTAGGCGACGATCGCGCGGCTGAGCGCGGGCGTCGGCACCCAGCTGTCGCGCGAGTCGATGATGACGCGGATGTCGTTGGCGACGAGCACCTCGAGGGCGGTGTCGTGCGCGGGGCCCGACAGCGCGTGCGTGTCGCGGCCGATGAACAGCGGGCCCGCGATGCCGATGCTCGCGCGGTACTCGCAGATCGCTTGTGTGATCGCTGCGATGTGGTCGTCGTTGAACGACGTGTCAAGCGAGGAGCCGCGATGGCCGCTCGTGCCGAATGCCACGCGCTGTGCGGGCTCAGAGGGGTCGGGATGCAGATCGCTGTACGCGGCGATCAGGGCATCGACGTCGATGAGATCCTGGGGCTCGGCAACCTGGCCTGCTCTGGTCATGCCTCTAATCTACGCTGGATGCATGCGCACATTCGCCTACCTCGGCCCATCGGGCACGTTCACTGAGACTGCCCTCGACCAGGTGCCCGAGGCGCAGGGCGCGAACCGCATCCCGGTCGCGACCGTGCACGAGGCGCTCGACACCGTCGTCAGCGGCGAGGCAGAGGCAGCGATGATCGCGATCGAGAACTCGATCGAAGGCGGTGTGACCAGCGCACAAGATGCACTAGCGACGGCTCCCGGCATGCGCATCCGCTCTGAACACCTGGTCTCGGTCAACTTCTCGCTCGTCGTCTCGCCGGGCACGACACTCGCCGATGTCGAGACTGTCGCCGCGCATCCGGTCGCGTACGCGCAGTGCGCAAAGTGGATGGCCGAGCATCTTCCGAAGGCCGTGCACCTGCCGGCTGCATCCAACGTGTCGGCTGCGCGTGACCTCGGTTCGTCGGTGGCGCATGCCGCCATCTCGACACCGCGCATCACCGAAGTCGTCGAGTCGCTCGAGGTGCTCGCAACGGGCATCGCCGACTCGTCCGAGGCCCAGACAAGGTTCGTGCTCGTCAGCCGCGACACCACGCTGCCCGCGCAGACCGGCGCCGACAAGACCTCGCTCATCGTCGAGCTGCCCAACGACCGCGCGGGATCGCTGCTCGACATGCTTGAGCAGTTCGCGACTCGCGGGGTCAACCTGTCTTTGATTCAGTCTCGGCCGATCGGCGACCGCCTAGGCCGCTACCGCTTTGTGATCGACCTCGAGGGGCACATCCGTGACGAGCGCGTTGCTGCCGCAATGCTGGGTCTCAAGCGCGTCTCGCCGCGGGTGATGTTCCTCGGGTCGTATCCGAGGGCGGATGGGCAGCGCGCGGTCGTCGCCGATCGCTTCAGCGACGAGTCGTTCACGGATGCGCGCGACTGGCTGCGAGAGATCGTCAGCGAGGCACCCGCACGGTGAGTGCGCTGGGCAGCACCGATGCCCGCAGCCCGGTGATCTCGCCCACGGAGTCGCCATCGATCTGCAGCTCGATCGCCTCGTCGAGTTTCAGCGTGAACTGCTTGCCCTGTTTGAACGCAAGCTGGGGGATGCGCTTGCGTCCCGGCAGGATCGATCGGTCGCGCAGCTCGCGCTGCAGGGGATCGTTGTTGCTGACCATCTCGTGCACGACGCGAACCCACTCGAGTGAGTCCTTGGGGTCAACGAGCGCGTAGTCGAGCAGGCCGTCGTCGATCTTCGCGTCGGGAAACACGCGCACGTTGCCCGGCAGCATGCCGGCATTGCCGATGAGCACGGTGTTCGCGGTCAGCTCTCGCTCGTCTGCCTCGTCGACCTGGCCCCTGATCTCGATGCGCTTGATCGAGCTGAACGCTCTGAAGAACCCGCCGACGTAGGCGACCCAGCCGACCTTCTTCTTCATGTCGTCGTCGGTCATCGCGATCATGCCGGCGTCGAGCCCGAACCCGGCGAGCACTGTGAACGCCTCGCGCTCTTCGGTGCCGTCTTCGCGGGTGAGGATGAGCTCGCCCATGTCGATCGAGCGGTTGTCGCCGGTGAGTGCGACGCGCACGGCGTCTCGCAGGGCGAGCGGCAGGCTGAGGTTGCGGGCGAGCAGGTTGCCGGTGCCCGCCGGAACGATGCCCAGCGGAATCTCGGTCTTCGAGACCATGTCGGCGCCGAGTCGCACTGTGCCATCGCCGCCTGCCACGATGATGACGTCGGGCTCAGCCTTGATCGACTCTTCGAAGGCTGTGACTCCGAAGTCCTTCTCGCCCGTCTCGCGGTAGTCGACCGATGCTTCGTCGGCCTTGCTTCCGAGTGTGTGGTCTACGGCTTTTCGGAGGTCTTCTTCAGACACCTTGACCGGATTGAAAACGATGGCGGCTCGCATGTCTTAACCGTAAGGCAACGGCGGCCGGCAGGGCTCGCCACGCCGCGATGGTGTTCTCGCATCCGAGTGTTACAACTTGTGGCAATGGGAGCCATAAGCGTTTGTTAGGGTCGGTCGTGCCGTCCGCCGGGCGGTTTCGACATCGACAGGAAGCAGACCCCCGTGATCCTCTCTGGCCTCGCCCTCGGCGCCGTGCTCGGCTTCGCCCTCCAGCGCGGGCGATTCTGCGTCACCGGCGCATTCCGCGACATCTGGCTCGTGCGCCAGTCTCGCTGGCTGACCGCATTCCTGGTGACGATCGCCGTGCAGTCGGTCGGCATCTTCGCCCTCGACGCCGCCGGCGTCATCTCGCTCGGAGCCGAGACGTTCCCGTGGCTCGCCGCCATCCTCGGAGGCCTCATCTTCGGCTTCGCCATCGTCTATGCAGGCGGATGCGCGACCGGCACCTACTACCGGGCCGGCGAGGGCCTGGTCGGGTCGTGGATCGCGCTCGCGGGCTACGCGCTCTCGGCCGCCATCATGAAGCACGGGCCGGGAGCCCCGATCGTCGAGGGGCTGCGCGGCGTCACGGCTCCGGTCGGCACAGTGCACGACCTGCTGGGCGTGAGCCCGTGGGTGCTCGTCGCAGTGCTCGTCGTCGGAGTCGGCGCCGCAACGTGGCATCACCTGCGCAAGGACGCCGCCCGCACGAAGCCCGTGCAGCTGCCCGCCAAGCGCAAGGGGCTGGCACGGCTGCTCTTCGAGCGGCCCTGGAACGCGTTCGCGACCGCAGTCGTGATCGGCATCATCGGCATCGTCGCCTTCCCGCTTTCGTATGCGGCAGGCCGCGAATCGGGCCTCGGCATCACCACCCCGAGCGCCGACATCGTCGCATTTCTCGTCACCGGCGACGTCGAGCTCGTCGACTGGGGCGTCATGCTCGTGCTCGGAATCCTCGTCGGCTCGTTCATCGCAGCCAAGGCATCGGGGGAGTACCGGATGCGCGTCCCCGACGCCCAGACCGTGCTGCGGTCAGCAGGCGGGGGGCTGCTCATGGGGCTCGGCGCAGCGATCGCAGGCGGATGCACGATCGGCAACGCGATGGTCGGCTCGGCATCGTTCACGCTGCAGGGTTGGGTGTCGTTCGCGGCAATGCTGCTCGGCACCGGCATCGCCGTGCGGTTCGTGTTCGGCGCTCGCAGCCGGGCCACCGCATCCGCCCCCGCCAAGACCCCGGTCGGCGTCTGACCGACACCGGCATTCAACCCAATATTAGGAGGAACCATGACTGTGCACATTCTCGAGACAGAGGGCCAGGTGTGCCCGTTTCCGCTAGTCGAGGCGAAGCGCGCGATCAGCGAGATCGCCAGCGGCGACGAGCTGCGCATCGACTTCGACTGCACGCAGGCCACCGACACGCTGCCCCGGTGGGCCGCTGACGAGGGCTACCCCGTGACCGCCTTCGACCGCGTGGGCGACGCGAGCTGGACCATCACGGTGCAGAAGCCCTGAGCCGCGCCAGCGCGGGGAATCTGCCGATCGACGTAGACTGGCTCTGTGATCGATACGCAGATTCTCCGCGAGCAGCCTGAAGCACTTCGAGCAAGCCAGGAGCGCCGCGGCGATCCCGTCTCGCACGTCGACGATGCGATTGCGGCCGACAGTGCCCGACGCACCGCGATCGGCGAGTTCGAGTCGCTGCGCGCCCAGCAGAACGCCAGTGCGGCGCAGGTCGGCAAGGCGTCGAAGGAAGAGCGCCCGGCACTCATCGCGGCTGCTAAGGAGCTTGCCCAGCAGGTGAAGGATGCACAGGCGGCGGCAAACGACGCAGAGGCGGCATTCGAGGCGGCGGCGGCACGCATCGCGAACATCGTGATCGACGGTGTTCCTGCCGGCGGTGAAGAGAACTTCGTGACCCTCGAGCACCGCGGGCCCCGCACATCCGGCGACACCGTTGCTCCTCTCGACTTCGAGCCGCGCGACCACGTCGACCTCGGCGAGAGCCTCAAGGCGTTCGACCTCGCTCGCGGCGCCAAGGTCTCGGGCACGCGCTTCTACTACCTGACCGGCATCGGCATGCGCCTCGAGCTCGCGCTCATGAACATGGCGCTCGACAAGACCCTCGACAAGGGCTTCACGCCCGTCACGACGCCCACCCTCGTGCGCCCCGAGATCATGCAGGGCACCGGGTTTCTCGGCGAGCACGCCAGCGAGGTCTACTACCTGCCCGCCGACGACCTCTACCTGGTCGGCACGAGCGAGGTCGCGCTCGCGGGCTTCCACGCCGACGAGATCATCGACCTCGAGCAGCCCAAGCGGTACGCCGGCTGGTCGACCTGCTACCGCCGCGAGGCCGGCAGTGCTGGCAAAGACACCCGCGGCATCCTGCGCGTGCACCAGTTCAACAAGCTCGAGATGTTCGCGTACGTGAACCCGGCCGACGCCGAGGCCGAGCACGAGCGCATGCGCGACATCCAGACCGACCTGCTCGACGCGTGCGAGCTCGACTACCGCGTGATCGACGTGGCTGCCGGCGACCTCGGCTCGAGCGCCGCCCGCAAGTTCGACATCGAGGCGTGGGTGCCGTCGCAGGGCACCTACCGCGAGCTCACGAGCACCTCGAACTGCACGACCTTCCAGGCGCGCAGGCTCAAGACCAGGTTCAAAGACGAAGACGGCAAGAACCGCCCCGTCGCGACCCTCAACGGAACAGCGGCGACCACCCGCTGGATCGTCGCGCTGCTCGAGCAGCACCAGCAGGCAGACGGCACGGTGCGCGTGCCCGAGGCGCTGCAGCCCTACCTCGGAGGACTCACCGCATTGGAGCCGATCCCAACACCATGACTGCTCGCAGACTCGTCGCGCTCGACGTCGACGGAACCATCGTCCACGAAGACAACACGCTCTCACGCAGCGTCTACGACACCATCCGCGAGGTCGGAGCAGCGGGCCACGAGATCGTCATCGCGACGGGCCGCTCGTACGGCGCGACGTTCGAGGTGTGTCATCGGCTCGACATCCGCCCCGCCTACCTCGTCTGCGCAAACGGTGCGCAGGTGATGCGACTCGCGCATCCGGAATCCGACGGCGAAGACGCCTACGTGTCTGACCGCGTCGAGGTGTTTGACGCCGGGCCCGTGCTCGAGCGCGTGCGCGAGCGGTTTCCCGAGGGCAACTACATGGTCGAGAACGGCCAGGGCGTGCGCCGCTACACGAACGAGAATCTCGGATGGGACATCTCGGCAGGCGAGCGCGTGCCGTTCGAGCGGCTGGCAGAAGAGCCCGCGATGCGCGTCGTCGTCGAGAGTCCCTCGCACGACGCCGAGGAGTTTCTCGCGATCGTCGACGGGATGGGCCTGCACCGGGTGTCGTACACGGTCGGGTTCTCGTCGTGGCTCGACATCTCGCCCGACGGCGTCAACAAGTCGACCGGACTCGACTACGTGATCGAGAAGCTCGGCATCGCACGCGACCGCGTGTTCTCCGCTGGCGACGGGCGCAACGACATCGAGATGCTGCAGTGGACGGCTGCCGGCGGCGGCGTCGCAGTGTCGATGGGGCAGGCGCCCAAGGTCGTGCACGACGCTGCGAACCAGCGCACCGGCGACGTGCTCGAGGACGGCCTCGTCGATGCGCTTCGCACCCACGTGCTCTGACGCACACCCGGCACAAAGGGTTTGCCAGTACACTGTCGTAGGTTCGCGCCCCGTGCGCGACCTGGAGGGCTGTCCGAGCGGCCGAAGGATCTGGTCTTGAAAACCAGCAGGCGAGAGCCTCGTGGGTTCGAATCCCACGCCCTCCGCGCAGTGAAGGGGACTCATGGGCACTGAGAGAATCGTCGACGCCAGCGGTGTTGCGCCGCGGCACGGCAAGCTGAAGCGGCACCACCCGATGCGGTCGGCCCTCGGCTACATCGCGATGGCGATGGCGATCGTGCTGGTCGCGACCATCGGCACCGCAGGCATCACCGTGTGGCAGCTGACGTCGCGCATCGACACCGTCGACATCGCCGACGGCGAGACGGTCACACCGCCGGAGTTCGCCAACCAGAAGGGCGCGTTCAACGTGCTGCTGGTCGGGTCTGACACCCGCGAGGGGCAGGACGCCACGAACGACAGCCACGACGGCCCCGAGCTCAACGACGTCACGATGCTGTTGCACGTGCACGAAGACCACCAGGGCGCGACGGTCATCTCGTTCCCGCGCGACCTCATCCTCGACTTTCCTGCGTGCCCGAGCGTCGAAGAGGGCGAGCCGGATGTGCCAGAGCAGTACGGCGCGCAGTTCAACACGGCGCTCGCGACCGGAGGGCTCGGATGCGTCGCGCACGTCGTCGAGAGCATCACGGGCCTCGAGATTCCGTATGCCGCGAAGATCACCTTCGACGGCGTCATCAACATGTCGACCGCTGTCGGCGGCGTGCCCGTGTGCTTCTCGGGCGCGGTGCAGGACCCGTGGTCGGGGCTCGACATTCCCGAGGCAGGCACGTACGAGCTCGAGGGCGAGCAGGCGCTTCAGTTCCTGCGCACGCGCCACGGGGTCGGCGACGGTTCTGACCTCTCGCGCATCGCCTCGCAGCGCGTGTTCCTGTCGGCGCTGCTGCGCAAGGCGCAGTCTGACGAGGTGCTCGGCAACCTGTCGTCGCTCTACAACATCGCGCAGGTCGCGACCGAAAACATGCAGCTCTCGACGAGCCTCAACGACCTCGGCACGATCGTCGGCATGGCCAATGTGATGCGCAAGATTCCGCTCGACACGATGCAGTTCGTGACGTATCCGACGGTGCCGCTCGACCAGCGCGTGGCCCCCGACTTCTACACGGCCGAGATCATGATGGAGCTCGTGCGCAACGACGAGCCGATTCCGCTCGACCCAGACGATCTCGGCGGCGGGGCAGACGACGGCGAGACCGGGACTTCTGATGAGCCGGTTGACCCGACTGACACTGAGGCCCCTGCGGATCCCACTGACCCGACCGACCCTGCGACGGAAGACCCGACGCAGACCGACCCGAACTCGATCGACGGCATGGTCGACGGGCAGAACGCCGAGCAGGAGACATGCGTTGTGCCATACGGGTTCGTCGAAGAGCCCGTGGGCGGTTTCTGAGCCTTTGCGGTGCCGACCGGGGTGCGCGCTCTGGTAGGGTAATCGTTGGCTTAACGGCCATGGAGACGTGCCGGAGCGGCCGAACGGACTTCACTGCTAATGAAGGGTCTCGTGAAAACGGGACCGGGGGTTCAAATCCCCCCGTCTCCGCCAAAGTGAAAGCCCCTGACTGCGGTCGGGGGCTTTCTTGTTGTGTGGGCTGCCGCGCGGCTGGGCGCCGGGCGTGCACGAGATGCCGCGATTTGCGCATCCGTGCACGAGAAACCGCAGATTGTGCGGCTTCTGGTGACATTGCGGCCTTTCGTGCACGCCCGGCGCCCAGCCGCCCCGCCCCGCGCACCCGCCGTGCAGAAGCGCATGCGCGCCCCCGCACGCCCGCCCCCAAGAGTGCGAATTTGTTGCAAACCGGTGACAGTTGTATATCTGCTTCAATTCCCGACCGTGAATTATGTTGATGACAATGTCCAGGTTGGACAACTGTCTGGCTTGCGCGTGACAATGGCCGAAGTGCTGCCCACACCTGCGGTCGCTCACACCAGACGGCTTGCACTATGCACTGGAGGTTCAACGTGTCGATTGGCGTCGTGAAGTGGTTCGACCCCGGAAAAGGCTTCGGGTTCATCGAATCGAGCGATTGCGGCAGTGATGTGTTCGCACACTTCTCGCAGATCGAGATGGAAGGCTACCGCACGCTGCGTGACGGTCAGCAGGTCGAATTCGAGCTCTCAGAGGGGCCGAAGGGTGCGAGTGCTATCGACATCCGTCCGGTCGCTGCTGCGGCGCCCGAAGACGCACTCGTCTCGAATTGACAGCAGCGCCCGAATTGGGTGTAAGCTGGTCGCTGGCTGTTCAGCCTGATGTGCGCCACTAGCTCAACGGATAGAGCATCTGACTACGGATCAGAAGGTTGGGGGTTCGAATCCCTCGTGGCGCGCGAAATCCCCGTTCTCCACAACGGGGATTTTTCTTTGCCCTGAATGAGGCACAGCACCTCCGATTCTGCGCACGGCGAACCCCGGCTTCGGCAAGCCTTGCCTTCCTATCAAAGCCGCCCGCAAAGGCCTAGGCTTGAGCCATACGCTCCGCCGCGGCAGGGCAAGCAGCACTCCGCAGCGGTGTTTCGATTCGCCTACAAGGAGGACTCATGGCTGACACGCATCCCTACACGGTTCCCGGTCTCTCGCTCGACAAGGGCCAGGAGATCAACGCGATTCTGCAGGATCGCCTCAACTCGATGAACGACCTGCACCTCACGCTCAAGCACGCCCACTGGAACGTCGTCGGACGCAACTTCATCGGCGTCCACGAGATGCTCGACCCGCAGATCGACCTCGTGCGCGGCTACGCAGACGAGGTTGCAGAGCGCATCGCGGCCCTCGGCGGCTCGCCGATCGGTGTTCCCGGTCGCAGCGAGTACGTGCACAGCGACGACGTCTACGACGTTGACCGCGCATCCACGCAGAACCACCTGCAGGCGCTCTCGAAGGTCTACGAAGCGGTCATCATCGACAACCGCGACGCCATCTCGGCCACCGGCAAGCTCGACCCCATGACCGAAGACATGCTGGTCGGCCAGACGCGTGAGCTCGAGAAGTTCCAGTGGTTCATGCGCGCACACCTCGAAGACGCAGCGGGCGACATCCCCAGCTGACCCAGCGGCGACAAGCGAGACGCCCCGCGAGCACATCGGCTCACGGGGCGTCTTCGCGTCAGAGACTCGCGGCTACGCGCGCTCGAGGTGCTCCTCGACGGTCGTGCCGGGCAGCGAGACGGTGACGAGCGTGCCCCACGGGTCAGTCGCTGTCACGGTGCGCCCATTGTCGGCGTACTGCACACCCGTGCTGCGCAGTCGGGCGATGAGCGCATCCAGGTCGTCCCTCTGCGGCACCGTCACCTCGACGTTGCCGAGTCCGAGGGCGGCGGCACGCGGGCCGACTCCTGCGCTGTTCCAGGTGTTCATCGCGACGTGGTGGTGGTAGCCGCCGGCAGAGGCGAACAGCGCGCCCTGATACTCCGACAGCGTGGGCTCGAAGCCGATGCCGTCGACGTAGAAGCGCTTCGCGGTCTCGATGTCACCGACCTGCAGGTGCACGTGGCCGACGCGACCCGCGATCGAGGGCCCGGCGTCGACGGTCTCCTGGTCGAGGTGCGACTGCAGGTAGCGGTTGGGGTCGAGCCAGGTGGTGTCCATCATGATCTGGCCGCGCTCGCGCGTCCATGCCTCGCGGGGGCGGTCGGTGTACAGCTCGATGCCGTTGCCTTCGGGGTCGGTGAAGTAGAACGCCTCGCTCACGAGGTGGTCGCTCGATCCGACGAATTTCGAGAGCGGATGCTGGGCTGCACGATAGACGGTCGCGGCAAGTGCCGGGGCATCGTCGAAGAGGAATGCGGTGTGAAACAGACCGGCGTCACGGGGGCTGCCGGCGGGCAGGTCGGGCGTGTGCACGAGGCGCACCATGGGCGTCGTGCCGCGGCCGAGCACGCGGTGGGTCTCGGCGCCGCTGGAGCGCTCGTCAAGCGGCTGCATCGCGAACGAGTCGGCGTAGTACGAGGTCATCTGCTCGAGGTCGCCGACGCGAAGCGTCACGGCATCCATCGAGGCCTGCGCGTAGATCACGCGGCCGTCAGCTGCAGGGGTGGTTGTTGTCATTGGGGCACCTCAGGGGAGTTCGTCGGACTGTTGCATGAGACAACCGCGCTGCCCGCCAGAGTATTCCGGTTTTTAACTACTTTGCCAGACCCGACGCCGGAACCCGCTCGCTCTCACGCACCGGGGACGGGGGAGTGCCATCGCCGAACGGAGAGCCTCCGAGGGATGCGCGATCATGCTCGTCAAGCCAGTTCGCCAAGTCGGGGCCCGCGGGCATGATGCGGGTCGGATTCACGTCTTCGTGGGTGATGTAGTAGTGCTGCTTGATCTGCAGGAAGTCGATCGTGTCGCCGAACCCGGGCGTCTGGAACAGGTCGCGCGCATAGCCCCACAGGTTCGGCATCTCGGTCAGCTTCTGCCGGTTGCACTTGAAATGCCCGTGGTAGACGGGATCGAAACGGGCGAGCGTCGTGAAGAGCCGCACATCCGCTTCTGTGATCGTCTCACCCATCAGGAAGCGACGGGATGCGAGGCGCTCCTCGAGCCAGTCCATTGCGGTCCAGAGGCGGTCGTAGGCGTCGTCATAGGCCTGCTGGCTGCCGGCGAACCCGCAGCGGTAGACGCCATTGTTCACCTCGGTCAACACGCGAGTCATGACATCCCACATCTCGTCGAGCTGGTGCTCGGGCAGCAGATCTGGAGCGCCCTCGCGGTGGAACTCGCGCCACTGCGTCGAGAAGTCGAGGGTGATCTGCGGGTAGTCGTTCGTGACCACGCCGCCGGTCGGCACGTCGACGATCGCGGGCACCGTGATGCCGCGGGGGTAGTCGGGGAAGCGCTTGAAGTAGTTCTCCTGCACGCGCTCGGTGCCGAGCACGGGGTCGCGGCCGCCCTCGTCGAGGTCGAATGTCCAGGAGCGCACGTCGTGCACGGGGCCGGGCAGCGCGAGCGAGATCGCGTCTTCGAGCCCGAGCAGACGCCGCACGATGACGGTGCGGTTCGCCCACGGGCACGCGCGGGCGGCGACGAGACGGTAGCGGCCGGGTTCGACCGGCCAGGCCTCGGCGCCCTCTGTCAGGCCTGCGCCGAGCGAGCCGACCTTCGACTTCGGCGGAGCCGGCATCGCGCGGATCGCGTCGGGATCAGCGACGATGCGGTCTTCGATGTAGTTCGTGTCGCGGCTGAACTCGCCGCCCGTCACGTAGGCGCCCTTGGTGCTGAACTCGTCGGCCATGTCTGCCTCCTGTTGTTGCCTCCACGCTATCTGCGCCGTGCGCATCTGACGAGTGCCTACTCGTGAAAGACCGTGTGCACCGGGATGTCGCCGAGCTTCGAGCGGCCGCCGAGGGCGTCGAGCTCCATGAGCGTCGTGATGCCGACAGGCTCGAGCCCGAGGCTGCGCGTGAGCGCGACCGAGGCGGCGAGCGTGCCGCCGGTGGCGAGCACGTCGTCGATCAGCAGGATGCGCGTGCCAGCGGGCACATCGGCCTGGATCTCGACGGCTGCAGTGCCGTACTCGAGCGCATACTCCTCGCGGCCAGCGGGTCGGGGCAGCTTGCCCTCTTTGCGGATCGGCAGCATGCCCTTGCCCGCCAGGCCCGCGGCGACGCCGCCAAGCACGAAGCCGCGTGCCTCGACGCCGGCGATCACGTCGTACTGGCCGGCGAACGGCCGCAGCATCTCTTCGACAACAGCGCGCAGCGCACCCGCGTCGGCGATCAGCGGCATGACGTCACGAAAGGTGACGCCTGGCTGCGGATGATCGGGGATCGAGACGATCAGCGACTCGGCTCGCTGGATGGCGGCAGATGACACAGTGGGCTCCTCGGGTCGGGCAGGCTCCAGATTATCGGTCAGCGAGAGCTGTCGGCGCTGGCCGCGAGCGGGTGAGTGCTCCTTTCTCGGTCGTTGAGGGATTCCGCGTCAATTATTGTCGCGGCGCCGCTGAGCGACCGAGAAAGCAGCACCCGGGTCAGCGTCGCGGGCGAGCGCTGTGAGCAGTTCGCGCTCCTCGGCGGAACTGAGTCCCGATCGCCGGGCCCGGTCGACCCCTCGGGCGACTTCGTCGGCGAGCGATCGCTCGATCGTCTCGTGCAGGGGCCGCAGGGTGCCGCCCGCCTCGAGGTACCGCCGGTTGCTGCGCTGTGTGAGCCCGGCATCCGCTGTCGGAATCCACAGCGGCAGCGAATGAGGTCCTGCCCAGTAGTTGACGCCGTGCTTGACGAGCCAGGCGTCTTCGGCGGTCACGAGGTCTGCGTCAGAGCGCACTGCCTCGAGCGCTTGGGCGAAGAAATCAGCCATGGGATGCACATCGCCGACAGCGTTCACGATGCCGGTGCGGCGCTCGCGGCCGGCGCGCACGAGCCACTCGGCGAGGTCTGCCACGTCGATGACCTGGACGAACCGCGACTGTGTATCCGGTGCCAGCACGGCGCCACCGCGCTGCAGGCGGGCGGGCCAGTAGCCGAACCGGTCGGTCGGGTCACCGGGGCCGACGATGAGGCCGGGCCTGACGGTGAGCAGCCGGGGGCGATTCTCTCGGCCGCCGAGGGCCGCAGCTGTTGCCGCTTCTGCCGCGGCCTTGGCGTGGCCGTAGTCATCCATGTCAGTCGGATGCACGAGCGCGGCAGTCTCGTCGGCGAGGGGCTCGTTCGGGCCCAGGGAATCGTTTGAGGCATAGACCGACACCGTCGACACCAGCGTCCAGTGGGCGGCATGCCGGGCGAGGGCATCCAGCGCCGGCTGCACGAGCTCGGGCTCGTAGGCGAGCTCGATGACCTCGTCCCAGTCGCGCTGCAGCGTGGCGTACGCGCCGGGCTTCCGGCGATCGGCCTGCACGAACTCGATGCCGGCAGGAGCCGCACCGGATTCGCCTCTGGCAAGACACGTCACACTGTCGCCGGCTGCGACCGCGAGCCGCGCGATCTCGCGCCCCAGCCAACCGGTCCCACCGAGAATCAATACGCGTCGCATGGATTCAGTCAACTGCAGAACTGCTTTCCGCGCGCTGACGTTCGCTGTCGGCGCTGGCCGCGGGCGGGTGAGTGCTCCTTTCTCGGTCGTTGAGGGATTCCGCGTCAATTATTGTCGCGGCGCCGCTGAGCGACCGAGAAAGTCGCGTCGGTGATCAGAACCGCGGGCGGCTCGCACGCCGCAACCAGCTCACAGCGCAGTCGGTGTCACAGCCCTGTGGTGGTCGAAGATCAGCTTCGTGTCGGTGTGGGCGACGGCCTGGCTCGAGCTGAGGGCATCGAGCACGAAGTCGCGCACGTGGTTGCTGTCGCGTGCCCACAGGTGAATCAGAAAGTCGTCGCTGCCGCCCAAGAAGTACAGCTGCGCCACTTCGGGTCGCACGCGCAGGGTCTCGGCGAACTGCTCGAGCCCGCTGCGGGCACGGGGATGGATGCGCACGAACACGAGCGCCTGAATCGCGCAGCCCAGCGCGGCAGGGTCGACGTCTGCGGTGAATCCGCGAATCACGCCGCGGTCGCGAAGTGCCCGAACGCGGCTGTGACAGGCCGACGGCGAGAGGCCGACGCGCTCGGCGAGCGTGGCGTTCGGCAGCCTCCCGTCGCTGCGAAGCTCGTCGACGATGGCGCGGTCGGTGGGGGTCAGCTGCGTCGATTCTTCGGCGGGACGCTGGCGCAGAATGCTCATATCGAACATTCTGCGGGCATCCGCCCCGAAAGCGCAAGAAGATTTGATGATCAAGCACCAGGGTCGCACGATGCCCCACGATGACGTATGTAAACAGCGTTAGTCACGATCACAAAGGAGTCGATCATGCGTGTTGGAGTTCCTGCCGAAACGAAGAACAACGAGGGCCGCATCGCCCTCACCCCCGCCGGAGCGCACGCGCTTGTCGAACGAGGTCACGAGGTGCGAGTGCTGGCCGGCGCCGGCGTCGCATCGGGCTTCAGCGATGACGAGTACCGCGAGGCCGGTGCCATCATCGTCGACACGGCCGAAGAGGCGTGGGCCCAGGAGCTCGTGCTCAAGGTCAAGGAGCCGACTCCTGCTGAGTACGGGTTCCTCACCGACAACATCCTCTTCACCTATCTGCACCTCGCGGCCGACAAGCCGCTGACCGAGGCGCTCATGGCCGCAGGCACGACCGCAGTCGCCTACGAGACGGTGCAGCTGCCCGACCGCAGCCTGCCGCTGCTCAACCCGATGAGCGAGATCGCAGGCCGCCTGTCGGCGCAGGAGGGCGCGACCCACCTGAAGGCGACCAACGGCGGACGCGGCATCCTGATGGGCGGTGTTCCGGGAACAGAGCGCGCCAACGTCGTCGTCATCGGCGGCGGCGTCGCGGGCGAGCACGCAGCTGCCACGGCACTCGGCATGGGCGCCGACGTCACGATCATGGACGTCTCGCTGCCCCGCCTGCGTCAGCTCGACTCGCTCTACGGCCGTCGCATCAAGACGCTCGCATCGAACTCGTACGCGCTGGCCGAGCAGGTCGCCAAGGCAGATCTCGTGATCGGCTCGGTGCTGATCCCGGGTGCGGCTGCTCCGAAGCTCGTCACCGACGCGATGATCAAGACGGCCCGCCCCGGCGCGGTCTTCGTCGACATCGCGATCGACCAGGGCGGCTGCTTCGAGGGCTCGAAGGCCACGACGCACGCCGACCCCACGTTCAAGCTGCACGACGCTGTCATGTACTGCGTGGCGAACATGCCGGGCGCGGTTCCGGCGACGGCGACGGCTGCGCTGACCAACACGACGCTTCCGTACGTGCTCAAGGTTGCAGACAAGGGCTGGGAGGCGGCGGCGGATGCTGACGCAGCACTCGCACTGGGTCTCAACGTCGCAGGCGGTCAGGTTGTCAACGAACCCGTGAAGGTCGCGCTGGGTCTGTAAGCGCGCATCCGCCCAGACGGCAGAATGCCCCCGGAGTCTTCTCCGGGGGCATTCGCGTCTGTGTGTCGAGCTAGACGAGCTTCGCCGAGGCGAGCACGATCTCGGTGCCGGCGAGCGCCTTCGAGACGGGGCAGCCCTCCTTGGCGGCGTTCGCGATCTCTTCGAACTTGGCCTGCTCGATGTCGGCGACCTTGGCCTCGACCGAGAGGCGGATCTCGGTGATGCCGCCCTTCGAGATGTCGAAGTCGACCTCGGCCGACACTGCGACCTGCTCCGACTTGAAGCCGGCGTCGTGCAGCTCGTTCGAGAGTGCCATCGAGTAGCAGGCCGAGTGAGCGCCTGCGATGAGCTCTTCAGGAGTGGTCGATCCGCCCTCTTCGGCGCGGGCCTTCCAGGTGAACGAGTGCTCGGATCCCGAGCTGAGCTTCGCCTGGCCGCTGCCTTCAGTCAGCGATCCGTTCCAAACTGCGTTGGCCTTGCTGGTTACTGCCACGGGTTCCTCCTTGATTGCCGGTGGTCCCGTCTGTGACGGGCTCTGATGCCAGCCTATGCAGGCCGGGCCCGGCCCGCCATACCGTGTTCGCCTTCGGCGCATACGAGCGGATGCGCGGCTGAACAGTGCAAGACTTGTCGGCATGACTGCAAAGCCAGAAATCGACGCACCCATGGGCCCCGCGCCCGAAGAACTCGTCATCGAAGACATCACTGTCGGCGACGGCGCTGAGGCCAAGCCCGGCACCACCGTCTCGGTGCACTACGTGGGCGTGACCCACTCGGGCGGCGAGGAGTTCGACGCCAGCTACAACCGCGGCGAGCCGCTGCAGTTTCCGCTCGGCGTCGGCATGGTCATCGCCGGCTGGGAGCAGGGCATCGAGGGCATGAAGGTCGGCGGTCGCCGCAAGCTCACGATTCCTCCGCACCTCGCGTACGGCGAGCGCGGCGCAGGCGGCGTGATCGGGCCCAACGAGGCGCTGATCTTCGTCTGCGACCTCATCGGCGTCAGCTGATCTGCACCTCTTAGGCGTCAGCCGGCACGATGCCGGCGGTGACGCTCCAGCGGCCCGGTTCGCCCTCGAGGCGGACCGAGGCCGCATTCGGTATTGACTGCGTGCGCTCGCCCGTGAGCAGGTCGACCACGCTGCGGATCAGCGTGCCGTGGGCCACGATGAGGAGTCCGTCGATCGGATGCTCGGTCGCGGCGAGGTCGATGGCTCTGAGCGCGCGCTCCTGCAGGTGCTCGAACAGCTCGACTCCGGGTCCGACCCATTCGCCGCCGACGCTGTACTGCTTGCGTGCCTCGAACACGTTGAGGCCCTCGACGACGCCGTACTGCCGCTCGGCGAGGTCGTCATAGGTTCCGAGCATCGGCAGGCCGAGCACGTCTGCGATGATCTCGGCCGTGACGCTCGCGCGGTCGAGCGGTGAGGCCACGACGCCTTCCCAGAGGTCGCCCTCGTCGCGCAGCCGTTCTCCGGCTTCCTGAGCCTGGATGCGCCCTCTGTCATTGAGCGGAACATCCGTTGCTCCCTGCACGCGCTGGGCGGCGTTCCAATCGGTCTGGCCATGTCGAACGAGTGCGATTCTCACAGTCGCCAGCCTAGGCGACGCGCGGTGAACAGACTCTCCACAGGCCCGCACTCTGCACAGTCTTGCAGCGCCGGTGCCTGGGCGCGCATCCGTGTGCTCGAATGTTCGCATGGCACACACGACCTATGAATCGCCGATCGGCACGCTCACCCTCGTCGGAGACCGCGGGGCCCTCGACGGGCTCTTCATGCCCGACCACTCGCCCGCGCCCGACACCACGCGGTTCGGCGATCGCGACGACGCAGCCTTCGAGCACGTCGTGACCCAGCTCGATCAGTACTTCGCGGGGGAGCGCACAGCGTTCGACGTGCATGTGCGCGCTGAGGGCACCGAGTTTCAGCAGCGCGTGTGGCAGGCGCTGCGTGAGATTCCGTTCGGCGAGACCCGCACCTATGGCGAGATCGCGGCGCTCATCGGCAGTGCAACGGCGGTCAGGGCCGTGGGGCTCGCGAACAGTCGCAACCCCGTCTCGATCGTCGTGCCGTGCCATCGGGTGATCTCATCGAGCGGCAAGCTCACGGGCTACGCTGGTGGCATCGAGCGCAAGCGGACGCTGCTCGAGCTTGAGGGCGCCCTCGAGCCGGCCATCACCAGCACCGAGGAGCACAGCAGACGTGACGACGATCGCAAAGGTTGACCGAGGCGGATTCATCGAGTCGTGGCACGAGGGCCTCGCGGTGCTGCTCGACGAAGACGGCGGTGTCGTCGAAGAGCACGGCGACGTGCACGGCCAGCACTTTCTCGCGCGCTCGAGTCTCAAGCCGCTCTACGCCGCCGGACTGCTGGGGCAGGGTGTCGTCATCGAGAATGAGCGTCAGCTCGCGCTCGCGTGTGCCTCGCACGGTCGCCTCGCCATACACTCGAGCCTCGCCGCCGACATGGCTGCCGCGCTCGGCGTCGACGAAGACGAGCTGCAGTGCCCCGTAACCGAGTCGCGCGACGACAGCGAGGCAGGCCGCTTCGCGCACATGTGCGTCGGCAAGCACATCGCGATGGTTGCCGCGGCGAAGCAGCAGGGCGGAGCCGACGACTACCGCAACGCTGAGCACCCCGTGCAGCAGCGACTGCGTGCGGTTGTTGCTGAGCTCACCGGTGATGAGGCGCAGGCGTCAGTGGCAGACGGATGCGGTGCACCCGTGCACAGCACTACCGCGGTCGGTCTTGCGCGTGCGTATCGACAGCTTGCGGTTGCCGGTGGCTCGAGCGTCGAAGAGGAGCTGCTGCGTGCCGGACGCGCGATGATCAGCCACCCCGAGGTGATCGAGGCCGCCGGCAAGCCCGACACCGTGATCGGCTCGGTGTTCTCGGCGATCTGCAAGTTCGGCGCAGAGGGCACGGTTGCGATCACGCTGCCGACCGGCGTCACCGCTGTCACACACTGCTTCGACGGAGCACGCCGTGCAGCCACGGTCGCGGCACTCGACATGCTCGTGCGCGCCGGCCACATTCCGGCGGATGCGGTCGAGCAGAACGCAGAGGCGCTCGAATTGCGTCACCCCGGTGCGAAGGTGATCTCAGCCCTCGCCTGAGCTGTAGTCGAAGGCTGACGAGTGATGCCTCCGGTGGTTGAGGAACGGCGCAGCTGTGTCTCGAAACCCCTCAGCCGAACATCTTGCCCGGGTTCATGATCCCCTGCGGGTCGAACGCCGACTTGATGCGCTGCTGGAGCGCGTACTGCGCATCCCCGAGCTCCTGGCGCAGCCAGCGCGCCTTCAGCACGCCAACGCCGTGCTCGCCCGTGAGTGTGCCGCCGAGGGCGATGCACTGCGCGAAGACCTCTTCGGCAGCGGCCCACACTGCCTCGGTCGGCTCGGCTTCCGGAAACACGAACGACGGATGCAGATTGCCGTCGCCGGCGTGCGCCACGTTGGCGATCGTCACGCCGTGGCGGGCACCGATCTCATTGCAGATCGAGAACATGTCGGCCATGCGCGATCTCGGAACCGCGACGTCCTCCACGAGCACCGTGCCCACGCTCTCCATCGCAGGCATCATCTGCCGGCGAATCTCAGCCAGGTGCGCGGCGCGCTCGAGGTCGTCGGTCTGCTCGACCACGCCGCCGAACGAGCGCAGCATCTCGGCGGCCGCGTTCGCGGTCTGCTCGGCGTCGTGGTCGTCGGCCTGCACGAGCACGAAGGCGCCCTCGAGGTCGGCGCCCGTGTACTGCGCGAGCACGCTGAGCCCGACGCCGCCGACGAGTTCCATGATGGCGGGGCGGATGCGCGCTGCAGTGATCGCAGCGCACGCTTCAGCGGCCGTGCGCTCGTCGGTGAACTGCGCGCCGATCGTCCACGGTGTGCCCGGCACGAGCGGGCGCAGCTTGAGCGTTGCCCCGACCACGACGCCGAGGGTTCCTTCGGAGCCGATCATGAGCGACGTGAGGTCGTAGCCGGTCACGCCTTTGACGGTGCGGCGACCAAGGCGCAGCAGCTCGCCGCCGGGCACCACGACGTCGAGACCGAGCACCGCTTCGCGGGTCACGCCGTACTTCGCGCAGAGCAGCCCGCCGGCGTTGGTCGCGATGTTGCCGCCGACCGAGGAGATGGCCCGGCTCGCGGGGTCGGGCGCCCACCACATGCCGTGCTCTTCAAGGGCTGTGTTGAGATCGGCGTTGATGATGCCCGGCTCGACGACCGCGAGCTGGTCGTCGGCGTTCACCTCGAGAATGCGGCGCATGGCAGCAACCGAGAGGCTGATCTCGCCGCCGCCTGCGATGGCGCCGCCGGCGAGCCCGGTTCCGGCGCCACGGGTCACCACGGGGATGCTGTGTGCCTGGGCGATGCGCAGAACCGCCTGCACATCCGCGACGCTCTGTGCGTCGACGACTGCCAGGGGGAGCCCGTCAGCGACCTTGCCTGACCGGTCGGCAGTGGCTGCGCGAAGCCGATCGTCGTCAGTCGTGAGGGCGCCGTCGTTCAGCGCCTCGGCAAGTTCGTGCAGCGCGTCGGTCGTCACAGTTCTCCTCCTGTTCGCAGGGTTCGAAGCCCGCGTTCGAGTCTAGGCGGGGTGCTCTGCCGCAGCCTCGAACGCCGGCAGCGCACGGTTCTCGAAGTGCGTGGTCAGCACGAGCGACGACGAAGTTCGCACGGGAGTGGGATGCGCGGCAATGCGATCCAGCACCCGCTGCAGGTCTGCGTTCGAGGTGGCGACGACGCGGCAGAACACGTCGAAGTCGCCCGAGACCGTGTGCACTTCGGTCACCTCGGGAATGCCCGCCAGGAACTCGCCGAGATTCGCATGCCCGGCCCCCTGCTCGACTCGAACTGACACGAATGCTGACACCGAGTATCCGAACTTCGTCGGGTCGAGCCGCGGTGACAGCGACGAGATGGCGCCTCCGTCGATCAGCTTGTCGAGGCGCGCCTGCACGGTCGCGCGCGCGACGCCGAGCTGGCGGGATGCCTCGAGCACGCTCATTCGCGGATGCTCGGTGAAGAGCCTGACGATCTTGGCGTCTGTCGTGTCGATCTTCATGATGCCTGCAACTCTAGACAATATGTCTGGTCAAAAGTCAGAATCAGTGTGCATGTTGTGCAATGTGCATAGCACTCAGGGTGCAGCTTGTCAGTGTCAGTGGCTCGCCGTAGCGTGGTGGCGATTCGCAGCAAAGGAGGCCTTGTGCCTGTTCCCCCGTCCTCAGCCGCGCAGCCTGCGCAGCTCTGGCCGCCGCAGAACGGCGTCACTGTCGACGTCGAGACCCTGCGCGGCCTGGCCGAGCGCATGCTCGTCACCCGAGTTCTCGACACCGAAGCCGTGCGCTGGCAGCGCCAGGGCATCCTGCCCGCATTCCCGCCCGCCATCGGGCAGGAGGCGGCGCAGGTCGGCAGTGCCATGGCACTCGACCGCGCTCGCGACATGGCCTTCATCACCTACCGCGACCACGGCGTCGTGGTGGGGCTCGACAGCGATCTGACCGATTACATGGGCAGCCACCTGGCGCTCTGGAACGGCGGATTCGCAGACCCGAACAAGGTGCGACACTCGCCTCTGCAGGCGGTCGTCGGTGCGACAGCGCTGCACGCGATGGGCTGGGCGTACGCGCAGAAGCTCGACGGCACCGGCGGCGCGGCCATCGCGTACTTCGGCGACGGAGCATCGAGCCAGGGCGACGTGCACGAGGCCATGAACTTCGCTGCGGTCTCGAAGTCGCCCGTCGTGTTCTTCGTGCAGAACAACGGCTGGTCGCTCTCGACCCCGCTCGACCTGCAGGTGGCCGGCGGCAGTGTCGCGGCCCGCGCATCCGGCTATTCGATGCCGTCGATGCGCATCGACGGCGACGACGTGGGTGAGGTGTATGCGGCAACGCAGATCGCCCTCGAGCACGCTCGCGAGCACGGACCGGTCGTCATCGAAGCCTTCACCTATCGCCGCGGCCCGCACGCCACGAGCGACGACCCCAGCCGATATCGCTCGCTCGAAGAAGAGCGCGCCCTCGGGCCCGACCCGATCGACGTGGCGCGACAGCTCGTCGCCGACGAGGCCTGGTGGGCCGAAGCCGAGCAGCGTGCAGAGCAGGCGGTCGACGCAGTTCGCGTGCAGATGCAGAGCCCCCGCACGATCGACGGCAACGACATGTTCGACTACGTGTTCCAAGAGAAGACGCCGCAGCTGGTCAAGCAGCAGGAGCAGTGGCGAGAGGAGACCGACCTTGACTGAGCAGCTCTCGACCCAGAAGGCCATCAACACGGCACTGCGCGAGATCCTGGCAGACGACGCCAAATCGCTCGTGTTCGGCGAAGACGTCGGCAAACTCGGCGGCGTCTTTCGCGTCACCGACGGCCTGCAGACCGAGTTCGGCGCACACCGCGTCATCGACACACCGCTGGCGGAGTCGGGCATCCTCGGCATGGCGGCCGGGCTTGCCATGGCGGGCCACAGGCCGATTCCCGAGGTGCAGTTCGACGGCTTCGCCTACCCGGCGATGAACCAGATCATCTCGCAGATCGCCCGCACCAACTACCGTTCGCGCGGCGCGACGCCCATGCAGATGGTGCTGCGCATCCCCAGCTACGGCGGCATCCGTGCGCCCGAGCTCCACGGAGAGTCGATCGAGGCCACGCTCGCGCACGTGCCCGGCCTCAAGGTGGTCTCGCCGTCGAACCCGCACCAGGCCTACCACCTGCTGCGTCGCGCACACGAGATGCCCGACCCCGTCATGTTCATGGAGCCGAAGTCGCGCTACTGGAACCGCGGCGACGTCGACTTCGAGAACCCCGGCGACCTCGAAGGCTCGCTCGTGGCTCGCGAAGGCGAAGACCTCACGATCATCGCGTGGGGCGCCATGGTCGCTCGCTCGCTCGAAGTGGCAGAGCTCGCAGCCGAAGACGACGTCTCGATCGAGGTCGTCGACGCGCGCTGGCTGAAGCCGCTCGACGAGGATGGCCTGGTCGCCTCAGTCGCCAAGACCGGTCGCGCAGTCATCGTGCATGAGGCGCCGCGCACCGCCGGTCTCGGCGCCGAGATCGGGCAGCTGCTGACCGAGCGCCTGTGGGGCAAGCTCGAAGCACCCGTCGAGCGCGTCACCGGCTACGATGTTCCCACCCCTGCGGGTGACCTCGAAGACGAATACATCCCCAGCATCGACCGCATCCTGTTCGGTGTGCAGCGCAGTTTGGAGTACTGATGGCTGAGCGATCATTTCCCCTCCCCGATCTCGGCGAAGGCCTGATCGAGGCGACCATTCTCGAGTGGCTCGTCGAGCCCGGCCAGTGGGTCGAGCGCAACACGCCGCTCGTCGAGGTCGAGACGACCAAGAGCGCTGTTGAGCTGCCGAGCCCCATCGCGGGAACGGTCAAGACGACGCACGGCGAAGACGGCGACACGATCAATGTCGGCGACACGCTCATCACCTTCGAAGTGGCTGATGAAGAGGCTGGCATCGTCGGAACCGTGCCCCAGGAGAAGAAGAAGGAGCGACGGGTTCGCCTGTCGAAGAAGTAGTGCTGCGCGTCAGAAGTGCCGACGGCACGCGAATCGCGTTGCACGAAGTAGGCGCATCCGACGGCCCTCGGGTGCTGATGCTGCACGGCTTCGCGTCGAGTTCGCAGAGCAACTGGGTTGATGCCGGATGGGGCCGTGCCTTCGAAGAGGCCGGACTGCGCGGCATTGCCATGGACCTTCGCGGCCACGGCGACAGTGACAAGCCGCGCGGCGAGAACGCCTACGAGGTAGAGCGCTTCAAAGAAGACGTCGACGCTGCGCTCGAGTTCATCGATGCCGTGCCCGGCGAGAAGATCGGCTGCCTCGGCTATTCGATGGGCGCTCGCCTCGCGTATCGGTACGTGGGGGAGGAGCCCGGTGTGTTCGCCGCTCTTGCCCTCGGCGGTCTGCCCGCTGGCGAGCCGTTCGAAGACATCGACCGCCAGATGGCCGACGCCGCGCTTCGCGGCGAGGTCGAGCCGACCGGCGGCACCGAGTTCGTGGTGCAGCTGGCCAAGATGCTGCCAGAGGCCGACCCCACGACACTGCTCGATCTCGCCTTCGGAGTCGCACGCACGCCGTTCGACCCGAGCGTGCATCCGCCTGTCTCGCCGACCCTGTTCATGACCGGTGACAAGGACGACCGCGCTGACGACACCGAGACAATGGTGCCGCTGCTCGACGACGCGAGGTTCGAGCCGATCCCCGGCCGCAACCACATCAACGCGATCACCTCGCGCAAGTTCAAGGCGGGCGTGATCGAGTTCTTACAGTCGCATCTCGGCTGACGCTTGAGCACGCAAGAAGGCCGGACGAGGATTCTCGTCCGGCCTTGTCCCTTGCACCAGCGCTTGTCCAGAGCGCTTGTTGGAGTACCCATGTCCTGATGTCCAACGTGCTTCACACTACGAGTGGATTCCTTGCAACTGCCTTGCGTCACCTAGGAGGTTGCTGAGCGCGCTGCGCGGTAGTGCTGTTTTTCTCGGTCGCTGAGGCGTTCCATCGATGCTGGTGTCATGGAACCGCTGAGCGACCGAGAAAAGCGGCATGCACCGGGCAAATAGAGAACCCCCGCCTCGATGAGGCGGGGGTTCTCAGTCCCTTGCACCAAGCTGATCTCACGATTACAGCTCCGGTTGAAAGCCACAGCATTAACTTTCAACGTGTTCCCACTGTACGAAGCGTGCCTATGTCTCAGCCCTTGTGTTTGCTATGAATCGGCTATTCGAACTCGGCGGCGCTAGAAGACGTCGGGGCTGCGGTGGAGGCCGGTGCGCACGGCCACATCGGGGTGGCCGTCGAAGCGGTAGCCCTCGCCGCGCACGGTGCGGATGATGTCGGCGTAGCTGCCGAGCTTCGCACGCAGACGGCGGATGTGCACGTCGACTGTGCGTGCGTTCGGACGCTCGTCGGCATCCGAGTCCGGCCACACCAGGTCGATGAGGTCTTCGCGGGCGACCGCGCGGCCGGTGCGCAGCACGATCGACTGCAGCAGCTCGAACTCCTTGTAGGTCAGGGCGACGGTGTTGCCGTCTACCGTGACGCGGTTGCGAGCGAAGTCGATCGTGACGCCCTCTTCTTCGGGCTGCTCTTCGGCGACTTCGGATGTGCGGAGTGCCGGGTCGTGCAGCGCGCGGCGCACGACGTCGATGTCGCGTCCCCCAGCGCCGGCCGGTGCGAGGGCGACGGCGGCGTGCGTCTGAGCTGAAGGGGCGACGCGGGCGGTGTGCTCGCGCAGCTCGCGGACGAGCGTCGCGAGGTCGACGCCGTCGAGCTCCTGGGCGTCATCGCCGAGGCCGATGTAGAGCACGAAGCCGCGAGCCTCGGGCTCGGCGGGAACAGCGTGCACGTTCGGGCGCTGCTGCGCTGTGGCCTCGGTGATGTCGGTGCGGGTCTGGATATCGGTGATTGCAAGAGACATTGGGTGCCTTCCGGGTTCGGCCGGAGCTGAGCTCTACAGCCTGGGTGACGAATGAGAGATAAGAAAAACCGGCGGGATTCTCTCCGCCGGTTGCATGCAGTTCGCGTGTTCGCTGATTACTGCATGCACATTCGGCACATGCTCGACATCGGCATCACCATGCCGGACAGTCCCTTGGCGACGAAGGCGGTCGCGGGCTGCTGAATGTCAGTCATGGCCACAGGTTATGCGACCGATAACGATTCCGTCAAGCTTGTTGCGAATAACGCACCGGTTTGACGGTCAAACCGGTGCGTTATTCGCAACAAGACGAAGCTCACGCATGAGGTGACCCGAGCTATGCGTCTCGTGCTTCTCGCCGCCGTCAGTTGCCCATCCGTGTCGCTCATAGAACCGCAGGGCGCGTTCGTTGCCGGCCAGCATCCAGAGGTAGACCCCAGAGAATCCAGCTTGCGCCAGAGCAATCATCGCCTGTTCCATCAGCGCGTGGCCGACGCCAGCAGACCACGAGTCAGGGTGCGCGTAGATGCCCGCGATCTCGCCGACATGCTCCCAGCCGTCGTCGCGACCCCTGCCGAACGTCGCCCAGCCGAGCACCGCATCCGTCTCGTCGACGGCGACGACACACTCGTGACCGACCGCATTGCGATTCGGGTCGCCGTTCAGCCAGCGCTGCCAGCCGGTCGTGCGGTTCTGCACGCTGAGCCCGTCGAGCACCGAATGAGGCATGAGGCCCTTGTATGCGGCGCGCCACGAATCGACGTGCACGCGGGCCACGCCGGCAGCATCGTCGGCTGTTGCGGCGCGCACCCGCACGGTCATCGCTACTCGGCAGTGCCGTACAGGCGGTCGCCCGCGTCGCCGAGGCCGGGCACGATGAAGCCGTTCTCGTCGAGGCCGTCGTCGACAGCACCGAGCACGACGGTGAGGTTCTCGTGGTCGCCGAAGTCCTTCTCGATGCGCGCCACACCCTCAGGCGTGCCGAGGATGCAGATCGCGGTCACGTCGACGGCGCCGCGGTCGAAGAGGTACTTGATCGCAGCCGAGAGCGAGCCGCCCGTTGCGAGCATGGGGTCGAGCACGAAGCACTGGCGGTCGTGCAGGTCATCGGGCAGGCGCTCGGCGTAGGTGTACGGCTCGAGGGTCTCTTCGTTGCGGGCCATGCCGAGGAATCCGACTTCGGCAGTCGGCAGCAGAGCCGTCATGCCGTCGAGCATGCCGAGGCCTGCGCGCAGAATCGGCACGATCAGCGGCGTCGGCTCGGCGATGCGCACGCCGGTGGTCTTGGTGACGGGCGTCTGAATCTCTTTGGGCGTCACCCGCACTTCGCGCGTGCCCTCGTAGGCGAGCAGCGTCATGAGCTCTGACACGAGGTGCCGGAAGGTCGGCGACGGCGTGTTCTCGTCGCGCAGCACGGTGAGCTTGTGCGTGATGAGCGGGTGGTCGGCTACGTGAACTCGCATGCGACAAATCTACCGCGCCCGCGCATCCGCCTCGATACGCTGGTGCGCATGCGAGTCGAGCCGGCGATCGAAGCCCACATGCGGCGCGCGATCGAGCTTGCCGCGGCCGCTGCTGAGCGCACACCGGCGGATGTTCCGGTCGGCGCAGTCGTCGTCGCACCCGACGGCACCGAGCTCGCCGAGGGCGCCAACGAGCGCGAGCTGCATGCCGACCCCACCGGTCACGCCGAGCTCGTGGCCATGCGCGCCGCCGCCAGGGCCACCGGCGACTGGCATCTCGACGGCTGCACGCTCGTCGTCACCCTTGAGCCGTGCGCCATGTGCGCGGGTGCGATCGCGCAGGCTCGCGTCGCGCGGGTCGTGTTCGGGGCATGGGACGACAAGGCCGGAGCCGCAGGGTCAGTCGTCGATCTGCTGCGAGACAGGCGGATGCCCCACAGAGTCGAAGTCGTCGGCGACGTTCTCGCAGGCGAGTGTGCGGCGCAGTTGCGCGAATTCTTCGCCGACAAACGCTAGAGATTTCCGACAGCCTCGGGGGTGTCGATCAGCGAAGCCTGACGCACGATCTCAGCCCGCACCGCGTTCTGCGCCGGGTGCGAACCCATCGACTCGCGCACCGCGGTGAAGATCGTGCGCTCGGGCGCCCCCTCGAGGTCGAGGCGCCGCACCCGCGACTCCATGCCGCCGTGCACGAGCCCCGGCAGGAAGGCAACAGCGGTGCCCGACTCGACCAGTCGCACGTGCGCCTGCAGGTCGGGAGTCTCATAGCGGATGTCGGGTTCGAACCCAGCGCTGCGACAAAGCTGCACGGCCCAGTGTCGGGATGCGGCTCCGGGCTGCTCGACCACCCACGGCATATCGGCGACATCCTGCAGGCGTGTCACGTTCGCGAACGCGCCGCCCGCCGCATCCGCCGGAGGAAGCGCCAGCTGCAGGGCGTCCCGCGCGATCACCTCGCGATCGAGCCCTGTGTAGTGCGCGGTCGAGTGATGCGGATACTGCTCGGCGACCACCAGGTCGAAGGCACGCGCCCACGTCTCGCGCAGCGCCGACTTCGGCTCGTACTGCACCATCTCGACGCGCAGCTCGGGGTAGCGCTCGCGAAGCCGGCCGAGCGTCTGCGGCATCAGCGCCAGCATCGCCGTCTGAAACACGGCCACGCGCACGGTGCCCGAGATGCGCGAGTGGTTGCGATGCAGCGCGGCCTCCGCACGCTCGAGGCCGGCGAGCAGATGCTCCGTCTCGCGCACGAGCGCCCGGGCGGCAGGCGTCAGCTCGAGCTGCCTGCCCGACTTGCGCAGAAGCGGCACCCCGGCCTCGCGCTCGAGCAGGCTCAGCTGCTGCGAGACGGCGGAGGGCGTGTAGCTCAGCGCCTCGGCGACAGCCGCCACAGTGCCGCGGGTCTGCAGCTCCCAGAGCAGCCGAAGGCGTTTCATCTCGAGCACGGCATCCTCCTGCGTCGGCAAATCCAACAAGGTAGCAAAACTACATGTTTAGCGGTACAAACCTTTACTTTACTTTACGCTTCATGAGCCGCACACTGGGCGAACGCGATGAGTGATCGCGTTCGCAATGATGTGAAAGGCTTCCTGTGAACAAGGATGTCAACGTGAGCCGGCCGCAGGATCTCGCCGAAGAGGCGATCCAGCTGGTCGAGCGCTGGCTGCGCGAAGCAGCAGAAGTACCCGCCGATGCGTCGGCCGCACGACTCGCAGGCGTTCTGCAAGACCCGAACGGGCTCGACTTCACCGTCGGCTTCGTCGACGGCGTAGTGCGCCCCGAAGACCTGAAGGCAGCAGCGAAGAAGCTTCGCGCGCTGGTGCCCCTCACTCCCGGATTCCTGGCCGCGCCCCTCCGCGCAGCGGTCGCGGCCGGCGGCGTCTTCGCCAAGCCCATGCCCGGCATCGTCGTGCCCATCGCGCGTCGCGTGCTGCGCGAGATGGTGAGCCACCTCATCATCGACGCCACCGACGACAAGCTCGGCAAGTCGATCGCCAAGATCAAGACCGACGACACGCGCCTCAACATCAACCTGCTCGGCGAGGCCATCCTCGGCCAGCACGAGGCCGAGCGCCGCATCGCGGGCACCAGGCGCCTGCTCGAGCGCGACGACGTCGACTACGTGTCGATCAAGGTCTCGTCGACCGTCGCACCCCACAACCACTGGGCCTTCGACGAAGCCGTCGACCACATCGAGCAGCAGCTCGTGCCGCTCTACGAGATGGCCAAGAGCGCGTCGCCGCGCAAGTTCATCAACCTCGACATGGAGGAGTACAAAGACCTCGACCTCACGCTCGCGGTCTTCAAGCGCGTGCTCGAGCGCGACGAGTTCCGCGACCTCGAAGCTGGCATCGTGCTGCAGGCATACCTGCCCGACGCCCTTGCCGTCATGATCGACCTGCAGGAGTGGGCGGCAGCACGCGTCGCAGCCGGCGGCGCCCCCATCAAGGTGCGCGTCGTCAAGGGCGCGAACCTGCCCATGGAGCAGGTCGACGCCGCGATCCGCGGCTGGCCGGTCGCCACCTGGTCGTCGAAGCAGGAGTCCGACACCAGCTACAAGGCCGTCATGGACTTCGCCCTGACCGCCGACCGCGTGCAGAACGTGCGCATCGGCGTCGCAGGCCACAACCTCTTCGACATCGCCCTCGCCTGGCTGCTCGCCAAGCAGCGCGGCGCCGAGAAGGGCATCGACTTCGAGATGCTCCTGGGCATGGCCACGGGCCAGGCCGAGGCAGTCAAGCGCGATGTCGGCTCCCTCCTGCTCTACACCCCGGTGGTGCACCCGGGCGAGTTCGACGTCGCCATCTCGTACCTCATCCGCCGCCTCGAAGAGGGCGCGAGCACCGAGAACTTCATGTCGGCCGTGTTCGAGCTGAACGACAACCAGCAGCTCTTCGACCGCGAGAAGCAGCGCTACCTCGACTCGCTCGACGACCTCGCTGCCATCACGGCAGACGGCGACGTCGCCGACTACAGCGTTCCCAAGCCGTCGCGCCTGCAGGACCGCCGCGAGTACGACGCAGCGGGGGCGGATGCGCGAGTCGAGCAGCGCACGGCCGGCGGTCTCGAAGCCTTCGAGAACACGCCTGACACCGACCCCGACCTGCCGGGCAACCGCGTGTGGGGACGCTCCATCGCAGACCGGATGGTCGCATCCGATCTCGGAAAGACGCTCGTCGCAGAGGCGCGCGTCGAAGACGAGGCTGCCCTGCAGCAGGTCATCGAGCGCGGCATCGAGGCGTCGGCCAGCTGGCAGGCACTCGGCGTCGACGAGCGCACCCGCATTCTGCACCGCGCAGGCGAGGGCCTCGAGGCCCGCCGCGCCGAGCTGCTCGAGGTCATGGGATCCGAGTGCGGCAAGACGCTCGACCAGGGCGACACCGAGGTCAGCGAGGCCATCGACTTCGCGCACTACTACGCGGGCCTCGGCCAGGAGGTCGAGAAGGCAGATGGCGCGACGTTCGTGCAGCAGAAGCTGATCGCGGTGATTCCGCCGTGGAACTTCCCGACCGCCATCCCGGCAGGCGGCGTGCTCTCGTCGCTCGCGGCAGGCTCGGCCGTCGTGTTCAAGCCGGCTTCGGCCTCGGCTCGCACCGGCGCGATCGTCGCCGACGTGCTGTGGGAGGCCGGTGTTCCGCGCGATGTGCTGCAGTTCGTGCAGTTCGCAGACCGCTCGCTCGGCTCGAAGCTCGTCGCTGACGAGCGCGTCGACCGGCTCATCCTGACGGGCTCGTACGAGACGGCCGAGCAGTTCAGAAAGCTGCGCCAGGATCTGCCGATCCTCGCTGAGACCAGCGGCAAGAACGCCATCATCGTCACCCCGAACGCCGACTTCGACCTCGCCGCACGCGACGTCGTACAGTCTGCCTTCGGCCACGCGGGCCAGAAGTGCTCGGCGGCATCGCTCGTCGTGCTGGTCGGCTCGGTCGCCAAGTCGAAGCGATTCCGTAGCCAGCTGCTCGACGCCATCGAGTCGCTGCACGTCGGCACGCCCGACAGCCTCGAGTCGCAGATGGGCCCGGTCATCAAGGCGCCCGACGGCAAGCTGCTGCGCGGCCTCACGAAGCTCGAGCCCGGCCAGTCGTGGGTCATCGAGCCGAAGCCCATCGAGAGCGACCACCCGCTCTCGCGCGACGCAGACGGCACCACCAAGCTCTGGAGCCCCGGCGTGCGCCAGGGCGTGCAGCGCGGATCCGAGTACCACCTGACCGAGTACTTCGGCCCGATCCTCGGCATCATGACGGCGTCGACCCTCGACGAGGCGATCGACATCGTCAACGACATCGAGTACGGCCTCACCAGCGGCCTGCACTCGCTCGACCGCGACGAGCTCGAGGTGTGGCTCGACCGCATCGAGGGCGGAAACCTCTACGTCAACCGCGGCATCACCGGCGCCATCGTGCGTCGCCAGCCGTTCGGCGGCTGGAAGAAGTCGGCCATCGGCGCCGGCACCAAGGCAGGCGGCCCCAACTACCTGCACGGTCTCGGAGACTGGACGGATGCGCCGGTCGCCTCCCAGCCCCGCGCGCCTCGTCCGCCAGCCGCAGGGCTGCTGCAGGCAGCCGAGCAGGCTGGCGTCGCAGGAGCCGACCTCGAGTGGCTCGGCGAGGCGCTGAGCTCTGACGCCCACGCGTGGGACGACGAGTTCGGCACCGCCCGTGACGTCTCGCAGCTCGTCGTCGAGCGCAACGTTCTGCGGTACCTGCCGGTGCCCGTCACGATCCGCGCCGAGGCCGACGCCCCGCTGCACCACGTCATCCGCGCCGTCGCCGCAGGCCTCGCCGCAGAAGCCGCACCCAGCCTCTCGACCCCGATCGCACTGCCGAACGAGATCGGCGACGCGCTGCGGAATGCAGGCGTTGCAGTCTCGTACGACGACGAGGCCGGATGGGCGGAGCGCGTCTCGCAGATCGCCGCGCAAGAGGGCCGCAAGGGGTGGGCTCGCATTCGCCTCGTGGCAGGGGAGTCGCGTGCCGACAGCATTGCCCGCACATTCGCCGCGTCGGGCGGCAAGCCCGATGTGGCCGTGTATGGTGGCGAGGTCGTCCGCGCAGGACGCGTAGAGCTTCTTCCCCACTTGCACGAGCAGGCGGTTTCGATCACAGCACACAGATTCGGAACCCCGAACCGTCTCTCGGAGGGAGTCATCTAGCACCAGATCACGGGTGGTTTCATAACGATTCGCACTCGATTCTGCGCAGATTCGCAGAAAATGTCCCGCAATGTCGCATCCGCTGTCACGGTTGTGACAACCCTTCAGAAAGGCTGTCCATGTCCGACCAGGTGTATCTGTACATAGCGCTTGCGATTTACTTCGCGGTCATCATCTTCATTGGCTATCGCGCATACAAGAAGACGGAGGGCCACGAGGGCTACATGCTCGCCGGACGCGGCCTTCCACCGTGGGTCGCCGCGCTCAGTGCCGGCGCATCCGACATGTCCGGCTGGCTCATCATGGGTCTGCCCGGAGCCATCTACGCAGCGGGTCTGATCGAGGGCTGGATCGCGATCGGCCTCACGATCGGCGCCTACCTCAACTGGCTGCTCGTCGCACCCCGCCTGCGTGCCTACACAGAGGTGTCGAAGAACTCGATCACGGTTCCCAGCTACTTCGAGAACCGTCTTCGTGACAAGTCTCGTCTGCTGCGCATCGTCTCGAGCGTCATCATCCTCGTGTTCTTCGCGCTCTACGTGTCGTCGGGCATGGTCGCTGGAGGCGTGTTCTTCGAGAGCGCGTTCGACGGCCCCTACCTCGTCGGCATGCTCATCGTCACGGTCGTCACCCTGGCGTACACGATGTTCGGCGGCTTCCTCGGCTCCTCGATGACCGACGTGCTGCAGGGCATCATGATGGTCATCGCGCTGCTCGTCGTGCCCATTGCGGCGATCGTCGCAGTCGGCGGCCCCGGCGAGGCCATCTCGCTGGTCAGCCAGCTCGAACCGAACCACTTCGACCTGTTCGGCGGCGAAGGCCTCACGACAGCGACGATCATCTCGATCGCGTCTGGTCTGGCCTGGGGCCTCGGCTACTTCGGCCAGCCCCACATCGTCGTGCGCTTCATGGCGATGCGCAAGCCGTCAGACGCGAAGGCTGCACGCCGCATCGGCGTCTCATGGCAGATCGTCTCGTTCATCGGAACGATCATCGCCGGTCTCGTCGGTGTCGCGTACATCCACGCGAACAACATCGACCTGGCTGACCCCGAGACGATCGTGCTCGTGCTCGCTCAGGCGCTCATGCACCCGCTGATCGCCGGACTCGTGCTGGCAGCTGTTCTCGCGGCCATCATGAGCACGTTCTCGAGCCAGCTCATCGTCTGCTCGTCGGCACTCGTCGAAGACGTGTACCGCGGGCTCAAGAAGGATGCCCCCAGCGAGAAGACGCTCGTCATCCTCGGCCGCGCATGCGTGCTCGGCGTCGCCCTCGTGGCAGCGCTGCTCGCCATCGTGCCGAACGACACGATTCTCGGCCTGGTCGGTTTCGCATGGGCAGGCTTCGGCGCTGCCTTCGGTCCGGTCATCCTGCTGTCGCTGTTCTGGCGGAAGCTCACCAACTGGGGTGCGCTCGCAGCGATGGTCGTCGGTGCAGCCACGGTGTTCATCTGGGACGCATTCGACACAACGGGCCTGTACGAGCTGCTGCCCGCGTTCGTGCTGGCGTTCATCGTCGCGATCGTCGCGAGCCTTGTGACCTACAAGAAGAACGACGAGATCGAAGCGGAGTTCACCGAGACCGGCACCATGCTGGTCGTCAAGTGATCATCTGATCGACACAGAAGCGGGCCGGCACATCATGTGCGGGGCCGCTTCTTCGGTCGGTGGGGACTAATGCCAGAACACTGCCAGCAGCACGTTGATCGTTGCGAAGCCACCAGCCATGTGGAAGAATTTCTTGGCAGGGCGCTGGTTCTCGCCGGCAGCGGCGAGCTTGCGCTGCTGGATGAGGCCGATCACGGCGCCGACGAGCGCGAGGAGCGCGACGATGCCCTTGATGCCGAGCTTCATGTGGTTCGGGTCACCGCCGAGAGCCATCGTCATGCCGTAGAGGCCGATGCCCGAGAGCAGCTGAATGGCCGCTCCGATCACCATGGCCAGCATGTTCCAGTTCTCATTGCGGCGCAGGTTCGAAAGGAACGTGCCGACGAGGAGGGCGAGCCCGATGAAGTGGGCGGCGAGCAGTACAAGACGCAGGATTTCCATGCGTCCAGGCTATCTGGGAATCAGCTGAAGCTAATTGCCCGATTGGATGACGATGGCATCAGTCGAAAGTTCGACGCCGGGGTCGTCGACGAAGATGTCGGGCTCGATGTAGATGACCCGCGCATCCTTCACCTCGTCGCGCAGTTGCTTCTCGAGGGCGTTGATCGCACGCGAGATGTCGACCGCAGTCGATTGGGGAGGGAAGGCCACCTTGGCGGCGATCATGAGCTCTTCGGGGCCGAGATAGAGCGTCTTCATGTGAATGAGCGCCTCGACCTCGGGGTTGCTGTTGATGACCGAGCGGATGCGCTGCCAGTCTTCGTTCGATGCGCCTTCGCCGATCAGCAGCGACTTCATCTCGATGGCGAGAACGACCGCGACGACCACCAGCAGCGCGCCGATGAAGAGCGTGCCGATCGCGTCGAACACAACGTTGCCGGTGAGCGCGGTGAGGCCGACGCCGATGAATGCGAAGACAAGGCCGAGCAGGGCGGCGACGTCTTCGAGCAGGATGACGGGCAGCTCAGGCGACTTCGACTTGCGGATGAACGTCATCCAGCGGGTCTTGCCGCGAACCTGGTTGGCCTCCTTGACGGCCGTGCGCAGCGAGAACGACTCGGCGATGATGGCGCCGGTCAGCACGAGCATCGGCAGCCACCACATCGCGAGCTCGTGCGGGTCGCGCAGCTTGTTGATGCCCTCGTAGATCGAGAAGAGGCCACCGACCGAGAACAGCACGAGGGCGACGATGAACGCCCACACATACCGCTCGCGGCCGTAGCCGAACGGGTGCTCGCGGTCGGCCTTCTTCTTCGCCAGGCGGCCGCCCAGCAGGAGCAGCAGCTGGTTGCCGGCGTCGGCGACCGAGTGGATCGCCTCAGCGAGCATCGACGCCGAGCCCGAGAAGATCCAGGCAACGAACTTCATCACAGCAATGGCCGAGTTGGCGCTGAATGCAGCGACAACTGCCTTGGTTCCGTGGGACGCACTCACGAAAGCGAGTCTACGCCCACGGCAATCACGATGCAGCGCATACGCTGGATGCATGAACATCTCAGCGAAGCCGTCCATTGCATTCCTCGGAACCGGATCGATGAGCGGGGCCATCCTCTCTGGCCTGCTCGAGAACGCAGAGGCGTTCGGCGCCGTCTCGGCCACGACGCGCTCGGCTGCATCGCGCGACGCGCTGCCCTCAGGCACTGCAGAGTCGGTGGCGCTCGCGGATGAGCCCGGCGCCAACCAGAGGCTGGCTGCGGCATCCGACGTGGTCGTGCTGGGTGTGAAGCCCGCGCAGATCGGCGACCTCGCATCCGAGATCTCCGAATCGCTGCGCCCCGGAACCCTCGTGATCTCAGTTGCGGCCGGTATCACGATCGAGGCCCTCGAGTCGTGCCTGCCCGAGAGCGTCGCCGTCGTTCGCTCGATGCCGAACACCCCCAGCCACGTCGGCCTCGGCGTCACGGGCATCGCAGCAGGCTCGGCCGCGACCGACGAGCACGTCGAGCTGGCCCGCAGCATCTTCGAGGCGGTCGGCGACGTGCTGGTCGTCGAAGAGGACCAGATCGACCCGCTGTCGGCGATCTCGGGCTCGGGCCCCGCCTACGTCTACCTGTTCGCCGAAGCCTGGACGCAGGTCGCCCTCGACCTCGGATTCACGGCCGAGCAGGCCGCCGTCATGGTGCAGGGCACGTTCAAGGGCGCGAGCGAGCTCATGGTGCGCTCAGACGACGAGCCGAGCGAGCTGCGCCGCAAGGTCACGAGCCCCAAGGGCACGACCGAGCAGCTGATCAAGGTGCTGCAGGATGCCGAGCTCGAGCCGCTGTTCGCACGGGCGGCGGATGCGGCGATCAAGCGCGCAAAAGAGCTCGCGGCCGAGTAGGCGGTCGCCGGCCGGTGCAGCCCGGCCCCGTCACATCAGCTGCTGCAGCCCGTGGCGGTGACGGTACAGCCGGATCGTCTCGTTCAGAGCGAACGCGCTCTCCTGTGGCGACCATCCGCGAATCGCTGCCGCGTCGACGCCATGACCGGTCTTGCTGAGCCTCAGGAAGCCCTTCTTGTTCTGCTTGACCCATTCGACACCCTCTGGCGTGAGCACGAGCAGCACCTCGCGGCCCGACCATGCCGAGAGCTTCGGGTGCACCTGGGCGCCTGCGAGAAATTGCCACGGGATGGCCTTCTTGCTGCGGTAGCGAAGGCCCTGCGGCTCGAAGACGAGGCCTTTCTTGAGCTTGGCGTTGTACACGATGTGCATGACGAGCGCCGCTGCGAACAGCACGAACGTGATGGCGTAGAGCAGGCGCACGATGCCCTCCTGCACCAGGATGTTCAAGAGCGAGACGATCAGCATCATGATGCTGACGATGACCATCATGACGAAGATGCCGTTCTTGACCGGCGCGGTCGAGGTGTCATTTGCGTGGATGCGCTGCATCAGCTGCTGGACGCGGTTCATCGGGGTCCTCCTGCGGGGTGTGGGTATCGGGGTGCGAACAGGCCGTACGCGACCTGGAAGAGCTGCACCGTGTCTGCTTCTGAGAAGCCCTCTATGCCGGGAAGCATCATGTACGGCACCTGCAGCCGCAGGTAGGGCGTGGGGCCGACGAGCATCGTGTTCGGCGACGGGTTCTGGTTGAGACGAGCCTGGCCAGCTTCTGTGAGGGGCATGACCGCCAGCTTGCCGCTCACGTCGTGCTTCGTCAGGACCCACTTGTAGACCGGCGGCTGCACCTCATGCCAGGCGATCGGCCCGATCCCGCGCAGCCAGATGCCGTGCGGGTTGAGCACGATCGGCTTCTGCTCGGCGATGGGGCGATAGCGGTACAGCTGCACGATCAGCAGCATGAGGCCGGCCGATGCGAAGCCCATGAATGCGAGGATGGCACCGAACACGACGGCGAGGCCCCAGATGTCGTGGTGGCGCAGCAGGATGCCGAGGACGACCGCGACGATGCCGAAGCCGCCGATGCCGAGCAGCACGAACAGGCCGATGCGGCGACGGCCCTCCCAGGCGCGCTGGGGCCTGGACTTCGCGCCCTGCAGCATGATGCTGCCGTTGCGATAGAGGTGATGCAGCGCGCTCGGAAGCTGCTGCTGCGGGCCGCGGTCACGCATGCGGGCCTTGGCGGGGCTGTGCTGGGTGCTGCTGGTGCTGCTGCTGCTGTGCTGGGTGCTGCTGGTGCTGGCTCGCGTGCACCTGCTGCGGCTGCCGCCAGAACATGCGGTGCGCCGTCGCGAACAGGCGCATCGACTCGGCCCGGCTCATGTCCTTCACGCTCGGGGGAGCGATCGCGCGGCCGCGCCACCCGTTGAGCAGATTGCCGCCGGTCGTGCGCAGCAGGCGTCGCTGCGTCACCGTCAGGGCGCTGACATTGTGCAGGCCCGACTGCGAGAGCATCAGCGTCTCGCCGGATTCGGACTGCTGGATCGGGGCTACGTCATGCCAGGGGATGGGGCCGATGCCGGCGATGATGAAGCCGCGGGGCGCGAATACAACCGGCAGCAGCTCTTTGTCGGCGTAGCTCTTGTGCCAGAGGCGCGCGCGCCAGGCTGCCAGGCACATGCCGCCCGCCATCAGCGGGGCTCCGAAGCCGAGCGGGTTCACGAAGATGCCATTCGCGTACGCGACGATGATCATGACGACGCTGCCGACAGCCAGCCCGCCGGTCAAGACGATGAGCACCCAGAGCTGCACTGACAGGATCTTCGACCCCGGGGAGCGTCGCCCGGGCAACGTCAGGGCTCCGCTTGCCCGCAGCGCAGTGCGTGCTTGATCCAAAGTGGTGGGCATGCCCCCACGTTATGAGTGCTGCCTTGACGCTGTCTGGATGCGCTCAGTGCGTCAGCTGATCACGCCGTCGACGTACTGCCACCCCTGCTCGCGCACGAACCTGCTGCGCTCGTGCAGCTCGCCACGACCATCCGCGTCTCTGCAGTGCGCTCTGAATTCGACGGTCGCCTCGCGGTCGAACGGGCCGCCTGCGGTCTCGACGATGTCGAGGCGAAGCCAGCGGATGCCCGGGTCGAGTTCGAGAGTCTCGGGGCGGGTGCCCTGGTGCCAGCTGGTCAGCAGCCAGTCGACGTTGCCGACGGCGAACGCGCTGAAGCGTGAGCGCATGAGTGCCTCTGCGGTCGGCGCCTGGCGCTCGCCGGTGTGGATCGGCAGGCAGCACTCGCCGAACTGCAGGCCTGTTCCGCAGGGGCATCGACTGAAGGGGACAAGTTCTGCAGTCATCGTGCAATCTTTGTCGAAAAACTCTGGTGTTTGACTGTCAAACACCAGAGTTTTTCGACACTTTTAGGTGCCGAGGGCGGCGAAGCGCTCGATGTCGTTCTGATGCCCTGAGACGATGATGAGGTCGTGGTTCGACACCACGGTCTCGGGCGTTGCGTATGTGAACTCGCCGCCAGGGCTCTTCACGCCCACGACGGTCAGTTTGAATCTCGACCGCACTTTCGACTCGGCGAGCGCCTTGCCGCGCACGTAGCTCGGCGGATACATCTTCACGATCGCGAAGTCGTCGTCGAACTGGATGTAGTCGAGCATGCGACCCGACACGAGGTGCGCGACGCGCTCGCCGGCCTCTGCCTCAGGTGAGATCACGTGGTTCGCGCCGATGCGCGACAGGATCTTGCTGTGCGACTGGTTGATGGCCTTCGCCCAGATCTGCGGAATGCCGAGGTCGACGAGGTTCGCGGTGATGAGCACGCTCGCCTCGATCGACGAGCCGACCGCGCACACCGCGATCTGAAAGTCCTGGGCGCCGATCTGCCGCAGCGCGTCGACGGAGCGCGCATCCGCCTGCACGGAGTGCGTGATGCGATCCGACCACTTCTGCACGAGGGGCATGTCGGTGTCGACAGCGAGCACCTCTCGGTCGAGGCGGGCGAGCTGCCCAGCCGTGGCAGCGCCGAACCGGCCGAGGCCGATCACCAGCACCGGGGCGTCATGGGGAATGCGGTCAACCAACGAGCGGCCTTTCTTCGGGGCGGGAGAACAGTCGCGGCCGCTGCCGCGATGCGAGCGCTGCGGCGAGAGTCACGCCGCCGATGCGCCCGATAAGCATAGTGAGGGACAGAAGGGCCTTGGCGGCAGTCGGCATGTCCTGGGAAGTGACGCCAGAAGACAGCCCGCACGTGGCGAAGGCGCTGATGACCTCGAAGAGCACGAGAGACAGAGGCTCCTTCGTGATGTGCAGCAGGAGGGTCGTCATGACCGCGACGATCGTCGCTCCCCACAGCGTGACAGAGACCGCCAGGCGAAGGATGTCGGGCGGAATGCGCTTGCCGAAGGCTTCCATGTCTCGACGGCCTCGCGCCTCCGCTATCGCTGCCAAGAATAGGATCGCCAGCGTCGTCACCTTTATGCCGCCGGCGGTCGACGCCGAACCTCCACCGATGAACATCAGCATGTCAGTGATGAGCATCGATGACTGATTGAGGTTGGAGAGGTCGTGGAGCGCGAAGCCGCCAGAGCGCGTCATGGTCGACATGAACAGAGCCTGCAGAACCTGCTGCCCGGGGTCGAGCGTGCCCCACGACTCGGAGTTGCCGAGCTCGAGCAGAAAGTAGACGAGGGCGCCGAGCACGAACAGGCCGGTGGCTCCGGTGATCGTGAGCTTGACGTGCAGCGACCAGTGGCGCGGATTGCCGAGGTTTCGCAGCAGCACGAAGTAGACCGGAAAGCCCAGTGACCCGACGAAGACGCCGAGCATGAGCACCGAGAGCATCCAGGGGTCGGTCGCGTAGGGGGCCAGGCCGTCGACGGTGGGGCTGAAGCCCGAGTTCGTGAACGACATGAACGACCAGTACGTGGCCTGGTAGAGCGCCTCGAGAAACGGAACCCCTTCGAGCAGGATGCGCGGCAGCAGCAGCAGCACCAGTGCGAATTCGAAGGTGAGCACGCTGATGATCACAAGTCGAAGCAGCTGGCCGATGTCGCCGAGCCTGATCGCCTGTGACTCTGAGACGACACCGCCGCGGACGCGACTGACGTTCGTCTCGCTCGCGGCCATCAGGCGCTGCCTGAGCCCGAGTCTGCGTGCCACGACCATGCCGAGGAAGGATGTGAGCGTCAGCACGCCAACGCTGCCGACCTCGACGCCCACCAGTGTGAGCGCATCGCCGAAGGACGACCAGTGGGTTGCCATGTCGACCACCGACAACCCCGTGACGCAGACGACGCTCACTGCCGTGAACAGCGCATCCCAGAACGGAGTCGCCTGGCCGTCTGCCGCAGCCCACGGAGTCGCGAACAGCACGGCGAAGACCAGGTTGATCGCGGCGAACACCACGATCGCGAATCGAGCGGGGTACCTCGCCGCGAACGAGTTGATGCGGTCGAAGACGCTGGCATCGACGGCGACCTCGTGATTGCGGCTGCGGAGCTTGGCTGCCACCTCGTACCTTCTCTGCTGTGGGTGTGCTGGGCGCGCCTGATACTAGTCCTGTTTGAGGGCCTGCGGTGGGGGAGTTTTGCGTCT
This sequence comes from Agrococcus casei LMG 22410, assembly GCF_900163565.1. GTDB lineage: Bacteria > Actinomycetota > Actinomycetes > Actinomycetales > Microbacteriaceae > Agrococcus > Agrococcus casei. The sequence continues at coordinate 74,407 of NZ_FUHU01000041.1, forward strand.
GTGTGCCCGCGAGCTGTGGAATCCTGCAAAGATGTGTGTCATGCCTGACATCTTCGCTGTCGTCGCCGACCCCACTCGTCGCGAGATCCTCGACCTGCTGCTCGATCGTCGCGCCCGAAATGCTGAGGCGAGCGTGAGCGAGATCGTCGATGCGCTCGGCGTCACCCAGCCCACAGTCTCGAAGCACCTCAAGGTGCTGCGCGAGGCCGGGCTGGCGCTGGTGCGCGAAGACGGACAGCACCGCTACTACACGATCGACGTGCGACCGCTCGATGCGCTCGACGACTGGCTGATGCCCTTCATCTTCTCTGACGACGAAGAGCACGGCGAAGCGGCGCTCGGCGCAGCGGCGTTCGCGGCGTGGGCCGATGTGACGCAGCCTGTTCGCCAGGCGGCAGAGCAGGCGCGCACGCGAGCGGCAGCGGCCCGTGAAGCCGTGGAGCGTGTTGCCAACGACCCGAAGCCGTTCGGCCAGTCGGTCGGACGCCGTGCGGCAGACGTCGTGCACGGTGCGAAGACGCGGGTCCAGGATGCGCAGGGCAGGTTCGGGCGGCACTGAGCGTTCTGTGCGGGGCCGGGCAGTGGGCATCCGACAGGCCCGAATGCGCGCTGGGCACGATATCCTGTAACATTACGAGAGTGACTTTTTCGCGGCGTACGGCCGCAGCCGTCCACGCACGAAATTAGAAGGTGAGGAACCATATGGGTTCTGTAGTCAAGAAGCGTCGCAAGCGCATGTCGAAGAAGAAGCACCGCAAGATGCTTCGCAAGACGCGCCACCAGCGCCGCAACAAGAAGTAGAGCTTCTGCAAGACGCCCCGGAGAGATCCGGGGCGTCTTCTTTGTGTGCGGGACTGGGGTGCTGGGTCTGCCGAAATGCTTGCTTCTGCCGAAACGCTTGCAGTCTGCAAGCACTTCGGCAGATTCTGCCGGTTTCCAAGCATTTCGGCAGGTTGTGCAGGCGGAGCATTCGGCGCCGCAGTCGAGCGCCGAGGCGGTCAAGTGGCGCTTGACGAGGCCCTCGGCTGCTAATTGCCTCCAGCAGGTGTCGACGTCTCCTCTGATCATGTGTACCGCGGTGCTGGTTCTCGCGATGACGTTTCGGGCACAGCTGTCACTGCGCTTCGCGGTGGGCTCGATGCGTACACGACCGCAAGGAGGAGCTTGAAGCGCGCCGATAAACGAACACTAGAAAAGTTATCACTTATCTGTTGCTTTTTACTCATATAGCACTTACCCTGAATTCGTCCATGGGGATTCAACAAAAGGAATACCATGAAGAAGAAGATTCTGGTGGCCGCCGCGCTTGCGGCATCGCTCATGTTTGCTAGCGCCCCGGCGTACGCAGGAACCGCGTATTCGTCGTTCAGCAACACGCTGCCCAACCTGCAGCAACCTCGGTTTATTGGAAGTCAGACGAAGACTTACTCGAGCATGCCTGGAAACGTTCACATCACGAACGTTGGTTCCAACTACACCGTCAACGTGAAGCTGAGAAAGAGCAACACATTTCAGTACGGCACTGAAGTCAAGGGCCTGGATGACGGTCAGTCGGCACAGCTTCAGAATTCTTTCTCCGCTGGTACGACCAACCTAGGGGTGACTTTGACCAACAGCACATGGACTTATGTCACTGTTGCGATCAGTGGCTCTTGGAGAACCAACTAGCGATCGATGGTAAACGAGGCGAAAGTGAGCGTCCGAGGTGCACGAGTGGAGGCGTTTCGGACGCTCACCTACGCATTTCGCCAGCAGGTGTCGAGGGCTGCTCTAATCACATGGGGCGCGGTTCTGCTGCTGGTTCCCGTAATGGGCTTTTTGGGCACAGGCAACACGGCATTCCGCGACGGCCTCGATGTGTTCTCTTCGGTGATGACGAGCCCGGCCATGCTGGTGTTCCCGCTGCTCGTGCTCTTCGCCAGTGGGTTGCCGCTGCTCGCAGAGACGCAAAACCGTTTCGCATACCAGCAGGCCTACAGGTCGGGGCGCGGGCTGTTTGTGACCTCGAGGCTGCTGGCGGCCGGTGTGATGAGCTTCGCCTTCTGGGCGCTGCTGACATTCGGGGTGTTCGTCGCAGCGTTCTACCTGTGGGAACCCGTGAGCGGGCTTCGCTTCATGCCTGAGGTGTACAACGAAGTCGTGCCGGCCCAGCAGAGGGTCACGTACTCGCAGTGGCTTGTCGGCGGTGAGCTGGCCTACGGATTGCAGTATTCGGCGCTGGTCGGCGCCGCGGCTGGTCTGATCGCTGTTCTGACTGCGTCTGCGATCCTGCTGATTCCGAATCCGTTTGCGGCATCGACGATCGTCACCGCGCTGTACTTCGTGCAGTCGATCACGGCGGCGCTCGCGGATACACCTTGGACGAGCATCACCTATGCCATCTTCCCGTTCGGCCTTGTGCAAGTACCCATAGCAGCCACCGCCTTGCCGTGGCTGTCACTTCTCGGCCTCTCGATTGCCGCGGTCGTCTTCGTCGAGGTGAGCCGCGCATCCATGCGATCGCTGCAATGACGCTGTTGCGCGGTGCCATCGGATGCTGGGTGCTGCTCTGCACTTTTGGGTACACGCTGTTCGGATCATTGGTGATCGGTGCTTCGCCGTCTGCATCAGCGGTCTCGCTGCCGCAGGCTATGAGCGACCTGCACCTGACGCTGTTCGGCATGGTGCCTGCATGGGTCATCCTGCTGGGCGCCGAGGCAGACGCAGGCGCAGACGACCAGCGTCTAGTGCGATTCGGCTCGCGGTCACGAGCACTGATGGCTGAATCGCCCAGGCTGGTGCTGACTGGTCTGTGCCTTGCGCTGCTCATGACTGCGGGAGCGGCTGCCGGGCTTGCTGTGGCGACGGGTCGGGTCACCGCAGACCTCTTGGAGCTCGGCTACGTGACGATGACCCAGACATTCGCGTTCGCTGCAGTTGCCATGATCATGCGGCTCGCGGCGCTGCTTGTGGTCGCGAGGGTCCGCGCCGACGTTTGGGCCGGCATCGGACTGTGGTTCGTGAGCGTTGTCATGATCCTGGGTGTCTCCGAAGCCGCGTGGTGGTCGCCTGTGGGCATCATCGTCGCAAAGTTCACGGACGACGGTCCTGACCTCTCAGCTCCTGGAGTCTCTACCTGCATCGGTGCGGTGGTCGTCGCATCCGCCGCGATCCGTGACCGCTGGGAGGTGCACCGATGGCTCCTGCGCTGACCCCTCGCCTCTCGTGGACGATGATGCTGGTCGTATTCCTGCTCATTGCGGGCGGCGAGCTGTACGGAGCCATGCAGCAGCTCGAATGGCCGCTGCATCTGACGGGGCAGGTGCAGCTGCTGGTTCCTCGGCTGGCAAGCCTCGCTTGGGAGCTGCTCTATGTGTACTGGTTTCTGGCGAGGCTCACCGAAGCCGATCGCGGCAGACGCGCCCTTGAGCTGACCCGCCATGGGTCAACAGTGAGGTGGCTGTCAGTCACGATGTTGCGAGAGCTGCCGTACGCTGCCGCCTTCGCGTTCGGGTCAGGAGCCTTGGCTGTATTGCTGCGGAGACTGATGAGCGGCGAATGGGGCGGTGCGCATGCCGCGGCGGCACTGGTCGGCTCGAGCCTCGGACTCCTGCAGGTGCTGGTCGACGTGGTGCTGGTCATGACCGCAGTCGCTCTGCTTCGATGGGAGCACACGGCAGTTCTCCTGCTGGCCGGTGTCGCCCTGCTCGGTTTCCTCCGCCTGCAGCTGCCGACCCCCTTTCAGAACTTCGGTGTCGCGCTGCCTCCGGCGGTCGTGCCGACCATCCTCGTGCTGATCGCGCTCGGCGCGGCCATGATCCTCATTCTCACCATGTACGGAAAGCGAGCAGACGTTGACTGACACCGTTGTTGAACTTGCAGATGTGACCAAGAAGCTGGGGCACCACGAGGTGCTGCGCGGCGCGTCGATAGCTGTCAAGCGTGCGACCTCCTATGCCATCGTCGGCGCCAATGGCAGCGGAAAATCCGTGCTGCTTCGGCACCTGTGCGGCCTCATGCTCCCATCGGGCGGAACTGTGAGGTTCGCGCCCGAGTTCATGGGCGGAGGCCGGAGGTTTCCCGACAGATTCGGGGTCATGATCGATGGTCCGGCTTACGTTGCCGGATTCAGCGCCATGAAGAACCTCACGGCTCTTGCCGCCATCCGCAAGCGTGCCTCGAAGGCGGACTGCGCGAAGATGCTCGAGCAGCTGGGGCTTGACGCCAGCAGTCGCAAAGCGGCACGAACATTCTCGCTCGGGATGAAGCAGAAGCTCGGCTTGGCCCAAGCGATGATCGAGCAGCCCGAAGTGCTGATTCTCGATGAGCCCTTCAATGCCCTCGACGCTGAGAGCGTGCAGATGCTGACTGCGTTGCTCGATGAGTTCCGAGCCGGCGGCGGAACTGTCGTGTTCACGAGCCACCGCGGAGAAGACATCGACGCGATCGCCGACGAAGTGCACGAGCTCGACGGTGGGGCGCTCACGAAGGCGTGACTGGCATGTCAGACCTGCGCCGTACAGTGGAGCCATGCTGAAGCTCACGCTCTACTCGAAGCCCGACTGCCACCTGTGCGAAGAGGCTCGCGACAGCATCGATGCGGTCGTGGCCGAGTTCGAAAGTCGCGTCGCGATCGACGAGATCGACATCACGACCGACCCGCAGCTGCAGCGCCAGTACGGCGAAGAGATTCCTGTGGTGTTCGTCGGCGAACGACGACACAGCCAGTGGCACGTCGACGCAGGCCGCCTGCGCGACCGAATCCGCGCATCCCTCGACGAGAACAGCTGATGCCCCAGATCAAGCACGAGGTGTACGTGCCGGTCCCGCCCGACGTCGCGTTTGCCGTGTCGCAGACGACCGGCGAGGTGCGACTGCGCTGGGACCCGTTTGTGAAGGTGCAGCATCTGCTTGACGGTGCCGAGCGGCCGGGCAAGGGCGTGCGAACCTTCACGAAGTCGCGCGAAGGGCTTCGGATGGTCTCGAAGTACGTCTCGTACAACCCGCCCACCAACGTCGGCATGACGATGCTGAAAGGGCCGTGGTTTCTGCAGACCTTCGGCGGCGGCTGGCGGTTCGCGCCCGAGGGCGACGGCACGCGCGCGGTCTGGAAGTACACGTTCACCGTCAAGCCCGCTTGGCTGCGGCGCATCGCCGACCCGATCGGAACCCGCATGCTCGGGCGCGACATCGAGCAGCGCATCACTGCGTTCGCTGCGGCATGCCGCGACCCCGAAGTGCTCGCCGCCGTGCGCGAATGAGGTTGGTGGCATGATCTAGGTATGGATCACGATGCCAACGACGCCCTCCACCCAGACACGCTCGCGGTGCACGCAGGCCGTGCCGACCTCGAAGAGCTCGGCGTGCACGCGCTGCCGATCGACCTCTCGACGACGAACCCGCTGACCGACATCGACAGCGGCGGTGAATCGTACGAGCGGCTCGCTGGCGGAGGCTCGCTCGCTGAAGGCGCATCTCCGGTCTATCAGCGGCTCTGGAACCCCACCACCGCCCGCTACGAAGAAGCACTGGCGACACTCGAGGGCGCGGATGCGGCGGTCGCCTTCTCGTCGGGAATGGCAGCCATCACGGCGGTCATCATGGCCGCTGCGCAAGAGGGCAAGCGTCACGTCGTGGCTCTGCGCCCGATCTACGGCGGCACCGACTACATCCTCGCCAAGCAGCTGCTCGGCACGACCACGACCTACGTCACGAGCGTTGACGAGATCAGCGCGGCGATCACCGACGAGACCGGCATCGTCATCGCCGAGACGCCCGCGAACCCCACACTCGAGCTGACGAGCCTCGACGAGCTCGTGGCGGCAGCTGGCTCGGTGCCGCTCGCGATCGACAACACCTTCGCGACTCCTGTGCTGCAGCAGCCCCTCAGCCACGGAGCAGCCTTCTCGATCCACTCGGCGACCAAGTACATCGGCGGCCACGGAGACGTGCTGGGCGGCATCGTCGCAACTGACGACGCCTGGGCGACGCGCATCCGCGGAATCCGTGCACTGACCGGCGCACTGTCGCACCCCCTCGCCTCGTACCTCTCGCACCGCGGCCTCTCGACGCTTCCGCTGCGAGTGCGGCAGCAGCAGGCGAACGCGCAGGCGCTCGCGGATGCGCTGGTCGCCATGCCCGGCGTCGAGAAGGTCATGTACCCCGGGCTCGCAGAGTGCGACCCCAAGGGTCTCGTGGGCACACAGATGTCAGGACCGGGCTCGATGATGGCCATAGACGTCGGCTCGTTCGAGCGCGCGGCTCACGTGGCCCAGTCGACCAAGCTCTTCACCCACGCGGTGTCGCTCGGCGGCGTAGACAGCCTGGTGCAGCACCCGGCCTCGCTCACCCACCGCCCGGTCGCCGCAGAGGCCAAGCCGAACGCCGGCGTGCTGCGGCTCTCGATCGGGCTCGAGAACGCTGACGATCTGATCGCCGACCTGCGTCAGGCGCTCGCCAGCGCGTAGTCGCAAGATGGAAAAGTCCCGCTGAGATGGCATCTCAACGGGACTTTTCCATCTCGCGGGCGCCTGAAGCTCACTGCAGACGGTCGAGCAGCACCGAGACGTGGCTGCGGTCAGGATCCTTGGCGGCAGTCAGCAGCGTGACGGTCTTGTGCGACTTGAGGTCATCGACGAAGTCGTCGTAGTCATCTGAGTCGTCGAGCTCGCTGTTGTAGTCGCGCTTGAACGACCGATAGTCGTCGTCAGAGTGAAAGCGCTTGCGCAGCTTGCTCGAGGGGGCGATCTCCTTCGGCCAGGCGTCGACGCCGGCGTCTTCCTTCTTGATGCCGCGCGGCCAGATGCGGTCGACCAGCACGCGGTGCCCGTCAGCCTTGGCAGCGTCGTCGTAGATGCGCTTCGTGCGGAACTCAGTCATGCCCCCATCATGCCAACGCAAGGAGATTCACGCAGGTGAAGCGCATGCCTTCACCTGCGCAAACCTCCTTGCGCGCCCGCGCAGAAGCACGGCCAGATGGAAAAGTCCCGCCGAGATGCCATCTCGGCGGGACTTTTCCATCTGGCGGTGGCGCGGCGGTCCAAGCCCCGCGGATGCGCTACGGCTGCAGGCGCGTCGGCCCGCGGAACAGGAAGGTAGTCTCGCGGATCGTGCCCTGCTGCAGCATCAGCATCATGACGCGGGCGAGGCCCATGCCGAATCCGCCGTGCGTGGGCACTCCGTAGCGGAAGAAGTCGAGGTACTCCTCGAGCTCAGCGGGCTCGAGCCCCTTCTCGACAGCCTGCTTCTCGAGCACGTCGACGCGGTGCTCGCGCTGGGCTCCGGTCGAGATCTCGACGCCGCCGAAGATGAGGTCATACGACTTGGTCACTGCCTCGTCGGCCTCGTCACGCATGTGGTAATACGGGCGCACCGTCGACGGGAACTCGGTCACGAACACGAAGTCGTGGCCCTGGGTCTCCTTGACGTGTGCGGCGATCTGACGCTCTGCCTCGGGGTCGAGGTCGCCGTCGGTGCGCTCGATCGTGTGGCCGCGGTCGGCGACGATCTGCTTCACCTCGGCGTGCGAGATGCGCGGGAACGGCAGCGCCGGAACCTGCAGGTCGATCTCGAAGACCTCGCGGATCTCGTCGCCGTGCTTCTCGACCACTGCGGCGAAGGCTGCGTGCAGCAGCTCTTCGTGCATCTTCATGACGTCTTCGTGCGAGTCGATCCATGAGATCTCAGCGTCGATCGACGTGAACTCGGTCGCGTGGCGCGAGGTGAACGAGGGGTCGGCGCGGAACGCGGGCCCGACCTCGAAGACCTTGCCGAAGCCGGCTGCCTGCGCCATCTGCTTGAACAGCTGCGGCGACTGCGCGAGGTAGGCGGTCGTGTCGAAGTAGGGCACCTCGAACAGCTCGGCGCGCGACTCAGAGGCCGAGGCCATGAGCTTGGGCGTGTGGATCTCGGTGAAGCCGTTGTCGACCCAGTACGTGCGCATCGCGTGCAGCATCGTCGTCTGCAGCTTGAACATGAGGCGGCCGCGCTGGCTGCGCAGGTCGATGAAGCGCCAGTCCTGACGCTTGTCGATGCCGGTCTCGGAGTCGATGGGCAGCTCAGCCGCGGTCGAGACGACCTTGAGCGAGCCGACCTTGACCTCGAGTCCGCCGAGCTTGACGCGCTCGTCGTGCTTGAGCTCGCCCTCGACCTCGATGAACGAGCCGTGGGTGAGGGCCGAGATCGACGCCGCCGTCTCGGCAGTGTCGTCGTTCACGGGGTTCACGAGCTGCGCAGAGCCCGACTCGTCGCGCAGGATCACGAACTGCACGCGCTTCTGGTCGCGGACTACCTCGACCCATCCCGAAACCGAGACGGTTCCGTCGGCGTGGGCGGCGAGGTCGTTGATGAGAGTTCTTGAAGTCACCCGCACAGTCTACTTGCGCTGATCGCGGCCGACGCGAACCGAGGCGCGAATCAGAGCCCACACCGACACGGCGAGCAGCACGAAACCGAGGCCCAGCACGCTCCAGACGAGCCACGCATCCGACCCCTGCGCCGCCAGCACGATCGGCGTGCACAGCACCGCCATCGTGACCAGGCTGCCGAACATGAACCAGTTGGGCGCATGCGTGAAGAGCTTCGCGTAGACGACCGCGAGCACCAGTAGGAAGAGCCCGGCCAGCCACACGAGCACGATGAGGCTGAGGGAGTCCATGCCCTCAAGAATAGGCGTCAGTCCCAGTTCATAGACTCGCACCGTAGAATCGAATCCATGCCCGCTACTCGCCTGCATCTGGTGCGCCATGGAGAAGTGCACAATCCCGACGGCATTCTGTACGGGCGCATTCCCGGCTACCGGCTCTCAGAGCGCGGTGAGCGCATGGCCCAGGTCAGCGCGGAGTCGATGACGGATGCGCCGATCGTGCGGCTGTACGCGTCGCCTCTTGAGCGCGCCCAGCAGTCGGCGCAGCCCTGGAGCGAGCAGTTCGGGCTTGAGGCCAAGACCGAGACTCGCATCATCGAGCCCTGGAACAAGTTCGAGGGCGGCAAGTTCGACCTCAAGGGAGCCCTGCTGAAGCCGAGCAGGTGGCACCTGATCCGCAATCCGTTCGAGCCCAGCTGGGGCGAGGCCTACGACGCGATCGCGCAGCGTGTGATCGCCGCGATGGAAGACGCCTGGGACGAACTCGACGAGTCGGGCGAGACCGGCGAGATCGTGATGGTCTGCCACCAGTCGCCGATCTGGATGGCGCACCTCGCGATCGCAGGCCAGCGGCTCTGGCACGACCCGCGCACGAGACGGTGCGATCTCTCGTCGATCACGTCGTTCGAGCGCAGAGACGGCCGCTTTGCTGAGGTCGCCTACGCAGACCCGGCGGCCAACATCGACCGCATTGACACAGGAGCCGTGTGATGACTCGCAGGATGCGCACTTGCCGCATGAACACACTCAGGGCGCTCGGGCTCGCGGCCACGGCACTCGTGCTCGCCGGCTGCGCCTCGGATGACGGCGTCGCGGGCAGCGTCGGCGACGCTGGCTACGTGTCGGGCGACGGGTTCGTGACCGAGATCGCAGCCGGAGACCGCGGCGAGGCCATGGAGTTCGGCGGCGAGACCGTCGACGGCGACGCGTGGACCACGAGCGAGAACGCAGGCGTCACGGTCGTCAACTTCTGGTACGCGGCATGCCCGCCGTGCCGCGTCGAGGCACCGGTGCTCGTAGACCTGCACGAGGAGTACGGCGGCGACGTCAGCTTCGTGGGCGTCAACGTGCGCGACGGCGCAGCCCAGGCGGAGTCGTTCGACGAGACGTTCGGCATCGAGTACCCGTCGATCCTCGACGCACAGGATGCCGCGGTGCAGCGTGCGTTCTCGGGCCAGATCGCGCCGAACGCGGTGCCGACTACGATCATCCTCGACGCAGAGGGCCGCATCGCAGCCCGCATCTCGGGCGCTGTGAGCGACACCTCGATCATCTCGACACTGCTCGACGAGGAGCTCGCTCGCCAGTGACCATCCGCACAGTTGCTGTCCGCACAGCGACAACCAGCACAGTGGCAATCAGCACAGCGGCAGAGGCTGCGCGGTGACCGGCGTCATCGAGACCATGCTGCAGGGGCCGCTTGCGCTCGCCCTGCTCGTCGCGCTCGCCGCAGGCCTGGTCTCGTTCATCTCTCCGTGCATCCTGCCCCTCGTCCCGGGATACCTCGGTCTGCTCGGATCACTCGGAGGGTCGGCGGATGCAGGGTCGCCCGGCAGCGCATCCAGCGGTTCGTCAGGCATGGGCCGCACGGTTGCAGGTGTTGCTCTGTTCGTCCTCGGATTCACGCTCGTGTTCGTCGTCATGAACGCCGTGGTCGGCGGTGTCGGCAGCTTCTTCATCCAGTACCGCGACATCGTGCTGCGCGTGCTGGGTGTCGTGCTGATCGCGGCCGGCCTCGTGTTCGTCGGCCGCGTCTCGTTTCTGCAGCAGATCTGGAAGCCCAAGGTGAGCGCCGCATCCGGAATGTGGACTGCTCCGCTCATCGGCGCCGCCTTCGCGATCGGCTGGACGCCCTGCGCCGGCCCCGTGCTCGCTGCGATCGGCACGCTCTCCATCACCTCGGGCTCGGCCTGGCAGGGGGCCCTCTTCGGGCTCATGTACGGCCTCGGCCTCGGGATTCCCTTCATGCTCATGGCGCTCGGCTTCGGCTGGGCCGCCAAGAGCGCATCCTGGCTCAAGCGCCACATGCGCCTCATCAACATCGCAGGAGGCGTCGCGCTCATTGCGATCGGCCTCGCGATGGTGACCGGCCTGTGGATGCTGCTCATGGACCACCTAGCGATCTGGATCGGCAGTGTCACGACCATCCTCTAATGCAGACCCGCTGCGGCCGGACGACTTCGTCGACGCCGAGTCAGCGAAGCGGCCCGCTCCGGCGCCGAAGAACCCCGAGCTGGGGTTCATGGGCTGGGTGCGCTTCGTGTGGCGACAGCTCACCAGCATGCGCACGGCGATCGTGCTGCTCATCATGCTCGCGATGGCCGCGATCCCCGGGTCGCTCGTGCCGCAGGAGTCCAGCGACCCCAACGGCGTCATCCAGGTGCGCGAAGAGAACCCTGGCCTGCTGTGGTTCTACGACGCGTTCCAGCTGCACCACGTGTTCGAGAGCTACTGGTTCTCGGCGATCTACCTGCTGCTGTTCATCTCGCTCATCGGCTGCATCCTGCCGCGCACGAAGCACCACCTGAAGGCGCTGCGCACGCCTCCGCCGAAGATCCCGGCCCGCCTCAGCAGGCTCAAGGGCTACACCGTGGTGCCCGGCGACGCCGATGACGTCGACCGCGCCCAGAAGACCCTGAAGAAGCTCGGCTACCGCACGCGCCTCTACGAAGGCGGCGTCTCGGCCGAGCGCGGCTACCTGCGCGAGACGGGCAACCTGGTCTTCCACGTGGCGATGCTCGTGCTGCTGGTCGCCGTCGCGGTGGGCGGCAGCCTCGGCTACAAGGGCCAGCGGCTCGTGTTCGAGGGCTACTCGTACGCCAACACGCTCTCGAGCTGGGATCTCTTCCAGCCCGGCCGGTTCTTCTCTGCCGACTCGCTGCCCGACTTCTCGCTCACGCTCAACGAGCTCGACGTCGTGTACGAGATGGAGAACAAAGAGGCGTTCGGCCAGCCGACCGACTTCACCGGCTACGTGACCGTGACCGACGAAGACGGCTCGCACGACGAGATCATCAAGGTCAACCAGCCGCTCAACGTGCAGGGCGCCGACCTGTTCCTGCTCTCGAACGGCTACGCGCCGGTCGTGACGGTGCGCGACGACGCGGGCGAGGTGGTGTTCCAAGAGCCGGTGCCGTTCCTGTCGCAGGACGAGATGAACACGAGCCTCGGCGTGATCAAGCTGCCCGACGGCCTCGACGAGCAGGTCGGCATGCGCGGCTTCTTCTACCCGAGCGCGGTGCCGCTCGACACCGGCGCGTACGCATCGGGGTATCCCGACCTCTGGAACCCCCTCATGACCATGCAGGTCTACACGGGCGACCTCGGGCTCGACGACGGAGCCCCGAGCAACGTCTACGTGCTCGACACCGATGGCATGACACAGGTCGCAGGCGGCGACTCCGACACGGCGTCGCTCGAGCTCGCGATCGGCGAGACAGCCGAGCTGCCCGACGGCCTCGGCACCATCTCGCTCGACGAGGTCGTGCGCTACGCGGTCATCGACATCCAGTCAGACCCGATGAACAAGACCGTGCTCGTCACGGCGATCGTGCTGATCACCGGCCTCATCACCGCGCTGCTCGTGCCGAGGCGCCGCGTCTGGGTGAAGGTGACGCCGAAGGGCCTCGAAGTCGCAGGCCTCGCACGCGGCGAAGACCCGACGCTCGAGAAGGCAGTCGAAGACGTGGCAGATCGGCTTCGCGAAGGCTCAGCCGACCAGGCTGACGCCCCCGATTCGCCGAAAGACGATTCATAGCATTCGCAGATAGGTTGAACAGGTGGAATTCGAAACGATCTCTCGGCTGCTGATCTTCTCAGCGATCGTCGTGTACGCACTCGCGTTCGTGATCTACGCCTTCGACATCGTCAGCCACGGCTCGAGCGCGAAGGCCGCACCGGCGCGCGCGAACCGACGCGAGCTCGTCACAGCGGGGGCGGATGCCGCAGGCGGCCAGTCGCAGAACGTCTCAGCAGACGAGTCCACACCGGTCATCTCACAGGCTGCCCCAGCGAACGCACCCCGACGAAAGCGCCGCAACTGGCTGCGCGCAGGATTCTCGATCACCGTCATCGGCTGGGTGCTGCACGTCGCAGGCACCGTGCTTCGCGGCGTCGCCGCCGAGCGCGTGCCGTGGGCCAACATGTACGAGTTCGCGCTCACGGGCATCGCGCTCGCGGTCGGCGTCTTCGTGTTCGCGCAGCTGTGGCGCGACGTGCGCTTCCTCGGCGTCTACATCATGGGCATGGCGACGCTGTTCCTCGGCGGCGCCGCGTCGAACTACTACGTCGAGATCACGCCGCTGCCGCCTGCTCTGCAGTCGCCGTGGCTCGTCATCCACGTGTTCGTGGCGACGCTCGCGTGCGGGTTCCTGGCGATCTCGTCGGGCCTCAGCATCGTGCAGCTCATCCGCCAGCGGGCGAAGCGCAGCGGCTTCATCGCCTCGCTGCCGAACGCCGACTCGCTCGAGAACACCTCGTACCGCCTCGCGGTCGTCGGCTTCATCCTCTGGACCTTCACGCTCATGGCCGGCGCCATCTGGGCGCACGCAGCGTGGGGCCGCTACTGGGGCTGGGACACCAAAGAGGTCTGGACCTTCATCATCTGGGTCGTCTACGCCGGCTATCTGCACGCTCGTGCGACGCGCGGCTGGCGAGGCACCGCATCCGCCGTGCTGAACCTGATCGGCTTCGCCGCCATCCTGTTCAACTTCGTGATCGTCAACACGTACTTCACGGGCCTGCACGCCTACTCGGGGCTGTAGCTCAGACGGCCTGCGCGAGCGGCCAGCAGTCGATCAGCCGCTGGCGCCAGTGCTGCTGGCGCTCGTCGGCTGCCGCGAACTCGTCGAGCAGTCCTTCGTCGACCTCCGGCTGCGTCACGGGCAGCACAGCGGCGTCGCCGTCCCATTCGGGCAGCAGCCGGCGTCGCACCACGTCGCCGCCGAGCAGCGCGCCGGTGCTGAGGCCGCAGTCGTAGTCGAGCGAGGGCAGGCGGGCCGCCAGCTGCACGCCCGCGGCCAGGCCGACGCTGGTGTCGAGGGCGCTCGAGACGACTGCGGGCAGGCCAGAGGCGACCACGGTGTCGAGGGCCGCAGAGACTCCGCCGAGCGGCTGGACCTTGACGACGACGATGTCTGCTGCGCCCATCCGCGCGACTCGCAAGGGGTCTTCGGCCTTGCGAACGCTCTCGTCGGCAGCGATTGGAATTCGGTCGAAGCGCGTGCGCAGCGTGACGAGGTCGTGCAGCTGCGCGACCGGCTGCTCGGCGTACTCGAGGCCGAACGGCTCGAGGGTGCGCAGCGCGGTCTCGGCCTGGTCGAGATCCCAGCCGCCGTTCGCGTCGATGCGGATGCGCGCCTCGGGAAACCGCTCGCGCACGGCACGCACGCGGGCGACGTCGTCGTCGAGGCGCTGCCCGCGCTCGGCCACCTTGATCTTGACGGTGCGCCAGCGGCCGTACCGCTCGAGCACCTGCACGGCCTGGTCGGCGGGCACGGCAGGCAGCGTCGCGTTGACGGGCACGCGGTCGCGAAGGGGAGCGGATGGGGTGTCGAACGTCGTCAGCGCCGCCCGCAGCCATCGAGATGCCTCGGGGGCCTCGTACTCGAGAAACGGGCTCCACTCGACCCAGCGGTCGCCGATCGGAAGCAGAGCCGCCTCGCGCTCAGTGATGCCCCTGAATCGCACGGTCATGGGCAGCGAGACGACGCGCATGCCGGCCAGGAGGGACTCCAGCGAGACAGCGGCCGAGCCATCGGCATTCGGCTGAGATTCAGGCATCTTTCAGGCGACCTCCACGCGCAGTTTGACAGACTGAGGACCATGACGCTTCATCCGCAGAACGGCACACCCGGCTTCGTCCCCGCACCCAACGGTAGCCCAGGGGCGGCCCCTGGCCAGCCGCAGCCGATGCCTCGCCCAGGCATGCAGCCCGGCATGCAGCCAGCCGGCCCCGCTCTGCTCAAGGACGGCGTCTCGTCCGGGCCGACTGCCGGATCAGACGACGTGCCGTGGGTCGTGGGCACGCGCCTGGCACCCGACCAGAAGGTGCGCAAGTCAATCGTCTGGGGCATCGCCGCGATGGCGCTCACGCTGCTGCACCTGATCGTGGCCGGCATCGGCTACGGCGCGATGGTCAACCAGGGCGACCCGCAGGTGTTCTTCTCGATCATGCCGTGGTGGGGCATCTGCACGCTCGCGCTGCTGGCCTCGATCGTGGGCTGCTTCGTCAAGCGCGGCGCCCTCAACATCATCGCCGGAGTCATCGCGACGCTGACCATCGTGATCTCGAACCCGGCGCTCCCGCTCGCGCTGATCGTCCTCGTCGCCTGAGGCCGGGTGCCAGTGAAAAGCCCCGTGTCAGTCGAGGTCGCTAGGCTGATGCTGTGAGCGTTTCTGATCTGTTCGACCCGTCCGTCTGGGTGCCTGCACCGCACTCTGAGGCATTCACCGACATCACCGCGCACCGCTCCCACGACGGCGCCATCGCCCGCATCGCGTTCAACCGCCCAGAGGTGCGCAACGCGTTCCGGCCGCACACGGTCGACGAGCTCTACGCGGCGCTCGAAGACGCGCGCACCGACCCGCGCGTGGGCGTCGTGCTGCTGACCGGCAACGGCCCGAGCGCGAAAGACGGCGGCTGGGCGTTCTGCTCCGGCGGCGACCAGCGCGTGCGCGGCAAAGACGGCTACAAGTACCAAGACGGCACAGCAGACTCGTCTCCCATCGCCTCGGCGCGCGCGGGCCGCCTGCACATCCTCGAGGTGCAGCGACTCATTCGCTTCATGCCCAAGGTCGTCATCGCAGTGGTCCCCGGATGGGCGGCTGGCGGCGGTCACTCGCTGCACGTCGTCTGCGACCTCACGATCGCGAGTCGCGAGCACGGCAAGTTCAAGCAGACCGACGCCGACGTCGGCTCGTTCGACGCCGGCTACGGCAGCGCGTACATGGCGCGGCAGACCGGCCAGAAGTTCGCGCGCGAGGTGTTCTTCCTCGCCCGTGAGTACTCTGCCGACCGAGCCCTCGCTGCCGGGGCGATCAACGCATCCGTTCCCCACGAAGAGCTCGAGGCGACCGCGGTCGAATGGGCGCGCGAGATCCTCACGAAGAGCCCGACCGCGATCCGCATGCTGAAGTACGCGTTCAACGCCGTCGACGACGGCCTCGTCGGCCAGCAGATCTTCGCGGGCGAGGCCACCAGGCTCGCCTACGGCACCGACGAAGCCGCAGAGGGCCGCGACGCGTTCCTTGGCAAGCGCGACCCCGACTGGTCCGACCACCCCTGGCGGTTCTGATGGGCATCATCGTCGAGACCTCAGGATCATCGAGCGCACCCAAGCGGGTGCAGCTCTCTGACGAGGCGACCCAGGCGTCGACTGATGCTGCCAACGAGCGGCTCGGGGGCCCTGGCCAGTGGGTGCTGTCGCTTCCAGAGCAGTTCATCGCAGCCAAGAACGTGCAGTGGCGCAATGCGGCCAGCGGCGCAGACCTCATCCGCACCTCTGGCTCGTTCACGGCTGAGGCGTTCGTCGAGGCCGCACAGCAGCTCACGCACGAGCGTCGCTACACCTCGCTCGTGCCCACGCAGCTCGCCCGCCTCGTCGATGCCGCAGAGCTCGACCGCTCGTTCATCGCGCCAATCCGCCGCTTCGATCGCATCCTGCTGGGCGGGCAGCGCGCGCCCGTCGGTCTCATCGAGCGCGCATCGATGATCGGCTGGAGCGTCACCCGCACATACGGCGCCACCGAGACCTGCGGCGGCTGCGTCTGGGACGGCCGGCCACTCGGCGACATGAAGATTCGCATCACCGACCAGATCGAGGTCTCGGGCCCGTCGCTGGCCGACGGCTACGTCGACAACGAAGCGCTGACCGAGTCGCGGTTCTACCACGACGCCGCAGGCACGCGCTGGTATCGCACCGGCGACGCAGGCTCGCTCATCGGCGGGCAGCTGCAGATCTCAGGCCGCATCGACGACGTCATCATCTCTGGCGGACTCAAGATCTCGCTCGCTGCCATCGAGCACGTCGTGCAGGTGTTCGCGTCGGATGCCGTGGTCGTCTCGACGCCCGACGACAAGTGGGGAGAGGTGCCGGTGGTCGTCACCACCACGCGCCCCTCCATCGACGAGCTTCGCGCTGCAGTCGGCAACGCCCTCGGCAAGGCGGCCAGGCCCAATCACGTCGTCACGGTCTCGGTCATCCCGACCACGCACACGGGCAAGCCCGATCGCAAGAAGCTGAAGCGTCTCGTCGCCTCGCGCACAGCCCAGCGTCCGCGTCGCCGCCTGTTCGGCTGACGGGTAGCCTTGGTGGCTATGGCAAAGCAGAGACGAAGCAGCACGAGGGCGGGGCGCGACGCCGCGGCAAGGCGCAGCGGCAACCCCGCAAAGCGCAACGCTGTGATCGAGGGCACCCACAGGGTCACAGCCGGCGACTGGATCGCTGGCGCACGCCTTCGCACCCTCGGCATGGCGGTCGGAACCGTGGCCGCCGGAAGCGGCATCGCCGCATACTCGCAGGTGTTCTCGCTGCCCATCGGGCTGCTCTGCCTGGCGCTCGCGCTCTTCCTGCAGATCGGCGTCAACTTCGCCAACGACTACTCCGACGGCATTCGCGGCACTGACGAGCAGCGCACGGGGCCCTCGCGACTCACGGGCTCGGGCAAGGCCGAAGCCAAGACCGTGCGCAATGTGGCGCTGACGTTCCTCGCCCTCGGCGCAGCGGCCGGCCTGGCGATCGTGCTCATCACGCAGCTGTGGTGGCTGCTCGCAGTCGGCGTCGTCGCGATCCTGGCGGCCTGGTTCTACACGGGCGGCAAGCGTCCCTACGGCTACATGGCCCTCGGCGAAGTCGTCTCGTTCGTGTTCTTCGGTCCGGTGCCGGTCGTCGGCACGGTCTACGCGATGAGCGGCGGAACCATCAGCGAAGACGCGATCTACGTCGGGCTCGCGATGGGCTCATTCGCGGCTGCCTCGATGCTGGTCAACAACATCCGCGACATCGACAGCGACCGCGCCGTCGGCAAGCGCACGCTCGCGACCCTCGTGGGGCGCACGTTCTCGCGCGTGCTCTACGGTCTGCTGATGCTGCTGCCGTTCACCGTCGTCGGCATCTACTCGCTCGTGCTCATGCACGGGGCATGGGTGATGCTCGTCATGCTCATCGCGCTGCCCGCCGTCGTCATCGTGGGCATGGGCAATCGCACCAAAGACTTCATCCTCGGCCTCTCGCTCTCAGGCATCAGCGCACTGCTGGTCGGAGTCGGCTTCGGCCTGGCCTTCTGGGGCGGCGTGACGGGCTTCAACAACCCGTACCTGTAGGCAGCGGCTACGCGCGGTCCTGGTCGTCGGCGCTTTCGCCGTCGTCTGCGCCGTCGTTCTCAACCGTGCTGTCGTGCTCACCAGCGACGTCGGCTGCGTCCTCTGACGCGGCTTCGTCAGCCTCTTCGGGGTGTGACTCGGCAGTCAGCGCGTCTTCGCTGGCCTCGTCTTCGCCGCGCACTGCGCCGGTCTCGTTCTCGCGACTCTTGCGCTTCTCGGCCGCCCGCTGCATCGCCTCGTCGAGCTCGCGCTTCTGCTTGCCGAAGAAGATGTAGGCCGCGCAGAACGCGAACACGAGGGCGATGCCGCCCGAGAGCAGCGGGTTCCAGCCCACTGCGACCAGCAGGCCGAACGGCACGATGAACAGCGCCATGCGGATGGCGGCGTACTTCAGAAAGGCAGACACTGCACCCATTCTAATTCGCCCGCGAGGTCCTTGCGGCACTGCGCAGTTCAGCCATCAGCGCACCCGCACCTGCCCGCTCACGGCGAACGGTACCCTGGATGCATGCCCAGGATTCTGCTAGGTGGCGCGCTGATCGCTCTTGTGGCGCTCGTGTACGCCCTCTTCGACCTGAGCTTCACCGATCGCAGCCGCATTCGCCGGCTGAATCGCCCGCTCTGGTTTCTGATCGTGATCGTGCTGCCCATCGTGGGCCCGCTGCTGTGGGTCATGTGGGGCAAGCGGTCTGCGAGCGCAGCGGCAGAGGCGCCCGTTCGTGGCGATGACGACCCTCGGTTCGGCTCGAGCGCACCTGCGATCAGCACAGAAGAGACCGACCAGCGCATTCGCGAGATCGAAGAGCAGCTTGAGGCGCTCGAGGCAGAAGAGGCCGCCGAGCGCGAGCGTCTTGCGGCCGAGTCGCCGGAGTCAGACGAGCCGGATGCACGGCACGACGAAGAAGCGCCGGCTGCGGCAGACGAGGCGGCCGAGGCTGATGCCGCCGCCGACACTGACGACGACGCGCAGCGAACCGACCGCGGCAATGGCGGCCAGCTCGGTGCCTGACGCGGGCCAGCACTACAGCGCCGGCCAGTACTCCGCTCGACTGATCGCAGCGCTGATCGCCTGCGGCGTCACCGATCTCGTGGTCTGCCCCGGGTCTCGCTCGCAGGCCCTTGCGCTCGCCGCGGCTGCGCAGGAACGCGCTGGGCGCATCCGTCTGCACGTGCGCATCGACGAGCGCTCGGCCGCATTCTTCGCGCTGGGCCTGGCCCGCGAGACGGGGGTTCCGGCGCCGGTCGTCGTGACCAGCGGCACCGCCGTCGCAAACCTCGTGCCAGCGGTGCTCGAAGCGCACCACTCGGATGTTCCGATGCTGCTGCTGACCGCCGACCGTCCGGCTGAGCTGCAGGGCGTGCGCGCCAACCAGACGACCGACCAGGCGACGCTGTTCAGCGGCATCGTGCGCGCTGCACGCACGATCGAGGCCGATGCCCTCACCCGGCCCGACCACGATGCCCGTGCCGCTTTCGCCGCCGCGATCGGCGCATCCGCCGACCACGTCACCGACCAAGACGCAGACCCGGGCCCCGTGCAGCTCAACGTGCGCCTGCGCGAACCGCTCTCAGATGCCGACATGCTCGCCGAGCCGCCGACGCTCGAGGCTCCGCGGCGTGACGAGCTGCCAGAGATCGCCGTCGCGCCGAAGCCGGGCACCGTCGTGCTTGCCGGGGCTGACGCGCTGCGTGACGGCCAAGACCCGAATCTGCTCGCCCAGCGGCTGTCGGTGCCGCTCATCGCAGAGCCCTCGAGCGGTGCTCGCCTCGGCCGCGAGTGCGTGAGTGTGCAGCTGCTCGAGACCGAGCTCGCGGCAGAGGTGCGCCGCGTGATCGTGTTCGGGCATCCCACGCTGTCGCGCTCCACGGCACGCCTGCTGGCGACTGCCGACGAGGTGCTGGTGGCCGCGCGCGCGGGCGAGAACCTGCCGGGCACGCCGCTGCGAGGGCGCCTGACCGCCGCCAGCACCGAGACCGACCGCTCGTGGCTCGGGCGATGGGTCGTCTCCGACCGCAAGGCGCGCGAGGCCGCTGAAGAGCCGCTCTCGATCGAGGGCCTGAACCGCCGCGAACTCGCCAAAGAGGGGCTGCGGCAGGCACGCAGGCCGGTCGACCGCGAGACCCTCGTGCGCAGCGTGTGGGAGCACACGTGGCCCCACGACCGGCTCGTGCTCGGGGCATCGCGACTCATCCGGGTGCTCGACCGCACGGTCACGGGCAAGGCGATCACGGTGCACTCCAACCGCGGCCTCGCCGGCATCGACGGCACCATCGCGACCGGGCTCGGCGTCGCAGCGGCGCTCGACCGCTCGGCGCGCGGCGGTGTGACGCGCATCCTCGTCGGCGACATCACCGCGCTGCACGACGCCGCATCGCTGCTGGTGAACCCGGCAGAGCAGCGGCCGCGCGTGCAGATCGTGATCGGCGACGACGGCGGCGGCACGATCTTCGACGACCTCGAGGTGCGGCAGAGCGCCGACGAGGCAGACTTCACGCGCGTGCTCACGACGCCGGTGCGAGCAGACTTCAAGGGCCTCGCCGAGGCATACGGATGGGCGCACGTGCTCGTGACAGACAGGGCCGGTCTCGAGCGGGCGCTGACCGAGAAGAGCACCTGCGTCATCGAAGTGAGACTGCACGAGGAGCCCTCAGGAGATTAGGGTGGGTGCATGAGCGACATTGCCGACGCCCTGCGCGTGACCGACCCGAACTTCGACCTCTCGAGCATCGACCCGCAGTCGACGCCCGCGTACGACGGCAAGAAGGCAGACGGCGAAGACGACCTCGCCGATGGCGCCGATCACCTCTCCGAGCTGCAGGAGCGCCTCTTTGCATCGTCGAAGGCGGGCTCGACGCGTTCGGTGCTGCTGATGATCCAGGGCATGGACACCGCGGGCAAGGGCGGCATCGTGCGTCACGTGGTCGGCCAGGTCGACCCGCAGGGTGTGCAGATCACGGGCTTCAAGGCGCCGACCGACGAAGAGAAGCAGCACGACTTCCTGTGGCGCATCCGCAAGGCTGTTCCCGAGCCCGGCATGATCGGCGTCTTCGACCGGTCGCAGTACGAAGACGTGCTGATCCACCGCGTGCACGGCTGGGCCGACGAAGAAGAGCTCGAGCGCCGCTACGCCGCGATCGCCGACTTCGAGAAGGAGCTGCACGAGAGCGGCACCGTGCTCATCAAGGTCATGCTGCACATCTCGCGCGAAGAGCAGGGCGAGCGCCTCCTCGAGCGGCTCGACCGCCCCGACAAGCACTGGAAGTTCAACCCCGGCGACATCGACGAGCGCGAGCACTGGGATGCCTACCAGCACGCCTACCAGCTGGCGATCCAGAAGACGACGACCGACGCCTCGCCCTGGCACGTGGTGCCGGCGAACCGCAAGTGGTTCGCGCGCCTCGCGGTGCAGCACCTGCTCACCGA
Organism: Agrococcus casei LMG 22410; assembly: GCF_900163565.1. GTDB lineage: Bacteria > Actinomycetota > Actinomycetes > Actinomycetales > Microbacteriaceae > Agrococcus > Agrococcus casei. Next base: position 95,776 of record NZ_FUHU01000041.1, read on the forward strand.
TGCGCTCGAGTCGATTTCGCCCGAGTGGCCGAAGGCCGACTTCAACGTCAAGTCAGAGCGCGAGCGGCTCATCGCCACGGGAGACGTGCCAGAGGCCGAGTGAGGCTGGCGCTCAGCTCGCGTCTTCTGGCAGCGGGTCTGCGAAGGCGTCGCGAATGGGCCTGAACTTGATCTCGGTCTCGCGCAGCTCGGCTGCCGGGTCGCTGCCCTCGACGATGCCCGCGCCCGCGAAGGCCCTGATCGTGCCGTTCGCCGCGACCTCGGCGCCTCTGAGGGCGATCGCCCACGTCGCATTGCCCGCTGCGTCGACCCAGCCCACCGGACCTGCGTAGCGCATCCGATCGAGTCCTTCGATGCGGCGGATGCGCGGCAGGGCCTCCGCAGTCGGAGTTCCGCCGACAGCGGCGGTGGGGTGCAGCGCGTCCATGACCTCGAACACCGTCGCATCGCCGATCGACCCGGTGATGTCGGTTGCCAGGTGCCAGAGGTTCGGCAGCTGCAGCGTGAACGGCTCGCTCTCGGCCGGCTCGACGCCGACCTCGGCGAGCGACGCCAGGGCGCTCTCGACGGCGAGGGCATGCTCGCGGGAGTTCTTGCCGCTTGCGCTGAGCGACTCGGCCGCCTCGGCATCCAGGGGCTTCGTCGCGCCCCGTGCGGCAGTGCCCGCAAGCACGCGCGTGAACAGGTCGCCGCCGCGAACCCGCACGAGCGTCTCGGGGGATGCGCCGATCAGCCCGTCGACGGCGTACGCCATCGCGGTCGGGTAGCGGCGTCTGAGACCGCGGATGACGCTGCGCAGATCGCCTCCGGCGGGCAGGCGCCCTTCGAGATCTCTCGCGATGACCAGCTTTGAGACGTCTGCGGTGCGGATCTGCTCGAGCGCCCCCACGACCGCGCCCTCGTATGCGGCGCCCGAGATGCGGCCGTGCGTGAAGTCGACGCGCATCTCGTCGATGTCGGTCTCGGCGAGCAGGTCGGGCAGGGGAGCGCTCGAATCCTCTTGGTCGAGGGTGATGCGCGTGACCCAGCGGTCGTCGCCTGACTCGCCGATGACCGCCTGCGGAATCACGAGCACGCTCTCGGCCTGCGACTCGTCGTCGAACGCGAAGGCTCCGAAGGCGACGAGGCCGGTGCCGGGCAGCTGCATCGGATCGTCGACGGTGGCGGATGCGCAGATCGCCGCCCAGGCGGCCGCGGCGTCTGCGAAGCGGCTGCGGCCGGTGAACGTGAGGCGCAGCGTCTCGCCGATGCCGACGATGCCCTCGTCGCCCTTCAGGAAGGCGAGCGGATTGCGTGCGTCGGAGTAGCGAAGCGGTGCCGACCCGGTGAACGGCTCGGTGCGAGCGGTGAGAGCGACGGGTGTGTGCACGGGCTCAATTGTATGCGCGGCGCTCGCTGTGAGGCCCGATTGCCAGGCGGTCTAGGATGGAGGGTGTGAGTGCCGCAGACCAGGAGAAGCAACCAGACGACGTTGCTCGTATGTTCGACGACACCGCCAAGCGCTACGACACCATGAACACGCTGATGACCTTCGGTCAGGCGCAGCTCTGGCGTCTGCAGATGACTCGGGCGGTGCGCGTGAAGCCGGGCGAGCGAATTCTCGATGTCGCCGCCGGAACCGGCTCGAGCGCAGCTCCCATGGCGAAGGCCGGTGCCCTCGTCACCTGCGTCGACCTCTCTGAGGGCATGATCGCCGAGGGCCGCAAGCGCAACCCCGATCTCGAGTTCATCCACGCATCGGCAGAAGAGCTGCCCTTCGACGACAACTCGTTCGACGCCGTCACCATCTCGTACGGCCTGCGCAACGTGCAGAAGCCCAAGCAGGCGCTCGCCGAGTTCTTCAGGGTGCTGAAGCCAGGCGGCCGCGTGCTGATCGCCGAGTTCTCGCACCCGCCCGTCGGCGTCGTCAAGCGCGGCTACGAGACCTACATGAAGATCGCGATTCCCGGCATGGCGAAGCTCATGTCGTCGAACCCCGACTCATACGACTACCTGCTCGAGTCGATTCAGAAGTGGCCCGACCAGGGCACGCTGAGTCAGTGGCTCCGCTCGTCAGGATTCACGCGCGTCGCGCACCGCAACCTCAGCATGGGCATCGTTGCGATGCACCGTGGCTTCAAGCCGCGCGACAAGCACCTTCGCATGCCCTTCGTACTGAAAGACAACGCAGAAGACTGATGGCGAGCATCGCAGAAGCATTCGGACTCACTCGCGCACGCTTCGCCCTTCCGGCCGAGCGTGCGGCACTCAACGCCCTCGACGAAGGGCTCGAGCAGGTCGAGAGCCGGCTCACAGACCAGCTGGCAGTGACCGACCCCGTCGTCGACGCACTGTCGCGCTACCTCATGGAGGCCGGCGGCAAGCGCGTCCGCCCCATGCTGCTGCTGCTTGCGGCGCAGCTCGGCGAGGGCGCATCGCAGGAGGTCATCGACGCAGCCATCATCGTCGAGATCACGCACCTGGCGAGCCTGTACCACGACGACGTCATGGACGAGTCGGATGTGCGGCGCGGCGTTCCGAGCGCGCACGTCGTGTGGGGCAACTCCATGGCGATCCTCGGCGGCGACCTGCTGTTCGCGAAGGCGGCCCAGCTCGGGGCGCCGCTGGGCACCGAAGTCGGCATCCTGCAGGCCAGCACGTTCGAGCGCCTGTGCCTCGGTCAGATGCACGAGACCCTCGGGCCCCGCGACGAAGACCCTGTCGAGCACTACATCCAGGTGCTCGCTGACAAGACCGGATCACTCATCGCAGCTGCGGCCGAGCTCGGTGTCGTCGTCTCGAACGCCGACGACCGCTACCGCCAGCCGATGCGCGAGTTCGGCGAGGCGATCGGCGTGGCCTTCCAGCTGGTCGACGACGTGATCGACCTCTCATTCAGCCCCGAGACGGGCAAGCCTGCGGGCACCGACGTGAAGGCCGGCGTCGCGACGCTGCCGACGCTGCTGCTGCAGCAGCGCGGCGACGCAGACTCCGCCGCCCTGCTCGAGCGGCTCGCAGACACAGAATCAGCAGAGTTCGACAGTGCTGTCGCAGCGCTGGCGGCTCACGAGGTGACCGAGCAGACGATGCAGGTCGCTCGAGACTGGCAGCAGCGCGCGCTGCGCACACTCGAAGACCTGCCGCGGGGGCCCGTCCGCCGCGGACTCGAAGAGTTCTCGCGCAGCGTCATCGCTCGAATCAAGTAACCGGAGGCTTCACGAGTGGCACCTATTCGCATTGCAATCGTCGGCGCTGGCCCGGCTGGCATCTACGCAGCCGACATCCTCAAGAAGGCAGCCGCTGACCGCGAAGTCAGCATCGACCTGTTTGAGGCCCTGCCGGCCCCCTACGGACTGGTGCGGTACGGCGTCGCACCCGACCATCCGCGTATCAAGGCGATCATCAATGCCCTGCGCGAGGTGCTCGAGTCAGGCGTGGTCAGGCTGTTCGGCAACGTGCACTTCGGCACCGACATCACCCTCGACGACTTCAAGCGCCACTACAACGCCGTGATCTTCTCGACCGGAGCCTCGAAGGACGCACCGCTCGCCATCGACGGCATCGACCTCGACGGCTCGTACGGTGCCGCAGACTTCGTCTCGTGGTACGACGGCCACCCCGATGTGCCGCGCGAGTGGCCGCTCGAAGCGCGTGAGATCGCGGTCATCGGCAACGGCAACGTGGCGCTCGACGTCGCCCGCGTGCTCGCGAAGCACCCCGAAGACCTGCTGCCGACCGAGGTGCCCGACAACGTGCTCGACGGCCTCAAGGCGTCTCCCGTCACCGACGTGCACGTGTTCGGCCGCCGCGGCCCGCTCGGCGTGAAGTTCACGCCGCTCGAGCTGCGCGAGCTGGGCGACCTGAATGACGTCGACATGGTGCTCTACGACGACGACTTCGGCGTCGACCCCGACGAAGAAGAGCAGAAGAAGAACAAGCAGATCCTCGTGATCTCGCGAGTGCTCGGCAAGTGGCGCGAGCGCGAGACCGGTTCGGCGAGCCGTCGCCTGCACCTGCACTTCTGGTCGAAGCCCGATGCAGTGCTCGGCGACGGCAAGGTCGAGTCGCTGCGCATCGAGCGCACGCGCCCGGTCGACGGTGGCCTCGAGGGCACGGGCGAATTCCGCGAGTTTCCGGTGCAGGCTGTGTACCGCGCAGTCGGCTACTACTCTTCGCCGCTCGACGGTGTTCCGTTCGACGAGATGCGCGGCGTGATCCCGAACGAGGGCGGTCGCGTCGTCGCAGACGGCGAGCAGGTTGCCGGCGTCTACGCGACTGGCTGGATCAAGCGCGGGCCGGTCGGCCTGATCGGCGCCACCAAGTCTGATGCGAAAGAGACCATCGAGGGCCTGCTCGCTGACGAGGCCAAGTGGTGGCAGCCAGAGGCGCCCGAAGAAGACGCCGTGACTGCGCTGCTTGCAGAGCGCGGAGTGCAGTTCACCGACATCGGCGGATGGGCGAAGCTAGACGCGCACGAAGTCTCACTGGGTGAGCCGCACGGCAGGGAGCGCATCAAGGTCGTTCCGCGTGAAGAGATGATTCGCATCTCGCGCGACTCGTAGGCTCACTGCAGTTCGGGCTACTGCAGGGCCGAGCTGAGTCGCGCGACGTTGTCGAACACTCGCGTCACGGCGGGGCGCTGCAGCCAGCTCTCGAGCGTGAGCAGGTGCGACGAGCGACGGTACTGGTCGGCGACACGATTGAGCTCTTCGACCATCTCGCGGCCCTCGGTCAGAACCGATACCTCGAAGTTGAGGCCAAACGATCGCATGTCGATGTTCGACGAGCCGACGATCGCCGCGTCGTTGTCGAAGGTCATGAACTTCGAGTGCAGCACGGTGGGCTCTGAGTAGAGGTAGATCTTCACGCCGTGCCGCAGCAGGCTCTCGTAGTACGAACGCTGCGCATGGAAGGTCCAGAACTGGTCGCCGATGGCGCTCGCGTAGAGTTCGACTCGAACGCCTCGAAGCGCCGCGGAGGTGATTGCGTAACTCATGGTGTCGTCAGGTACGAAGTACGGGCTGACGATGACGAGTCGCTCTTCGGCACTGTGCACGAGCTCGTTGAACACGCGCAGGTTGACCTCGCCGCTAAAGCCGGGACCGCTGGGAATCAGGGATGCCTCGATCTCGCCCGGCCGCTCGTCGGTCTCGAGCACAGAGAGCAGCTCGTTTGACTCGAGCCACCAGTCAGAGAGGAAGAGCGCTTCGAGTTCGGTGACGAGCGGACCGCGGACTTCGATCCAGAGGTCACGCCAGATGAGGCCACGACGGATGTTCTTCTTCCACAGGTACGACGGGTCGATCAGGTTGAGCGAGCCGACGAACCCCACGCGGCCGTCGATGACGACGAGCTTGCGGTGGTTGCGCAGGTCGATGCGCTGCCACTGGCCCTTCCAGGGACGCAACGGCATCATGTAGTGCAGCTCGGCGCCCATGTGCTCGAGGCGCTCGCGCGTCTCTTTCGTGCGCGGGTATCGGACGGCCGTAATGTGGTCGATCAGCACTCGCACTTCGACGCCGCGCTCGCGCGCTCGTGCCAAAGCATCGAAGAGGCGGCGTGTTCTGGTCGACTCGACCATGAGGTAGAACTCGACGTGCACGCGCTGTGTCGCGCTGTCGATGGCGCGCACCATGGCGTCGAGCTGCGCGTCGAACTCGGAGATGACCGTGATGGCGTTGCCGCCCACGTGAGGCATATTGGTCAGTGATCGGTTGAGCTTCAGCACGCCCGGGAACCAGGCCGCTGTGCGGTTGGCGTCCTTGTCGTCCTCGGCGTCGCGAACTCGCGCCTCGATGAGACTCATGATCTCGCGCATTTTCTTGCGTCGCGCTTTTGGCAGCCTCGTGTTGCCGAGCACGCTGAAGATGAGCCACCCGATGATCGGGTTGATCATGATGAGCAGCAGCCAAGCCATTGAGGCAGCTGGCCTGCGGTTGTAGGGGATGATGACGAGCGCGACAATTCTGAGAATCACGTCGATTACGAGAATGATCGTCGTGATGACGTCTGAGCCCGGAAAGTCCAGGAGCGCCCAGAAGAAGTCCACTCGCGTCAGCTAGCGATAGTTGCTGAACTGCAGGTCGATGTCGAAGTCCTCTGACTTCAGCAAGCGAATGGTGTTCTGCAGGTCGTCGCGGCTCTTTGAGCTCACGCGCAGCTCTTCACCCTGGATCTGGCTCTTGACCGTCTTCGGCGCCTGCTCGCGGATGACCTTCTGAATCTTCTTGGCGTTCTCGGTCGAGATGCCGTTTTTCAGAACAATCTCAATGCGATACTCCTTGCCACTGGGGTAGGGGTCGCCGGTCTCGAGCATCTTGAGTTCGATGCCGCGCTTGATGAACTTGGTCTGCATGACGTCGAGAACTGCCTTGACGCGCTCTTCGGAGTTCGCCTTGATCAGCACCTTCTCGCCCTGCCATGAGATGTCGGCGCCGACGTTGCGGAAGTCGTAACGCTGGGCGACCTCTTTGCGGGCCTGGTTCACAGCGTTCTCGGCCTCCATCGGGTCGACCTTGCTTTCGATGTCAAACGATGATTCCATACGGCCAACCTACCGGGTGGCCCCGACCAGGAGGAACTATGCAACAGCTCAAGCACAACGGAGCCACGACCGGCCCCGCCGACAACGCCAGCACAAAGGGACCATGACCATGGCAAAGGCACCGACCATCACCCAATTCAAGTACAAGGGCGGAGTGCTGATCCGCTCGGCCGCACTGTCATGGCGACCCGGGAAGTGGCCACTCGGCCCCGGCTCGGTCGCGACCGTCACCGCCGGACCCAGCAGCGGGTTCTTGAACTCCGCGACCTACCTCACCATCACGACACCCGAGGGAGAAGTGCTCGTGATCGAGGCATGGAGCCGAAGCGAAGTCGCGAAGGCCCACAAAATGGCTGCGCAGATCACCGCCGACGCCCGCTAACCCGGGAACGAAAAAACGGCCCCCGAGCCGGAACCACGAAGGCTCCGACCCGGGGGCCGTTTCACGTCACGCGACGTCAGGGAGTGTTGGCACGATCCACGCCAGGGGCGGAACCAAGCCGGACGATGTGCTCCAACAGCCGATCGACTGCCGGGAGCGCGGACAGCCGAGCCAAGAGGCCCGACGCCGCGGAGAGGAACGCGACCGCCGCAGCGATCCACGCGGGCACGGGCGAGCCCGGCCAGAACTGTTCGACGAACGCCGCGATCTCAGGACCGGCGACGATCGCTGCAGCCACGAGCACGACCGCCGTCTGCAGGGCGGTTCGCGCAGCGGACCGCCAAGGGTGCTGCTGCTGGGTCGATGTTTCGGACATGGGTTACTCCTTCGTGTACTTGGCGTGAAGGTCGTCGACCTGCTGCCGGATCGGTTCAGATTCGGTGATGTGCTCATGAAGGTTCATGCGAACCTTCTCGACGTCGCCGGTCACTTTGGTGACGCGCTCCTCGGTGCGCTTGACGGCGTCCTTCAATGAAGTGCCGTGGTTCGTCGTCACCTCGTGCTCAATGAGCGCGACCCGAGCATCGAGCCCGGGTCGCGCCGTCACACCAGGGCTCGCGGGCGTCCCGACTATGACCGACTCAATAGAGGCGACCCGCTCCATGAGCGACAAACGTCTGGCCATGCCAAGTCGCGGTGGAGCGCCCAGTACGTCGTCGAGGAACCGCGAGAACTTGCGGACCACCGGCACGACCTTCGTCGTAATGAACACGACGACAGACACGACGATGACGACGGCCGCCAGCCAGGGAGCGAGTTCGATTAGTTCGCTCATTGTTGGCACTAGATCCTCCGGTTCACCTCGGCCTGCACGGCGTGGTAGTTGTAGCCCGCCGCTTCGAGGCGACGCTTACGATCGGGGTCGTTACCCCAATCTCCGCGGAGCACCTCGGTCGCCAGCTGCGAGACAGACTTGCCGCCACCGGAGCCGCCGCCACTCAGGCGTCGATTGACCTCGGCCTGCACAGCGTTGTAGTTCGAGCCCAACGACTTCTTGCGCGCGTCGCCGTTGCCGTGCTTCCCGGCCATGACCTCGTCGGCAAGCTGCGAGATGGTCTTGCCCGCTGGCTTCGGCGTGGGCTTCGAGCCGCCGAGCCCGAGGCGTCGATTCACTTCGGCCTGCACGGCGGCAGCGTCATAGCCTGCCGCTCGGAGCTGCTGCGAGCGGCGAGGGTCGTTGCCCCACTTCCCGTCGAGCACTTCGGTGGCGAGCTGCGAGATGGACTTCTTGCCGGTTGCCGGTGGCTTGGGCTTGGGGTCGGGTGCCGGGGCATCGGGCGATCCCAGAAGAGCACGCACTCGAGCGACGAACTCGCGCCACAGCTTGCCGCCGTTGGCGCGCATGAACGTCGGGCAGTTCTTGTCCTCGCTGCTCCACTTGTTGTGCTGGACCATGCGACTGATCGGGATGCCCTCCTCCCGAAGAATCTTCGCTGCGAGCTGAGCAGCGTTCTCGCGAGCCGCCGCACGAGACATGTCGCTGTTGACGCATATCTCGATTGCGATGGAGTGAGCGTTGCCCGTGCCCCATGCGCCGTCACCCGCGTGACGCAGCTGTCGATTGTGCAGGTAGGACTGCACCGCTTCGATAGCGTCAACGCTCCAGTGCCAGGATGCGTGAGGCCAGAACCCCGCCTGCAGGTTGGCGTGAGCGGCGGCGTTCGCGCCGACTGACGTATTCGCAGTCTCATGGATTGTCAGCCACTCGCACCGGTTCGCGGTGCCGTTGGCCATCTGCATCGAGGGGATAAGTTGCTTACGAATCTTGACCATGTGTGTTCTCCTCCTTGTTCGTTGAGGCGTACCGGGCGGCACGCGGTGATGATCGGTTACCCGTTGAGTACCTTCGTGTCCTGCGGCAGTTCGCCACCGGCCAGGCGCTCCCACACGCGCAGGTCCTCCTGGCCGAGGGTCCACATGGCCACGCCGGATAGACCCCAGTCGAGTGCGGCACGGTCGCGCCAGTGCGTGATCGTTTCCGCGTCCGACCAGTAGGCGACGTTCGCGCCGTCACGATCGACGACCAGGACCTGTCCGACCCACACGTCGTGGTCGGTGGCAATGACCCGGACGCGAGCGAGGGTGTCGGCAGCCAGGGGTGCATCGATCCAGTGTTCGTAGACCCAGTCGAGGGAGTGACGGGTCTGCTGAGGGTTTGGTTGAGTCGGGGGGTTTATGCCGCCAGTGTGACGGC
>NZ_FUHU01000025.1 GCF_900163565.1 Agrococcus casei LMG 22410
CCGGAGAAAAATGCCCAAAAAAACCAGCCCCCACGACGCGCTCGCGAACGCACCGCTCGACCAACTCGCAGCCGCACATGCCGCGTCCGTCGCGGTCGAGCAGAGCGCAAAAACTGCAGCGCTCGAGCGCAACCGCTTGCTGCTCGCTGTCGTCGACGCTGGTGTCCGTCCTGCAACCATTGCCCGGCATCTTGGCGTCGAGCGACAGCGCATTCATACCCTTATTCAGAGAGCCAGGCGCACCGGCTAGAATCGGTGGCGCGCTCGGAGTGCTCGGAAACATCGTTTCCTCCGGTTATCGATCTGACAATCATGGCCTTGCACTCCGAGCGTCTCTCCTCCCCGCACAACGCAATGTCAGATCGATCGCGGAGGAACATCGTGACCCGCTATTACCTCGGGGTCGTCACGCCCAATGGGCTCGACCCAACCGCATACGCCACCGGGGCACTCGCGCAGCTCCAGCACGGAAAGAGCCCTGTGTTCGACCAAGCACAGGTCGACACTTGGTGGACGCGCAACCACTTCGGAGACTCCCAGATCACTGCTACGGATCTCCGCATCCGTCTCCAGAGCCCACTGCGAAACGGCAGAATCGACCCCGTCCTACGGATGGTCGGAATCATAGACCTCGCCGGCACCTGGCACGAGAGAGTCGCCCTCATCGACGACTCCACCGCCGAAATTCGCCTCAGCAACCGCGACTGGATCAACACGCTTGAGGTCGCCGCAGCACCAAACACAACACTCACCATCGTCTTCGCACGCGCACAACCCTCACCCCAAGGAGTACAGTTTGCACGCCCTACTAATATCCACTGATGGCCAGGTCTGGCGGCACTGGATCGATCCCGAGCTTCCGATAGAGCCACAGATTCTGTCGCTCCTTCACCGGCGCCAGGGACTCATCACCGAAGCACTCGACGACGGCAGCCATCTCTACTACGGGCGATACATGCCCACTCTCGCCAAAAACACTGCCGCAACAGAGATCGCCGCAATCCACACGAGAGATCAGAACTCGATTCACGGACGATCCGTACTACTCACCACAGCCACTGAACTTTGGATCGAGCGCGCCACAGTGGCCCATGCCTCGGGACATCTCTCCCCTGCGCAGATCTAGCGGCGCGCGCACTCACTGAAGAACCCACGCGCCGCTAGGCCCGCGATAGCTCCACCGAGCCTAAAGACTGTCCCCGCGCTGATATCCCCGCACAGGTCCCGAAGCCCGCATATGCGGCCGGACCCAGCCAGTGCCTTCCGGGGCGTCAGCCACAAGTCTCGGTTGCCACTCCAGATCCGGCGCCACCCGATCCTGGCCGAGTGCCGGAGCGAGGAACTCATCGACCAGCGCACGAGCGGACTTCATTGTGGCGTACTCATTCACCGCGGCAGTGGCACCCGCTAGCCGCTCATAAGGCTGCTCCCAATGCTCAGGAATCTCAAACACTGCGTCATCTGGCAGCCGACGGCGCACACGCTCGGTGGCGATCGCGAGCTGCAGCTGGCGTTGATTTACCGTTTGCGTTGACGCTGCAATCACTAGATCAACGAGGTCCTTGACTCTCGTCGATCGAAGATTGGCTGCACCATAGGTGCTCATCGTCGCGCACACTTTGTCCGCAAGCTGGTCAACCAGAGGGTACAGCCGGTACGGCGAATCCGGCAGCGCTCGGCTAAGAGCGAGCCGCTCGCTTGGTTCGACCACTTCGACCTCACCGATGGGAGCTGGCGCCACCACGACGTCGACCTTGATATCCGCGACTTTGCGCGCCCCGACTCTCGCAACGAAATGCACCTGCCGGGCGTCCCGATACGGCTGCTGTTCTGCCGCGCTGTTCTGACGCTGCTTAACGATCGTGAACTGAAGATGGTCACCGAACTCGCGCGCAGCTCGCTGCTCCAAGTCCCGCACCGCTTCATCGAGCTCGAGCCCCGAAACCGTAAGGTCAAGATCCTTGGTTCGTCGCGCATCAGGAACCCTAGCCAGCATCGCCATACCTCCCTTGAGCAACCACCCGGATTCGGCTCCATCGGAAAAGACTCGCGAAAGAAATCGATCGTAAATCGCATGACTTCTGCGATCACTCACCGATGCCGATGAACTTGAGCCGGCGGCCGCGGCCGCCTGGCGCGCACCCTGCTGAATGGCTGATTCTAGGCCGCGCCAGTCCTTGTACAGATTCTCCGATTCGGTCATGCGACGAGTCGAGACAGCTCAAGCTGCTCGAGCAGCTCCCGCCCACTTTTCGCCCTCACACCAGGAGCGACACGGTCCAGGTGCTCGAGCAGTTCATACTCGTCGACGATGCCGAGCCGTCGACCATCCTGCAGCGTATCGCCCACGAGGGAGAGATCCCCTACTTCAAGAATGAGATCAGCGATCGTTTGCGCCGGAGTCATAGTAGGAACACCAGATTCGCCCACATAATAATCCGAGATCTTCGGCGCGCGCCGCATCCGAACGTTCGCGCGGTTGCTGCGCTTTCCACTCGCGGAAATCAGGTCAATTCTGGACAGAACAAGCTCCCCCATCCCATGAATCTGCGACGCCGCTACACCGGCAACAACAACATCCGGATCAGACTGGAGTGTCCCAAAGTCTCCCCCACTGACTGCCAGCCAAGCAGCAAGGATCTCCTCGTGCGGCTCCGGAGCGGACCCAACAATGCGATACACACCCTGGTCGACTCGCTCAAGCACACCTGCCCCCTTCAGCTGAGACATCTTGAGCCTAGACACACCAATCTCTGCAGCCTGCGCAGTAGTGACCATGCCCCATTGATACTCAGCGATCTCGCCAAGCATGCGAACATCTTTAAGTGCCATAACACGATTGTATCAATTATTGATACAATCGTGTTAGCTCAATGCGGCCGGAGCTCATACGCACCGCTCCAGTTGCGCGCGCAGCGCGGCTCGATCCGCATTAGAAATCGATAGCTGCCAGTTGGCATTAACCTGCACATACTGCGTAGCGAAGCTGCAACGATGTGCAGCATTCTCTGGCACGAACCAGTCAGACGGCCCTAGAGCGTTCTTGCTGTTGTTTGCAGGGCCGTCGACGGCAACGAGGTTATCTAGATCGTTCGCGAACGTTTCCCTCTCTTCTGCAGTCCAGAGGTACGCCCCACCAAACCATGCTGCGCGCAGGCTAACGACGTGGTCGATCTGTACGCCTTGGCTGCCCGGGTTTGTGTCCTCTGCCACGGCGTCATGCTGAAACTCCAGCTGCTTGCCCGTGTATGGATCATGAAGCGTGCCGCCTGCGACGACGCAGTCAGCACCGAGCCATTGCACGTCGACGAGATCTCGCTCGAGCACAAGGTTTCGGATCGAGCAACCACCGACTGTTGCCCAGCCACCCCCGAAGTAGTCGCGTCGATAGTCAGCGATCGCCGCTTCTGACTCCGCCTCCTCCAGCTGCGCGAGCTCGGCGAGCGCAATCTGCGCGGACTCGTTCTGTATCGGATCAGGCGCTGCCACGGATACCGAGAGGTCACGGTCGAGCTCACCGCCCCAAACAACAACGCCGACCGCGGCTAAAGCCACCGTCGTAAAGAATGCACCAACCGCGACTACCTTCCTCCGGCCACGCATCAAGCTGCCCAACGTCCGGTGAGCTGAGCGCGACTCCGCCTCAGCGCGGCCCGCTCCTTGCTTCTCAGCGGTATCGTGTGGCCTCGCGCTGCAAGCTCCACAGCGACGTCGTCGACGTCGTCGAGGTCCGCCGACGTAACCATTGGTCCTGCGTCCGCGTCGATATCGTTCCATGCCAGTGCGGGCAGATATCCGCGACGCTGCGCCGCCCTGCTGGTGCGCCGCCTCTCGGTGTCACTCACCGGTCCAGCTTGCTCAGCCAGCATCTTGCGCGGGTGCCGGTAGATGGCATCGATCCTGTGCACTGTGCCAAGTCGTACTCGAGGTCGGTAGAGCGAGGCCCGCAATGAGCTGTATTCCATCTCTGCAGCCTTAGCGATCGCGCGAAGCGGCCACCCGTCAACCATCAACGCCTGCACTCGTCGGTGCAAGCCCAACGAAGGCACCAGTTGCGCCTCAGTCACTGCTGGAGAATCATCCGGGACCAGCGCCAAAATGCGGGAAGCCGCAGCGAACCGGGTGCCTCGCTTGCCCCACGCCCGATTGTCACGAATGCGCTCGAGCAGCGACCGAGGCACACCCGCTGCAGCAGCAATGCCGGCGATGGTGCTGCCGGCATCCATCAGCCGGGCCACATGCAAGGCGACATCCTCCGTCGGCACGAAGGCCGGTGGAGCGGCTGGATCTGCCAATCGCAGCGCCCGCTTACGGCGATAGAGCGCAGCTGCACGCACACACTCATCACAGCCGCAACGGTGAGTGATGTAGCAGGTGAGATTCACGCCGTGAGCGTGATCCGCTGGACAGATTCTCATCGTCGACTCGCTTCCTGCTTCTGCTTTCGCGATCGAGCGACCGCGACACCCGCAACCAGGGCCAACAGCACGCACGCAGCGATGAGCACCACCCGCAGAAGATCCAGACCCGCACCCCCACCGACCGGGACCAGCACTGAGTCTGTGACGAGTATCTGGTGCTCAAGCATCCAGCTACGGCCCATCTCCGAGAACAGTGCAAAGGCACCAGAGGAAGCCAGCGCCATCAGGACTACACCGCCGATGAAGAGCAGTACCAGCGTGTCGTGATCCGAGGACTTGTTCATGCTGCCTTCCCCAGCTCAGTGATGAGGTCGGGCCGAAACCCTGACCAGTGGCCCACGTCAGACACCACGACCGGCGCCTGCATGTACCCAAGGCTTCGAACGGTGTCCAACGCAACGCTGTCAGCGGTGACGTCGAGCAGTGTGTACTCAAGACCAGCGTCATCGAGCGCTCTGCAGGTGGCTGTGCACTGCACACACGCTGGCTTGGAATAGACGGTGATGCTCATGATTCCTCCTTCGGGACTCGGTACTGGACTCGCTCGGACAGCGCGACGGAGATCCCACCTTCTTCGCCGGTCTCAAAATCGAGGTACTCGATGAGCAGCAGTTCGGAGTCCGTCATGTCTGGTTCCGGCTCGTGCGAGACGACCCCCCACATATCCAAGTCGGGGTCGACCAACACCAACTGGCCCGGTTGCAGCTCGCTCGGTCGCTGTTCGTCGACGGGACCATACTCGGCAAACAGATCTTCGTCGTCGACCTCTGCAGTCGCTTCATCCTGATTCTCAGCGGCCGCTCGTGACACGATGAGCTCAGCTTCCTCCTCCACCATCTGCACCGACCGCTGCGCTTGCACGGTCTCGAACGAGACCAGTCGCAACTGCGCGTAGTCGGAGTACACCGGGACGGACTCGCCGTCGTCGTCATCCAGATTTGGGTCAGGATCCGCGAAAGTCTTTCGTGGCCATGTCACTTTTGCTGGGTGCAGCGCATCGATCTGTTCCTGCTGCGAATCGCTCAGCGGCTCACCCGGGTCTGGTGTGTACAAAGCGAGGGCTTCCACTGGTTCGCCCCGCGCATCGAGCGTGATGCCTCTACCGCGGGTCTTTGTTGGCAAGGTGACACCGATGACGTAGGACTCCCACATCATGTTCGCGCCCTGAGGACTCAGACGCCCTAGCGAGAACCGCCAACCGAAATTGTCCCTCATTTCGCCGCCTAGGAACTCGACGTCCGGTCGCTGCAAGCCCACCACCATGTGGATCGCAGCTTTTCGCCCGAGCCGGGCAATGTTGGCCATGCGAGCGAACACCGCTGGCTTCGTCGGGTCAGATTTCTCTCGAACCTCGGAGTACCACTGTGTGGCGTTCTCTTTGAAGGTCGCGTATTCATCGATGATGACAAACAGCGGCTCAAAATCACTGAGTCGCGCTTTCCCTTCTTCAATCAGCGCATACCTGCGTTCCATCTCGTCATGCGCCGCCAGCAACATCCGAACCTGGTGCTCGATCCTGGACGCGACGAGCTCAACGTTGGGCCAGTCTCTGAACCCGAGGAACTCGATGCGCTTGCCATCGAGAATCCACACCCGGAAATCCGCGCGGCATAGCGCTGTCGTCAACGTGTGCAGCAACGCAGTGTTATGAGTGGGTATCGACCCCTCAACCAAATAGGTCGAGTCATCACTGTTCACTGTGATGCAACGAGCAGGCTCGTATGCTGCATCTTCTCGCGCGAGCTGCTCAATGTCTTTGATGTACAGCATCGTTTGCGTCGGTCGCAATGACGATGGCAGCCGTACGGACTTTCGTGCGAGACGGAACACAGGAATATCCGTGGTGAACTTGATGCGGTGTCTATTGCCCGTCACCCTGCGGCGCTTCTCGCCTGGTCGATCTGGGTCTGCTTCTGTCAGTTGAGCCGGGGAGATCTTCACGGTCGCTTTGATCCCGAGCGACCGTATTAGCTCCAGAGCATCGGCGGCGAGATCCGATTTGCACAGTGTTAGCTCACACTGCCCAGCCTCCGTGATACCCCCGTCGGCATCCATGAGCCCCTGCAACACGGCCAGTCGTTGTTCTCGAGACGATCGTAAATACTCCGGGGGAACACGCTTGTCGAGCTTCGCTCCATCTGCCTGCAAGCCTGCCTGCTTCAGGCACGCATGCAGGCTTTGACCGGTTGATGCCTCGACAAATCCCATCTCAATCGTTGTCGGAGCAGTGGGTGCAGCTCGTGAATGCTCAACGAAGCCTCCTCCTTCAAATTCCTGCAGCAAGGAAGGGAGATCTGATTCCGACGTCGTCACGATTGACTTCCTGCACGTTCCGTCACCGAGCCAGACACCCAGCACATAGGGATCGATACGGAGCTCTGCTTCTGGGAGCTGCCAGGCAGTTGGGGTCTTGATTGAGAACTCCGCTCGGCCTCCTTGGCCGCGGATGCCCACCGCAAGCATTTCCTCTGTCGACAGGACTTCCTCGCCGATCTCCAACGTCCGAACGTTCTCATTCATCTGCTGGAGTCTCGCGGCCAAGCCCCGGAGCGCTGCGCCCGTGGGCACTACTTGGAAACCTCCGTGAGCAGGCATTTTCCTGCCGACGATGTCCACCATCTTCAAAGCTGACCTAAGGGCGGTTTCGTCCTTCCACGCTCCGAGGGGCAGCACTAGCGAACCGAGTTGGGCCCACGTCGAGAATTCGTCTGGCTCGTACTGGCTGGCTATGGCCAGCAGCCACTGAGAGTGTTCTTCGCGCGCAGTCGCTGTAGCTATCGAACGCTTGCGCTTCTCGTTGGCTGGGATCCTCCGATGATGGAATCGAGAGACGACCCATTGATGATTGCCGTCGGCTATTACCTGCTGCCCGTCGGAGAGCGTTACCCGATACAGAGTCGGAGATGCTACGTCAAACACAGCAGTAACAGTGCATGGGCGTCCATCGCGGCCGAGCACCTTGCTACCGACACGGAGATCTCCCATTCGTGCCGAGCCCGTAGGGGTGGGGATGTTCGTTGACAGTGCCAGCGCTTTCCCTTTTCCGGTTCCTCCGGTAACTAGTCCGTGCGCGTTGATGATCGGTTCCCAATAGACGTGCCGGCCATCCTCGTCGACGCCGACAGCGACCGTGAAGTTTCGGTACCGACCGTAGGTGTCGACTGCGTCCGGCAGAGGCTGCGGTTCGTGCGGCACCATTGACGGCAGATCCGGACGCAGCTCGAACCGTACTCGTTCAGCCGAGAGATCCCAGTGCGCTCGCCAGCGCCCGGGCACCATAGCGAAGATCGTTCGTTCGAGCCTCTGACGGTAGCCAGATGGGGCGACCTTCGCACCCATGGAGTGCTCTACTTCGATCGTCGCTGGCGTGCCATCCTTCATGGTGGTTGCAACCTTCGCCGAAGCACCGAGCAACTGATGCACGAATCGCTCGGTCTTGTCTTCCCACTCGTCTCGAGTTGAGTCTTCCTGGTCGCGCTGCGCGAGCATGAGATGACCAGCTCTCTTCGGACGCCAAAGCGATGCGGAACGGGGAACGACTCGATAGGTCTGACCGAATCTGCGTTCAGCGTTCTCCAACACCATCGCGGAGAACCCCGGATCCGCGTCGTCGATCGACGACGCATACCGCAGCTGCAGCTTGCTGGGGAAACCAACCCAACCGCCGGTCCAACTGGTGTGCTTCACCATGCTGCGGTGGGGGGCCTTCCACCCAAGTCGCCGCCAAGTGGACTCGATGAACGCGTCGAGGATCTCTGCACGCCGATCGGCACGCAGCCCGAACACCATGGCCCCTGCGACCATAGCCACGGTGACGACCACCAGTACCCAACTCAGCGCCTCTTGACCGGTGAGCTTCAGGAGTGCCCACATGATCGCGGCCACTGCCACGACCAAAAAACAGGAAAGCACCCAGCTGCGGCGCCGAGGCGGCAGCCTATCCAACAGCACCTGCTCTGCTTCAGTATCGCTCCGCTTCGTCATGTCAGACCCTCACAGGAGTCATCGATGCGCGGCCCCCGTAGCGGCCTCGCGAACCACAGACGTCGCACGCGGGCACCTCATCGGTCCCATTTGACCAATCGATGACGTCTTGCTCTGCCAACTGCCACCAATGGCCGCCCTCTCCCGGAACCCAGCCTCGAACACGGCCTCGAACGAGCCGCTGTCGAGCGGTGTCATCAACGTGGCTACTGCAGCGAAGACGGCCGCTGACATGCAACCAAAGATGCTCTTGCCGGCTGTCGTGTTTCTGGGCAAGTGTTGTGCTGCTCATTGGGAACCGCCTCGATGGGATCTACGCATGGTCATTCCTTTCCTCATACTTCTCTCAGTACGTGCGCAGACCCATTTCTGGGACAAAATTGTTGAAAGATTCTTTGGGGACCGATGCGGCTCCTGCCAACACCTTCTTCTTCCCCCAGCTGCTGCTTGCTGTTGGTGCCACCTTCTGGTGACTGCAAGTGGCTACGCCATCTGCTGACGGCTCCTGGCGAATACTTCTGCCATTACCTCTTGCTCCGTACTTGACAGCGGTGGTACGCTCGCTCTGCGTACGAAGTGAAAGCGGAAGCGAGCGAAGCACCTTGCAAAGCACGTATCATCGCTCTAGACACAACGATGCGGGCCTAGAGATCACACCCGCGATCAGCTTCTGGCCCGCACCACTTGTGGTTAGTTCGTGCCGAGCGTGACGCCCTGTTCTTCCATGAATGTCATAGGGTCGACTGCCGTGCCGTCAATCCTCAATCCGAAGTGCAGGTGCGGACCAGTGGAGGCGGATCCTGTTGATCCCATCAGCGCAATAGTCTGCCCAGCTGCTACTTCTTCACCTTGTGCAACAGCGAACGACCCCTCGAGTAGGTGCGCATAGAGGGTGGTCACGCCCCCGCCGTGATCAATCTCGACGATGTTGCCGCCCATAGATTCGGTATAGACGGCCGAGACCGTTCCGGCTGCTGCTGCGGCGACCGGGGTGCCGGCGGCGTTGGCGATATCTACGGCATCGTGAAAAGCGGGAGTGCAGATCCCGCCCGTGCAGATGATTCCCCGTGGACCAAACGTGCCGGTGATCTGCCCTGGGGCTGGGTTCGTCCACCCGTCAGCTGAGACTCCGGTGCTGCAGGATCCACCGAGCTCTTGCAAAAGATGCTGAGCGGTCGGCCGCCACTGGTCGTAGGCCTCAGGATGGGCAGAATCCTGAACAGCCTGGCCCGCCTCTCCCAGCTCCATCTGTTCCCACCCGGCAGTGTCCAGCAGACCAGGCGGACTTCCCTGGTTAGGACCGTCATCGCCGCCGAAGAACGCTTCAGCCGCGTACCGGGGAGTCATCAATTCTTCAACGCTGCCCCAGCCCGCAGACGGCCGTTGCTGGAACACGTTGACACTGTCGAGATCGCTTCCCTCACCCTCATGCGGATACTCGAGCGATTCTGGCACCGTCGGGTTTGCAAGATTGCGCAGTGTCGATTCGCGCAGCGCCACCATCAACGCGATCAGCACTCCAGCCTGGGAAATCTTTGCCTCAGATCCCACGTGCACGATCACTGCAGCGTTTGCGACCTGTTCCTCCTGCAATGAAATCTCCGTCGACCCCGGCCCTGGAATTGCTGTCATCGCTGTCGACTCAATAGGAGCGCACACCCCCGATTGCTCGCTCCCTTCGCCACTGGCAAAGAGCACCACCGCTGTGCCGATTACGCCCATGGCTGCGACGGGAATCGCCAGGACCAACACCGCGGCGATCACAGCAACCACCCATACCTTCTGCCTCACTGCTAGCCCCTACTCGGAGCCACTCGTCGACGACCGTACTGACTCGAGTTGCTTCCTGAGCTCGAGTACCTGCGGGGATGTCGCGGGGACCTGCCCCTCGCTCAGCGGCGGTGAAGATTGCGGAGAAAGCACCAGCCCCTGCCCCGTCGAGTCCACAGCGATTCGCCGCGGTGGACTCTCAGCACTAGCCGCCGCTGCCGCGCGGTCGCTCCAAGCTCCCGTAGCTCCAGCACCAAGCTCACCCGCCGCAGTAACCACAGCAGCCGTGCCGCCGGATGCTGCAGCTGACAGCGCAATCTTCGCACCAGACTTCAACGCCGACCTCGCTCTATTTGACCGGGTGGGCGTCGACGCCGAATCTTCCGGAGTTGTCGCAGATGACCCCGGGCCAGTCGGCGCCGGTGACGGTTTCGACGACTCTGGCATTGACTCAAATTTGGCTTCGAGTGGCGGCGGGGTCGCCCCGGTAGCTGGCTTCGGTGATCCTCCTCCAGACTCTCCCGAAGTGACCTGAGAAGCGGCCTTTTCTCCGCCGCTCAGGTCTTGCATTTTCTTTGATTGGTGAACGTTGGCCGCAGTGTTCGCCAGCTGCATGCCGGTGTGTGCCATAGCCGCGGCTCGAGCACCAACATTCGACTGCGGCACCTCCGGCATTGCCACACCGAGCCTTCCGAGCCAGCTACCCGAGGCCTTCGCTGCCATCAACATCCGGTGGACCGCGATGATCGTGACCACAACCAGAACGCCTAGGAGTGACGTCAGCGCCAACATGATGAGCTCAAAGGAAGCGACCTCGAGAGCTTGGTTGATGAAGTCAACCACCACACGAAGTAGCGACCCCATCAGAACTAGCACGACCAGCATGCTGAGCAAGCTGACCATCATCCCCAGCCCGGCCTTCCACGCCATCCGTCGGTTCCCCGGCAGCAGAGCCTTGAACAGTCCGACAACGAGCATGACCGAGTGCCAGAGCGCGAATACCACCAAAACAAAGAAGATCAGCGATAGAACGCCAATCAGCACAAGTACTGCTAGTCGGCCGGTGCCGGCAACCAGCAACAACCAGAGAACTCGAGGGCTCCCGCTCTCTACATACGCCCCGGCTGCCGGATTACATTTCGCAACCTCCTGCCACACAAAGTTGTCCTCAGTCACCTTGGGAGACATCATGATGTCAGTGAAGGTATCTTCACAGGAGCCATCGATCATCCGATCGAAGCTAACCATTTGGTACGGCATGCGAACGAGAATGTCGACAAGGGGTTGGGTGATCGCATCGCCGAACTGGGCTTCCCGGCCACCCACGATGGCCTCCGACAGCTCCTGTCCCCAGCGTTGCATCGTGTCGAACCCGCCACCCTCACGCACCAGGAACTGCGTCGGGTCGGCCAGCGCACCCCCCAAGAGAGCGACAGCGAACGCCGCCGACAGTATCTCCAGGACGCCGCTTCCGGTGCGACCCGACCAAATTGCTATTCCCGCCACGAACGCTGTCAATGAGAGCGCAAACGGTATCCAGCCAGCGTTTCCGATGACTTCGTGCAAGGCAGCTGCAACGGCCTGCACGGGGAGTGCAACCCAATCAATCCATTCGAATGCAAGCACAAACGCCATCATTTCGATGAACGACCGCGACGCCTCCACCGACAGCTTCCAGAATTCGGTCCACAACCACTCATTCGGGGCGAGTGTGTTCAAGATCGGCGTCCGATGCAGCTCGATCGCTAACAGTTGGTACGCATCAATCGGCACACCGTGTGAATCCGTGAGTGAGACAGCGTTAGCAGCGGCTTCGGCATAGGCCGGGGCTGCTGCAATCAGCATCAGAGCCCAAACGAAGACGACCACCAGAAAACTGCCACCAGCAACCGGATGTCGGTGACACCAGAAGTAGAACCGGCGCGCGGCGGTCCACATCTCTGTAGCGGGCGAGAGCAACACGTTCATGCTCGTGTCCGTTCCTGGCTCGGGCGTGTGTCCATCGCCTGCAGGATCTCCGGACTGGCCGGGGCTGCAACTTTAATCAGTCCAATCCGCGGTGGGTTCATCGCATCGCGGAAGATCGCTTCTCCTTCTCGCCCAGCGATCGGCTTCTTTGTCTTGGGATCTGTTGGCGAGAGTTGGTATTGGATCATGCTGACCACCTCGGGATCTTCAGCGTCGAGCCCGACCCACTGCGCTGCTGAACGAGCCAACTGCGCTTCCGGTTGTCTCATCACGTAACGAACTGGGAGGAAGCCTCGAATCGTTTCATTGCCAAGGTGACTGACGTCCTGCCCAGCCATCCCGATGATGGCGTTGTGCTTTCGCCCATCGAGCACGAACTCCTCAACAACTTGCACCCCCTTCGGGCTGGAAGTGAGTCGCTTCACCTCATCAGTAGCGAACAAGCTCATCCGCGACCTGTCTTCAAAACACAGCTCGCGCGCGATCTGTGCGATCTGCGCATACAGCGCGTATCCCACGGTCTTCTCGATCGACATCTGTTCGAACATGCGCTCGTTGGAAAGATCCTGGTCCGAAGGCAGTTCGAGCCCCGATGTGCAGAACACCACTGCCCGGCGCTGCAGATCGACCGCCGGCAAGGAATCATCGAACAGGACCTTGCCGATGTCCTTGTCTGCGATCATGTCCAGCAGTGCCGCAATCCGCACGGCTGCCTCGTCTCCCTCAGCACTTGCGAGTGCCTGTCGCAGCTGCTCCAGGCTCGAAATCCCCTCACGCTGCAGAAATGACTGCGACAGGTATCTGGACAATGTTGGAGCGTCCTTATGACGCAAGCCGATGCCAAGCAACGTAGCGATGAGAGTCTGAGTCACACGGGATGCCACTTCGGCTGGGAATACCCGCAGCGGGTCCAAGCTCACTTGCGGCTCCAGCACATCAACGACGATGGGATCGTCCGTCAGAGATCGAATGAACGTCGCGTACTCGCGCTTCACTGTCGGGTCGATGACAACCAAGTTGGCGCCGCGAGCGTACATATAGCCACAGATGCTCATCAACGTGAACGTCTTGCCACTGCCGAGCTCACCGATGATGCCAAACGACCCCGAACGGTTGCCTTCGACCGTCCGTGTTGGATCCTGCAACACCGGTGTATTGCGGCCCGTCGACCGCGCGTGGCCAATGAGGAATCCCGTTGGATCGCCCAGCTTCGAACCAACCAAAGGAAGAGCTGTTGCGAACTGCCGCCCCGTGGAGAGCTGCTCGTACTCGCGTACGATCCGAGACGCCGGCACACCTGGAATTCCTGCCCACCACAGAGACTCTTGGCCCCCGAGCGGGGTATCCAAATGGAACTCATATCGCTTCAGTTCACTCGCCAAGGTCTGAGCGCGCTTCTTCGCCATCTCGGCAGTTTGTCCAGATGTATAGAAAACGATCGTTGGCTGTACCGAGACCTCTCGTGCTGAAACGTCCAACGCCGCCTGGTAGTCGGCAAGATCTTGGCTGATCATCGTGAGCTCATTCACAGCGCCGGTAATGCCCTGATCGCCGCCACTGTACTGAAAGACCTGGTCACGCAACTCGTTCTCCCGCTTCGCGTTTTTTCGCTTCGCAGCAGAGGCAGCTGACACTGTGAGACGAACAACGTAATCGACGTCAAACGGCATCGAGTCCACCCACATGAGGTATTCGTTGCCAGGAAAGGTCCACCCAGCCTTGGGCGTGCGCGAAAGCGGCTGCGCCACTTGATAGGAAGGCACCTCCTGGTCCGGGGTCATGATCTTCACGAACCTTCGGTCCAACAGTGCCGAACGCTCCCGCACAGACTTCAGTTCAGAGACGCCGCCCTCGTCGACCACAGGCGCAGTCACGCCAGGGCCCGCAGCGATCTCGGAGGCTTCAAATCCACTGGAGACAACTTCCGGCGCAGCCAAAGTGTCATCAACCACACCTCGCAGTTGAGCGTGCCGTTGCACCCACAGTTGCTCCGCTACGGACGCTCGACGAGGGCTAAACGCTGCAGGCAGTGCTTCCTCGAGAGCGGCCGCCGCCTCGAACGCTCCCCGCATGTCCTCCTGCGACGGCCGCCAACGCGGCAGAGCCAGCTCTTCACGGAACTGGATCTGACTTGCGCGCATCGACATCCGCAGCCCCTGCCCGACGCCACCTGCCCTCAACGGTGCAGCCAACCAGAACGTGCGCTCTCCAAGATGGATACTCTCGAGCGCTCCAAGCGTGAGCTCGGCAGTGTCAAGCCACATAGGGTTCGCTTGCAGATCCACCCCCTCGATCATCCGCTGCACTACCGCAGCAGGAGACGTCGTAGCGATCGAGGAGATCAGCATGGACTCTCCCTTCAACGCTTGCAGCAGAGCTTGGTGGTGGGCTCGGCCCAATCTCTTCGTCGACGTCGTCGGGTATCCAAAGTCCAACGGCTCCAGCCGCCAGGTCGCCCACACGGATCCCGTTCGGGTCCACTGCAAGTGATCGGCATAGAACACTGCGGGAAGTCTCATTCGGGTGAGCCTTTCTTCTCGTTGGCGAGCGAGCGTAGACGCTCCAGCCCAGTCAGCACAGGAACACCCTGCTCGTCCTCCTGCGCCTGCAGAAGTGGCCGTGGGCGTTCACCTTCTGGAGGAATCACGACCTGCACATCGACACCGGTGGCAACAGGCCTTTGAACCTCAACCGGGGGCTGCTCCACCTGCCTGCGCTCGATCACCGAAGCAGCGCTCCCCTGCCATGTTGCAGGCACCTGCTGTCGACGCGGAGCCACCCACCGGCGACCCTTATAGCTACCCGCACCGGACTGAGTCACCGCCCGCAACGCGTCGGAGGCAACCATAAGTGGATTGCGGAACGTCGACGGCAAATACCCCGTGACGTAGGCCGCGCCCCAGCCTCCCAAGATCGTCAACACAAGCTTGAGGACCGCGGGAACATCCCCCAGCGTGACCGCAATGAGCACTGGAGTGACGACCAAGGCAATTGCACCTGCCGCAACCTGCATCCCCGAGTACGGCCCCCCAGGGATCTTCATCCCGTCAGAGAGGCGCCCGAAGGTCAGCGGAATGCGCCGAGCCGCCGTGTAATAGCGAATCAGCTCGACATCGTCGGCGGAGGCACGGTCGGACATAGTGAGTTTCGCCGCCGCTTACAGCGTGTTGTTCGCAAGGTCGGCGATGAACTGGATGCCTCCGAATGAGACGAGCCAGATCACAACCCCGGCGACGATCGCAGCAATCAGTGTCGCCGCGATCGCCTTTGACTTCAGCCAAACGAACAGCACCATAATGCACGCAGCGAAAATGACTACTGCATTCAGCGCCGCCTGCGCCTGGTCGGTGAGCTGGATGATCCAATCGAAAAATCCCATGATGATTCCTTTCAGGGACTAGGGGTGGGCGTATCGGAAGGTTCGTCAACAGGTGCTGGCGAACTGGGGGAAGATTGTGTCGGAAGCTCGTGAGTCTCGCTGCCGTCACTAATCAACGGCGCCGTGTGGATTGCGGAGATCTCCCACCGCTCGGCGCGTGACGACAACGTCAGCAAGTACGTGGCAGGGACTGACCGCCCATCCGAGGCCGTGAATACGACGTCGACGAAGACCTCAACGGATTCAGCCTCGCCCGGCGCATCCGCAGCTACCGCAGAGGCATAGATCAACCGGATGCTGATGCTGTCGTATGGCGAAGGTGAGATCGCAACAATCTGTGTATCTGGTGCGATGAACCGGCTGATGTCACCGGTGCCAGTGACGTACGCCATCAGAAAGTCGTGTACCGCAACGCCGGCAGTGGAATCCAAGCGCAACTGTTCCGGATAGTCGAGCTCAATGGATACCTGATCAGTCACAAGCTCCGCAGGCGCCGGGAACCCCACAGCTGTCAGAACACCGTCGACCTCCTGGATCGCGCTACGGAAGCCCCGCAACACCCAGCCACTCTCGGCCTCCTCCTCAGAGCCTTCTTCGGCCGGGATTGATTCTTCGACCCACGCCAGAACCTCCGCTGAGTAGAGGCCATCCTCGACGAGCTCAACGTGATCCACCACAGGATCTCGATACGCCCACGGTTCTGCGCTCAGACCGTTCGTCGACTGCAGCGACACAAAGGAGCTCAGCCTGCCAGCGTCGTCCTTCGACGCCGAAAGCCAGGCTGTCGTGTACGACAGCGCGTAGGCACTCACGCGCTGCTCCATCGGGTCCACACCCGACGTCGGCGAAGCCGCAACAACAACCTCATCCGAGCCCGTCGCAAGTTGAGCGATGAAGCCAACACCTCCAAGGGCCGCCAGCCCAACGACGCCCCACAATGCAGCATGCACCGCAACGGAACGCAGAGCCGTGCCCTTGGGATATGACTCCAGAGAGGTGGTGTGGCCGCCACCTGAGTGAGCACGTTCATCGGCGGCCACACCTGCTTGAGGTTCGGACCCTGAACGGCCCGAACGAGATCGGCGAGAAAGGAACCCCATCAGGGAACCTCGATATTTGAGGCCGTGACGGGGCGATACCGCTCAACGAACGCGGTAGCTCTACGCAACTGCTGCGACTTCAGCAATGACTGCAGCAGATCCTGCACATGCCGATCAAATGGGTTCTCG
The DNA here is from genome assembly GCF_900163565.1 of Agrococcus casei LMG 22410. Lineage (GTDB taxonomy): Bacteria > Actinomycetota > Actinomycetes > Actinomycetales > Microbacteriaceae > Agrococcus > Agrococcus casei. Next base: position 16,752 of record NZ_FUHU01000025.1, read on the forward strand.
GCAAACGCCGGCAACAGGTCCACCAAGGGACCCTCTCGGACCGCCAGCACCGCGGCACCACCGGCATAGTCAAACTCTTCAGCAGCTTCTTCCGTCGAGCCCATCGTTCTCCCCTTCTCGCAACAAACCGATCTACAAGGCTCAGTACGCCACCAAAGGCCGAAATGGGACAAATCTCTTCGGAAAAGTTTTGCTCACCCCACGTTGATGCCCAGATTGCCCTCTGACCGGCCATTTTCCCTTGCGTCATCGAGTTGCAAAGAACTTACTTCGGCTCCGATTCGCTATTGCAAGAGTTCGTGCAAGAGCTCCTGAGGATCGTGATTTCACGACTGAGGAGCACTCAATGCAAAGAATCAACCACCCGACCACAAACGCACTAAATGACGAATGGGCCAACACCTGTGCAGCCCGACCACTCCGACTCCGGGGCGGCCCACTCACTGGTGCACAAGTGCTGGCGAAGATTGATGCCACGAGAGGACGGGAGAGAGACGCCCTATTCCTCGAGCTTCTACAACTCGCACAGGACGGGCAGGCCTTTGCAACAAGGGTCCTGCTCCAAGCCATGCTTCCAAAGGCCATCGCCAACGCCCGCAGAGCAAGCGGTCTACGCGCAGAGTCCTACACGGATGCCGTCGACATCGCGATCTCCGCCATGTACACATCCATCGCCACCTACCGAGTCGACGCATCACGCACTTCAGTGGCAGCCGTACTCGGGCTGAAAGCCCTAAGCATCATCAATGGCAAAACAAGCTCCGTTGACACCACCTCCGGCTACGAAGAGTCCGAGCTCGAATCAATGGTCAACGCAGCTACCGCCACAACCGACGACCCCCATGACGACCCCTCGCCATTCCACTCGATCGTCAAAGTACTGTCCTGGGCACTCGACTCCCACACGCTGACTCCCGATGAAGTGCGCATCTTGGCCAACTACGAGCTTGGCGACAAATCAGAGCGCGCGGAACTCGTCGAGCAACTCGGCACCACCAGAGAAGCCCTGCGCAAGCGATCCCTCCGCCTCCGCAAGACACTCGCCATCGCGCTCGCCACAGCAGGCTTCGAGCTCTGATGACCATCTCGCCGTGCTTGGACCTGCTGTTCTGCCATTAGCTACAGCGGATGTATTTCTGCTATCTGCTATCTGCTATCTGCGTATGCTCTATTTGACAGCTCTTGTATCTCGTGCTTTATGACTTAGCGCCGGCACATAGCTGATATGTCAAGCTTTATAGTCATGCTGACTCTTCTTTTCTATGCGTAATGCTTATGCTTTTCTTTCTGCCTTCTTCATTGTCTATTTCTCTTATCTACTTACTTTTGCCTTTTGTCCAATTCTTTTAACTTTTCTGTTGCGTCTTGCTCCCTTGCTTATGCCTTATAGCTTTGATATTTTCAGGATGCACGTTCACCTGCCCAACCTGAGGAGTACGAGATGACAGAGGTTCTGGAACGAAATAGACGCGTTATCGCCGTCGCCAACGTCAAGGGTGGAGTCGGAAAGACTTCCATCACAGCCAACCTCGCCGCTGAGCTCGCAGCCGGCGGTTACAAAGTTCTCGCCGTCGACCTGGACCCTCAGGGGAACCTGCGCAACATTCTGGGATACCGCGACAGCGACATCGACGACGCTGGCGAGGGTCTGCTGCGGTCGGTTACCAGCGGAGACGAACTGCACCCCGCCAAAAATGTCCGTGAACGGCTCGATGTCGTAGCTGGGGGAATTCGATCCAAGGATCTGCAGCGCGAATTGCAGCGGGCAGCCATGGATGGGGGAGACGTGACCACGAAGCTGGCTACATCGCTCGCCCAGATATCCCACCGCTACGACATCGTGCTGCTCGACACTCCACCCTCGCCCGGCATGCTGCAAACCTCCGCCCTCGTAGCCGCTCGCTACGTCATCATCCCCGTCGAGGCAGACGAGGACTCGCTCGACGGCGTCGAAACAATGGCGGGAGAGATCCGAGCCGTCCGGTCCAGGAACCCCCTCATCAGCCCTCTCGGCGTTGTCCGCTTTCGCATGCGACAGCAGGCAACCCGGGCACAAGCCGAGATCGCAGAAGGCATCACGGAGTTGCTCGGGGAGGGTGTCGCCTTCGACACGATTGTCCGCGACGCACACAGCGTCGCTCGCATCGGAAAGTCGCAAGGAAAGATCGCCCGAGAACTAGGCACAAATCCTCCATCAGCCGCCGGAGTCGCTGCCGACTACCACCATCTCTCACGCGAGGTGCTCACGGTCATCCAAGCGAACGAAGAGCAGCTGGCACAGAAGGAGGCACAAGCATGAACGCGAAAAGCAGCCGTCGCAAGCGCAGCTCAGTGGCCGATCAGTACAACCCGACAGATCTTTCGGAACTGCTCGCCCCGACAGCAACCGATCAGAGCGCAGAACAATTTGAGAACGCAGCTCCGGAACCGACTACCGGTCCTGTTCCGGCAGGGGAACCCAGCGACACCGCCGACGCTCCCGCCACGCAGCCCGCACCTCGTCGTCGACGTGGGCGCCCCAAAAAGACACAGTCCACAGGAGCCACAGCGCCCGTGAATCTCCGGCTGCCCGTGAGCCTTCTCGAGCGACTCGAAGACATCCGGGAAGACACCGGCAAGCCCTTCATCACGATCGTCCTGGAAGCCGTAGCAGCCCAGCACGCACACCTCGCCGATCTGATCGTCGAAGACAACCACAAGCGAGCGCAGATCCAGGCAGACAGCGCAGCAAGTGACGGGCTGTTCGTCTATTCAGCGCAGCGAGGCCCCAGGGCCATCTACGACGAGCCAACGGAAAGTCGCCTGTGGCGCACCTACCAGCGCAACGTCGACGCACTCAACAACCTCGTAGAGACCAGCGGTGCCAGCGACCGCAACCAGTTGCTGCTCGTCGCACTCCGCGCCCACCTCGACCCCAGGAGTTAACGACATGACCACCACCAGCGCTGCAACGACCCCCGAGAAGCGTGTTCGCGGCAAGGGCCGAGCGCCGAAGCGGCAACAGCACAGCCCTGTAGCGGCAAAGATCAACCCCATGCTGATCGCAGCTGCCATCGCTTTGATCGTCGTCGGCGCGCTGGCTGGCTGGTACGTACTCAATACACAGTCGACGACCACTGCTGTTGTGACGATCACACAGGATGTCCCTCGCGGGGCAGAGATCTCGACCGACCACCTCGGCACGCTCGAGGTGAACGACGCTGACGCGGGCAACTACATCGCGGTTGCCGACGCGAACACCGTCGCTGGACGCACCGCACTCACCGATCTGACCAGCGGCACACCTCTGACCGACAAGAACACCGGCACACTCGCCACCGACGAGGCAGCAGCGATCGTTGGACTACCGCTGACGGCAGCACAAATGCCGTCGACGAACATCGCCGCCGGTGACACCGTCTCCGTCGTATCGACTGCCAGCAACAGCGCCGAATCAGGGAGCACACCAATCTCCATCGACGCCACCGTCTTCTCTATCCGAACGGACGAAACCACTGGCCTTACGATCGTCGACCTCACCATCGAACCTGACGAAGCGCGCACTGTCGCTTCCATGGCTGCCAGCGGCGATGTAGCACTCGTGCTCCTGGGGGCAGGGGAGACCGCATGAGTGTCGTCGCCTTCGCATCCGCCACCGGCGCACCTGGCGTCACCACAACGGCACTCGCCGCAGCGCTGCACTGGCCAGAACCAGCACTGCTGATCGAAGCTGACACCTCGAAAACAACAGACGTCATGGTCGGGTACTTCCGTGGCCAGCTTCCACATTCCTCAGGCCTCGCCGGCTTGCTCGAACGCCCCGGGGATATCCACGCCTCCACACTCCTGGAGCAGTCCCTGCCACTGACCGAGGAGTCCTACCCGAAAGTCACCCCAGGATTCACTTCCCTCGCCGCAGGGCAAAGTGCCATCGCACTTTGGAAGAACCTCCCTGGCGCGTTCTACGAGCTCCAGAGAGCCGGAACCGACATCCTGATGGATCTCGGACGCCTCCGTCACAACGACCCTCGCATGCCGCTACTCGCTGCGGCCGACCAGATCATCGTCCTAGTACAGCCGCAACTACCAAGCGTGTACTCAGCCTTCATGTACATTCGTGCCCTTCGAACAGAGCTAGAACAGCTCGGGGTCCTAGACACGATCAAGATCGTGACCGTCGGCGACGGCGACGAAAGCGACCGAGCCATTGCACGCCAAATCGGCTCACCCGTACTAACGCGCCTGCCAGACGACAGATCTGGGGCGGCAACCTACTCACTAGGAAAAACAGGCAAAGCACGATCGCTCGGGCGCGCAGCCGAAGCTCTCTCCCGCAGCATCATCGACGCCGCCGCAAACCGCCGCGCTCGGCTATCAGTGACCTCTGACGAAGGCGGTGCACAGTGACCAACCACGAAGACGACCTGCAATCGCTGCCAATTTTTAGCCAGCAGGCACCATCGACAGACGAGACACAAACAGGACCACGCCCTAGAAACATCGACAAGCTGCTGCGAGATGCAGGCAGCGCTCCCAGCCGGAAAACCGTTCGCGAACAGGAGCGAGAACAACCAACATACGAAAGCGTCGCGATGCCTCCGGCCGCGGCGGCAGTGCAACCCGCACCGCTCTCAGCCGACGTGAACTGGGAGCTGGTCAAGGATCACACGAGCATCGTTTCCACTGCGATTACCGAGGAGCAGACTGCCCGGTACGACCGAGGCGAGAGCTTCGCGGACACCACCCGCCACAGCATCGCCCGTCGAGCCGCGATCGACGCGCTAGATCAACACGTCTCCCGAGAAACGCGCGTCTCCGGCGAACGCGCGTTGCTGAGTCCTGCCGAGCACGCCGCGCACGTCGAGGCCGTGCTCAGCACAATGTTTGGCCTAGGACGCCTTCAACCTCTCGTCGACAATCTCCTCATTGAGAACATCCACATCAACGGGTTCGATAACGTCCGCGTGCAGTACACCGACGGCAGCTGGGAGCAGATATCTCCTATCGCTAACAGCGATGACGAGGTGGCTGACATGGTCCGCATGTTGGCAACGAACAGAGGGGATGAGGCTAGGCCCTTTGACAAAATCAACTCCCGCATCAACCTCGATATAACCCCGCGGGATTCCTTGGCTGGCGCCGCCAGAATCATCGGCTTGCTGCCCCCTGTGGTACCTCGCATTAGCGTGGTGATTCGCCTGCACCGCGTTATCGAAACGAGCCTCAACGACATGGTCGCCAGGCAATCAATCAACCACCCAGCTGCTGCCCTTCTAACAGCCGCTGTCGCAGGAAAATGCTCGATCATGGCCGCTGGAGAGCCTGGCGCAGGAAAGACCACGATGCTTCGCGCACTCGCCTCTGCCATCGATCCCACAGAACCTATCGCCACCATCGAGAACGAACGCGAGCTCTACCTCGACCGCATGCCCGAGCGACACCACATGGTTGTCGCCATGCAAGGCGTGCCCGGATACAAGGATCCCGATTCCATCACCGGAACACGGGGCGAAGTCACTCTTCTCGAACTCCTCGCTGACAGTCTTCGACTCAACACCCAACGGATAATCGTCGGCGAGCTGCGCGGTGGCGAAGTCCGGGCCATGTTCCAAGCAATGCAGGCTGGAGCGGGGTCATTCTCCACTGTGCACGCGAATAGTGCAGCAGACACCATTGAGCGTCTCGTCACGCTGTTTCTCGACAACGCTGACGTGAACGAGGCCTATGCAAAGCGGCGCATCATGCAGGACGTGGACCTCATCCTGCACCTCGGGCGCATCCGCGCAGCTGACGGTAGCCAGCGCCGAGTGGTCACTGAGATCGCCCAAGTGCAGTCCGCTGAGAATCGACCCACAGTTGCCCCGATATTCCGCTACGACCCTGCCCAAGAGCAACTCGTCCCCGTGACGCTGCCAAGTGATGAGCTGCTTAGGAAACTCGAGGAGCACGGTTTCGACAGGCAGCTTCTCCACCCCGGTGGTGAAGTCGCATGATGCCCCTGATCGGTGCCGTCGCCATCCTGCTCGCCGGCCTCGGGTTGATCTCCCTGTACCTCGGACTCAAAGGCGTCGGCCGTGAAGCAGGACGAGCAACCCGCACCAAGAACAACCCCGGTCGCTCCTGGATACAGAATCTTGACAAAGTACAGCGGCGCAACATCATCCTCGGCCTCATCGGCGGGCTCGCGCTGTACGTCATCTCAGGCTGGCTCATCCTGCTACTTGCCGTGCCGGCTGCAGCAATCTTTCTCCCAGTACTGCTCGGCGGACAGGGCGCCAAACGTGTCATCGGCCAGCTCGAAGGACTCGAGATCTGGACACGAAGCCTTGCCGGCAGCGTTGCTGGTGACGCGAACCTCGAGCAAGCCATCATCCACTCCGCACGAAGCGCACCCGAGAGCATCCGCGAACCCGTGCAGCTGCTCATCGCCAGGATCCAGTCACGCATCCCTACCGACGATGCGCTCCAAGCCTTTGCAGACGACATCAACGACGCCAGCGCGGATGTCATCGTCGCGCACCTCAAGCTCGCATCCCGACAGCGAGGAGCAGGCCTCTCCCGCGCACTCGGAGACGCAGCAGAAAGTATCCACGACGAGATCAAAGCGCGCCGACAAATCGAAGCCGACCGAGCCAAACCCCGCCAAGCAACCCGGATCGTAGCGCTCGTCACCATCGGTTTCGTGCTGCTCGCCGCGCTCTCCAGCCCCATCTCCGGCACATTCTTCGACGCCTACCGAACACCTGTGGGCCAGCTCATCATCGCCGCGTTCCTCGGTGCCTTCGCAGCACTCCTCGGCTGGCAGTACCAACTCGCGAAGCCCAGGCCGCTGCCCCGATTCCTTATTCGCAGAACAGGCGAAGCATGATTCTCCACACCTTCACACAACTCCTGCCCGGGATCCTCCTCGCTGCAGGCGTCGCCCTCATCGTCATCGCACTCGTTCCCACACGCCCCAGGCTCTCGGCAGCAATCGAGCGCGTCAGCTCAGGCGACACCATCAGCTCCGCAGCCGCAACCGATGACTGGAAGGGCCGTGTCGGTCTGTGGACCATGCACCGAACTCGACGGCTGCCTGACCTCGGCATCGTCCAAGCCCGCGACCTCTCCATCATCGGCATCACCACTACGCAGCTGTACTACCAAAAGGCGCTCTGCGCGATCGGTCTTGCCCTAGCGCCCGTGCTACTTGGCGCAATCACCCAGTTCGCCGGCATGCTGCCATTCACGCTTCCAGCGCTAGCCGCCGTGCCACTGTTCATCGTCGGCTGGTTCGTGCCCGACCTCGACGCACGAACGAAAGCGAAAGAAGCCCGCGCAGAGTTCACACGAGCTGCAGCGGTCTATCTCGAGCTCGTCGCCACAGAGATCCGCCGCAGCATCCCCCCAGCCCTGGCACTCGAAGACGCAGCTCGAATCGGCAACTCCTGGATCTTCACACGAATCCAGCAACGCCTCGCCGCATCCCGCCTAGAGGGAGTCCAACCCTGGCAATCCCTCGAAGAGTTCGCCACAGAGATCGACGTGAACGAACTAGGGGAGGTTGGCAACATCGTCCGCACCGCAGGCGAACGTGGAACCAGCGTCTACGAGCCCCTCATGGCGCGGGGCCGCGCTCTACGCCTCCAGATGCTGTCCGAGTACCAAGAAGCAGAACACAAGCGCTCAGAGAGCTTCTCAGTCCCCACAGCGCTCACCGCAGTCGTATTTGTAGGGATGCTCATCGCCCCGCTACTACTCAACATGCTCTCCAGCACATAACGACATAAGGCCGGAATCCACTTCAAAACAACTCTATAAATACTATAAAAGAGTGGTACTCTATAAAGAGTATAAACCCCCTGGAGGTCATCTTGGACAGCCCATTCCGCCCCGGGTTCGGTAAGAACCCTCCTTTCCTCGCTGGCCGCGACACGGCGCTCGCCAGCGTGGAAGACGGTTTAGAGCTCGGCCAATGGCCGCAAGAGCGGGGGATCTTGCTCACGGGACTTCGCGGCGTGGGAAAGACCGTGATGCTCAACCATGCCGAGGATCTTGCACGCGAACGAGGCTGGGTCGTCGTCTCCGAGACTGCAACACCTGAGCTGTTCGAACGCATCACGGGGGTGCACCTCCCTCGGATACTGAGCGAACTCGACCCTGACAACCCATTCCGCGTCACCTCAATCTCAATGGCGGGCATTGGCAGCATCACCGTCGAATACCCGGACGGACGAATCGAAGACCCATCGTTTCGATCAATGTGCGAGGAGATCAGCAGCCTCTTAGGTGCTCGCAGCACTCCAGGCGGCATACTCTTCTCCGTCGACGAGGTGAACGCCGGCGCACTCCGCACTCTCGAAACCTTCGCTGCGGAGTATCAACACCTGGTGCGATCTGACTTCGAGGTCGCCTTCATCGGCGCCGGAGTGCAAGGCGAGATCCGAGATCTCCTAACCTCACGATCGGCAACGTTCCTCAGACGCTGCGCCCACGTAGACATCCCCATGCTCACACCCGACCAGACTGCCCAAGCGTTTCAAGAACCAATCACACAGCACGGACGCACGGTCAGCCCAGCAGTGCTCGACTACATGGTGCGCGCCTCCCAGGGCTACCCATTCCTCGTGCAGCAGATCGGCGACATCGCCTGGCGGAGGAATCCCGACAGCCCAGATATCTCGCTCGAGGATGCTCAGTTCGCATACCGCAGGGCACGACGCACAATCGGTGGCTTCATCATCGAACCGTCACTGTCAGGACTATCCCCAACTGATCGGAGCTTTCTTGCCGCAATGGCCAGCGACGACGGCCCAAGCAGAATCGAAGACGTAAGACGCCGCCTCGGCAACGTCGACTCTGGATATGCATCCATGTACCGACAACGCCTTCTCGACGCCGGCGCCATCAGAGCCGCTGGCCACGGGAAGGTCACCATCACGCTGCCGTACATGCGCGAGTACTTGCGAGAACACATCGTCGCCGAAGCCGCCAGCGACGACACCCGAAAAGACGCTGGCTTCCCACCACCCCCTGATCTATAAGCGAACATGCAACCTCGACCACACCGACCGAAAACAATTCCACAACACAGTGAAAAATCATGAAACTGCAGGGATACTCGATTGCAGGCACTCCCGCGAAAGGAACCCAATGTCCACTTCCAACAGTGATGAACGAGGAAACACTCTCATGAGCCAGTTGCCCGGCTACAGCAATCCCGAGTTCACCGCCGGAACGCAGGGTGAAGCCACGCATCTGGAAATCCTCGGAGGCAGCCTCCGGCAGAGCGCCCAACGAGTTGTCGTTGGCGAAGTCCGCTCGCAATCACGCAATCCACACTCAGGAATCGAACAGTAGGGAAACCCAATGTCTACTCTCAGCCGCAAGTACAAGCAACTCAAGAACCGCCTGACAAGCCTCGCCCACGACGATCGCGGCGACGTCGTCGAGAAGGTCTTCGTCATCGTCGGCATGGTCATCCTCGCCGTCGCAGTTATCGCCGCCATCACGGCATTCGTTAACGGTCAGCTCGACCAACTGCCCGGCTAGGACTCAATATGAGCACGCGCAACACTCGTCCTTGGCGACGCGGAACCTCCCGCCTCGCCAAGGACGAACGCGGCTCAGCAACGATTGAAACGCTGCTCATAACCCCGCTGCTGCTGCTGCTGATCCTTGCCATCGTGCAAGGCGCGACGTACTTCAACGCCCGCACCACAGCGCACTCCGTCGCCGATACCGCCTACCAGGAACAGCGACTCTATGGAGCAGAACACAATGACGGCCTCACCGCCGCCAATGACCTACTGGACGATGTCACAGCAATCGAGAACGGCGCAGCAACCGTCACGCAAAGCCCCACAACGGTGACGGTCACCGTCACCGGGGAAGTCCCCACCATCGTCCCCGGCATCGACTGGACCATCACATCAGTCGTCACCGGACCCCGCGAACGGTGGGCCGACTAATGCTGCGCACCCTCACCCGCCTCCGCCGCGACGACAACGGATCCGCCACCGTCGAGATCGTCATCCTCGCACCGGTATTCCTCATGGTGCTACTGCTCATCGTCGGCCTCGGCCGCATCCAAATGGCCGGCAACAGCACCGAATCAGCCGCCGGCAACGGAGCACGCGCTGCAACGCTGCAAGGAGACCAAGCCAGCGCCGACAACGCAGCAGAACAAGCAGTGCGCGACTCACTCACCAGCAACGGAATCAACTGCCAGCAGCTCACCATCAACCTCGATACCAGCGCAGTCGAAAACCAGCTCGGACAAGTCGGCACTGTCACAGTCGACATCACCTGCGTCGTCTCCCTCAGCGACATCTCAGTCCCAGGACTCCCCGGCAACTACACCCTCAACGCCACAGGAACCAGCCCCATCAACCCCTACTCGGAGCGCTGAAACACTATGCGAACACCCCGCGTTTACGACTTTCTTCGCAAACTTCGCACCGATCAAAACGGCGAAGCCAGCGTCTGGGCCGTCCTCCTCATCGTGCCGCTGATCGTCACCGCTGGCCTCGTCTTCGACGCCGCAGCACAAACCCAAGCCAAAAGTGAAGCAGCCCAAATAGCAGCAGGAGCAGCACGCGCTGGAACCTCCGCACTCGGCGGCCAGCTCACCGACCCCACCGACTACAGCTTCGCTCCCGGCCAAGCCCAAGCAGCAGCCGAAAGCTACCTCACACAATCCGGCGTCGACGGCACCGTCACCGTCGCGGGCGGAACCATCACAGTCACCGTCAACAACCCCATCGACACGACGTTCGTCAGCCTCATCGGCATCAACGAACTCCCAGCCAGCGCCACCAGTGCTGCAGAGCTCATCACCGGCGAATAAGGAGCAGCCCAATCATGAACCGACGCACACGCACCAGCACCCGCTGGATCACAGCCAGCGCGCTCGCACTCGCGCTGCCACTCCTCGCCGCCTGCAGCGGAGACACAGACCCCACGCAGAGCCCCTCAGAGACGACACCGCCAAGCGAAAGCGCCACGGCGACCCCCAGCGAGACCGAACGCGACCCGCTCACGCCTCCCACGTTCGAGAGCCCCGAAAGCGAAGAGCAAGCTGCCGAAGACGCCAAAGAGGCTGCGGTCGCATTCAACGAAGCTCATGTACCGATCGAACAAGCAAGGGACTCTCAGGCGCTCAGACAGTACCTCGGCGACGAGGCGCTCATCGAGTGGCAGGGACAACTCGACAACATCATCGAGTTTGATGTGACCATCGAGGGCAAGATCACGTTCACCCCAAACGATGCGGTCACCGTGTCCTCTAGCAAAGGGAACTCTGAGTTCGGACTCGCGACTGTCTCCGGCTGCGTTGATCTAAGCGAGTACATCTTCCAGGGACCCGACCAGGATCCCTTGGAGTGGCCCAACGATGGCAAGCGTCCGTACCTCTACGACCTTGCATATCAGGGAGACACTGGTATCTGGAAGATTCTTTCGTCCTACGAAATGGAGGGGACATGCTGACCAAGACGTTCACACGCGCGCTAGCAACATTTGCGGCAGTGCTCCTCCTCGGAACAATCGCACAAACCGCACACGCAGGATACGGAGAGTGCTCCTACGACGGCGACGGCAAGCTGGTGTGCGAAGTGAATGACCCTGGCACTCCTGGTGACAGCGGGAACATCCCCGGCGACATCCCGTTCACGGTTGGACCGAAGACCTGTGAGAGTGATCGCGTCGAAGACAAGATCCCATGCACGAACGGTTCTGAGGACTGGTGGAACACCGAGAAGCAGTGCTATGTCAGTGTCTCTGATCCGCAGCGCCCTCGCCCAGCCGGGGCAAGCCAGTCCGGCGCTTGGTACGACTGCGACGCAACGATCATTCCCGCCGACGAGGCACCAATCTATGGCGACACGTACCAGTTCTGGTCCGACGAGCCGCCGCCGGGGATCTCTTGGTACAGCCCCGAGCAGGCCGCCCGGCAACTGATCTCCACATTCCAGCTACGCCCAGCCAGCCCTGGTATCGCGCCGCCGGCAGGTGTCGCTGACGCGTGGACCTCCGTGGGCTTCCAAATGTGGATGTGGGCCGACGATCCCTCCGCGCTGTCCTATGGCCCGTACACGGAGACCGCAACGCTTGGTGGCGTGACCGTCACCGCTCGAGCCACAACGTCGTTGATCGAATGGGACATGGGCAACGGTGACACCGTCAACTGTGGCGCCGGCACCGAGCCCCCGTCCAACGCAACCATCAACGATGTCTCGCCGAACTGCGGATACGTCTACACGCAGACCGGCACGTTCACGATCACACCGACGTCGTTCTGGGTCGTCGACTGGAACGGTGGGGGAGAGAGCGGCCAGATCCGCTTCGCACTCACTGGCGACGGACGCACCATCGAAGTCGGCGAACTTCAGTCCGTCAACGTCCCTGTGCCGGGATCATGAACACCCACATCATCACCGACCTCGCTCCCACACTGAGCATTAGGTAAGGAACAACCATGCGATTCCTCCGAGGCATCTCCGCACTTGCAGTCCTGACAGCAATCCTGGGCGGCGTCCCGTACCTGCTTGCGCTGCTGGCCGGCAACCCGATCCCATCGGTCGACCAACTGATGCAGGCCGCGACCATGCCAGATCTCGATGGGTCGTTCTTCATCGGGCATGTACTGCCCATCATCGGCTGGATCGCATGGGCCACGTTCGCGATCGCGTTCCTCGTCGAGCTACCAGCGCAGCTGCGTTCGATCGAAGCGCCTCGCATCACAATTCTGCTCCCGCAGCAGGCCGCAATCCGTCCTCTGATCGCAGCAGTGCTGATCATGTTCAGCGCAGCAGGCGGCATCGCAGGTAGCGCCACCGCAGCGGAAGCCCAGGAAACCTACCCGCAGGCAGCATCCGCCAGCATCAGCCAGACGATGCACAAGGCCGCACCAGCACCGCTACAGCAGCAGAACCTCAGCGACGAGACCCAGACACAGGAGCCTGAACACGCCGAGGTCGTCGTCGAAGCAGGAGACTCGCTCTGGGGGATCGCGGAGACGGAGCTTGGTGACGGGCAGCGATTCACGGAACTGTTCGATGCGACACAGGGCCAAGACCAGCCGGTGATGGGAGAGATCTCCGACCCCGATCTCATCCATCCCGGCCAAATCGTCTACATGCCGGGAGACAACAGCAGCAGCGAAGCTCCTACAGAAGCTCCGACGCCAGAGCACGAGGCCGTGGAACAGGAACCGTCGGAAGCGGCACAGGAGCCCGCACACGAGCAGGCAGCCCCCGCTGACGCCGTCGACGAGCAGACGACAGCGTCAGGTGTCGAGATCGCCCCCACAGCGACGGCGCCTGCACCCACACCCATCGCTGAAGCATCCGACACCGACGACTCAACAACTGCCGAGGATGAGTCCGGCAGCGACATCGACTGGGCCGGGATCGCCACCACCACCGGCGGCATCGGCCTCGTACTCGCCGGCGGCATCCTCTCCGTACTCGGCGGCCGCCGCTTGGTCCAGCGACGTCGACGACGTCAGGGAGAGCGCATCGCGCTGCCCGACGAGACGATGAGCACCATCGAACTCGAGCTGCGTGCGGTCGAAGAGCCCCTCACGATGCTGCACCTGGACCAGGCGCTGCGCCACCTAGCAGCACACGCGCAACGCACCAGCACACCCCTGCCGCAGCTCTACGCTGTCCGTCTCGCCGACGACGAGATCAGCCTGTATCTCCACGACGCAGCAGAACTGCCCGCCCCATTCGTGTGCGCAGCCGATGACCGCACCGCATGGGTGATCTCCATCACCGACGTCCCCCAGCTCGAGCACACCCCATCCGCTCCATTCCCAGCCCTCGTCTCTCTCGGCCGCGACAGCTCAGGCGCACACATCCTGGTCGACCTCGAATACCTCGGGGCTCTACACCTGCGCGGTGACGAAGAACTCGCCAACCGTGCGATGACAGCCCTCGCTGCCGAACTCGCGACCACACGTTGGGGCGAGAACCTGCGCGTCACACTCGTCGGCTTTGCACCCGGCCTTCCAGCAGCACTCGGCACCAACCGCATCCGACACGTCGACGACCTCGAGGTACTGCTGACCGAGCTGCAGAACCTCGCCACTGAGACCGAACGCGTCTTCAACGAAGAGGGATACACCTCCCTCGGCCACGCCCGCACAGCCGGAACAACCGCCGAAGAATGGCCACCAGAGATCATCCTGCTGGGCCAGGACCTCGAGCACGAGCAACGCGATCGCCTCAGCGACCTGGTCAGCCGCATCCCGCGCGTAGGGATCGCCGCAGTATCCCGTGACCAAGTCGCAGGGGAGTGGGCGCTGGAAATCGAATCCGCCCAATCCGCGATGCTCGCACCGCTCGAGCTACCGATCGAGCCCCAGATCGTCTCCGACGACGAATACGAAGCGATCATGGAACTGCTCGAGCAGTCCACACACGACCCCGTCGCAGGCCCCGCCTGGGCGCAAACGAGCGAACACGAAGAACCCACGCTCACTGATGTGGAGATCGCCTCCGTCAGCGCAGCACTCAGCAACGCCACAGACCAGAGCACCACAGAGACAGCCGATGATGACACCCGTGATGCAGTCGAGGAAACCGTCACCGCCGTCGAGCACGACGGCCCCTACATCAAACTGCTCGGCACCGTCGAGATGATCGACTGGCGCGGCGAGAAGCCCACCCCGAACATCCGCCCCTACGTCGAAGTCGCTGCACTGCTGACGTTGAAGCCCGGCCTCGATGCCGCCGGCGTTCACGAAGCGCTCTGGCCCGGAGAAGCCCACAACGCATCCGGCGCCACCCCACGCCGCAACTCACTCATCTCACGCACCCGACGCCTCCTCGGCACCGACGACAACGGCACGTTCTACCTGCCCAAGAACCGGTACGAAACCCACGGCGTCCGCACCGACTGGCAGGACTGGCTCGACATAGTCGGCGACCTCGAAACCGCCACGACGGGGCAGCTCAAATCAGCCCTCAAGCTCGTCACCGGACAACCCATCAGTGGTGTCGCGAACCGCAAATGGGGATGGTCAGAACTCATGCGAGAAGAAATGCTCGCGAGCATCAGCGACGTGGCCGCAGAAGTCGCCCGACGCGCCTTCGAAACTGGAGACACCGCCACCGCCCGCCATGCCGGCAGCATCGGACGCACCGTCGACCCCGCTCGCGAGATCCATTGGCGAGACTCGCTCCGCGCCGAACACATGGCCGGCAACCGCGAAGGCACCCAACAGATGCTCAAGCAGTTCTACAGCCACCTCGACAACATCGACGAAGCCGGCGAACCCGTCGACCAGGAGACCATCGACCTCATCGACGAGCTCACACAACGACAGCTGACAGCATGACGACGACCGCCGAACCCTCGCTGACGAACTCTGGTCGGCGGGAGCGCCCTCCAGGACGAGCCAACGACGAGGACGCCACCGCCGCGCATCGACTCCTGTTCGCCGCCGCCGCCGCATCCGCCGGCGCCGCGGCCGCACTCACCGCGATCACGCTGCAGCTGCAGCCAGCACTCCTGCTTGCCTGGCTGATTGTCCCCGTCACCATCGCCGCGGCTGTCATTGACGCCCGCACAGGACTGATCCCCAACGCGCTCACAGCGCCCTTGGCAGCAGGAACCGCCGCCTACGTCCTCGTCGTCGCTCCCTTCGACGGGAACCTGCTCACAGCCGCTCTGGCCGGTGCAGCAGTCTCCGCCATCCTCCACGGTGCCCTCTGGTTCACCGGCGGCTACGGTGGCGGAGACCTGAAACTCTCCATCATCCTCACTGCGGCCGCCGCCACACTCGGCCTTATTCCCGCAGCGATCGCCATGGCCGCGCCAGCGCTCCTGCTGCTGCCACTGCTGCTTAAACGTCGCATCCAGCGCAAGCCTGACACCAGTACACGCCTCGGTCCCTACCTCGCAGCCGGCCTGATCCTCGCCGTCATCGCCGCGATCGCCCTGTGACCAGTCCCGCGCACAGGTTCTGCTGCTTGTGAGCACAGAGCACCACAGCTAGACTATTCGCAGTAAACGCAAACGTTTTGCGATTGCTGCGAATAAGGAGTCAGTTATGTCCGTGAACGAGATCCTCGCCCCGTCGACCCATTCCGCCGGCGACGAGCAGCAGCTCTCCCGCGTCTACGACATGCTCACCGCTGAGGACGTTCTGAACCCGCGGCCGCGGCACTACCTGGTTGGTGGAGCAGGAGACGACCCTGTCGAGCTCCCGCAGGAGGTCTATGAGGTGCTGCGGCACGTCGTGGACGCTATGCGCAAGGGCCTGTCCGTAACTGTTTCGCCGACTACGAAGGCCCTGACCACTCAACAGGCCGCTGATCTCCTGGGCATCAGCCGACCCACGCTCATCAAGGCCCTCGACGATGGGCAGCTTCCCTACACGCGCTCGGGTACGCACCGCCGAATTGCCCTGACCGATGTGATCGACTACCGAGACAGTCGGCGACGGGCGCAGTACGCGGCCATAGCCATGCTCTCGGCAGACGTCGACGAATCCAGCGACATCGACGAGACCCTGGCCGACCTACGCCGCGCCCGCAAAGCGGTGGGGGCCAAGCGCCGAGCATCGAAGGCCGGCTGACATAGGCTGGCGTGGTGTTCTCCGCCGTCCTCGATACCAGCGTGCTCTGGCCCAGCTTGCAGCGCGACTTCCTGCTGTCGCTGGCCGCAGAGAATACGTATTCCCCGAAGTGGAGCACTGCGATCCTCGACGAGCTCGTCTTTCACGAGGCCGAGAAGCTGGTGAGGCGCGGAACTGCCACAGATGAGGCAGAACGGACCGCTAAGCGGCTCATCGGGCAGATGTCTACCGTCTTCGATGACGCTCTGGTCACGGACTGGGAGCCGCTCGACGGCACCTATGGCCTGCCAGATCCTGATGACGAGCATGTCCTGGCCGCAGCGGTCATGTGCAGCGCCGAGGTGATCGTCACCGAGAACCTCAAGCACTTTCCCGCTTCGAAGCTGCCCGCACAGATCCGGGCAGTCCCAGCCCGCGACTTCGTCTACGACACCGTGCGCGCACATCTCACGCAGTCGTGTCGGGCGGTGATGGCGATCTGCGACCGCAGCGGACGACGCGGCCCGAAGCTCTCTGCGGCCGACCTCCTGACGATCCTGGAGGATCGATACAAGATGACCAAGGCAGTGGAGCTGCTGGCCGCAGCGCCGGCGCTGCGTGAGCACCTGGACTGAGCTCGCTCCGCAGGCGCTGCAAACGGCACAGAGCGATACTCTTCCAAGCATGGAACGAGGAAGTTCACACTCAGAGCATCGCTTCAAACAAGCGAAAGTGCGCGGCATCGTCACGAACCCACCAGAGGGCTCACCGTTCGAAGTCTGTGTTCACAACCAATCCGACTGGGAGTTGGTATATCGCAACCGAGCACTGCACGTGCAGTGTCTTGTGCCGTCGTGCGAAACAAGGCTAATCGCCAAGAGGATGAGTGGAAGCGGGCTACGCTTCTTCGCTGCCCACAGGGAGTCGTGCTCGCATAACCTCGTCAACATACCTGTTGGACGAGGCGAGATCGATCAGGATCCGGCGACACTTGCCAATGGCGGAGGCCCAGAAGGGCAGGAACACCTCTGGATCAAAGGCAGGCTACACAAGATTGCCACAAGCATCGGTCTCGAAGCAGTAATCGAGGATTCGACCACGCATGCCGACGTATTCCTCCCAGGACCCAACCTTGCCCTGGAGTACCAGCGCTGGGACACCGACTTCTCCGGCAGAACTGCAGCACGCGCAACCACAGGAGGAGCACACACACTCTGGCTGTTTCCCTTTCCGCAACCCGAACAGCGGAAAACGCCACTCAAGCGAGTATTCGACCGCGAAGTCTATGGAAAGGGCGGTCTGTACGTGGCGGTTCGAAACATGAACGACCTCCGAGAGTTGCAACAGCCCTGGCTGCATCCCTCCCAAGAGCGCACCGCGCGCCTATACGCAACCGGCGCCATTGCCCGGTTCGACAAGAAGACTCGACGCCTGGTCTACACCCGCGGATCACTGGCGCGGATCCTCAACGAAATCGTGACCGGCCAACGCACCCTAACACTCACAACGATCTACTCTCACAAATCAAAAAGCATGCAGGACAAACGAGTTTGGGCACTCAAGGCTGATCTGGCTGCAGCAGAAGACGAACGCAAGCGTCGACCGCCAACAGCGCGCCCTATCCCTGCGCCACACACTCGCCCGGTCAGCGTAGAGAACAAACGGCCGATCCCAACGCCGGCGCTCGACCCCACCACAGCCACTGCCGACACCGACACCGAGCTATCCGAGCTATCCGAGCTCACCGCCCCCACGGAGTCTTCCAAACGACAAGCAGCCCCCGCGACACAAACACGGAATGCACACTGGTGGGAGCGACTGATGGAATGGGTCCAGGGCCGCTAGCCTGAAACGGTTCGTTCGGCTGCACGACCTCGCTGCCGGCGACCAACCACCGCGTACTTCACAGCGCCCCGTAGAAGCTTCTGCTCAACCTTTGTCTCGACTTCGACTTTTCCTGACGAGAGCGTGGCCGCAGCTGACGTCGAGAGTGCTTCGGCTGCCCTCTGGCGCTTCTTCGCGTCACGTGAACCGTCATACAGGGCGATCACTCGATACTTCCCACTACCCCTGATCAGTTTCGCCATGCCAGGAGCCTTCGTCGGCCGCGACGAGATCTGCTGCATCGTCAAACCCACCTCAGCGGAGGTACGAACCTGGTCTGGGGATTGCTGCATCTGCAGCTCGTACCCCTGCAGGACATGGCGCTTGCGAGGAGAACGCAGATCATACTTCGGCAGCTGAGGCATCATCGCCGCCGCAGCAGCCGGAGAGATCTCCGAGAACTGTGCACCGCCATCACCGAACAGGTACCCGTTCGAGAGCTCTTGCTCGAGGTGCCACAAACCAGTGGACGCGACATAGCGGAAGAACTGCTCGGCCTCGAGGTCGACCGCGACCAACGCCACGCCTACATGCCAGTCATACGTAACCTTGAAGAACTGCACGATCCACCTCCACTCGCTCGGTCTACACTCCTATTGTAACTCCACTTTTCCTGACACGCTAGAACGTCTTAAGTTTAAGATTTCCTGACCGGCACTCCGCCTACTTCCTCGATTGAGTTCAGCCCTCGAGGTGCCGGGAGGTTTTCATACAAGCTCTTCGACTTGACGCTACTGGCCTGTCGTTCCATCAGTGAACGATTGACATCACGCGCGAGCTCGTAGTGCATGTGGCTCTCTTCCTTGATCAACAAGCCCGCGGACGAATGCAACTGCACCTCGGCCAAAACACCCTCGTTCGTGCGAACGCTCAGGTGCACAGCTTTATACGAATTTCCTGACGCGTACTTGTTGTCAATCTCGGTCACCTTCAGGCCCGCGGCATGCAACCGCTCCACCGTGGAACGCAGCGCGCCGGTGATCGAGTCCTGGTCCGGGGTCTCCACAGTGAAACGCAAGACATCCGAAAGGCGACCAGCCTCTGCCTCCGCGGACGGCTCCACCTGTGTGCGGTCGGCCTCGGTCAGTCGTGCCGAGATCTTCCGCACCAGCGAAGCTGGCGACTTCAAGCGAAACTCCAGTCCAGCAAGCTTGTTCCCAGTGCCTTCCACCGCCTGCTGCATGGCAGTCGTGACCTCAGGCTCGACATCGGCATGCGCCTGCAACACAGCCAGGCCAGCGGCGACGATCTCCTTCCGATCGGCATACTCGCGCCACAGCGCATCAAGATCCATATCCTGCTCAGACCACGCCACATCCGGCACGTTCGGGCACGCCTCAGGCTTCAGCGCCTCAATTGGCAGCGCTTTGAGGTGAGCGGCGTTATTGCACCGCTTTGGCCCTCGCGGATCAGTGCTCGCTCTGCACATCGAGCTGCGCCCGCGCATACGCGTACTTGCCCCGCAACCGCGTGGCTTCATCGACAGACAGCTGCGCCAAACGCAGCGGGTCGGTGTTATCGGCGATGTCGGCCAGCTTCACGACGCGGGCCACTTCGTTGCTCGCCACCCGGTGGTAGTACTCCTCCGGCAGCTCACCGGCACGACGCGTCACCGCACCGACCGCTGCAGCAACACCAGCGCCGAACTGCTGCTCAATCTCCTCGAGCGTGCAACCAGTGTCCTCAACGACATCGTGCAGCCAGGCCACGGCAACCGCTGGGTCCCTCTCGCCCCGCTGCGCAGCCACAGCTGCGGCGACCCTGGCCGGATGAGCAATATACGGGCGGCCGGCCTTGTCGACCTGACCAGCATGGGCTCGTTCACTGAGCGCGCGTGCCCTCGCCACCATCGAACCTGCAACCATCAGCTTCCTTCCTCCTCTTTGAGGCTACCCAGAACCGCTGACAACTTGTCGCCGACGTGCACACCAAGACCAAGCACCAACGCGGTGGACTTCGCCTCACCATTCCTGTATCTTTATACATGTCAGATCGATTCTAGTTGGAGGATTCATGTCCACGCTCGCCATCACACACACATCCGAAGAAGGCACGCTTATCGCCGGCACCAGCCGCGGAGACGGCACCGCCGAGATCCTGAAGAGCAACCGCTGGCGCTGGGGAAGGAGCATCAGCTCCTGGTACATCCCACGCAGTCGCGATCAGTACCCAAAAACGCACATCATCGACACCACGGTCGAGGCACTGCAACAGGCCGGCTTCACGGTGACTGTCGAGCTCGATACCACACCGCGATCGACCGCAGACGTCGAACAGGACCGACTCGAGCGGGCTGAGACGCGAGCCCAGCATCTTGCAGGCAAGAGCGAACAGCTGCACGCGCGGGCCGAGCAGCTCCACGCACAGGCACAGGAAGCCTCCAGCCACATCCCATTCGGCCAGCCCATCCTCGTCGGACACCACAGCGAAGGCCGCGACCGCCGAACTCGCGCCCGCATCAGCGGAACCTACGACAAGGCGTTCGCCACCTTCGACGAAGCGAAAGCGGCCGACGAAGCCGCGAAGCGCGCCACCAACGAAACGACCCCCGATAGCGCCCCTGCCATCAGCCGCCGGCTCCACCGCCTCTCCGAGTCGCTGCGCGCCTGGGAGACGAACTACGCTGGCGAGCGCGCAACACCGCGCAGCACCGCAGAGATCGCACGCCTACGCGACCGTATCCAGTACTGGACCCAGCAGCGCCAGCACCTCATCGACACCGGGCAAGCCGTCGACTACAACCGCAAGAACATCGCCCCCGATGACCTCGTCAGCACCGGCCACCGATCCTGGTACTACGTCGTGCGCGCCAACAAGACCACCGTGACGGTAAAGAATGGACTCGGCACACACCGCATTCGGTACGACCAGATCACCGACCACAAGCGCAAAGCCGAAACATCTAGCTAATATTTCTGCTAGACCCTTCTTGCTCATTGCAGCAACACCGAAAGGCGGCGACATGGACATCGAAGACAGCCTCAGCGACTTCCTGATCCCGCCGACGGTGTGCGGGGAGTGTGGCACCTTCATCGAAGGTGCCACCTGCCACCGCTGCGAACCCGACAAGACCCCAGCCGCCCCTGTCCGAGTCGACACCTGGCACGAACTCAACGCGATCGACATCCCCGACCTGCACAGCGGCTCAACGACCGACTGAGCCTTCCCGCTCAACGCTGGTTGCGGCGATGCTGCGCACGCAACCGACGTATCAACTCAGCCCGCACCACCTGATGCCGAGCAACCTGCTCGCCATCATCCCCATGCCCCCGCAGCTCGGTCTCCCACTCCTGGATCTCCGACCACGGCATCTCCGGCAACTCGTCCTCCAACACCACAGGCACTGTCTCCGACCGGACCACGAGCTCCAGCCGCGCCTGACCCGCAGCCGATAGCGTGCTCCGCTCCAACATGCCGTCGCAGAACTTCGCGACGAAGCGAGCCACCGCCAGCAGCACCGGCTCGGTCATCACCTGCTCATCCTGCAACACACCCGTCGTTGGGTTCACCCTTCCAATCACCAGGAGAGGCCGGCCCGCCATGTCCTGCTGCTCCACAATCGCGTACTTCATGACCCTTTTCCTTTCATCACGCAGCGCCTTGCCACGATTCCCTGCGCCTTGACGCGCAGGTCGAGCAAGTATCGGCCACGCCTCCACGGGATGGCAGAAAACTTCCATTCGATGGAAGCGTGCGGCACACTCGGCGTCATGAACAACACAGAGAACAACACCGAGGAGCTCGACGAGGCACTGATCAGATCCAAGAGAATCGCCGAAGCGATCGGCCAATGGATCTTCACTGCACGGGAAAACGACCCCACCATGAAGAGCAAGGACCTGGCCGAGCTCGCCGACATCTCCGAAACAACGCTCAGGAACCTCGAACGAGGAGTCGGCTCGACAAACCTCCTCACAGCGTTCACAGTGCTCGCCCTCCTCGACTCCGAGGAGTTCCAGGAGCTGGAAGAGATAGCGCAGCCCACCCAGGGGTTGCAACGAGGCGAGCTGCGCTACCCAAAGCATGGCGGCGGCGCCAAGCCCGCATCGGCAAAAAAAGGCGCATGACCTCACATATGTAAAGATTCGATCTGCGGATTGTATAAAGATGTTGATTGCGGGTGCTCAAAAGTGGCAACAACAGACTGTGACACCCAAGGCAGGTGTCACAGCAAAACCGAAAATCCTGCCCACCAAACCCTCACACCCCTTGCAAACACAGGGGAGTAGGCACCTGAAGGAGCATGTCGTGGCAAAAGTGCTGTGACACCCCCAGGTGTCACAGCACTTCCCTTACAAACACTGGGCAGTCGGCCCTCTGTGACACCGTGACACCTAAATACGCAACATCTACGCGTATGCACACGTGCGCGAGAGGTGTCACAGCTGGAGAAGTGCGCCCCAAAACTTCTTCTCGATCGATTTGTCCCAAAACCGACCCCGCAGGGGTACTGACACAGATATGAAGACCTTCGCTGCACAAACTGAGGACGAGCCGACGAACGGCGTCGGCAACGAGCTCAACTTTCTGCGTGTCGCTGCCAGATTCAGATTCAGGCCTGCTCTACCTTGGAGCTATGTCAAAGAAACCAGGGCGTCAGGCCAAGGGCGCACGTCACCCTCAGACGGTGCGATTCCCTGTGGACATGTACGACTCAATCAAGGAAGCCGCACTCGCAGAGGGCTTGGACATCGGCACCTGGGTCATCAAGAGACTCGGCGAGGTCGAAGGACTCGACCTGCCCGCCTGGGTGATGGACGACGTCGCCAAAGCAAGATCTCGACAAGCCACAGATGGACGAGGAGACGAGGAGCTCGACTTGATGGTGTCGTAGAAAACGATCAAAGCTCCTCGAGCGCCAACTCGAAGAGCTTTGAAGTGCCAGTAGTTCTGGCTGAAGTGTTTAGTTCATCTGCTGCCGAGCAGTTGCCAAATCGGGATTCCGTGAAGGTCTCCCTACACGTACCTACGAAAGGACACTCCTAATGCTAGCGCATAGCCTGACTCAGGCTCTCGCATTCATGCGAGTGTCGCCGTGGCGTTCGCGAAAGGCCTCGGAGAAATGACCCTCGCCAGTTCGCTCTCTGCGCGTCCTCGATCCTTTGATGTGATCGTGGATGCGCTTGCTGCGCGCGGTCCGGTGAAGAAGCTGCGTGAGCACGATGTGATGGCGCTGTGCCCGGTCCATGACGACCGCACGCCCTCTCTGCACGTCACGTACAAGCCGCACGAAGAGAAGACGCTCGTACACTGCCAGGCCTGCAAGAACACCATCAGCGCAGCGGATGTGATGGACGCGCTCGGTCTGACCGTGGACACCATGTTCGACAAGCCGCTGGAGCGCACCGACCGTACCGACTGGAAGACGCAACGGCCCGCAAAGACGCGGACCAAGAAGACTCCTCGAGCGAAGCTGCCCGAGCGGTTGGTATCCAAGGTCGAAGCCGAGCCCGAGATCCCTAAGAACGCTTGGCAGGAAGTCACCCGGTACGAGTACACCGACGACTCCGGCACTGTGGTGCAGCAGGTGATCCGCCTCGAGGCTGTAATCGATGGGGAGCGGCGCAAGCGGTTCGTGCAGTCGTTCGTATCCCCGGCGACAGGACGGCCCGTGCGCACCAAGCCCAAGGGATTCACGCCTGTGCTGTACAACCAGCCGGCAGTGAAGAGCGCGATCGCGGCAGGGCAGCCGGTTTGGATCGTCGAGGGCGAGAAGGACGCCGATTCGGCAGAGGCCGCCGGCCTGGTTGCGACGACGAACGCGCAGGGTGCCGGCTCCTGGCCGGAGCACCTGACCGAGGTCTTCGCCGGCGCCGACGTCCGCGTCGTCGTCGACCGCGACGCTTCAGGCGCGAAGTGGGCACTGTCGATCCACGACCAGCTCCAGGCACTCGAGCCTGCCGCGCAGGTGGCGCTGCTGTTGCCGGCAGTCGAGGATGCCAAGGCTGACCTGACCGATCACCTCGATGCCGGCATGGGCGCCGACGACCTGGTGCCCGTGACTGCCGAGGATCTCCGAGCCGCGATCGCGGTGGGAGCGGCAGAGGTAGCGGGTGCGCAGCTTGCCGATGCTGCAGCTGAGGCGGAGGCGCAGCTCGAGCAGCAGCACGTCGAGCAGGCGAACTTGTGGGCAGGGGAGACGCAGCGGCTGTGGGAGAAGGTGCAGGCCGCGCAGCAGGAGATCTTGCAGCTGCAACTCTCTTCGGCCGGCCAGCAGACGGCTGCTGCAGCCGTGGCGCTGGCAACGACAGCCCTGAAGGCCAGAAATGCTGCCCATGTCGCCGTGGGGCTGCCCGCGATCGAGGAGCACCTCGAGGAACCAGCCGCTGTGCCGGCAAAGGAGCTCATCGGCAGCGACGGCGGCTTCGATGGCTCCGGAGGCGATGACTTCGACGGCAGCTGGGGCGACGACGACGACGTCGAGAACACCGCCCCGGTCTACCGAGTGCGGAAGGGCGAAACCGTCCGCGTGACGCGATCCAACGACAAGACCGTCTACCAAACCGTGATCCGCGGCTGGGCCCACGTGATCGAGGAGCGCACGATCGACGACGGCCAGGACAGCGAACTGGCGCGCCCCCGCGACTCCTACGTGATCCGCTGGTTCCGGTGGAAGCGCGACGACCGCGGCCGTCCCATCGTCAACAGCCACGGCAACCACGAGCTCGAGCAGTCGACGATGACGATCGATGCGGAAATGGTGCAGAAGAAGACCTGGACCCAGTCGCTGCCATGGTCGGGCATGCTCGTCAGCTCCAAGCCCTCCGCGATTGCCCAGGCATGGGATGCGATCTTCAACGCCAGGCCCGTCTCCTCGGACACCGCTAAGACGGTCTACGTCGCCCCAGGGTGGCGCGAGCACGATCTCGGACGATTCTTCGTGCACCGCTCCGGCGCGATCGGTCCCAACGGCCGCCTAGACGTGCCTGTGCGCTTCACACCCTCTGGCCCGTTCTCCGTCTACGACCTGCCCGACCCCGTCGATGACGCGAAGGTGCTGCGCCAGGCGTGGCTCGCGGGGACCGTGCCGCTGCAGCAGCACCTGCCCGCGAAGGTGCTCGCGCCGCTGCTGGGCACGGTGTGGCACTCGCCGTTCGGCAAGAGCGCCCTCGCCACGCACCTCATGGGTGCGCGAGCTGCTGCGAAGACTGGAACCGCCGGCCTCGTCTGCCAGTACTTCGCACCCCTGGCGCACTTCCACGGACGCCGCAAAGCCATGCTCTCCGGCTCCGACTCAGGATCCACCTTCCACGGCCTCATGCAGGTCAGCAGCATGTTCGGCAACGTGCCCGCAATCATCGACGACTTCGCCCCCGACGGCGTCCCCGAGAAGATCCGCAAGAAGCTCGGCGACTTCGCCCGCGCCTTCGAAGCCGGCGAGGCCGGCGGCCGCCTGCGCATGAAGCGCGAAGGCGGATTCTCACAGAACGAGAACGGCAGCATCGAGTTCTCACCCATCACCACCGGCGAGCTCTCCGCAGACGGATCGAACCTCTCACGCCTGCTGGTCATCCCACTCAACCCCGGAGACATCGACAACATCGGAGATCTCTACCCGAAGCTGGAAACCAAGCAGGCACGTGACGCACGAGCCCAGCTCGGCGCCAACCTGATCATGTACCTCGCCCGCCACTGGGACGCGCTGCAGGAAGAAGCAGACCCCGAGAACCCAGCACAGCAGGCCATGCGCACCGAGTGGCTGCAGCGCCTCGAGCTGCTGAACACCGACAGCGGCGCCATCGGCCGCTATATGAACGACGCAGTGAAGCGGCACTTCGGCATCCGACTCATGCTGCGCATGCTCGTCGGTGCCGGCGCCATCAGCCGTGACGAAGCAACCAAGTTCGAGGCCTGGTTTATCGAGGGCCTCACCGAGGCATACGGGCAGCAGGAATCCACCGGCGGCGACCCGGCCGCGAACTTCCTGCAGTACCTGCGTGAAGCGCTCCTCAATGGCCGCGCCTACATCTCCGACCGTGACGGCCAAGCACCAGAGTTCGCACAAGGAGCCCTCGGCTGGCGACTGCGCGGCACGTTCGAAGGGCACGACAACTGGGAGCAGCAGGCCCGCACCCGTATCGGTGTCATCGAGGGAGAGCGCCTGTATCTGTTCCCGACCACAGCGTTCGACGTTGCCAGCGAAGCCGCCAACCGTGCCGGCGAGACGCTGTCGGAGACGACGACCAGCGTCGGGTCCAGCCTGGTCGCCCACGGCTGGACCGAGCGCGATGGCGGCAAGTCCACCAGCCGTCGCCGCATCGGCGGCGTCCAGCAGCGCGTGTGGGACCTCCACATCGACGTGCTCATCGGCGACGAGCCCGGCCAGCCCAAGGACACAGGCACCATCGAACCGACACCCACACCTCCCACACCGCCGGCAGCCCCGGTCGACGAGGATCCATTCACCACACCCGACAGCCCCGACACAGACACCCCGGCGCAGCTCGAGTTCGAAGAGCGCATCCAGCGCGCCCCCGACGTCGACGAGCAGCCAGCCGCCCGAACCAACACAGCTGCGGCTCCGGCGCCCGCTGCCACGGTCGCTGGTGCCAGCCAAGCGCCTGCCGAGCCGCCGGCCAGGCCGCGACGCGACCACGAATACCGGGCAGCAGTCGCCGTCCTCGATACTCGCGGTCTGTGGCTGCCCAACGGCACCTGCGTCGACGTTCCCGCCATGGAACACTTCGGCACCATCGCCAAGCTCGCCCAGGATCTCAACCTCGGCGCCCGCAGCGGCTCCTGGAAGTCGGAAACCCCGACGATCTTCATCACCGACGACGCAGCCCTACGCCTCAACATTCCTGTCGACCAGCTCCCCAAGCTCGCCCGGAAGCAAGACGAGTTCCTGAAGGCCGAAACCGAGAACCACTGGACGCTGAAGAATGCACTGCGCGACGGATGGGAGTTCCGCACCGACGAGCCATGGATCCACGCCACGACCCGCATCTGGGCCAAGGGAGCCAAGCACTACGGCGTGAAACTCGCCCTCATCGCGCTGCGCCGCGACGACACCGACGGAATCTTCGCTGACAACCCTTCCCCGGCGACCGTCGCAGCCAGGTTCCAAAAGCTCGCCGACCGAAACGTGCCCTTCGCGGTCTCCGCGAAAACGACCGGCTTCCAGCTGATGGAAGCGACCGTGCACGTCAAGGACCGAGATCTGCGCGAATCGTTCATGACCGCCACGACCGATCCCGTGCTGCCCGCCACCGTGCCGGCCCTCGAGGACGACTTCAACTGGACCCGCAAGCCCACCGACGATGAAACCCGCCACGAGCTCGTCCACGCCTACGATCGCAACGGCTCCTACCTTGCCGGCGTCTCCGGCACATACTTCGGACTGGGGGAGCCGACCCACTTCGCGAGTGGCCACGAGTTCGTCAAGAACAAGCAGGGCTACTACCGCGTGCAGCTGCCCCAGCGCGAGGACCTCGACCCACGCATGCCCAGTCCATTCGGACACCACAACGACGAACGCCTCGGCCGCGACGCCTGGGTCAGCGCACCCACACTCGAGATCGCCAACGAGATCGGCCTCGACCTCATCGTCCACGAGGCCTACATCTGGGAAACCTCACACCGCAGCCTCGACTCCTGGGCCAAGTACATCGATACCGCCCGCACCGAGCTCGACACCCCCGACGTCGACGACCAGGCCGCGCGCAGCATCATCAAGTCCATCTACGTTCGCGCCATCGGGTCGATCGGCTCCGTCGACTACCACTCCGGTCGACGAGGATTCGCCCCCGAGAGACGCCACGCCATCCAGGCCAGAGCACGAGCAAACATGATCCGCCGCATCGTCAAGATCGGCAACGCCACCAACACCTGGCCCATCGCCGTG
Organism: Agrococcus casei LMG 22410; assembly: GCF_900163565.1. GTDB lineage: Bacteria > Actinomycetota > Actinomycetes > Actinomycetales > Microbacteriaceae > Agrococcus > Agrococcus casei. The sequence goes on from NZ_FUHU01000025.1 coordinate 45,005, forward strand.
CACAAAGACACGCTGCTGTACACCAGCAACAACAGCGATGCCCTGGCCGCATGGCCCGGCACCATCGACGACCTCGGCAAAGGACTCGGCAAGTACAAGCACGAAGGCGTCGCCCCGATGGCAGAGCAGCTGCCCTACTTCCACGGCGGCACCTACGACGGCAAGTTCGGAATCGAGAAGGACTAACCCGTGAGCATCTACGACGATGACGACGACATCCAACAGGAGTCGAGCGAACGCAACAGGATACTGTTCGAACAATTCACCGATCGAGCAGCCCCACATCCCGACCGAACTGGCACAGACAACGTGCGCGACATGCTCTCCTACAAGTTCAGCCACACCTACCGAGGCAAAGAAGCCGTCGATACCCGAAAGGCCGCGCAATGGTTCGGAGTGTCGCAGCGAACCGTACAGCGATGGGTCAAGAACGGTCGCATGCCCGAAGGCACGAACCACAAACGCCTTCGCCGATCTGTAAAACGCACCCTCACCAAAGAGGGCCGCAAAGCCGCTGTGAAGCGCTCTCCCAAGCGCAACGCCCCCTACGCGAACACCGGCGCAACAATCAAGGTGCACGGCTACCAAGGACCCCCTGAGGGCCCTGGCGGCAGCTACAAGCGCTCACGCACCACATCGGTGCCGCTCAGCGGCGAGGAATACCAGCAGCTCTTCGACGCCTTCGCAGAAAATGGCGAATCGGGTGTCCAAGCGTTCCTCCGACCGCACTTCGCCCGCCGCTACACCAACGGCTGGAACTTCGACACGATCGACGATCTCTCCTTCGGGGATCCGTCACCGTACTAACCAGGCGCCTCGAGTGTCACTGGTCGCAGAGAGGATACCGACCATGAGCAACACACCCACAGCAAGGGAACGGCAGCTGCACGTTGCCCACCAGGTCCGCCTCTACCAACGGCAGCCAAGCGCTGCCGAACACGAGCGCCTGCTGCCACTCATCGGTGAAGTGTACGGTCCTCTCGCGGCCGAGTTCTTCGACGAGGAGGACTGCCTGCCACTCCACGACCGCACAGGCCCAGGTAGCTACCCCTGGCCCATGCGCCAGGAAGAAACAGTCACATACGGTGTCAGCGTGCTGATGTGCGCACTCCTTTCGGTGCTCATCGTCAGCTTGGGACTGGCCATCATCATTCCCTTCATTCCCGCTCTGCTCATCGGTATCGCGGCAGGCTTCGCCGTATGGTTTGCTGCTTCACCCATCATCGGCCGGTTCTTTCCACCGAAGGATCTGCCCGAACGTCAGCGACTCGTGCGAGCATTCGCACAGGCTCAGGAACGGCATCAGCGCGCAGCCGAAGCGGAGGCCGCACGTGCCCGCCAGACTCGTCAGTTTCGGCGCATCGTCGAAGACCGTGACCTAGAGCACGAGTAACGCTGCTGGACTACTAGCCACCGCTTAGCGGCCCACCATCACCACAGCTGGGTCCAGCTCGAGCTGTCTCGCCCGAGCAGCTCGCCGGTCATGGTTGCGCAGCACCCGCTTCTCCGCAGCCGTCAACGACGACGACGATCTGGCAAGTTCGCCGATCGTTCCACGACCAGCTCGAGGGACGCGATAGAACCGCATCCATGGCAGCCTCGGCGTACGAGCCTCGCTCAGCCACGCCTGCGTTGCTCCTCGATCGAGGATCCCCTCGCGCAACTGCACACGATAGGGCAGCAACTCCTCGAGCAGCTGCAACCTCGCAACCTGAGCATGGTACTTCGACGGGAACACCCACTCAGCTCGCACCACCCGCGCATAGTTCGCCGATCTCGCCAGCCCCTGCAGCTGGTGCTTCCTGGCCTTCGCCGACGACTCTGCAACAGACACCCTCGGCACAATCACCCCATACGCATCGTGCCGAAACAGCACCAAGCGATGAGGAACGAGCCACGACCGTGCCGCCCACATCGGCACACCAGCGCCAGCGTCCAGCGCATCCAGGCTCTTCGCAACACGCTGCGCATCCTCGAGCTCCTTGCGCTCCTGCGCCAGCAGCTCCGTCGACGGCCGCACCAATACGGCAACATCCGACTCACGCTTCTTCGGGATCCCGTCCCGGATCCAGCGCCGCACCGTGCCGGCACTCACGCCCAGCTCACGCGCGATCGCCGAGGTACGCGGATTCCCCAATTGCTCACCCATGCTCAGCATGAACAGCCGTCGCAAACGATCGCCGCGAAGAACGTGACCAGCAGCCATGATCAGTCCTACTGATTCACAAAGCGGGTCAACAACTCATTCGGAATCCTGCCACGCCCCTCCAGACGCTCAAGCTGAAACCGCGCATACTGCAGCACATCTTCTCGATCGAACTGCTGCGGACTGTAGGGGCGCCCGGTATCAGCGTTCACTGCCGGCTTCGGGAACACATCCCGGTCGTAGTCGTACTTGTACGTTCGCAGCGACGACGCAGACACACCAATCAACTGCGCGAGATCATCGAAGGTAAAGAGCTCCTTGCCTGGCACCAGCAACTCCTCCTCGCTCGAGCTGTACTGCGGCCGGCCCCGGCTTCGATCCTTCAACCAGGTTCGAACATCCTCCCCGTCGAAGATTCCAGAACGAACCTCCGCGATCTTCTTCGGGAACGAAGAGTCCTTGTACCGGTACTGATGCAGCGTCTGCACCTTCACACCCAATAGCTCTGCGATGTCTCGATACGTCATCCGCTCCGGCAGATCCCCAGGCTGCAGATCGCCGAGATCCTTGCTCCACTGAACCACGATCCAGCCTCCTTAAAACACTCTGACAAGTTCCAAACAGCCTATTCCTTTATAGAGGCCAGATCAATACACAACAGGAAGGCAATGCTTGAAACTACCGGCCCAACTATGCTAGTTTATAGATGTCAGATCGATTCGTTTCTATTGGAGGAACACCATGACACTTGCAGCAACCAGCACAACACAGTGCCACTCCGCCCATGCCCGCGCCCTCACCACTTGGCTGAGCATCACCGAACCCGGAGACATGCTCGCCGGGCACCTGCGCGAAGAGCTCGGCGCCGAACGCACGATCGACATGATCGCCGAGCACGTCCCAGTCTCCGCATGGGAAACAGCACTCGGCTACCAGCCCGAACAGCTACAGAACAGCCTCGAGTACTGGCAACACAAGTACGACTACGACCACGTATCCAGGATCATCGACCAGTCGCAATCCCTGGGCTTCGAGTTGATCTTCCCCGGACATCCTCACTGGCCGTCAAGCCTCAATGACCTCGGCCCAGCAACACCCGCAGGACTCTGGGCACGAGGAGACGCCTCGATACTGGAATCGCTCCAGCACTCGGCCACTATCGCCGGAGCACGCGCTGCGTCCAGCTACGGCACCGAGACCACAGCAGAGATCGTGAAGGCTCTCGCCAACGACTCCGCCGCGATCGTCACCGGCGGATCCTTCGGCATCGAGGCACAAGCAATCCGTACAGCCATCTGCACTCGAGCAAACACCGTAACGATCAGCGCAGGCGGCCTCGATCGCTCGTACCCCGCAGCGCACGAAGGCCTCTACGAGAATGCCGCTGAACATGGCGTAATCCTCTCCGAAAGCCCAGTCGGAACCACTCCCCACCGCTGGCGCTTCCTGCAGCGCAATCGGCTCCTGGCAGCACTCAGCACCGGAACAATCATCCCCGAGGCCGGCCAACGCAGCGGAGCGATCAATACAGCTGCCCATGCCAGCATCCTCGGGCGTGCCCTCGGCGCAGTTCCCGGCCCCATCACCTCCGCCACCTCGAGCGGCTGCCATCGCATCATCACCGAGTATTCGGCAACACTTATCGCCGAACCTAAGGAAGCGGTCGCTCTCATCCAGAAGAACTGATCGAGGTCGCATCAGTCCCCCTGGGACTGATGCGACTCCTGCAGACGCTTCACACGTGACCCAGACTGGACGATGAATGGACCATTGGATCCTTGGCTGCTGCAGTGATGCACCTCATTCGATCACCGTGGTTCGTCTAAGCAGGAACGACCAGAGTCCTTCCAGCCCGCCCCGGCTAGCCTGTAGCAATCAAATGTCCAACCAGTTGCCACACAAATGCACAGGAGGCCCCATGCGCCGTTCCGCCCTCAAATCGTTCACCATCCTCGCGGCAGCCTCGATGCTCGTGGCTCTCTCCGCATGCTCCGGAGGAGGTGACCCGGACGCATCAACACCAGCCGACGACTCCGCACCGCAGGAGATCTCCCCCGAACAGTGGATGACGGACAACTGCACACAGGTAGTTGCAGAGGTAGACGCCTCCTCTACGTCCAGTGAGAACGCGCCTGCATTCGCGCTCCTCGCTGGTCCCGCATCGGCTCCGCAGATGACTAGCCACGACGAACAGATTCGTGTCTACACCTACGATGAGACCGCTGACGAGATGACGCCTGTTCGAGTTGCCGAGCCCGGCGAACAGTTCTGCTTTGACTCAACCCTGGAGACAATGGATGCCGAGTACGCGCAAGTGTTCTCCTCAGAGTTCCCCGAAGGTGCTTGGGTTGATTCCGTTCCTAAGGCAATAGCGCTTGACGAGTCAGGTCAGCAGATCGACAGCCAAGACGGAGTTAAGGAAGAGTACCGCTGGACAACTGAGGCAGTAGATCCCGATGCCCTCTCAGAAGCAACTGAGACGGTGGAGTATTGCGAAGTCATGGTGTGCGTCTGACCACCATCTAGAACACAGCGAGAGCCGGAACCAACTCTAAAGGTTCCGGCCCTTCGTCACATCAGGCCGAAGAGCAGAGGGGCCGCGACTAATTCACTACCCGCCACGAGCACCGCTGAAACCAAGCGGGTAGGCACTCGGACCGTCAGAATAGGGCCGCTCCAGGCTCGCCCAGTTCCTCTTCTCCAACAAGCTCCCGAACCCGTGCAAGCACCGCAGACCCGTGCATTGCTCCCACATCACCCAGCACGAGCGCGTGCATAACTGCGATGGCACGCGATTGATCATCCAGTCCAGCCATACTGAGGCGTCGATCCAAACTTGCCGCAATCGACGCAGTCCTCGCCACCTCTGCAGTGTCTGCGGACTCAGCGACCGTGTAAAGCGCGGACAGCACTTCTAAGGGCTGCCACAGCTCGCGATTCTCATCAAACCAAGCAAAGTCACGACCCCAAGTCGGTGTCGGCACCTGCTCGAGCTGGATGTTTAGGAGCTCAAGCATCTCGTCAATCGACGTCGACGCAGGGTCGACTCCGAGAACCTTGCGTAGCAACAGGCTCGACACCTGCCCCAACGGCACACGGAGATCCAGCTGGAACGGTTCGAGGTAGCGATCGTGCTCTAAAGCCGCATCGATACCTCGAGTAATCGCATTGATCACTGTCTGTGTGCTTGTCGCAGGTCGCTGCCGATACTGCTGCTTGGCATGCGTGCCAGCGCGAACTGACGACCACACCACCGAATACAACCTCCCCAGGCTGAGCGGCCCGATCCTCGAGGAAACCGACGTCGAGAAGTACGACCACTGCTCCTGCGTCGGCGAAGGCAGGGACACTTCACTCAGTTTGAACTCCAAGTACCGATGCACCTCACCCAAGATCACTCGCACAATCAGCTCAGGCAGCTGCTCGATGTATCGCCGAGGCAAGCTCTGCAGCTCCACAGACGGCAACTCATCGAGCCACACGTCGACCCGCTCGTGAATTTGCCCGCGCCCGGGGACCTGAAACGCCGCCCGAAGCGGACTGAACGTTGCAGGGAAGTCACTGCTCCCATCAGCCCAATCCAGCGATTCAAGAGGAGTGTCGGGGGAGATCCTCAACAGGTCCGCTGCAAGAAGAGCCTGCAATACCCCGAGTGAACCTTCAACGCCCGCAGCTAACGGCGTACTCACCGCATCGAACGGACCTACACCAAGCTCTGATCTCTGCCGGAGCACCACACTTAACTGCAACAGCTCCTCAGCGGAAGAGGGGTACTTCGTCCATTCGTCCAACCCACAGCGTTCCCGAACTACCGCACGTCGCCGCAGTTCCAGCTCTGCTCGAGCAGATTCCTCCTCCTGGTGCCGGCTGAGCGCTTGGGCCTTTGCTCGCGCCCTCCACGAATGCGGATACCGTGCCCGCTCAAGCTGACCAGCTAGCAAGTCAGAGCAGCGCAAGCACTTATCAAACCGGAACGAGTGCGCCGGGGGATTCTCGAGATACGAAGGGGCTGTCCGGAGAAAACTATCAAGCCCTGATCTGCTCACTGGCCTGTATGGAACAGCCCCGCAGGCAAAGCACGCAAAGCCATGCACCTCGAGGGATCCTCCCGCAGCAGCCACTACTGATGCGTGAGCTCCCCCGAACTCAGGCACGAGAAGCTCCGAAACCTTCCATCTCCACTCGGGAAGCTCAGAAGCATTGACAGAATCGAATGCCCAATACAAAGCCGCAAACGCCGCAAATTCAGCCGGCGCAGCATCATCCTTCTCAAAACGAAATTCAACCTGTCGATCGCGCTGCCTCATAGATTCAACGTATCCCTACAGCGGCCGCGCAGCGGTCCGCCGAGGCAGCGGCTTGCCGCTGCGCGACGCTAGGCGCAGCGCGCCTAGCCCTGCACCAGGAGGAGGAATCTGCTCGAGCAGAGCTGGAACTGC
>NZ_FUHU01000029.1 GCF_900163565.1 Agrococcus casei LMG 22410
GAGTCTCTGTCGTGCCTTCCTGGTAACGACTGTCTACAAGAAGTGTCACACCCCAGTCCACAGCCCCAGTGGGGTTTGCCGGGTCGTGCCGTGGACCTGGCCGTGATAGCTGGAGACCGCCAAGGTTAGCCACTTCTCCAACTCGGTGACCGTCAGGACGGCTCGGGCGTCCGAATCGTAGCTTCCGCGCTGAGCAGAGTTGGAGAACGTCGTGCCTGGCAACTCGTGCACCATCTCCATCAGCGTCCCGATGACGCGCTCGATGATTCCGCCGTAGTGCGGACGCCCTGGAGGCCGATAGTTCAACTCGATCCCGTGCTCCTGGCACCCGCGCCGTAGCGCTTCACTCTTGAACTCCGACGCGTTGTCCAGATACAGCTCGCGCGGCTTCCCCGACATCGGCCACGTGACCTCGACACCCAGCCGCTCCAGCGATGCACGTTTGTCGGTGAGCATGTGCGCCAGACACAAACCGACCGAGAGCGCAGACGGCGCTTCCAACGTAATCACCAGTCCCACGATGCTCCGTGAACGCACGTCGATCGCCACGGTCACATACGGACGCCCGATCGGCAGACGGTGTTGCTCGTCTACCACGATCAGATCCACCACAGTGTGATCGATCTGTACCTGCTCCAACACTTCGACAATCGCAGGGGCATCCCCGCCCGCTGATTGCAATGGGCGTGCTGCCTCTCTTCCCTCTCGACCCACAGTCTCCGTCCGGGGATCGAGCATGGCGATGCGACGCCGAACCGCACCACGTGAAGGAGCAGGAAGCCCCCGAAGCCGACACATCCGAATGATCTCGCGATGCACAGCAGCGATCGTCTTGCGTTGACGCGTCAGATAGTGCTTGCGGATCACCTCCCGAACGATCGTCTCCACCTCGACAGGCAGACGGGCCCCTCCACGGCCCCCACTGGAGCGGCCAGGGGCGAGATCAGACACCGCGCCTTGGCCGCCACGCCACAGCCGTATCAAGAAATAGACGCGCTCCCGAGAGATGCCCAGCTTCGTGGCCGCCTGGTCGACGGCGTATCCGCCCGTGCTGGATTCAGCGAGCGGCCCGATAACCGCAGCCCGCTCCACGGCCAGTTCCCACGCCGCATCGGGGACGGTCAGCAGACCGCGCCCAGAAATTCGGTCATCCTTGACCGGCTCTTCGTCCACACCACTATGGGACAACATGTCGGGTCATGCGCACAAGTAGTGACGCGAAAACGACCCATACTCCTGCGCACAGCTCCCTGAATGACGCCATCATCTGTGCCGACCACTTCGGGCGCTGACAGGTGTCAGTTTCAGAAGTCGCCTGCACGAATGCCAGAAGTCGTATGCACAGCACGGCGTTCCAGTTGCCTCAGCAATCGTTCGTTTGATGCGACGCCCGGCCTATTCGCCCAAGCACACCGAACGAGCATCCAGTTCGACCGTGATTTCAACGATTTCCCAACCGCGGCCGCCAGCGCGTTTCGTCTCAATACCCTGTCTCATTCGCTACGGTCTCAGCTAGGCGAAACAGGTCGAGTTTTTGAGAAGAGGTACGGATGGCAAGTCTGGGATACGCGCGAGTCAGCACACTGGAGCAGAATGCGGACCTGCAGATCCATGCCCTCGAAAGCGCGGGGTGCCTGAGGGTCTACACCGACCACGGCGTCAGCGGGACGAAGGCCAAGCGCCCGGAGCTGGAGAGACTGCTGGACAACGCCCGGGCCGGGGACGAGCTGGTCGTGTGGAAGCTCGACCGGCTGGGCCGCAACACCCGACAGCTACTCGACCTCGTCGACTCCCTCGAGTCCCAGGGCATCTACTTCCGGTCACTGACCGAGGGAATCACCACGACCGGACCGATGGGCAAAGCTATGCTCACCGTCATGTCCGCGTTCGCCCAACTCGAGCGCGACCAGCTGGCCGAACGCACCCGGGCCGGCCTGGCCGCGGCCGCCGCCCGCGGCCGCAAGGGTGGCCGACCGACCGTCACCCCCGATAGCGAGAAGGTCCGGCAGGCCGGCCAGTACCGGCACGCGGGGCTCACTCCTCCAGAGATCTCCAAACTGCTGGGCGTCAGCCGGGCCACCGTGTACCGATACCTGGCACTGGTGACCGACGAGGCGAACGAGTAGGACCGACGGCGGCTGCTGTGCACCCGGGACGAGGGCGTTTCGTGCAGGCGACTTCTGACAATTCGCAACGTTGCGCACACGAGTACTGAACGATCAGCGTTCAACAGCCTGACTGCACAACCCCGAGAACACGGGGCTGGACGTGCAGCCGGCTCCTGAAAATGACAGATGCGGATGTTCGTCTTCGGTGTCCCAGAACCAAGGAACTGGGACGTCCAGTTTCCAAAGCTGTCTGCACGGAATGCCGTGAAGCCGACTGAACGTTAGCCTCGGCAATCTTTATTTCGCTCGTCAACCGCGGGCAGGGCCTATAGGCTGAAAACATCGGCCAATGAGGCGATTTTGGCCTCCTATAATGCCGATTGCCGCAGAACACATAGTTCAAGAATGAACAATCAGGGGAAGGAAGGTTGACCATGTCAATCGCAGGAAAGGTCGCATTCGTCACCGGAGCGGCGCAGGGAATCGGTCAGGCCATCGCGCTTCGGCTCGCTCAGGACGGCGCCGATCTCGCCCTCTTCGACCTGAAGGGGGATACCCTCGGCGATACTCAGACCAAGGTGGAAGCCGAAGGTCGCCGGGCGATCAGCATCGGCGGAGATGTGACGGACAAAGCCGGTTTCGAGGCAGCGGTCAATCGCACGGTCGAGGAACTCGGCGGGTTCGACATCATCGTGAACAACGCCGGGATCGCTCAGGTCAACAGCATCGAAGAGATCACCGAGAAGGAATTCGACACGATCTTCAACATCAACGTCAAGGGCGTGCTCATCGGCACGCAGGTGGCGGCGGTCAAGTTCAAGGAGCTCGGACACGGCGGCAAGATCATCAACGCGAACTCCATCGCGGCGCACGAGACCTACCCGATGCTCGGACTCTACTCCGCGACCAAGCACGCAGTGCGAGCGATCACCTCGACTGCGGCCAAGGAACTGGCCAGCGCCGGTATCACGGTCAACGGCTACTCCCCCGGCATCGTAGGAACCGGCATGTGGGAGGAGATCGACCGGCGGTTCGCTGAGCTGACCGGTGCCGAGATTGGTGCGACCTACAAGACGTACGCTGGGGGAATCGCGCTCGGGCGCCCGTCGACCCCGGAGGACGTCGCGAAGTTCGTGTCGTTCTTGGCCGGTCCGGACTCCGACTACATGACCGGTCAGACCCCGCTGATCGACGGTGGCTTGGTCTACCGCTGATCAAGCCCTCCGCCAGGCCCGGGGCGATCCACTCTGCATCGAGCCGCCTCAATTGCCGCACCGCCATTTACCGGCGCGAAAACCCCGCCACTTGCCGTTGCGACTCACTCGCCAGGCGTGCCGTCGTTCCTCTCGATAAGTAGCGGTGGTGTCCGGTGAGGGTTCCTCTTACGGGACGTTCGACAGAGGTCCGTTGAGGGACCCCTCTATCGAGACGCATAGCCGTCACCTGCGCGCGGGGGTGGATCGTGGGCGCGTCGCTGGCCTTGTCGGTGTGACTTGAGAGACTGGACTTATGAAATCAGCGCACGGCCGGTCGGGCGGTGTTGTCGCCGTCGAGGACGTGAGTGACGACTACGACGTGGTCGTGGCAGGTTCGGGTGCCGCGGGCTTGGTTGCGGCGCTGTCGGCAGCGGTAGCTGGTGCTCGGGTACTGGTGGCTGAGGCTGCTCCACTGTTCGGTGGCGCGACCTCAGTTTCTGGCGGTCAAGTCTGGGTGCCCGGTCATCATCACCGTGGCACCGTCACCGAGGCCGCCCGGCAGGATGTGCGTGCGTACTGCACGGAGCATTCGATCGGCCGGCCCGTGTCGAAGATCGACGCATTCCTGGACGCGGGACCAGCGATGGCCCGGTTCGTAGAGGAGCACACGCCGCTTCGGTTCACTGCCATGGGCGGCCCGGACAGCCTGACCCCGCCGGAGGCGACCGAAGGCTGGAATCTTGAACCGGCACCCCTGGGCGCCGGACAATTTGCCGACTGGCAGGAGTGGGTGTGGTCACCGCCCTACCCGGCGGTGCTGACCAATGATGAGGTGGCCGAGTCGCGGATGATCTTCGGCGGCGCACCTCCAGGTGAGTTGATTGAGCGGCGGATGAGTCGCGGTGAGGTGACTCTCGGCGTCGGACTGGTCATTGGGCTGCTGCGGGGGTGCATCGACGCCGGAGTGGGCCTGATCCGCTCGGCCCGCCTCAGCACCATCGAGACCGAGAACGGCCGTGCGGCTGGTGTCGTGCTCGATGCCGACGGCACCGAGCATCGCCTCCGCGTCCGGGGTGGAGTGATCCTGGCCACGGGAGGCTTCGAGCACGACCGCGAGCTCGTCGAGAACCTGCTGACGATACCCACCACGGTGCCGGCCAGCCCTCCCGTCGCGGCGGGTGACGGACTGCGGCTGGCCGCCCAGGCCGGAGCCAGCCTCGCCCACCTCTCGGAGGCTTGGTACTGGCCGGTGGTCCCAACCGACCAAACCTGGGGTGAGTCATCGACCAAGCGAGCGGAGATCATGCTGGCCGAGCGGGCGCTGCCGCATACGATCTGGGTCAACACCGCCGGGCGACGGTTCGTCAACGAAGCCAGCCACAACTGCGCCTGGGCGTTGGCCTCGGGCGCGAGCGACGGGCAGCCCGGCGAACCTGCCGGCGTTCGTGATCGGCGATTCTCGATACCGGGCCCGCTACCCACTGGCCGGTGCAGGCCCCGGCGCGCCGTGGCCCGACGGCGTGGCGGTTGCGGACACCCTCACCGGTCTGGCCGACCAGATCAGTCTCGACCCTGCCGTGCTGACTGAGACGGTGAAGGCGTTCAACCGTGACGCCACAGCCGGGCGCGACAGCCTGTACGGGCGCGGTGAGACGGCCTACGAACGTGCCCTTGGTGATCCAGATGGCCCACACCCGAACCTCGGGACGCTCGAGGAGCCGCCGTTCTTCGCCCTGCCCATCACGCCCGGCGCGGTGGGGACCAAGGGCGGGCCGGTCATCGATGGGCGCGGCCGGGTACTGGACTGGACCGGTCACCCGATCGAGGGGCTGTTCGCTGCTGGGAACGTGGCTGCGGCGCCGATCGGTCCAGCCATCCTGTCCTCCGGAATGACCTTGGGCTTGGCGATGACGTTCGGCTGGCTAGCCGGGGCCCACGCTGCGACAGGAGACAGTGGTCATGAGCACTGAGGACGATGTCCGCCGATTGGCCACCGCTCTGCCCGAGGTGTCCGAGCGGACCTCCTACGGCACCGCGGCGTTCTACGTCGGAGGGAAGATCTTCGCTCGCATGCACGAAGAGCCCGGCGTGCTGGTCTGCTGGTGCCAAGACTTGGGCGAACGGGAGGCTCTCCTCGAAGCCGACCCCAAGAAGTTCTTCACCACTGACCACTACAACGGGCACGCGAGCGTCTTGATCCGACTTGACGAGGTCGATATCGAGGAATTGTCGGAGCTTCTCACCGAAGCGTGGGAAGCCCGCGCACCCAAACGACTACGAGCCGGCCCCAGGTAACAAGGAGGCAGACCTTAAAGTCGCCGACGTTGTTGGGGCAGTCATGACCCGGGTGTCTTGTTCGAGGACCGGCTTCCGGAACGCCGACCCCGGCGGACGTCGCCCCGCAGGGGCGGCGACCGCCATTGAGCATCGAAAGAACCCCGCCATTCAGCGGTCGAAGTCACAGTTTGTGGCACTCCTGCCACATGCCGCTGATCGGATACGTGCGCACGTCGACAACCGAACAGGACACGGGAATGGAGCTCGGCGTGCTCACTACCGCTGGCGCTGAGCGCGTCTTCTTAGATGCTGGGCAGTGCGGGATCGCCCGAATGGATCGAGTGCCGCAGGTAACTGCGAACCGGTGACGTGCTGTTGGCCTATCGCCTCGATCGGCTAGCTGGTTCCACAGACGTGATGATCGCGTTGATTCTTGAGCTAGGGGAGTCGGGAGTAAGAGCCTCCCGAGCCCCCATAGCTCAGGGGATAGAGCGTCTGCCCCCCGGAGCAGAAGGATGTAGGTTCGAATCCTGCTCGGGGCGCTTTTCATGCCCGATGAACGGTGGTTGAGGAGCCGCGGAGCGGCGTCTCGAAACCACTGACAGGTGCGTGTGGTTTCGAGACGCGCCCGTGGCGCTCTTCAATCACCGTAGGGAGGACCGTACGGGTGGGGAGACAAGGGCTCGTCTGTGCCACACTTGCCCCGTGCGAAGACTTGAAGCCTCATTCACGCTGCGGGCGAAGATGGACACCGACTTCAGCCTGCTGGTCACCCCTGCTCTGCCGTACCGTGCCGAGCTCAAGCTGCAGGTGCGGCACGACGGCGAGCTGACCACGATGCAGACGGGCGAGACGCGCCACGGCGCACAGGAGATCACGCTCACGACGCCCGAGGGCGAGATGAGCGTCGCCCTCACTGCCGAGGTCGCGGGCCACATCGCCCCGATCGAGGCCGAGAGCACGGAGCGCTACCTGCGGTCGTCGCGCTATGTCGACGTCGACGCGGTGCGCGACTTCGCGAGCGAGCGATTCGGAGGCGGACGCGAGGGCGTCAGCACGCAGCGCACCCAGATCGAGTCGATCGTGCGATGGATCGCGCGCGGCTTCAGCTACCGGCCCGAGCTGTCGGCACTCGACGACTCGGCGACTGACACACTGCGAAAGTCAGGCGGCATGTGCCGCGACTACACGCATGTCGTCATCGCTCTCGCCAGGGCGCTCGGGATTCCCGCGCGCTATGTGAGTGTGTTCGCGCCGGGCCTGGTGCCGCAGGACTTCCACGCAGTCGCCGAGGTGTTCGTCGACGACGCCTGGTGGGTCATCGACTCGACGAGGCTTGCGCCGAGGAAGCCGATGGTGCGCATCGCGACAGGCCTCGACGCCCAGGAGACGGCGTGGGTCACCAACAGCGGCAGCGGCGTCGAGTTCGTGAGCCTGAGCGTGCAGGCCAGTGCTGACGAGCCGCACGAGATCGAGCCCGTGACCGAGTGGATTCAGCTGACCTGAGGCCCGAGGCTCACTCAGCCGTGACGTTGCCGCTGACCTGCTGGAGCAGGCCCGCTGCGTCGCCTTCTGTGCCGAAGCGATCCGAGCCCACGGCGATGACGTACTCGCCGGCCTCAGCGGTCTCGGTTCCTATGACCCCGTTGTTCGTGTAGCCGCTGGCCTCGCCGAGGTCGGCATCCTCCGGCGCGACGCCCACGAGCAGCACGGCACCCGCTGTCACGTGCTGGAATGCGCACACCAGGCCGCCGGCATCGGCGATCGCGCTGAATGCGGCCGGCAGCTCGGCGGGCGCCTCGTTCGACGGCGTGAAGTTGGGGTCGTACTCGTAGAGCTGCTGCAGCGTGAAGAGCGACTCGCAGGTGAAGTCGACCGCTTCGCCGGGGGAGAGCGGCTCCTGCGACGGAGCCTCGTCAGGCTCGCCCTCGCTCGGCGACTCCTCGGGCGACTCTTCGGACGCCTCCGCTGACGGGCTCTCGACAGGAGCGGCTCCGCTGGGGGCGACTTCGGTCTCGCTCGGAGTGGGCGCGAGCAGTCCGGCCTGGCATCCGGTGAGACCGAGTGCGGCGGCTGCGAAGAGGGCGAGCGGGAGCAGTGCACGAGTACGCATGCTTCAACAATAGGATTGACTGCATGAATCCTGCCGACTTGTCGAATGCCGTGTTGTCTGCCGCCAGCCGAATCATTCCGGCCCGCAACTCCGAGGTGACGGTGTCTGCGAGCGACATCGTGCTCGAGCGTCCGCGTCAGCGCGAGCACGGCGACTGGTCGACGAATGTGGCGATGCGGTTCGCGAAGCGCGTCGGCACCAACCCGCGTGAGCTCGCGCAGGAGCTCGCCGACGAGCTCGGCAGGATCGAAGGCGTCGCGAAGACCGAGGTCGCAGGCCCCGGGTTCATCAACATCGTGCTCGACGCTGCCGCAGCCGGCGAGCTTGCGCGCACGATCGTCGACGCGGGCGAGGCATACGGAGCATCGGATGCGCTGGCCGACAAGAAGATCAACCTCGAGTTCGTGTCGGCGAACCCGACGGGCCCCATCCACATGGGCGGCACGCGCTGGGCTGCCGCTGGCGATGCGCTGGCCCGCGTGCTCGAGTCGCAGGGCGCGAGCGTGACCCGCGAGTACTACTTCAACGACCACGGCGCCCAGATCGACCGGTTCGCCAAGAGCCTCATGGCGGCGCACCTGGGCGAGGCGGCTCCCGAAGACGGCTACGGCGGCCAGTACATCCACGACATCGCGAAGCGAGTGGCGGATGCGCACGACGGCGACCTCGCAGCGCTCAGTCCCGAGCACCTGCAGGAGGTGTTCCGGGCAGAGGGCGTCGCGCTCATGTTCGGCGAGATCAAGCAGGACCTCGCCGACTTCGGCGTCGAGTTCGACGTGTACTTCCACGAGCACGACGTGCAGGCCAACGGCGATGTCGAGCGTGCGATCGAGCGGCTGCGCGAGCTCGGCCACATCTTCGAGAACGACGGTGCGACGTGGCTGCGCACGACCGACTTCGGCGACGACAAGGATCGCGTCATCGTGCGCTCCAACGGTGCACCGGCGTACTTCTCAGGCGACCTCGCCTACTACCTCAACAAGCGCGAGCGCGGCTTCGACCAGTGCATCATCATGCTCGGCGCCGACCACCACGGCTATGTGGGTCGCATGATGGCCATGTGCGCTGCGTTCGGCGACACGCCAGGCGACAACCTCCAGCTGCTGATCGGCCAGATGGTCAACCTCCTGCAGGACGGCAAGCCCGTTCGCATGTCGAAGCGCGCAGGCACGATCGTGACGATGGACGATCTCGTCGATGCAGTCGGCGTCGACGCAGCCCGCTACTCACTCGAGCGCTCGAGCGCAGACACGCCGCTCGACATCGACCTCGAGCTGCTGAAGAAGCGCACGAACGACAACCCCGTGTACTACGTGCAGTACGCGCACGCTCGCACGCAGGCTGTCGCCCGCAATGCCGCCCAGGCTGGCGTCGACCGGTCTGAGTTCGACGCATCCCTGCTCGACCACGAGACCGAATCGGCTCTGCTGGGTGCGCTCGCCGAGTATCCGCGAATCCTCAACACGGCCGCAGTGCTCCGAGAGCCGCACCGCGTCGCCCGCTATGTCGAAGAGATCGCCGGCCTCTACCACCGCTGGTACGACGCGCGCCGCATCGTTCCGAAGGGCGACGACGAGATCACCGCAGACCACCGCACGCGCCTGTGGCTCAACGACGCCGTCGCGGTTGTCGTCAAGAGCGCACTCGGACGCCTCGGCGTCAGCGCACCAGACCGCATGTAGAAGGGCATCCGTGACCGACACCACACCGCTGGCTCCCCACCTGGCTTCTGTCGACGACGCGAACGCGTTCTCGCCGGGAGTCTGGCCTGATGCGATCGATCGACCGGGCGAGGAGGCCACGCTGCGAGGCATGCCGCTCACGTCGCTGGCAGCCGAGTTCGGCACGCCGTTGCTCGTGATCGACGAAGACCAGGTTCGTGATCGGGCCCGCACCACCAGGCAGACGTTCGAATCGGCATTCGGCGATGTCGCGGTCTACTACGCGGGCAAGGCACTGCTGACGACTGACGTCGCCCGGTGGATGCATGCAGAGGGCCTTCGCGTCGATGTCTGCTCACTCGGAGAGTTCACGGTCGCGCAGGTTGCGGGGGTGCCCGCCGCACACATGGGGTTCCACGGCAACAACAAGTCAGACATTGAGCTTGAGACGGCCGTTGGCGCTGGTCTCGGCTCGATCGTCTGCGACTCGCCAGAGGAGATCGAGCGAGTCGCAGAGTTCGCCGCAGCGGCGGGCACCGTGCAGGCGGTGCGGCTTCGGGTCTCGATCGGCGTGCACGCATCGACGCACGAGTACCTCGCGACCAGTCACGAAGACCAGAAGTTCGGTGTCGCCGCAGCCGATGCGCCTGCACTCGTGGCGCGCATCCGCGAGCTTCCGAGCCTGAAACTGCTGGGTCTGCACACCCACATCGGGTCCCAGATCGTCGCCAGCGACGGGTTCGTCGAAGCGGCAAGACGGATGCTGGCCCTGCACGCGAGTCTGCTGGCAGACGGCGACGTCCCAGAGCTGAACCTCGGCGGCGGCTTCGGCATTCGCTACACAGCCGGAGAGCCAGACATCGACCTCGAGGCGTTTGCCGCAGAGCTCGCAGCGGCGGTCCGCGAGGAGTGCGAGCGGCTGCAGATCGAGCAGCCGAAGCTGTGCTTCGAGCCCGGTCGCTCGATCGTCGGCACCGCGGGCATCACGCTCTACGAAGTCGGCACCGTGAAGCCGGTTGCCGTGCCCGAAGGCGAGCGCGTCTACGTGTCGGTCGACGGAGGCATGAGCGACAACGCGCGCCCTGCGCTTTACGAGGCCCAGTACTCGGCGCGCATCGTCTCGCGCGCATCCGATGCCGATCCCGTCGTCACCCGGGTCGTCGGCATGCACTGCGAGTCGGGCGACATCGTCGTCGACGCAGAATGGCTGCCCGGCGACGTCGGCAGGGGAGACCTGCTCGCGGTCGCCGCGACCGGTGCGTACTGCCACTCGCTCTCGAGCAACTACAACATGACACCGCGGCCGGGTATCGTCGCGGTGAGCGAGGCGGGCGCACAGCTGATCGTGCGGCCCGAGACCATCAGCGATCTGCTGGCGCGCGACGTCGGAGCAGATGCAGCATCGACAGCATCGAAGGAGAATTCGTGAACGAGAACCGCAGTCTGCGCGTAGCGCTGCTGGGCGCAGGAAGCGTCGGATCCCAGGTGGCAAGGCTCCTGCTGGAGCGTGCCGACACGTATGAGGTGCGCGTCGGCGCTCGCCTCGAGCTGGTCGGCATCGGCGTGCGCAACCTGGATGCGCCCCGCGACGTCGATCTTCCGAAGGATCTGCTCACGAGCGACATCGACGCCCTCGTCGACGGCAGCGACGTCGTCGTCGAGCTGATGGGCGGCATCGACCCCGCTCGCGCACTCGTGCTGCGGTCGCTCGAACGCGGCGTCGACGTTGTGACGGCCAACAAGGCGCTCGTCGCCGCCCACGGTCCCGAGCTGCGCGCCGCGGCTTCTGCCTCCGGTGCGATGCTGCTCTACGAAGCTGCTGTCGGCGGTGCGATTCCGATCATCCGGCCGCTCGACGCGTCGCTCGCGGGCGACCGCGTCATGCGCGTCATGGGCATCGTCAACGGCACGACCAACTACATCCTCGACAAGATGCATCGCGAGGGCGCAACGCTCGACGAGGCGCTGCGCGTCGCGACCGAGCTCGGCTATGCCGAGGCCGACCCGACTGCCGACATCGAGGGCTTTGACGCAGCCAGCAAGGCGACCATTCTTGCTTCGCTCGCGTTCCACACCGAGGTGCCTGTCGCATCCGTGCACCGTGAGGGCATCACCGGCGTGACCGCAGAGACTGTCGCGCAGGCCGAGAAGGACGACCAGGTCATCAAGCTGCTCGCGATCTGCGAGCGCGTGTTCGCTGACGACGGCTCCGAGAGCGTCAACGCTCGCGTGTACCCGGCGCTCGTCGCGAAGGACCACCCGCTGGCTGCCGTGCACGAGGCGAAGAACGCGATCTTCATCGAGGCTGAGGCTGCCGGCGACCTGATGTTCTACGGTGCCGGTGCAGGTGGCGTCGAGACTGCGAGTGCGGTGCTCGGCGACCTCGTCTCGCTCTCGCGCCGTCGTGTCGCAGGCGGCCAGGCGCTGCACCCGGGTGTCAGTGCGCACCTGCCGGTTGCGCCGATGAGTGCGGTCGTGACCCGCTACCAGGTGACGATCGACGTCAAGGACCAGCCCGGTGTCATGGCGCGCATCGCCGGCAAGTTCGGCGAGCACGGCGTCTCGATGGAGTCGCTCGAGCAGCGCATCTCAGACGAGGGCATCGCGACGCTCGTCGTCGGAACCCACCAGGCCCGCGAGTCGCTCGTGCAGACGGTGCTTGAGCAGCTGCGCCAGCACGACGACGTCGTGGAGGTGCGGTCGTTCATCCGCGCCGAGGCGGTCTGAGCGTGAGCCGGGCTGTTCCCGTCGGTCGGCGTGTGCGGGTGCATGTTCCTGCCACCAGTGCCAACCTCGGGCCCGGCTTCGATTCGCTCGGCCTGGCCCTCGACCTGATCAGCGGGCTCGAGGCAGAAGCTGTCGACACGCCCGGTGTGCACGTCGAGATCGAGGGCATCGGAGCCGGTGAGGTCGCAGGCGACGAGACCAACCTGATTGCTGCGTCGCTGATTCATGTGCTGCAGGCGGCCGGCGTCGAGGCGCCGGGGCTTCGGATGCATGCAGTCAACCGGATTCCGCACGGACGCGGGATGGGCTCCTCCGGCGCCGCGATCGTGGCCGGCGTGCTGGCGGCCAAGGGACTGCTGAGCGGTGTCGTCGACCTGTCGGACGACGACCTGCTGGCCCTTGCGACTGAGCTGGAGGGGCATCCCGACAATGTTGCTCCTGCGCTCTTCGGAGGTCTGACGATCGCCTGGACCGACGACGGCGTGCCGCACCACAAGCAGCTGGATGTGCACCCGGATGTGTGTCTGCTGCTGGCGGTTCCCGGCGAACAGCTGTCGACCGAAAAGGCGCGAGCTCTGCAGCCCGAGACCGTGCCGCACATCGATGCGGTGTTCAACGTGAGCCGTGCGGCGCTGCTGGTTGCGGCGCTGACGCAGAGCCCCGACATGCTGATGCCGGCTACAGAGGACCGCCTGCACCAGGGATACCGCGCACCTGCGATGCAGGCGTCGAGCGATCTGATCGCACGGCTTCGCGCCGATGGCCATGCGGCAGTCGTCTCGGGTGCCGGACCGAGCGTGCTCGTCATGTGCGGCGACGAGCAGTCACGACTCGCTGTCGCGAAGACCGTCGGCGATGCAGGAGGCTGGGAAGCCCTGCTGCTGGGCGTCGACAGCTCGGGTGGTACAGTTGAGGTGCTCCCGACGAGCGAGCGGCCTTAGTCGCCCTCTGGTGGAGTTTTCTTCGAATCGAGCCTGATCTGCAATTTTTCGCCCAGGCGCTCACGCACCCGGGATGCAGCCGTTGCTGTTCGATCCACATTTCGCCGCCCACAGTCTTGGCGGCCACATCACAATAAGAAGGAGCACTCGCGAACTATGACAAGCGAGCAGACGCCTACAGAATCCGACGCGCAGAACAACGACGCGTCGTCCCCCGAAAGCCAGCCGGCCGAGAGCCAGGCAGCCGAAGCGCCCAAGCGCCGCACCCGTCGAGCCACGACCAAGAGCGTGACTGAAGCTGCCGCTGCTGAAGCTGCAAGCGCCGAGACGTCCGGCGCCGAAGCTGCAGGCACCGCCGAGCAGCCCGCAGAAGAGAAGCCGAAGACGCGTCGTCCGCGTCGCACGAAGGCTCAGATCGAGGCTGACAAGGCTGCGGAAGAGGCTGCGAAGCAGCAGGCCCAGCAGACAGCCGGCAGCGATGCGGCGCCAGCTGCAGCTGCTGAAGCTGCTGAAGAGAAGCCGAAGACGCGTCGTCCGCGTCGCACGAAGGCTCAGATCGAGGCTGACAAGGCTGCAGAAGAGGCTGCCAAGCAGCAGGCTGAGAGCGGCGCCGCTCCTGACGCACCTGCCGCAGATGCACCCGCAGCCGAAGCACCCGTTGCCGAAGCATCTGCTGCTGACGCACCCGCAACCGAGGCACCGGCCGGTGGCGCTGCCAAGGACGAGTCGAACGACAACTCGTCGAACGACAACTCGAACGACTCTGCCGACGACAGCGACAAGCAGACCAGCAGTCGTTCGCGCACACGCCGCAGCCGTGGCCGCGGCGACAGCCGTCGCGACGATGCCAATGGCGCATCCGACGACAACGGCAACAGCAACAACGCCAACAGCAGCGGCTCAGATGACAGCAGCTCGAATGACGAGAGCAGTGAGGGTGGCAGCGGTCGCTCGCGCAGCCGACGCGGACGCGGAGGCAACTCCGACGATCGCGGCAACAACGGCAACGACCGCAACGACTCGAAGTCCGACGACAGCGATGACGATTCGAACGAGGGCCGTGGCCGTCGTCGTCGTGGGCGCAACGGCCGTGACGACAACAAGTCGGGCAACGACCGCAACGAGCGCGGCAACAACAACGACCGCGGCGGCAACAACAACGACCGCAACGACCGCAATGACCGCAATGACCGAGGTGGCAACAACGACAACGGTGGCGACCGCGAGGGCCGTCGCACGCGCGACCGCAGCCGCCGCAGCGCCGATGCTGATCCCGAGATCCGCGAAGACGATGTGCTGCTTCCGATCGCCGGAATCCTCGAGGTGCTCGACAACTACGCGTTCGTCCGCACGTCGGGCTACCTTCCCGGTGCGAATGACGTGTACGTCTCGCTCGGCCAGGTCAAGAAGTACAACCTCCGCAAGGGCGACGCTGTCGTCGGATCGATCAAGCAGCCTCGTGAGGGCGACCACCAGAACTCGCGTCAGAAGTACAACGCGCTGGCCAAGGTCGACACCATCAACGGCAAGACGGCAGAAGAGAACGCCAACCGCGTCGACTTCAACGATCTGACTCCCGTGTACCCGCAGGAGCGCTACCGTCTCGAGACTGAGGCTTCGAAGCTCTCGACTCGTCTGATCGACATGGTCTCGCCGATCGGCAAGGGCCAGCGCGGACTCATCGTCGCACCGCCCAAGTCGGGCAAGACCGTGATCCTGCAGTCGATCGCAAATGCAATCGCCGAGAACAACCCTGAGGCTCACCTCATGATTGTGCTCGTCGACGAGCGTCCCGAAGAGGTCACCGACTTCGAGCGCACGACGAAGGGCGAGGTCATCGCCTCGACGTTCGACCGTCCTGCAGAGGATCACACGACGGTGGCCGAGCTTGCGATCGAGCGTGCCAAGCGCCTCGTCGAGCTGGGTCACGACGTGGTCGTGCTGCTCGATGGCATCACCCGCCTCGGACGCGCCTACAACCTCTCGGCACCGGCTTCGGGTCGCGTGCTGTCGGGTGGCGTCGACTCGAGCGCGCTGTACCCGCCGAAGAAGTTCTTCGGCGCTGCTCGCAACCTCGAAGAGGGCGGCTCGCTGACGATTCTCGCCACCGCGCTGGTCGAGACCGGCTCGCGCATGGACGAAGTGATCTTCGAAGAGTTCAAGGGCACAGGCAACATGGAGCTGCGCCTCTCACGTCAGCTGGCTGACAAGCGCATCTTCCCTGCGGTCGATGTCACCGCATCCGGCACGCGCCGCGAGGAGATGCTGCTCGGTGACGACGAGACCAAGGTCATGTGGAAGCTGCGTCGCGCCCTCGCTGGCGTCGACCAGCAGAAGGCACTCGATGTCGTGCTTCGCAGCCTCGGAGAGACCTCGTCGAACGTCGAGTTCCTCGTGAAGGTGCAGAAGTCGATTCCCGGCGCCGACAAGGAGTGACCGGACGTGTTCGAGAATGTCGAAGGGCTGCTGGTCGAGCACGCTGACATCGAGCAGCAGCTGGCTGATCCTGCTCTGCACTCAGATCAGGGCCGCGCGAAGAAGGTCAACCGGCGCTATGCCGAGCTGAACCAGATCAAAGCTGCGTACGAGCGCTGGCAGTCTGCTGTCGGCGACCTTGACGCAGCACGCGAGCTGGCGCGTGAAGACGAGGCGTTCGCAGAGGAGATTCCCGGACTCGAGCAGGCATCGCACGAGACCGAGGAGCACCTGCGCCGGCTGCTGATTCCGCGTGACCCCGACGACGGCCGTGACGTCATCATGGAGATCAAGGGCGGCGAAGGCGGCGAGGAGTCAGCACTCTTCGCAGCCGACCTGCTGCGCATGTACGAGCACTATGCGGCCGACCGCGGCTGGAAGGTCGAGATGCTCGAGGCGACTGCGAGCGACATGGGCGGCTACAAAGACGTGCAGGTCGCGATCAAGTCGTCGTCGAACGACCCCGCAGAGGGCGTGTGGGCGTCGCTGAAGTACGAAGGCGGCGTGCACCGCGTGCAGCGAGTGCCGGCCACCGAGACTCAGGGACGAATCCACACCTCGACGACAGGCGTGCTCGTGTTTCCGGAGGTCGACGAACCCGAAGAGGTCGAGATCAGCCAGAACGACCTCAAGATCGATGTGTATCGGTCATCGGGTCCTGGCGGCCAGAGCGTGAACACGACCGACTCGGCAGTGCGCATCACGCACCTTCCGACGGGAATCGTCGTTGCGATGCAGAACGAGAAGAGCCAGCTGCAGAACCGTGAGGCGGGCATGCGCGTGCTGCGTGCACGCATCCTCGCGAAGCAGCAGGAAGAGATCGCCGCTGCCGCATCCGATGCTCGCAAGAGCCAGATCCGTGGCATGGACCGCTCGGAGCGCATCCGCACCTACAACTTCCCCGAGAACCGCATTGCCGACCACCGCACCGGCTACAAGGCGTACAACCTCGACCAAGTCATCAATGGCGCGCTGCAGCCTGTCATCGACAGCTGCATCAGTGCCGATGAAGAGGAGCGCCTCGCCGCACTCGGCGAAGACAACTAGCGAGACCGGGCGAGCAACAAGCCCGGAGCACAAGCAGTCAGGGATCATCTGCGGCATCATCTGCGGCATCATCTGCGGATGACCCTGACTGCTTTCCATTTCTGGGTCGGTGGGTCTCGGACGATGTCGAGATGTTGTTGATGCACCTGATGGTGATGGAAGTTGCAGAGGTTGATGCCGTTGTCGAGGTCGGTTCTGCCGCCGTGTGACCACCATCTGACGTGGTGCGCTTTGGACTTGCCCCGGTGACGCGGACACTTGAGAGTGGTTGTATGGCCACAGAAGGG
>NZ_FUHU01000032.1 GCF_900163565.1 Agrococcus casei LMG 22410
TGTCAGTCTGTTTCTGCCCGATCTCGCAATGATGGGGTAGTCCTGGCCGGAGTGTTCTGACCCTTGCTTACGATTGGCCCGCAGGGTGCCTTGGCGTTGATCTGTCGAACCTCCGGCCGGGCGTGCAGTAACCGCTGCCGCCGGATCGGGCGTGACCTGATAGGAGCCTGGAGCCTCGTCAAAGCGTCCCCATGACAGTCCTGTCCACCCGCCGGCGACAGCGTGACAACCACGCTAACCGGTGAAGGAGAGCACACCATGGAACAGATCGAGCCCGCCCGCTCTGGGCACGTCGTGATCGGCGTCGATACTCACAAGCACATTCACGTCGCCGCGGTGATGGACTCGATCGGCGGGATCCTCGCGTCCCTGACGATCTCGACCGACACCGCCGGGTTCCGGCAACTGTCGGAGTGGGCGGCGACGTTCGGGAAGATCATCGCGTTCGGGATCGAGGGCACCGGTTCCTATGGCGCTGGCCTGACCTCGTTCATTCGCCGGAACGGGCACAAGGTGATCGAGGTCTCCCGCCCCGATCGGCGGCTGCGGCGCCTGAACGGCAAGTCTGACACGCTGGACGCGGAGAACGCCGCAAGAGCAGTTCTCGCCGGGTTCGCGACCGCGGTTCCGAAGACCGCTGACGGGGTCGTCGAGATGATCCGGCAGCTGAAGGTTGCGCACGATACCGCGGTGAAGGACCGCACCGGGGCGATGGTGACGCTCAAGGCGATGCTCGTCCACGCCACCGAGGACCTCCGCCGAGAGACCGCCAAGAAAACGCAGAAGATGGTCGCCCGGCACTGCGCCGCTCTTCGACCCCGCGGGCTGGCGACGCCCGAGGACGCGAACCGGCACGCGCTCAGGTCGATCGCGAAACGTTGGATCGCTCTGAACGACGAGATCAAGGAACTCGAGGCGCAGATCGAGCAGCTCGTCCTGCAGCGCGCCCCGCACCTGCTCGAAGAGTTCGGCATCGGCGTCGACACTGCCGCGGAGATCCTCATCGTCGCGGGCGACAACCCCGAACGCATCCATTCCGAAGCCGCGTTCGCGAAACTTGCCGGCATCAGCCCGGTCCCGACCGGCTCAGGGATGACCAGCGGGAAGCACAGGATCAACCACGGCGGACACCGTCAACTCAACGCCGCGATCTATCGGACCGTCATCGTCAGAATGAGATTCCACGAACCCACCATCGCCTACGTCGCCCGACGAACCGCCGAAGGTAAAAGCAAGCGCGACATCATCCGCTGCTTGAAACGCTACGTCATCCGCGAGGTCTATCACCTCATCAAGACCGACCCGAAAACCGGCGAGATCATGAGTTGACAACTATAGGAGCATCAA
>NZ_FUHU01000008.1 GCF_900163565.1 Agrococcus casei LMG 22410
GAGTCTCTGTCGTGCCTTCCTGGTAACGACTGTCTACAAGAAGTGTCACACCCCAATCACTTGAAGGTGCCTGCTTCCCTGCTGGAATCGCTTGGAACGGAGCCCGTTGCGGCCACGCTCACGCTGACTGCTTCCATCGACGGTCTTGCAGAGTCCGTTGCTTGCCCTGACGAAGATGGTGACGGATACACCGACGTCAACGATGGCGACAACAGCACGTGCGAGGCCATTGACTGGACCGCGTCCTCAACCACAGACCGTCGTCTCGTTGACTATTCCAACAACGGTTACCGCAGTAAGGTTTCGCCCGAGAATGGCAGCGCTGGTTACCTCGCGGTGCATCACTGGTCTTCAGTAGATGGGAACACGTTGTTCTGGCGTGTCCCTATTGGCACGGAGCACCCGCTGACTGCCGGGGCCACGATGACCTTTACTGTCGGCGACAACTGGACAGTTAATGAGGACTCGTTCTCTCTGCTGGCTGGCGACCTTTTCGAGCGCTTTACTGGGGTCCCTGGTTTTGAGGAGAATGCTGTCGTAGGCGAGCCTACCTACGCAGTTGATGGCAAGACCATTACTGTAACTCTTCCGGAGATGCCCGCCGCCAGCAATGTGATGTTCACGTTCAACGGCACTGTCGATGGATCCAGTGACTCTCTGAGTACCGGCTTCGCGCTTGACGGTGTGCTTACCGGCACATACCCGGAGTCCGTCTCAGAGCAGCTTGGTTGCAACGAGCCGACTGAGCCCACTGAGCCGACCGAGCCGACCGAGCCGACCGAGCCCACTGAGCCGACTGATACCTCGGACGATGAACTGCCGGAGACTGGTATGGAGCTTGGAATCGTCACTGTGCTCCTCGCAGCGGGACTCGCCGTTGCAGGCGGCTTCCTCCTCCGGAGCCGGACACGAGCCTAGCGCCGTGTAGCCTCTACTGATAAAGAAGCGGTCCCTCCAACCATGGCAGGGACCGCTTCTTTTCGTTCAGACACGGTGTTCGCAACTCAGACGAACGTGGATGATGAGGGTGCGTCGGCACGTCCCTGGGCCCTCGATGGTGCCGCCTTGGTGTCCGACCATGCTCCCGTCAAGTGTGCGAAAGCAGACACATGCAACGATCATGCATGGATTGTGTCGGCGGGTGCTGAACGACGGACGACTTGAGATTCACGTCGATCGAACAAGGGGCAGCATGGCCGACTTCTCCCGGGTCGGTGGGGAGGGGTGGAGTCTGCTTTCTCCTTCAATGGCGCAAGCGCTATATGGCTTCGACGCTTTCGAACTCGCTCGGTGCGGCTATTGCCCTGTCGTTGAGCTCTTATCTCAGTTGAACCACTCAGTTGGTGGGCCGAGCTGGAGTAGCACGGTGACGACTGCGGTGACGCTTAATGCAAGCACGAGCAGAGTGGCAATCGGGTGGCGCAACCCGAACCGCAGAGCATTGTCGATGAAGGTGTTGTCGCGTGGGTCTTCAGTCTTCTCTGTTCGCCATGCGCCTTGAAGCTTGCCGCGCTTCGCAAGCCAGCGATCGAAGGGGAGCGTCGCGAACGGCACGATTGCGAGGGCGACGGCGCCGACAATGAGACTAAGCTTCCACCGCTGGTTGAGGCCGACGACGCCCGCGGTTACCGCGTAGGAGACGAAAACTGCCCCGTGGGTGAGCCCGAACGGAAACATGAGCGCATCGAAGTCGAAAGCGTACTTCGCGATCATGCCGCTGATCAGCAAGGCCCAGGTGAACATCTCAGCCGTCGCGAAGAAGCCGTACAGACGCTTCGGGGTGATTCTTGACTGGTGCGAGGTTGCTTGAGTTGCTTCGGTGGTCATGCCACTAAGGCTACGGGGCTGGCGTGGCCAGGCGGACCCATCGAATGGTTGAGGTTAGGGGTTTCGAGACGTGACTGCGTCGCTCCTCAACCGCCGGGGGCGGGGTGCATGGTTTCGTGACGCAGCGAGCGGCTCATCAACCGGCGTTGTTTGGGGCCCAGTTACGCGGCGATCTGCTCTAGGACCTTCGTGAACATCGGCAGACCGTCGAGGCCATCGCGCAGACGGTCGGTGCTGGGGCCGAAGCCCAGCTCGACAGCGTGCTCAGGGTGCGGCATGAGGCCGACCACATTGCCACGCGCATTCGTGAGGCCCGCGATGTCGTCGGTCGAGCCGTTCGGGTTCACGTCGACGTAGCGGAACGCGACGAGGTTCTCGTCTTCGATCTGCTTCAGCTGGTCAGCGGTGGCGACGAACCGGCCCTCGCCATTCTTGAGCGGAATGGTGATGACCTCGTCGGTCGAGTATCCGCTCGTCCATGCCGTGTCGTTGCGCTCGACCTTCAGCAGCTGGTCGCGGCGCACGAACAGGCCGCTGTCGTTGCGCGTGAGGGCTCCGGGCAGCAGACGCGCCTCGGTGAGCATCTGAAAGCCGTTGCAGATGCCGAGCACGGGCATGCCGGCCTCAGCTGCTGCGACGACCTCGGTCATGATGGGGGAGTTCGCTGCGATCGCACCGCTGCGCAGGTAGTCGCCGTATGAGAACCCGCCCGGCAGCACCAGCGCATCCACGCCCTGCAGGTCGTGCTCGCCGTGCCAGAGGGCAACAGCCTCGTGGCCGCCGAAGCGGACCGCGCGCTGGGCGTCGCGGTCGTCGAGGGTTCCGGGAAAGGTGACGACGCCGATTCTCATCGGGCGTCCCACGATTCGCCATGCTCTGCAACGCGCACGTCGACCACGTCTTCGATGACGGAGTTGGCGAGCATGTCTTCTGCGATCGTGCGGAGCTCAGCGAGCTTGGCCTCAGTGGGCTGCTCGTCGAGCTCGATCTCGAACCGCTTGCCCATACGCACGCCGGCGATGCCTTCGTGACCCTTTCGGGCGAGGGATGCGGTGATCGCCTTGCCCTGAGGGTCAAGGATCTCGGGCTTGGGCATGACTTCGATGATGACGAGCGGCATGGCTGAATCTCCTCCGTGTGCTGAGTCAATCCTATGCTGTTGCGGCGCGCGCCGAGACCGACTCTGCCCTTGCGGGCCCTCACGCGCTACTTTTATGCCATGACCTTCAGGAACGATGCTGACTTCAACACCAAAACGGTGAAGCGAGGCGGCGGCAAAGGGCGCGGACTGGCCATCGGTGGCGGTGGCGGCATCGTCGCAGTCATCGCCGTAGTCGTCATTTCACAGCTAACTGGCTTCGACGTCTCGGGATTATTCGCCGGCGGCAATGGCCAGCAGCAGCAGCCCGGCGTTGAGATCACCGGCTGCACCGGCGCAGACGCCAACGACCCGGCGAACATCGACTGCCGCATGGAAGGCGGCTCGCAGTCGCTCAGCACCTACTGGAGCGACCAGCTCGGAGGCGACTACCGCGACCCTGAGGTTGTGCTCTTCGACGACAGCGTCTCGACCGGATGCGGCCAGGGATCCGGCGCGACCGGCCCCTTCTACTGCTCGGCCGACGAATCGATCTACATCGACACGTCGTTCTTCGACGACCTGCGCGACCGCTTCGGCGCTGAAGGCGGCAACCTCGCCGAAATGTACGTGCTCGCCCACGAGTGGGGGCACCACGTGCAGTTCC
Organism: Agrococcus casei LMG 22410; assembly: GCF_900163565.1. GTDB lineage: Bacteria > Actinomycetota > Actinomycetes > Actinomycetales > Microbacteriaceae > Agrococcus > Agrococcus casei. The sequence goes on from NZ_FUHU01000008.1 coordinate 3,573, forward strand.
TGCGCGGCGAGCTGCAGCAGATGAACCCGCAAGACACCGGCCCCGCATCGAGCATGGTGCGTGGCGAGGTGCAGGCTGACTGCTACGCCGGGGCCTGGATGAACGGGGCTACCGGAGCCAGCGAAGACGGTGCTCCGCCTGTGATGGAGTCGGTGTCCGCTGCCGACTTCGCGCAGGCCATCGACGCCGCCGGGGTCATTGGCGACGACCGGCTGCAGCAGTCTTCTGGCCAGGGTGTGAATCCTGACGCGTGGTCGCACGGGTCGAGCGAGCAACGTCAGCAGTGGCTGATGGCCGGGTTCGACGGTGGGCCCGGGGCTTGCGACACGTGGTCAGTGGAGGCGCCCTAGGGGGTTGGGGTTCTGACTTTCTCGGTCGCTAAGGGCCGCCGCGTCAATAGTTGTCGTGGATCCGCACCTCAACCGGCGTTCAGGCGGGCCAGCAGCTCGGCGTAGCGGTCAGACGCGCGGGCCGCGACCTCAGCAGGCAGCAGCGGCGGCTCGCCCTCGCCATCCCAGTTTTCGAGCAGCCAGTTACGCACGATCTGCTTGTCGAACGACTCGATGCGGCCCTCGGCAAGTGCCGCGGCATCCCAGTAGCGAGACGAATCCGACGTCAGAATCTCGTCGGCCAGCACGATCTCGCCGGTGACCCGGTCGCGGCCGAACTCGAACTTCGTGTCGGCCAGCACCAGCCCCTTCGCCGCGGCGATCTCGGCCGCACGTGTGAACACCTGCATCGAGCGCTCGCGAATCTCGGCAGCGGCCTCGGCACCGACCAGCTCGACAACGCGCTCGAACGGGATGTTCTCGTCATGCTCTCCCTGCGGCGCCTTCCAGGCCGGGGTGAAAATCGGCTCTGGCAGTGCGTCGCCGTCGACGAGGCCGTCGGGCAGACGCACGCCAGAGATGGCGCCTGTGGCCTGATACTCCTTGAGGCCAGACCCGGTCACGCGGCCGCGCACGACGCATTCGACCGGCAGCATATCGAGCGACTTCACCAGCAGCGCACGGTCAGCGACCTCGGTAGGCGCTGGGTCTGCAAGCAGCTGACCGCCGAGGCCCAGCGCATCCGACCACCACAGCGTCATCGCCGTCAGCGTCGCACCCTTGCCGGGAATCGCGGGGGAGAGCACGTGGTCGAACGCGCTCACACGATCAGACGCCACCATCAGCAGACGGTCGGTCGTCTCGAGCGTCTCGCCCGTCGGAACATGCAGATCGCGCACCTTGCCGCTGTAAACGAGGTCGAAGCCGGGCAGGTTCACAGGGCCGCCCCGGCCGCGATGTCGGTGCGGTGCTGGCCGCCTTCGAGCGTGATCTTCGCGATGCCTTCGTATGCGGAATCACGCGCCTCGGCGATGCTGGGCCCGGTCGCGACGACGTTGAGCACGCGGCCGCCGGTGGCGATCCAGCGTCCGTTGTCGACGCGTGTTGCGGCATGAATCAGACTGACATTCTCGACCGCGGCGGCGTCGTCGAGCCCGGTGAGCTCGCGGCCTGTCTGCGGAGCTTCGGGATACCCTTCGCTGGCGATCACGACGGTCACGGCTGCCTCGTCGCTGAACTCGAGCGGGGGCAGTTCGGCAAGCGCACCGGTGGCCGAAGCCATGAGCGCATCGGCCAGGCTCGACGTGAGGCGCGGCAGAATCACCTGCGTCTCGGGGTCGCCGAAGCGCGCGTTGAACTCGATGACCCTGATGCCTGCGTCGGTCACGATCAGGCCCGCATAAAGCAACCCGACGAACGGAGCACCGATCTCGGCAAGACGACGGATGGTCGGCTCGGCAACGTTCGCGCGCACTTCGTCGGTGAACGCGGCCTCGGAGCCGAAGCGCTCGATGATCCAGTCGCACGGCGAGTAAGCGCCCATGCCGCCGGTGTTCGGGCCAGCGTCGCCGTCAGCGAGGCGCTTGTAATCCTGGGCAGGAGTCAGCGGCACGACCGTCTCGCCGTCGCTCAAGAAGAAGAGGCTGACCTCGGGGCCAGCCAGGAACTCCTCGACCAGCACGGGCCCTTCGCCGAGGTACTTCTCGGCATGCTCGATCGCGGCGTCGCGGTCTTCGGTGACCAGCACGCCCTTGCCCGCCGCCAGCCCGTCTGCCTTGATGACCCACGGGCCGCCCTGACCGTCGACCGCTGCGACCAGCTGGTCGTAGTCGGCAACCTGAGTGACGGCGCCTGTCGGCACCTGCGCATCCGTCATGATCTGCTTCGCGAACGACTTCGAACCCTCGATGCGCGCAGCCAGCTTCGACGGGCCGAACACCGCGATGCCCGCGTCGCGCACCGCATCGGCGACGCCCGCGACGAGCGGCGCCTCGGGGCCGATCACGACGAGGTCGACCGCGCGATCGGCTGCGAGCTCGGCGACGAGGTTCGCGTTCAGCTGGTCGATCTGCACGGTCTCGACGTCGGCTGCGATGCCGCCGTTGCCGCCCGCGCAGATGACTTCGTGCGAGCCCTCGCGAAGCAGCGCAGTGATGATGGCGTGCTCGCGCGCGCCCGTGCCCAAGACAAGAATCCTCACGCAGGAGATTCTAGCGGGGGCTGCGTGTCGGAGGTGCTGGCTACGCTGATGCCATGGCGAAGAGAATTGCGGATGCAGCGGGCATGCAGGCTGTGCGCGCCTGGGCTGCGGGCGGTGCAGGGCGCAGCGAGACGGCGACGGCGGTGCGGTACGCGCTGCAGGCGTTGTCTGATCGGGCGCCGGGCAAGAGCGTCGAGGTGCGAGTGCCTCCGTTCGGGGCAGTGCAGGCGGTCGAAGGGCCAGGGCACACCCGTGGCACTCCGTCGAACGTGATCGAGACCGACGCCGACACGTGGCTGCAGGTCGCCACCGGGGCACTTTCGTGGGCGGATGCGGCTGCTGGCGGCCGTGTGCGCGCATCCGGCCAGCGTGCAGACTTGAGCGGCTGGGTGCCGCTGATTCGTGCCTGACCGCACGCGCCGGGCCGAATCATGGTTGAGTTAGGTCATGGCGGTCAAGAAGAACAACAGCGCAGGCATCATCGGCGGAATCATGACCGCGGTGGGCGGCGTCATGCTGTTCACCTCCTTCGGGGCGCTGATGGAGGGGCTTCGCGCGTTCGGCACGGCCTTCTCGATGTACAGCGACGTCGAGTACGCGTTTCAGTTCGCCCTGTACTCAGCCGGAGGGCAGGTGTGGGTCGGCATCATCGGCGTGATCCTGCTGTTCATCGGCATCATGACCACGCGCGCAGCCGCTGCCACCGCCGCGAAGAACGCTGTCGAGAAGGGCAGCGAGGCGTTCTCGCACGCCAGGTCTGAAGCCGAGCAGCGTGCTCGCGAGCAGCAGCGCGCCATGGAAGAGCGCGCCAAACAGGCCAGCCGCGACGCCCAGGCCCGCGTGCAGCAGCGCCAGCAGGCGATGGCTTCGGGCGGGTCTTCGGCTTCGACGGCTTCTGGTGGGGCTGGCGGTTCGGGGGGTTCTGGTGGGCCTTCTGGTTCGCAGACTCGCCTTGACGAGCTGCGCAATAGGTTCGCGAACGACCCCCGCATGGACCAGGTTCGACAGCAAGCCGAGGCCCGCGGATACGGCGACATCGCCGACCGCTATCTGCCTCGCGCGCAACAACCGGCTCAGCCAGCGCCACGACCCACCGGCGGGCAGAATGCGTTGAGCGGCGACGGCTATGCGGGTCAGAACGAAGCTTCGCACCACAATCCTGCGCAGCAGCACATGCAGCGTCCTCAGGTTTCGCAGCGTCCGCAGACGGGCATGCAGCGACCCTCGCCTCGGCCTCGACCGGCTGCGCCGAAGCGTGAAGCGGCACGGCTTGCTCCGAGCCCCGCGCAGATTCGGCGCGAGCGCGACGAGGCTCGCGAAGAGGCCCGAGCCGAGGTGCGTCGTGCGCAGCAGGCGGCCGACACGCTCGAGCGCACGCTGAGTGGCGAGATCCGCAAGGGCGGCATTGCACGCGGCGGACACGGGGATGCGCGCAAACGCCAGTCGGCGCTGGTTGCGAGTGCGCTCAACACGTCTTCGATCTCTCGGTCGAGCCTGACGACGAACTCGCTCTTCTCGACTGGACGCCGCAGCAGCATCTGAGCTCCCTCTGGAGCCAAGCTGAACTCCCTTTGGAGTTGAGCTTCGGCGGGGTCTGCCGGAGTGCTTGCTTATTGATCCAAGCATTTGGGCAGATACCCGCGTTCTGAGCTGCTGGTTCAGCGACAGATGGCTCCGAGATGCTGGCTGAGAACCAGCATTTGGGGCACGTGCCAGCATCTCGGCACGGCCCCTCCACGAGGCCGGCATCTGAACTCCCTTTGGAGTTGAGCTTCGGCGCCGGCTGCCGAACTGCTTGTTTTGTGGCCGAATCTGCCGAGGTGCTTGCAGTCTGCAAGCATTTGGGCAGATCCAAGCACTTGGGCAGATGGCGGGTCGGCGGCCGACGCCGAATGGGAGCTCGGGCTGCCAGAAGCCGCGAAAGGGAGCCCAGTGAGCTCCCTTTCGACGTTTGCACTCCCTTTGGAGCCGCACTCACCCCATCCGTCTCCCTTTGGAGTGCGGCCCACCGGCCTACTGCAGCACGATGCTCGCAACGACGAGCGCGCCGCCGAACACGAGCCCAGAGGCAACCAGCGTCGCCGTCGTGTAGCCCAGAATGTCGCGCATTTTGAGCCCGGCGATCGCCAGCAGCGGGATCGCCCAGAACGGCTGGATCATGTTCGTCCACTGGTCGCCGTACGACACCGCCATGATCGCGATCGCGGGGTCGACGCCCAGCTGCTCTGCCGCATCGAGCATGATCGGCGCCTGCACCGCGAACTGCCCGCCGCCCGACGGCACGAAGAAGTTCACCAGCCCGGCCGACAGCAGTGCGAAGAGGCCGAAGGTGATCGGGTTCGCGATGCTCACGAGCATGTCGCTGAAGATCTGAATCAGACCCGACGCCGACATGATGCCCATGATTCCGGCGTAGAGCGGAAACTGCAGCAGGATCTCGCCGACATTCGACGCCGCGTTCTTCGTCAGCGCGATGACCTCGAACGGGTTGCGCACCATCAGCAGAATCAGTGCCAGGAACATCCAGTTGACGATGTCGAGCGTGACCTGTCCGCCCCGCACGAAGTGAATCACGATGTACGCGCTGAGCATCAGCCCGACCAGCAGCGTGGGGATGCGCGACGCGTCAATGCGGTCGGCCGGAGTCTCGACATCGTCGAGTTTGGGGCTCTCGTCCTTGCCGACTGACGACGGCATCTGCACGATCTTCTCGGCACCGCGCGGCGCGATCGCCCACAGCGCGACCGACACGAGCACGATCGTGGCGACGGCTGCCGAGATGTTCCACCACGAGAATGTGGTCTCGGTGATCGGAATCGTGTAGCCGAGCTGCTCCGAGATGAACGAGTCAGGCGTCGCCGCGGTCAGCGGGCCGGAACCCGAGTAGCCCATGTGCCACACCACGAAGCCCGAGAACCCGGCGGCGACCAGCATCGGGAAGTGCAGCTTGAGACCGCGGTCGCGACCCGAGCGGGCGACCTCCTTGGCGAGCAGCCCGCCGACGACGAGGCCGAGGCCCCACGTGATCAGCGACGCGACGGCTGCGGTGACGAACACCAGCAGGTACGCCTGCATCGGGGTGTTCGGCTTCTCGGCCACCCAGTCGAGCAGTCGACGCACGGGCTTGGTGTTGGCGAGCATGTGCCCGAGCAGCAGGATGAGCGCCATCTGCGTCATGAACGCGAGCAGGCCGGCGAGTCCGTCGCCCCAGCCGACGATGAGGTCGACGGGTGATGTGGGCGTGACGATCAGCGCCAGCAGCGCGACGATCACGGTCAGCACGATCGCGAACACGAGCGACGACGGAATCCATCGCTCGACCACGTGGTTGATCGGCTGCATCACGCGCGCGAGCGGCGCCTTCTTGGCAGGTTTGTCGGGAGCTGTCTTGGTCATGGGAACCTCTTTGTGCCTATGGAATCAAGGGATGCGCGCCAAGGGTGCGCTGAAGCGAGTCTATGAGATCGGGCGGGTGCGGGGCGGATTCTGAACTCCCTTTGGAGTTGAGCTTGGCGGGGTTTGCCGAAGTGCTTGTTCTGTGGGGGAATCTGCCGAAGTGCTTGCAGATTGCAAGCATTTGGGCAGATCCAAGCAGTTCGGCAGATGGCTGCGTGCTGAGCTGCTGGTTCAGCGACAGATGGCGCCGAGCTGCTGGCTGAGAACCAGCATCTGGGGCAAGCGCCAGCATTTCGGCACGACCCGTCGCCGAGGCTGGCATCTGAACTGATGCGCCCTGGTTTTGTTGGAGGCTCCAGTGTTACGGACGGAGAATGGAG
>NZ_FUHU01000030.1 GCF_900163565.1 Agrococcus casei LMG 22410
TCCTCTGCGAAGAGCCAGCAGCGACCATCGCAACAGCATCCCGCTTGAACTCATCAGAATAGATCTTCGGCACGATTGCCATCCTTCCAGCACGACCCCAGTCAGAAATCATGCGGTCATAGACTCAACCGAACCTTCAGCAGACCCAAGCGGTCACGTTCACAAAGCTCGCTCTCGGAGCGGGTCGTAGATACGCACGTCGGCCCGGCCGATGCGGGGTATCCTGTTCGCCACACATGAAAGGTGAGAATCATGGGAACTGCGACTTGGAGTGCTCCGGTCACTGGCCTGACCTGTCGGGGGTGCGTTGACACAGCCTCGAAACAGCTGGGTGAGATCCGCGACATCGAGGGAGCACGGATCGAGATCGTTGCGGGTGGCGTCTCTATGGTAAGCGTCGATGCGACTCGTGAGCTGACAGATGATGAAGTAGCTGGAGCTCTCCGCGCAGGGGGCGCGTTCAACCTTGCCCGCTGATCCGGGGGCAGGTGGCGCAAACGTCATGGACGAAGTCGGGTTTGCTGTCGACGTTCTTTTCTTCGATGGCGCAGAGGAGCTCGATGCGGTGGGGCCGTGGGAGGTGCTGCGTTTCTGGGCTGACCTGGGTGACCGTCCGGTCGTTGTTCGTTCGGTCAGCGCCGATGGTGAGGCGGTAGCGTGCTCCAAGGGCCTTCGCGTGTCGGTCGATGGGGCTTTGGGTGATCGCACGCCTGACTTGGTTGTGATTCCGGGTGGGCCGGGCGCGGAGGTCTTCGCGTCGGATGACCGCCGGATAGCGCTGATCCGCAGTGCCGCTGAGGGTGGCGCGACCATGGCGCCTGTGTGCACGGGTGCGCAGGTTTTGGGAGCTGCTGGTTTGCTTCATGGGATCAGCGCGACCACACATTGGATGGCACGGAAGCACTTGCAGCTGATCTATCCCGACGTCATAGTGTCGTCGGGGAGGCGGTGGATCGACAGCGGTGCGGTAGTCACCAGTGCTGGGGTGTCTGCGGGGATTGATATGGCTCTGCACCTGGTTGACAGGTTCGACTCGCGAGCCGTCGCGCACCGCGTTTGCAGTGCGATGGAGTATGCGTGGCATCCGGAGGAACTTTCCGTTGATTCGTGATCTCTACTTCCTGTAGAGTTAGCGCATGCGATTTACTCGATCTTTCTTGCCGGCTGCCGTAGGTGTCGCGGCTGTTGCGACACTCGCTGGCTGCATTGCCACGTCAACCGATCATTCGCACCATGATGGGCGTGCCTCAGAGTCGTCTTCGTCCTCGAGGGGTCTGGACCAGGTACAGACTGATCCGTCGTGTCCGGCTGAGGCGTCACTGAGTTCCGTTCCTGAACGAGTCGTCACGATGGATGCGGGGGCTGCGGCGTTCCTCATCGAGCTCGGGGTGGGCGACACGATCGTGGGGACGGCTGCTCCCGACTTTAAGACCGATTTTTCGGGGGACTTGCGCGAGAAGCTTGATGCGTTGCCGGTGCTCGATGACGGGCGGGGGTCGGCGGAATCTGTCATTGCGGCGGAGCCTGACCTCGTAGCCGGAATCTCGCAGTATGAGTTCGGTGCGTTCGACGGTACGGCGTCTGTGGAACAACTCAAATCAGCGGGGTCGGCTGCGCTGTCCGCGTGCGGTGCTGTCCAGGACGGGCCGATGGAGAACATTGACGAGACCTATCGGTATATCACCGCACTCGCCACGGCCTTTGACATCCCTGAACGCGGCGAAAAACTAATCGAACGCATTCGCGATCAGGTGGAGGAAGCTGCGGCTGACACGAGCGACGTCGACGTGCCCGTTCTGACGTTGTCGTCAGTCCCCGACGCGGGCGCTGGCGTCAAAACCAGCGGGGGGTCGAGCTTTGCAAACGGCATCATTACGCTCGCGGGCGGCACGAATATCGCGCAGGGTGAGCTGCAGAATTTTGCCAGCTTGTCCGCGGAAACGGTGACCCAGGCCAACCCGGAGGTCATCGTGATCGTCTCTGGCTTCGCGAATGAGAGTGACGAGCAGTTGAAAGCGGCGATCATTGCCAGCCCGCTGCTTGCTCAGACTGACGCGGTCAAGGAGGGGAACGTCGTCGTTGTTCCACAGCGCATTCTCCTGTCGCCAAGCCTGCTGAATGCAGATGCGGTTCAAACCATCGCGGATGCTGTCAAAAACGCGGCCTGAACGAGAACGTCCCGCGCGAACAGGGGCGCTGCGCCGTGTTCCGATGGTGGTCATCGTTCTCGGGTTGGTCGTGGCGCTCTTGTTCGTGATGGTCATCAGTGTCGGCGTCGGCGCGGTCTCTATCAGCCCCGATGATGTCGTGAATCTCGTCATCTCGCGACTTTTCGGGGCCCCGGAAGCGGGGTCGTTGGATTTCATCGTGTGGGAACTGCGGGTGCCGCGTGTACTGCAGGCTGCAGTGATTGGTGCCGCTCTTGCTGTAGCCGGCGCGTGCGCGCAGATTCTGGTGCGAAATCCCATCGCTGACCCCTACGTTTTGGGGCTGTCATCCGGTGCTGGCGTGGCAGCCGTCGCCGTTATAACCGGTGTGGGCGTGACAACGTTCGGAGTGCTCCTGCTGCCTATCGCGGCGTTTCTCGGTGCGGCTGTGACGGGCCTCCTCGTGGCGGCGACCGCGACGTCACGATGGGGGCTTTCTGCCGGGCGACTCGTATTGTCCGGTGTCGCGATCGGTCAGTTGCTCGCTGGCGTGATGTCTTTTCTGCTCATCCGCGCAGGAAACTCCGATGCGACGCAGCAGGTCATGTTCTGGTTATTGGGAAGCCTTTCCGGTGCCCAGTGGCGGCTGTTTGTCATCATCGCGCCCGTCATCATCATCGCGGTACTGTTCGTCACGGCCATAAGCGGTCGTTTGGATTTGATGAGTCTTGGCGACGCACAGGCCGCAGCGTCCGGCGTGCATCCCGGACGCTCACGCTTCCTCGTCTTTGCCCTCGCATCGCTGATGACCGGGGCCGCGGTCGCCGTCTCCGGGGCGATTGGTTTCGTGGGGCTCATCGTGCCTCACATCGTGCGCCTGCTCGTCGGAGGAATGCACCGTCGCGTCGTGCCCGTCGCCGCCCTCATCGGCGCCATCCTTCTGAGCCTGGCGGATGTCGCGGCGCGCACGCTCCTCGCGCCCTCGGAGCTGCCCGTCGGGATCTTCACCGCTGCGATCGGCGTTCCTGTATTCATCCTGCTCATGCGCCGCAACAGTGCGACGGTCCTGGCATGAGCGCGGCCCCATCCGGCGCGTCCGACGTTGGCTTCGCACACGTGTCTATCCGCTACGGGGCCCATGTCGCTGTGGATGACGTTAGTGCGGAAATCACCGCCGGCACTGTCACCGGGGTCGTCGGACCCAACGGGTGCGGGAAGTCCAGTCTGCTAAGCCTCCTTACCGGCTACCACCCCGCGTACACGGGAATCGTGACTGTCGATGGTCAGAACATCGCGAGAATGCCACCCCGAGAACGCGCCGCACACATCGGAGTCATGCGTCAACACGCCGGCCCCATCCCCGATATCACCGTCGAGGAGCTCATCGCCATCGGTCCGCACCCGCTTCCCGCCGCACAGCTTAAGCAAGCGATCGCTCGTGTCGGGCTGGAAGATCTTGCCGGAAAGCCCCTCGCGACGCTATCGGGTGGCCAGCTTCAACGCGCACACCTCGCACGTTCCATCCGGCACAACCCCTCCCTGCTGGTCCTGGACGAACCCACCAACCACCTCGACGTTCGCCACAAGATCGTTCTCATGGAACTGCTCCGAGAACTGCGCATCACAGTCGTATGTGCCCTGCACGACCTCGACCTCGCAGCCCGATATTGTGACCACCTTCTTCTCCTGTCCGCCGGTGAACTGCATGCCCAAGGACCGTCCGACGAGGTCCTTTCAACCGCACGCGTACGCGCGACCTTCGGAGTCGAGACCGAGATGATAACTACAACAGACGGCGGTAAACACCTCGTCGTCCGTGCCGCCACTAGTCACCACGACGAGGGTCTGTCTGAGTAACGGTGTGTGAGGGTTCGGCCTGATCCGTAAGGAGATGGCCGTGGCTGACACGACCGAACTGTTGGACAACGAGATGATTGATCCTGTGACCGGGGAGATCATTGGGCTGACCCCGTTCGGTAGGTCCGGTGGTTGTGTGAGTCGTCCTGTTGCCCG
>NZ_FUHU01000033.1 GCF_900163565.1 Agrococcus casei LMG 22410
GCGCTCAGGACGGTTGCCCTATGGCACTATCGATCCCCGTCTGGCCAGACGGGGAAGGCATCGTAGACGCGCAGCAAACTGCACGCCTGCGGGGCTGGCTCATATTCGAGCGGCAACACAATGACCAAACTTCCACCGCCGCTGCCGAATGCCCCGAACACCGCCACTTAGAACCGTTCCCCCTCGTCCACGAAGTAGCTCGCGCACTCACCATCCCCAGCGCACAACAAGTAGTTGACGATACGAAGGCGCTGCTCGTAAGAACAACGAACATGAATGAACGAGCGGCACTTATCGAACAGGTCATGTACGCGATCTATGACGCTGTTGATGCACACCCGTTCCCGCACACGTCGTTCGATGAACGTGCATCGATCTATGAAATTCTGCGAGTGGCAATGCAGCACCACGTGGTGGCAGGAAAGGCTCACCGCAGCCGCGACTCCTAGCCGTCCCGCGCGCGCAGCATCCTGCGCACCGTTGCTTCTGACACGTTGAGCTGCGCTGCGATCCTACGAAACGACGCCCCTCCCCCGCGAAGCGCAGCGGCCGCCGCGATCATCTCCGGCGTCTGAACACTCGGGCGACCGCCGATACGGCCGTGCGAGCGTGCACGCGCCAGCCCGTCGCGCGTGTTCTGCCGGATCGTGTCTACACGCAACTGAACGAAGACAGCGACCATGCCAAACAGGGCTCGACCCATAGGCGACGTCGTATCAATCTCGGGTTCGGTCAGACTGCGAACGTGAATACCCGACTCCCCTAGCTCGTGTATTAGCTCGATCATCATGTCCGTGGAACCAGCCAGCCGGTCAAGCCGATAGACCAGCAGCACGTCACCGGCACGTAGATACTTGCGGCACTCGATCCACTCGGGGCGATCCCGCTTGCGGCTCGACTGCCCGGCATCTAAGAAGACGCGCTCAGCGCCAGCGGCGGTGAGCGCGTCGAGCTGCACTCCCGCGTCTTGCTCCGGCGTCGATGTGCGCCCGTATCCGATCAGTGCCATGTGGCAAGCGTGTCACAAACGGTGCGCAGCCCAGGACGCACACGCCAGGTTCTGACAGCGTTAAAGACGCCCTCCCCGGCGGCGTGTCGCCGCGCTCGGGAGGGCGTCTTGTTGGGGCGTCAGAATCGACCGTTATCGGCCACTATCCTGCTGCCCAAGAACTGCTACCCCTCGCCAGCGGGCGCGGATTGTCCGCTGGCCTCCCTCTTCGATCCACTCGTACGGCACGAAGTCGTCAGCCGCCTCGTGAGGATCATGTGCCCAGATAGCCGCGTGCGCCTCGCGCCAAGCTGTCTCTGAGCCCCACACGGGAACCGGCGCAGTGCAGCGATGTCCCTCGCGCCAATGACGGGAGACAGTCGACTTCGACACATCCAAGGCGGCGGCTGCTTCCCGCACCGACATGCCCGCCTCGCGCGCGTCATAGATGGCAGTGTGCAGCGTGCTCGCTTCCAACGCGGCCGCGACGCTCGCCCGTTCTCGCGCAACTCGGTGCGCTTCGGCCGTACTCTCGAATGTCGACATGACCCCTCCTCGTGTCCCACCGTGGGACACACCTACTGTCCCACGGTGGGACACGAGGTGTCAAGCCTCCACTACCGACCGTTAAAGATTCATCCGCGACTGTCGTTGCTCACCAGCCAACGATCAGTCGTAACGTCCCATTGCACCAGGCCCATTGGCAGAGTTCGCAGCACGCTCGTGGCGTCGAGGGAGCCTGCACCGTCGGCGTCGAGCGCTTGTTGCACTTCGTGTGTGTAGGAGGGGCCGTGGCTGATCAGGAAGGAGAGGACGAAGAAGCCTAGCGAGTCGTCGATGTAAGGCACATGCTCCCGGGCCTCGGCAGGCGCGGGATGCTGCCGTTCCGCGACCCATAGGTCGTACAGCTCAGCGTCTTCATCATCGTCGAATACGGTTGGGTGAACGCCAAGTGCGTAGTCGAGGAACTCCCGCGCGACCGGCACGCCGTGCTGTTCATCGGCCGCGAGCTGTGCCCGCAATCCCTTGTACCGCAACCGCTCCTGCTTGAGCGATTCCTGTTTGTAGCCTTCGTTCTCGTCAGGGAAGCTGCGTCGGCGCTGTGCAGTATCAAGTAACTCGAGGAGCACGTCTAGCGCCGCTGCCAGGTGATCGCGGTCGGTGTCAGCGTGCACGCCTACTCCTGTTCGTCGTCAACGACGATTATCTCGAACTGCGCAAGCGGCGGCAGCGAAGCGTCCCGTCGTTCGTGATATTCGCCGAAGGGGATGTTCTGGTGCTCTCCGTCGTGCTCGTGCGGCAAAACACAGAAGCCGTGGAACTCGCTGTAGCTGTCCGTGTCAGCCGGGTCACCGTAGCACTCCAGCAGCACAACGCCACACTCGCCCTCCTGCCGCAACGTATCCAACTTCGCGCAAACAATGGTGGTTGTATCCGTCGCTTCGTCCCTGAAGGTGCGCATCGACGATATGCGGCTGTTGTAGTCGTCGGGATCGGCGGCTTGATGCTCTCCGTCGTGCTCGTGCAGCAGAACGCATAGACTCTCTCCAAGCAAGTCATACTCGCTGGCTGCACCGTACATGCGCAGCGTCAACCCGCATTCTCCGGCACGCATCAGATTGTCCTGCTCATCCGAAACATGGGTGGTCACTGTGCGTTGCTTCTCATGCATTGTTCACTCCTTCGTGATCTACGTGATTCTTACTGGTTCGCTCCGGTGAGCTGTGAGATTCGGGAGCGGCTGACGCCGAGCACTGCGGCTGCGTCCTCGCCGCTGAGGCCGTGCGCTTTGAGCGTGCGCGCTACCTCGCGCCTGCGATTGGCGGCCGCGGTCATGCTCTTGCGTGCGTCGGCGTCGAGCTGTTCAGCTTGATGCCAGTCGTTCAGTGCAGCGTCCACGTCGCGGTTATGCACGGTGAGCGTGAAGCTGTCTTCGTCCACGTCGCGGAGGATCGCAACGAGGCTGCGGGCTGCTTCTTCGATCTCGCGGTACTTCTCTGCCTGGGTGTGGCGGTCGAGTTCTGGAACGTAGATGCTCCAGAACTGGCTGTCGTGTGTAGCTTCTGCGGTGTAGGTGTCCATGCGCCGCTCCCCCTTACTTCCAGCTGGCCGGTACGTGGCCAACGACCTTTTCAATATCTCGAAGCACACCAGGTGAGATCACCCGGTGCCGCGGCAGTGCGAGCACTCTCCCGTCCTCGTGGCGGAACTTCTCGTGCGGGCCACGGGTGCCCTTGCTGGCGAATCCCTCCTTGGTGAGGAACTGCTCTACCTCTTTGCGCTTCGTGTGCTTCATGAGTCTAGTTTAGCCCAGCCTAGATTGTCAAGTCAAGCCCAGCCTAAACTAGCTGGTTGAGTGGGTGGCAGTGTCAGTGCTGACAGCTCCCCCACATTCCCAGCTGGTCGGCTTGCGCGGCGTGCTCCGCGTCGCGGTGCTCGGCTTGCCCGATGTACGGGGCGTCAAAGGTGTACTCGTGTGCGGCTCCGGCTTCGAGCAGCACGACGGCGGCGCTTTGCCCGTCGATGTAGATATGGCGCAGCATTCGCCCGTAGCTGTCCACGTTGTCTTGGGTGGGATCGGCGCGCAGCTGAACGGTCTTCCCGTAGATGAGGTCGTTGAGCTGGTCGCGTGCTTCTTGGGCGTAGCAGTCATCTTGCCCGTCGTCGCGGTTGATTTCGGGCGTATCGAGGCCGATTAGGCGCACGCGCGCTTCTCCATCGGCCGTTTGCACGTCGATGGTGTCACCGTCGACCACGGCGATCACTTGTGCGCTTTCAGCGGGCAGCAGCTCGTCGTCGGCCGCGCTCGTTTCGGTGCAGCTGTGTAGGCCGGTGGCGCTGGCGATTGCGAGTACGCTCCCGACGATCGTATGCAGTCTGTGCGTTCTCATTTGTTCATCCTTGCGGGTCGGTGGGGGCTGTGCATTCCCCTGTCAGTCGGTACTCTGCGACGCGCTGACCGAACGGGAGTCCTGCCAGGCCGCCGGTGGTTTCGATGATGCCGCGATCTTCGAGCATCGCGGCGATGCCGCTGTTCTCTCCGTAGTCCTTGACGAAGAACGCTGCATCTTCGCTGCGCATCATGCCGTAGCCGCTGACGTTCACGGTGACGGTGGCGACTGGTGACCCGTCGACGGTTTCCAGAATGAGCGCGGGACTGCCGTCGACGGCGTATTCCTCGATGCTGAGTCGGCAATCTCCGTAGTCGTGGCCGCCATAGCTAGCACTGGGTACAAGGATCTGTGTTGCAGTCATGGGCTGTTCTCCATTCGTGGGGTGCGGTGCGGCCGCCTCGGGCGGCCGCACCGGCTGGTTAGTTGGGGCTGTTGTCCTGGTCGTACTTGCGGAACCAGATGTGGTGGTTGGAGCTGAGGCGGGCACCGAAGGTGCGGATGCCGTCTGCCAGGTCGATGCGCTCGCCGGTATCGGCTTGGGCGATCTCTTCAAGGGTGAGTTTCACGGTCGTGAGCTGGAACCCGTAGGCGAAATAGACTTCGATCTCGTCTGCCTCGTCTGCGATCTCTCCGACGCCTTCACCGTTGACAACGGCGGCTTCGCCACGGTTCACGGGAATGAGCATCTGCGGCTGGGGGCCGTGGCCCAGGTGGTCGATAGTGCCGCCGAACTTGGCGCGTGCAGCTGCAAGCAGCGTTTCGGGGTCGAGGACGACGGCGGAAGCGCCTCGGGGGCGCGTGTTGGTGTTCATGCTTTGGCTCCGATCTGGTCGAGTTTCGTGGGCTGGAATCCTGACCAGTGCTTGCCGTCTGCGACCACGACGGGTGCAGCGGCGTATCCCAGCTGTTGCACGGTTGCCAGCGCTGATGCGTCGGCAGTTACGTCGGCTGTTTCGTAGACCACTCCCCTGTCATCCAGGTATCGAGTAGTTGCGGTGCACTGAACGCAACCTGGCTTCGTGTAGATGGTTATTTGCATGTCTTCCTCCAGCTATTTTTTTGTCGTGGGCGACGGTTTATCCGTCGCTGACCGGCGTGACTGGAGGGCCGAACGGCTCCGAAAGACCGAGCACCGCGAGGCCCAGAGGGCGGCCGAAGGCCGTGTTTCGTGTGCGGGTGGCCCGCAAGGAATAGAGGTCTGTACAATCGCGCAGCGACCACCGACAAAAGCGCTTTAGCGCCATAAATGGGTGTCGGCTTTAGCCGGCTCCTGGCGCCGGCCTCCGTGCCGGCTGCGCTGGCGCGCTCGTGCGTGTCAGCGCCGGACGCACTGGTGCGGCCGGGAATGGCTTACATCGGCAGCGCGTGAGCGCTGCGCGGGCAGTGTGTGCCGGTGAGCTTGCAACCGTGCACACACTGCCGCTGGGTTATGCAGCTGCGAGGGCGGGCGCTTCCGTAGTGATCGCGTCAGCAATTTTGTGAGCTGCGCGCAGCACGTCCGTTGCGGTGCTGCGGATCGCGTCGGCGTCTCCCTCGATCCATCCGGCGACGTATCCGACGCTATAGGCGCTGGTGTCGAGTCCGAGGATTCCGGCGACGATGTAGGCCACGCTTTCGGCTTCGCACTCTTTCAGTCCGCGGTGTGCGACGTATTCGCCGTGCTCGTCGGCTTCGTGCAGCAGGGCGTGTGCGGCTTCGTGCAGCAGTGTTTTTGCGGCCTGGGCGTCGCTGAGCTGCGCATCTACGACGATTCGGCGGCTGCCGTCCATCATCGTGTAGCCGTTGGCCTCGCCGGGGATTGCTTCGCGCTCGACTGTCCACCCTTCCGCGGTGAGATAGTCGGCGGTTGCGGCATAAATGCCGCTTTCATCGGCTCCGGTGAGCCGGTGCGAGATCTCGGGCTCCTGCCACGCCTCTGTTGCGTCGGTCTGGCTAATGTCGAACACGCTCAGCATTGGGAAGTAGGGCACGACGTATTCACCCTTGGCGTTCTTCTTCATGCCGGTAGTGTCTTCACCCTCGCGCGCTTTGCGCTCGGCGTACCCGAAAATCTTTATCGAGCGCTCCCCCTTGCGCACCTGTCGCCCAAGCTCCTGCCACTTCCGAAACCCTGCAACCTGCGTTGCCTCGGGCATCTGTCCCTGAATCAGCATGAGGTTGCCGAAGCTGTAGCTGTGGAACGCCTGCGCAAACTCTAGGAACGCGTGCCATGCGTCCGTGTCGGTGAGCGCTTCCACCTGTTCGGTGATGCGCGTTTGCAGCTCGTCGGCTTCTGCTCGGCGCTGCTCGGCGGTCTTGGTGGTCTTGATCTTGCGTGCCATGTCTTTACCTCCGGTACTTGGCTTCAAACTCCCTCCACGTTTTTTTGCCGTGAAGGCACTCTGTGCCTTCCGAAGCGAAAGACGTAGCGGCAACCGCGTAGCGGGGCGACGCTCCGCGACATGTCGCGTGTGCGGCGAAGCCCTTGTGGCTTGCGCGAAGGATGTAGCGCCCGAGAATGCCGAAGGCTTCACGGCAAAAATGATTACGGCCGGCCTTGGCCGGCTCCTGTCGCCGGCCTCCGTGCCGGCTGCGCTTGCTCGACGCTTCGAGCGAGCGCCGGACGCATGCTGCGGCCGAGCATTCGAGATGCCGACAGCGCGGCTGCGCTGTCCCGACTGGTGTTCACGCGTGAACTTGTCAACAAGTCAGCATGTGAACATAGTGCGATCAGTTGGGAGTAGTGCTCCGCATCAGTCGCCTGCGCTGCATGGCTTCTGCCTCGCATGTGGCGCAGATTCCGTGCTCAGCGACGGTGCCACAATCACATGTAGGGGCGTCAAGCTCGGGAAAGTCCATGAGGGCAGAGTACGCCACTGCTCGTGGCCTGCGAGGGGCTAGGCGCAGTGCTTGCAGCTGCATTCATCGTGGGCGTTCAGCCACACACGATCCAGGACATGCTGCACCATCGGATGCGGGAAGTGCGCGCCGTATTGGGGTGTCACCTCGGCCCGAATCTCTTGATCTTTGGCGGCGACGGTGTCGAGTGCTCGCCGTACGATCTCGGCAAGCTCGGGGCTGTTCAAGAAGGCTGCTTCGGTGTCGAACTGCTGCGCCAGCTGCACGGCGTCGGGATCGGTGAGCACGGTATGGGATACGAGCGTGCGCAGCTGCGCCTCTGCCCGTACGCTGCGCTCGGCCGCGCTCATGCGGCACCTGCGATCTCGTCCAGCTTCTCGGGCCGGAACCCTGACCAGTGGTTGCCGTCTGCGACGACCACGGGGGCGGCAGCGTATCCCAGCTGCTGCACGGCTTCCAGGGCTGCGGCGTCGGCGGTCACGTCTGCTGCGACGTACTGCACTCCCCTGTCGTCCAGGTATCGCGTTGTTGCGCTGCATTGAACGCAACCGGGCTTCGTGTAGATGATTACCTGCATGTCTTCCTCCAGCTAATTTCTTTTGCCGTTGGCGGCGAATCTTTCGCCGCGTGAGCAGCTGGAGTGGAGAACCGAACGTGCCGACAGAATCCGCTTGCGGGTTGTGTCGTTGCACGGGCGGTGCGCAGCGACTGTGCGAACTACCATCGCCCCGCGACAACGGCAAAGGCGCTTAGCGCCGGTAACGCTGAGGCGCGAGTGTGCTCGTGCCGTCCCGGCCGGTGGCCGGGCCCTCCCATGTGCAGCCGCATTGATTCGGCTGCACATGGCTTAGAGATTGTGAGCTAGTCAGAATGTTAACAAGGCAGCAAGATAGCAAGTTTACTTGTGCTCTGCGATCCAGTCTTGCAGCAGTTCGGTGACGACTGCCTGCACGGTCGTGTCCTGTTCTAGTGCCAGCCGTTTCAGGTCGCGCTTGACCTGTTCGGGCACGCGCGTGCCGAACGGCACAAGTGGCACGTCTGCGCCTGCGGTTTCGCCGGGCTTGGCTCGGCGCGCGAGGGAGCTTCCGACGACAGCAAAGTTGCGGGGGTTCTTAGTGCTCATGCTGCGGCTACTTCCTTCAGCTCTTCGAGGACGGTTGCGTAGTGGCCGAGGTCGTTGACCGGCTGGCCGTAGACCATTCCGACAGCCTGTGCCTGCGGCACTTCTGCGGTGAGGATCGGCAGGCCGAACGGCTCCAAGGTTTCGCGGATCGTGCGAGCTGCCACGGTGCCCTTCACCATGCGGGTGAGCAGCACAACGGCCGGTGCGCCGGTTTCGCGGCGCACCGCGTCTACGAAATCGGCTGTTTCGGCCATCTGTGCCACGTCTGCGCCTGTGGGCTGCAAAGGAATGACAATCAGATCAGCGGCCAGCAGTGCGCCCTTGGTGATCGACAGATCACCTGGCGGGGTATCGATGATCGCGTGCACGGCACCGGCAGTGCGCATGTAGCGCCCGATCCGTCGATCCAGCGATTTGATTGCCAAGCTGATGGTTTCCCAAGGGGTATCTGCGTTCTCAGCCCAAGTCAGTGCTGACGCTTGCGGGTCAGCATCGATTAGGACAACGGGGGAGTCGGGCGAGTGGAGCCCGGCTGCAAGATGCACGGCGGTGGTCGTCTTGCCAACGCCACCTTTCAGGTTTACGACTGCAATAATCATGTTAACAATCTAGCACGTTAACTTGCGAGCATGCAAGCAAGTTAACAACGTGGCGTGTGCGGCACTCGATCCAGCTGGGCGCGGGGCTACAGCTCAATGGCAAAGAGGCGGCTTGCGCTGCGCGGCAGTCGTTACAGCACACGTGCTGTGCGGTTCCGTGCCCGGTCGAGTTCTGCCATGACTTCGGCGCGTTTGGCTTCACTGAGGCGGGCTCGGGCGGCCTGTTGCAGCTCGTGCAGCCGGTCGTCGGCGGCGAACTGTGCTCGGAATGCAGCTCGGGCTTCGTGCAGCTCGGCGGCTGTCTCGCGTGGGAGAGCGGGCCGGGGCTCGGCCGCGGCCAGGGCACGTGTCTGCGCGGCCTGAGTCTTGGCGCGGGCGCTGGGTCGTTCCCAGCCCGTCATGCGTGCGTGTGTCATAGCGGTGCGGATTCGGTGGATGAAGAATCCGGCAGGGTTGCTGAGTTTTGGGGGCAGGGCGAAGCGGCGGCCTTCGTCGGCGCTGAGCTTGTCCATGCAGCTCACGAGATCGCCTGCCGTCCAGGCAGCGGCGTCGATGCCAGCATTCGAGATCGCGCGGCACAGCACGCCTCGGCTCAATCCAGCAAGCCAGGGGAGCGCGTCAGTGAGTCGGTCTGCCAGGTGCACGGCCTCGGCTGACCATCGGTGCCGATGCTGGCGCTGTGGCCTCTTCGTCGTCTTTGCTTTTCCGGCGGCGGAGCCGCTTGGAACCATCTTTGTAGGTGAAGCAGCGAGCGGGTAAGAACCCCTACGGGGTAGGTGGTCAGCAGCTTCTTCTGTGATCGGTTGCGAGAGCGTCACTGTGGCGGCGCAGCGCAGCTGGCGGCCGCCGTGTTGCGCGCGTGCTTCGGCGCGCTCCATGCCTGTGAGGTAGCCACCTGGTGCTGTCTCGACCTGGAGGCCGAGAGTGCGCAGCACACGGCGTGCGCGGCGCACTGTGGAGCTGCTGAGGCCGAGGGATCGGGCGATAGTGGCGTGGGCGAGCGTGACCCCTGAACCGTCACCAGAAGCGTGTTCAGCCATGAACAGGCCAACAGCTTGCACAGCGGCGACGCTCACGAGCGCCTGGCGGCCGCGAGCCCCATTAGAGCCCTCTCGTGCCTTGTCCCCGTCCTCTGATGCCATAGCGGCCTGCACAGCGGCCTTCCAGTCATCGCGGTTCGTCCATGATCGAGCCAGCTTCTTGGCAGCGTTGCTGGGGGAGCGGTGCCACGATCCACCCTTGCGCGTGGGCGCGGCCGCGCGTTCTGCAAGCGCGTATGCGCGCGCAGCGCGCTGGCGAGCTGTCAGCGGCCGCAAATCGGCCGGCTGTTCTAGCGACGCGGGCAAATGGATATGAATATCCGAAGGTTTGGTGCTAATGTTGGGCACACAGAGACCTTTCTTTGTACGCCAAAGGGAGGGACTTCACTCGGTCGGAGTGGAAAACACTTGGTTTGAAAAGCGCCAACTTCTCAAACCACGAGACTTTTGAATATCTAGGAACCCGCCTTATGGCGGGTTCCTCTCGTTTACACGGTGTCTATAGGCAGCTCCCCGTCAGCAGGTTCGGGCTGAGGCAACCAGTTCGGTACGCCTCGATCCGTCAGCTCGTCTTCAAGGTGATCGATGACGAGTTCGAGAAACAGACTCGACGTGTATCCCGACTTCCGCGCAATCTGATCGAAGCGTTGCTTGCGATGGGTCTCGATAGACCAAGCCGCACGTATGGGGGCGACGCGGGTTCCTCTGGGTGCTCGTTTCACGTCCATGTCCCCATCATAGGGGAAGAGGTAGAAACAGGACTCGCACATTGCGCGGCGTGTCGAGGATCGTTCGTCGCGGAAATCGCGCGCGGGGTGTCTAGGGCAGCAGTTCGAGGAACAGGTGCGCAAAGTCGGTACCTAGCTTCGAGCGGTTCACAAAGAGGTGACTAACCCTGCCGTCCTCAGTGGATTTCTGGCTCTGGATGTAGCCGAGTTCTCGAAGGTGTTTAAGGCTGAGGGAGATTGCAGGTTGTGACAATTCCAGCGCTTCGTTGAGCTGGTTCACCGTGATGCCTGGGTGCTTGGCGATTGTCTTGATGACGATGAGCCTGGCACGCGAGGTAACCGCATCATGGAAGCGCAGTGCGGGTTCGGAGAACTCCGACTCAGCAGAAACACGCTCAGGCATCTTTCCATTGTCCCGTATGCCTTGTAGCCCCGGACGGCCCCTATTGCGTAGACTCATAAAGGGAACTATACCGAGGATGCGGCACGTGTAAACAAGATGGTGCGTGACCGAGTAATGCCAATAAGGAAAT
Source organism: Agrococcus casei LMG 22410 (assembly GCF_900163565.1). Lineage (GTDB taxonomy): Bacteria > Actinomycetota > Actinomycetes > Actinomycetales > Microbacteriaceae > Agrococcus > Agrococcus casei. The sequence continues at coordinate 10,744 of NZ_FUHU01000033.1, forward strand.
ATGCGCGGTCTGCACTGGTGATTTGTCACCGTGCGCGATAGAGTAGGGCTATGGGAACTATAGCTAACACAACTTTAGGCATCGGTGATTCCCCAGTGGATGCAGCTAGCTACACCACCGGGCCGATTTTGTACTCAGAGTTTGTGTCAGCTGACTGCCTTACATTTAGATTCGCACCAGCAAAGAGGCTTGCTCTGCGCAATGTGTGGACAGAAACGAACGAAGGTGAGTAGCCGTGGTTTTTGAAGGAGCACGCCGAGCAGGCGATTACGAAGAGTCGGCGGAAGGTGAGCCGATCACACGCAAGGAGCTGCGGCAGCAGCCTGGTGACTTCACCCCTCCGCCTGCCGCGTATACGCCGGGCATGGTCGCGGGAGCACCTGTTGAGAATCCAATTGGAGTTCAGCAGCAGCCGATGCAGCAGCCGCCAGCTGCGCCGCGGTTGGACATCGAAGCGCTGAGCATGGACTTGTCGGGTTCCTGGTTGCATGGCGAGAGACAGCAGCAGCAGGCCGTCGACGGCAAGGCCACGCAAGGCCTCCGTGGGGCACTCGCGCGGCTCGGCCTCCCTGTTGGGCCTGGGGCGGGGGAGCGGGCCGCACGGGAGCGCACAGCGGCTCTCGCGGCTGCGGAAGCTCGGGTGCGTCAGGCGACATTCACGCGCAGCCAGACAGTTCTGATCGCGCAGCCAAAGGGCGGCATTGGCAAGACCAGCTTGTCGATTGCCCTGGGCGGCACGTTCGCCTCAGTGCGCGGTGGCCAGACGGTGATCGCTGAGGTCTCAGACGATCCCGGCACGCTGGCATTGCGCAGCGAAGGCACGCCACGGCGCGGCCTTGGCGAGCTGGTGCGTGATGTTTCCACGATCAGCTCGGCCGGTGAGCTGGGCGGCTACACCGCGCCTCAGACCTCACACGCGGCGGTGATCGGGTCACCGAACCCAAGAACTTTGCTCACGGGTGAGCACGTCGCCGCTGTGCACGAGCTGCTGAGTGCGTACTACTCGCTGCAAGTATTCGACTCGGGCAACGTCTATACATCGGGCGCGTTCGTGTCCGCGGTCGCGGCCGCTGACGCTCTAGTAATCCCGGTGACAGACGCCGCGGACTCATTGCAGCACGTCCTCGCTCTCATTCGAGACTTGCGCCAGACCGAGCACGGGGCGCGCCTCGTGAGCGGAGCAACGATTGTTCGTCTGCGCTACGTCGACGCGGAGCCGTCGACCGTGCAGCGCGTTGACGATGTTCTGGCGCAGCTCAACGTGCGCAACATCCTCGATGTGCCCTCAGACCCCCATCTCGGGGAACGTTCCGAGGTCACACTTTCGAAGCTTCAACCGGCCACAACCGAAGCGTTGCTGCACGTTGCAGCAGCGGTCATAACCACGCTGCAAGAGCAGCGGGAAACGGAGAAGAACTGATGAACCCCTTTGACGGAATCGGCCCCGATCTCACGGTATTCGGCCCACTGTTCGATGCCCTGTGGAAGCAGGTACTCGCTGCGGTTTGGGGCATCGTCCTGATCGTGTCGGGCATCTTTCTGGTGCTGTCGTTCGGTAAGTCGTCTGCGGCAACGGCCTCACGGAACCCGGAGCGGCTTTCAGAGGCGCGCGGTCAGATGATCTGGTCAGGCATCATCTTCACGCTGTGCTTGCTCATAGCGGTCATTGTCGGTGCCCTGGTGGCCTTTGCCAACCAGGCTGGCGCGTAAGGGGCAGGGCAATGAGTCAGCTTCCGTACAATCCGCAACCGCGGTCGCGGCTGCCCTGGGTAATCGCGGGCGTCGCCCTCGTTATCGCCTTGGTGGTCGCGGCTGCCTGGTGGGGGAGTGCCAACGCTGGAACTGACGACACGGCGCCGCCGGAGACTACCTCTCCTGTGGCGCCGTCGCCGTCAGCGACGCCGACAGAAACGACGGTCGATGGTGAGTACCACGTGCTCGATCCACAACCGACCGGCTGCATTGCAGGCAACATACCGGATGCAGACATGCTGCTAGAAGCGCGCGAGCGAGCACCACACACCGCATACGGTGCCGTCGAAGTCGCGGCAGCAACTATTAAGTTCCTCCAGCGATACCCCTATGCAACGAAGATTGAACTGGCAGCGGTAGAGGACCTAATCGATGTTGGCGACGAGGAAATCGAGACCGCGTTCGACAGCCAGCCGACGATTGCGCCGGACGTGGCACCACCGGGTATGCCGGTGCAAGCAACGATGGTTGGTGGTGCCTGGTATCTCAATTCATTCGGCGAAGAGCAAGGGCGCGCAGAAGTCACCATCGCTTACTTCTGGGAAATCGATGGTGAGCGGGACGGAAGCATCGCCAGGGCGACGAAGCTCGTTCTCGTCTGGGAAGACGAAGGCTGGAAGGTCACGAACGAAGCTGGTCGGCCGATGCCGCCACAAGAAGTGCTCGACAAGGGCGTGAGCTTTACGGGGGCGTGCTGATGGATGCCGACGACTGCGGGCTGTTTGCCTTTCTCTGCGACGACTTCGAGACTCCGATAAACAACTTCAACACTGCGTTGAATTGGGCGACCGACCCAATGGGGTCGTTGTTCCGTGCCATGCAGGAGGGTGCGGCAGGGATCAGCGGTGAGCTGTTCCCGATCATGTTGCAGCTCACGAGCCCTGATCTCACGGCTGACTGGTGGCTCATGTCATATGCGATCAGTTTTGGTGCAGCGGTGCTGGTTATGGCAGTGCTGATCTTGAAGCAGATTGCGCAGGCTGCGCAGGCGAAAGACACGGCGGTTGCTGGCAGCGAAGTGTTCCAAACGCTGTTTGTGTACACGCCGGTGTTCTTGCTGTGCGCGATGTTCGGCCCTGTGGCTGGGTTGCTCGTGAATCAACTGGTGAATCTGGCGACAGAGGGGTTGGCGTCCTGGGCGATGGGCGGTTCGTACGATTCGTTCTCGGCGACGATCACGAACCAAGTTGGAGGCTTGGACACCGAGGTACTTACCGGTGGCGTCTTCATGGGAATTATTCTCATGCTGGGCTACTGGGCCTCGTTCCTGATGCTGTTTTTCGTGCTGCTGGTGCAGCTCGTGTCGCTGTATCTGCTCGGCGTGATTGTGCCGCTGGGGCTGGTAATGATGCTGAACCCGCGCAATCGTGCCGCGGGCGGCAAGCTCGCTATGGCCTGGTTGATGCTGATGCTCGTTCGGCCGTTGGTCGTGTTCTTGCTGGGCGTGACATTCCACGCCGTTGCCGCTTTCGGCGGGGACTCGATAGACGCGTTCACTGGAGCGGGTGACCCGTCGACGGGGTTTGCATCGCTGATCTCGGCCGCGGTGTCCATCATCATGATGCTCATTGTCTGCTTCTCGCCGTTCCTGCTGATGCGTTACGCGCCAGTGCTGGGGCAGGCTGCTTCTGCTCCATCGTCGGGCGGATCGTCCGGGTCGATCGGTGCGCGGTCGCTGCATGATGTATCGAGTGCTCGCAGCGCAAGCCAGCGAGCACAGGCCAAGAGCGGGGGAGGCGGCGGCCGTAGCGCCCCGGCATCGTCCGGTGGCGGAGCGTCGCAAGGCGCAGCGGCACAGGGCGGCCAGACTGTGGCCCCCCGCGTGGCGTCGGGTGCAAGCGCTGGGGCAGGCAAGGCGGCCGCCGCTAGCGGCGGGAAAGCCGCGGGTGCCGCGGCGGCAGGTGGTAAGGCTGCGGCCGGAGCAAAGGTTGCGGGCACGGCAGCCGCTGGAGCTGGAGCAACAGCGGCAACGGGCGGTGCCGCCGCTGGTGTGGCAGCGGTCGCAATAGGTGCCGAGGTCGTGAAGGCCGGAACGCGCCGCGCTCGACGTGAGGCGCAGCAGGCGGCGGAGCTGGATACGCGAGTCATTGGTGAGGAGAAGCAATCATGACGATGACCTCTGAGCGCATCTTGGGCGGGGAGGCTGGCGACCGAACCATATTCGGGCAGCAGTCTCGACCTCGCTTGATCGGCCTGGGAGTCGTGGCAGCTGGGGCAATCGTTCTGGCGGCCGTGACGCAGTCGTTTTGGCCGTTCCTCTTGGCGTTGATCGGCATGCCAGTGGTGGTCGGTATGACACAGAAGACACACCGCGGCACTGCGCTGGGCCGGTGGACGGCGCGCCGCCGTTGGAAGGCCCGTGTGAAAGCAGGGCACGACCGATTCGTGCCCTGGAGCGAAGACGCGTGGGAAGCGGCCCGCGCAGCGGAGGCTTCCTCGCCGCGGCGTGAGCGAAGGGCTGCGGCGCGTGAGCTCGCGGGTATGCGAGTGATGCCAGACGGTGCCGCCGGGCTCGGCTGGCTGCGCTCGTCGCACCGTGAGCCGGGCATTGCGTGGCAGTCATGGGACGGTGCCGAAACCACCCTGACCGTGACGTTTGAAGTCGGTGGCCAGCTGCGCGGCTTGCAGTCGGCCGAAGCTGTGGATCGCGGAGCGGAGGCGTTCGGGTTGTTCCTGGCGAACTATGGCGCGTCTGGCAAGCTGCTGCGGCGCGTGCAGACCATCACTCGGGTGATGCCTGCCGATACAGCGGAGCACGAAGCGTGGGTTGTTGCCAATCTCGCTTCTGATGCTTCGACGGCATTGCAGCAGTCCTATAGCGAGGTCGTGCAGAGCACGAGCGCTGGGTCTATGACGCAGCGGCATTTCATCGTGTGCAGCTGGCCGATCTCGGCCGGGTTCTTGGACGTGGCCGCGTCGCGCGGTGAAGGCCGCGAAGGCTGGCGGGAGCTGATGGATGAAGAGATCGCCTCGGTGGAGGCGCAGTTGCACGAGGCGCACTATACGTTCGTGCGCCCGCTGTCGGCTCGCCGGACGGCAGCGCTGATGCGGCATATGCAAGACCCTGATATGCCCTTGGACAGCGTGGCTGATGTAGAACCGGATCGGTTCGGCGTCCCGTCGGCCGACACGTTCTCGGCCTATGTGACACAGCCCAACGAGGGCAGCCAGTGGTGGCACCGCACAGCGCGCCTCAGCGGCGAAGCGTTTGCCGCGGTGCCGCGGCGGCCGCTGTGGCACCTACAGCTGTTGTCATTGGGCCTGGATTGCGTGCGCACGATCTCCTTTCATCATGTGCTGATCCCCGCGGCCGAATCTCGGGCGCGGGCCGAGCGTGACCTCACCAGCGACATGGCTGAGCAGTATGCACGGGCACGAAAGGGGCAGGTCGGTGACACCGGCCTCGATGTGACTGCCTCGGCGGCAATTCGGCGCAGCCATGACATTGCCCCCGGTAGCTCGCATCATGGCGACGCCTGGGTGGGGTACGTGACGATCTCGGGACGTTCGAAAGCAGAACTCCAGCGGGCCACACGGCAGCTGGAAGACACCTGCATCAGCATCGGCATCGAAGCCGTTGAGTGGATGGATTCATACCAAGCAGCAGCAGCGGGCACAACATGGCCACTGGGGCGCGGAGCGCGTGGCCCTCGGCGCAATGTCGGCGCGCGCGTGCTCGACGCAATGGCAGGCAAGAAGCAGCAGGGGGAACTGTGATGCGAAGCAAACAGCGTGCAGCTGCGGTGCAATCGGCACCGGCACCGGCAGAAGAAACCGCGCAGCCAGTCTCGGCCGAGACTGGCAAGCAACAGCGCCGAAACCGGCGCATCGAGCGCGCAGCGCGCCGTCTGGGCCTGGATAAGGGGCCAACGGCAGAAGAACTTGCAGCTGGCGAGCAAGCACCAGACAGCTACCCTGGGGCGCGGCTTATTGCCGACTACCGCAAGGCACGCCGCGGTTGGTACGGGCCGATTGCCAACGGTGCACCGTCGACCACCAGGCAGGCGGAAGTGCTGAACACCGGCATTGTCGCGGCCTCAACGGGTGCCGAGGGCATCGTGAATGGCCGCGACATGCTGAGTGAGCGCCTAGTCGCGCACGATGGTGTCACGGGCTACCGTGCGACACCACGCCTCGTGACCAGCACCAACGTGGTTCGCATGGGCGATGTGGGGATGGGGAAATCCTCGGCATCGAAGACCATCGACGGGCTGCGCCCGCTAATCCTCGACGGTCGACGCGTGGTGGTGCTGGACAAGAAACAGCAAGGCGAGCAGGGCGAATACGCTCGGCTGTGCCGGGCCTTTGGCACAGAGCCCATCACGTTCACCAACGACCTGGGCGGCACACGCATCAACTTGCTCGATCCATCGTTTGCGGGCATGCAAATGGACGCGCCCAGCGATGCTGCGCGGCCGCGAGCTAGCGCGCATTTCGCGTTGTTGAGTAACGCGCTGCGGTTGCAGCTCGGCCGCGACTTGTCGGCGTTCGATGAAGAGTCGCTGCGCTCGGCGCTGCGACGCGCGTCGGCGGCCGAACGCGGCCGCGCACTCGTCGTCGCTGACGTACTGCCCGAACTTGGCAACGTCGCTGACTACGCGAAGAACCTGGAACCGGCCGGACGCGACGCGCTGCACTTGGCGGGTATCGAACTGCGGTTTGCGCTGACAACACTGTTGGACTCCTACTATGGTCTGCTCGATGGAGAAACGAGCAAGAACGTTGAGCTGGCGGGTCGCCTGACAAGCTGGGACATTTCGCAGCTGCCTGACGACGGCCCCGCGATCCCGGTGGTGTCGTCTATGGCGTACATGTGGCTTCTGGGGCGGCTGCGGCGGGAACGTGGCTGGCAGACAACGCTGATCTGGGAAGAAGGCTGGCACGCTGTGGGCGGGCCTACGGCCTCGATCATTCGGTCGTCAACGAAGCTGTCTCGTGCCTTGGGCCTGTCGAACGTCATGAACATTCACAAGGGCACCGACATACCTTCGGATTCACCCGGCTACGCCCTCGTGCAGGAGGCACAGACGGTCTACATTCACGGGTTGCAGGAGTCGGCGGCGATCAACTGGACGGTCAATACGTTCAATCTCCAGCCGGGCACGGCAGACACGATCCGGCGGTTGAAGCCTGGCGAGTTTGTCTTGAAGGTTGCCGGGCAGCCGGAGATCCACGTCAAGCACGAACGGTCAGAGCTGGAGATGCAGCTGACGGACACTGACGAAGGATTCCAGCCGCTATGAAGAAGCGCCACGCACTCGTAGGTGTTGCTGTTGCAGGAGCACTGTTTCTGCCGGTGACCGTTGCGGCCGCGGCCCCTGCCGTGTTCGGTGGGGGCGGCGGCGGCAATGTGTGTGTGGCCGACGTGGAAGACCTCGGCACCGTCGCCGGATACAGCGGTGAGCAGCTGGAGCACGCCGCGACGATCATTACCGTCTCGAACGAATTTGAGCTGGGCCTGCGGGGTGCGCAGATCGGTGTCATGACAGCGATGGAAGAATCCACGCTGCAAAACCTCGATTACGGCGACGAAGCCGTAAACCCTGATGGGTCGATTGCCGACAGCCTGGGCCTGTTCCAGCAGCAGGGCTTCAAGGGCACGCTGGCGCAGCGGATGAACCCAACCGAAGCGTCGCGAATCTTCTACACCGACTTGTCGAACCTGGGCGGCTGGGAAACGATGGAGCCGCACATCGCAGCGCACGAAGTGCAGGTGAACGCTGACGCGAACCTGTACGCCGCGCATTGGGAAGAAGCCGTAGAAGTCGTGGCCGAGATCACCGGCGGCGACGACTGCGGTAGCTCTGGCACGCTGACCGCTGACGGATGGAGCCAGCCAACCGCGGGCGATCCCATCACATCCCCGTATGGGTGGCGCACAGACCCCATCTCTGGCGTATCGGTGTTTCACAACGGCACCGACTTTTCCGGTGGTGCTGGAGCCCCCATCTACTCGGTGGCCTCGGGCACCGTCGCTGACGTGTTCCAAGACAGCTACGGCGCGTGGATTATCGAGATCGATCATGGCAGCGGCTACATCACGTGGTACGTGCACATGGAAACAGAGGGCGTCTTGGTCGAGAAGGGCGCGCCCGTTGAGGGCGGACAACTGATCGGCGCGCAAGGCAGCTCGGGCTATTCCACTGGCCCGCACCTGCATTTCGAAGTGAAACACAACGGCGAAAACATCGACCCCGTGGCCTGGCTTCGCCAGCACGGCGTAGAGCTTGCCTGAGCGAGAGGACACAGACCCATGTCAGCAATAACTCGACGCCCAAGCCCCGGCTACGGCGGGCAAGTAGCCGTGCTGCTGCTCGTACTCAGCGGGGCGGGGGCACTGGCGCTCCCATCACTTGCAGCCCGCCTGGCAGGCGAACGGGAGTTTGTGAACCCGGTGCTGTGGGTGCTTGAAGGAGCACCGTGGAGCGGGCACCACACGGCCGCGCTGCTGCTGCTGCTCACACCGCTGCTGCTCCTATTGGGCGGCTACGTCGCGGCCCGCATTGTGCTGGGCCGTCGACGCCGACCGATCGATACTGCCGCGTCGCTCATGGCGCACGGCCGCGGCCTAGAGCGACTACGGCCGTCGGAAGTTCGGAAAACAAACAAGGGGAAATTGGGGCTCAACCCGGCCACGTATCCCGGCGTGCAGCTGGGCTACACCGTGGCAGGGAACACTCCACTGCGGGCCACCTATGAGGACACGTTGGTGATGATCGCTGGCCCGCGGCGCGGCAAGACACGCACCGTCGTGGTGCCCAATGTGTTGCTGTCCCCTGGGGCGTGCGTGTCCACGTCCGTGAAGCCGGACGTGCTGGAAGCCACGGTGGCCGAACGCGCAGCGCTCGGCCGCGTGTGGGTGTTTGACCCGCAAGGACTGGCGGAGGCACACCAGAAGCACCGCGCCTGGTGGAACCCACTGACACAAATTCGCACGCTGGAGGATGCCGACCGACTGGCGAAAGTGTTTAGTGTCGCCACGTTCGGGGAGAACGACGGCAAAGATCAGTTCTTCCCCACTGAGGGGCGCGCACTCTTGGGCGGGTGCATTTTTGCAGCCGCGGTCAGTGGCAAGACCCTGCCCGATGTTGCGCAGTGGCTGCGCGACGACGAAGACGATACGCCCGTGCAGGTTCTGAAAGAAGACCACCCCGCGGTCGCGGCGGAGATCGCAGCGAAAATGCAGATGGTTCGGGAGACTCGCTCGGGCGTCTACGCGCACGCTCGTGGCTCTGTCGGCTTTCTCGCCTCGTCCGAAATGCGCTCGTGGGTAACCCCGCGAGCTGGCCAGCCCGCATTCGACCCAGAAGTGTTCGCAGCTGCACCGTCAGATACCGCGTATCTGATCAGTGAAGAGTCCGGCGGGGCAGGGCCGCTCATTGCCGCGCTGACAGAGGCAATCACGCAAGCAGCCGAACGGGCAGCTGCGAAGACCGCGACCGGCCGCCGGGAAACGCCGATGCTCGTTCTACTCGATGAAGCGGCGAACATCTGCCGTCTGCCTGATCTGCCGTCGAAATACTCGACCTGGGGCAGCCGCGGCATCATCCCGTTGACGATCCTGCAAAGCGAAGAACAGGGCGAAAAAGTGTGGGGTCGTGACGGATTCGCTGCGCTGTGGAACGCAGCCACAGTGCAGGTGTTCGCGGGCGGCAACGCCTCGGACAAGTTTCTAAGCAACCTGTCAAAGCGGATCGGTGACTACGAGTACACCGAGACTTCATCGGGCTATCAGCAAGGACAACGAACCAGCAGCAGCAGCAGCCGACGCGAACCCATCTTGGACGTGGCCGATCTGGCAGCGCTCGATCTTGACCGCATGATCGTGCTTCCGTCGAGTATGCGGCCGGTGCTCACACGCATGATGCCAGCGAGCAAGGATCGACGGTTGAAGAAGTACCTGCGCCGCCGCGCAGCGCAACAGAAGAAGGTGAGTACGAATGTCTGAGCTCGAACACGACCACTACGACGGAGAAGAATTCGCAGACGATCCCAGCGAGGCACTACAGCTTCCGCTGACGGCCGATACGCCGTTGCCGGATGCGTTCGTACTGTTTGTGGAATCGACGCTGCTGGGGAGCCTCACAGGCGCAAGGCAGAGCAAAACGGTCTGGTGCGTTCAGTGGCGCGACCACCCCGACGCGCTGCATCGGCTGGTCGCGATGTGGCTGCAATGGCAAGAGGTCGAGCAATCGCCCGCCATGCTGCACGACTTCCTGCGCAACGTCGTGGACTATCACCTGCCCTACCTCGTTGGTGAAGACCAGGGCGTGCTGCGCGCCTGCGGCAACGGGCACCGTGTGCACGTGCGCCTCGATGAAGCGGGAATCAAGAACCAGTAGCGATCTCCGCCACGTTGTAGAAACCCCTGCCGCCGGCCACCAGGCCGTTGCAGGGGTTTCTACAATTCATCGGTTGAGCGTTGGGCCGCCGCGGCGCTGCTTCACCGTGTGCTGCTCGGCCGCGGGCTGTGCAGCCTGCTGCTCCTGGCGGCGCTGCACGCGCTGCTTGTGCGCGGCATCCTTGGCTGCTTCTTGCACAGCCGTGCCCGCTGTCGGCCGCGGAGGCTTCGGGCCAAACGACGGCTTGGAGTTCTGCAAGTGCCGCTCGCGCACCTTGGCCTCGTCGCGGTCGTGCCGTGCCTGATCCAGCAACGGTGATGCGCCGGTCACCGTGGCGTCAGCACGCCACTTGTCCACGGTCGCCGTCGACGGCCGCGGCGCTGGCTCTGCCTGGTGTCGCTTCCGGAACCGTTCGGCGGCCGCGGCCGCCTCCTGATCTGCTTTACGACGGGTAAGGAGGCTCGCGCGCTCCTTCGCTGCGCGGGTCTGCTCGACCTGCTGCCAGTCGGCTTCCCACGCCTGCCCGTGCTCGTGCTCGGCCGTCTGCTCGACCTCGCGCCGAACGTCACGCACGCGCTGTTCCGCTCCATGAGTACGCTGCTGCGCTTCCTCAAACCGCTCGTGCCATGTCTCGGGCTCGCCGCCGGGGTTCTTTCGTTCCCATTCCTTGCGGGCAACATCCCACGCGCGCAGCTGCGCCTGGTAACGGCGCTGTTCGAACGCTTCTCGTTCAGCGCGTAGCGCCGGGTCGCTCTGAGCTGCGGCAGTGAGGTCAAGCCCGGCAACGTCACGGCTGGCGGCCGCCGTTGCTACTGCTGTGCCACGATCTCCACCTTCTCGGGCAAGCGCAGCGCTGAACATCTCCACAGGGGCCATGTTGTCACCGTCCACGATGTGCAGCACATTGTTTTCCCGGCCTCGGGTCGCAGCCACGTACAGCGATTGCGCCGTGGTGGACTCGTCCACCACGCCATGCGCGAAATCAACCGTTGCGCCCTGCACGCCGTACACGGTCGAGGCGTACGCCAGGTGCGTGTGCTCCTGCACGTATCCCTTCGGCAAGCGCACCGTTGCGCCCTTCTCGCGGACAGTCACGGAGCCGTCGCGGTGCACGCGGCGCACTGTCCACACATCACGGTTAGCGACGCCCAGCTGCTTGTCATTGCTGCGCGTCATGAGCCGGTCACCAATGCGCAACGTGAGCCCGTCCCTGCCTTCGACAGCGACACCGGCCGTGCGGGTGTTCCCAGCACGCTCATGCGCGCGCTGCACCTGCGCGTTGAGTTCGTCGGCCTGCTCATTCGAGGTCACCGCCACCGCGACGCTGGCACCTGTCGTTGCCTTGGCAACGGTGTCAGCCACCAAGTGCGCGTGCGCAGCTTCCAAACTGCTGTGCACCATGATGTTGCCGCCGTCCTGCATCTTCATGAACAGGTACGCTGCGCCCGCGTCGTCACCCGGCGCTGCTTGGCGCAGCTTCCGTGTGAGGTCGGCGTAACCCTCCTGCCGGAATCGGTGTACCTCCGACATGTCTATCGGCTGCGGCGACGCAGCCACCGCCATATCGAGCACGCCTCCGCGGCCGACAGCGGGCAACTGTTGGCGATCTCCGATCAGCGCCAGGCCCGCGCCCGTCTCGTCTGTGATCGTCGTGAGCGCGTGCGCCAGCTCTTGATCGATCATGCCGCCCTCGTCTATGACAAGACGGCTATTGCGGTCGAGCTGGAACGCTTCGCTCGGCCCAGCGTAGATGCCGCCGTGCACCTCAGAGCCCCCCACTGCAAGCCGCTGCCAGCGGCCACCATCCCAGCGAAAACCGTACTCGTGCGCGAGCTTGTGCGCGCTGGATGCACGAGCGCCGGTTGCCTCGGCTGCTTCCTTCGCTGCACGCAGCGTGGGAGCCACCACAACGAGCTTGCGGCCGTCCTTCGATGCCATGTCACGGGCGACGCCCAACATGGTCGTCTTGCCGCTGCCTGCCGCACCCTCGACAACAACGAGGGGCGCAGCTGATGCCAGCGCACGCGCTGCCTGCGCCTGCTGCGCATTAAGTCCTTCGGTCGGTTCATCGGACACGGTGAGCCCGGACGCCAGCCCGCGCTCTTGGAGGCGTTCGCGCACGTCACGTTCCACGCGCAGCACGTGGTCACTGGTGTACTGCCTCACCCATTCGGGCACGGCCCCGTTGGCGTCTACGTCAAGGGTTGGCAACGTGCCCGCGATCTCTTCGGCAACGTCGCGCACATAGGTGCGTACCTCAGCCGGTGTTGCCTGCACATTCTCTTTCGCAACAGCCACACCTACGAAGCCTTCAAGGTCAGCGACCGACCATGCCGAGCCGCGAACCTCAGCGGCCCTCACCGCATCCTCGGCTAGCTGCTCGCGGTCGATCTCGAACAGCGACGCAAGCGGCTGCGCCTGCACGCGCTCGAACCCCTCGACCTGGAGGCCCGCCGCTTGCAGCTCGTCGCGCCACTTCTGTTCTGGGTGCTCCTGAATGCGGCGCTTCTGGGGGCGATCCTTCGCCCACGCTTCCCACTCCCAGCGGCGTCGCAACTCCTTGTCCGGCTCCTGCTCGGGGTGCAGCTCTCGCCAGTCGCGTTCGAGCTGCACCAGGTTACGTTCGATCTGTACAGACCGTTTCGACAACAGCCGCGCGTGACTGGTCAGTTCATCAACCTCACCCTTAGCTGCATTGAACGTGAACCCAGCGCCAGCCAATGCTGCGCGCAGCCCAGCGTGGTTGTTGATTGCAGCCTCACCGACACCACGCAGCGCGGCCTGCTGCTTGATCGTTGCAGCCGTGTGCATACCGCGCCACTTGCCAGCGGCAAATACGCGCGTACTCCACTGCACATGCACGTGGCGGTGCGGGTCGCCAGCTCGCGACGAGCGGTGCACAACCGCCACCGATTCCAGCCGCTCAACCGGCACCAACCGCTGCGCCCCCAACGGGCCCACGCGAGTCACTGAGTGCTCAGCCATATACGCCTGCATGGCCTCGACCGCAGCCGCCTGCGCTTCATCGAACGCAGCGGATACCTCGGGCGACAGGGCGGCCGCAACCGACAACGTTTTGTCGGCGTTCACCGTCATCTCAACAAACCGCGGCGACGCCGCAGCAGTCTTCATGCTGCCGTCCTTGGCGATCCGCGAAGCCATGCGAGGACTCCCCCGCTTCTCACCCGTGAGCGGGTCTACCCAATCAACCCATGACTGGTACTGCTCACCCTCCAGCTGTGCAGCGGCCGTCACCGCACCGGAGGCGTCACGGGCGCTCCAGGCTGCCACTGCCGCGCCGTGCTCCAAGTAATACTCGTCAGCGTGGCTGTGATCAGATTCGAGGTAGGCGCGCGCAGCGTTCCCATCACCTCGGAAGAACACAAGACCGCCTCGCATGGTGACCATGCTACTACCGGCAAGCGCCGGTAGCATACGTGCATCCAAAAATATGAGTTTCACAGAACCTCTCTACAAGGTGAGATTCACAATGAAACGATGAAACACTCAGCACCGTCTCTAGTTCAGAAACGTCACTGCATGTAGATTGCTAATCATGAGTGAAGCAATCCGCGAAGCAGCCCATGCAGAAGTTGAGAACAAGATCCAAGCTGGCATCCGGCTAGAAGAAGCCGCCCACCAGCATGCGGCCGCCATACAGGCCGAAAGCGAAGCCGAAAAGCATGCCAACCAAGCGCGCCGCGAAGCCCTCGCCGCTGGGTGGACGGAATCGCAACTAAAGAAGCTTGGGCTGGCACCCAACAGGAAGGTCACTCGCCGCCACAGCGACGGCCGTCGCTCCAGTCGAGTGATTACAGAACAGTGAGCACGTCCGTTGCATTGCAGCTGCAATGCGCTCAGGACGGTTGCCCTATGGCACTATCGATCCCCGTCTGGCCAGACGGGGA
>NZ_FUHU01000035.1 GCF_900163565.1 Agrococcus casei LMG 22410
CGCAACCGCGGCCTGATCCACAAAGAGACCGTCTACAAAACTTGACACAGCCCAGATAGTGCGCCGAAGAGCCAGTCTCGCCGACGGTCCCCGCCGGCATAGTTGCATCGGGCGTCACTGTCCAATCAATGGACTGGCGTGCTTCCTGGACCACCAAAGGCGCGAACTCGGTCAGGGTGACCGCCTTGTACCTTTCGGGAGTTGCGCCACCGGCCGGACTGACTGGCGCAGAAGGATCATTGACCTGTGCTTCAGCGCTGAGCTGCGATCCGTCAGCAGCCGTTATTGTGAACGTCTTTGAGACGTCGGTCAGGTCGTAAAGAGTGCCGACCACGACACGGAAATTGGCCATGCCATTTCCGCTCCACCCATCAACTCCAACGCCACCAGCCCAGCCGTCGATTGCAATATCCACTTCATCGACGCCGTCGTCATTGAAGTCCAGATCTTTCTCGTCGCGGGAGACGTTGCCTTCGCCGGGCTTCAAATAGGACGTAGTTGTGTAACTCACGGTGTCGATGGGGCTTTCACAGACGACATCCGTAGGGTTTTCGGGCACCGCGGCAACCGCAGGCGATGCAACTGCCGCCTGCATGAGCAACAGGCCAGCCAAGCCTGCGGTAGACAGGATCGGGATTGTTTTCGATTTCATTCAGGGCCCCAGGAGGGGACGGTACTGCGGGTGTGCGGGGTTCGAACAGCTTGAACTGTCCTCAAAAGACACTAGTGTATTTTTCGCAAAAGCCATACGCGATCCGCGGCGTCCGCCTGGGCAGATGCACTGCACTTCAACTGACCAGCCTCGGACGCCATCACTATTGAACCAGCCAGTATTTGAACAGACATCAATCAAGCAAGTGCCCGCGAAGCCAGTGTCAAAAGGTGGAACGCACGAGCTTAGGTTCACCCTCGACTCGCGCGTTCGCCCTGTTCAGCCTCAGCTGCGAGCGTTATGGCGACATACGCTCAACGATGCTGCAGCACCACGACCATGACGCCCGCTGCCAGCATCAACATGATGATCGCTGGGCCTCCACTAGTGTCCGGTAGATCGGTGTCGAGATCGCCTGACAGATGAGCCAGCCCCGGAGACACCGGATCTGTCGGGCAGTCAAGTTCGGTCGTGTCCGTGTGGGTGATCTTCACCGTAGCGGGAATCGGTTGTCGTCACGGTCGTCGCGGTGTATCGGACCGGCGTGGGGCCGCCCTCGAAACCTTCGTAGGGCGTGGAGGAAATGTTGCCCTCCTCGTCCACCGGCCACATGCCCTCGCCAAGATCCGCTACAGGCTCCAGCGCCGACTCAAGGGCCTTCGGTTTCCAGCTGCCGGTTCGTACCGTCTATAGCGGGGGAAGGAGCCGTCACCGAAGTGCCCTGCTTTCCCGTGCTGGCGACATCTGAGACATCCGGGAAGTTCACGGCCATCGCGGGAAGGGTCGTCGGGTTACGGCCAGCGTCGCACGCGTTGTGCCAGGTTGTCCTGAAGCGTTCCTCGGGGTACAGATGACGCTGCCATCGCCCTCAACCCAGCAAATTCCTTCACCAGGAACCGTGACGGATGACGCACACGCGTCAGCACCTCAATCAATGTGCCATCGATCAGTTTTTGCTCGAAACCTTGGATCATTCAGCCGGCGCCGTTTCTTGATGCCGCAGACAGCAGAAGACCCCGCCAGAACCTTCGTCCGTCGGGGCCTTCTGCTATCTCTCGTCCTACTGCACGACACCGTCGCGAGTCCTGCGGCTCAGCAACACGGTTGCCCCAAGGGCAGCCAGGACCAGCGCGAGAAGGGCAATGTAGTAGCCCGAAACGTTCATGCCCGTTTCTGGCAATCCCGTTCCCGGATCCTCCGGGGTCGGGACACTGACCTTTGTGGAGTCGTCGTAGCTCGGGGGCTCCATGCCTTCCGGCGGAGTTCCCGTCACCGACGCATGGTTCGCAATCGTGTCGAGCTCCAAGTCGGCGGCAGTGAGCTGGTAGGTCGCCGTCGCGGTCGCTGTCTCATCTGGGAGCAGCACACCCGGGCGTTCTGCGTTGGGCCACAGCCACGTGATCTGCGACAGGCCCTCCATCTGGTCATCGATCGCAACATCGGTCAGCGTTACATTGCCAATGTTCTTGACTTCAAAGGAGTAGGTTATCGTGTCACCGACTTCGCCGATTGCACCCTTCTCCATTGCTCCGGTCTTCTCCATCCAGATTCCTGTCTCACGAGGAACCTCTGTGGTTGTCTCGTCCGGGGGAACCAGCGTCGGCGGGTTCTCACAGTCGGGGCACGGAGCCGGCGGCTGAGCGGTTCCAGTCGCACTGTTCGTCACCCCACCGGCGTCGATGTCACTCTGCTGGAGCGCGTATGTCGCCGTCGCAGTCGCGACCTCTCCAGGCAACAGGACTCCAGGGTTGTCGGCATCCGGCCACTCGTAGATGATCTCCGACAGGCCAGGCAGCTCGTCGATCACAGCAACATCCGTGAGCGTCGTGTTGCCCGCGTTCTCGAGCTTGAAGCCGTAGTCGATGACCTCGCCGACCTCGCCATTGCCGTTGTACGAGGAGGTCTTCTCAAACAGCAGTTCACTGTTCTGCTCGAGAGGGGTCTCGTTCTCAGTTGGAGTTTCGGGATCCTCGCCGTACGGGGGTACACCCGTCGCCGTCGCGGCATTCTCCACAACGCCGCCATCGATGTCACTCTGTGTCACGACGTACGTCGCCGTCGCCGCAACTGACTCACCCGGTGCGAGCACCCCTGCTTCGCCGGGCCACGTGTACTCGAGCTCGCTGAGTCCTTCCATTGGGTCGTCGATGACGACATCCGAAAGGGTCAGCGTGCCGTCGTTGGTGACCACGAGCGTGTAGGTGATGACGTCGCCTACAGCAGCAGCGCCATCCGAATCAACCTCGCTGCTCTTCTCAAGCACCAGCGAACTGTAGCCGGGAGTCGGTGTCGTCACCTTGTCGTCGTCTTCAACAGGGTCTTCCGGACCAGGCACGTCGCCTGTCACGACGACGGTGTTCTCCACCTCACCGCGGTCGAGGTCAGCCTGTGTCAGTGTGTAGACCGCTGTAGCCGTCACGCTCTCGCCAGGGGCCAGCACGCCAGCCTCACCAGGCCAGTTGTACTGAATCTCGCCCAGACCCTCGAGGGAATCCTCAAGCGTCACGTTCGACAGCGTCACGGTGCCGGTGTTGGTCGCGGTGAAATCATAGACGATCTCATCGCCTACGAGTCCTCCGTCCTGCACCGAAGCCGACTTCTCTACATCGATTGCACCGACACTGTCGGTGCCGACCGTTGCGGTGTCCTCATCCGTGACGTCGCCGCCCAGCGGAGGCACCGCGGATGCGGTGGCCACGTTCTCGCGAACGCCGTTGTCGACATCCTGCTGCGTGAGTGTGTACTCAGCAGTCGCGGTGACGGACTCACCAGGAGCCAGCACACCGGTCTCGCCGGGCCAGTCGCCGTAGACGATCTCGCTCATGCCGACCAGCGGGTCGCTGATCGCGACATCGCTGAGCGTCACGTCGCCGTCGTTGACGACTTCGAACGTGTACTGGACGAGGTCGCCCGCAACACCGGACTGTCCCTCAGCCAGAAGGCCGAGCTTCGCCAGTCCGATCGAGGGGCTCTGAGGAACCTCGACGATCTCGGTGTCCTCGGGGACTACAGGGTCGCCATCGTTCGGCGGCGTGCCGGTCGCGGTCGCGCCGTTCTCGACGAGCCCCGCATCGATATCCGCCTGTGTGATCACGTACTCAGCGGTCGCCGTGACCCGCTCGCCCGGAGCAAGCTGTCCTTCGACAGCAGCCTCAGACCAGTCGTAGACGAGTTCCGAGAGTCCCTGCTTGGGGTCATCGATCGTCACGTCCTGCAGGGTGACGTTGCCGTCATTCACTGCCTCGAACGTGTAGGTGATCGTCTCGCCAACCGCAGGCACCGCATCCGTCGAAGACGACTTCGCGAGGGTCATCGAAGGCGCCTGCACAATGGTCACGGTCGCATCGTCCTCGTCGTCGATCGGACCGATCGGTGAGGTTCCGCTGCCCGTAGCCGTGTTGTCGACTCGGCCTGCATCGATGTCTGCCTGCGTCAACGTGTGCACTGCTGTGACAGCGACAATCTCGCCCGGTGCCAGAACGCCTTCAGCAGACGCCGTGCTCCAGTCGTAGGTCAGCTCATCAGCCTCGAACATCGGGTCGCTCACCGACACGTCGTTCAGCGTCACGTTGCCGTCGTTGGTCACGACAATCGTGTATGCGACCGCTTCACCGACGGCGCCAGTCGAACCCTCTGGGAGTTCGGCTGTCTTGACCGTCGAAATGCTCGGCAACTGCGGCAGCGGGTAGACAACCTCGTCCGGCGACTCGACCGGCTCTTCGTTGTCAGGCACGCCTGACGCCACGGCTGCGTTCACGATCTCACCAGCGTCGATGTGCGCCTGCGTCACGGTGAGCTGTGCAGTCGCAATGACCGTCTCTCCAGGAGCAAGCTCACCCTCAACGGCCGCAGTGGACCAGTCCACAGCGGGTGCCGACAGGCCTTCAAGCCCATCGACGATGCTGATCTGACGCAGTGTCACCGTGCCGGCGTTGGTGATCTCGAACTCGTAGTCGAGTGTCTGGCCGACCTGAGTTGGTTCAGTCACCGTCGTCTTGTCAAGCTCGATCAGCGGTGTGCCCTCAAGGGCGACATTCGCGTCGTCATCGTCGGTGGTCGGGTTGCCGAGGAGGTCCTCGGCGTCGATCGTTGCCGTGTTCTCCACGAGACCGGCATCAACGTCTGCCTGCGTCAGCGTGTACTCAGCGGTTGCGGTGACGCTCTCACCGGGGGCCAGCTGCCCCTCGGTCGCGGCGGTCGACCAGTCGATGGTCGGCTCGCTGAGACCGTCGAGCGGATCGCTGAGCACGAGATCGGTCAGAGTGCGAGTTCCCTCGTTGACGATCACGAATACATACGAGACCGTCTCGCCCGCAACCGTCGCGGGGCCGTTCTCAGCAGCAGCGGTCTTGTCGATCGAGATCGCCAGCGTGCCGGGCGTCTCAATGCGCTCGTTCGTCGGGGTCTCAATCGGGTCGCCCTGCGGCGGCTGACCGGTTGCGGTGGCCTCGTTGGCGACGAAGCCTGCGTCGACATCCGCCTGCGTCAGGGTGTACGTGGCGGTCGCCTCGACCTGTTCTCCCGGTGCGAGCACGCGCTCGGCATTCGGCCAGTTGCCGTAGACCAGATCCGACAGACCTTCCATGTCATCTGTCACGTTGACATCGCGAAGGGTCACGTCACCGGTGTTCGTCACGACGAACGTGTAGGTGACCTCGTCGCCTGCCTGACCGACTGCGCCGTCTGCGAGCTCCGCGGACTTGTCGATACCGATGGCAGGAGTCGTCTCGATCGGAACTTCCTCTTCGACCGTCGGCTGCTCGGGCTCGCCTGTCGGCGGAACGCCGTTGCCGGTTGCCGAGTTGGTGACGCCACCGGCGTCCACGTCAGCCTGAGTGATCGTGTAGGTCGCGGTGGCGGTCACGATCTCACCCGGTGCGAGCACTCCCGCGTCGCCCGGCCACGTGTACTCAAGGTCGGAGAGCCCAGTCATCGGGTCGCTGATCGCGACGTCGACGAGTGTGACGTTTCCGGTGTTCTCGAGTTCGAATGCGTAGGTGACGACCTCGCCGACTGCGGGGCTGTGCACGTTCGCTGTCTTCGCAATGCGCATTTCCGGCGAAGAACCAAGAGGATCGGTCACCGAAGACTCGTCTTCGACTTCCTCACCGCCAGGTGTCGTGCCGACGACAGTTGCGTCATTGGTGATCGAACCGCTGTCGACATCCGCCTGGCTCAGCGTGTAGGTCGCGGTGGCACGCACCTGGTCACCAGGAGCAAGAGTGCCCTCAGCACCGGGCCAGGTTGCGTAGACGATCTCACTCAGACCGTCGAGCGCATCCGTCAGCTCGATATCCGTGAGCGTGACGTTGCCATCGTTGACCACGACGAACTCGTAGTCGACTGTGTCGCCTGCGTTCGCACCCTCAACAGCAGAGGTCTTGTCGAGCGTGATCGTCGGCGTCTGTGTGAACGGCACCCTGTCGGTGCTTGTGCTCTCCACATCGTCACCCGACGGCGGCGTGCCGACTGCGGAGGCCGTGTTGTCGATCTGACCTGCGTCGACGTGCGCCTGCGTGACCGTCAGTGTGGCGGTTGCCGACACTGACTCGTTCGGCAGCAGCACGCCTTCTGCAGCGGGCCATGCACCGTACGTGAGCTCCGAGAGGCCTTCGAGGGCATCCGAAGCAGCCACATCGCGCAGCGTCACGCCACCCGTGTTCGTGACCACGAAGGTGTACTTGACGGTGTCACCGACTACATACGTGCCAGCCTCGTGCGACTTGGCGATGTCGATGCCGCCGGTCGCACCGAGGGGCTGCGTGTGGTCGTCGGTGTCTGAGACGTCGCCGTTCGACTGCGTCGTGCCGGTTGTCTCAGCACTGTTGTCGACCTGTCCGGCATCGGCATCAGCCTGCGTGACCGAGTAATTCGCAGTCGCAGTGACCGATTCACCAGGCGCAAGAACACCGGTGTCTGCAGGCCATGCGCCGAATTCGATTGCGCTCAGTCCTTCGAGCTCATCGCTCAACTCGACATCCGTGATCGTCACGGTGCCTTCGTTCGTGATCGTGAAGGTGTAGTCGATGACGTCGCCAGCGACACCTTCGCCCGAGAGCTCTCCACTCTTGTCGAGGGTCAGGAGGGGCGTGCCGACAATGTCGACGATCGCTCCATCAGGGCTCTCGACCGGTTCGTCATTCGGAGGGGTGCCGGATGCGGTGGCCTCGTTCACGACCCCGTTCGCGTCGAGGTCAGCCTGTGTGAGCGTCCACGTTGCAGTTGCCTGAACCGTCTCGTTCGGCGCCAGTGTTCCAGGCTCGCCCGGCCACTCGCCAAACTCCACACCCTGAGGGAACATCGGGTCGTCGATGGTCACATCCGTCAGGGAGACGTCGCCCGAGTTGCGCACGACGAGTGTGTACTCGACAGTGTCGCCCACGGCACCGGTGGCACCGTCGGACAGCGCCGCAGACTTCACCAGCTCGATCGCCGCATTCTGCGACAGCGGCACGTCTGCGTCCGCGGAGTCTGTGACGTCGCCGCCTCGCACTCCGGTTCCGGATGTGGCGGCCGTGTTCTCAACAGCGCCTCGGTTGACGTCAGCCTGCGTGACCGTGTAGGTCGCTGTTGCCGCAGCGCTCTGGCCGGGGCTGAGGGTTCCTGCGTCACCGGGCCAGTCGATCTGAAGCTCACTGAGTCCTTCGAGCGGGTCGTCGATCGCGACGTCCGTCAGCGTGACGTTTCCGGTGTTCGTCACCGTCAGCGTGTATGTGATCGTGTTTCCAGCGACGCCCTCACCTGACAGGCTCGGAGTCTTCGTCAGCTCAATGGCCGGCGATGCCGGAAGTTCAACCGTGGCGTCGTCTTGGTCTTCGACCGGCTGATTCTGCAGCGTGATGCCGGCGACGGTCGCGGTGTTGTCGACCGCACCCCGGTTCACATCGGCCTGCGTCAGCTCGTAGGTCGCAGTTCCGACGACAGTATCGCCGGGTGCCAGCGTGCCTTCTTCGTCAGGGATCGGCCACTCACCGAAGGTGACCGCGCTCAGGCCCTCAAGCGGGTCGGCGAGGTAGACACTGGTGATGGTGACCGGGCCGTCGTTGGTGACCGTGAACGTGTAGTTGATCAGATCGCCAGCTGCTGCTCCGCTCGCGAGCTCACCCTCCTTGACGAGGCTGATCGATCCGTCGGCATCCAGCGGCAGCGTGTGGCTGTCGGTGTCGTCGGTCTCTGCGCCGTCAGGCGTCGTGCCAACGGCAGTCGCGGTGTTGTCGACGCCACCAGCGTCGACATCAGCCTGCGTTAGGGTGCGAGTCGCCGTGAAGGTGACCGACTCGCCCGGAGCGAGCACGCCGTCTTCTCCAGGCCATTCGCCTGCAGCAGGTGTGCTGAGTCCCGGAAGGGCATCCGTGATAGTCACACCGGTCAGTGTCGTGTTGCCGTCGTTCGTGACGACAAAGGTGTATTCCGAGCCGTCGTCAGCGACGCCGATGGCGTCGTCAGCGAGCTGCCCGGTCTTCTCGAGCACGAGCGAGGAGGTCTGCGGCATGAGCACGCGATCGCGGTCAGTCGTCGTGGGCGACTCTCCCGTGGGCGGGTTGCCAGTGGCTGAAGCAGTGTTGTCGACAAAGCCAGCGTCGATTTCAGCCTGGGTCAGCGAGTGCTGACCGACGCCGGTTGCGCTCTGGCCGGGAGCCAGGGTTCCCGCTGCGCCAGGCCAGGTCATGGTCGCGTCGCCGTCGAGCTGGTCATCACTGATGACGACGTCGGTGAGCGTCACGTTGCCGTTGTTGGTGACCGTGAACGAATAGTCGATGACGTCGCCAGCGACGTGCATGTCACTGTCGGCAAGGTCACCCGTCTTGTCGAGCACCAGTGAAGGAGTCGAGACGATGGGCACGATCTCGCGGTCTTCATCTGTAGTCGGCGGGCCGTCGGGGGGCGTGCCGGTGACGGATGCCGTGTTCACGACGCTTCCCGCGTCCTGCTGCTGCTGGGTCACCGACCAGGTCGCTGTCGCTGTCGCGACATCTCCTGGGGCGAGCACACCGGCTTCGCCGGGCCAGGTGTAGGCGATTTCGGCCGCTGCGAACGCAGGGTCTTCAATGACTACGCCAGAAAGCGTGACGTTGCCGTTGTTGGTCACCTCGAACTGGTAGGCGACGGTGTCGTCTGCGACGCCGGAGCCACCAAGCTCAAGGCTTCCGGTCTTCGCGATTTCGATTCCCGGAGTCGATTCGACCGGGACAGTGTAGGAGTCCTCGTCTTCGACGGGGGTGCCACTCGGAGGCGTGCCGGAGACGTAGGCGGTGTTGTCGAGACGTCCTGCGTCAACCTCGTCCTGCGTCAGCGCGTGTGCCGCAGTGAACTGCATGGACTCGCCGGGAAGCAGCACGCCAGGCTCAGCTGGCCACGAGCCGACGGGCTGGATGTCGGCATCGGCGAACAAGGGGTCGCTGACAGCGACGTCGGTCAGGGTCGTGTTGCCGTCGTTGACCACGACGAAGTCATAGGACACGGTGTCACCGGCAACGCCGGTGCCCGAGAGCGTTCCGCGCTTCTCGATGTCAATCGACGGGGTCTGCAGCACCTCGATGCGTGCGGTTCCTTCATCATCAACCTCGGAGCCGCTCGGCGGTGTGCCGAAGACCGTTGCAGTGTTGTCGACTCGGCCGGCGTCGGCTTCAGCCTGGGTCAGCGGTGCTGTCGCGGTTGCGGTGACGGTCTCGCCAGGAAGCAGCACGCCCGCAGCGCCAGGCCACGCGTACTCGAGCGCGGAGAGTCCGGCGTGGGGGTCTTCAATGCGGACGTCAGTGAGCGTCACGTTGCCCGTGTTGCGAGCACTGAAGGTGTACTCGATGGGGTCGCCGGCCTTGCCGTCTTCAAGCTCCCCGCGCTTCACCAGCTCGAGCGCCGCGGCGCTCTCGATCGGGTGGCGTGCGTTGCCGTCGCTGGTGACCGTGTGGTCAGCCGCGTCGATTCCCGAGGTCTGGGCGTTCTCGTTGAGCACTTCGCCAGCGTCGACATCTTCTTGTGTCAGCGTGTATGTCGCAGTCGCGCGCACCGTTTCATTCGGGGCGAGCGTGCCGTCTTCGGTGGCGGTATTGCTCGACGTCGACCAGTCGACGTCGAGGCCCTCGAGCCCCTGCATGTCGTCTGTGAGTGCAACGTTCGCAAGGGTGCTCGTGCCACTGTTGCGGATCACGAAGGAGTAGTCGAGGGTGTCGCCCGCGCGACCGGTGTAGTCAGCGCCGGGTGCGACACGCTTGTCGAGGTCGATCGTCGAGACCTGCACCTCTGATGAAGCGGTCTTCTCTCGAAGCTCTATGCCGCCGCCGCCGACAGCGGTCACTGTTGCCGTGTTGATGTAGCCGACGTCTGTTGGTGGCCCTTCACACGTGTAGATGTGCTCAGCACCAGCGGCCAGGTTGTCGAGGACGATGTCACAGGCAGGGGCGAGAGGGTCGCTCACGCGGACGTTGGTGAGATCCGTAGAACCAGGGTTGCGGACCACAATCGTGAACGACGGCTGCTCGCCCGGCAGAATCTGCTCGACGGCAACGCCGGTCTCGCCGTATCCCGTATGGTTCTTCTCGATCTCGACATCTGCCACCGGCACCGCGAAGGCGGCTGCCTGCATGAGGTAAGAGTCACCACTGGTGCCGAACTGCAGCTGTGCCGAGGTGACACCGGCAACCACGTTGGGCATCTGAACATCGACGACATCGATACTGGTGTTGTAGAACGTGCCTGAACCGGTGTGGTAGCGCACGCCCGTAGGGGTGTGGCCGACGCCGATGTTGTTAGTGACCCCCTTGACGCCTGTCAGGGGCGTGAACCAGCCGCTTGCGCCAGGTCTGTACCTGGCGTAGTCACCATCGATCTGCGCGTCGCCTTCACCGATCGAGAAGCTGGCGTGCACTCCGGTGTCAGCCGCGAGGAAGCCCGAGAAGTCGACGGTGAGCGGGTTGTCGTTGGAAGCCAGACGCACGTGACCGTCGGTGAGGATCACGTTGCGAGCGACGCTCTGGCTGTTGCCCTGCACGTAGCTGCCGAAGTCGTAGACCACCGACATGGTCCAGCCGCCGAAGCAGCCGTGACCCTGCGGCAGCCACAAGTTGCCGACGGAGACGGTCTGCTGCGAGCCTGAGGGGAGCGCCTGCATGAGGCTGGTGACGTCGGCCCGAGCTGAGTAGTAGTAAGGCTGGTCGTTCGGCACGGTAGAACTCGGGTCGGCGGTGACCGACATTGCCGACTGCGCGACGCCGAAGACGCTGCCGCTGCCGATCTGGATGCGCGGCGCCTGCGTCGTGTATGAGCCGGAAGGCAGCGAGCGCGGGTCGCCGTTCGCGCTGCAACGGCCCTGAACGTCTCGGCCCCGGTCGTCCTTGATTATCCCGGTGTTGCCCATCCAGTAGAGCTCGGCGCGCACGACCTCAGCGCCGGCGGGCACGGTGATGTTCGCCGAGCTCGAGTTGGCACCCATCGCTGACGAGCCGCCGGTGTTCACCATGTTGAAGTAGTCGTTGTAGCCGGCGACTCCATTGTGCAGCTGCGTCCTTGACGTACCGCCGGTGAGAGCAGAGCCGCTGGCGACGAGGTTGCCGTTGCCGATCTTGATGTAGTCACCATTGACCACATCGTTGTAGCTCTGGGTCATCGGTTTGACCACTGCTGCCTCGGCATCGGTCACCTGCGTCGCAAACACTCCTGTTGCAACCAGAAGGAAAGTGAGTGCGAACGCAACCGGCTTGGAAAGAACACTGCGAGTTCTGGACTGGCGTGTAGACATATAGGGGACGACCTGTTCTCTGTTAATGCTGAAAGCGGCGCATGTCAGCCACTTACGGCATGAGGCATCGGCAGTATCCTACTGTAAAATAATTCACCTTGGAAGACGTTTGTGAATTCTTCGCAGTTTGGCGCGAACCACACTGCTGACTCCCCTATATATAGGGCGCATCTGTCTGCGCCATCGGACTCGTGCCGCACGACTACGATGGGAGGGCACCCATTTCGCCTGAGGAGAGCCGTGACATACCAGCGCCCCGCCCCTGACTCCGTCGATGACGCGATCGCATCGTCCGAACGCGAGCAGCCGTTCGAAGCCCTCGGCCTCAAGGCCGACGAATACGCGCGGATTCGCGATATTCTCGGCCGCCGTCCCACCAGCGGCGAGCTGGCGATGTACTCGGTGATGTGGAGCGAACACTGCTCGTACAAGTCGTCGAAGAAGTACCTGCGCGCGTTCGGCCAGAAGGTCACCGACGACATGAAGAAGAACCTCATGGTCGGCATGGGCGAGAACGCCGGCGTGCTCGACGTGGGCGAGGGCTGGGCCGTCACCTTCAAGGTAGAGAGCCACAACCACCCGTCGTTCGTCGAGCCGTTCCAGGGCGCTGCGACCGGCGTCGGCGGCATCGTCCGCGACATCATCTCGATGGGCGCCCGCCCCGTAGCGGTTATGGACGCCCTGCGCTTCGGCCACCCCGACCACGAAGACACCGCACGCATCGTGCACGGCGTCACCGGCGGCATCTCGTTCTACGGCAACTGCCTCGGCCTGCCCAACATCGGCGGCGAGACCCGCTTCGACCCCGTGTACCAGGGCAACCCGCTCGTCAACGCGCTTGCGGTCGGCGTGCTGCGCCACGAAGACCTGCACCTCGCGAGCGCGACCGGCGCCGGCAACAAGGTGGTGCTCTTCGGAGCCCGCACCGGCGGCGACGGCATCGGCGGCGCATCCATCCTCGCCAGCGACACGTTCACAGAAGACGGGCCCACGAAGCGCCCCGCTGTGCAGGTCGGCGACCCCTTCGCCGAGAAGGTGCTCATCGAGTGCTGCCTCGAGCTGTACGCCGACGAGCTGGTCAGCGGCATCCAAGACCTCGGCGCCGCGGGCATCTCGTGTGCGACCAGCGAGCTGGCTGCCAACGGCGGCTCGGGCATGAAGATCGAGCTCGACCACGTGCTGCTGCGCGACCACACGCTCACTGCTGAAGAGATTCTGATGTCGGAGTCGCAGGAGCGCATGATGGCCGTCGTCGAGCCGTCGAAGCTCGAGGCGTTCATGGCCGTATGCGAGAAGTGGGATGTCGAGTACTCCGTGCTCGGCGACGTCACCGGCGACGGCCGCCTGGTCATCACCCACGGCGGCGTAACCATCGTCGACGTCGACCCCTCGACTGTCGCAGTCGACGGTCCCGTGTACGACCGCCCCTCAGAGCGGCCCACATGGCTCGACGCTCTGCAAGCCGACTCTGCCACGTCGCTTGAGCGCGCATCCGACGGCACCGCCCTGCGTGGGCAGCTGCTGCAGATGATCGGCAGCGCCAATCTCGCTGACACCTCATGGATCACCGACCAGTACGACCACTACGTGCTCGGCAACACCGCGCTGGCGACGCCCGACGACGCCGGCATGGTGCGCATCGACGAAGAGTCGGGGCTCGGATTCGCCGTGTCGCTCGACTGCAACGCCCGCTTCTGCCAGCTCGACCCGCGCGAAGGCGCCCGCGCCGCACTGGCCGAGGCCTACCGCAATGTGGCCGCAACCGGTGCCACTCCCCTCGGCGTCTCAGACTGCCTGAACTTCGGCAACCCCGAGGTTCCGGCTGTGATGTGGCAATTCTCTGAGGCTGTTGACGGGCTCGCAGATGGCTGCGTCGAGCTTGGCATCCCCGTCACCGGCGGCAATGTGTCGTTCTACAACCAGACGGGTGAGACGCAGATTCACCCGACCCCCGTCGTAGGCGTGCTCGGCGTGATCGACGACGTCGACCGCCGCGTGCCCAGCGGCTGGCAAGACGAGGGCAACCTGCTCTACCTGCTCGGCACCACCCGCGACGAGCTCGACGGCTCGGTGTGGTCTTCTGTCGTGCACGACCACCTCGGCGGACGCCCGCCGCTGGTCGACCTCGCCGCCGAGAAGCGCTTGGGCGAACTCATGTCGAACGCCGCCTTCGATGGTCTCGTGTCGGCTGCACACGACCTGTCAGACGGCGGATTGGCGACTGCGGTCGTCGAGGGCGCCATGCGGTTCGGCGTCGGGGCCAGGGTGGTGCTGAGCGAGCTCATGCAGCGCGACGGTGTCGACGCGACGGCTGCTCTGTTCTCTGAGTCAGGAGCCCGGATGCTCGTGGCGGTTCCGCGCGAGGAAGACGTGAAGTTCAGAGGCATGTGCGACGCTCGCGGTGTGCCCGTGCTGCGGATCGGCGTGACCGACTCCGAGGGCGACCAGGTCGAGTTCCAGGATCACTTCACGGTGTCGATCGACGAGCTGCGGGCGACGAACCGCGAGCCGCTGGAGCGGTTCGCCTAAGCGCTAGGCGCTGAAAGTAGTCGATTTTCGCCACCAGGCCGATTTTGGGCCCGATCTCGGTGGCAGAACCAAGAATCGACTACTTTCAGCTCCCGCCTACCCGAACCTCAGCCGGGTTGGATGCCCTTGACTGAGGATCTGGCTGATGAGCTGCATCGTGCGCTCGAGATCATGCATGACATCGAAGTGAGTCACGCGATGCCAGCGACCACCGGCCCGCAGCACGTTCTGATTGCGTCGGTGGTCTCGGTCGTACTGCTCGAGGCCACTGTGATGCTCGCGGCTGTCGCACTCGACACACAGCCATCCCTCGAACACGGTGTCAAGCCGACCGCCTTCGAAGGGCACCTGCGGCTCGACCGTCCAACCGTGATCGAGGCCAGAGACTCGAACGATCGACTCGGTGCCGGACTCGGCCCTGGGATCGACCAGATCGAACCATGGCCTGCATCGCTCCGGCGCGCGGTCACGCAGCGCGGCCAGGCCGTCGAGATCCAGCTGCCCGCGATACAGCGCGCTGTCGAGCGTGGCGATAGCGTCGAGGCGCCCTGCCCGCTGCAGGTACTGCCACAGGGCGTCCGCCACCGTCACGCGCCAAGGATCAGCATCGGCTGCGTGCTCATGCCAGACCCGTCGGATGCCGTTGAACTTCTTCTTCGAGCTGTGAGGCACGGTCGCCACATCGACGATGCGGGTCTGTTCGGTGACCCAGATGCCGTAGCTGCGCAGCGCACTTCCGCCGCCGAGGATCCCACCCGCGCGAAGAGCAGTGACCACCGAAGGATCGACAGTCGGCAGGGCAAGCCACTGGCGGCCGATCCGCAGGAGACTGCCATGCATGACTTGTTGCTGCAGCTGCCGCTGAGTGAATCCATGAGCGTAGAGGGTGTGGCGGGGTGCGGCGCCGCCGAACGTTCGCAGCACTGAGATGAGATCGCGCATGGGAGGAGTGTGGATCCCGTGAGCAGGCCTGCGCAACTGCTCACGGGCACCTGTGCACAGCTGTCCCCTGTGCAGAGTTCGAGATGCCCCGTGCTGAAACGAGTCGAATCTGCTTCCTCGGTCGTGCTGAAGCCACTTTCAGGCACGTTTCGTGAGAATCGACTCGTTTCGCGCCGGCGATTCAGCTAAAGGCAGCCTCTCCAGTCAGGTCACGCCCGAGCACGAGCGCGTGCACCTCGTCGGTCCCCTCGTAGGTGCGCACCGACTCGAGGTTGGCGATGTGGCGCATCACCGGAAACTCGCTCGTGATGCCGTCGCCACCCAGAATCGTGCGAGCCTCGTGCGCGACGCCGATGGCCGAGCGCACATTGTTGAGCTTGCCGACGCTGATCTGCGACCGATTCAAGGTGCCCGCATCCTTCTGGGCACCGAGGTGCAGCGACAGCAGCGCAGCCTTCTCGTATTCGAGCAGCATGTCGGCGAGCTTCGCCTGTGTCAGCTGAAAGCGGCCAATCGGCGCACCGAACACTTCGCGCGTGCGGCTGCGCTCGACCGCGACCTCGAGACACGTGCGGGCAACGCCCACAACGCCCCAGACGATGCCGTAGCGCGCTTCATTGAGGCAGCTGAACGGCGCCGACAACCCGCGCGCCCCGGGCAGCCGCGCCGACTCCGGCACCCGCACATTCGTCAGGTCGATGTCGCACTGCACCGACGCCCGCATCGACAGCTTGCCGTCGATCGCGCGCGCCTCGAAGCCCTCAGTAGCGGTCGGCACGGCAAACCCGAGAATGCCTTCGTCGCTCTTCGCCCAGACCACGGCCACGTCGGCCAGGGTCGCGAGGCCGATCCAGCGCTTGGCGCCGTTGAGCACCCATCCGTCTCCGTCACGCACCGCCGTGGTCGTCATGCCTGCTGGGTCGCTGCCGCCCGCAGGCTCGGTCAGCGCGAAGCAGCCAACGGCGCGGCCGGCCGCCATCTCGGGAAGCCACTGCTGCTTCTGCTCTTCAGACCCGTACTTCGCAATCGCCGACATCGCCAGCGACCCCTGCACCGACACGAAGGTGCGCCAGCCCGAGTCGATCGCCTCGAGCTCCATGCAGACAGCACCGTAGGCGGTTGCCGACGCCCCCGCGCACCCGTACCCCTCGATATGCATGCCCAAAAAGCCAGCCTCGCCGAGCTCGGCAATGAGCTCTCGGCGGAAGTGCTTGTTCTCGAAGTCCTCTTCGATGTGCGGCGCGATGCGCGACTCAGCAAAGTCACGCGCCTTCTGCTGCCACTGACGGGCCTCGTCATGCAGCAGCGCGTCGAAGTCGAAGACGCCTGCGACGGCCTCGCGGCCAGCGGTTGCGATTGTACTCATGTCATGCCTCTTTCGGGTTGTCGCCTGCGAAGGTCTCATCGGCACGGATGCGCGGGCCGACTCCAGGCGGTGGGCTGCTGTACCGCACGGGGGTGCGGCTGAAGGTGATGGGGTTGGCTACTTGCCTGTGACGAATGCCGTCACTCTCGATCTCGATGACGGGATCGAGCTCGAGGCACTCGGCGAACGCGAAGGCCTCAGAGACGGTGTTGATGACCGACGCGGGGATGCCGCGAGCGCGGAAGATCTCGCTCCATTCGGCGGCCGAGCGCTCGGCCAGCGCGCCTTCGAGCAGCGGCAGCAGCTCGGCCCTGTGCGCGACTCGTGCGGCGTTTTCGGCGAACCGCGCATCCGTGGCGATCTCTGGCATGTCGATGGCCTCGGCAAGGGCCGCGAACTGGCGATCGGTGCCGACTGCGAGGGTCATGGCGCGGTCTGCGGTGTGCACGACCTCGTACGGCGCGATGCTCGGGTGCGCGTTGCCCATGCGGGCGGGTTCCGCGCCACCGGCGACGTAGGCCGACGCCTGGTTGACCAGTGCAGAAAGCGCGCTCGAGAGCAGGTTGACCTCGACGTGCTGCCCCTCGCCCGAGCCGCCAGCCCGGTCGCGCTCGATGATGGCCGACAGAATGGCCGTCACGGCATGCAGCCCCGTGATGACGTCGACCAGCGCGACGCCCACCTTCGACGGCTCGCCATCGGTCTCACCCGTGATGCTCATGAGCCCGCTCGCAGCCTGCACGAGCAGGTCGAAGCCAGGCAGGTCGGCGCCGGCTTTGGCGCCGAATCCGGTGATCGAGCAGTAGACGAGCGCCGGATTCTCGCGCTTCAGATCGGCGTACCCGAGGCCGTAGCGGTCGAGCGTGCCCGCACGTGAGTTCTCGACCACGACGTCGGCCTGACGCGCGAGCCTGCGCAGCGCATCTGCGTCGTCGGGGTCGCTGAGCGATGCGGTGACCGATCGCTTGTTGCGATTCACGGATGCGAAGTACGTCGAGGTGCCGTCTTCGGCTTTCGGGGGTGCCCAGGCGCGGGTCTCGTCTCCGATTCCGGGTCGCTCGACCTTGATTACCTCGGCGCCCATGTCGGCGAGCAGCATCGTGGCGTACGGGCCCGCGAGCACGCGGGACAGATCGAGGATGCGCACTCCGTCGAGCGCACCAGGGGGATACTGCATGGGATTCCTGTCTACTGCTGGGTGCCGTGATCGCGCTGGTCGTCGCTGCGCGCATCCGCTTCTGCAGAACCGGCCTGGTCTGTGCCTGCTTCGCGAGCGAAGTGCTCGTGGTGCCGGATGACCTCGCCGACGACGAAACTCAGAAACTTCTCGGCGAAGGCCGGGTCGAGGCCGGAGTCGCTCGCGAGCTGGCGCAGCCGCTGAATCTGGCGGTCTTCGCGCGCAAGGTCTGAGGGCGGCATCGTGTGCTGTGCCTTCAGACGCCCCACGGCCTGCGTCAGCTTGAATCGCTCGGCAAGCGTGTGGATGAGGATCGCATCGAGATTGTCGATGCTGTCGCGGTAGCGGAACAGGGCCTCGCGCGGGTCTTCACTCATGCCCCCAGCCTACTTGGGTCGGCCGCGCGGATGACTCTTCTGGCCGTTTCAGCACTTCTCAGCCAACGGCCAGTAATCTGATCACCATGCCCGACCCTGCCGCCGACGCACCCGCGCGCAGTCAGCGACGACTCTCGCCGGGTCGAGTGCGCGGCGTGATGGCACTGTTCGTGGGGCTGCACTCGCTCAGCCTGCTGGCCTTGTGGCCCACGATCGCACGCGGCGAGGCCCTCGGCGACCTCGTG
Source organism: Agrococcus casei LMG 22410 (assembly GCF_900163565.1). GTDB lineage: Bacteria > Actinomycetota > Actinomycetes > Actinomycetales > Microbacteriaceae > Agrococcus > Agrococcus casei. The sequence goes on from NZ_FUHU01000035.1 coordinate 18,024, forward strand.
CTCTACCGCGACTGGGCGGTCAACGCGTTTCGCGGCGACGAGATCATGGGCATCACCACCGACTGGGTGTACCCGCTCATGGCCTGGCTGCCGATCGGCGTCGCCAACCTCTTCGGGCCCAACGCGTACCAGATCGTGTGGTTCGCGATGGTGACCATCCTGAACTTCTTCGCGACCGCGCTGCTCCTGCGCGCATCCGCCGACGCACGCCATCCGTATGCCGCCTTTGTCTGGCTCGGCACGATCGCGGTGCTCTCGCCCGTCGCGATGCTGCGCCTCGAGGGCGTCGTCGCACCCGTCGTGGTGATGGCGCTGCTGGTGCTCTCGCGGTTTCCGTTCATCGCCGGCGTGATGCTGGCCGTCGCCACCTGGATCAAGGTGTGGCCGGCCGCTGTGATCGCCGCGGTCGTGGCCGCTCGCCGCGGGGCCGGGCGCATCATTCCGGCGGGCATCATCGTCACGGCGGGCATCACCGTCGTCGCTTCGCTCACCGGCGGGCTCAGCCACCTCATGAGCTTCCTGTCTCTGCAGACGAGCCGCGCGCTGCAGATCGAATCGCCGCTCGCGACGATTCCGATGGTACTCGACGGCCTGGGCGGCTCGGGCTTCTACCAGTACTACAACAAGGTGCTGCTGACGACTGAGCTCGGCGGGCCCGTGCCCGAGCTGGTCGCCGCGATCTCGACCTGGCTGCTGGTCGCGGTGATCGTGACGGTTGCCGTGATCATCTGGCTGCAGGGCCGCCGCGGCGTCGACACGCGCCAGCTCATGCTCACCGGCGCTCTCGCCCTCGCCACGGCGCTCTTCGTGCTCAACAAGGTCGGCTCGCCGCAGTTCATGCTGTGGATTCTGCCGATCGTCGTCGTTGGCATGGTCACCACCGATTCGTGGTGGAGCCGCCCCGCGATGCTCACGGTCGCCGCGAGCGTGCTGACGACAATCGTGTTTCCGCTGATGTATCCGCTGCTGCTGCAGGTGCATCTGCTGCCGATTCTGATCCTCGCGGCCCGCAACGCGCTGCTGGTGTGGCTGCTCGTGATCGCCGTGATCCGGCTGGTCAGGTTCAAGACGCTGTGTCCTGCGACTGGGGATTCGGGGGACGGTTGTGGAGGCGATTCTGGGACGTTCGCAGGGTCGGATGCCGTGGCCGCCAGCGAAACTGCCTCTGGTGCTGAGGCGGGCAAGGGTGCAAAGATAGCCGATACTGACGGCAGCGCTGCCGCCGACGCAGAAGCCGACGATGCTTCTGCGCACCATGCCGCCTCACGAAGCGGCGCCTCTTCGGAACCTGCCTAGCCGCGCATCCGTTCGCCGTTTCACGCGAGCACGTGCCACCTGAGCCTCTCGATTCGCAGAATCCCGCGCTTCTCGCAAGAAAGCATGGTCATAAGATGGCAGAGATTCTGCCGATCGAGAGAAGGACGTGGTGGTGTTGCACGCACAGTTGGAGCCGGTCTATGCCGAGCTGTTGATGCGAAATGCTGGCGAGGTCGAATTTCACCAGGCCGCCTTCGAAGTGCTCGAGAGCCTCGGGCCGGTGGTCGACAAGCACCCGCAGTATGCCGACGAAGGCATCATCCGCAGACTGTGTGAGCCTGAGCGACAGATCATCTTCAGGATTCCGTGGGTCGACGATCGCGGCACCGTGCACGTGAACCGCGGCTTTCGCGTGCAGTTCAACTCGGCGCTCGGCCCCTACAAGGGCGGCCTGCGCTTTCACCCGAGCGTCTACCTCGGCATCATCAAGTTTCTGGGCTTCGAGCAGATCTTCAAGAACTCGCTGACCGGCCTGCCGATCGGCGGGGGCAAGGGCGGCTCTGACTTCGACCCCAAGGGCCGCTCCGACGGCGAGATCATGCGCTTCTGCCAGTCGTTCATCACCGAGCTGGCGCGCCACATCGGCGAGTATGTCGACGTGCCCGCGGGCGACATCGGCGTGGGCGGCCGCGAGATCGGCTACATGTTCGGCCAGTACAAGCGCATGACGAACCGCTGGGAGTCGGGCGTCATCACCGGCAAGGGCCTCGACTGGGGCGGCTCGCGCGTGCGCACCGAGGCCACCGGATACGGCACCGTCTACTACCTGCGCGAGATGATGCGACACCAGAACGCCGACTTCGACGGCATGCGCTGCGTCGTGTCGGGCTCGGGCAACGTCGCGATCTACGCGATCGAGAAGGTGCACGCGCTGGGCGGCAAGGTGATCGCCGCGTCTGACTCGGCCGGATACATCGTCGACGAAGACGGCATCGACCTCGAGCTGATGAAGCAGCTCAAGGAGGTCGAGCGGGCGCGCATCTCGGAGTACGCAGTGCGCAAGCCGTCAGCCCGGTACGTGGCCGGAGGGTCGATCTGGGATGTTCCGTGCGACGCAGCCCTGCCCTGCGCGACGCAGAATGAGCTCGACGACAACGGAGCGAAGGCTCTGCTGGCCGGCGGATGCAAGTACGTGGTCGAAGGAGCGAACATGCCGTGCACGCCCCGCGCGATCGAGCTGTTCAAGCAGGCGGATGTGCGGTTCGGCCCCGGCAAGGCCGTCAACGCTGGCGGCGTGGCCACCTCGGCACTTGAGATGCAGCAGAACGCATCGCGCGACTCGTGGACCTTCGAGTACACCGAGCAGCGCCTCGAGCACATCATGACCGACATCTACAAGCGCTGCGCAGAAACTGCCGAGGAATACGGCAAGCCCGGCGACCTGGTTGCGGGGGCGAACATTGCAGGCTTCCTGCGGGTTGCGGGCGCGATGGATGCGCTGGGGGTTGTGTAGGGCTGGCTCTGACTCACCCACAAGATGGAAAAGTCCCGTTGAGATGGCATCTCGCCGCGACTTTTCCATCCAGCGGCGCCCACGCATCCGTCCAAGGAGAGTTACGCAGATAAAGGCATGTGCTTCACCTGCGCAACTCTCCTCGCGGCACCCACAGGCGCCGCCACAACCTCTAGATCAGGTCGTGCACCTGCACAATGGCATCGCGGTCAGCACCCACGCCGATGGCTGAGATGCGTGAGCCGGAGCACTCCTCGAGGAACCGCACGTACGCCTGAGCATTCGCCGGCAGATCGTCAAAGGTGCGAGCGCCCGAGATGTCTTCACTCCAGCCGGGCAGCATCTCGTACACCGGCTTCGCGTGGTGGAAGTCACTCTGCGACAGCGGCATCTCATCGAAGCGCTTTCCGTCGACCTCATACGCGACGCACACCGGAATCTGCTCGATGCCCGTCAACACGTCGAGCTTCGTCAGCACGATGTCGGTCAGCCCGTTGATGCGGCTCGCGTAGCGCGTGATGACCGCGTCGTACCAGCCGGTGCGGCGCGGGCGGCCCGTCGTGGTGCCGAACTCGCCGCCGTTGTTGCGCAGCGTGTCGCCCCACTCGTCGAACAGCTCGGTCGGGAACGGCCCCGAGCCCACACGCGTCGTGTACGCCTTGACGACGCCGACGATGCGGTCGAGCTTCGCAGGCGCGACACCCGAGCCGGCAGCAGCGCCAGCCGAGGTGGTCGTCGACGAGGTCACGAAGGGGTAGGTGCCGTAGTCGATGTCGAGCATCATGGCCTGGCCGGCTTCGAACACGACGTTCTTGCCGTCTTCGAGGGCGTTGTGCAGCTCGAGCGCGGTGTCGCCGACCATCGGGCGCAGACGCTCGACGTGACGGGTGAGGTCGTCGTAGACCTCGTCGACCGTGACCGCGCGGCGGTTGTAGATCTTGGTGAGCATGTGGTTCTTGGTGTCGAGCGCACCCTCGATCTTCTGGCGCAGAATCGACTCGTCGAACAGGTCTTGCACACGGATGCCCAGACGGTTCACCTTGTCGGCATACGTCGGGCCGATGCCGCGGCCGGTCGTGCCGATCGAGCGCTTGCCGAGGAACCTCTCGGTGACTTTGTCGAGCGTGCGGTGATACGACGTGATGACGTGGGCGTTCGACGAGATGCGCAGCTTCGACACGTCGACGCCACGGGCCTCAAGCGCGTCGAGCTCTTCGAAGAGCACGTCGATGTCGATCACCACGCCATTGCCGATGACGGGCACGACACCCTTCGTCAGAATGCCCGACGGAAGCAGGTGCAGCGCATACTTCTCGTCGCCGACGACGACAGTGTGGCCGGCGTTGTTGCCGCCGTTGAATTTGACGACGTAGTCAGTGCGACTGGCGAGCAGGTCAGTTGCCTTGCCCTTGCCTTCGTCGCCCCACTGGACGCCTACGATCACGATTCCGGGCATGCGAGACCCCCTTGAAGTTGCAAACCTCCGACAGTCTATCGAGCAGCGGAGGCGACCGCCCTCTCCAACGACATCGAGGGACTGAAGACGACACGTTCGAAGCCCACCATCAGCATGGCACCGAACACGGCGGCCGCGTCAGAGACCGAGCTTTCGCGCCCGTCGCGCACCAGCGCATCCTGCAGGGTGCTGAAGAACACATCGCGCTGCGCAGCGAGTGACTCGTTCCACGGCCGGTCGAGCCGGAACATCTCAGTCGCGACGACCTTGCCAGCGGCCGGGTGCTCGTCGATCCCCATCAGAAACGCGCGCACTACGGTGGCCACGGCCGTGCCGTCTGCAGCGTTGTTCAAGGCAGCACGGATGCGCAGAGCAGCACGTTCAAGCGCGTCAGTGATGAGCAGCGAGTACATGGCCTCTTTTGACTCGAAGTTGTAATAGACGCTGCCCTTGGCCACGCCTGCTGCCGACGCGATCTCGTCGACCGTCGTCGCCGAGATGCCTTTGGCAGCTGCCAGCTCGGCCGCGGCGTCGAGCACCTTCTGTCTCGAGACATTCGGACGCGCCATGACATACTCCTGATAGTTATTGCACTGACTGGTCAGTTCATAATAGCATGGGGCAATCAGCAACGACCCGGCGCAGCTAGCCGCGAAAGGAAGCCACACAGCATGCGAGTCGAGATCCGCGAAGTCACGAAGGGCACCTCGCTGCCCCCGACCACCGCACACTTCGCCTCGGGCAGCGTCACGCGCGTTGTAGCCGAAACCGAGCAGCGACCGACCGTACTCGGCCTCATCGCCACCGGTCGGATGAAGCCCGAGACCGGAACCGTCACGATCGACAGCACCGAAAGCCGGCGTCAGCTCCGACGTCGAATCGCCCTCGTCGACGCCCCCGGCATCAGCGAACCCGAGCCCAACGTGACCCTTGGCGGTGCCATCGCAGAAGAACTGATGTACGCGGGACGCCCCAGCAATCCTGTCGCTGCCCGGCTGTGGGCGAGGAGCATGAACATGCTCGACTCGTTCGACCTGCCGATCTCAGACGTAGACCCCGGCACGCGCATCCGAGCCCTCGTCGAACTCGCCGCCCTGCGAACGAACGACGACAAGACACCGATTGGGGGCATCGTGCTCGTGAGTCCCGACCGTCACGGCGGCGACCCCCACGAGTGGATGCGCATCGCCGGACTCATGGCAGACCGCGGCCTCGCCGTGCTCATCATTGCAGGCAGTGCTGCCGACCTGCTGCTCACCGAACACTCAGACACCTCGAAGGCCAAAGCATGAAGCTCCCACAGCTGGCGCTCGCCGAACTGCGCCGCCTCACCGCAACCCCCATGTCGCGCCTCGCACTGCTCGCGCTGGCGATCGTGCCGCTGCTATACGGCGGCATCTACCTCTGGGCAAACCAAGACCCCTACAGCAACCTCGACCAGGTGCCCGCGGCGCTCGTGGTCGAAGACACAGGGCACGGATCCGGCGACGATCGTCAGAACGTCGGACAGGACGTGGCCGAGAACGTGATCGAAGACGGCTCGTTCGACTGGCACCTTGTCAACGCGGAAGAGGCAGCGGCCGGTGTCGACAACGGCGACTACGACTTCTCGCTGACCCTGCCGAAGACGTTTACCGAAGATCTGCTTTCGGCATCGGGCGATAACCCGCGCGCGGCCACGATCGTTCTGACGACCAACGACGCCAACAGCTACCTCGCCTCGACGATTGGTGGGCAGGCCGTCAACCGCATTCAGGCGCAGGTGCGTGAGCAGGTGGGCGAAGAGGCCGCGGTCAGGATGCTCACCTCGATTCAGCAGATTCGCGAAGGCATGGTCGAGGCGGCAGACGGGGCCCAGCAGCTGACCGACGGCCTGAGCACCGCAGAGTCGGGCGCGGCAGATCTCGCTGACGGCACAGCGCAGCTCGCCGACGGAGCAGCCGAGCTTCGAGACGGTGCCGCCACGCTGACCGACGGCGCCCAGCAGGTCGCAGACGGCAACGCACGCATCGCGGCGGCGGGCACCGAGGTTGCGTCAGTGACGGGCGACCTCGCCAACAGCGTCGACGGCACGCGTGCCGACATCGTGCAGAGGCTTGAAGCGTCTGGACTCACGGATGCGCAGATCGCCGAGGTCATGCAGCCCCTGGATGCGCTCGGTCAAGACATCCGTGACGGCAACGGGCGCGTGCAGGAGGCCAACGGCCAGCTGCAGCAGCTCGCCGGCGGCGCGCAACAGGTGGCCGATGGGGCCGCCCAGCTGCGTGACGGTGCCGGCCAGCTCACCACCGGAGCCGAAGAAGCCACCGATGGCGCCGACACGCTACACAGCGGCATCGCCGATCTGCACACCGGTGCCGCGCAGCTGCAGAACGGGCTCGACGACGGTGTTGCGCGCATCCCCGCCGCTTCTGACGAGCAAATTCGCGAGCAGGCCGGCACGATTTCGGCACCCGTGCAGACCGACACCGAATCGGTCACGACCGCAGGCACGTACGGTGCTGGCCTCGCGCCGTTCTTTGTTGCGCTCGCCGCCTGGATCGGCATCTACGCGCTGATGCTCATCATCAAGCCGTTTTCGAAGCGCGCGATTACGGCCCTGCGAAGTCCGCTGCGCGTCGGCGCTGCGGCATGGATCACACCCTCGTTCTTCGGCGTGCTGCAGATGACCGCACTGTTCGGTGTCATCGCGGTGTGGCTGGGCTTCAACATCGAGATGCCCGGGGCGACGCTTGGCCTCATGATGCTCTCGTCGGTCACGTTCGCCGCGATCATCGTTGCTCTCAACGTGTGGCTCGGCAGCGTCGGGCAGTTCCTTGGCCTCGTGCTGATGGTGTTGCAGCTGGTCGTTGCCGGCGGAACCTTCCCGTGGCAGACGCTGCCCGGGCCGCTCGCTGCGTTGCACCACCTCGTGCCAATGTCGTACACGGTCGACGGGCTCCGGCAGGTCATGTATGGCGGCAACATGGCAGCGGCCCAGACAGACGCACTCGTGCTGCTCGGGTTCTTGGTCGCGGCCTTCGCGCTGATCGTCGCAGGTAGCGCCCGCATGATGCATCACCGCACCATGCGCGACCTCCAACCGAGCCTCATTGGGTAGTTCGAGCAGGGCACTGCGGCCCGAACGTAGTCAAATAGCCGGAGACAGGGCGATTTAGGCCCTGTCTCCGGCTATCTGCTCGAAAAAAACTACGTTCGGGACACGCCGGCGGTTTCAACCTGGCCTGTGACGGCCTCATCCTCGTCTTCGTCAGCGTCGTCGTTGTAGGCGACGCCTTCACGCTTGGCGTTGTAGAGCTCGAGGTCGAGGATGCCCTCGCGCTTGGCGACAATGGTCGGCACGAGCGCCTGGCCTGCGACGTTGAGGGCGGTGCGGCCCATGTCGAGGATCGGGTCGATTGCGAGCAGCAGGCCCACGCCTTCAAGTGGCAGGCCGAGCGTCGACAGCGTGAGCGTCAGCATGACTGTGGCTCCGGTCGTGCCCGCGGTGGCCGCCGAGCCGACGATCGACACGAACGCGATCATCACATACTGCCAGGCCGAAAGGTCGATGCCGAAGAACTGGGCGACGAAGATCGCGGCGATGGCTGGGTAGATTGCCGCGCATCCGTCCATTTTGGTCGTCGACCCGAACGGAACCGCAAACGACGCATACGAGCGGGGCACGCCGAGGTTGCGCTCGGTCACGCGCTGCGTGAGCGGCAGCGTGCCGATCGACGAGCGGCTCACGAAGCCCAGCTGCACCGCTGGCCAGACGCCCGAGAAGAACTGGCGAACCGAGAGTCCGTGCAGTTTCACGATCGCGGGGTACACCACGAGGAACACGAGCGCGAGTCCGATGTAGATCGCGATGGCGAACCAGCCGAGCGAGGTGAGGCTCTCCCAGCCATACTGCACGACCGCGTTGCCGATAAGGCCGAGGGTGCCGATGGGTGCAATGCGGATGATCCACCACAGCACGCGCTGGATGATCTTCAGCGCCGACTCGGTCACCTGCAGGAATGGTTCGGCTTTCTTGCCGACCTTGAGTGCTGCGATGCCGATCGCGAACGAGACGACGATGACCTGCAGCACGTTGAAGCCGACGGATGCGGTGATCGAGCCGTCGTCAGCGGCGGATGCGGAGGCACTGAGTCCGAAGGCGTTCGTCGGCACCAGCCCGGTCAGGAAGTCAAGCCAGCCGCCGACCCTGCTGGGCTCGCCAGCCTCGAGGGCGCTGGAGTCTGCATTGGCGCCTGGGCGGATGACGCTGCCGAGGAGAATGCCGATGCCGACCGAAATCGCGGCTGTGATCGCGAACCAGAGCAGCGTCTGGCCGGCGAGGCGAGCTGCGTTCTGCACGCGGCGGAGGCGAGCGATGGAGGCGATGATCGCGGTGAAGATCAGCGGGATCACGGCGGCGCGCAACAGCGAGACGAACGAGGATCCGATGATCGAGAGGGTCTGGGCGAGCCAGTTGTCGGTGCCTTCGGCGCTCTGGCCGATGTCGCGGGCGACCAGGCCCAGAACGACGCCGAGCACGAGGGCCAGGGCGATCTGGAATCCGAAGGACTTGAGGACGGTGATGAACTTGCTGGGAGCGCGCTCGGTCTCGGCGCGAGTGGTTTCAGACACAGGTGTGGGGTGCTTTCTACGAGGTAGCGCTTATTTATACCTCCCATAAGCACGGCTTTGCAAGCTCGCGACGAAATGTGACGCTACGTGACTCGCAGTCGAGGTCGGCAAATATAGTCAGCCGCAGTAGAGGCAGCCCCAGCCGCGTCAGCCGAAGAACTGCACCCAGGTGTCCCACGCGAGCTTTGCGATCAGGATCACCAGCACCACCAGAAACACCTTGCGCACAAAGCTGTTGCCATTCGCGACGGCCATCCGCGCGCCCAGCAGCCCGCCCGCGATGTTCGCAACCGCCATCGCCAGCCCGAGCACCAGCAGAATCTCGCCGTGGATGCCGTAGACCACGATCGCCGCCAGATTGGTCGTGAGATTCGCGACCTTCGCATTGACGCTCGCCTGCAGAAATCCGTAGCCGAGCATCGCGACGATCAGGATCACGAAGAACGACCCGGTGCCCGGCCCGAGCACACCGTCGTAGAAGCCCACGATCAAACCGATCACGCCCGAGCGCCACGCGACAGCGAGCCGACCCTCGTGCTTGGGCTCATGGTGCAGCCCCAGCTGCGGCTTCGCGAACGTGTAGATCGCGACGGCGACCACAGCCACGAGCACCACCGGCGTCAGCACCTCGCGCGGCAGATACCGCGACACTGCAGCCCCGCCCGTCGACCCGCCATAGGCGCCCACGATCAGCGGCAGCAGCATCACCAGATGCACCTTGATCTTGCGCAGATACACCCAGCTCGCCGACAGCGTGCCCGCAAACGACGACAGCTTGTTCGTGCCGAGAATGTACGGCGTGCCGATGTCCTGCGGCACACCGATGACGAGCGCGGGCAGCTGGATCAGCCCTCCCCCGCCGACGACTGCGTCGATCCAGCCGGCGAAGCCTGCCGCCACGACCAGCATCACGAGCACCGCGATCGAGACGGGAAGCCAGTCGGCGATCATGGAGGCATCGGGCACGGTTCGATCATGCTCCAGTCACGGGCAACGCGCCAATCGGCCACGGCCGCCATCAGGCGGGGCCGCGGCCGAGCAGCTCGAAGTCGTCTACGCCTGGCGTCGGCGCAGCATGGTGCCGACAGCGATCGCCACGACGGCGGCAGCCGCGAGCGCGATCAGCGTCCAGCCGGCGAAGCCCGTGTTGGGCAGGTCGTCGTCAGCGCCCGTGCCGTCGCTGTCTGACGACGCGTCAGGGTCAGCGGGGTCGGATGGGTCGGTCGAGCCGGTCGGGTCGGTTTCAGTCGGCTCGGGGTCGGTGGGATCCGTGGGCTGAGTCGGGTCAGAAGGGTCCGGCTCGGTCGGCTCAGAAGGGTCCGGGTCGGAAGGATCCTCGCGCGGCAGCAGCGGCGCCACGTAGCGGTTGTCGTCGGCCGTCGCGAGCGCGATGTCGTACTCCCCCTCGGGCAGGTCGACCGAGAACGCGTGCTCACCCGAGCCATCAAGCACCGCCTGCTCGACGAACGCGATGTCGTCGCCAGTCGGCTCAGCCGCCGTGCCGGCGTCGACGATGAGGATCGAGAGCTGGTCGTCCTCAAGCGCCACGTCGTACTGCACCGTCACATCGATGACGCCCTCCGAGGCCTCAGCACTGTGGCTGATCGGCCCATCAGACACACCATCCTCAGCAAGCGCAGGCGCAGCGGCGCCGCCGACCATCAGCGCAGCGACTCCGGCTGCGACGAGCATCTTGCGAATCATTGCGTTCACTTTCCTTCTCCTGCGGTCTGCAGCATCGGGCGCTGCTCGCTGTCGTTCCACTGCCAGATGCTGTCGAAGTCCCACCCGAGGCCGTCACTCCAGGTCGCCTGGTCCTGTGCCTCTGCGGCGGCCTTCGCCTCGCCGTTGATCGATTCGGGGCCCTCTTCATCCAGCGACTGCCCGGTCATCACGGTCGTGTCGACCGCGTAGTTGTTCTCGAGTGTGGCGTTCTCCGTGCCGAGCTCGCGGGCGACGACGCGGTGTGCATAGCTGCTGGCGGTCACCGACGAGTTCAGCGCGAACACTCCGCGGATCGTCGTGCCCTCATACGAGTAGCCCGAGATGCCGCCTGCGTTCATGTTGCCCTCGACTTCGACAGCTCCGGTTGCGTAGACGCGCTCGGTGATGCTGCCGCGACCGGTGATGCCCGCCACTCCGCCTGCCTGACGCCCGGCGTTCGCCGTCACGTCTGCCAGCGAGTACGAGTCGCGGATCTCGCCGTTCAGGTACCCGACCACACCGCCGACGGTCGTCGGTCCTGTGATCTGACCCGAGGTCCAGACCCGCTCAACGAGACCATCGACATTGTCTGCGAGCAGACCGACGTTCTTGGTCGTTGTCGTCACGCTCGCGTCGGCCAGGCCGAGGTCGCGCACGGTTCCGACAACGTTCTTGAAGAGCCCGCCATCGACCGACGAGTAGCCCGTCAGCTGGTGGCCGGCGCCGTCGAAGACTCCCGTGAATCCGCTGGGCGCGAGCTGCGCGGCCGTGACGCCAGTCAGGTCGATCGAGCCTGCGAGGCGGTACGACTCGGCCGAGAACTCGGTCACCTGCTGCAGGTCGTCAGCGGTCTCGATCAGGTAGAAGCCGTCGGCGTCCTGCTCGAGGTCGGGCTGCGGCTCGGGTGGCAGCGGCGGCTCGGGCTCGCCCGTGTAGTCCTCGGATGCGGTGAGCAGCGTCGGGCGCTGAGCGTCAGAGTTCCACTCCCACACCGTGTCGAAGTCAAATCCGAGCTGCCCGGTGTAGAACGACGTGTCACGTGCCTGGTGAGCCGTTGCGGTCGCGCCCATCCAGTTGGTCGCTGCCGGCGCATCCGTGTTCGACACGACGCTCGCCTCGAGCGTCTCGACAGCCCAGAGGTTGTCGAGCGTCGCCGTGTTGCCCGAGAGCACGCGGCCGAGCACGCGGTGGGCGTACGAGGATGCCGTCACCTTGTCGCCCAGCGCGATCACGCTGTCGATGACGGTGCCCGTGTAGGCGTAGCCGACGACGCCGCCGATGTTGCGGGTTCCGGCTGTGACGTCGCCCGTGGCGTAGACCGTGCTGGTCTCAGAGCCAGCAAGCGCAACACCCACGGCACCGCCTGCTTCAGTCGTGCGTGTGTGCACGTCTGCAGTCGAGTATCCGTCTGTGAGTGTGCCGCCCAGGTCGCCGAACAGGCCGCCGACTCGGCTCTGGCCCTCGATCGACCCGGTCGAGTAGACCCGCTCGTTCACACCGTGGCTGGCGTTGGCGATCAGGCCCACGGTCGCGCGGTCTGCGACCACGTTCGCGTCGACGACGCCGAGGTCGCGGATCTCGCCGAGCGACATCGCGATCAGGCCGCCCTGCGTCGAGGTCAGGCCCGAGATGCTGTGGCCTGCGCCGTCGAGCACACCCTGGAACGGCGTGTAGAGCGCCAGCGGCGACCAGTCGGCGATCGACGAGAGGTCGATGTCGGCTGTCAGCACGAACTTCTCGGTCGGGAACGCGTCGATCAGCTGCAGGTCGTCGGCAGTCGCGAGCTCGTAGAACCCGTGCTCGTTCTGCTCGGCGTCGGGCTTCTGCTCGGTGACGTTCTCTGCGGTCTGCTGCAGCACGGGGCGCTCGAGTTCGGCGTCCCAGGCCCAGACCGACTCGAAGTCCCAGCCCAGCTGGTCGCTGTAGGTCACCTGCTGCGCAGCCGCCTCTGCAGTGACCACGTGGCCCTTCAGGTTGTCGGCTGCGGGTGCGTCGGCGAGTGACTCAACAGCGATGTAGCTGCTGTCGACCGCCATGTTGTTGGTGAGGTCTGCGACGTTGCCCGCGAGCACTCGGCCGACGACCGCGTGTGCGTACTGCGGCGCCATGACGGTCGCGTTGAGCGACATGACGTTCTCGACCCGGGTCTCGGTGTAGCCGTAGCCGACCACGCCTCCGACGTTGCGCGCTGCCGCGCTGACGTTGCCCGTCGAGTAGACGTTCGCGGTGGTCGAGCCGGTGAGGCCGACGCCGACGACGCCGCCCGCTTCGGTCTTGGTCGAGTGCACGTTCGCAAGCGAGTACGAATCCTGCACGACGCCTTCGGAGTCACCGACGATGCCGCCGATGCGTCCGTTGCCCGAGATGTTTCCGGCCGTCCAGACCCGCTCGATGAGGCCCGTGTTGTAGTCGACGAGGATGCCGGCGGTTCCGCCGGTCGCTGCCACGTCGCCCACCGAGACTCCCACGTTGCGAATCTCGCCCTCGTTGGCCACGAACAGGCCTGCGCCCGTTGCGTCCTCTGCAGGTGCGTAGCCGGTGATCGTGTGGCCCTGGCCGTCGAAGACGCCCGAGAACGGCACGGTGTCGCCGAGCTGCTCGCGCGGGCTGCCGTCGAGCTCGAGGTCGTTCATGAGCGCGAAGTGGCCGGCGGGGTCGATCTTCATCGTCTCGAAGTCGGCCCACGAGGTGATCTCGTAGGGGTCCTCGGCGGTTCCGTCGCCGGCGACCGCAGTGCGAAGCTGCTCGGCCTCCTGCAGCGGCACGCCGCTCGCGAGCGAGTCCCACAGGAACACGCGCAGCGTCATGTCTGACTCGACCGTCATCGGCTCGTCGAACGCGAGGAACTGCTCGCCGCCCGAGTGATCGAGCTCGACGTCGAGTGCGCGCGACTCGAGCACCTGCGTGCCTGTCACGTCGTAGGTCGCGGCGACAGCGGTGAGGCCGTCGCGAGCGCCTTCGTAGCTCAGGAAGCCGAGGCCGTTCAGCGCAGCGTCTTCGATGTCAGCCGAGCTCATGCGCCAGGTGCCCGCGGGCTTGGCGAGGGTGAACGCGTCGACTGTCTCGCCGTCGATCGTGTACGTGCTCATGGTGAGCCCCGCATCCGTCACCTGCAGCGCCGAGCCCATCTGGATGTCGCGGTCTTCGACTACGTCGTCCCACCAGTACTCGGTGTTGTCGTAGAACTTGGGGCCCGACGAGCCCATCGTGACGTAGCGCACGGCCTCTGCCTGCTTCTCGGCGTCGGTGATGAGTGCGCCGTCGAGAATGTCAGAGCGCTTGTACACGTGGTCGTGACCGGCGATGTAGAGGTCGACGCCGAGCTGCTCGAGCGCTGCGCTGACCGATGCGCGACCCGAGCTCATGCCCGCGTCTGATGCGTGGCTGCCGCCGAAGTACGAGAAGTGGCCGAGCACGACCTTCCAAGTCTTGTCGGTGGCTCGCATGTCGTCGACCAGCCAGTCGAGCTGCGTCTGCAGGTCGTAGTTCGAGTTGATCACCGAGAAGTGGATGTCGCCCTCATCGAACGAGTAGTTCGACTCACCGATCTCGCTGCCGTTCTTCGGGGTGTTGAACATGCCCGAGAAGATCGCGTTGCGCTCCGGCGACAGGGGCAGGTTGAACTCCTTGTCGCCGTAGGTCTCGTGGTTGCCGACCATCGGTGCGACCCTGAGGCCGAGCTCGTCGATCACCTCTTCGCCGAGCTGGTACCAGTACTCGCCGCGGCCCGCGTTGTCGACGAAGTCGCCGACCTGCACCATCGTGGTGCCGCCGGGCTGCTGCGCCTTGACCTGCTCGAGCGTCTGGTTGAAGAGGTCGAGCTCCTCGGGCTTCTGGCTGCTCACCTGCAGGTCGCCCATGACGTACACGGGGGCGTTCTCATCGGATGCGGGGCCTGCGAACGTGCCGCGCGCATCCGTCCATGGTCCGTCGGGTGAGACGCCAAAGCGGAACTCGTACTCGGTGCCCGCCTCGAGTCCGTCGAACGTGAACTCCTGCGAGCGCAGCGGCTGGCCGGTGATCTGGTCGTAGTAGTCGGCTGCCTCGGTGCCGATGACGTTCATCTCGAACAGGTCGGCCGACGTGTTCTCGACCGTCTTCGCGCTGCCCCAGTCGACGCCGACGGGCTTCACCTGAGCCCAGGTCTGCTCGATCTGGGGGTCGGTGAGCACGGATGCGCCGGCCGAGTCTTCGGTCGCGCCGACAGAGATCGAGGGGGTTCCGTACTGGAAGACGCCGTTGACGTCGAGCGTGTCTGCTGCCACCTGAATGCGCCGCATCTCGGCAGACGTGCTGCCCAGCGCATCCGTCGACTTCGTGACGATGAAATGGTCGGTGTACGACGAGATCTCGAACGCGCCGTCGGTGACTGCGACCTCGCCGGCCGAGTTGTAGACGATCTGCTCGACCGAGGGGGTGACGTTGCTGTCGTCGGTCGCTGTGGCCTCGGGCAGGGCGATCGTGTCGCCGAACGCTGCGGTCTCGGCAACAGGCGCGACCGTGATCTCAGGTGCGAAGTTGGTGCCCGCGGTGGTCTCGCCGACCCAGGCGGGGGCCGAGATCAGCTCGTCGCCGTCTTCCTGGATGGCCTTGACCCAGAAGTAGTCGCCGTCAGCCGCGTCGACCGTCGTCTCGAAGTCGGTTGCGCCGGCCACGTCGAACTCGTGCACCGCCTTGCCCTCGTTCGTGTAGACGACGACCGAGCTGAGCGCCTCGCCGTCTGCGTCGGTGAGCGCGATCTTGAGGTCGAGCTCTGCCGTGTCAGCGGGCAGGATCGAGCCCATCATCTGCTCGTTCGCCTCGAACATGAGCTGCGCGTTGTCGTCGAAGCTGGCGTAGACGCTGCGGTCGCGCATTGCGTCGTAGAGGCCGTCGATCGTCTGCTCTTCAGCCCAGACGCCCGTGAGCGCCGCGTTGCCGGTGCCCCAGGTCGGGCGGTGGTCGTCGCCAGACCAGGTCGGCGCGACGTGCCAGCCGGCGTCGAGCGCTGCGACGTAGGTGTCGAAGTAGTTGACGCTCTTGTACTCGATCAGCTGCATGCTGGCGTCGGCCTGCGGCGTGAGGTGTGCAAAGCCGTCCCAGTCGCCGTGCGACGAAGCCGGGTGGTTGAACATGCCGATCGCCTCGGGGTCGAGGCCCAGGCGCGCGAAGACCGTCACCTGGTCGTACATGACGTTGCCCGTGCCCCAGACGCCGCCCGAGCCCTCGCTCTTGGCGGTGACGCGCCAGTCGGCATTGAAGATGTTCATGTGGCCCGTGTTGTTGTACCAGGTGACCTCTTCGCCGATGAGGGCCTGCATCTCGTTGGGCTGGCTGTTCCAGTCGGCGGCCTCCTGGTGCGCGAACTTCCACTCGGCCGACTCGGCGTCGCGCCAGTCGCCGATGAAGTCGTCGGTGTTGCGGATGTCGTAGGTGACGTCGTGCTCGGTGATGCCGAAGAAGTCGAGGTCGGTGTTGTTCTCGACGTGGTTGAACGCGTCGATCGGCATGAGCTGACCGTCGCTGAGTGACGTGTGCGAGTGGAACTCTGCCGTGTAGTGCTGCTTGCCGAGATGGGGCTCTGCCTGCTGGGGCTGCTGGGCCTGGTTGGGCTGCTGGGCTTGGGCGTTCACCTCCCCGCCGATGAGGAGCGCGCCGGCGACTGCTAGTGCAGTGACGGCTGCGACGGATGAGCGGATGGGTTTGCCGAGCACGCGCACAGAACGACCTTTGAGTTGTAAGCCTGGGGGAACGCGTGCAAACGTAAGCACGCAAAGTGTCTTGCACGTGAACCCCGATTGAACTCAGGTCGATGTGTTTTGCTCAGCCGGACTTGTGCTTTCAGTTGCGGCTGGGTTTCAGGCTGTCAATGCCGAGGCTCAGGCGCCTTGCGCGTGCACCCGCACCCATTCGTGCATCACGATCGCGGCCGCTGCCGCCGCGTTGAGCGACCTCGTCGATCCGAACTGCCTGATGACGACGGCGCTGTCTGCGGCGGCGACCGCCTCGGGGCTCAGGCCCGGCCCCTCCTGCCCGAACAGCAGCACGCACGCCTCGGGCAGGGCGCGCTGTTCGACGGGCACGGCATCTGGAAGCGTGTCGACTGCCACGATCGGCAGTGCATTGTCGGATGCCCAGCTTGCAAACCCAGCAACCGTTTCGTGGTGGTGCACATCGAGGTATCTGTCGGTCACCATTGCCCCGCGCCGGTTCCAGCGCTTGCGGCCGATGACGTGCACGCCGGCGGCGTTGAACGCGTTTGCGGTGCGCACGATCGAGCCGATGTTGAAGTCGTGCTGCCAGTTCTCGATCGCCACGTGAAAGCCGTGCCGCTGCGTGTCGAGGTCTGCCTTGATGGCCTCGAGCGACCAGTAGCGGTAGTGGTCGACCACGTTGCGCCTGTCGCCCGCAGCCAGCAGCTCTTCGTCGTACCGCGCATCCGCCGGCCATTCGCCCTGCCACGGGCCGACGCCGACTTCATACTCCTGCTCACTCATCCCCCCAAAATAGTCGAAAAACTCTGGTGTTTGACCGTCAAACACCAGAGTTTTTCGACACTAGCGGTGGGCTTCGAGTGCGTCGCCGGTGAGGCGCATGGTGTCCCAGCCGTCCATCGGGAAGGCGCCGAGCGAACGGTAGAACGCGATCGACGGCTCGTTCCACTGCAGCACGCTCCACTCGACGCGCTGGTAGCCGCGCTCGGTGGCGATCTCGGCGAGGTTCACGAGCAGCGCCTTGCCGAGGCCGCTGCCGCGCGCATCCTGTCGCACGTAGAGGTCTTCGAGGTAGATGCCGTGGGTGCCCTCCCACGTCGAGTAGTTGAGAAACCACAGCGAGAAGCCGTCGATGCGGCGGCCGCTGCCCTCTTCGGCGTCGGCGACGTGCGCGAACAGCGCCGGGTTCTCGCCAAAGAGCTGGCCGTGCAGGGTCTCGGGCGTGAGCTTCACGGCATCAGGTTCGCGCTCGTATACGGCGAGCTCGATGACGAGGTCGACGATCTCTGCGACGTCGTCGGGAGTGGCTTCACGGATGCGCGGGTGCATGCGCATCACAGTATCGCGGTCAGGCGGCCGCGGGTGCTGCTGGGGCCGGGCCCGCGAGTGCTGCGACAGCGGCTTTGTCGAGCTTGTAGATGTCCCAGTCGCTCATGGGGCCTGCGCCCTGCGAGACGTAGAACTGGGCGCCCGAGACGTTCGACTTCAGCACCATCCACTGGATGTGGCCGTACTGGTGCTCGTCGGCGATCACGGCGAGGTTGCGCAGCAGTGCCTTGCCGGCACCGGTGCCGCGCGACTCGGGGCGCACGTAGAGGTCTTCGAGATGCATGACCTCGCTGCCCTCCCACGGCGAGAACGCGGCGTACCAGAGCGAGTAGCCGTTGAGGCTGTGGGGCGCGTCGGCCGGAGCCTCGACGACGCGTGCCGTGAGCGGCGATGTGCCGCTGAAGATCTGGTCGGCGAGCTGCTGCTCGGTGACCGTGACGCGGTCGCGCTCACCGTGATATTCGGCGAGGTCGCGGATCATCTCGAGCAGCTCAGGAATGTCGTCCTGGGTCGCCGCGCGGATGACGGGCTCGTGGACAGCTGACTCAGTGATGGTTCGTTGCATATCAACGACGGTACACGCGTGGTTCTTGCGCCGTAACCCCTTTTGCGCTCGCTACTGGCAGATTCGCACATTTAGTGCGCCAGCCCATCCGATCGCGCAAAACCATGCTGAACTACTGTGGAGTCATGCGAACCCTTGCTGACGTAGAGTGCTGGCTCACCGACATGGATGGCGTGCTCGTGCACGAGAACAAGGCCCTGCCCGGAGCCGCTGATCTGATTCAGCAGTGGCTCGACCGGGGCACCGAGTTTCTCGTGCTGACGAACAACTCGATGTTCACCCCGCGCGACCTCGCTGCGCGCCTTCGAACCTCGGGCCTCGACGTTCCCGAGGAGCGCATCTGGACGAGCGCGAATGCGACCGCCGAGTTTCTGAAGCAGCAGAAGTCTGACGGCACGGCGTACGTGATCGGGCAGGCGGGCATTATCACGGCGCTGCACGACGCCGGGTTCACGATGACCGACAACGACCCCGAGTTCGTGGTGGTCGGCGAGACCCGCTCGTACTCGTTCGAGTCGATCACGCAGGCGATCAGGCTCATCGACCGCGGTGCGCGCTTCATCTCGACGAACCCCGATGCGACCGGGCCCTCGCCCGACGGCATCATGCCCGCGACCGGCGCGATCAACGCGCTGATCACGAAGGCGACCGGCCGCGAGCCCTACATCGTGGGCAAGCCGAACCCGATGATGTTCAGGTCGGCGCTGAACCAGATCGGCGCGCACTCTGAGGTGACGGGCATGATCGGCGACCGCATGGACACCGACATCATCGCCGGCATGGAGGCCGGACTGCACACGGTGCTGGTGACGACGGGCATCTCGACGCGTGAGTCGATTGAGAAGTATCCGTTCAGGCCCAATGAGATTCTCGATGGGGTGTTCGAGCTCGTTGACTAACAGGTGATGCTCGGGTGATCGGAAGGTGGCGTCGAGCCGCCGCAAGTACCTTCTAGGCATGACCCGCCGCCTGACCGCACTCGCCGCAGCTGCCGCCCTGCTGCTCACCGCATCCTCCTGCTCCACTGACCAGACCGGCCCCGGCAGCCCGCCCGTCGCCGTCGAAGTCGGGTCGACGTATGCCGAGTGGAACGAGGGCGAGTCGCCCGAGCTGTCGGATGCGCTGGCCGACTACATGGACGACCAGCCCGAGTCGCTGCTCATCGGCAGTGAGGACCAGTGGCAGGAGTGGCTGGGCGAGCTGTCGCCGCCGCTCGACGAGCAGGTGTTTCCGCATCGGCCGAACTTCAGCGAGTCGGTGATCGTCGTCGGCTCCTACTTCGACTGCTTGACCGATGCGAAGGTGCTTGCCAGCGGCGACACGGTGCTGAAGTTCGTGACGCCCACTGAATCCGAAGCCGACGTGGTCGAGTGCGACGGTGCGCCTCGCGTGGTGCTGCTGACCCTCGTCGAGTTCGAAGAGATCGGCGTCGAGACTGCCGACGACATCACCCTCAACACCGACTGATGTTGCGAAGAACGCACCGGTTTGACTGTCAAACCGGTGCGTTCTTCGCAACATTCAGAGGTTGAGACCCGGGATGGCAGCCAGCAGCTCCCGCGTGCACTCCGCCTGCGGCTGCTCGAAGATCTGCTCGGGCGTGCCCGACTCGACGATTCGGCCGCGCTGCATCACATGCACCTCGTGCGAGATCATGCGCACCACCGCCAGGTCGTGGCTGATGAACAGGTAGCTGAGCCCCAGGTCGCGCTGCAGATCGGTGAGCAGCTCGAGGATCTGCGCCTGCACCAGCACGTCGAGCGCCGACACCGCCTCGTCGAGCACCACCAGATCTGGGTCGAGCGCGAGCGCCCGCGCAATCGCGACGCGCTGCCGCTGACCTCCCGAGAGCTGATGCGGATACCGCGGCCCGTAGTCAGCCGCCAGCATCACGTCGTCGAGCAGCTGCCCGACCTTCTTCGCCCGCTCTGCTCGAGAGCCGATGCGGTGCACCTTCAGCGGCTCCTCGATCAGCTCGGCGACCGTGTACCTCGGGTCGAGCGAGGCGAACGGATTCTGAAACACCGGCTGCACCTTGCGCCGGATGCCCATGAGCTCGCGCCGTTTCAGCGTGCTGATGTCGTCGCCGGCGATCTCGACCGTTCCCTCGGTCGCATCTTCGAGGCCGAGCAGCACGCGCGCGGTCGTCGACTTGCCAGAGCCCGACTCGCCCACGATCGACACCGTGCGGCCGCGCGGAATCGTGAAGCTCACCTCACGAGCAGCCCAGAACGGCTCTGCCTGACCGCGGATGCGGTACGACTTTCCGAGGCCGGTCACGCGGGCGAACGGTTCCGGGTCAGCGTCCGCGCCACCGGCAGCGGCACCAGCACCAGCAGCAGCACCGGCAGCGGGCTTCTCGACGAGCGACGTCGTCATGAAGCTCGGAGCCGCCTCGACCAGCCGCTTCGTGTACTCGTGCTTCGGCTGCTCGAGAATCTGCTTCGCAGCACCCTGCTCGACAACCTCGCCGCGATACATCACGAGCACCCGGTCGGCGCGCTCGACAGCGAGCGGCAGGTCGTGCGTGATCAGAATGACGGATGCGCCGAGCTCTTCTGTGAGTGCGTCGAGGCGGTCGAGCACCCGGCGCTGCACCGTCACGTCGAGGGCGCTGGTGGGCTCGTCGGCGATGAGCAGCCGCGGCTGGCACGCGAGCCCCATGGCGATCAGCACGCGCTGCCGCATGCCGCCGGAGAACTCGTGCGGATACTGGTCGATGCGCTGCTCGGCGTCGGGAATGCCGACCATCTCGAGCAGCTCGACCACCCGCTGCCGCTTGTTCTCGCCGCCGGCGCCGTGGGCCCGCAGCACTTCGAGAATCTGGTCGCCGATGCGGTGCATCGGGTTGAGGTTCGACATCGGGTCTTGCGGCACGAGGCCGATCTGCGCACCGCGGAGGCTGTTGAGGTCGCGCTCGGCCATCGTCGTGATCTCGGCGCCGTCGAAGCGCACCGAGCCGCCCGAGATGCGGCCGTTGCTCGCGAGCAGCCGGTTGAGGCTGGCGGCGATCGTCGACTTGCCAGACCCCGACTCGCCCACGATCGCGAGCGTCTCGCCGGGCAGCACCTCGAACGAGACGCCCTTGATCGCCTCGAGCTCGCCGCGGGCGGTCGAGAAAGCGACTCGCAGGTCGTCGACCTTGAGCAGTGGTTCGGTCACGCAGTGCCTCCTGAATTGCTGTTGAGTCGTGCGTCGAATGCGGCCAGGCCCGCTCGCCAGAGCTGGTCGACCGGGGCCAGGCGCGAGGCGGCGACCGGCTCGGCGTCGTGCAGACGGTTCGAGAGCCACGTCACCACGAGCGAGGGCTGCTCTTCGGTTGCAGGCGAGACGCCCACGAACGTGCCCGTGAAGCCGGGGTGCCCCACCAGGGTGCGCCGGCATCCGTCCCACTCGATGTCATAGACGCGAACGCCGCGTCCGATGCCGTTCACGGGCTCTTCGGCCAGCTCTTCGGCGATCTCGAGCAGCAGCTCGCCGAGGGAGAGCAGCCCCTCGGCCGTGCTGAACCAGCCGGCGTGACCGGCCGCGGATCCGTACGCGTGATGCGCATTGCAGTCGTTCGTCTCGCCCTGAATGACCTCGGTGCGCCACGCAAAGCCATCACCATCGGCATCCACCGGATACGGCAGCCCAGTCGCCACCATCTCGCGCTCGATCGCGTCGCCGACGCTCGAAGCGGCGCACGGCGACGGCACTCCGGCCCGCTCGTCGGCGAACTCTCGTCTGAACGCCGGACCGAGCACGCTGCGCACGGCATCCGGGTAGGGCGTGCCGGTCAGCTCTTCGATCACAGCCGCGGCCACCTGCATCCCGAGATCTGAGTAGACGGTCTCGGTGTCAGGAGCCGACGCCGGCTCGTCAGCCAGGATGCTCGCGATCGGATCAAAGCCCGCAACACCAGCGCCCGCTTCGAGATACAGCGGCTTCCACGGCCGAAAGCCGCCGCGATGCCGCAGCAGCTGATCGACCGTCACCGAGCCATACTCCCCGGCCCGCCCGCCAAGCACGTCAGCCAGCGTCGTCTGCCACTCCACAAGCCCCGCCCGCACCAGCACGCACAGCGTGAGCGTCGTGACGAGCTTGCTGACCGACGCCAGATCATGCCAGTGGCCGACGGTCATCGGCTCGCTGGGCTGCAGTCGCGCAAGGCCCTCGCAGGCGACGTGCCGCGCATCCGCGACCTGTACCGCCATGCAGGCACCCGGAGGCACGTGCCAGTCGGCGTCCTGGTCGAGCAGCCGCACGTCAAGCTCATGCATCAGCTGCCCCCTGAATCACGAGCGACGTGGGCGCGGGCCCAGCCGAAAGCGACAGCGGGTGCACGCCCGGCGTGATCGACCCCAAGACGGATGCGCGAGCAGCGCCGGTCGCAGACGCCACCGATCCAGCGTGGCCGTGGGCGGTGAGCCAGCCGAGCAACGCCATGAGCACGGCCTCTTTCGAGTCGGGTTCGAGCCCGAGTTCGCTCGACGAGGCGATGCGCACATCGGGCAGCAGCTGCTCGAGGCGTGCCATGAACGCGGCGTTGTGCACGCCGCCGCCCGAGGCGAACAGCTCAGCCAGGCCCTCACCCCGGACAGCGTCTGCCACGGTCTGGGCCGACAGCTCGGTGAGCGTGGCGACGAGGTCTGCGTCGCTCACCGAGAGCCCGTCCAGCGCGCCCTCGACGAAATCGAGGTTGAACACCTCTTTGCCGGTGCTCTTCGGGGCCGCAAGGCCGAAGTATTCGTGTGCGAACATCCGCTGCAAAAGCACCTGGTCGACCGTGCCGGATGCCGCGATCGCTCCCCCGTCGTCGTATCCCGAGGCGTGCAGGCCGCGGTCAAGCACCACCGCGTCGACGAGGGCGTTTGCGGGCCCGGTGTCCCAGGCGCGCACCTGCTCGCCGACGACCGTGACGTTGGCGATGCCGCCGAGGTTCAGCAGCCCCGTGACGCCCGGCCGCGAGCCGCCGACGAGTGCGTCGATGGTCGATGCGAGCGGGGCGCCCTGGCCGCCGGCTGCGATGTCGCGAGCGCGGATGTCGCTGACCACGGTGAGGCCGGTGGCCTCGGCGATCCAGGCGGGCTGGCCGAGCTGCAGCGTGCCGCGGGCGGTCTGCCCCTCGACCCAGTGGAAGACGGTCTGCCCGTGCGAGACGACGAGGTCGATGCCATCGAAGCGCCGCTGCATGTCGGCCGCGACCAGCGCGAAGGCCTGGCCGATGCGGGTGTCGGCCATCGTGACGGCGTCGATCGTGGTCTGGTTCGGCGGCAGCAGCGCGATGATCGCCTGCCGCAGCTCGGGCTCGTACTGCTGCGAGTCGGCCGCGACCACGGTGGCGTGCAGCTGCGAGCCGCGCTGCTCGAAGTCGACGACCGCTGCGTCGATGCCGTCGTGTGACGTCCCCGAGATCAGCCCCAAAACACTCATGCCCTGCTCGCTCATTCGCCCTCCTCCAGAACCGTGCGAAGTCTGCCGCCGGCTGCCACGAGCATCGCATCAGCGGCTTCGCAGCTCACGTCGCGCTCAATCATGACAACCGCCACTGACACCCGACCCTCGCTCGACTCGAGCGCTTGCTCTGCGGTGCTGCGCCGCGCATCCGTGATCTGCTGCACGATGCGCACCGCGCGCTCCCGCAGCTTCTCGTTGGTCGCCGACACGTCGATCATGAGCGAGCCGTAGGTCTTGCCGAGCCTGATCATCGTGATAGTCGAGAACATGTTGAGCACGAGCTTCTGCGCCGTGCCCGACTTGAGCCTGGTCGATCCGCTGATCATCTCGGGGCCGACGATGATCTCGATCGGGTGCTCGACGTGGCTCGAGAGCTCGCTGCTCTCGTTGCACGCGAGGCCGACGGTCAGCGCGCCGAGCTCGCGGGCGTAGTCGCACGCGCCGATGACGTATGGCGTGCGGCCGCTCGAGGTGACGCCGATCACGACGTCTGCGCTCGTCAGCCCGTACGCCTCGAGGTCGGCGGCTCCGGCTGCCGGGTCGTCTTCTGCGCCCTCGATCGCGTTCTGAATCGCGCTCTCGCCGCCAGCGATGACGCCGATGACGCGGCCGTGCTCAGAGAACGTCGGCGGAACCTCAGATGCATCGAGCACGCCGATGCGGCCCGGGGTGCCCGCGCCGACGTAGAACAGCCGGCCACCGCTCTGCACGCGCGCAGCGGCCGCCTCGATGGCCGGAACAATCTCCGCGAGCGCTCGCTCGACCGCAAGCGGCACGGTCTGGTCGGCCTCGTTCATGGCCCTCGCGAGCGACTCGACAGAGCGCTGGTCGAGGTCGTCGAAGGCGCGGTCGACGCTCTCGGTCGTCAGGGAACTCAGGTCAGACATCGGTCACCTGTCCTCTCGTGTCACGTCGAGCACGTCGCTCAGGCCATCCCCCAGCAGGTTCAGGCCGATGATCAGCAGCACCAGCGCGATGCCCGGGCCGACCAGCAGCCAGGGCGCGATCGTGACGAGGGTCTGCGATTCGAGCACCATCGAGCCGAGCGAGGGTGCCGGCGGCGGGGTGCCGAGTCCGAGGTAGCTGAGCGATGCCTCGGTGAGCACGGCCCACGACAGCGACAGCGTCAGCTGCACGATCACGATGTTCGAGATGTTCGGCAGAATGTGCCGCCACACGATCGCGAGCGGACCCATGCCGGTCGCCTTCGCCGCGTTGACGTACTCGACCTCGCGCAGCGCCAGCACCGGGCCGCGGGCGACTCTGATGAAGATCGGCACGAACACGACGGCCACGGCGATCGAGACGGTGAACCAGTTGCGAGCCAGAACGGATGCGAGCGTCAGTGCCAGCAGCAGCGACGGGAACGCGAACAGCACGTTCGAGACGGCACCCACGATGACGTCGAAGACGCCGCGCAGATAGCCGGCGAGCACGCCCAGCCCGATGCCGACGACGGCGCTGATGACCGTTGCGACCACGGCGACCATGAGCGAGTTGACGATGCCGGCGGCGACGCGCGAGAGCTGGTCGCGGCCGAACTGGTCGGTGCCGAGCCAGTGCGCTGCGCTCGGGGCCTGCATGCGCGCCGATGCGTCTTGCGCGAGCGGGTCATACGGCATGAGGCCGAAGAAGCTGAGCACGCCGAGCAAGACGATGAGCAGCACGATACACAACCCCACGGCGCCCGCGCCATTGCGCATGAGCTTCGTGAAGCGGCGCGACTTCGGCTTCTGAGCGTCAGCAGCCTGTGTGATGATCGCGGCGGTCATTCTGCCCTCACTCTCGGGTCGATGCGTCGGTAGAGCAGGTCGGTCGCGAGATTCACGAGCACGAACAGCAGCGCGATGATCAGCACGGTGCTCTGCACGACCGCGAAGTCCTTCTGGTTGATCGCGAGCAGCACCTGGCGACCGAGGCCGGGCAACGAGAAGATCTGCTCGATCACGACAGCGCCGCCGAGCAGGAACCCGAACTGCATGCCTGTCATGGTGACGATCGGCAGCGACGCGTTGCGCAGAATGTGGTTCCAGCGCACGCGCTTGACCGAGATGCCCTTGGCGCGGGCGGTGCGCACGAAGTCGAGCTCGCTCACTTCGAGAAACGACGCGCGAGTGGTTCTGAGAATGGGCGCCGCGACGCTGAAGCCCAGCACGGCAGCCGGAATGATCATCTGGTTGAAATTCAGCAACGGATTCTCCCACGGATGCGCGTACGGGAGTCCGTTCGGGTTGAAACCCAGCAGCTGGGCGGCGATCGTGAGGATCGCGGCACCGAGCAGGAACGTCGGCACGCCGAGGCCCAGCAGGCTGATCGACTGACCGAGCCAGTCGCGGAACTTGCCCTTGGCGGCCGCGGCCAGCACGCCGAAGCCGACCCCGATGACCAGTGCGATGATGATGGCCAGCAGCGCCAGCTGAAAGGTGACCGGCAGCGACTGCATGGTCATGTTCGCGACCGTCTCCTGGCCCCTCGTCGAGATGCCGAGGTTGCCGGTGAGCAGCTGCCCCGCCCAGCTGAAGAACTGCACGAACAGCGGCTGGTCGATGCCGTAGTACGCCTCGAGTGCCGTGCGCTGCTCCGGCGAGAGTGCGGCTGCTTCCGTGCCGTATGCGGCCTGGATCTGGTCGCCCGGCAGCGCCCGCAGCATGATGAACACGAGCACGGCCACGCCGATCAGTGTTCCGATCGCCGCCAGGATGCGCCGAAGCACAGGCGACTCGAAGAGTTTGCGAAGCACGAGGCCCCTTTCATCAGTGCGATGCCGCGCACCTGCAGTGGTTGCGGTGCGGGCCGCAGCTGCGGTGCCGCGTTCGTGCGACACCGCAGCGAGGGCGGTTCTAGCCGATCGACGCGTCGCGCAGACCGAGCAGGCTGCCGCTCACGAGCGGCTCGAAGCCCTGCACCTGCGGCGCCATGGCCGTGTAGTTGTAGCCGGTGAACAGCCAGATCCACGGTGCCTGGTCCTCGAGGTAGCCCGAGATCTCGGCGTAGATCTCCTTGCGAGCCTCGGGGTCAGACTCCGAGCGGCCCTCCAGGAACAGCGCGTCGAGCTCGTCGGTGCTGAACGCTGCGACGTCGTTCAGGTTGCCCGTCGAGGTGAAGTAGCGGCCGTAGGTCGCGTCGGGATCAGCGGATGCGCCATTCAGCGCGACAGCCATGTCAAAGTCGGTCGCGATCCAGCGGTCGACGTATGTGCCCGATTCGAGCGGCTCGAGTTCGACCTCGATTCCTGCCTCGGCGAGCTGCGACTGAATGGTCTGTGCCTCTGCGATTGCAGTCGAGTATCCGTCTTGCATGGCGATCATCTTGAGGCTGAGCCCGTCTTCGTAGCCGGCGTCTGCCAGGTACTGCTTCGCCTGCTCGACGTCGCGCTCGGGGCACGGGCGGTCAGTGGGGTCGGACTTGAAGCTCGGCGACGTGATCGGACCGATGACCTCGCCCTCGCCCATCGCTGCCGACTCGAGCACGCCTTCGCGGTCGATCGCGCACGAGATCGCGAGGCGAACGTTGACGTCGTTCATGGGCTCGCGCTCAGAGTTGAGCTGCAGCACGTGCATGTCGAGGCGCGCGGTCTCTTCGACCGTGATCTCGCCGCCGACCGTCGATGCGACCGTTGCGTCGTCGAACACTGCCATCTGCACGTTGCCTGCCTGCAGCGCCGAGACGACTGCCGACTGGTCGGGGATCACCCGGAACTCGATGGTCTCGAGCGCCGGTGCGCCGTACCAGTAGTCGGGGTTCGCGGCGAGCGTCACCGACTGGTTGGGCGAGCGGTCCTGCAGCGTGAAGCCGCCGGTGCCGACGGGGTTGTTCTCGACGTCGGCGAGATCGACGTCTGAGGGCATGATCGCGGTGCCGAGGCTCGAGAGCTTCGAGAACAGCGCCGCATCGGGCTGCGTCAGCGTCATCTCGAGCGTGTGCGGGTCGGTGGCCTCCATGGCATCGATCGACGCGAGGTTCGCAGCCGACACAGCCGCGGTCTCGGGGTCTTGGATCGTCTCGTACGAGGCGATGACGTCTTCTGCGTCGAACTCGCTGCCGTCGCTGAAGGTCACGCCCTCGCGCAGCTTGAACGTGACCGTCAGTCCGTCTTCGCTGACCTCCCACGACTCGGCCAGGCCGGGCCCCGGGTTGAGCTCTGCGTCGAACTCGACCAGCGACCCGTACATCTGGGTCAGCACATCGACCGCCTGGTACTGCGTGGCAGTCCAGGGGTTGAGGGAGTTGATGTCGGTCGTCACGCCGATGACCAGATTCTGCTCGGCGGCGCCGTCGCCGCCCGTCTGCTCATCCGTCGTCACGCCCTCGGCACAGCCCGTGAGGGCGAGTGCCGATACTCCGATGGCGGCGACGAGCTTGGGCAGCCGTCGTTGTCTCTTCGCCTTCATGTCAGCTCGTTTCTCGTGTTTCGTCAACGAGCGTTCCATGGTGCGGCGCGTCGTTGAACCGTCGTGGTGAGCCTGTGGGGCTCCTTGTGTGTGCTTGCGTGGTGCTTGCTGTGTTGCTTGCGTGTTACGAAAGTACACGGTTTCTGAATTTAGGGTTACGTTACTACATACTGCACAATGTCGATAGTGGCGTGTCGGGAATCTCGAAGGCGAGAGCCCGACGGCGAATGTGAAGGGAGCCTCCGTGACTGAGGCAGCACGCAAGGGCGCAGAGCCCATCATCGCGACGCGCGCCGCAATGCCCGCGCTTCGACCGGCTGAGCGCCGAGTCGCGCAGCTGCTGCTCGACGACCCGGCCGGGTTCTCGAAGATGAGCGCCGGCTCCGTTGCCCGCGCCGTGTCGACCTCGTCGACGACCGTCATCAGGTTTCAGCACGCGATCGGCTACGAGCGATTCGTCGACCTGCGCCACGACCTGGCGCTCGACGCCGCCCGCGAGCGCCGTGCGACCGAGTCGATTCCGGCCGAGCCGCTCGACATCCAGCAGGGCGACACGCTCAAGCAGGTGATCGCGAAGATCGCGCGCGACGAGACGCTGTCGATCGCCGAGACTGCCGACGTGCTCTCGAGCGAGGCGCTGGCCGAAGCGGTGGAGGTCGTGACCGAGGCGACTCGAGTCGACATCTTCGGCATCGGCGCGAGCGGCATCGCGGCGACCGACTTCCAGCGCAAGCTCACCCGAATCGGCCGCATTGCAATCGAGTGGTCGGATGCGCACGCAGCATGGACGAGCGCCTCCGTTCTCGAGACAGGGGCGGTCGCCATCGCCATCTCGCACTCGGGCCGCACCTTCGACACGATCGAGTATCTGCGGCTGGCGCGGGCGGCTGGCGCGAAGACCGTGGTGATCACGAACTTTCCCGACTCCCCCATTGCCGAGCACGCGGATGTGGTGCTGCAGACCGCTGCGCGGGAGTCGCCGCTCAGGTCAGGAGCACTCGGCAGTCGCATCGCGCAGCTGATGGTCATCGACGCCCTGTTCGTCGGGGTTGTACAGCAGCGGTACGACGAGTCGATGGTCGCCATTCGCACGAGCTACGCCGCCGTGCGCCAAGCCACCTGATGTTGCGAAAAACGCACCGGTTTGACAGTCAAACCGGTGCGTTTTTCGCAACATCAGTTCGTGGTGAGCTGCCCGAACATGTGCAGAGCGAGAGCTCCCCCTGCCCCCGCCGCCACCGCAGCCGCTGCTGGCAGCACCAGCGCATCCGATCCGCGCATCCGATCCGCGCATCCGCGTCTCTTCTGCGTCGAGCCCGTCGAGCCTCGTCCACCCGGCGAATGCCCGCTCGCGCTGCGGCATGATGAGCATGACGATGCCGCCCGCGGCCGCGATCAGCAGCAGCGAGACCACGATCTTCAGCGGTTCGACCACGCCTTGGCCTGCGACGGCGTCGAGGAAGACCGCGGCGCCCGTGCCGCCGACGACCGCGGGCAGCGCCCACCAGGCGGCGGGAGGGCCGAAGCCGCGGGCGATCATGATGCTCCAGAACACGGCGCCTGCGATGCCGACGAGCCCGACCCCCAGGCCGCCGAGGTTCGCGACCTGGCAGACGTCGTCGGCGTACTGCTCGCACACGCCCTGGTCGACCGAGAAGAAGCCGGCGATCGAGACGACCGCGAGGGTGACGCCGCCGCCGAGCACGAACCAGCTGAGCAGCAGCCCGACCCAGCCCGTGCCGACGCTGCCGCGCACGGTGGTGCGGGGCTTGCGGAAGAGCTTCTGTGAGAGGCGGAGCATGGTGACCCTATGATCTCACCGCCCGTTTGTTGCGAAAAACGCACCGGTTTCACCGTCAAACTGGTGCGTTTTTCGCAACTCAACCGTGCATGAGAGCGGCGATCACCAGCATCACCGGCAGCGAGGCGAACGTCGTCAGCAGAATCACGTCGCGTGCGATGATCTCGCCCGTTCGGTACTGCAGCGCGTACTGATACATGTTCTGCGCGGTCGGCAGCGCCCCAAGCACCGTCACCGCATACACCTGCTCGGGCGGCAGCTGAAACACGAACTGCGCGAACACCCACGCGACCACCGGCATCACGACCGCCTTCAGACCCGCAGCGAACAGCACCTCGCGACGACCCGTGCCCGGCGCCAGCGGCTTCGAACCGCTCAGCGACGCACCGAACGCCAGCAGCATCAGCGGAACCGCAGCTCCGCCGAGCGTGTCGAGCGGCTGCACCACGAACTCCGGCAGCTCGAACCCGGTCACAGCGACGACCAATCCCAGCAGCGACGCGATCACAATCGGGTTGCGCACCGGCTGCGTCAGAATGCGTGCAGCCGACAGCCGCCCCTGCTTCTGCATGTCGAGCGCGCCGAGCAGCAGCGGCGCCATGATGATCAGCTGCAGCAGCATGATCGGTCCCACGTACTGCGCGTCGCCGATCACGTAGATCGCCACCGGCAGGCCGATGTTGTTGATGTTCGTGTAGACCGAGAGGTTCGTGCCCATCGCGAGGCGACCCTTGTCCTTGGTGAACCAGAGCCTCGCGACGACGTAGTAGATGATCCCGACCGTCACGATCGCGAGCGCCGAAGCGCCCAGCACTCCCGAGAACACGACCGCGACGTCTGAGCGCGAGATGATCATGAACAGCAGCGCCGGGCTCGCCGCGAAGAAGGCGACGCGGTTGAGCACGATGCGGCTCTCGCTGGTGACGATGCCGATGCGCGCGAGCAGCCAGCCCACGAAGATGACGAAGGCGATGATGCCGAAGCCCATCAGCACGCCCTGCAAGCAGACCTCCCGGTTGCGGTGTTCTGTGGCGGATGCCCTACTGCGGAGTCAGTCCGAGGTCGTCGAGCGAGATGGCCGCCAGGTACGGAACACCCTCGGCTTCGATGACGCCCTGGGCGCCGGTCGCCCGATCGACGATCACAGCGACAGCCACCACTTCAGCACCCTCGCGCCGCAGCGCTTCGACGGCCTTGAGCGGGGATCCGCCTGTCGTCGACGTGTCTTCGACGACCACGACGCGCTTGCCCCGCACATCCGGCCCTTCGATCTGCTTGCCACGGCCGTGATCCTTCGGCTCTTTGCGCACGACGAACGCGTCGAGTGCGAGACCGCGAGCGCCGGCGCGGTGCATGACGGCGTTCGCGAGCGGGTCGGCGCCGAGGGTGAGGCCGCCGACGGCGTCGATGTCGGGCAGGTCGGCGATGAGGTCGAGCAGCACGTCGCCGATGAGGGGCGAGGCCCTGTGGTCGAGCGAGAGCTTGCGCATGTCGATGTAGTACGTCGCCTTGCGGCCCGACGAGAGCTTGAAGTCGCCGTGGAACACGGCCTCGTCGCTGATGAGCTGGATGAGTTGGTCGCGCGCAGTCACGAAGTCGAGCCTACTCGTCGCCGTAGCACCCACCCTCGACATAGTCGCTGATGCGGTCGGGGTGGTCGTCGGCGATGACGGTGGCGTGCAGGGTGTACGAGCAGCCGCCTCCGCCCGCTGTCATGCCGGCAAAGGGTGCGCACGCCATGGTCGAGTCGCTTCCGTCGTTGGCAACGACCAGGAGACATCCTCGCTTCTCACCGTCTTCTGTCTTCTGCAGCACATAGAGCGAATTGGTGTTGTCGCTGCCTGCGAGACGAACGCTCGAGGCGTCAACGCCCTCGGCCAAGTCGTCGGTGACTGCCGCAGGAAGGTCGGCGGGTTCGCCGTGTTCGAACGGACCGGGATCGGATGCGCATCCCACGACCAGCAGTGCCGCGGCCGCCATCATCCCGACGGTGATAACTCTCGCTCGCCTCTTTGCGCTCATGCTTCGACCCTAACCCACGCTCTCGTGGCCGTTTGTGTCGAATAACTCTGGTGTTTGACGGTCAAACACCAGAGTTATTCGACGCTGCTTGCGGGGCAACTACTGCATGACATAGAGTAACTACTGCACGACATGAAGTAATCCGCCCCAACCGACCAGCAAGGAGGTGCACATGCTCGCAAGCGACCTGGTTCGCAGCACGATCGACCTCGTGATCCTGAGCGTGCTCACCGAAGGCCCCTCATACGGCTACGCCATCGCCAAGCGCGTCGACCAGATCTCAGAGGGCGAATACACGACCAAAGAGACCACCCTCTACGCGGCGATCCGCAGGCTCGAAGCCCGCGGCGACCTCACCTCGTTCGCCGGCTCAGAGTCCGGCGGCCGCCCCCGCACCTACTACAGCCTGACCGAGTCAGGAACAGCCCACCTTCACCAGCGCATCGCCGACTGGCACACCGCCCAGCGCGCGATCGCACGGTTTCTCACCCGAGAGGCACATCAATGAACGACGCAATCCACACCTACATCAACGGCCAGTTCACGACGCTGCCACGCACGCCCGAAGTCGAGCGGGCACGCCAGGAGCTGCTGCAGATGAGCGAAGACAAGTACACCGAGCTGGTCGCAGCCGGCGTCAGCGCGAACGAGGCGACCGGCCGCGTGATCACCGAGTTCGGCAACCTCGACGAGCTCGCCGACGACCTCGGCATCCGCGCAGAGTTCGACGGAGTCTCAGCTGTTCCGCCGGTTCCGATCGCAACGAGAGCGGATGCCGACAAGGCCCTCGCAGGCGGCCGTCGCGGAGGTCTTCTGGTCGGCGGCGGGGTGCTCGTGATCCTGCTCGCCCTCGCCGCTGTCTCAGCGATGAGCGATCAGCTGATGACGCCCGCGGTGCTATTTCCGGCAGTCGCGATCGCGGTCGGGCTGTTCATCTTCGGAGCGTTCTCGATGCGTCCCGTCGGCCCCTTCAAGACCGGAGACGTGCGACTCGACTTCAGCGACGCATCCCACTTCCGTCAGCTTGCCGAGCGCAGCCAGTGGATGTTCATCACCGGTCTTGTCGTCGGCGTTGGCCTGCTTGTGCTGGCGCCTGGCGTGTCTGGCATTCTGAGCGGCCTCGACCTCGACGGAGCCGCGGGGCCCGGCTTTCTCGTGATGATCGGGCTCGGCGTATTCGTGCTTGTCGCTTCGGCAAATCAGCACGGCACGCTGCAGACACTCGCGAAGGCTGACAGGCCTGCCGCATCGATCGGCGCCGCATTCGGCGGATTCGGCGGCTCGTCTGAGGCAGAGAAGCGCACCAATTGGCGCATCGGCCTGATCGCACCGATCTACTGGCCGGCGATCGTCGCGGTGTACCTCGGGTGGAGCTTCATCTCGCGCGACTGGCACATCACCTGGATCATCTGGCCCATCGCCGGCATCGCGTTCGCGGTGTTCGTCGGCATCCTGCGGGCGGCCTCGCAGTGGAATGGCCGCCAAGCCTCCTGAGCTGACGCGTCACGCTGACCCGATCAGTGTCGAATAACTCTGGTGTTTGACTGTCAAACACCAGAGTTATTCGACACTGGCGAAAGGCTGGGGGCGACCGGCCCACGCCATGTAACGCGCGGTCGGGCTCGCGTCATCAGCCGCGGGCACCTCAGCGGCGAACATTGCCGGCTTGCGAATCAGCTCCTCGGGCGCGTGCTTCTTGAAGGCCTCAAGCCAGGTCAGCGTGCGCGAGTCGAACTCGAGCGGCTCAGTGAGCCCCACGTGCACGAGGCCGCCGCGAACATCCCAGGCGTGCAGCGTCATGTCGAGCGCAGGCAGCGTGAACCGATTGGTGATCTGGTCCGCGTCTGCGGACTCGAGCGCAGCGCGCAGCTCGTCGCGCACCGCATCCCACTCCTGCACCGCGGCGTAGTCGTTGACGTCGATCATGCCCTGCATCCGCCCGGGCTCCTGCCCGGCCAGCAGCCGCAGCGTCAGCTCGCGCTGCACGTGCACGACGTGGCGGATCAGCTCGCCGATCGTCCATTCGCTGCACGCAGACTGCAGGCCGATGTTGTCGGCGGCATCCTGCACCTCGGCGTCGAACAGGGCAATGGCTGCGATGAGTCGCTCTTTGGTCTCCACAGCCACGAGTCTGTCAGGCTTCGGGTGCTTATACGCTGGATGCATGCGCATTGCCTCGTGGAACGTCAACTCGATTCGCACACGCGTCGGCCGCGTCGTCGACTGGCTCGAGCGCAGCGACACCGACGTGCTGTGCATGCAGGAGATCAAGTGCAAGCCCGAGCAGTTTCCGTACGAGCGGTTCGAGCAGGCCGGCTACGAGGTGCAGGCGCACGGCCTCAACCAGTGGAACGGCGTCGCGATCGCCTCTCGTCTTCCGATGACGGATGTGCGGCGCGACCTGCCAGCGCAGCCCGGCTATGCGAACACCGGCGATCCGATTGTCGAGGCTCGCGCGATGTCGGCTGAGGTCGAAGCCGTGCGGCTCTGGAGCCTCTACGTGCCCAACGGCCGCGAGCTCGGTCACGCCCACTACGACTACAAGCTCGAATGGCTGCGCACGCTGCGCGATGAAGCTGTGCGCGCATCCGACCAGCTCGTCGCCTACCTCGGCGACTACAACATCGCCCCGCTCGATCACGATGTGTGGAGCATGGCCGCCTTCGAGGGATCGACCCACGTCTCGCAGCCCGAGCGCGACGCGTTCAACGCGCTGATCAGCGCGGGTCTGACCGACGTCGTGCGCGACTACGCCGAGGGCTATACCTACTGGGACTACAAGGCAGGCCGCTGGCAGAAGAACGAAGGCATGCGCATCGACTTCGCACTGACAACGCCCGCGCTCACGGAGCTCGTGACGGATGCGCACATCGACCGAGACGAGCGAAGCGGCGACTCCCCGAGTGATCACGTGCCGGTTGTGGTCGACTTCGACCTCGAGACCGAGCTCGACGACGATCGGCCGATGATCTTCTAGCTGCCGGCAGCATGCCGAAACCGCTGTTTCGGTGTTTTTTGCCACTTCGCGCTCGATGATCGGCTCGCGCTCGAAACGCGCAATGCTGCGGGCCGCTCGCGCAACCCTTTTGCGCGAGCGGCTCTCTACGCTTGAAACACACAAGTTTTCGGCAATGAGAAGAGGCAGATCGATGTCGATGGAAGCCACGGCAGTGAGCGCCGCAGAGCTCGCACAGCAGCCCGCATGGCAGCGCATGAAGTCGGCAATCGCCGAGCTGCAGCCCATGCAGAACAAGAAGGGCGAGGTCGAGAACACCGCCGACCACGCACGCGCCGCAGAGCTGATCGGCGAAATCGTTGCGACCATCCGCGAGCTTGCTCCGCTGTTCCCGCACAACGCCGAGTACATGGACCAGGTCGCGCTCGACTTCGAGCGCTGGGTCGAGGCAGGCGTCGGCACCGAGCCCGACTTCCTCGACTCGCTCGTGCTCTTCCAGCCGCAGCAGCACCGCATCGACGGACTCACGCACCTCGTGATCTTTCCGATGCTCACGCAGAACGGATCGCGCGAGCGCAAGGTCGAGGCAGTGCTCGTTGAGGCCATCTGGCCTGAGTTCATCGACGCGCTCGAGCAGGGCGACTACTCGAACAAGCTCTTCGTGCCGCTGCGATTCCTCGACTTCACCGCTGGCTACGACACCAACTCGGCAGTGCTGTTCCCCGAGACCGTCGCCATTCGCGAGGTGCCTTCGTTCACGTGGGGCGCGATCTTCCAGGACCGCGAGGCCGCCCGCTACCGCCGCGTCGTCAAGGCCGCGACCGAGATCACGAAGCTCGAACTGCCCCCACTGGCTGCCGAGATGCTCGAAGACCAGCACCTCACAGAAGAGACCTTCGTGATGTGGGACCTCATTCACGACCGCACGCACATGCGCGGCGACCTGCCGTTCGATCCGTTCATGATCAAGCAGCGCATGCCGTTCTTCCTCTACTCGCTCGAAGAGCTGCGCTGCGACCTGACCGCATTCCGCGAATCAGTCAAGATCATGCGCGAGCTCGAGAAGAAGGAAGGCCGCGACGAGGCTGACGAGAAGCAGCTGAAGATGGCGCAGGCCACGCAGTACGCGATCATCTTCGACCGCATCTTCCGCTTCACCGTCACCGGCGGCCGCGTGCGCAACTACGACGGACTCGGCGGCCAGCTGCTGTTCGCGTGGATGCACCAGAAGCGCGTGCTGCACTGGACCAACAACGCCCTCTCGTTCGACTGGGAAGACGTGCCCGACGTCGTCAACCAGCTCGGCGAGGCGATCGAACTGCTCTACTGGAAGTCGATCGACCGCTCGAAGCGCGCCCACTGGGTCGCCGCCTACGAGCTCGTGTCGAGCGTCGTTGAGCCGCACCCCGCATCCGTCTGGAAGACCGGAAACCTGCCGTTCGAGGGTGCTCCGCGCGAGATGACCGACCTGGTGATGGACGACGAGTTCCCGCTGTCGATGTTCTACGAGGCGTTCGAGAAGAAGATTCGCGACGTCATCGAGTCGACGAAGGGCATCACGGGCGCTTCCGAAGCCTGAGTTGTTGCGAAAACGCACCGGTTTGACTGTCAAACCGGTGCGTTTTTCGCAGCTTCAGGCGAGCCAGAGCAGAGCGCGGGCAGCCTCATCAGGCACGCCGAGGTCGAAGCCGGTGAGCCTGCGAAACTGCGCGAGCCGATTCACCACCGTGTTGCGGTGCACGAACGTGCGCTCGGCAGTCACCTTCACGGATCCCGTTGCGCAGAACGCGCGGGCCGTGGCGATGAGCCGCGTGGCTTCACCCTCGTCAAGCTCGGCGAACGCCGACATCACAGGGTTGCCGATGCCCGGAAGCTCTGCCTCCAGAAGGCGGCGCGCGATGGCGAGCTCGGCATCCGCGATCGTGATGAGACCTCCTGCACCGCCTGCCGGCGCGACCTCGTCTGCCAATCGCGCCAGACGCCGAGCCCGAATCGCCGCATCGGGAACAGCGGCTAGACCGTGCACTCGGCGTACGACGCTGCCGCGCAGGCTCTCATCGCGCAGGCCCGGATCCCGTAGGCCCGGATCGAACGAAGCGTCGTCACCGTCGAGTCGAAGCAGCACGAGCCCTTCGTCGACCTGCCACTCGACCACGGCGTCGTCGACGCCCACACGCAGCTCATCGACGTCGATCACGCACATCACGGCGAACAGCCCGTCAACGGGCATGCCCAACGCAGGGGCCACCTCTGCCGCCAGCTCATCTGCTGCCGCGTCGGTGCTGAGCAGCCTGGCGAATGCTCGACGACTCTCGGTGCGCGAATCGCGACCCAGCGCATCGATTTCTCTGAGGTACGCGATCTGGACATCTCCTATGTAGGTCTCGACGACGGTCAGCACCTCCTCGGCGTGAGCGACCAGGAGATCGGCTGGCGCGTCGCCCTGCGCACGCACGAGTCCGCCCCAGATCACCCGAAAGTCAAGACGAACGGCTTCCAGCAGAGCCTCACGCTCGACGCCCTGTTGCGCCCGGCGACGCCCGAGTCGCTCGGGCAGACCGCGAAGCCGCTCGGGAACTTCGGCGCCTGCAATCTGCAGAATGAGCATTTCGAGCGTCGTGTCGGCGTTCGACCAAAGGTCTTCGCTGCCCACGTCGATGTTCGAGTAGTAGCCCTGTTCGTCGAGCAGTTCCAAGAAGTGGTCAACGAGGGATGCGCGTTGCTCCGAAAGTCGTTCGAGGAGATCACCCCAGGCGGCCTCAGAGTCGGTTTGGGTCACGAAGGCCACCTCGCAATCATGCACTTGCACCGTCGAAGCAAGCTTACGACGTGAGTTTGCGCCACACGAGCGGCCTCAGATTGGGCAAACAACCAGTGCAGTGTGTCAATTCATGTGCGGATGCCGATTGCCCGGCTGCGACCGCGCGGGGGTTAATGGTGAGAGCAGATCTGCGGCCGTGTCACAGGTGCGTGGCAGACTCGTAATGGATGGCGAGAAGCGCTTGACGACAACGAAGTCCGACCCCGAGCAAGCACTCGCCACGCGGCGAAACCCATCGCAGACCTGACCGAATCGAGAGGAGCCCCCATGACGGCCACCGAGACCACGCGCACCAGCGCCGGCCACATGATCGTCCGGCAGCTCGAGCGCGAAGGCGTGCAACGTGTCTACGGCGTGCCCGGCGAGTCCTATCTCGACGTGCTCGACGGCCTGCACGACTCGCCAATCAAGACGATCGTCACCCGCCACGAAGGCGGCGCAGGCTTCATGGCGCTGGCCGAAGGCCGTCTCACCGGCAACGCAGGTGTTGCCATGGTCACGCGCGGCCCCGGTGCCGCAAACGCCTACATCGCGGTGCACACCGCCTGGCAGGACGCGACTCCGCTCGTGCTGCTGGTGGGTCTGATCCCCGTCGCCGACCGCGGTCGCGAAGCGTTTCAGGAGTTCGACATCACCGGCTGGTTCGGCAGCACCGCCAAGTGGGTCACGACGCTCGACGACCCTTCGAACGCCGCCGGCGTCATCGCGAAGGCCATGCACATCGCTCGCTCCGGCCGCCCCGGCCCCGTCATCGTGGGCCTGCCAGAAGACCTGATTCGCGAGGCTGCAGATCCCGAGACGATCGCACCCACGCCCGACCGCGCATCCGCGGGCTCGGCCGCTGACCTCGCCGACCTCGAGCAGCGCCTCGCCGAGGCAGAGCACCCCCTCGTCATTGTCGGCGGCGACGGATGGCACGGTCCAGCAGGTGCGCAGGTGTCGGCCTGGGCAGCGGCTCGAGGGGTTCCTGTGGCAGCCGACTGGCGCGCCCACGACGCCGTGCCCCACGACCACGAGGGCGAAGGCTTCGTCGGCATCCTCGGCTACAACCACCCGGCCTACCTCGGCCGCCTCTTCGACGAGGCCGACCTGCACGTGTTCATCGGGGTGCCGCGCCTCGACGTGCTGAGCGACGGCTACACGATCGGCCAGCAGACGCCCGCGATCGTCGTCACCCCCGGCGAGCCCTTCGGCCACGCGGGCAGGCTCGACACGCACATTCCCGCCGACATCGTGACGTTCGCCGCTGCAGTCTCGGCAGCTGTTCCGGGTGTTCAGCCGACGGATGCGCGGGTGCAGCGAGTGCGCGAGGCACGTGCAGCGTTCTGCGAGTACCGGCACTGTGCGCCAGGCAATCCGGCAACTGGTGTCGACGTCAACTCGGTGATGATCACGCTGCGTGAGCGCCTCGATGACGACGCCGTGCTCACGTTCGGCGCAGGCAACCACACGCTGTGGCCCATGCGCTACCTCTCGCACAACTCCCCCAACTCGCTCGTCGCGCCCCGCAACGGCGCTATGGGCGTGGGCGTGCCCGCCGCTGTCGCGGCAGCACTCGTGTTTCCAGGACGCCAGGTGGTCTCGATTGCCGGCGACGGCTGCTTCATGATGAACGGCCAGGAGATCGCCACTGCCATCGCCTACGGGGCCGAACCAATCACCATCGTCATCGACAACGGCATCTTCGCGACCATCGTCGAGCACCAAGAACACTGGTATCCGGGCCGCCGCTCTGGCACCGACCTCGTCAACCCCGACTTTGCATCGTTCTGCCGCTCGTTCGGCGGCTTCGGCGAGCGCGTCGAGTCCACCGACGAATTCGAAGGCGCCCTCGGCCGCGCGATCGAAAGCGGGCTCCCGGCCGTTCTGCACGTCGTGCAAGATCCGGCCGTACGCTCACCGAAGGAAGACGGCAATGACTGAGATCACTGAGGCAGACGGCCGCTTTCTGGCCGACTTCGAGACCATGAGCGCGTTCGGCGCCACCGAGCGCGGCGGCGTCGACCGACAGGCAGGCAGCGCGCCCGATGTCGAGCAGCGTCGCTGGATGCAGCAGCTGCTCGAAAGCCACGGCCTTCGCGTCGAGTACGACCAGATCGGCAACCAGTTCGGGCTGCTCGAGACGGTGCCCGGTGCGCCGTTCGTGCTGGTCGGCTCGCACATGGACTCACAGCCGACCGCCGGCCGGTTCGACGGCGCCTACGGCGTGCTCGCAGCAGCCCATGCCGTGTTTCGCCTTCGCGAACAACTGGCCGACGCCAAGCTCAATCTGGCGGTCGTCAACTGGTTCAACGAAGAGGGCTCGCGATTCGTGCCCTCGATGATGGGCTCGTCGGTCTACACCGGTGTGCTGCCGCTGCAGACCGCGCTCGACACCCGCGACCCCGCCGGCGTGACCGTGCGCGAGGTGCTCGCCGACGCCGACATGCTCGGCGAGAGCACGGGCCCCAAGGCTGCGGCCTGCGCCGAGATCCACATCGAGCAGGGTCGTCTCATGGAAAGTGCCGGCACACAGATCGGCCTCGTCTCGGCCAGCTGGGCTGCCAGCAAGTACGCCGTCACCGTGACAGGCGAGCAGGCGCACTCCG
Source organism: Agrococcus casei LMG 22410 (assembly GCF_900163565.1). GTDB lineage: Bacteria > Actinomycetota > Actinomycetes > Actinomycetales > Microbacteriaceae > Agrococcus > Agrococcus casei. Next base: position 58,173 of record NZ_FUHU01000035.1, read on the forward strand.
GTGCCACAGTCATGGCTGACCGGCGCGACGCGCTGCTCGGCGCATCCATGCTCGTCGTCTACGCACGAGAGCTGGCGAGCCGCTTCGACGGCGTGCTGCACACCGCAGTCGGCAAGCTCGATGTCTACCCGAACTCCCCCGTCATCGTGCCTTCCGAGGTCAAGCTGCTGCTCGATCTGCGCTGCAGCGACGAAGCCGTGCTGGCCCAGGCCAACGAGCTGCTGCGGGCGAAGATCGACGAGATCTCGGCGGACGCCCGGGTCGAGATCACGAGTGAACTCTCGCACGAGTGGGGCATCAACCCCTACCAGCCTGAGGGTGTCGAACTGGCGCGCGCTGCTGCGACAGACCTCGGTCTCTCCAACGACGAAATCCTCACCGTTGCCGGCCACGACTCGATCAACATGAAAGAGATCGTGCCAACCGTGATGCTCTTCGTGCCAAGTGTCGAAGGCATATCGCACAACGAAGGCGAGTTCACCAGCGAGGCAGATATGCTCGCCGGACTCGCAACACTGACTGAGGTCGTGCGCCGACTTGCGCACGGCTCACTGAGCTAGGGCGCCCCGGGCAGCCGCGTCCTGCAAAAAGAGACGGCCCCGCTGGGATCCTCCGGTGGGGCCGTCTTCATATCTGCGTGCCTAGTGCTGACCTCAGGCCGACTGCTGGCTTGTCTGTGTGCTGCGGGTTCTTCTGCGCTCTGCAGCCGCGCATCCGCTTGTTCTTGCGCGCTCGCAGGCACCGCGCATCCGCCTGTTCCAAAATGCTGGGATTCCGATGTTTCGTGCCCAGATGCTGGTGCTGGACCAGCATCTGGGCACCTGCCAGCATTTCGGCACGCGCGCCCCGGGTCAGTGCTTGAAGCCCGGAATCGCCACGCTCGCCTTGGGCGCCAGGATGCCGCCGACGACGGTCACTGCCGAGAGGATGAACAGAATCGCAGCTGCCGGCCACCACTGGTTGCCAGCCGCGGCCACCCATGCGGTTGCCGCGAGCGGAACGAAGCCGGCGATCATGCCCGCGATGTTCTGCGCCCACGCGACACCCGAGTAGCGGGTCTTGGCGGGGAAGAGGCCGGTCATGACGGTTCCGGATGCGGCGTACGGCACCGAGACGCCGGCCACGGCCAGGGTCATGCCGAGGATGACGAGGATCGGCACCCCCGAGATGATCAGCAGGAAGGCCGGGATCGACGCGATGACCGACAGGATGCCGCCGTAGATGACGACGCGGCTCGCACCGATCTTGACGCCGAGTCGTCCGCCGAAGTAGAGCACGGGGATCTCGACGGCAGCGGCGACGAATGTGCCGATGAGCATCAGGTCTTGCGAGTAGCCGAGGATGTTGACGCCGTACCAGACCACGAATGAGGTCACGAGGTAGAAGCCCGCGACGCCGACGACTGCGACGAGCACGCCGATGATGATCTGCAGCCAGTTGTTCTTGAAGATCGCGATGAAGGGCGCCTTCTCGACCTCGCCCTCTTCTTTGAGCGCCTCGAAGACGGGCGACTCCTCGAGCTTCGAGCGCAGCCAGGCGCCGACCAGCACGAGCGGGATCGCGAAGAGGAACGGGATGCGCCAGCCCCACGCGTCGAAGCTGTCTTGTGTGAGCATCACACCCATGATGAAGAAGAAGCCCGACGACATGATTGTGCCGATGGGCGAGCCGATCTGCGGGATTGCGGCGTACAGCGCGCGGCGCTTGAGGGGCGCGTTCTCGACGACGATCGTCATCGCGCCCGACCACTCGCCGCCGACGAAGAGCCCCTGCAGGATGCGCAGGAGGATCAGGAGGATGGGCGCCGCGACGCCGATTGCGGCGTAGGTGGGGAGCATGCCGATGAGCGCCGTGACGATGCCGATGCCGATCACCGTGATGAGCAGCACGTTCTTGCGGCCGACTCTGTCGCCGATCGCGCCGAAGATCGCGCCGCCGACGGGGCGTGCCACGAGGCCGACGCCGAACGTGGCGAATGCAGCCATGGCACTGTCTGTGGCGCTGTCAGTCGCGAAGTACTGCACGTTGAAGACCAGCGCGGCCGCCGCCGAGAAGAGGAAGAAGTCGTACCACTCGATCGCATTGCCGACGAGTGCGCCGAGGGCCACTTTGTTGGCTTCTTTGGTCGTGATCTGGCTCGTGACTCTGTGCTCAGAGTTGGCGAGCTTGTCGGATTCTTCCATCAGTTCTCCAAACATCGGGCCCGGCGTTGGACTCTTGCACCACTGGCAGTGAGTATTGCAGGTCTGCTCTCTTCAGTCATTGAGCAATCACACGCAAACGCCGCCCTGTTGTTGTGCACCTGCATAAGCGCGCGTCGGGAATGCAATGCGCGCATCCGTGTTTCCTTCAAAGACGAAAGGAACCCGCCATGACCAAGATCACCGTGCTGGGAGCAACCGGCTTTGCAGGCAGCAGCATCGCGAAGGAGGCCGCCAGCCGCGGCCACGAAGTGACCGTCGTGTCACGATCGGCTGCCGACTTGGCAGGCACGCGAGCTGTGCAGGGGTCGGTGCTCGACTCGGCCGTGCTCGCTGACGCGCTGGACGGCGCCGAAGTCGTCGTCGGATCGCTGTCACCCCGCGGCGACATGGCTGGCCAGGTGCGCGGGGCGTACGCGAAGGTCGCCGAGCAGCTGGCGGGCGCGGATGCGCGGCTCATCATCGTGGGCGGGTTCGGCTCGATGCTCGCTGAAGACGGCAGCCGCATCGCTGATGGCCCCGGCTTTCCGGATGCGTTCAAGGCCGAGGCGCAGGAGCTGTTCTCGGTGCTCGAAGCGCTTCGTGCCGGTGAAGGCGTGCGCTGGACGTACGTGAGCCCGGCAGCCGACTTCGGCTCGTACATTCCCGACCAGACGCGCCGCGGCGAGTACCGCAAGGGCGGCGACGTGCCGTTCTTCGACGCTGACGGCAAGTCGGCGATCTCGGGTGCTGACTTCGCGATCGGAGTCGTCGACGAGATCGAGGCAGCCGCGCACGTCGGCGAGCACATCTCGTTCGCATACTGACTCACGGCCCTCTGCCGCCACAACTCACGCCTGAGAGGCACCCCAAGCGCCATGTGTCGCTGGCACCTCTGAGCGCCGTGAGCTGTGGCGAGCGGGGGTGGCTCAGTTCTCCCAGATGCCGACGAGCACGCCGCGGCCGATGACATGGCCGAACGCCTGGAAGTTGGCGTTGATCGGCGACGTGTCAGCATCGGCCTCGATCTCGATGTCGAGCGCGTGCACCGCAAAGAAGTAGCGGTGCGGGCCGTGGCCCTCGGGCGGTGCCGAGCCGAGGTAGCCAGCGCCTCCGCCGTCGTGCTTGAGCGTCGTCGCGCCTGCCGGAAGATCGACGGATGCGCCGCGCGCCAGCGAGCGCAGGTCGGCGGGCAGATTCACGACGGTCCAGTGCCACCAGCCGGCCTGCGTGGGTGCATCCGGGTCGTAGCAAGTGATCATGATGCTCTTCGTGCCCTCGGGCACCTCGCCCCAGCTGAGCTGCGGCGACACGTCTTTGCCGCCCTTGCCGACGAACTCGGCAGTCGACTCGAGGGGCAGCTTCTGCCCGTCTGCGAAGTCTTCGCTTGTCAGGGCGAGGTCAACGCCGCCGTCGATGCCGTCGAATGGATCACGCGGAGTTGTGTTCATCTGCCAAGCCCATCACGAACCAGTGACAAGCGCAACGAGAAGCGCAATACTTAGGCCACGGAGCAGAGTCGCCCGCCGCAACCTCGCACAGGGCGACGGATTGGAGCGTCATGACTGACACCAACAACCACAACGAAGCCGAACACCGCGCTGACGGAACACCGCACGACGGCCACGAGACGACCGAGGAGAAGGCCGCGTTCGAGCCCCACGGCTCGTCGAATCCCGGCGTGACGACGGTCGACGACGAGGTCGAAGAGCTGCCGCACGATCAGAGCAACCCGGCTGAGCACCGTGCCGGCGAGGGCGAGCATGGATCGGCGAACCCGGGACCTCGTTAAGCCCCGCTGACTGCGGCGCCCACCAGGCTGATTGAAACACCGCGCAGCCTCCCCACCACGTTGATTGAGGAGCCGCGCAGCGGCGTCTCGAAATCACCATGCTCACAGTAGGAATCTGACCGAGAGTAGGAGCCTAACTCCTACCCTCAGTCATCCAACCCCAGAAACTCCTACCGCCGGCACGCGCTCGTGTCACCGGTCTGCTGCATACTGATGCAAGCACCGCCCCCATCACAGCAAGCAGGCACGTCCATGTCTCAGTACCCGCCCGTCCAGCCCAACGAGTTTCCCGAGCCCGTCGACCCGCGGCAGCAGTTCCAAGGCCAGCAGCTGCAGCCATACTCCGCGCCCGCGCCGTTTGCTCACCACTCGGCGCCGGGCCCGATGCACCAGCCCCCGTACATGCAGCCGGTGTTCATCATGCCGCCGCCGCTGAAAGACTCTGCGGTCGCCTATCTCCTCGCGATTTTGCTCGGTCAGTTCGGCGCCCACAACTTCTATCTCGGTCGCCCCGGATCAGCTGTCGGCCAGATCGTGCTGTGGTTCGGTTCGTGGGCGACACTGTGGCTGGGAATCGGCTTCGTTGGACTCCTCGCGTTCTTCATCTGGTGGATCGTCGACCTGTGTACGATCCCGGGGGTCATCCGGGCGATCAATGACCAGCGGATGCGCGAATACAACGCGCGCAACGGCCACTTCCAGCAGCCCGGGTATCGGCCGTACTGACCCCGCGGGGCGTGCGCCGAACGTAGTCATTTCTCGGCAACGCGCCGCACAGAAACTACGCAGCGGAACACTTCCCGAGAATCAACTACGTATCGGCACACGCTCACGGCAGCGGCGGCTGGCTCCACTTCACGCGTCGAGCTGCGGGCACCTCATGCATCGGCGGGCCGGCGACGATGCGGTTGCTGACGGTTCCGATGCCTTCAACGGTCATCGACACTTCATCGCCCACGGTCAGAGGAGTCGGCACCTGCGCACCCGACCATCCCCAGAACTCCGCGAGACATCCGCCACCCGACGTGCCCGACCCCAGGATGTCGCCTCGACGAACCCACGTGCCTCGGCTCGCGTACGAGATCAGTTCAGCGAACGACCACGCCATGTTCGCCAGCGAGTCGCCGCCGATCCGGTGACCGTTGATCGAGACTTCCATGTCGAGGCTGAGGCGATCACCGTCACGCGAAGCCGCAAGCTCATCAGGCGTCACGATCACCGGCCCGATGGTCGTCGCGGTGTCCTTGCCCTTTGCGGGCCCGAGCCCCACCCGCATCTCACGCTGCTGCAGATCGCGCGCCGACCAGTCATTGAAGATCGTGTAGCCCCCGATGTGCTCCCACGCCTCTTCGACCGACAGGTTGTAGCCGTCGCGCCCGATCACGACTGCCACTTCGAGCTCGAAATCAAAGACCTCGCTGCCCGGTGGCATCGGTACGTCCTGGCCTGAGCCGATCGCCGCATGCGGATTCGTGAAGTAGAACGCGGGCGCCTCGAACCAGGCTTCCGGCACCTCATCCTTGCCCGTCACCGCACGCAGCGACCCAGCGGTGTGCTGTTCGAACGTGATGAAGTCGCGCAGCGACGTCACCGGAAGCGGCGGATGCAGTGGCCCGGTCGCTGAGAACGGCACGGGTGCGTCCCACTGCAGGGCGACTGTGGCGTCTAGCAGGCTCAGCGGATCCTGCCCCACGGCGAGCGGCACGAAGCTCTCGCCGTCTACGCGGCCAAAGCGGCGTACGCCTTCGACGTCAATCGATGCGATTCGCACTAGTCCTCCTCGAAGATTGCGACGGCGCGGGTCCAGCCAGCGGACGCCTCGTGAATCTTGACCGGGAAGCAGACCACCTTGAAGCCGTGGCCGGGCAGCGACTCGAGGTTGTGCAGCTTCTCGATGTGGCAGTAGCCGATCTCTCGGCCGGCGCGATGCCCCTCCCAGATGAGGCTGGCGTTGTGCGACTCCTTGTACTTCTCTGCGGTCCAGACGAACGGCGCATCCCAGCTCCACGCATCCGTTCCCGTCACCCGAACGCCCTGCTTCAGCAGGTGCAGCGTAGCCTCTCGGCCGATGCCACAGCCTTTCGAGACGTAGTCGTCTTCGCCGTAGCGAGTACCCGCGCTTGTGTTGACGAGCACGATGTCAAGCTCTTCGAGGGTGTGGCCGATGCGCTCGAGCTCAGCGTCAATGTCGTCAGGAGTCACCACGTAGCCGTCTTCGAAGTGCCTGAAGTCGAGCTTCACGCCGTTCTGAAAGCACCAGTCGAGTGGCACTTCGTCGATGGTGATGGCGCGGGCTCCGCCGTCCATGATCGACGAGAAGTGGTACGGGGCATCGAGGTGTGTGCCTGTGTGGGTGCTAGCGGTGATTCGCTCAATCGCCCAGCCCTCACTGTCAGGCAGGTCTTCGACCTTCGCGCCCGGGAAGAACGCGACGACGTCCTCGGCAGTCTGCTTGTGATCGAAGTACTCGATCTTCGGTTCGTGGCCAGGAGGATCGGATTTGATTCCAGCCTTGAGCGGAACAGAAATGTCAACGAGCTTACGCATCAGTCTTGACTCCCTTCAGGGTTGAGGTTTCGGTGACGGCCTTTACGTCTGACGGCGCCTTCGGCAGGAAGAGCAGGAACACTCCGCCGAGCAAGAACACGAGCCCTGCAACCACGAGACCCGCTGCGAACGAGGTGGCGGCGGCAACGCCACCCAGAATCATCGGCGCGAAGGCCGAGATTCCTCGGCCGACGTTGAACGTGAAGCCAGCGCCGGTTGCACGGATCCGCGTGGGGAAGAGTTCGCCTAGGTACGAGCCGAAGAGGCCGGCGAAGGTCATGAAGAATGCGTAGAGCGGGCCGAGCCAGAGCAGCACCGACTGATCGGTGACGATGCCATAGAGCGGCATCAGCACACCCGAGCCGAACATCGCGATCAGCAGCGCGTTCTTCTTGCCGATCTTGTCGGCGAGCCAACCGAACACGATGTATCCGGCGAACATGCCGAGGTTGAGCCAGGTCATGAACTGACCGACTGCGTGCGGTTCGAGTCCGCGCTCGGTCTCGAGGTAGCTCGGCAGCCACGTGCTTGCGCCGTAGTAGGCCACAAACGCGGCGGTGGCGACGAGGCTCGCGAAAATGGTGACGCGTGCAATGCCCGGCTTGAACAGTTCGTTCAAGTTGGCGTTCTCACCCGGCTCGCGTTTGGCCCGCTCTTCCTGCCAGACCGCCGACTCCTTGAACAGGAAGATCGCGATCAGCAGCGGCAGCGCCGCCGACAGGCCCGCAATCAAGAACATAAGCCGCCAGTTGGGCATCATGAACGTCGCGAGCTGAGCAGCAGCGACACCGCCGATCGGGAACGAGGCCAGCACGAATGCGACGGCCTTGCCACGCTGGTGCGGAGGCCACGTCTCAACCACGAATGCCGAGATGATGCTCCACACACCGCCGAGGCCAAGGCCCGCGACGAACCGCAGCACGATGAAGACGCCGAAGTTCGGCACCACGTAGATGGCTGCGGTGAGCGCAATGAACACGATGAGGCAGACGATGAGCGCGAACTTGCGGCCACGGTTGTCGGCGAGCCAGCCCATGATCGGGCCGCTGAAGCCCATGCCGAGCAGGGTCGCTGTTGCGAGCAAGCCCGCCTGTACGGGTTCGAGGCCGAACTCTTGTGACACCGCAGGCAGCGCGAACGACAGAATCGCGATTTCAAGTGCGTCAAAGAGGTAGATGATGAATGCGCCGAACAGCACAATCCACTTATAGGAAGAATGCATCCTTGAGTCCTTCCGGGACGGTTTTGACTAACTGTACGTGCGTACAGTTTCGAATGCAAGAGTGCCCTGCGTTTCGGGCCGCAGGCTGTCAGCCGCCGTGACGGATGCCCGCACAGATGAAGCTGTGCAGATACTGCAGCCGGTCGCGCGAGTTAGATGCACCGTCAGCCAGTGCCTCCTCACGCTCCCCCACGTTCGTTGACGTGTAGGCGCCGACTGCGAAGAGATATGCCCAGCGGTGGAAGCCCTTCGGCTTGCCCGGAATCACAGCTTCGAGGGCTTCGATGAACTCCCTTGCCATCGGGTCGAAGAGATCTGCGATGATGTTGCGCTCGGGACCGTGCGGATCGCTGGCTTCCCGCAGTACGAGCCGCAGGTAGTTCGCGGTGCGGGTGTCGGCTTGGTCGTGTCTTCCGACGAGCAGGAAGGCGTCGACAATCTGCTCGAGGGCGTCATCGGATGCGCGATCAACCTCACGAAGGGCCTCGCGTCGCGCTTCGTTCCAGTACTGGTACCGCTCGAAGATCGAGCGGTAGAGGTTGAGCTTGGTCTCAAAGTGGTAGGTGACCAGCGGCAGGCCCACTTCGGCTGCATCGGCAATATTGCGCATCGTCGCGCGGTCATACCCCTTGTCGGCGAACACTTGCTCGGCAGCTTCGAGTACGTGATCGCGCTTGCTTGGTCGTGCCATGCCTTTCATTGTCGCGCGTGGTGTGACTTTCGCGGGAATCTACGCCGGCCGATGAGTGAGGAGTCGCGAAGCGGTGTCACGAAATCAGGTGTGGGACCTGACCTGCAGAGCCACGTCAGTGGTGCCTGCCAGTCTCATACAACGACGGGGCCAGCACTACGGAACGAGAATTGCGATGATCGAATTGCGCGAATTAAGTGAATTGAGCGATAATGGCCACATGAACGCACGAGTGTCCCCGCCCCGAAAGAAGGCGCATGTCGTTGACCCGCCCAATGACTTCGGTGAGATGTTCAAACTCGCGCGATACCTCGAGAGCCATTCTGAGCCCGCTGTGCTCGTCGGCCCTGACGGAGAACAGATCCCTCTTCCCTTGGAGGCCTACGAGGTGCTGCAACAGGTTGTGCACGCCATGGAACAGGGGGCAGCTGTCAGCGTCGAACCGATCGACCGGCAGATGACCACCCAGCAGGCGGCGAGCCTGCTGGGTATCAGCCGCAGCACGATTGTTCGGCTGCTCGACGAACACGAGCTCCCGTACGAGAGGCTCGGAGAGTCCCGTCATCGGCGACTGCGACTCCGAGACGTATTGGCATACCGAGACCGCAAGCGAACAGAACGTCGCGACCGCCTGGATGAGATGACGAGGCAGGCCCACGAAGACGGTCTATACGACACGACGCCAAGTGACTACCAGGCTGCCCTGGCTGAAGCGAGAAAGTCCTAGGGCGTTGGCTCGGTTCGCGGCATTTCTCGATGCCTGCACGCTCGTTCCCATGGCACGGACGGACACTCTTCTCCGCATCGCAGAATCTGGAGTGTTTCGGCCGTTGTGGTCGAGCCGGGTCGTGGACGAGGCGCTCCACGCGCTTCTCCGAGTCCACCCTGACATCGACCCAAGTCGGCTGCGCAGCCGGTTTCGGTCGATGAACGAGGCGTTCGACGACGCAATGGTCGATGGCTGGGAGCCGCTCGTCGAAAGCATCGAGCTGCCCGACCCCAACGACCGCCATGTTGTCGCCGCGGCGCTCGTGGGCCGCGCAGACATCATTGTGACCGAGAACATCAGAGACTTTCCCAGCTCTGCACTTGCACCGCTCAGGCTCGAAGCCGTCACGGCCGACGAGTTTCTGCTCGACCAGTTCGATCTGAAACCCGCTTTGGCTCGACGCATCGTCTGCGATCAAGCCGCGGCGATGGTTCGGCCTCCGACAACAGAAGAGCAGCTCCTGCAGAGCCTGGCCCGAAGCGGAGCTCCGGGTTTTGCTCGCGCCGTGTCGGAACTGAAGTCAGGGCAGAAGTCGCCCGACCGTCCCCCGCACTAGGCGCTTGCCTGGCCACACGAGGCGGGCCGCGGCCGCGTACCGCGCCGTGACCTTCAGCATGCAGGCGATTGAAGACGGCGGCATCGGCGTCCCGCCCGAAGGAGTGTCCGCAGACAACCTGCAGGCATTCACCGAGCTGACGATCGACACGCTCTCCAAACACACAACGGATGCGCGCAAGACGTTCATTGCGCACGTCACCGACAAGCAGATCACCAGGTTCGACCCTCTGATGGAGGCGGCTGTCAAGGCTGCGGCGGAGCTCAATGCTGGCGCTTGGTCGACTCCGATCAGCACGATGCGCGAGGGGGTGCGTGAGGCGTTTCTCGATCAGCTGTTTGCAGTCGCACACAGCACCGCACTCGGCCTGAACCTCGGCCTGGGAGCGATGGCGCCGAACGAGATCAGCGAGGCCGGCAAGACCGCACTGCACGAGTGGCTGCAGCAGCTTCCTCATGATCGATCGCGCGAGCTAGCCAACCACCTTGCAACGAAACACTCCATCACCCGAATGCGCGACAGACGGAGGAACCCGTGGGCAGCCTTCCACGACATTGCCGACGAGGTCGCAGCCGCATAGGATCGCGCGTACTACGTCAGCTCAGGCTGGAAGTAGTCAAATATCGCTGCGCTCAACGGCTTCTCGAACTTCAGTTGCATCTTCACGACACTGAGATCGTCGCCCATTGTGGTCTGCTCAGGGCTCACGGCATGGGCCTGCCCAAGGTAGTAAAAGTCAGACCCTTCAGCATCGTCCTTCTTCGCAAAGACATGCAGGTCGACGCTGTTTGATGTAATCGCTCGAACCTCATCGGACTGCAACGTTCGGCGGCTTCTCGTGAACCACAGCATGGTCGACGGATCTAGGAGGGCGTCTTCATACGCAGTGCTTGCAGAGACATCTTCGGCCTTATGCAGGGTTACGAAGATCGGGCAGGTTTGGGTTGTGCGATGGACCTTGTAGCCATAGATCGTCGCCTGAACATTCTTTGGCCAAAGGAGTGACCGGCAGGCGTCCTTGCGGCCATAGAACTTGCCCTCTGTGAACGGACGATCGGTGTCGTACCGCGCCTCGATGAGCTCGAGGCCCGTGAAGATGAGGTCATCGACGGCAGTTTTAAAAGCGGAGGTTGTGTCGTAGGACCTACGGAACGATTCGTTCAACCGAACGCTCCCCTCGGGCTCCACGACTGCCACACCCTGCCCGTATTTCTTGAGCTCAGCATCCGTCGAATTGAACCCCAACGCCAAGACATTGATCGCACTCGCGACCGACGCCGGCGACGAGTCAATCTCTTGCTCTTCGAACCTCTCGGCAACTTGATCAGATGTCAGCGTCTCACCCGCCAAAAGCAAGCGAAGCAGCACTAGGTCGTGCAGCCGTTTGGCGGGCAGTACTTCGTTCGACAGGAACTGCAGGTACTTGCTCTCTGCTTCCGAGAACGAAAGGCCAGCTTTGAATACCTTGTTGAGCAGGTTGGGGTAATGCTCCGCTTTCGTCGCAAGGATGACGGGATCCGCGGAATCAAACCGATAGAAGTCGTAGAGTGCCGGAAGCTTTCCGACTCGATTGCGCATCTGTTCCATCGCGGTGCGGATGCGTCGGAGGTCATCCAGCTTGGTGGTTGCGATGGATTTCAGCACTCTGTCGCGCGAAATCTCGTCGAATCGCACGCTTGATAGCCCAGCGATGACACCAACCTCTTCTGCTGAAATCAGCTTCTGGCGCACTGATTCACGATTGAGACTTGCATCACCAAACAGCGCTACCGGGATCAAGAAGTTGTTCGTGTAGTTGCCGATGACATCGATCACCACCAGATGCTCTTTGCCGTCGCTCTTGCGCAGCCCACGCCCGAGCTGCTGCACGAACACGATCGACGACGCAGTTTGACGCAGCATGACGATCTGGTTCACCGACGGAATGTCAACGCCCTCATTGAAGATGTCGACGGTCAGGATGTAATCAAGCTCACCGTTCTCAAGACGGGCGACAGCCGATTCGCGCTCTACTAGGGACGAGTCGCCACCAAGTGCAATCGTGCGCAAACGACGCCGATCAACGCTGCGCTGGTTGAGCGCTTCAGAAAGTTCTGCCGCCTCGGCCAGACCACTGCAGAACATCAGCCCCTTAGGAGCAATGTCGCGGTGACCGTACGTTTCGAGGGCGCGAATGATGTGGTCAACGCGCTCATCAGAAGCCAGCTTCTGAACCGTTGTGAAGTCGTCAGTCGTCGTTCCATCCGCAAACTCAAGGTCTGTCACACCGTAGTAATGGAATGGACTCAGCATGTCGGCATCGAGTGCCTCATTCAACCGAATCTCATACGGAACGTTGTAGTCGAAGAGCTCGAATACGTTGAACCCGTCGGTTCGTTCTGGGGTCGCGGTCATGCCCAACAAAAAGTCGGGCGTGAAATGGTCGAGAACCTTTCGGTAGGAGGACGCACCGGAGCGATGCACCTCATCGACAAGCATGTAGTCGAATGCATCCGGGGCGATCCCACGCAGAGTCTCCTCCTTCGACAACGTCTGGATGGAGGCAAACACGTACTTTCGATCAAGTTCGCGATGACCACCTACAAGCTTGCCGAAACTCTCGCGCGGCTCCCCGAGTACCTTCATGAACTCGTCAATTGCCTTGTCAATGATCTGCTCTCGGTGCACCACAAACAGCAACCGCTGCGGCTGCACCGCCCGCACATCCAACGCGGACAAAATTGTCTTGCCCGTTCCGGTCGCCGAAACTACGAGCGAGCGCTTGGCACCCGAATCACGCAGCTCTGAAATTCTGCGAAGCGCCTCGACCTGCATCCTGTTCGGCTGAATGGTGAATGTCGCATAGGCGGGCGACGCACCAATCGCTGTCTCTAGCGGAGTCGGTTCGGGGCGAGGAACGGTGCGCGACTGGGGTGCCACGTAGTTCTCGGCATAAGCCGTGATCCATTGCTCACTCAGAAGTCCAGAATCAGTCACCTGCTCGTCGACCAGTGTGTTCAGCTGATCGGTGAGGTCGCTCTCCCAAGCGGACGTAACGCGGATGTTCCACTCGTGGTTCGTGACGAGAGCGCGTTCGGTGAGGTTGCTGCTGCCGACAATTGCCGTGGTGAGCTCTCCTTGGCGGAAGATGTATCCCTTCGGGTGGAAGTCGCTCTGCCGATAAATACGCGTCGGAATCCCCAGCCTCGAGAGCCCAAGAAGCTCGCGGAAGGCACCTGGTGAATTGAACCCTAGGTAGTCGGAGGTGACGATCGTTCCTTTGCCGCCCCGGGCAGTGAAATCAACGAGCTCCTGTTTGAGCAGCGCGACGGCGCGAGGCGAGACGAACGCGACCGACCACGTGAATTCTGATGCCGTGCTGAGCTCTTCACGCAGGGCTCGCAGCATCGACCCTTGGTCGTTGTTCAGAATGAGCTGCGGATTCGCGACCTTTCGCGCACCTACCTGCTTACTCACATAGCCGTGCTGAATATCGAGCGCAAAGTCGGTATCGCTCGAAGTGTCACGCATGGACCGCTCTGAAGTCGCTGCGTATCTTGTCAATTGCTGGCACATCGGCGGGCGCCCACTCGAGCGACGGGAGCTCTTCTACTGCGAGCCATCTCACTGCCACGTGCTCTGTGAGGGTGGGTTCGCCCTCATCAAGCCGGCAGTAGAACGTAGTCAACGTGACAACGCCAAAGTCATACTCGTACACGGTCGTGACCACTTTTTTGCCGACCTCTACGTCGATCAGTAGTTCCTCGACAAGCTCACGGCGCAAAGCCTCTTCGGGAGTCTCGCCAGGCTCAATCTTGCCGCCAGGAAACTCCCACATACCTTCGAGCGCCCCCGGGCCCCGCTGAGCACAAAGAATCGTTTCATCGCGAACGATTACGGCACCGACAACGTTGATTTGTTTAGCCACGCTGGAGTCTCCTTCGGTCACCAGAAGCCTATCGGCGACGTGTGACGAACTCAGGCAGTAGTCCCGACTACCGCCAAACGAGCAGACCGCCTGATCTTCACAAGCTCAAGGGCCGAATGCGTCAATGCAGTTGCGACGTGCTCGGCTCTTGTTTCGGGTGGTGGCGCGTGCCGAGGGTAGGAGTTTGACCGAGAGTAGGAGGCTGGCTCCTACTCTCGGTCACCTACACTCGGATTCCCCTACTGGCGGGCACGCACCCTCGCTGGTTTCGTGACGCCGCTCCGCGGCTCCTCAACCACCGATAAGGATAGGCAGCGCGGTTTCGTGACGCCGCGATGCGGCTCCTCAACCACCGATGGGGACCTGCGCGGCCCCTCAGGCACCGATGAGGAACGGCGCACCCGCACGCTCGGCGACACCGCGCACACCCTCGAGCAGCGCATCCGGCACGGGTATGCCCTCTGCTTCGCGCATCCGCCGAGACGCCTCTTCGGGCTCGCCCGGCACGAGCACCTCGCCTGGGCCACTGCGCACATTGGCAATGAGCTCGGCAACATACGACGGCACGGTCTCGGCAGAAACTCCAGCAGACACATCGATAGCCATGAAGAAATGGCCGAGATTGTCGCGGTCGTCTTCGTGGCCGGGCTGCCCCGCTCCGGCAAGGGCCGAGCTCAGAATCTGCACCATCAGACTCAGGCCAAAGCCCTTGTGGCCGCCGTTCTCAGTGCCGGCACCGCCCAGCGCACAGATCGTGGCCTCACCCCGACGCAGCAGTTCATATGCCTCAAGCCCGTCGGTCAGCGGCTCTCCGGCCGAGTCGATCACCCAGCCAGAAGGCAACGGCTTGCCGCGCAGGCCATACGCGCGCACCTTGTTCAAGGCGACCACACTGGTCGACATGTCGACCACGAGCGGCTCAGCACCGGCCGCAGGAGCGGCAAACGCCAGCGGATTCGTGCCGAGCACCGGGCTCACGCCTCCGGTGGCAGAGGCGACCTTCGTGCGCGTCGCCGTGGTGACAAAGCCGATGCAGCCCTCTTCGACAGCGAGCCTCGCGTAGTAGCCGAGTGCGCCGAAGTGGTTCGACCCGCGCACCGCAACTGCTCCGATGCCAGAGCGCTTCGCCTTCGCGGCCGCAGTCTTCATCGCCTCGATCGCGATGGGGTGACCGAGCCCCTCGCGCGCATCCAGCACCGCGAATCCGTGTCGGTCTTCGAGCACCTCGGGCTCGGCATCGAGTACGAGCCGGCCAGAGTCGCGCAGCTCTTCATAGAACTGCAGCATCGCAACACCGTGCGAGTCGATGCCAGAGAGGTCGGTGTCGACCATGACGTCGGCCGCAGCCTCGGCCTTGTGCGCTGGGGCGCCCCATGCAGCGAGAATGGCGACGATCTGCTCGTGCAGCACCTCGGGTGAGACGAGCATCACTTGGCCATGTCCAGCAGTTCGGTAGCGATGCGCTTGCCGATCTCGAGGGATGCGGTGGCCGCCGGAGACGGCGCGTTCAGCACGTGAATCTGCCGCTGTCCGCGCTCGAACAGAAAATCATCGACCATCGTTCCGTCTCGGTTCATCGCCTGCGCTCGGACGCCGTTGTGTGTCGGCACGATCGCTTTGTCTCCCAAAGCAGGCACGAGCTCACGAAGCCCCTCAAGCGCCTTCTTACGCGAGAACGAGCGGTAGGTCTCGGCGAGGCCGACCTTCCAGAACTTTGCCCCCAGCTTCCAGAGGCCCGGCCATGCTGCGCTCTCGAGCATGTCGCGGGGGTTGATGTTGAGCCACTTGTAGCCCTCGCGAGCGAAGGCGAAGATCGCGTTCGGGCCCGCGTGCACTGAGCCGTCGATCATCTTCGTGAGGTGCACGCCCAGGAACGGAAACTGAGGGTCAGGGACGGGGTAGATGAGGCCTCGCACGAGGTGCTGCTCTTCGGGGATCAGCTCGTAGTACTCGCCCCTGAAGGGAATGATGCGCACGCTCGGCTTCAGGCCGGCCAGACGCGCGATGCGGTCGCTGTGCAAGCCACCGCAGTTCACGAAGTAGTGGCCCCGCACACTGCCGTTGCGCGTCTCGACGGTCACACCGAGCGCGTCAGCCTTCACGCCTTTGACTTCGGCACCGAAGCGGATCTCGCCGCCGAGTTCACGGATGAGTCTCGCGAGCGCCTCGCAGACACCTTTGTAGTCGATGATGCCGGTCGACTCGACGTGCAGCGCACCCACGGTCGACACGTGCGGCTCATACTCGCGAGCCTCTTCGGGGCTCACCAGCCGAGCCGGCACGCCGTTCTCCTTGCCGCGACGCAGCAGCTCGTTCAGCTGCGGCAGCTGCTTGTCATCGGTCGCGACGACGAGCTTGCCGCAGATGTCGACTTTGACGCCGTGCTCAACCGCGAAGTCGCGAATCGACGATGCGCCGTCGACGCTGAGCTTCGCCTTCAGGCTTCCAGGCGTGTAATAGAGACCCGAATGGATGACGCCGGAGTTGTTGCCCGTCTGATGCGCGGCAACGTGTTCCTCCTTGTCGAGCACGATGACGCGGTTGCCCGCCTTCGCAAGCGAATACGCCGTCGAGAGCCCGACGATTCCGGCCCCCGCGACTATGAGTGTTCTGCTCACCTCGTTAATCCTCCCCTGGCATCATTGCCACGCCACTGCGTCACTGATTCGGCGTCGACAATCGACACCCGACAGTGAACAAACTATACTATATTAAACACATCGAACCGCGACGATGGGAGTACCGATGACTGGCCTGCGCTTCACCGCAAACCTGCACTGGCTGTTCACAGAAGTCGACTTCGACGACCGGTTCGCCGCCGCATCCGCCGCCGGATTCCGCGGAGTCGAGTTTCCCGACCAGTGGGTGGGCCGCACACCAGAGATCGCCGCTCTGCTGCGTGCCAGCAATCTCAAGCAGGTGCTGATCAACACCCCCGCCGGGGCCGCGGGCTCCCCCGGCGCACTCGGCTGGGCATCCGTTCCCGGGGCTGAAGACGACTTCAAGCGCAGCTTCGAGGCGGCGCTCACCGCGGCAACCACGCTCGCGTCTGACTTCGTACACATCCGCGCAGGTGCCCTCGCCCCTCGCCAGAGCCAGCAGGCTGCCCTCGACCTGGCCACAGAGCGCATTGCATGGGCGGCACGGCAGGCAGAAGGAACCGGCGTGCTGCCCGTGCTCGAGATGCAGAACCGCGGCGACATGCCAGGCTTCGCCTACCGCGGCATCGACGACGCGGTAGACATCGTGCACGAAGTCGGTTCCGACCGCGTGCAGCTGCTGCTCGATCTCTACCACCTGGAGATCGTCGACGGCAGCGTGCTCGCGCGTCTCGACGAGCTGCTGCCGATCACCGCGCACATTCAGATCGCTGATCCGCCGTCGCGAGGCGAGCCCGGCACCGGGGTGCTCGACTGGGCGTCAGTGTTCGCGATGCTCGAGCGCACCGGCTACCCCGGATGGATCGGCTGCGAGTACCGCCCGAGCACGACGACCGCCGCAACACTCGGATGGGCTGAGCCGTATGGGCTGAACGGTCGCCGGCCCAGCGACAGCCAGAGGAGAGCCGCAATGCCTGAGCACATGCCCGAATCGCAGACCAGCGAGCCCCTGATCGCCCTGATCAGCGGAACCTCCGCAGCGATCGCGCCCGCCGCATCCGCGTTGCAGAGCGCAGTGCCCGGCGTCGTGATCTGGAACATCCTCGACGACCGCCTGCTCAAAGAGGCGAGCGCGCGCGGCGGCCTCACGCCCGAGCTCGATCTGCGCATGCAGCGGCTGATCGACCACGCTGTGCAGGAGGGGGCGGATGCGGTGCTGCTGACGTGCTCGATGTACGGCACGGTCGCGACCGAGTCTGACGCGAGCATCCCCGTGCTCGCCGCGGACGAGTCGGTGTTCGCCGAGACGTTGGGCGGCCGATTCGCCGATGTGCTCGTCGTCGCAACCCTCGAGGCTTCACGAGCCGACACCATCGCTCGGCTCGAGCAGCTCGCCGCGGGTGTCGAGAGCGCACCGACCCTGCATTCTGTCGTGCCGGCCGGGTCGTTCGAGGCGACAGGAGACGCGGATGCGCTGCTGGCCAGCGTCGTCGCCGGAGTTCGCAACGTGGATGCGAAGTTCGATGCCGTCATGCTCGCGCAGTACTCGCTGGCGCCGATCGCAGCTGATCTCCAAAGGGAGATCAGTATGCCCGTGCTCGCGGGCCCGCAGGCGGCAGCCGCCGATCTGCTCGCCCGTCTCACGCGTGCGGACTGAGCACCCAGGTCTATAGCAAAACGTGCTGTTGTGCATTATCGATAGCAACACTATAGTTTCGGTAGCCCAATACACCGCCGTATGGATCCCGCTCCAGGGAGCCCGTTCGAGATCGATGGAGACCACGAATGTCACAGACCGAAGTGCCGAAGAAGCACCACATCACGGAATCGGATCCGTACAAGCTCGACGCCTCCGATGTGCAGAAGGCGCCGACGCGATTCCGTGAGCGCTTCAAGTACCTTGGCCCCGGCATCATCACCTCCGCCATGATCGTCGGCTCGGGCGAGCTCATCGTCACCACCTCGCTCGGCGCCCAGGCAGGCTTCGCCCTGCTGTGGATGGTCATCATCGCCTCGACCGTCAAGGTCTGGGTGCAGCTCGAGCTCGCGCAGTGGACGATCATCACCGGCAAGCCCGCGCTTGAGGGCTACGCGTCGATCGGCCCGAAAGTCAAGGGCCTCGGCATCATCAACTACGCCTGGATCATCATGGAGCTCTGCAAGGCGCTCCAACGAGGCGGCATCATCGGAGGAACAGCCGGCGCTTTAAGCATCCTCGCGCCGGTGATCGGAGAACCTCTCAGTGGCCCCTCGCTCGCGTTCTGGGCGATCGTCACCACCCTCACCGTCATCGCCATGATGATCACCGCCAAATACTCGGTCGTCGAGCGCATCTGCGTCGTCGCCATCGTCGTGCTCACCGCGATCACCGTCGGCCTCGCCGCCGTGCTGCCGATGACCGACTACGCGTACTCGGCAGCAGACATCGCCAGCGGCCTCACCTTTGCGATCCCGGCCGGCGCTCTCGGTTTCGCCGTCGCCATGTTCGGCATCACCGGCGTCGGCGCCGAAGAGATGACCGCCTACACCTACTGGTGCATCGAGAAGGGCTACGCCCGCTGGACCGGCCCCAACGACGGCACCAAGGAGTGGCAGCAGCGCGCCAAGGGCTGGATCAACATCATGAGCCTCGACGTGCTCGTGGGCTGGATGATCTCGACCATCTGCACCATGTCGTTCTTCACTCTCGGCGCATCCATCCTCCACCCGCAGGGCCTCGTGCCGTCGGGCAACGAAATGCTGCTGACCCTCTCGAACATCTACACATCAATCCTCGGCGACTGGGCGAGCACGCTCTTCTTGGTCGGCGCGATCTTCGTACTGTTCTCGACCGTCATCGGAGTCGCCGCCTCGGTGCCGCGCCAGTGGGCCAACACCTTTGGCCTCATGGGCCTGTTCGACTGGAAGGACATGGCCAAGCGCAAGAAGTGGATCCGCGTCCTCACGGTGGTCATCCCGTCGCTGTGGTGCATCAGCTTCCTGATCGTCAACGAGCCCGTCATCATGGTGCTCATCGGCGGAACGGCAGCCGGCATCTTCTTGCTCGCAGTCGTCGTCGCGGTATGGGTGCTGCGCACGCGCGACGAGCCCAAGGTGTTCCGCAAGAACACCGTGCTCAATGTGATCCTCGCGGTCTGCAGCCTGCTGGTCGCAGCCCTCGCCATCTACTCGGTGGTGAAGACCTTCGGCATCGAGATCGGCTGATTCACACGGTCACCAGGGCCGGGCGCGTCGATGCCGTTTCGACGCGCCCGGCCCTGCTTCGTCGTTCGCTGTGTTGCGAACCGAGTCAATTTTGGGCGGATTGCCGTGGTTGGGGTGCATAGAGAGCCATCTGCAGAGAATCAACTACATTCGGCTCACCTAGGCTGGTGACACCCTGCGATTGGAGTCCCCCATGACCCGAATTCTGCTGCTCGGATTCGGCGCGATCGGCCGTCAGCTGACCGGTCTGCTGCAGCCAGAGGTGTCGAGTGGGCGCTGGGCGCTGCAGGCCGTCGTGCGCGATGTCGAGGCACACGAGGCACGTGGCTCACTCGGTGTAGAGCTGCACAGTAACGACGGGTCGCACAGCAACGACGGATGGCGTGAGCTGGTTGACCGGGCCGATCTGGTCGTCGAGTGCGCGGGGGTGTCTGCTGCGCGAGACCTCGGGCCGGGCGTGGTCGCCGCCGGCCGCGACCTCGTGCTGACCTCTGTCGGCGCGCTCGCCTACCCCGACACGCGGGCGAAGCTGCTGCAGGGACCCGGCCGCCTGCACATCACACCAGGGGCCATCGGCGGGTTCGACCTGCTGGGGGCAGCCGCAGAAGCCGATGGACTCGCTGCTGTGCGCATCCGCACTCGAAAACTCGCCGGGTCGCTCGTGCAGCCGTGGATGTCTGCCGAAGAAGCCGCCGACTTGCGCGCGCTGCGGCCGGGCGACGAGCCGAAGGTCGTCTTCAGCGGTGGGCCGGCGGATGCGATCAAGAAGTTTCCGGGCAACGTCAACGTCGCGGTGGCGCTTGCGTGGGCGACTCGCGGCACGGGCGACAGCGCGACCGCGCTCGAGCGGTCGCTGCAGCGCGTGCAGGTCGAGCTGGTCGCCGACCCGGATGCCGAACTCAGCAGTCACGACATCGAGGCCTCGGGGCCGGCCGGCAGGTTTCGGATGCGCTTCGAGTCCGCGCCGAGCCCCGAGAACCCGAGAACATCAGGGCTCACCGCCATTTCGCTCGCCCACACTCTTCGACGAGTTGCCAAAAGCGCGCCGGTTTGACGGTCAAACCGGTGCGCTTTCGCAACTTCAGGCGACTTCGAGGCCCGAGCGGCGATATGCGCCCGCAGCCTTCTCGCTGTGCAGATACGAAAGCAGCTTCGCGGCGTCTGAATCCTCGGCCACTTCGACCCCGAGCACGCCCGAGAACTCGGTGATGTGCTGCACGGCCTCGGGCAGCGAGCCAACGATGTCGACGCCGTCGACGTAGGCGAGCTCGCTAAGCTGCTGCACCGCCAGGCTTGCGCGGCCATCGACGACGGCCTCGCCCGTGAAGCCCTTCGGCAGCGGCGTGGCCTTCGCCTCGACCTCGTCGAAGATGCCGAGCTGCTTCAGCAGCTTCTGTACGTAGATGCCACTCTGGCCAGCCCGGGAGTATGCGAGTGAGCGCGTTGCCTTCAGGGTCGCGACCAGCTCGTCGACGGTGCCGATGGGCGGATGCGCATCCCCCTGCTTCACACCGAATCCGATCGCGGTCGTCACAAGGGCAACGGCTGTCTCCTCGTTCAGGGCACCCGTCGCCTCAGCGATGCCGGGCACGGATCCAGTCGCAGCGATCAGCAGATCGGGTCGCTCCCCCGCTTCCATGCGGCGCTGCAGTTCGGTCGTCGGGTCATAGTTGCGTTCGACTTGAATGCCGGTCTCGGCGGTGAACGCCTCAAGGATCTCGTCGTCGAGCGCCTTGACCGTGGCCAGTCCGCTGAACAGCACGACAGGCTGATGTTCTTGCGAGCTCACAGTGTCTCCTCTCAGCGTGCTTGCGCACGCCGGTTCATGACTATAGTCGTCAGCTCAAGACTATAGTCACGAGAGCGCTCGCGCCAGACTGGCGATCGCTACTCAGAGTCAGCGCGACGGATCGTCTTGCGATCCTGGAGCGCCCGAGTCCTCGCGCCTTCCAAGTGCTCGCGCATCCGATCCGCCGCCCCCTGCGCGTCCGATCGCTCGTACGCCTCGTAGATGGCGCGGTGCTCTTCAGCCGCCTTCAGCCCGTCGGTCGACTGCAGCCGCGCCGAGAGCCTGAACCGCTGCACCTGGCCGCCGATCGACGCGTGCGCATTCTCGAGAAACGGGTTGTCGGTCTGGCGCGCGATGCGAGCGTGAAACTCTTCGTCATTGCGCCAGAACTCTTTGAACGACTCGGGTGACGCCTGCTTCTCGACCCGCTCAAGCGCCTCGATGGTGTCAAGCAGATCCTCGAGGAACTCGGGCGTGATCCGCCGACCCGCCTCGAACGCCATGGCTGGCTCGATGATGATGCGCACATCCATCAGCTTGCCCAGCTCGCGCTCGGTGAACAGCGGCGAGACGCGGTAGCCCTTAAGCGCCTGTCGCTCGACGAGCCCTGTGTGCTCGAGTCGGGCAAGCGCCTCACGGATGGGGGTCTGGCTGGCCTCGAGATCGCGCGAGAGTGTGGCGATGTTCAGCACCTCGCCGGGCTCGCGCTCGCCGGCCATGAGCTGGTCTCGTAGACGCTCGTAGATCGCGTCGGCAAGCGGCAGTCGTCGGGACTCGTTCGGTGCGGTCATGGGGCTCCTCTGCGAAGGGCCGACACTGGGGCCGGCGGCAGGTCATTCTGTGAGTGCGGCTCGTTCACAATGGTAATGCCCTGAAGACTATTGCGCAGGCTTGTGAACTATAGAATATGGCACGGTCTCGACTAGACTGCCTAGTGCCGCCCGCCCGAGCGAAGGAGCCAGAATGACCGACCGCGTCGCCACTTCACCCCAGATCTTCCGACCCGATGAAATGCCCTTCATCGAGCGCGGCAACGGGGCTCGCACGATTCCGCTCACGACGACGGCTGTCGGTGCGACTTCGTTTCTGAACGGCATCACGACCTTCGAACCTGGCGCCGAGATCGCGCACCACACACACAACTGCATCGAGTCGGTCATGATCATCGAAGGTGAGGCGATCGTCGACATCGACGGCGCCGAGACCCCGCTGACGACGCACGACACCACGTTCGTGCCCGCGAACATCCCGCACCGATTCAAGAACGCGTCGAGTGAGAAACGGATGCGCATCCTCTGGACGTACGCATCCGCCGACGCGACGCGCACACTGGTCGCGTCTGGCGAGACCGGGCGCATCGACGCAGAACAGCAGTCGGCCGAGAGCCTCCAGCCCGTGGTCGAGCACGTCGAGATCGAAGTGCAGCCGGGCAGCGAGGATGCGTTTGTGGCCGCTGCGGCCGAGGCCGCCCAGCACTTTCAGAAGACGCCGGGCTCGCGCTCGTTCGAGGTGTTCACGTCGCATGAGCAGCCGTCGCGGATGCGCGTGCTGATCGGGTGGGACAGCATTGCGGCACACGAGCACTTCCGGACGACGCCTGAGTACGTCAAGTGGCGCGAGCTCGTCGGCCCGCACTTTGCCGAGGCGCCTCGGGTCGAGCACCTGCGCTCAGCGCACAAAGCCTTTTAGTTGCGAAAAACGCACCGGTTTGACGGTCAAACTGGTGCGTTTTTCGCAACAGAATCCGTCTTGGGACGGAAGCCGCATGTCAGTGGCCCCGCCTAGGCTTGCTGCATGACCGCCGACCACCCCGTGCCGCCCACGAGGCCGGCACCGCGCATCCGCACACCCGCGCCCCACTCCGCCTGGAAGGCCGACGGGCTCATGGCCCTCGCACTCGGGGCCGCCTCTGCACTGATGGGCACCCTCGCGCTCATGACCGGTGCATTCGGCCCCGGCCTCAACACCTGGTCAGTGATCTTCGGCGGCTTCTTGATGGCGGCGCCGCTCGTGTTCCGCCGCCGCTGGCCCTCAGCAATGGTCATCGTTCAGACTCTTGTCTACATGCCGCTGGTCTGGCTCGGGTGGGAACTCTACATCATCCAGATCATGCTGTTCATGGCGTTCTACTCGGTCGGCGCCTGGGATGCCAACCGTCGCCGCGCGAACATCGTCCGCATCGTCGTGCTCCTGATGATGGCCGGTTCGATGGCCGCGACCTACATCGTGTTCTTCGACATCTACCTGCAGCAGGGCGGCGTGATCGGCCTGCTCTCGACGATCGGCATCCAGGTCGTCGTCAACGCCGGCTACTTCGGCGGCGCCTGGGTCTTCGGCAACCGCAGCTGGGCATCCGCGATCAAGCGCGAAGAGCTCGAGCAGGCTCACGACGCCATCCGCGCCCAGCAGGCGATCATCGCCGATCATGCCGTCGACCTCGAGCGCGTGCGGATCGCCCGCGAGCTGCACGATGTCGTCGCGCACCACGTCTCGGCCATGGGCATCCAGGCCGGAGCCGCCCGACGCGTGATGAGCAAAGACCCCGAGCGCGCCGAGAAGGCGCTGCGGCTCGTCGAGTCGTCGGCCCGCGACGCCATCGGCGAGCTGCGCACCATGGTCACGACCCTGCGCAGCGACGGCGCCCCGAATGCTCCACTTCCGACGATCGACGAGCTGGATGCGCTGGTGCAGTCCGCAGTCGACAGCGGTCAGCAGGCGACGCTCGAGCGCATCGGCACGCTCCCCGAGGTGTCGCCCGCCGCCGAGCTGACGCTGTATCGCGTCGCACAAGAGGGCCTCACGAACGCCCGCAAACACGCGGGGCACGGCGCGACCGTCGCCGTTCGGCTTCGTGGAGTCGGCGACGGCATCGAACTTGAGATCAGCGACTCGGGCGGGCCGGCCAGCGGTCGCGCAGAGGGCACCGGACACGGACTGATCGGGATGCGCGAGCGCATTTCCGCAGTCGGAGGCACCGTGACCACCGGCCCGAAGTCGGCTGGGGGCTGGCTCGTGCGCGCATATGTGCCGCGTTCGCCAGTGCACACGGTCGGGCTCGGCGACGCTGCCGACCGCGCCGCAGAAGGTGACAGAATCGTCTCGTGACGCGCATCCTGCTTGTAGACGACCAGTCGCTCGTGCGCGCTGGATTCACGACGATCCTCGAGTCTGAAGACGGCTTCGAAGTGGTTGGCCATGCGGCCGACGGCGTCGAGGCGGTGCGTCTTGCCCAAGAGCTGAACCCCGACGTGATCTGCATGGATGTGCAGATGCCGAACATGGACGGCCTCGAGGCCACGCGCCGCATCGTGGCGGGGCCGTCGACCGCTGCCGTGCTGATGCTGACGACCTTTGACCGCGACGACTTTCTGTTCGAGTCGCTCTCGGCCGGAGCCAGCGGGTTTCTGCTGAAGACTGCCGACCCCGACGAATTGGTCGATGCAGTGCACGTGCTCGATCGCGGCGATGCGCTGCTGTCACCCCAGGTGACGCGGCGTGTGATCGAGAGGTTCGGCGACGTCGTCACCGACCCCTCTGATACTGGTGCCGCCGTCGTTGCCGACCCTGCATCCGCGCTGTCAGTGCTGACCGACCGCGAGCGCGCGACACTCATGCTGCTCGCTCGCGGCATGTCGAACGCTGAGATCGCCGGCGAGCTGTTCGTAGGCGAGGCGACAGTGAAGACGCATGTCTCGAACATCCTGATGAAGCTGGGCATCCGCGACCGCATTCACGCTGTGATCTGGGCGTACGAGCAGGGTGTTATCGCGCCTTCGGCTTCGTAGGCGCGGGCGCTGCGCCGCCACAAGCAACGCGCATGCCGGGCGTCGAATCGACATCCGGGTCGGCCGGCCTGAGCCCCGTGAGTTGTGGCTCATTCGACTGCCTGCGAAGCCAGCATCTCGACAGGTGAGACGCACTCGTCTAGGTTGAGGATCATGAACCGCACCCTGGCACCCCTCGCCCTCGTCACCGCAGCCGTGGCACTCGCGGGATGCGCATCCGCTGTTCCCGAGACCGTCGAACTCCGGGCCAGCTCGACGGGAGGTGTCGCCGATCTCGAACTCAGCATCGGCGGCGTCGTGACGACCGAGGAGCTCGGGGGCGATTGGACGATCACACTCACCGCCGAAGAGGTTGCGGACGCGAAGCTGACGGTCACGGCGCGCGAAGACGGACTCGACCAGATCATCTCCTGCGAGATGATCGCCGATGGCGAGCAGACCGGGTACGTGGAGAACCACAGCGGGGGCTCGGTCGAGTGCTCGATCGACTACTCCCGTCAGATTGATGTGCGCCCCTAGCCGATCGCCACTCCGAGGTTGATCGCGACCGCGGCTTCGCGGGTGGGAGATTCGTCCACTGCTCGGAGCTCTGTCACCACAACTCACGTCGCTGAGGCGTGCCGATGGATGTACATCGATGGCCGGCCTCTGTGGCGTAAGTCGAAGCTCAGAGCACGGCATGTACGACGGTTGGGTCGAAGCCTTCGAAGAGCACGCTGCGGTCTGCAGCGCAAAACAATCCAGCTGAGCGGGCTCTCGCGTGGATTATCCACGTGAGAGCCCGCTCCGCCCTGAATTTTTGCGTAGCTACTAGAGAACCGCGCTCTCAAGTCGCGAGTAGCCGTCTTCCATGCCAGCGACCATGCCGGTCTGCAACACCATCTCGCGCACTTCGGCGCTCGGGTACGTGATGATGTAGACGACGAGCGTGCCGCCAGAGACGGCTGTCAGCGTCAACTCGTTCGTGGCCTCCGGGCTGTCGGCACCCTCAGTGTCAGCCGGCGAGATCATGCGTTCGGTCGTGACAAGTCGCGTCGGAGGCTACGACTCGAGCACCGTTCCGACGAAGCCGAACTGCTCGCCCGAAGCGTCATCGCGCCACTCGGTGCGCAGCGCCGAGCCGACCTCGGCACTGTACTCGCACACGGGCATGCTCCAGCCGTCAGGGCCGAGCTGCCAGCGGCGCAGCAGGTCAGGGTCCGTGTGCGCCTGCCACACCTGCTCGACCGATCCACGTACTACGCGCGAGACGCGCACCTGCGTGTCTCCGACCAGCTGGGATGCGGTCGGCAACTCGTGCGCGAACGTCGCGAGGTCTTCGAGCACCGCGTCGATCTGGCTCATGGCGGCCTTCGTGCCCTCGACCATTCCCATGGATATGAGCTCTTCAAGCTGCTCGAGCGAGTCGAACGATGTCGTCGTCGTGAGGCGCGATCCGAGTGCGGTCTCAGTGAACTCAAACACCATGCTCATGCTGGGCATCTCGGTGTTCGGCTCGCCGTCCTCGCCCGCGAATCCGTCTCGCACCTCGAATGAGCGCTGCGGGTCGACGGCCGTCCACTGCCAGTACCCGGCAGACGACGAGCCGTCGGGCCCAGTCATGCGGTACTTCGATAGGCCGCCGACGAACGCATCGTGCCGAGTGAACGTCGCGGGCCACTCGGGCGGCCCCCAGAACCGTTCGATCTGGCGAGGATCGGTGTAGGCGTCCCAGAGTCTCGCGACCGGAACGGTGAAGTCAGCGACGATCTGCAGCGTCAGTGCTGCAGGGTCGATGTTGGTCTCGGTGATGGGCATGATGTGCACCTCTCTTGTTGCCCCTCGGGGCTTGCGGTCAGGAGTCTTCGGCGAACAGGGCGTCGAGCCTGTCGACGCGACCTCGCCAGATCTGCTCGAAGTGGCCGAGCAGCTCCATCGCTCGCCGAATCGTCTCGGGGTTGCCGCGCACGATGCGCTCCCTCCCCCGCGGCGTGCGGGCGACCAGGTCAGCGGCCTCGAGCACTCCCACGTGCTTGCGAACCGCGGCGAATGACATGTCGTAGTCGGCTGCCAGCTCAGAGATCGACGCTTCGGCATGCAGTGTGCGCCGCACGATGTCACGCCTCGTGGCATCGGCGAGCGCCCGGAAGACCCGGTCGACCCGCTGCTGCTCGCTGATTTCTGATTGTGTAACCATTTGGTTTCATGTTAGGGCCGTTTGCGATCAACGTCAACGATTTCCGGCTCATCCCAATCAGGGGTGTAGGAGTTGGGGTCTGAAGCCGCCGGTCTCGAGCAGGCTTCGGGCGATGTAGTTGGTCAGGTTGCGGAACCCGAGTGCGGAGCCGCGCAGGTGTTCGAGCCGTCCGTTGAGTGCCTCGGTCGGCCCGTTGCTGGTGCCGGGTCGTTCGAAGTAGGCGAGCACGTCGGCGGCTCGCTTCTTCAGGGTCCGGCCCAGGGTGGTGAGCTCGGTGAGCACGGTGATCAGCTTCTCCATGAGCTCGCGGCCGCGTTGCCGGTCCTCGTGGCGATAGGCGGCGATCATCCGCTGGTAGACACCCCAGGTCGCCTCGACCTCGACGTGAGCGTCATCAACGAACAGCGCGCGTAGCCTGTCGCTCTGCTTGTCGGTGAGCAGGTCCGAACCGGTGTGCAGCGTGCGCCGCGACTTGTAGAGCGGATCGTCCCTGAACCCACGGTGCCCGTGGATCGCGAGTTGGACCCGGCGCCGGCACCTGTCGAGGGCGTCACCGGCCAGGCGCACAACGTGGAAGGGATCCATCACCGTGACCGCGTCCGGGATCTCCTCCGCAGCGGCGGTCTTGAACCCGGTGAAGCCGTCCATCGCGACCACCTCGACCGCGTCACGGAAGGCGTCGTCGCGGTCGGCGAGCCAGGTCTTGAACGCCGCCTTCGACCGGCCCTCGACCATGTCCAGCAGCCTTGCTGGGCCGGCGCCATCGCGGACCGGGGTGAGGTCGATGATCACGGTGACGTACTTGTCGCCACGCCTGGTGTGGCGCCAGACGTGCTCATCGACGCCAATCACCTTCACGCCCTCGAACCGCGTGGGGTCGTTGAACAGCAGCCGCTTGCCTTCGGCCAGAACCGCGTTGTTGGCGGTGTCCCACGCGACCCCGAGTCCCTCGGCGACACGGGCGACGGTGAGGTGTGCGACCACGATCCCTTCCAGCGCCCACCGCAGCCCGGTGCGCGAGAGCTTCGCGCGTGGCTCCGCCGCGGCGCTGGTGTCTTGGTGCCACACGTGTCCGCAGTCTGCACAGCGGTAGCGACGCACTACAACTTCCAGCACGGTCGGTCGCCAGCCCAGCGGCTCGTGGGCCAACCGCCGGATCACGGTGTCACGAGCGGCGCCTTCGCTGCCGCACCTTCGGCACCACTGATCTGGTTCCACCACGCGGCACGCGAGGACCGCACGATCCGGTTCAAGTCGTTGCCCGATCACGCTCAGACCGAGGCCGTCGAGTCGAGAGAAGGCGGTCAGGTCAGGGCGGCCGAAGCCAGGCGGCGGGGTAGCGTCGGGCACGTCGAGGTCTTTCCGATGGATGGCGTAGGAACCTCCATCGTCGGGAGACCTCGACGTCTATCTGCGGACCGACTCGGCGGGGCGCGATCGTCTCGTGCGTTGCCGGACTACGGGAGCTTGGACGCGAGAACGTCGGCCGCCAGGATCTCGGGTGCTGCGCCGAGGAGGTGCTGGTTGGCCATCAGGGCTGCGACGATGGCGCCGTTGGCGTGGGCGTCGCGAGCGGCCTCGTCGGGGAATGCATCGAAGATCCAGAAGGTGTCGGCGTGGGTCCTAGCCGCGAACCAGACAATCGTTCCTACTTCTTCGTTGGCGAGGGCGACAGCGCCGGCGAGCAGATCGGCGAGCGCGTCGTGCTGTCCATCGGCCGCGACGATCTTGGCGACGAAGGCATACGGAAGTGATGCGGGTGTTGACATGAGGGACTCTCCTTGCAGTCGGGTTCTTAGTGGGACGAGTTCAGCGTATGACGAACGAGGGCCGGTGGGTAGTGGCGTATACGGCAGTATTGCTATTGTTTACGTCATGCGTATCGGACTGATCGCGATCGACGGCTGCTTCGGTTCGGCTATCGCGTCGATCATCGACATCTTGCGGGTGGCCGACGGAGCCCGCGGCGATGTCGACCCGCGGATCGACCCGATCGAACTCGCCATCCTCGGACCGAAACGGCGAGTGACCACGACGGCATCGATGACCCTGTCGGTGGACCACCCGCTGTCGGAGTCCGGAGAGTTCGACGTGGTCGTCGTCCCTGCGCTTGGAACCCTCACGGCCGCCGCGACCCACGACGTCCTCCAGAGCCGAGATGCTCGTTCGGTCATCGCCTCACTCGGGCGCCTCGACGACGCGACCACCCGGATCGCCGCGGCGTGCACCGGCGTGTTCGCCGTCGCCGAGACCGGACGGATGCATCATCGGCGGGCGACGACCAGCTGGTTCCTGGGGCCGGAGTTCCGGAAGCGCTATCCGACCGTCGCCCTCGATCTCGACACCATGGTCGTGGTCGACGGGAACCTCGTCACCGCCGGCGCCGCCTTCGCCCACATCGACCTCGCGCTCTCACTCGTGCGATCGATCAGCCCCGACCTGGCCCAACATGTCGCCAAGCTCCTCATTATCGACGAGCGCCCGTCGCAGGCGGCCTTCGTCGCCTACGAACATCTCCGGCACGAGGACCCGATCGTCGTCGAGTTCGAACGCTTCGTGCGCGCCAGCCTGGACGAACCGTTCAACGTCGCCTTCGTCGCGCAGTCGCTCGGCACAAGCCGGCGCACCCTCGAACGACGAGTCCGTGCGGCGCTCAACCTCACTCCGCTCGGCTTCGTCCAACGGCTTCGCACCGAACGAGCTCGACACCTCTCAGCAACCACGGACCTCACCTCCGCCGAGATCGCGCTACGGGTCGGCTACGCAAACGCCGAGACTCTGCGCTCCCTCCTGCGCAGGGAGCGACGCCGTTCCTGACCTATCGCCATGCCTGTAGCTTGTGTCCTAGCGCTCGGTTGGAACCACCTCTCAGCACGTCGCGTCGACGCTCCTGCGTCGCCCCTGGACTACCCACTCGACACGCCCGCAGCACAGCCGATGTGACGTGCCCCGGCTTCCCGGACGGTCGGGGTTGGGTGGCTGTGATGTCGCTGCGTTCTCGTCGAGAGGGTCAGCAGACCCGATCAGAGCCGATTGGGATGAGCCGCGAAGGCGGTTAGGTCAGGGCGGCCGAAGCCGGCCGGCGGGGTAGCGACGGGCACGTCGAGGTCTTTCGGATGGATGGCGTAGGAACCTCCATCGTCGGGAGACCTCGACGTCTATCTGCGGACCGACGCGCCCGGCCGACCTACACCTTCATCTGGGAAGAGCCCGATTTCCTCGGCGAACCACAGCTACTCTGGTGCCATGAAGCGCCGCGCATCAGCTCTCCTGCTCACAATCGCCGCAACCGGTATGCTCGCCGCCTGCGAATCGACCGACGACACCTTCGGCGACGCCCCGATCGACAATCCCGAAGCCTCGGGCGAGGATGCAAGCTCACCTCTGGCGGCCGCACTCGACGCGATCGACTGCGAGGGCCGCACCTCCGCGAGCGCCGACGAGCCGGGCATGCTGCAGGCAGGCGAGTGCGTGCCGTTCGCCGGCGTCGAGCCGGTCGAGTACTACGAGTTCGAGTCCGACGGCGACGCC
Source organism: Agrococcus casei LMG 22410 (assembly GCF_900163565.1). Lineage (GTDB taxonomy): Bacteria > Actinomycetota > Actinomycetes > Actinomycetales > Microbacteriaceae > Agrococcus > Agrococcus casei. The sequence continues at coordinate 88,922 of NZ_FUHU01000035.1, forward strand.
GAGCTCTGGGCTGCCGATGCCCAGGTCGCCGCGGTCGACGGCATCTACCGCGACGGCCCGGTCATCATCATCGACCGCAACAACGACTACCTGCTGCAGCTCGCGGCGCAGTTCGAGCCCGCGATCTGAGCCGGCGCTATCGCAGCGTCAGGTCGATGCGCGCCTCGGTAGGCTCCCATCCAGCAGCGGCGAAGGCGCGGCGCATCGGCACATTGACATCGTCGGTGTCGGCGATGAGCGTGTGAGCCCCGCCGTCAAGCAGGGCGGCCGTCGCTTCTGCGACCATGGCCCGCGCGAGTCCGCGGCCGCGCGCATCCGGGTCGACTCCGACGAACGCGACGACGCCGAATCCGTTGGCGAGCAGGTTCCAGACGACGACGCCTGCGTCTCGGCCGTCGATCACAGCGAAGCGCACTGCCTCGATCGGATCAGCCTCGACCAGCTCATCTGCCAGCACCTGGCCGGCGCGCGAGCCGTGCTTCGCGAGCGATTCGCGGTCGCGCACATCGAGCGAGTCGGCGACGATGCGCTGCAGCAGCGCTGCGAGCCTGGGCTCGTCGTCGGGCTCGGCCCGCTGCAGTGAAGCGGCGAGCGGATGCGGTCGCACAGACATCTGCGCCGCATCGATCTCGTAGTGCTGGCGGGTGACGAGCAGCTGCCATCCGAGCTGCTCGAGCTCGCGCACGAGGTCTGCGGCAGGCGTCTGCTCGAGTGGTCCGACGGGTGCCCCGAATGAGGCCTCACGCTCGTCGCTGCCTCGTGCCCAGTCGGTCGCGCGCTGCAACAGGGCCCGCGCATCCGCTGGCCGGGAGACCGCGAAGATGTCGACCAGACGAAAGCCGCCGGGCATCGATCGGCCCGAGACCAGCCCTGCCACCCGGTCGCCGTCGATATGGGCCCAGGTCGACTCCGGGCTGCGCTGGCCGCTGGTCAGTGTTCGTTCGATCGACTCCGGGCCTAGCCTTGTGCGATTCGCCGCGGTGTCGATGGTGGATGTGCTGGCTTGCAGCCAGCCGGTTGCCTCGTCGATTGAGGCTGGGGAGCGAAGCTCCATGGTCATGCTCCAGTCTGCGGCGTCTGCCGCAACGGGTCAGCCGACCTCAGGATCGAGGGCGGCGCGGTTGATGGTCACGACTGCCTCCTCTCGATCCGGCCCCAGAAACGGGGTGCCACCAACGTAGCGCGACCTCGCTCACAGCAACACCCCTCCCCCTCACGGCGTCACCGAAATCAGCCATGAGGGGGAAGAGCCGCCCCGACCCGCACCCATACGCTCGAAGCATGATCCACGTAGAGCACGTCAGCAAGACGTTCGGCACCCATCAGGTGCTGGGCAACGTCGACTTCACCATCAAGCCGGGGCTCATGACCGGCTTTGTCGGAGGCAACGGTGCCGGCAAGACCACGACCATGCGCATTCTGCTGGGGGTTCTCGACCCCAGCGAGGGCCGCGTCACCGTCGACGGCAGCCCCATCACTCCGGCCTACCGCGCCGGCATCGGGTACATGCCCGAGGAGCGCGGTCTCTACCCGAAGATGCCGGTGCTCGAGCAGATTGTCTACCTCGCGCGCCTGCACGGCGTGAGCAAGCCGGCGGCGACGGCGAAGGCCGAAGAGCTGCTCGAGCGGCTCGGTCTCGGCGAGCGCATGAAGGATCCGCTCGAGTCGCTCTCGCTCGGCAACCAGCAGCGCGCCCAGATCGTCGCCGCGCTCACGCACAATCCGCACGCACTCGTGCTTGACGAGCCGTTCAGCGGCCTCGACCCGATGGCGGTCGAGAACACCCTCGAAGTGCTGCGCGATGTCGCCGACACCGGCGCCCCCGTGCTCTTCTCGTCGCACCAGCTCGATGTCGTCGAGCGTCTCTGCGACGAGCTCGTGATCATCGCCGACGGTGAGATCCGCGCAGCCGGAAGCCGTCAGGACATTCGCGACGCCAACACGGTTCCGGCCTGGGACTTGCACGCGGATGCCGACACCGGCTGGGTGCGCGGGCTCACCGGCATCGAGGTCACCGAGTTCGACGGCGGTTTCGTTCGTTTCCGTGCCGACAGCCCTCAGGCTGCCGACACCGTGCTGCGCCAGGCCATCGAGCGCGGCACCGTGCACTCCTTCACACCCGTCAGACCGCACCTGACCGAGATCTTTCAGGAGGTCATTCGATGAGCACCACACCTGCCCCCGCATCCGCCGATCGCCAGGTCGACTACCAGACCGGCCGTGTCGGGTTCTGGAAGGCCGCAAGCATCGTCGCCGGCCGTGAGATCTCGGTGAAACTTCGCTCGAAGGCGTTCGTGATCGCCACGGTGATCATGCTGGCGTTCGTAATCGCTGCGATCATCCTGGCGCCCCGCCTCGGCGGACTCTTCGATCAGGGCGGCACCGTCGCCACCACAGGTGACCTCAGCTCTGTCGTCTCAGAGGTGACCGACGACGAGATCATGGAGGTGGCGGATGCGCAGGCGGCTCGCGACGCGATCGCTGCAGGAGACGCCGACTCGGCAGTCGTCGCAAGCGAAGACGGCGACGGCTTCCTCGTGATTGCCGAGCGCGAGATGCCGCAGTCGCTCGTCGAAGCACTGTCGGTGGCACCCGAGGTCGAGCTGCTCGACCCGAATGCGCCGAATCCCTTCCTGGCGATGTTCATCGCACTCGGCTTCGGCGTCGTGTGGTTCTCGTCGGCGCTGACGTTCGGCAACCAGACCGCCAACAGCGTGGTCGAAGAGAAGCAGACGCGCATCGTCGAGATGCTGCTCGCGTCGGTGTCGGCCAAGGCGCTGTTGACCGGCAAGGTCATGGGCTCGTCGATCATCGCGATCGCGCAGGTGACCTTGATCGGCATCGCTGCCGTCATCGGCGGCGTCGCCTCGGGCAACCAGATCGTACTCGACGGGCTGGCAGAGCCGATCCTGTGGTTCATTCCACTCTTCGCGGTCGGCTTTGTGATGATCTCGGCACTCTACGCGGCCGGCGCATCGCTCGTCTCGCGCACCGAAGACATCCCGTCGACGACGCAGCCGATCACGTGGCTGCTCACGCTGCCGTACATGGCGATCGTGTTGTTCTTCAGCAACCAGACCGCGCTGCAGGTGATGTCGTACATTCCATTCTCGGCTCCGGTGGCGGTTCCTGTGCGACTGTTCTATGGCACGACCGAGTGGTGGGAGCCGGTGCTCTCGCTCGCGATCATGATCGTGACAACCGGGCTGCTGATCCTGTTCTCGGCGAAGGTCTATGAGCGCGCGCTGCTGCGCACCGGCAAGGCGCTCAAGTGGAAGGAAGCGCTCAGCTCCAAGAGCTGAACGTTACGAAAAACGCACCTGTTTGACTGTCAAACAGGTGCGTTTTTCGCAACAGCTAGAGGGCTGCGGCGAGAGCGTCGACGTAGGCGTCGAGGCCCCACGGCAGTGACAGTGCGGTCGGCGGCGACATCGAAGCGACGCTCTCGACACCGACGATCTGCGCAATGCCCCCAGTCTCGTGCTGCGGCAGCAACTTGCCCTGCTCCGACTCGAGGAAGGCGTCCATCGCTTCCTGCGTATCGGCATAGAGCACGATCACATCGGCCTCGAGCTGGTCAACGTTCTCGGGGCTGACGGTCGTGTAGAAGGTGGCCTCGTCAGTGTCGAGGGCATCGAGTGCCGGTGACAGCTCGAACCCGATGCCAGTCGTGAACTCCGACCGCGCATCCGCCTCCTTGGATGCGAACAGCGTCCCCTGCGAGTCGAGCGCGTGAATCACAGTCTTGCCCTCGAACTCAGGGTGCTCAGCTGCTTTCGCCTGAATCTGCTCGTTGATGCCCGCAAGCAGCTCATCACCGGCATCCGACATGCCCAGCACGTCGGCGACCGTCGCGATCACATCGCGCCACGGCGTCGTCCATGCTTCACCCTGGTAGGCGATGACCTGCAGCCCCATGCCCGTGAGCTGGTCATACTCGTCCTGCGTCAGACCCGAGTACGGCGCGAGGAACACGTCGGCGTCGACCGCAGCGACCTGCTCGATCGGCACCTCGCCGGTCGTCGTCTCGAGCACGGTCGGCGTCTCAGCACCCAGCTCGCTGATCTTCTCGGCCGCCCATGGCAGCACGCCTTCTTCGTTGCCGCCATAGGCCTGCTGCTGCATCGCGGCGGGCACGACGTCGAGCGCGAGCATCGCGTCGGCTGATCCCCAGCCCCATGCGATGACGCCTTCGGGCGCCTGCTCGAGGGTGGTCTCGCCATACGCGTGCTCGATCGTGATGGGGAACGCGCCCTCTTCTGCCGGGCCCGTCTGCTGCTCGTCGCCGTCGCCGCCGCTGCTCGCGCATCCGCTCAACACGAGCGCGCTCGCTGCGAATGCGGCAACGAGTGCGCCGATCCTCTTGGATTTCAGCATCTGGTTCTACCTTTCGTGGTGGGCCGCGGGGCCCATGGTCTGCTGCGACTGTCGGAGCGCGTCAGCGGTGTCGGGGTCTGTGGTGCCAGCGTCCTGCGAAGCACCGGCGTCGGCGTCGGTGCTGGCCGGTTCAGGTTCTGGAGAGACGGATGCGCGCACAGCGCCCGGCCGCGGCACCACAAGCGGGGTGCCCGTCAGTGGGTCGTCGATGACGATCGCATCCAGCCCGAAGGCCTCGTGCAGAATCTCGGGCGTCAGCACTTCGACCGGCGTGCCCTCTGCGACCAGCTCGCCCTCGTTCATGACGACGACGGTGTCGGCGAAGCGCGCCGCGAGCGTGAGGTCGTGCAGCACCGTGACGACCGTGGTGCCGCTCTCGAGCTGGCTCGCGCGAAGCAGCTCGAGCACTTCGAGCTGGTGCGTGAGGTCGAGAAAGCTCGTGGGCTCGTCGAGCATCAGGATGCGCGGCTGCTGCGCGAGCGCCATGGCGATCCAAACGCGCTGCCGCTGCCCGCCCGACAGCTCGCCGATCGGCTCGTCGGCCATCTCGGTCATGCCGGTGACTGCCAGAGCCTCGTCGACGGCCGCGGCATCGTCGGCCCCGAATCCGCCGAACAGCCCTCGGTGCGGGTAGCGGCCGCGGGCTGCGAGCTCGGCGACGGTGATGCCTTCAGGCGCCGACGGATGCTGCGGCAGCATGCCGACAGTGCGCGCGAATGCCTTGCGGTTCATGCGGTGCACGTCGACGTCGTCGAGCAGCACGCGCCCGCCGTGCGCCGGCAGAATCCGCGCGAGCGTCGACAGCAGCGTTGACTTGCCGCTGCCGTTGGCGCCGACGAGCGCCGTGAACGAGCCGGGCCGAATCTCAAGATTGAGGCCATCTGAGATGCGCACGCCCGGGTAACCGGTCGAAAGCCTTTCGGCCCGCAGCACTGGTGCGTCGGTCATGTTCGGCGTCCTTTCGCTCGTGCGAGCAGCCACAGAAGGTAGAGGGCGCCGACCATTCCGGTGACGACGCCGACCGGGACCGCACGGGCCAGCGCATGCTGCGCGACGATGTCTGACACGGCAAGCAGTGCGCCGCCGAGCAGAGCGGATGCGGTGATGGCTGTCGAGGCGCGACCGACAAGTCCGCGGGCGATCGCCGGTGCCGACAGCGCGACGAAGGCGATCGGGCCGACGAATGCGGTAACGGTTGCGGCCATGAGCACCGCGATGACGAGAAGCCCAGTGCGAGATCGCTGCACCGAGACCCCGAGAGCCCCTGCCTGGGCGTCGCCGAGCTCGAGCGGCTGCAGGCTCGCGCCCGCGATCGCTGCGAGCGGCAGCGCGAGGAGCAGCACTGCGCCCAGCACGAGCACGTCACGCCATGCGGTGGCGTCGATGCTGCCGGTGATCCAGCGAAGCGCCATCTGCGCCTCGTTCAGCTGCGCGCGCTTCATGAGGTATCCGACGACCGAGACGCACACGAACGCGATCCCGACTCCGGCGAGCACGATGCAGTACGAGCTCGAACCCTCGCGAGCGGCTGCGACGAGCAGCACCGCGGCGATGACGAGACCGCCTGCGAACGCCAGGCCGACGAGCGCGAGGCCTCCGAGGCCGAACATCAGGGTGCCTGCGACAGCGGCGACGGATGCGCCCCCGGTGATGCCGAGTAGCTCGGGGCTTGCGAGGGGGTTGCGCAGCAGCGCTTGCATGATCGCACCTGAGGCGCCGAGGCCGACGCCGCAGAGCACAGCCATGAGCAGGCGTGGCAGCCGAACTTCGAAGATGATGTACTGATCACGCTGCGAGCCGCCGCCGAATAGCGTTTGGATCGTCTCTGCGAGCGACAGCGGGTAATCGCCGACCGTCATTGTGACGAGGCTGACCGCCACCAGAAGCGCAGCCGAGGCCGTGCCGACGATGACGGCTCTGCGGTGCGTGCGGCCCATCGCGGCGCGCGTCGGCGAAGGTGTCATGAGCGCGCTCACAGCTTGACCATTCTGCGCTTGAGCACGAGGCCGACGAGCACCGGCGCCCCAATGAACGCGACAACGAGACCCGCTTCGACTTCGCTCGGGGCGAGCATCCGACCGACGACGTCGGCTGCCACGAGCAAGGCTGCTCCTGCCGGAATCGAGATCGCGACGATCGTTCGGTAGTCGACGCCGACGAGTGCTCGCAGCAGGTGCGGCACGACGAGGCCGGCGAAGACGATGGGACCGGCGATCGCGGTCGCTGAACCGCACAGCACCACAATGAGCACGGCCGTGGTGATCTGCGTGGTGCGCACGGAGTGCCCGAGGCTGCGTGCCGAGGCCTCGCCCATCGCGAGCAGGTTGAGTCCGCCGCCGATGAACAGCGAGCCCACGAGCGCGATGCCGATGAGCGGTGCGACCCACACGACCGACTCGATGTCGCGACCGGTGAGCGATCCGACCGACCAGAACCTGAACGCGTCGAGCGCAGTCTGCTCGGTGTTCAGCAAATACATCGTGAGCGACGTGAGCCCAGCGGTCACTGCCGCGCCGGTCAGCGCAAGCTTGACGGGCCCTGCTTCACCGCCGCCTCCGCGCGACCCGATCGCCATCACGACAGCGGCCGCGAGCGCCGCGCCAACGAGCGCAAAAACCGTGAAGCCGCCCGGGTGTGTGATGCCGAACGCCAGCACCCCGACAAGCACGGCTACGGATGCGCCCGCATTCACACCGAGCAGGCCCGGGTCGGCGAGGGGGTTTCGTGTGAGCCCCTGCATGAGGGTTCCCGCAACACCGAGGGCCGCACCCGCGAGCATGCCGATGACCATTCGCGGCACCCTCTGGAACAGTACGACTTTCGCGTCGTTGCTCTGCGCATCCGCGCCCGTCAGTGCCTGCCATACGACTTCAGGCTCTATCGAACGGCTGCCGATCGCGAGGCTCGCGACTGCGACGAGTGCCAGGAGGGCGACCGCGGCGATCCCCGTGAGGACCGCCCGCGATGTCCGATTCACCCCTGTCGCTCCGACTTTCCGAGCCGCCAGTAGCCCATGAATGCAACACGTTTGCGGTCGACGCCGTGCTCGGTGACGAGTGTGCGACGGATGGTCTTGACTGCGGCTGATTCGCCGGCGACCCAGGCGTAGAAGTCTCCGTCACTGTCGGCCGGGCTCTCCCAGAGCAGGTCGGTGTCGACGTCGATGACCGCGAGCTCTTGCGTGCGCGGGGCTGCTGCCTGCTCGAGCAGCGGGCGGTTGTCGTCGGCCCATGCGCGCACGGCTCCGACAAGCTTCTCGCCGTGCGCGAGGTCTCCGCGCACGAGGTAGTTCAGGGTGACGTCGGCGTCGGTCGTGATGTCGAGGCGGTCGTCGGCGTGCGCGACTTCGATGAAGGCGGTGACGCTGTAGCGCGAGTCGAGCTTCTCAAGGATTCCTGCGATGCCGGGGGCCGCGGTCTCGTCGCCGGCGAGCAGGATGTGCTGGGCGGTTCCCGGGTGCCAGTCACTGCCGATCGACGGGTCAGCAGTTCGGGCGTCGGGTGCGATCACGACGATCTCCTGGCCGGTCTGGGCCTGCAGCGCCCAAGCGCCTGCGGGGCCGGGCTCGTGGTGCACGACGAAGTCGACGTCGATCGTGCGGGCGGCAGGATCGGGGTTGCGGATCGTGTAGGTGCGCATGAAGCCGCGCTCGTCTTCGGGCAGCTCACGCCACTGGGCATACCAGTCGGCGTGCGTTTCGGTGTCGTGCTGACCGAAGTCGCCGACGGTGCCCGAGGCGCCGGGGATGACCAGCTTGACGCGCTGATCGCGTGCGTGCAGACCGATGTTCTCGAAGTCGATGCTGCCAAGTGTGACGCGGACGAAGCTCGAGCTGAGGCGCTGTGTGCCGAGCACGGTCGTGGCGAACGGACGGTACGCGGGCACGGTCTGGGTCTGCTGAATGGTCACGACACAAGGTTAGGCTAACCTAACCCTCCTTGTCGACCCCGTCTTGTTTGTGTCGAATAACTCTGGTGTTTGACCGTCAAACACCAGAGTTATTCGACACTGAATCGGGGCTGAGGCTGGTTGAATGGGCAGGTGCAGATACACAACGTGAACACACGCGGATTCGCCAGCGACAACTACTCCGGCGTGCATCCCGAGATTCTCCAGGCCATCGTCGACGCCAACGAAGGCCACCAGTCGGCCTACGGCAGCGACGCCTACACCGAACGCCTGCAGGAGGTCGTGCGCGAGCACTTCGGCCCGCGCGCCGAGGCCTTCCCCGTCTTCAACGGCACGGGCGCCAATGTCATTGCCCTGCAGTCCACCCTCCCCCGCTGGGGCGCGGTGATCGCGGCCTCGACTGCGCACATCCACGTCGACGAAGCCGGGGCACCCGAGCGCGTCGGCGGCATGAAGCTGCTCGTCGTCGACACTCCCGACGGCAAGCTCACCCCCGAACTCGTCGACCGCGAAGCCTGGGGCTGGGGCGACGAGCACCGCGCTCAGCCGCTCACCGTCTCGATCACGCAGTCGACCGAGCTCGGCACGCTCTACACACCCGACGAGATCCGTGCGCTCGCCGATCACGCCCACGAGCGCGGCATGCTGCTGCACCTCGATGGAGCTCGCCTGCCGAACGCGGCGGTTGCCCTCGGCGTTCCGTTTGCGGAGTTCACGACGGATGCGGGGGTCGACATCCTCTCGCTCGGCGGCACCAAGAACGGTGCGATGGGCGCTGAGGCTGTGGTCGTGCTATCAGACCGCGTGCCTGACGGCATGAAGTACCTGCGCAAGCTCAACATGCAGCTCGCCTCGAAGATGCGATTCATCTCGGCACAGCTGATCGCGCTGTACGGAACCGACCTGTGGCAGCGCAACGCCACCCACTCGAACGCGATGGCTGCTCGACTTCGTGCTGCCCTGGCCGATGTTCCCGGCGTCGAGTTCACGCAGGAGCCCCGAGCAAACGGCGTCTTCGCGGTGCTGCCTGAGGGCGTTGCCGACCGCGTGCGCGAGCACTTCTTCTTCTACGACTGGGACGAGGCGATTCGCGAGGTTCGCTGGATGTGCTCGTTCGACACGACCGAAGAAGACATCGACTCGTTTGCGAAGCTCGTGCGCGACGCCGCCACCGCCTAATCTGTTGCGAAAAACGCACCTGTTTGACCGTCAAACAGGTGCGTTTTTCGCAACTTCTAGTTGCGGCTTTCCTTCTCGCGAATGAGGTCGAGCGCGAGCATGCCGCCGAGCAGCGCCACCTTCGCGACCGGCGGCGTCTCTACCGTGAAGCCGAGCACGTAGCGACTGTGCCCCAGGAACCCTGCCGAGAATCCGCCCCACTTGCGACTCGCCTCAGCAACCACCTCGCCGTTCACCTGAAACTGGATGTCGTAGTCCATCAGGCGACCGTGCAGCTCGATGGTGGGGCCGTCGACGACATCGATGTCGATGCGCTTGTGAATCAGCGTGAACCGCTTCAGCACATTCGCGAGCACCTGCCCGTTCGCGTCGAAGATCGTCATGCGCTCGCGGCCGATCGAGAACTGATCCTTCAGTTGCGCGAGCACCGTGCCGTCGAGCTCGGTGATCGTGAGCTCACGGCTGCCCAAGAACATGCGCCCGAGCGTGCTTCCGCCCGTCTCGACCTTGCCGATCGGGTTGCCCTGCTGGTCGAGGATCTCGAAGTTGTTCGAGTTGAAGTTCGTGCGCTGCTGCATCACGAACGTGTTGTGCGAGAGAAGTCCGCCTTGGTGCTGTTCCATGCGTCAAGCATGCACCTGCAGCGGAGCTCAAGCCTGGCAGCACGCTGTGTCTCTGCCGACTCACCAGCCCAGCTACCGCGCCGTGTACCCGCCGTCGACCGCAATCGATGTGCCGGTGACGTACTCGGCTTCCGGTGAGGCAAGGTACGCCACCGCACCTGCCACATCGCCAGGCGTCGCGAGTCGGCTGAGCGGAATGTCGGCCAGCGTCTCTGCCAGGGCCGCGTCAGGATCATCCTGCTCGGCGAGCCAGTCTTCGATCAGCGGAGTGAGCGCCATGCCAGGCGCGACAGCATTCACGCGGATGCGGTGCTCTGCGAGTTCGACAGCGGCGCCCTTCGTGTAGGCGGCAAGGGCGCCCTTTGTCGCCGTGTACGTGGTCAGGGTCGGCACGCCGGAGGTCGCCAGACGCGACAGCATGTTGATGATCGCGCCTCCGCTCCCCTGCCGGATCATCGCGCGCGCAGCAGCCGCTGTCATCGCCATCGGCGCGACCGCGTTGAGTGCGAACACCTCGTGCAGCTCTGACACAGGGTTGTCGACGATGAGCCCAGCATGCCGGCGACCCGCGTTGTTGACGAGCACGTCGAGGCGTCCGAGCCGCTCGGTCACCTCCTGCACGATGCGCTCCGGCTCTTCCGGCTCGGTGACGTCGCCCGCCACGAACAGGGCATCGCCCAGCGCAGCCACGACCTCTGCAGACGGAGCATTGCGCCCGACGACCGCGACGCGCATCCCGTCTGCCTGCAGCCGTTTGGCGATCTCGACCCCGAACCCAGAGGTTCCGCCTGTGACGAGCGCGACGCGAGCCGCCGCGGCGTTCGGTGCTTGTGACTCAGCCAAGGTCGGCCTCCCTGTGGGTGAATGCGCCTCCGGCGATCGTAGCGCGCACCGGAATCGCGCTGATCTCGCCAGCGTCGACGTCGCGAGGATGCGCTCCGAGCACCACGAGATCGGCGAGCTGACCAGGTGCCAGCCGGCCCTTTGCGTGCTGCTGCCCCGTCACCTCGGCAGAGCCGACGGTCGCGGCGTGAACAGCTTCGTCGACCGAGATCCGCTCGTGCTCGCCATAGACCTGCCCCTCTTCGGTGAGTCGCTGCACGAACGACTGGATGCCCAGCAGCGGCGCCCCTGCTGCAACCGGGCGATCCGATGAGAACGCCAGCGGCATGCCGGCATCGAGCTGGCTGCGGGCCCGAATCGAGATCCGGCCGCGGGCCGCTCCGACCGGCGCTCGAATGCCCTCGCCGAAGCTCGGGATGAAGCTCGGCTGCACGACGCACGCAATCTCAAGCGCAGCGAGGCGGTCGAGCTGCTCGGGCCGCACCACCATGCCGTGCTCGACCCGGTTGGGCACGCGAGGCCTGCCGTGCTGCTGCACCGCGGCCTCGATGGCATCGAGCGCGAAGTCGAGCGCCGCGTCGCCGACTGCGTGCAGTGCGAGCGACCAGCCCGCAGCGGCCGCGTCCATGATGCGAGCACGCATGGCATCCGGATCGTCCTGCAGATAGCCGTGATACCCGGGGCAGCCCTCATACTCTTCGCGCATCTGCGCGGTGCGCCCCAGAATCGAGCCGTCCGTGAACACCTTGACCGGACCGAGCTGCAGCCACTCGTCGCCCCAGCCGGTTCGCATGCCCGCCCCGAAGCCGCGGCGCGAAGGCTCGTCATCGTGACCGTCGATCGGGCCGAGTGCGTCCATGACGGGCATGACCTGCATGCGGGTGCTGAGCAGCCCCTTGTCCCGAGCTGACTGGTACGCGGCGAGCTCTGCGGGTGCGTGACCGATCCACCCTCCTGCGACGCCCGCATCCGTCACACTCGTCAGACCCTCGCGTGCATACTGCTCGGTTGCGAGCTGCAGGGCGCGTTCGAGACTCGCGAGCGGATAGGGCAGCAGGATGCGCTGCACGAGTTCCATGGCGCGCTCTTCGAGAACGCCGGTCGGGCGGCCGGTTTCATCAATGCGGATCACGCCGCCTTCGACCTCGGGCACGGCGCGAAGGTCAACGCCGGCAAGTTCGAGCGCTCGGTTGCTCGCCTGGCCGGAGTGGCCCGAGGCGTGCTTGATCCACACCGGACGCCCACCGCTCGCCGTATCAAGCCGATCGGGGTCGGGGTGCGTGCTGCCGAGCAGCACCGGATTGTAGCCAGCGGCGACAACCCATTCGCCGGGTGCCGTCTGCTGCGCCTGCCGTTCGATGGCGGCATAGATGTCGTCGTGCGAGGCCACTGCAGACAGATCGGCCTCGATCAGAGTCGTGCCGAACCAGACGCTGTGGGCGTGCACGTCGTTGAAGCCGGCCAGCACCGGCAGCCCGCCCAGGTCGAGTGTCTCGCGAGCCTGCAGACCGTCGACGTCGGCATCGATCGCGACTATCCTTCCGTGCAGGATCGCCAGCGAACTGGCTTTCGGATGCGCTGCATCTCGAGTGTCGATGCGTGCGTTTCGAACGATCAGGTCGACTTTCATCGTCGGACTCCTTCCGCCACCGTGCTCCATCGAGCGGTTGCGTGGCCAAACATAACATGTATCATCTTGTGCAGGCGAAGGAGACGCCCGGAGCTCCCGCCGTTCCCCTTCCCGGACGGAGCATCATGGCAGCGACGCCAGCATCACCAGCCGATTCCTCGACCAGCGAGGCCAGAAGCAAGGCCGACCTGAAGCGCTTGCGCAGAGTCGCGAGCACATCATTCATGGGCACCGCGATGGAGTGGTACGACTACTTCATCTACGGTCTGCTCGCTGCACTCGTCTTCGACGAGCTCTTCTTCCCGAGCTTCGACCCTGAGGTCGGCACGGTGCTGGCCCTGCTGAGCTTCGGCATCGGCTTCATCGCGCGCCCGGTCGGCGCGATCCTCTTCGGCCACCTGGGCGACCGCATCGGCCGCAAGAACACGCTGATCGTCACACTCCTCGTCATCGGCCTCTCGACAGGCATCATCGGCCTGCTGCCGACGTTCGACACGATCGGATTCGCCGCACCCATCCTGCTCACGACGCTCCGGTTCATCCAGGGCCTCTCGCTGGGCGGCGAATGGAGCGGCGCTGTGCTGCTGGCCGTCGAGCACGCGCCGGCGAAGAAGCGCGCCTTCTACGGCGCCATGCCCCAGTACGGCTCGCCCGCCGGCACGCTCGTCTCTTCGGCAGTCGTCACCCTGGTGACGCTGATGCCAGAAGACCAGCTCATGTCGTGGGGATGGCGCATCCCGTTCCTGCTCTCGTTCGTGTTCCTTGCCGTCGCCCTTTACATGCGACTGCGCGTCGAGGAGTCACCCGTGTTCACCGACGTCGTGCAGACGCAGGTGGCCGAGAAAGCGGCGAAGACCAACCGCAAGCCGCTGCCGGTCATCGAGGTGTTCCGCCACGCTTGGAGGAGCGTGCTGATCGTTGTCATCACCGTGCTGTTCGCCTCGGGAGGCTTCTTCCTGATGACCACCTACGCGGTGAACTTCGGCACTGCAGAGCTCGGCATGGAGCCATGGAAGCTGCTGGTCGCGACCATGGTCGGAGCAGTGCTCGAAGCCATCGGCATCTACATCGGCGCTCGCATGGGCGACCGCTGGGGCGCCGCGAAGACCGTCATCTTCGGTGGTGTCGTAGCACTCGTGCTGGTCATTCCCATCGCGCTCATGCTCGGATCCGGTGTCGAAGTGCTCGTCATCGCAGCGGTCGCTCTCGGAATCGGAGTGCTGGGCATCCCGTACGGACCCCTCGGCACCATGCTCTCTGAGCTGTTCAGCGCACGCTACCGCTACTCGGGCGTTGCCGTCTCGTACAACATCGGCGGACTCATCGGAGGCTTCGTGCCCTCGATCGCAGCCGCGCTCGCCATCGCCCTCAACGGCTCGGTGATCGTGATCCCGCTGCTGCTCGGAGCCATCATGCTGCTCTGCGTGGTCGGCGGACTGCTCGCGGCCCGCGTGCTCGCGAATCAGAAGGAGACGATCGCGGCGTGACGCCCAGCTCCGCCGCGCTGCCGCTCGCTGTGGCAGCGCGGCGGAGCCGTCTCACCAGACCACAGGTACGATCGAGCACGATGATTGAGGAGCAAGCCATGGCAGTGAGTGCAGCAGTGCTCGGCGACTGGTCGGGGATCTCCTCCGAAGTCGGCGGCCTCAAGAGCGACCGGGTGCGAGCGGTGCTCGAGAAGCAGATCCTCAACGGAGAGCTCCCGCCGGGAACCCTCCTGCCGCGCGAACCCGTGCTCTGCGAGGCGCTCGGCGTCAGTCGCACCGTGCTGCGAGACGCTGTGCGCGCACTCGTCGCGCGCGGCCTGCTGACCGTGCGACAGGGCAGCGGCACCATCGTGGCCGAACCGAGCGATGAGGCGTTCGCCACCGCCACAGTCGCACTGCTTGCCCGCTCGGGGCTGACAGTCGGTGATGTCATGGACGCCCGCGTCACCCTCGAGACGATGTTCGTGCGCCTTGCAGCCGTGCACGGCGACGAAGACGACTGGGATGCGCTCTCCAGCTCAGAACGGGCGCTCATCGATGCGATCGGCAAGGGGGACGACGACGCAGCCCACGCTGCGCACGGCGCTTTTCACGCTGCGATTCTTCATGCAACGCACCAGCCCGCGCTCGATCTCATGCTCAAGCCGATGGGCCAGATCGCGCTGCTCACGGGAAGCACCTCGGTGCGACGTGGCTCGATGGAGGACTGGGATCTCGAGGCCCACCGCGCCATTCTCGACGCGCTGCGGTCAGGTGATCCGGACGCTTCGGAGCAGGCGATGCGCAAGCACTTCGACGACCTGGGCGGCAAAGCCGTGTACCGCGAGCTGCTCGACCGGCGATTCGCCGAGGCGTACTTCGACGTTCGGTGAACCCCAAGAGCCCCACGCAGAAGGCCCGCAGCCAGCGACGTGCTGACTGCGGGCCTTCTGGCTCACGGGCGAAGCGCCCGAGCGATCATGAGGGTGCGACTACCGCTGACCCGCGCGCTCGCGGCCGCGTCCGCCACGACGTGACCCGGCATCCGCGCGTCCTGCGCCTCCGCGTGACTGACCGTCACGGCCTCCGCGACCTTCGCCACGGCCCGACTCGCCACGACCTGCGCCGCCGCGTGCGCGACCGCCCTGGCCTGCGCCGCCGCCGTCACGAGCTGCGCGCTTGCGACGCGCGTTGGCGCCCTGCGAACGGCCCTGACCCTGCGGCTGCTTGATCTCATTGCCCGATCCGGGGCCGCCGGGAACCGGCTTCACGTACGGCGCCTCAGCACCGACGAGCGACTCGATCGCGGCCGACTCAGCGGTCACGGTCTGCGGCTGCACGTTGATCTGCGCCTTGCGCAGCAGCGCGAGGGTGTCGCGGCGCTGCGTCGGCAGCATCACGGTTGCAACGTCGCCGGCCGAGCCAGCGCGCGCCGTGCGGCCCGAGCGGTGCAGGTATGCCTTGTGCTCCATGGGCGGGTCGACGTGCACGACCAGCTCGACGTTGTCGACGTGCACTCCGCGAGCGGCGACGTCGGTTGCGACGAGCACACGTGCCGAGCCGTCCGAGAACGCAGCGAGGTTGCGGTCGCGGGCGTTCTGCGACAGGTTTCCGTGCAGGTCGACTGCAGGGATTCCGGATGCGGTGAGCTGCTTCGCGAGCTTCTTCGCCTGGTGCTTGGTGCGAGTGAAGAGGATGCGGCGGCCGACACCCGAGGCGAGGCGGCGGATGAGCTGCGCCTTGCTGTCGGCGTCGACCTCGAAGAGGTGGTGGGTCATCGCGGCCACGGGCGAGTTGACCTCGTCGACCGAGTGCTTGACCTCGTTCTGCAGGAATCGCCGGACCAGCTTGTCAACCCCGTTGTCGAGGGTCGCCGAGAACAGCAGGCGCTGTCCGCCGGTGGGCGTCTTGTTCAGGATGCTCGTCACGACGGGCAGGAAGCCCAGGTCGGCCATGTGGTCGGCCTCGTCGATGACGGTGACCTCGATGGCCTTGAGGTCGGCGACGCCCTGACGCATGAGGTCGTCGAGGCGGCCGGGGCAGGCGACGATGATGTCGACGCCCTCACGGAACGCGGTCTCCTGCGGTCGCTGCGAGACGCCGCCGAAGATCGTCGTGACCTTGAGGCCGGCTGCGTCTGCGAGGGGCTTGATGGTCGCGGTGATCTGCGTTGCGAGCTCACGGGTCGGTGCGAGCACGAGGCCGCCGGGGAGGCGTCCGCCGCGAGCGCCGTCGCTGAGGCGCTGCACGAGCGGGATCGCGAACGCGAGCGTCTTGCCCGAGCCCGTCTTTCCGCGGCCGAGCACGTCGCGGCCTGCGAGCGTGTCAGGAAGGGTGTCTTCCTGAATCGGGAAGGGGTTCTCGCGGTCCATCTCCTTGAGGGCCGTGAGCAGGTTGGAAGCGACGCCGAGATCGGCGAATGACTTGGGTGCAGTGTTCTGCATAGGTGTGTGCTTTCTTAGGTGGGCGCACGCGGGCATGGCCTTTTCAGCACGACGCGTTGGTGGTCGTGGTGAGGCAGCGGTGCGCGATTCGACGAGCGCGGCGGGTGCCGCGGACGTTCGCCGCAAAAAGATCTTCGACGCCCTGAGGCGGAGAGGGGATGCGTTCTACGACGCAGGCGAGCAGCAATTGCTCGCACAGACTTCCAACACTACCACCCTTTCGCTTGTTGCGAGCAACGCACGGGGTTGACGGTCAAACCGGTGCGTTGCTCGCAACGAAAGCAACTGCGGCGGCGAGACCATCCGCGAGCTGCTCGATCGTGAGCGATGTGCCCCCGCCGACCCGCGCATCCGTCTCTGCTCCGACTGTCGCGACACCCTCTGACCGCACCGCCGGAACATGCACGAACGCCGCCGGCACCTCGAGCCCATACGCCAGGTACGCCACGTAGTTGCAGACGAACCGCCCAGCGTCGTCGCTCACGGCAGCCGGCACTCCCGCAGCTTCGATGGCTCCGGCGATCCCCTCGACATCGAGGGTCGCTGCACGCTCGCGAGCGCCGTGCTCGAAGATCGGCTCGCCCGCAGGCTGCAGGCCGGCGTTGTCGGGAATCCGCGCATCCATCTCGTTGACTCCGATGCGCTCAGGAGTCACAGATGCGCGCCCGCCCGCCTCGCCGACGGCCAGCACCGCATCGGGCCGGTAGCGGGCCACAAGCTCGAGCAGCACCGTGCCCGCAGCACCGAAGGCGACCGGCAGCTCACCGGTCACGAGCTGCACTTCGCCGCCCGCCTGCCATCGCTCATCGAGCAGATCGACGGCGCGGATGCTCGCATTCTCGGAGTCGTCGCCGAACGCTTCAAAGCCGGTCACCAGAATTCGCATGGCTCCATTGTCGCAAGGGGCCACGCAGCCCCGCGCACATAATGGCGTGTGAGCGGGGGCTCGAGTGGATAGTCCACTCGAGCCCCCGCTCAGGCCGCATATTGTGCGTCAGCGAACCTCAGCCTTGCTGCCCAGCAGCCAGAACGCCACGGCGCCGATCAGCATCACTCCCGCCAGGAGGCCCATCCACGAGATCCATGCGAGGTTGCCGAACCACGAGAACACCCCCATCACCTGATCGGCAGGAAGCAGGATTCCGATGCCGAACGCCACGACGCCGAGTGCGATCGCGATCGCGGCGAGCCACATGAGACCGGTCTTTCCCCACCGATTCCAGATGCCCGAGATCGTTGCGGTGAGTGTCATGGCGGCCATCACCATGAGGAACACCTGCAGCAGCGTCTGCCACCACGAAGCTGGCCCCGTGTGCACGGTGTCGAACAGGCGAACGCTGAGTCCGAAGCCGGTTGTCGCCTGCTCGATCAGCTTCAGGACCATGACGATCACTGCTGTGCCGGCCGCTACTAGAACGAACATGACGGATGATCCCGCGAGCCATTCGCGCCGCGTGATGCCGAGGCCGAGCGCGAACGACAGGTACTGGGTCATCGTCATGGCTCCGATGCCGAAGCCCATGCCGAGCAGGGCCCAGACGGCGCCGTTCCACTTCATGCCCTCGTAGAGGTCGGCTTCATTGGCGCCCGCGACACGGGCGATGATGCCGATTGCGATGACGATGGCGACCATCGCGGCCAGGATGTAGATCGGAACAAGGAAGGTTCCCTTGCGGTCCACGAAGTGCACATTCAGCACATTCTTGATGCGTTGCATGCTCTCCTCCTTAGGCTTTCTGGCGCGCCTTGCGCGCGGATTCGGTGACTGCGACGAACAGATCCTGCAGCGACGCCCGTGACTTGTCGAGCCGCAGGTCGCTGGCCAACCGGGCGGCGTCCTGCGTGATGGGGCCGCGAACGACGACGGTCGAGAGTCCGCCGATGTCGGTGCGCTCGAGCACCTGCACGCTTCCCGTGAACTGGTCGACTGCCGCACGGGTTCCTGCGAAGGCGAACGCCGCATCCGCCAACTCGTCGACGTCGTGCTGCATCAGCAGCTCGCCGTTGTCGATGACCGTGACGGTCTCGAGCAGCGGAGCGACCTCGTCGATGTGGTGCGAAGAGATCAGGATGGTTCGCGGATGCGCGGCATAGTCAGCCAGCAGGGCGTCGTAGAAGTTCTTGCGAGCGACGGCGTCGAGGCCGAGATAAGGCTCGTCGAAGAACGTCAGGTCGGCCCTGGATGCGATGCCGACGATGATGCCGATGGCACTGAGCTGACCGCGCGAGAGCTTCTTGATCTTGCGCTTCATGGGAAGCTCGAACATCTCGACGAGCTCGTCTGCTCGCTGCTGATCCCACTTCTCGTGCATGCCGGCGGCGATGCTGATCACGTGGCGCGGCTCGAATCCGTCGGGGTATGTCTGCCCCTCCTGGATGAAGCAGGTGCGCTGCATGACTGTCGTGTTCTCGAGCGGGCTCTCGCCGAACACCCGGATGTCTCCGGATGTCGCGAAGAGCTGGCCCGTGAGCAGCTGCATGAGGGTGGTCTTGCCGGCGCCGTTGCGGCCGAGAAGTCCGTGGATGCGGTTCTCGTCGAACGAGACCGTGAGGTCGTTGACTGCCTTGACAGCCTTGTAGTGCTTCGACAGTGCACTGGTTTCGATGACTTGAGTCATGAGAGCTCCTTGTCGATGATGGCGTGCAGTTGGTCTGGGGTGAGTCCGAGCTGCGAGGCTGCTCGCAGCATCGGCTCGACGTATTCGGTGGCGAACGATGCGGTTCGCTCGTGAGCGAGCTGGGCTCGTGCTCCTATTGCGACAAACATTCCGATTCCTCGTCGTTTCACGAGCACTCCCTGTTCGACGAGTCTGGTGAGCCCCTTGCCGGCTGTTGCCGGGTTGATGCGCAGGTGCTGCGCGAGCTCGTTCGTCGACGGGACTGCCGTGTCTTCGGGGTAGGTGCCGTCCAGGATGCCGTCGGCGATCTGGTCAGCGATCTGGATGAACAGCGGCCGACTGTCGTCGATCATGAGGCCTCCCGTGGTCTTGCTGTGGTCTGGGCGGTGATGCGCTGTCTCCGCCGGTTGCCTGCTCAGCGGGGTGCGCATCCGCAATGCAGGTTGTGGGGTTCGTTACTCAACTAATGAACCACACAACCGACCCCAGTGTCAACTGCTGTTGCGAAAAACGCACCGGTTTGACGGTCAAACTGGTGCGTTTTTCGCAACAGCGCCCCCTTCTCCCCCTTGAGGCGGAAGCACAAGTTCAGCCGTCAGGGTGATCCGGCGGCGGATGCGCGGGCGCAGAATTGAGACATGTCCGAACAGCAGATCTTCATCCTGGCAATCACACTCATCCTCTGCGTCACCGTCGCAATCACGACATCGACGTCGTCGAAGAAGACGAACGAGCTCTACCGCGTCCGCATGGCGCGCCGTGCAGCACGCAAGCGCATTGCAGAGCGCAAGCGCGCATCCACTGCATGACCCCACAGGCCCCGCCTGTAGCCAAAGCGCACCTGCTTGACGGTCAAGCAGGAGCGCTTTTCGCAACTTCTTGACACGCGCATCCGTCATGTGTCACTGTATTACTCATCTAATACAGCATGACAAGGAGGCCTCGATGGAGTTCGACAGTTCAGCTCCGATCTGGCGGCAGCTCAAAGACGAGTTCACTCGTCGCATCGCCGTGGGCACATGGGCTCCCGGCGCAAAGCTCCCCGGAGTCCGCGAGCTCGCCGCAGACCTCGGCGTCAACCCCAACACCGCCCAGCGCGCGCTCTCAGAGCTCGAACGCGACGGCCTGTGCAAGTCAGAGCGCACGACCGGCCGCTTCGTCACCGACGACAGCCACGCAATCGACACCGCCCGGGGCGAACTCGCCCAGGCAGCCGCAGACGTATTCATTGCTCGTGCGACCGGTGTCGGCATGCAGCAGTCCCGAGCCATCGCGCTCATCGAACAGAGATGGATGCACCATGACCACGACCCAGAAACTCCGACCCCAACCGTGGAGACCTGACATGAACACTCCCAGCGACCAGACGCCGCCCATTCAGCTCAGCGGCCTCACGCACCGCTACGGCTCGCGCACCGCGATCGACAGCCTCGACCTCGAGCTGCGCCCCGGCCAGATCGTCGGCCTGCTCGGCGAGAACGGCTGCGGCAAGACCACGATGCTCAAGATCATGGCCGGCGTGCTCAGCGGCTACGAGGGCACCGTGAGGATCGGCGGCCACTCCCCCGGACCCGCCTCGAAGGCGATCGTCTCGTTTCTGCCTGATGCGAGCTTCCTGCCCGACGGCGCCCGCGTCAGCTACTGCCTCGATCTCTACGACGACTTCTTCGCAGACTTCGATCGCAAGAAGGCGGCAGACCTGATCAGCTTCTTCGGGCTGCAGCAGAAGATGCGGTTGAAGGCGATGTCGAAGGGGATGCGCGAGAAAGTGCAGATCGCACTGGCAATGTCGCGAGACGCGAAGGTGTACCTGCTCGACGAGCCCATCTCGGGCGTCGACCCGTCGGCCAGGCAGACGATTCTCGACGGCATCCTGCGCAATCTCTCCGAGGACTCGCTGCTGCTCGTGGCGACCCACCTCATCCACGACCTCGAACCCATTCTCGACAGCGTCGTCATGATGCGACACGGCCGAGTCATCCTCCAGGGGCAGGCCGACGACCTGCGCGAGACGCACTCGACCAGCCTCGACCAGATCTTCAGGGAGACGTACCGATGATCACCACACTCCTCAAACACGAATGGATGCGCACCCGCGGTCTCGTGGGCGCAGTCGCCGCAGCCGCCACTCTGGCAGTTGCTGTCGGCACCGGACTCGCATTCACAGAGCTGCCGGTGCTCTCGCAGCTCGGCTCAGCGCTCGCGATCGTCGTGCTGGTTGCGCTGCTGCCACTCGCCCAGATCGCGCTCGCCTTCGACTTCTGGCGCTCAAGCTTCAGACGCACGGGCTACTTCACGCACTCGCTGCCCATTCGGGGCGGCACGATCTTCTGGACGAAGCTGCTCTGGGGCGCGATCGTCACCGTCGGACTGCTGGTGCTCAACGTGCTGCTGGTCGCCCTGTTCTGGGCCGCGTTCGGGCCCGTGCTGGATCTGTCACGCAACTTCTTCGCCGACATCTCGACGGTCTTCGAGCTCATGCCTGCGAGCTTCACGACTGCGATGATTCTGATGGTTGTGCTCTCCGGCTTCGGCTGGCTGGCGCAGCTGTACTTTGCGGCGACGCTTGGCAGCGGGCGGGCACTCGGCCGCTTCGGCATCGGCGGACCGGTGATCGTCTACGTCGCGATGTACATGATCGTGCAGGCCGTGATGTTCGCGGGAATCCTGCTGTTCCCCTTCGGGCTCGAGTTTGTTCCCGGCAACGGCGGCACGATGCTTGACTACAACCTGGTCAACTACAACGTGCTGAACGACATGCTGTCGCCGGAAGCTTCGCAGACCATGCCGCTCGGCTTCCTGCCGGTGCTGCTGGTGGTGCTGCTGGTCAGCGTGATCTGGTCGACGCGAATCTGGAACCGCAAGGTCGCCCTGGCCTAGAACGCAGAAGAGGCGGATGCACACCCACTCGGGTGCGCATCCGCCTCTTCGTGCGCAGGGTCAGTTGTCGGTGTCGGCCCTCTCAGCGGGTTTGCCGTCAACGATCTGCGGTGACCGGCTCGGCGCCGTGAGCGCGGCGCCTGAGACGACCGGCGCATCCGGATACTCGTACGGTGACGGCTCGCCAGCCTTCAGATGCAGCCGGTGCACCGCCTGCTCGAGCTTGGCCACACGTCGTTCGAAGTCCTGCTCGTTCATGAGTGCTCCTGTCTCTGTCGCAATGCTCAGGCCGCAGTGACGGTCAACGCGTCTCCGTCGGCAGCAACATCGACCATCACGGTGTCGCCATCGCGGATCTCGCCGCCGAGCAGCGCACGCGCCAGTCGGTCGTCGATCTCACGCTGCATGAGCCGGCGTAGCGGTCGCGCACCGTAGAGAGGGTCGTAGCCCCGATCGGCAAGCCACGCCTGCGCCTCGTCGCTGACCTCGACGTGCAGGCGTCGCTCGGCGAGCCGCGCATCCAGCCCCTGCAGCTGCACGCCCACAATCGAGCCGAGCTCCTCCTGCGACAGCGCATCGAACACCACGATGTCGTCGAGTCGGTTCACGAACTCGGGCTTGAACGCCTGCCGCACCGCCGCCAGCACACGCTCGTGCGCGTCGTCTTGCGACATGAGCGGGTCGACCAGAAACTGCGACCCCAGGTTCGAGGTCAGAATCAGGATCGTGTTGCGGAAGTCGACCGTGCGACCTTGCCCATCGGTCAGGCGGCCGTCGTCGAGCACCTGCAGCAGCAGGTCGAACACCTCAGGGTGCGCCTTCTCGACCTCGTCGAGCAGAATCACCGAGTACGGGCGGCGTCGAACAGCCTCGGTCAGCTGACCGCCCTGCTCGTAGCCGACGTATCCGGGAGGGGCACCGACAAGTCTCGACACCGAGTGCTTCTCGCCATACTCCGACATGTCGATGCGCACGATCGCCTTCTCGTCGTCGAACAGCAGCTCGGCGAGCGACTTGGCGAGCTCGGTCTTGCCCACGCCGGTGGGGCCGAGGAACAGAAACGACCCCGTCGGCTTGTTCGGGTCGGCAACGCCCGCACGCGACCTGCGCACCGCATCCGACACCGCTTCGACCGCCCGAGTCTGGCCGATCAAGCGCTTGCCGAGCTCAGCCTCGAGTGCGAGCAGCTTCTCGGTCTCGCCCTGCATCAGCCGCCCGACCGGAATCCCCGTCCAGGCCGCAACAACCCCTGCGATGTCGTCGGCAGTCACCTGGTCGCCGACCATGCGCTCATCACCGCCGGCCTCTGACTCTGCCTCTTTCAGCAGCTTCTCGATGCGCGGTATGTCGCCGTAGAGCACGCGCGACGCCTTCTCGAGGTCGCCGTCGCGCTGAGCTCGGTCGGCGCGGATGCGGTGTTCGTCGAGCTCCTCACGCAGTGAGCCGATCTTGTTGAGGGATGCGCGCTCGCTCTCCCAGCGCTGGTTCAGCTCGCTGAGGCGGGCCTCCTGTTCGCTGAGGCGCTCGTCGAGTGCCGCCAGCCGTTCGATCGACGCCTCGTCCTTCTCGCGGGCGAGCGCAAGCCGCTCGAGCTTGAGCCGGTCAACGCTGCGGCGCAGCTCATCGATCTCGAGCGGAGCCGAGTCGATCTCCATGCGCAGACGACTCGCAGCCTCGTCGATCAGGTCGATCGCTTTGTCGGGCAGCTGCCGGGCAGGAATGTACCGGTGCGACAGAGACGCGGATGCGACAAGCGCCGAGTCAGCGATCGTCACCTTGTGATGCGCCTCGTAGCGCTCTTTGAGCCCGCGCAGAATGGCCACGGTGTCTTCGACCGACGGCTCGCCGACATAGACCTGCTGGAAGCGTCGCTCCATCGCAGCGTCTTTCTCGATGAACTCGCGGTACTCGTCGAGCGTCGTGGCACCGATGAGCCGCAGCTCACCGCGCGCGAGCATCGGCTTGAGCATGTTCGAAGCGCCCTGGCTGCCCTCTGCGGCGCCGGCGCCCATGATCATGTGCAGCTCGTCAATGAAGGTGATGATCTCGCCCTCGGCGTCTTTGATCTCGGCCAGCACGTTCTTGATGCGCTCTTCGAAGTCGCCGCGGAACTTGCTGCCCGCAACCATCGCGTTGATGTCGAGCTGCACGATGCGCTTGCCCTTGAGGCTCTCGGGCACATCGCCGGCGACCACGCGCTGCGCGAGGCCCTCGATCACTGCGGTCTTGCCGACGCCGGGCTCACCGATCAGCACCGGGTTGTTCTTGGTGCGACGCGAGAGCACCTGGCTGATGCGCCGGATCTCGCTGTCGCGACCGATGACCGGGTCGAGCCGGCCCGATCGTGCAATCTCAGTCAGGTCGGTGCCGAACTGCTCGAGCGCCGACTGCTGCTCTTCTTCTTGATGCCCCTGCTGAGGCATTCCTCCCATGCGTGCCATATGCAATCCCCCTTGCTTCTCGGCGGTGGCGCAGTCCCCACTGCAATCCACTCATGAAACTTGATTCGATCTGACTCAAGTTTACTACCGCTTTGCGCGTTTCGCCAGCACTGGGGCAAAGAATCTGTCGGAATCGCGGATGTGCGGATTCAGACAAGGCGGTACCGCTCTGCACCTGAGGCGAGTAATGTGCGTGTCACCGATCGCATTCTGCGGTCGCAACGAAAGGGGAAGCCCATGGGAATCGGAGACAAGGCAGAGGCAGGGTTCGACAAGGTCGCCGGCAAAGCCAAGGAGACTACCGGAAAGCTGACCGACAATGAGCGACTGGAGGCCGAAGGCAAGGCTGATCAGCTGAAGGGCTCGGCCAAGGAAGGCATCGAGCGCGTCAAGGACTCCTTCAAGAAGGACTGACGCTGACACCTCGCCTCAGGCGATGCAGAAGGGGGACGAACTTGCGAGTTCGTCCCCCTTCTTCGGTGTCTGCAGACTTCAGCCGCCACTGGCGAAGATGTGCCCAGTGGGCGAGACTTTCATGTTCTTGTCTTTCAGCAGCAGGTCTTTCACTTCATCAACGGTCATGTTGTTGCGATCTGCCACGATCTGGATGTCATCGCCAAGGGCGTCGATGGCCTCTTGGCCGCCCAGGGGCTTGTCAAGAACTGTGTTCGTGCCCGATGGGGAATTGCTTGTCTCCACGTCGTCACCCTCCGTTTCAGTCTCTGTCGGCTCAGGAGCGGACGGAGATTCCGACTGCTCACTTGTCGACTCGGTAGGCTCGCCGGCCGAGTCGTCGCCGCTGTTCATCTGGAACAGACTGAACACGATGACCGCGACCACTGCGACCGCCAGCACGGCGAACAGGATGCGCATCGTCCAGTTCGTTCGCTTCTCAGTGACGGCGCTTTCGCCGTCTGATGGATGGGTCACGGTGACTCCCCTCGCTGTCGCCTCCCGGTGGCTTCATGGTACAGAAATGGGCTGGGAAATCGCCTTGACGATCTCCCAGCCCATTTCATTCAGGCCGTTTGCACGACCCTACTTGGGGTTATCTGATTCAGCTCTCGGTCGTGAAACGACGGTTGAGAACCAGTGCGCCGCCACCGAGGAGCAGCAGTGCCATCAGGCCGAAGCCTGCGAAGCCCAGGTCGAAGCCGGTGTCAGGCAGCGTGTCTTCGCCGTCGTCTTCACCGTCATCTTCGCCCGTGCCCTCATCAGTGATGACAACGGTCTCCACGTCGCTGCCCTCAGACGTGACGCCGTTGACCGACTGCTTTGCCGAGACAACGTACTCGCCCTCTTCGAGCTTCTGAACGGTGACCGACCAGGTGCCGTCAGCGCCGACCGTGGTCTCGAGGGTGTAGGTCTCGCCCGCGGGGGTCAGGACTGTGACAGTCACGGTCGCTCCGGGGACGCCGGTGCCGGTGACAACGAACTCGCCGTCAGCAACGTCGCTGTCCTTCGGGTCGTTCACAACGGGAGCCTCAACGACTGCGGTCGAGGTGACCGTGACGCTTGCCTCTGAGTCGTCGATCGCCTGCGTAGCAGTGATCGTGGTGTCGCCGTACTGGTTGCCAGCAACCGTGGTTGCCCACGTGCCGTCTTCACCAACGGTGACCGAGACAGTCTCGTCACCAACGGTGACCTCGACGACCTCGCCGATGGTGCCGGTTCCGGTCACGTCGATGTCGCCACCGTCGAACTCAGAACCGTCAGCAGGTGCCGTGATGGTCACAGGGACGATCTGGGGCTCGACTGCGGTGCCGGTCAGTGCGTAGTGGCCGAGGCTGCCGTAGTCGGAGAATCCGCCTGCGTCAGTCGCGGTCGCCTGGCTCGGGTCGCCGAAGCCAACACCGTCAACGGTGAGGTAGTAGACGCCTGCAGTCAGGTCGGTTGCCGTGATCTCAGCGCCCAGACCCGAAGCGGCAGCTGCCGAGTCGCGGGTGGGGTTGCCCTCGTCTTCAGCGATGACATTGCCGTCAGCGTCGGTGAGGAGGATCGAAGCGTTGAGGTTTGCGCCAACCTCGGCGACATCAAGCTTCGCGGTGAACTCACCGTCAGCAACGTTGAGCTCGTAGACATCGACATCGTCACGCTCGATGATGACACCGTCGGCGTCAAAGACGTCGCCGGCCAGGCTCAGCGCCGTTGCGCTGTCGGTGTTGTTGCCGACCTGGTCGCTGGCGAAGTCTGCGCGGTCTTTGTAGTGGAAGACCAGCACAAGCTGCTCGTCGGTGCACTCGGTGCCAGCCTCGTTGACTGCGAAGAACTCATCGCCCGGCTGCGGGTTCTGAGGGTCGGGGCCGTTCGCTGACTGGTCGTAGCAGATCGAGGTGCTGGTGTAGATCGTGCCGTCCTGGTATTCGAACCAGAGGAACTCAGACGCAGCAGCCGAACCGTCAGCGATGATCGACAGGTCGTCCTCGGTGGTGGTGGCACCGGCGTAGTCACCGTTTGACCACTGGCTCACCGGCACACCGTACGGTGCGCCCATGATCGGGCCCCAGAGACCCTCAGAGGGGTAGTAGTAGCCGCTGTCGTCATCGGCGTGACCGTCGTGGTCAAGACCGAAGTTGTGGCCTGCCTCGTGTGACGAGGTGAAGGCGATGCTGTCGGCGATGACGTCAGCAGGCGTTGACAGGTCGAAACCCATGCCTTCGGTGAAGACGAGTGCACCCGAGAGGTAGGATGAGCCGGTGCCGCCGATGAAGGCGAGGCCCGATGTACCTGCGGCCTCGGAGAGCACGTCGTCGTACGAGTCAGTGATGACCACGTGCACGCCGTACTCGTTGTCGTCAGCCGAAGTCTTGTAGAGAGCGTCTGCGCCGGGGTCGGTCGTCGTGACGTTGACGTTGAACGGGGCGTAGTCCTCAACGACAGCTGCCCAGACATCGGCAGCAGCGCTGGAGTACGAGCTGGAAGCGAACGTCAGCGGGCTCTCGGCCTGGACTTCGTTCCATCCCTGGTTCTCGAAGGTCGCGCCATCGAAGTCAAGGAAGATCGTGAGAGGAGCACCGGGGTTCGAACCGCCCTCGGGCGAGCCGGGGACTGAAGCAGCAGCGGTCGGGGCGCTGAACGTCGAGAAGCTGGCGCGTTCGCTGTCAAATGCCGGGTCGACCTCGACCACGTGGCCGGTCTCGGCAACGAGAATGTCGCCAGTCTCCTCAAGCTGCTTGAGCGTTGCTTCGCTCTTGCCGGTGAGCGACGCTGCGGTCTCGTACTTGTTGCTCTCCGCAGTAGGTGCGGGTGCGATGTCAGAGGACTCGTCGGCCTGTGCCGGAAGAGCCACTCCACCGACAGTCAGCGCGCCAACGCCAACTGTCGTCGCGATGGCCTTCAGCCAACGTCGGTTACGTGAATTCAACTTGTTTCCATTCTGGTTATGAATGTGCAATGCATTGTTTCTGGTTGCTACGGCTTGTCTGCCGCCTGAAATGACGGATCACAGCGCGCTAGCCCCATGACACACGCGTGACAGTCTATGCAAACACCTTGAATGCATGCAACGAAGAGTTTGCTGGGAACTCCCTGACCGAGGCTGTGGAACTCCACAAGAAACTCACCTTCTTCACGCCTGCAGCCAGCCCTTGTCTCCAGCGATCCGAGCTGCCTGTGCTCGATTCTCGGCACCCGTCTTGCCGATTGCCGACGACAGGTGGTTGCGCACGGTGCCCGGCGAGAGGAACACCGCCGCCGCAATCGCAGCCACGGGCCTGCCGTCTGCCGACAGGCTCAGCACTTGCTGTTCACGTTCTGTCAACGGATTCGTTCCCTCGAACAGCGTCGCCTCGGCCAATGCTGGGTCGACCACGCGCATCCCTGCGTGCACTCGACGCACCGCGTCGACGAGCTGCGCCGGCGGGGCATCCTTCACCACGAAGCCGCTCGCGCCCGCGGCAAGCGCCGCCTTCAGGTAGCCGGGACGCGCGAACGTCGTCACGATGAGCACTCGCGTCTGCGGACTCGCAGCGATGATCTGCTCGGTCGCCTCGATGCCGTCGATGCCGGGCATCTGGATGTCGACGAGGCACACGTCGGGCCGAAGCTCGCCGACTGCCTCGACGGCCGCGGCTCCGTCGCCAGCCTCGCCCACGACTTGCAGATCGTCTTCGAGATCGAGCAGGGCGCCGAGCGCCCCGCGGATCATCGCCTGGTCGTCGGCGAGCACGAGGCGGATGGGCTGAGTCGCCCCAGCCGCGTCAGAGCGTTCGTTCACCATTGCAACTGCACCCGTGTTCCTCCGTGTGGCGCTTCGCCGACCGTCAGCGTGGCTCCGGCGGCGGATGCGCGCTCGACCATGCCGCGCATCCCGTTCGAAGAAGGGCTCGGCGGTCGGTCGCCGATGCCCACTCCGTCGTCGTCGATCACCACGGTGCCAGGTGCGAATGCGACCTGCGCCTTCGACGCCTGCGCATGCCGCAGGATGTTCGTGGTCGCCTCGCGCAGAATCCAGCTCGCGGTCAGCGACTGTGCGGGCGACATGGCGTCGACAGCGCCTTCGACCTCGAACTCGAGCCCTGCCATCTCGACGGCAGCCTTCGATGCCGCGAGCTGTTCGGCGAGGCCGGAGGCGCGAAGCCCTGTGACGGTGCTGCGCACACCCGTGATCGCCTCGCCCGTGAGCTCAGCGATCTCGGCGAGCTCTCGCTTCGCGCGCTCGGGGTCACGGTCGACGAGCTTGGCCGCGAGCTCGGCCTTGAGCTTCACGACGGTGAGCGAATGCCCGATCAGGTCGTGCACATCGCGCGAGATCGTCTCTCGCTCATGGCTTGTCGCCAGATCGACCCGCAGCTGCTCGGAGCGGATCGAGCGGCTGATCAGCCAGACATTGATGGTGTTGACAACGGCCAGGATGATCACGATCACGAAGATCGGAAGCACGGCCGGGTGGCCGCCAAAGCCGATCAGCACCGCCGTGACGATCACGACCGAGGCGATGCTGGTCGCCCAGTGCCACCATCCGCGCATGCCGTACGACGCGTACGACATGACGAACGGCAGGAACCCGAGCGCCGACCAGCCGATCGCCGGGCTCGTGGCCGCAGCGAACAGGATCAGCAGCGGAAAGATCACCGCCACCGGCCGCGCAACGCGACCCCAGCCCGATCGCATGCCCAGCACGAAGCCCGTTATATATGCGAGGGCGAATGCTGCGAGCGCCGCCCACGCGACCACGCGCCATGCCAGCGGCGCAGTCGATGCGACGAGCGCGATGATCGGGTAGATCAGGAAGATCATCCAGATGACCGCCATGAGCCAGCCGAAGCGCTCCCATGGCCCGCGCGCATCGGGCTCGGGCGATTCGACCGGCGAACCGGCCGAAGTCGCGTCTGCGTCTGTCGTGCTCATCGATTCGAGCCTACTTCGCACCGCTGACACGTCACGCGCGACGCCGCGAGCGCACGACCCCTGCCAGCGCCAGCGCGAGGAAGATCGCTGCCCACACCACGATGTTCAGCAGAACCGCCCACATCGGGTCGGTCTGGCCGGTGATCAGCTGGCCGTCGGTGATGGGCCAGCGCGCGAGCGAGACATACCCATATAGAGGAGTGAATCGCGCGACATCGAGCATCGCCCCGTCGAGCGGCATGAACACGTTGCCGATGAAGCCGAACACCGTGATCGCGATCGACGCGAGCGCCGCAGCCGAGTCGGGGTTCAGCAGCATGCCGACGCCCATGCCCCAGAGCCCGAACAGTGTGCCGCCCACGAGGATCACGGCGGCCGACACGATCCAGCGCCAGGCATCGTCTGCCTGCGCACCCGTGAGGATGCCCGCGACGAACACGCCGGCGACCGAAAGCGACGAGAACGCCAGGGCAGCCGTGATCTTGGTCGCCGCATAGCCGCCGATCGGCAGCGGTGTCATGGCGATCTGGCGCCCCCAGCCCTGTCGCACCTCGCTGGCCGCGAGCGAACAGAGCGAGCTCATTGCGGTTGCTGTTCCGAAGGCGCCCATCGACACCATCACCTGGAACTTCGTGTTGCCGTGGGCCATCGGGGCATCTCCCCACTCGGCGAACCCGCCGAATATGAGGTACATCCCGATCGGCATCGCAAGCGTGAACACGAGCGTGAAGGGGTTGCGCAGCTGGCGCAGCACCTCGATGCGAAAGAGCGAGGGGGCGAACACCGCGCGACGCGGGCGAATAGCTGTTGCAGTCATGGCTCAGTCCTCCGTGAGGTCGGTGAAGGCGGATTCAAGGGTGGGCGCGGTGATCTCGAGGTCGGTGGCGCCGGCGGCGAGCAGCTGCGCTGCGAGTTCGTCGGATGCGGTGGTGCGGGCGGTGAGACGGGTTCCGTCTACGCGCACCTCGTCAGCGCCTGCACGCCGCAGCTCGTCTGCGATGGTGCTTCGCGCATCCGTGTCTGGCACTGTCGCCGACACCGTGCGCCCGCCGAGCGCGGCTCGCAGGTGCGCGGTCTCGCCGTCGGCGACGATGCGGCCACGATCCATGACGACCGTGCGGCGTGCGAACTGCTCGGCCTCTTCGAGATAGTGCGTCGCGAACACGACCGTGCGGCCCGCATCCGCGCTCTCTCGCATGGTGTTCCAGAACCGGCGACGGGCTTTGACGTCCATGCCGGCGGTGGGCTCGTCGAGCACGAGCACGTCGGGGTCGGGCAGCAGGGCGAGCGCGAACTTGACGCGCTGCTGCTCGCCGCCCGAGCACTTGCCGACGCGGCGGCGGGCGATGTCGGTGAGGCCCGCGAGCTGCATCACATCGTCGATGCGGGGCTTGGCGCCGTGCAGGCCGGCGATGACCTGCACGGTCTCGGCGACGGTGAGGTCGGGCAGCAGGCCGCCCGTCTGCAGCACTGCGGCGATGCGACCGGATGCGACGGCGCGGCGGGCAGGGGATCCGAGCACCTGCACCTGGCCGGTGTCGGGTGTGCTGAGGCCGAGCAGCATGTCGAGGGTGGTCGTCTTGCCGGCGCCGTTCGGACCAAGCAGCGCGACGATCTCGCCGCGGCCAATCGTGAGGTCGATGCCATCGACCGCGCGCACGAGCTTGCTGCCGGTGCCGAAGTGTCGCGTGATGCCTGCGAGTTCGATCGCGGGGCCGGTCGTAGTCGCGGCGCGAGGCGGTGCGGGGGCTGGTGTTGTCGTCATGCTTCCATGCTGTCGCTGCGAGGGTGGCTGGCGCCGGATGCCGGTGTCATGACCTAGACGTGACACTTGTCATCTGTTGCGAAAAATGCACCGATTCGACCATCAAACCGGTGCGTTGTCGCAACATTCAGGAGCGGACGGCCTCGAACACCATGATCTTCGAGTCTGCTTCGAACGGCTCGCTGCGCCATCCGCCGTATACCGCCCGCATTTCGAACCCAGCGCTCTGCAGCTCTCGCTCAATAGCCTCCCGCGATCGGAATGTGAGCACCATGCGCTCCACGAACCGATCACCGGTCTCAACGAACTCGTTGTGCGCCAGCATCTCCACGACACCCGGCTCGATCTCGGTGATCTCTTCGCGCTCACGAAGCTCGCCATGCATCGTCTGGCGAGAGCTCGCGACTTCAGTCGCCCACTGCTCCCACGCCCGCACATCCGGGTTTCTGCTCTCGAATGCCAGCACTGCACCCGGACGCAGGACGGATGCGAGGTCGGCCAGGGTGCGCTGCCATGCACCGTCGGGGATGTGCTGGGCGACGTTTCCGGTCATCACGGCCAGATCGTGCGGACCTGCAGGAACAGCCGAAGAGTCGCCGTGCACCCACTCGACGTGCTCTGCACCCGATCTGTTTCGGGCATAAGCGATCATCGCTGCCGAAGGATCCGCGCCGATAACCCTGCAACCCCTGCGAGCGAACGTGACCGTGAGAAGGCCGGTTCCGCAGCCGAGGTCGACGATCGACAGGGCGTTCGTGGCGTCTGCCAAAGCTCGGTAGTAGTCGTGATCTGGTCCGTCGGGATTGTCGACGTCGTAGAGATCGACAATCCTGGGGTCGTAGTCGGTCATCCGCCCACTACAGCGACTGTTTGATGAGTGTGCCGATGTCGGCCATCGCGGCCAGCACCTCATCGCGAGGATCAGCCCCGCGATTCCACTGTGCAGTCACCGCATACGCGATGCGCCGCTCAGGACTCATGTACATGCCCACGTCAGACCGCACCGACAGCAGCGTGCCCGTCTTGTTCCACAGCCACGCGCCCCGGTCGAAGAAGAAGTGATCCGGCGGATCGAAGTTGAACGGCTGCGCAACCATCGAGGTGTCAGACCCCGTGCCGAGCCACCGCAGAAACACGTCGCGACTCTCGCTCGAGAGCCCCACGCCGTCGGCCAGCTCACGCACGAACCGCACCAGCTCGGTCGCGTTGCCCTGCGACAGCCGCTCGGGGTACCCAGGCGGAATCGGCCAGCGCACCTTGTCATTCAGCGCCGTGTGCTCGTAGCCGAGCGCCCGCGAGTGCTCGCGCACCCGCTCGATGCCCACGACGCGGCACAGCGTGTTCGTCGCCGCGTTGTCGCTCACGGCGCCGACCAGCAGACCGAGGTCGTAGACCGACAGCGACTCGGCCTGCATCAGCTTCCAGAGGCCAGAGGCGCCGACCATCTCGTCGGGCCTGCGCGTCACGACCTCGTCGAGCGAGCGCAGCCCCTCGTCGACGTCGACCAGCAGCCGGTGCAGCAGAAACAGCTTGCCGATGCTCGCGGTCGAGAGCACGAGGTCGGGCTGCTCGCTCAGCAGCACCTCGCCGGTGTCGGCATCCTGCACCAGTGCAGACCAGCGGATGCCGTCGACAGTCGGAAATACAACATCAGTCATGAGAGGCTCCAGTCGTCTCGTTCGCGGCCGGTCACGCGTGCGCGGATCTGCTCGCCGATCGCCCGCATGGCGTCGATGACCGGCACGCGCAGGTCTTCTGTGCGACCCTTCCAGTTGGCGGCCACCGCATACGCGACCGACCCGGCAGGCCCGCTCACGATGCCGATGTCGGCGCGCGTGACCGATGTGCTGCCGGTCTTGTGACGCAGCAGGATGTCTTGGTATTCGGGCTCGAGGTGCGCGAGCGGGTCGAGTGAGAACGCATCGGCCAGCATCGAGGTGTCGGCGCCAGCGGCAAGCCAGTCGAGCACGCGATCAGACACGGCCTCAGAGACAAGCTCGCGGTCGCCGAGCCTGCGCATGAAGTCAGACAGCTCGCGCGCGGTGCCGAACGACGGCGTCCAGGGCAGGCCCGGGCCGCGCCCGTCGCGAATGTAGTCGTGCAGCTCGGTGTTCTCGTAGCCGAGCTCGCCGGCCACGGCACGCACCGACTCGAGCCCGCACAGCGAGATCAGCGCATTGGTCGCGAGGTTGTCGCTGACAGCCCCGACGAGCAGCGCCGCATCGCGCACGGGCAGATCCTGGCTGCCCATCAGATACAGGAGGCCCGAGTCGGCAACCCGATGCTCCTCGGGGATCTCGACCCGCGCATCCGCCGACAATTCCCCCGACTCGAGCCGACGCGCGACCTCGATCAGCAAAAAGACCTTGCCGATGCTGGCCGTCTCGCAGACGACGTCGGCGCCGTGCGAGAGCAGCTCTTCGCCGGTTGCGGCATCGACGACGTGCACCGTCCACTTCGCGCGCGAATCCAGCTCGGGCAGGTTCACGAGGCGGCTCCGGTCACGGTCAGCACTGGAGCAGAGCCGGATGCGTCGAGCAGGCCGTCGACGTTCAGCGGGACCGAGAGCGCGTGGGGGTCGTGGCCGAAGCCCTGCTCCCACAGCACCGGCACGCCGCGGTCGGCGAAGAACTCGTCCATGAGCAGGCGGAGGTCGTCCATGCGGCCCGAGCTGTTCCACGAGCCCAGCACGATGCCGGTCACGTAGTCGAAGCGGCCAGCGCGATCCATCTGCGTCAGGAAGTTGTCGAGGCGGTAGGGCGACTCCCCCACGTCTTCGAGAAAGAGGATGCCGTCGGGCTTCTCGGCTGCCTCGGGCGCACCGATCGCGCTCGTGAGCAGGCTGACGTTGCCGCCCGTGAACCGGCCGTGCGTCTTGCCGGGGGCGAGGATCTCGGTGTCGGGGCCGATCAGCTCGCGACCGCCCCACGGCTCGAGCAACCAGCGGCGCACGTCGAGCCTGATGATCTCTGACTCGGCGAACACGCCGTTCGTCGCCATCGGGCAGAAGAGCGTCGGCACGTCGAGGTGCACGCGAAACGCCTCGTGCAGCGCGGTGATGTCAGACGACCCGGTGAGCAGCTTCGGACTCCCGTCGCGCCTGCGACCGCCTTCGCGCATCCGGTTCCAGTCGATGCCGTCGAGTAGCCGCAGCGCGCCGTATCCGCCGCGGGTGCAGACGACTGCGTCGACATCCGGATCCATCCACGCATTGACGAGGTCGTTGCGACGGTCGTCGTCTTCGCCTGCCAGGTAGCGCGCACGCGAGTGCCGCTTGAGCACGGCGTCGCCGACCTGAACCTCGAGGCCCCACTCGCGGTAGTAGCCGACGCCCTTCTTGAGCGATGCCTCGTCGCCGGGACCAGCCGGCGAGACGAACGCGACCGTGTCGCCGGCTGCGAGCGGTGCTCTGTCTATATAGGCGTGGCGGTCGGTCATGCGGCTCCTGCTCTGATGCTCGGGGCTGAATCCAGCAGCTGCTGGGTGTATTCGTGCTGCGGGTTCATCAGCACCTCTTCTGTCGGGCCCTGCTCGACGATCTCGCCGCGAAACATCACGGCGACCGAGTCGGCGATGTTCCATGCGAGGCCAAGGTCGTGCGTGATGACGAGGGCTCCGAGGCCGAGCTTCTTGCGCAGCTTGAGCAGCAGACCGAGGATCTCTCCTCGGACGGATGCGTCGAGCGAGGCGACAGGCTCGTCGGCAATCAGCAGCTCAGGGCCGAGTGCAAGGGCACCGGCGATCACAACGCGCTGCCGCTGTCCGCCCGAGAGCTCCTGCGGAATCGCGCCGAAGTAGCGCTCCGGAGGCGTCAGCTCGGCGTCGGTCAGCGCCTGCGCGACTGCTTCTGCCTCATCGCCCTGGTAGCGGTGGATGCGCAGCCCCTCTGCGATCGACTCGTACACGCTCAGCTTGGGGTTGAGCGCTGCAGACGGATCCTGGAAGACCAGCTGCGCCTTCTTGCGGAACGCCTTCAGCTCACGGCCGCCAGCAGGCAGCTTCTCGCCCGCAAAGCGCACCTCGCCGCCGTCGGTGTCCTGCAGCGCAAGCAGGGCCCGGGCGAGCGTCGACTTGCCTGAGCCGGACTGGCCGACCAGTGCGATGATCTCGCCGCGGTGCAGCGTGAGGTCGACGTCTTTGACGGCCCGAACCTTGAAGCCGCTCGAGGTGTAGGTGACGTTGAGCTTGTCGGCTTCGAGCAGCACCTCGCGCTTGGGTCCGTCGTCAGCGAAGTCGATCTTCGCCTCTGCGTCTTCAGGTTGGTCGCCGTGACGGGTGACCGGCCGCATCCGCGACTCGGTGTCGCCGATGACGGGGAACGCCGCCGCGAGCTTCTGGCTGTACTCCTCTTTGGGGTTCAGGCAGACTTCGCGGGCGTCGCCGACCTCGATGACCTCGCCGTAGCGCATGATCGCGATCTGGTCGCAGGCCGTCGCCAGCACCGACAGGTCGTGGCTGATCATCAGCATCGAGATGCCGCGCTCTGAGACGAGCTTGGCGATCATGTCGAGAATCTGCTTCTGCACGATCACGTCGAGGGCCGTGGTCGGCTCGTCGGCGATGATGATGTCGGGCTCGCAGGCGAGCGCCATCGCGATCATGACGCGCTGCTTCTGCCCGCCCGAGAGCTCGTGCGGGTACGAGGCAGTCTTGTCAGCCGGCATGTCGACGAGCGTCAGCAGCTCTTTCACGCGATCCTGGCGCAGCTGCGCCGTCTTCCACTTGTCGGTCACGTGCAGCGCGAGCGCCTCGGTGATCTGGGCGCCCACTGTCTGCACGGGGTTCAGCGAGTGCATCGCGCCCTGGAAGATGATGGACGCCTCGGCCCAGCGCAGTGCGCGCATCTGGCCGAACGACAGGTCGCTGATGTCGGTGTCGCCGACGGCGACGCGACCGGTGATCTTCGCGTTCTTCGGCAGCAGTCGCAGCACGCTCATCGCGAGCGTCGACTTGCCAGAGCCCGACTCGCCCGCGATGCCGAGGGTGCCGCCCTCAGGCAGCGTCAGCGAGACGTTCTTGACAGCGTGCACCTCGCCTCGGTCGTTGCGACCCGAGGTCGAGTAGGTGATCGATACGTCTTCGAATGTGAGGCCAGGCATCAGCGGCTCCTCAGCGTCGGGTTCAGAATGCTCTCGACCGCGCGGCCCATGAGCGTGAAGGCAAGCACCACGAGCACGATCGCGAGGCCGGGGATCACGACGTACCACCAGTAGCCGCTGGTGGCAGCCGAGATGTCCATCGCGTTCTTCAGGATGGTGCCCCAAGACTGCTGCGTCGCGTCGCCGAGGCCGAGGAACGACAGCGTCGACTCGGCGATGATCGCGGCACCGACCGTGAGGGTCGTGTTGGCGAGCACCAGCGGCATGACGCCGGGCAGCAGGTGCTTGATGATGATGTGCCAGTGGCCGGCGCCGAGGGCGCGAGCACGGGCGATGTAGTCACGCGACTCGACCGTGAGGGTCTGCGAGCGCACGACACGCGCCGTGCCGGCCCACGAGGTGACGCCGATGGCGATGATGATCGTCAGCACACCGCGGCTCAGCACTGCCGAGAGCACGATCGCGAGGATCAGCGAGGGCAGCACCAGGAAGAAGTCGATGATGCGCATGAGCAGGCCGCCGACCCAGCCGGTGAAGTGCCCTGCGGCGATGCCGACGAGCGTGCCGATCAGCATCGACATGAGCGTTGCGGCGACGCCGACCATGAGCGAAACCTGCGCACCCCACACCATGCGCACCCAGAGCTGACGCCCCTGGTGGTCGGTGCCGAGCGGATGCTCGAGTGACGGAGGCGCGAACTTCGGCTGGTCGAGAAGCTGGGTGACATCGAGCAGGTGCGACGGCGCGATGATCGGCGCGAGCGCCGCGATGAGGCCGATCGCGATCAGGAAGATCAGGCCGGTGAGACCGGCGCGGTGCTGCACGAACTCGCGCCAGAACTGCGCCACGGCATTGCGGCGGCGGGCCCACGTGACGCTTCCGGGTGAGCGCTTGGGGGTCTGTGTCGAGGCACTCATGCTCTCCTCACTCTCGGGTCGAGTCGGCGGTAGATGAGGTCGGCCAGGAAGTTCATGACGATGATGATCGCCGAGAACACCACGAACGTTCCCTGCAGCAGCGGCAGGTCGGGGCCGGTGATGGCCTCGAACGTGAGCTTGCCGAGGCCGGGCCATGAGAACACGGCCTCGACCGTGACGGCTCCGGCGATCAGTCCGCCGATGTGCATGAACACGAGCGTCACCGTCGGCAGCAGCGCGTTCGGCACGACGTGCTTGTTGAGGATCTGGTCTTCTTTGAGGCCCTTGGCGCGAGCGGTGGTCGCGTAGTCGGCCGTTGCCTCTTCGATGATGGAGGATCGCATGACCATGAGGTACTGCGCGTAGATGACCGCGGTCATCGTGATGACCGGAAGGACCATGTGCGAGATCACGTCCAGCGAGTATCCGAGCGGATCAGACGGCGCGTCGAGCGACACCATGCCACCGGTCGGGAACCAGCGCAGCGTGCCGCCGAAGATCATGAGCAGGATCAGCGCGAGCCAGAAGGTCGGTACTGACCAGAACACCAGCGAGCTTGAGGAAACGAACTTGTCGAAGCGCGAGTTGCGCTTCCAGCCCGCGCGGGTTCCGAGCCAGAGGCCCAGGATGATCGCAAGGATCGCAGCGGTGCCGGTCAGCAGCACCGTCGGCCAGAAATAGTCGGCGATAAGACTCGACACCGACTGGCTGTAGACGTAGCTCTCGCCGAAGTTCAGCGTGAAGACGTTCACGATGTAGTCGATGAACTGCTCGCCGAGCGACTTGTCGAGGCCGTAGGACTCGCGCAGCAGCTGCACCTGCTCAGGTGTCATCTGCCGCTCGCGGGCGATTGCCGCGACCGGGTCTCCCGGCAGGATGCGGAAGAGGAAGAATCCGAGGATCACGACCATGACCAGGCTGAGGGCCGCGCCGCCCAGCTTGGTGCTGATGTAGCGCAGGAACGAAGAGTCGCGCTGCGGCTCCTCAGCGTTGGCCTCCGTGGAGATCGCTGAGGTGGAGGGAGGTACTGAGCTGCTCATCACTCACTTCCGGGTTGTGTCAAAAGCGTGCCGCGCCGGAGCGCACCCCGGCGCGGCACATACTGATGGAGCTGGCTACTCTACGTCGCCAGCGTTCTTGCGACGCACCATCCAGAAGATGACACCGCCGACCACGAGAACTGCTGCCGCGCCACCTGCGACCAGGAGGCCGGTCGAGGGGCCGCCACCGCCGCTGCCGTCACCGAGGGGCTCGGCCGACCACAGTGCCCAGTACCCGGACTGGTTCATGATCACGCCGTTGTCGGTCGGCTGCAGGGTGAAGTCACCCACGCGGTCGGAGCGGTAGGCCTCCAGCTGGTTGCCGTACC
This sequence comes from Agrococcus casei LMG 22410, assembly GCF_900163565.1. Taxonomy (GTDB): domain Bacteria; phylum Actinomycetota; class Actinomycetes; order Actinomycetales; family Microbacteriaceae; genus Agrococcus; species Agrococcus casei. The sequence continues at coordinate 127,831 of NZ_FUHU01000035.1, forward strand.
AGAACGCGACCTGCACCGATGACTCGTAGTTCATCGCGAGCATCTCCTGCACGATCTCCTGGCGCTTATCCGGGTCGAGCTCGACGTGCTGCTGCTCGTAGAGGGCGTCGAACTTCGGGTCGCAGTATCCGTCCTGCGTCGTTCCGCCCGATCCGTCGGTCTCCGTGGGCAGGTTGGCGCACGTGTTGATGCCGAGCTGGTAGTCGGGGTCGGAGTTCATCGACCAGCCGCTGAAGTACATGTCGTACTCTCCTGCGGTGACCTTGGTGCTGATGGTGTCAGAGTCAGTCATCTCAACGTTGAGCTCGATGCCGATCTCTGCCATCCACGGCACGAGGAACTCGCCCGAAGCCTGGTCGAGAGGGCTGTCAGCGTCGATCAGGATCGTCAGAGCGAGACGCTCGCCGTCCTTCTCGCGAACACCGTCTGAGCCTTCGGTCCAGCCTGCGTCGTCAAGCTGCGCCTTGGCAGCTTCGACGTCGTAGTCCATGATCACCGGGTTGTCTTCACTGAGGTGCCAGTCGGGGAACGATGCGGGGATGAAGCTCGTGGCTAGGGTTCCCTGGTCGTCGAGCACCTGCGTGAGCAGCGTCTGAGCGTCGATGCCCTTGCGAATCGCCTGGCGCACCTCGACATCCTTCAGTGCTTCCGAGCCCGTGCCGAACTCTTCGCCGTCAGCCGTCTGGAAGCCCGGGTTCAGTGCGAGCGACGTGTAACGACGGCCCTGACCCGAGTGAGCCACGACGTTGTCCTGGCCCTCGAGCGCATCGAACTGCGTCGGGCTGAGACCCGTCACGATGTCGATCTCGCCTGCGCGCAGTGCCTGCACCATGGCGTCGGAGTTGGTGTAGTAGACGTACTGAATGCGCTCAAAGTTGGGTGCACCGCGCCAGAAGTTAGGGTTCGCGGCCAGTTCGATCGACTGGTTCTGCGCGTAGCTCTCGATCGTGAACGGACCGGAGCCGACGACGTCGCCTTCGTCATTGGCGTACTCGACGGGGTTGTCGAGCTCTGACCAGATGTGCTTGGGAACGATCGGGATCTCAACACCGGGGTTCGCAGCCTGGGGCTCCGACAGCGTGATGACCAGCGTGTGCTCGTCCGTCGCCTCAACAGACTCAAAGCTCGAGACGAGGCCGCCGTTGGCGCTGCCCATCTCGGGGACTTCCATCATCTGCGTGTACGTCCACTCGGGGTCTGCGGCCGTGAGCGGTTCGCCGTCTGACCACTGCATCCCTTCGCGGATCTTGTACGTCCAGGTCATGCCATCTTCGCTGGTCTCCCAGGATTCGGCGAGGCCCTCTGTCGGCGAACCGTCTTCTGCGCTGTACTGCACGAGGTTCTCGTACACCTGGCGGAAGATTCCGGTCGGCGTCAGGTAGATCGACGTGAACGGGTTGAACGAGTCAACGAAACCGCTCGTTGCGATTCGCAGTGTCGTTGCGCTCGAGTCTGGCGTGACAGCCGGACCGTCGCTGCTCTCGTTGGCGAGCGGCGCGACTGTCGCGCTCGCTGCCATGGGTGCCATTCCGAACACGCACGCGACGGCTGCAGCCATTGCTGCCGCACGTGTCAGCCGGGATTTGGGGGGTGCTTGCATTGTGGAGCTCCTTCGCTTCCGGCTGACTGTTCGTCGTCGAGCCTGGCCGGTAGGTACATGCAACACCATCGGCGGTCAACCTTCAATGATTCGTATCGTATCTCACACAAGCGTTATCGATTCTTTACCCGCGGCGTGGTGCGGGCGGATGCGCTACACCGTACGAAAGCAGGGCAAGTTTCGTGCGTTCACTAGGAAGTGTCAGGTTGCGAGCGGATTGTCGGGTACACACACGGAGACGGTGTTACGTTCCGCAAAACGGTTGATATCTCACAATCCGACACGTATCAGGCGCCCATTTCGGCCCCTGAGCGGCGCCAGAAACCGCAATTCGCGCATCCGTGCACGGCGGTGTCATTCGGTCGTTGCAACGGCTGATCGGAAGGAT
>NZ_FUHU01000020.1 GCF_900163565.1 Agrococcus casei LMG 22410
GAGTCTCTGTCGTGCCTTCCTGGTAACGACTGTCTACAAGAAGTGTCACACCCCAGCAGCCATTTCTGCAGCGTCATCGGGTGGACACCGAAGTCTTTCGCGATCTGCTCGATGGTCACGCCGGGCTCACGGTTCCTCACGACGCGCACAACATCGTCACGGAACTCGCTCGGGTAGGGCTTGGGCACAGCAACATCCTTCCAGGCCAACCCCCACGGGCAAGCCAGATCAGATGTCACCTATTCGTGCAGCAGTCCCGAGCTGTCGCAGGGGGAGGCGCGAGAGCTGATGCTTGCAACACCGGCCTATGACCTGACATCGGCCCGCAAACGGTTTGTGCTGGCTCAGTATGAACAACAGATCGAGCGAGCTCCAGACGACGTGCTCGACCCTGCGGATGTGGGTTTCATCCGGTAGGGCGCATGTCGTGACTGATCCCAGGCAGACTGAATGAGACGCCTTGGAGCATGGATGTGGGGCTCATGCGTATGAGTTTTATCTTTAGGGTTGTTGCCTTGACTAGGTGGGTGTTCTTGGTGGGCCCCAGGGTTTATTCTCGATGGATAAACCGTACTAACTTCGATAAACCTTGCGGGTCTTTGAAGCGTCGAAGATTGCTGACTAGCCAATAGCTTGCGTTGCTAAGTGTGCGGTCTCTTTGATGAGTTGTTGTTCAATCGGTAGTCCCCAATGGGCTAATTCGTAGTGGCACTCATAACTGGTCGAGGGCTCTCAGCGCTTTCCCTGCTGAGGATCCCGGAGATGAGAAGCAACGCTCCAACGGCCAGAAGGATGAGGCTCGGAACAGACCTGGGGAAAATCGGTAGCGGGATCAGTGATGAAAACAGGACGTAGACACTTGTGAGAATTGTTACCGTGGGCAGCCAACGCTCCCAGCCCGACACCACTCCAGATCGGGGCAACACCACACCGGCCAGGATCCCCAGAGCAGCGAGCACGATAACGAGCGAAGTGCCAAACGTCAAAGTCTCCACGGCGCTCGCAAGAAAAGGACCCGCAAACAGCCCCACTCCAAAACCGGTGAGGGCCACGATCAACAGGGGCTTCCGAGCCACACGCTGCTTGCCAGGTAGTCCTATTGCCAAGACCGCAAAGGCAGCAATCAGTAGTACGCCGTGAATGAGGTGTCGCCCGCCCTGGTAGAAGAAAGGAAGCATCGATGTAGCGAGTTGCTGGCTGATTACAAAATCAATGAGAAGCGGGGCGATGCCGGCAAGAGAAAGCAAGACGCCAGACACTGCCAAGTTAAGGGGTTCCCGTTGAGTGGTAAACATCGTCTTTACTCCTTGCTCCTCGTTACAAACTCTTAAACGAGAAAAGCCGGCGATCACATCATTGGAATATAAACACCATATCCGTTCCCTGTTCGGCCGCGTCCTTCAATAGTCGAGGCTCTCTCTATGCAGCCGGCTGCGCGTGTTTGTCAGTGAGTCGGTATTGCGTGACGCGTTGGCCGAACGGCAGGGCGGCAATGCCTCCGGTTGATTCGATGATGCCGCGATCTGTGAGCATCGCAGCGATGCCGGTACGATCTTGATCAACCCGGCTTCTCCGATGAGGGGGATCGCGTTCTCGATGTTCTGCCACGTCGACCGGCTTGTCTGGTCAAGGAGTGCCAGGCCAGAGAAGCCAAGAGCCGCTCGTGCGCACTCCGCCATGAGCTGCGATTCGAGGACTTCTCCGATCACGGTTCCACCGCCGCTCGACTTTAATCCCGATGCCGAGATCGCCAGCAGGCGTCTTCCACGACCGCCTAGACTGCGACCATGAATGCGGTACACGACACCTACTTGCGCTTCGCAGAAATCGAAGCGCGAGGAGTTTCACCCGTATACGAGCGATGGGCGAGAGGGGTCGCTGCCGACGCGGAAGTCTGCGAATTGATCGGGCAACTTCCCCGGAGCAAGCGTCAGCCGAATTTGATCTTTGCGGCCGCGCGGGCTCTCGGAGCGCCCGTCGCGGGGTATGACGAGCTGCGGAGTTGGCTTCTGGAGCATTGGGATATGGAGCGAGCGCTCGTGATGCAGCGCTCGACGCAGACGAATGAGGCGGCGCGATGCGCAGTCCTGTTGCCCTTCTTCGCAGAAGTGGCGCAGCCGATCGCCCTCATCGAAGTCGGCGCTTCCGCAGGTCTCTGCCTCTACCCGGATCGTTACAGCTACCGATACGACCTGCACGGTCGAGTGCTCGAACTCGACCCCAGGGACGGCGAAAGCGACGTTGTATTCTCCTGCCCCGTCGTTGGCTCCGACTTCGCGGCACCTAGACTTCCTGAGGTCGCTTCCCGGGCCGGAATCGACCTCAACCCGCTGGACGCAAGCGACGCCGAGCAGGTCGACTGGCTAGAAGCACTTGTATGGCCTGAACACGAAGAACGCCGCGCTCGACTGCGCCGCGCGGCTCGGGTCGCAGCGCAGGACCCACCGAAACTCGTCCGGGGCGACGCGAGCGATGAAATCGCCGACCTCGTGGCGCAGGCTCCGCGTGATGCAAGTGTTGTCGTCTTTCACAGCGCCGTCCTGGTCTACATGACGCCAGACGAGCGGTCTCGCTTCACGGAGACCGTTTCTCAGCTCCCGGTTACCTGGATCAGCAACGAGGGGCCGGCTGTGCTTCCCCGTGTGACGGAACAAGTTTCGAAGGACATCGACGGCCGAACGATTGTTGCAGTCAACGGCCAAGCTCGGGCTCTAGTAGGACCTCACGGCCAGTCGCTCGAACTGCTGTGAATCACCGCTTGTGACGTTTGTGTCCATGGGAAAGCGGCCGATAGAGTCACCCCATTGAGCAGCACTTTCGAAAGATGAGCGTGCATCTTTATGCATATCCCACGTCGTCGCCGGGGCAGTGGCGAGACTAGTGCCAGGGGGAGCTCTGGCAAGGGGCTGCTAGAGATTGATGATGTGGAGTGAGAAGAAGACGCTGCGTTCGCGACCGCGGTAGGCAGCGGCGCTGGTGACCAGGCGGCCCCTCCCAGGCCGCGTGCGACGAGGTCGGCAATGCGGATTATGGGCGCATCTCCGCCGATCCATCCGGCGACGTAGCCGATGCTGTAGGCGCTGGTGTCCACCCCGAGGATGCCAGCACGGCAAGATCTCCGGCGCTGGGGCAACGATCGGTTAGTACTCCAAGTTCTCCCTAGCCAGACGGCCAAGATTGAGCTAAACCAATATTGACATCTTCCCGCGGTGGAATACCAAGGGAGTCAGAATCGACCGTTATCGGCGGGTGCCCGTGCAACTGCTCATCGACTCGTCGGTACTGTTAGTAAGTACTCGGTCCTCTTTCACATCATAGCTTGGCATTCGAAGTTGAGCATTGTCGGGCAATCGCGTTTCCTCAGGCTGTGGGAATCGTTCTTCTCTGCGCTGAAGAACGAACGTGTCTACCGCACCGTCTACGCGACGAAAGAGCGCGCCAGGTACGACGTCATCGCCTACATCGGCCTGGCTAAAAGCGAGAGCGCGCTGTGATCCACCGTCAGATGGAAAGCTGCTTAATCACAGGAGGGGTGAGTGATTTCATTAGTGGGTTTGGCTGAGGATGAATATCCAAGCGGCCAGCCCGATTGCGCCGGTGCAAATCGCCGACGGTGTACTTAGGCTGGTGAGCCTCCGGATTGCTTCGGACGCAAAAGTTCCGACTGCTACGACTGGCGCGAGGAACAAGGTTGCTAGTACCCCACCCGTTAGCCCGGATGCGAATGAACTCTCGGAGAGCACTGCTGTCGCGACGGCAATTCCGAGCATGAAGGTGCAGTAGTTGCAGATTGCGGCGAACCACCCGATCGGCGGCAGTCCGACGAACCGAGGTATCCACCAGCTGTTCGCGAGTGTGGGAACTAGATAGAGGAGGGTGCCGAGAGCTCCGTAGAAGGGGAGTTGGGAGAAATTGCTTAACTCATGAGCGGCATTCCAGGCGAGCGCAGGTGTGCACAGCATCAGAACTCCCGACAGGAGCAGACCTGCGACGACAGTGCCTCGAACTACGAGAAACGGACTTGGCAATGCTACTGGCGTGCTCTCGATGGGGGGAGTCTCGTCCATTGGTGTCAAACCTCCGAGTGTCGAGACAAACAGTACGTCATGCGTTGCAAGCGAGAGGTTCAAACTTGTCGACAACCGGCACAAAACCGGCACAAGGGCGATTGGCAGCCTTCAGAAAGTCTTCCGAAATGCGGTTTGGAGGCAAGAAGAAACCCCTCCATGTAGAAGCTAGGAGGGGTTTCAGTGGCTCCGACCGGCATCGATCCGGTGACCTTTCGATTTTCAGTCGAACGCTCTACCAACTGAGCTACAGAGCCGGCAACGACTCGCGTCGCCTGGGCAAAAACCCTCTCTTTCGAGAGGGCAATTGCTTTGCGACCCTGACGGGACTTGAACCCGCGACCTCCGCCGTGACAGGGCGGCACGCTAACCAACTGCGCTACAGGGCCATATTGTGTTATTTTTTTCCGTCTTGCGTGACCCCAACGGGATTCGAACCCGTGTTACCGCCGTGAAAGGGCGACGTCCTAGGCCACTAGACGATGGGGCCATGTGCTTTCAGGCACACAACTACCGAAGATCGAGCGTACTGCATGGTTTCACGCAATTGCAAATCCCGGCACTTGAGCCATTCACGGCCCACGCGATTGTATGCAGAAACCGGCCTCGCGCGCCAATCGAGAACGCAAGACGTGCCGCTCTCGATGCGACAGCCCATCTGCCGTACCCGCCAAACTCTTTCAAGTTGAGCATGAACTTGATACGCTTTGGCGGTCTGTGTTCGGTCGCCCGGGCCTGACGACAACAGGATTGGACTCGAATGCACTCTGCATCTCACAACGCGCGCAGATCAGGAACACGTCGCCGCACGCGACTCGCAGCGCTGCTGTCGATCGTTGCACTCGCCGGACTCTTCTCGACAACGGTGAACGGCACCACAGCTCAGGCACAGGAGACCGACGAGAACGGATACCCCACTTGGGCAGCAGTTGAGGCCGCTCGCGGCAACGAAGCCGCCAAAGAGCAGCAGATTAAAGAGATCAAGGCCTTGATCTCGAACCTCGAAGACCAGGCAGCAGCGGCCCAAGACCACGCCCGCGAGATGACCACGGCTGCGGCGGTGGCTCAGGATGCCTTCAATGAGGCCCGAGGCAACGCCATGTATCTCGACGAGCAGGCAGCGAAGGCTGCTGAGGCTGCCGAAGAGTCGAAGAAGCAGGCCGCTGCCATGACGGGTGAGATCGCCCGCACCGGCGGCACCGGCAACATGAGCGTCGAGCTGTTCGCCAACCCCGGCGAAGCCGATGACTACCTCTACCGCCTGGGCATGATGGACCGCGTCAGCGGCACCCTCTCGGTCTCGTACGAGCAGGCACAGAAGGACGCCAACACGGCACTGGCCCTCAAGGACCAGGCGAAGGTGGCCTCAGACAAGCGCGACGAGCTCTACCAGGAGGCGCAGCAGGCCGCTGATGACGCGATGGCCGCGCAGCAGGCAGCCGAGCAGGCTGTCACCGAGGAGATGGACCACCGCGGTGAGCTCGAGGCCCAGCTGAGCGTGCTCGAAGAGGACCGCGCCGCGACTGAGGCCGACTACCAGGCTGGCGTCGAGTACCGCGCAGAGCTCGAGCGCAAGGAGCGCGAGCGCCGTGAGCGTGAAGAGCGTGAAGCCCGCGAGCGCGAAGAGCGGGAAGCTCGCGAGCGCGAAGAGAACAACAACCCCGGCACCGGCACCTACACGCCTCCTCCCACGTCGGACCCGCCCGTAACCAACAGCGGCTGGACTCGTCCGAGCTCGGGCTGGATCACCTCGCACTTCGGGATGCGCAGTGACCCCCTCGGCCAGTGGGGCTACGTGCTGCACGACGGCACCGACTTCAGCGCAGGATGCGGTGCTCCGATCCGCGCTGCCGCAGCCGGAACCATCTCGCAGATCGGTGTCGACGGCTACGGCGCGAACTTCGTGACGATCAACCATGGCGGCGGCGTCTCGACCTCGTACTACCACAACATGTATCCGACGTTCCGCGGATGGGGTGAGTACGTCAATGCAGGCGACGTCATTGCATACGAGGGCACGACGGGCTGGTCAACAGGCTGTCACCTGCACTTCATCCTGCGGGTCAACGGCGTGGCCCAGGACTCTGTTCCGTGGCTTCGGGCACGCGGAGTCAACATCTAGCGACAGGTGATGAGAAACGCCCCGCTGAGCAGCTGCTCAGCGGGGCGTTCTTCGTGTGCGAGTGACTACTCGGCGACGTCCTTGCGGCCGCCCTCGGCAGCTTCGACCGACTCGTCGGTCTCGCCGTTGGCCTTCTCGTAGGCTTCGAAGCCGTCGGTCACGGTCTTGGTGGCTGCTTCGACGCCCTCCCAGCCGCCGACCTTGGCCCACTTGCCGGGCTCGAGGTCCTTGTAGTGCACGAAGAAGTGCTCGATCTCGTCCTTGGTGTTCTGCGGCACATCGCCGATGTCCTGGATGTGTGCCCAGCGGGGGTCCTTCTCGAGCACGCAGATGACCTTCGTGTCGATGCCGCCGTCGTCTTCCATGTTCAGCTGGCCGACCGGGCGAACCTTCACGAAGACCCCCGGGGGCACCGAGTAGTCGAGCAGCACCAGCGCGTCGACAGGGTCGTCGTCGAGGCCGAGCGTGCCCTCGAAGAAGCCGTAGTCGGCGGGGTACGCGAACGAGGTGAAGAGCACGCGGTCTAGGTAGACGCGACCCGTCTCGTGGTCGAGCTCGTACTTGTTGCGGCTTCCCTTGGGAATCTCGATCACAACGTCATATGCGGTCATCCGCTGATCCTCACATTCTCGCATTGTCACTAGGATTGGTCATAAGGTTACTTCATGCCCGAAAACGCTAGGCGCCCCCGTCTGACTCCCGCAATGGCCGACATCCGTCGGGCTGTGCGCGAGTCCCTTGGCGACCTCTCAGAGGGTCAGCTGGTACTCGTCGCGCTCTCCGGAGGCGCCGATTCGCTGGCACTCGCCGCGGCCACCGCATTCGAGGCTCCTCGTGCTGGCCTCCGCGCTGGCGCCGTGATCATCGACCATGGTCTGCAGGAGGGCAGCGACGAGGTGGCCCAGCGGGCGGCAGAGCAGGCGACTGGGCTCGGCCTCGACCCGGTCATCGTGCGTCGCATCGACGTCGGCGAGCAGGGCGGCCCTGAGGCTGCCGCGCGCCAGGCGCGCTATGCCGCGTTCATGTCGGTTCGCAAAGAGACGGGCGCTGCAGCGATCCTGCTCGGCCACACCCTCGACGACCAGGCCGAGACCGTGCTGCTGGGCCTCGCCCGCGGCTCCGGCGCCGAGAGCCTGTGGGGCATGCACACCGTGATCGGCCCCATGCGGCGGCCGATGCTGCAGATCCGCCGCGACCAGACGCACCAGTCATGTGTCGACCAGGGCATCGAACCCTGGAACGACCCCCACAACTCCGACGACCGCTACACCCGTGTGCGCATCCGTCAGCGTGTGCTGCCCATGCTCGACGAAGAGCTCGGAGGCGGCGTCGCACTGGCCCTCACGCGCACCGCCGACCAGCTGCGCGAAGACGCAGAGGCCCTCGCGCACTTCGCGCAGGAGCAGATCGGCGACCTCGTCGAGCACGCAGAAGCCGGCCTCTCGCTCGAAGCCGAGGCGCTGCGAGCCAACCCGCCGGCACTGCGCCAGCGCATCATCCGACTCGCGGTGCAGAGCGAGTTCCATGTCTCGCTCACGCGCCAGCAGACGCTCGAAGTCTCGCGCCTCGTGACCGACTGGCACGGCCAGGGCCCGCTGCATCTTCCGGGTCTGCAGGTGCGTCGCGAAGGAAAGCGCATCTTCTTCACCGCCGCATAGACAGGCCGGTGGCAGAATAGTCGCATGCGACGCGTTCTTGCCCTCCCCGTAGTTGCCGTGCTGGCGCTGGTCGGATGCGCGGGAGACGACCCGAGTCCGTCGCCTTCCGAGAGCGACACGGTGATCACCGCACCTCCGCCCACGCTTGCGCCTTCGCCGACCGAAGACGAGACGCCTGCGCCCGAATTCGACGACGTTGACACGTCGGACTGGCGCGAGGCAGCCGCACAGGACGGCCGCGGAAGCCTCAAGGTGCCGCCCGGCTGGGGCTGGAACTGGGAGTACCAGACGCCCGCCGGCGTGCCCGCGGGCCAGTACCTCGACATCGTGCACCTCACGGTCGACGGCAACGAGATGATCACGCTGCAGGATTCGCAGAACCCGCCTGCACAGTGCTCCGGCGACGGCGAGGCTGTGCTGCTCGACAGTGCCGAGCTGCCGGCCGACAGCGCATTCAGCTACGTCGCGATCGCCCTGCCGGGCGACGACGGCGTGCAGTTCGCCGCCGGGGTGATCGAGACCGATCGCATCGAGTCCGACACCTGCGGCGTCTCGTTCTTCATCCAGGACGAGCTGCCCTACATGGTCGCCACGACTGCGCTGCTGCCCGACCCCGAGCTTGACGGCAAGTGGGAGTTCGAGTCACTCGACGCCGCTCGCGACTACCTGGGCGAAGACGAGTTCGAAGTGATCCGCGCATCCCTGCTGTCGTTCCAGCCGCCCGCATAGCGGTACCGTTGGAACACCCCCGCAGAGCGACCCTGAGGAGCTGACCCATGGAACTGGCCGACATTCGCGAAGACCTCGCAGAAGAGCTCATCAGCGAGCAGCAGCTGCACGACAAGCTCGGCGAGCTCGCGCGTCAGATCGAGACCGACTACGACGGTCGCGACATCCTGCTGGTCGGCGTTCTGCGCGGCGCAGTCATGGTCATGGCCGACCTCGCCCGCTCGCTCAGGCGCCACATCGAGATGGACTGGATGGCCGTCTCGTCATACGGCTCGGGCACCGTCTCGAGCGGTGTCGTGCGCATCCTGAAAGACCTCGACACCGACATCTCCGGTCGTCATGTGCTGATCGTCGAAGACATCATCGACTCGGGGCTCACGCTCTCGTGGCTGCGCCAGAACCTCATCTCGCGCGGTGCCGCCACGGTCGAGATCTGCACGATGCTGCGAAAGCCCGATGCACTCAAGGTCGAGGTCGACGTGAAGTATTGCGGCTTCGACATTCCGAACAAGTTCGTGATCGGCTACGGCCTCGACTACGCCGAGAAGTACCGCAATCTGCGAGGCGTCGGAGTGCTGGCCCCGCACGTCTACGGCGGCGAGGAATAGCCCGCCCGTAGCGAACACTCGGGCGAGACAGAGGTCTGGCCTATACATTGAGGAGTCGCTATCTGTCGAAGGTGTTCATGAGCTTGAAGAAAATTCTCCGCGGGCCCATCCCCTGGGTCGTGCTTGCTGTCGTCATCATCGGAACAGCGTTGATGTTCATCACAACGCCGTCGTTCCAGTCTGTCCCGACCAATGTCGGCATGCAGCTGATCGAAGACGGCAAGGTGAAGCAGGCGCTCATCGTCGACGGCGAACAGCGTGTCGACCTCATGCTCTCTGAGGCCGACGAAAAGTACGGCGACCGCGTGCAGTTCTACTACGTCGAGCAGCGCGGCGACGCAGTCGTCGAGGCCATCGATGCCGCCGACCCCGAGGAGGGGTACTCCGACGAGGTGCCGCAGGGCAACTGGTTCCTCTCGATGCTCAGCGTGCTGCTTCCGGCGCTGCTGCTGGTCGTCATCTTCTACTTCCTCATGACGCGGATGGCCGGTGGCGGCAAAGGCGTCATGCAGTTCGGCAAGTCGAAGGCCAAGGCTGTCAGCAAGGACATGCCTCAGGTCAAGTTCGCCGATGTCGCAGGCAGCGACGAGGCTGTCGAGGAGCTCGGCGAGATCAAGGAGTTCCTCGAAGACCCCGAGAAGTTCCAGGCAGTCGGGGCCAAGATCCCGAAGGGCGTGCTGCTGTACGGCCCTCCCGGAACAGGCAAGACCCTGCTCGCTCGCGCAGTCGCGGGCGAAGCCGGTGTTCCGTTCTACTCGATCTCGGGCTCTGACTTCGTCGAGATGTTCGTGGGCGTCGGCGCGAGCCGAGTTCGCGACCTCTTCGAGCAGGCCAAGCAGAGTGCTCCTGCCATCATCTTCGTCGACGAGATCGACGCGGTCGGCCGCCAGCGCGGCGCCGGCGTCGGCGGCGGCCACGACGAGCGCGAGCAGACCCTCAACCAGCTGCTGGTCGAGATGGACGGCTTCGACGTCAAGACCAACGTCATTCTGATCGCGGCGACGAACCGCCCCGACATCCTCGACCCGGCGCTGCTGCGCCCCGGCCGCTTCGACCGCCAGATCGGCGTCGACGCCCCCGACATGATCGGCCGACGCCAGATCCTCGAGGTGCACGCCAAGGGCAAGCCGGTCGACCCGAGCGTCGACTTCGATGTGCTCGCGCGCAAGACCCCCGGCTACACGGGCGCCGACCTCGCCAACGTGCTCAACGAGGCTGCGCTGCTCACCGCCCGCGCCAGCCAGCAGCTGATCACCGAGGCAGTGCTCGACGAGGCTGTCGACCGAGTCATGGCCGGGCCGCAGCGCCGCTCGCGCGTCATGAACGACAAAGAGAAGCTCATCACGGCCTATCACGAGGGCGGTCACGCACTCGCAGCAGCCGCGATGAACCACTCCGACCCCGTCACGAAGGTCACGATCCTGCCCCGCGGCCGCGCCCTGGGCTACACCATGGTCGTGCCCGTGAACGATCGCTACTCGGTGACGCGCAACGAGCTGCTCGACCAGATGTCGTACGCGATGGGCGGCCGTGTCGCAGAAGAGATCGTCTTCCACGACCCCACAACGGGTGCTTCGAACGACATCGAGAAGGCCACGGGCATCGCGCGCAAGATGGTCACCGAATACGGCATGACCTCTGCAGTCGGCTCGGTGCGACTCACGACCAATCAGAACGAGGTGTTCGGCCGCGAGATGTCTGGTGGCCGCGACTACTCCGAGTCGGTCAGCGAGAAGGTCGACGCGGCAGTGCGCGACCTCGTCGAGCAGGCGCACGACGAAGCCTGGCAGGTGCTGAACGAGAACCGCGACGTGCTCGACGAGCTGGCTCGCCAGCTGCTCGAGCGCGAGACGCTCGACCACACCGCTCTGGCCGAGATATTCAAGAACGTGCGCAAGCTGCCCCGTCGCGCGCAGTGGCTCTCGAGTCCCGAGCGCCCCGTGAGCGACCTGCCTCCGATTGAGCTTCCCGTGTCGCAAGACGTCGGCGAGGCTGTCGGGGCCGACACGATCGACCCGCAGGACGCCGCTGGCGAGGCGCAGTCGCAGCAGTCAGAAGACTGACGAGCCCCGCATGAGCATCGACCGTGAGAGAGTGCAGCGCGCAGTCAGCGAGCTGCTCGCCGCCATCGGCGACGACCCTGCCCGCGACGGCCTGCACGAGACTCCGAGGCGAGTCGCTGATGCGTATGCCGAGTTCTTCAGAGGAGTGGGCAGCGACCCCGTCGAGCACCTGCGCGATTCGCTCGACGTAGGCGAGCAGACCGGCGAGGTCGTGCTGCTTCGCGACATCGAGTTCACCTCGATGTGCGAGCACCACCTGCTGCCGTTCTCAGGCGTCGCGCACGTTGCATACCTGCCGGGCGCGAAGATCGTCGGTCTCGGTCGAATCCCTGCAGTGGTGCGCACGATCGCGGCCCGGCCCCAGATTCAGGAGCGGCTGACCGACGAGGTCGCCGACGCACTCGTGCAGGGCCTCGACCCCGCCGGAGTGCTCGTGGTCGTCGACGCCAGCCATGGCTGCCTCGCGACAAGAGGCGCGAATCAGTCCAACGCCTCGACGGTGACGCTCGCAAGCCGAGGCTCGCTGACCGAGCCCGTCGCACGAGCCGAGCTGCTCGCGCTGATTGGGGAGCGGGTGACCCGATGACTGAAGTCTGGGGCATCCTGAACGTCACGCCAGACTCGTTCAGCGACGGCGGACGCTACGTCGACGCAGGCGCCGCGATCGCACACGCCAGACGGATGCGCGCACAGGGTGCAGACGTCATCGACATCGGCGGCGAGTCCACCAGGCCCGGTGCGACTCCTCTGAGCGCAGCCGACGAACTGGATCGCATTCTTCCGGTGGTGCGTGCTCTCGTCGACGAGGGCATCCGCGTCTCTGTCGACACCGTGCACGCGACGACCGCGAAGGCCGTGATCGACGCCGGTGCCGAGATCATCAACGACATCACTGCGGGCGAGCACGACCCCGAGATGCTCGCGACCGTCGCTGCGACCGACGCGCGCATCGTGCTGATGCATTCGCGCGGACTCGATGTGCTGGTCGACACAGGCTACGACGACGTCGTGACCGAAGTGCTCGAGCATCTGATCGAGCGCGTCGGCGCTGCCGAAGCCGCGGGAATCAGCATCGACCGGATCATCGTCGACCCGGGCTTCGGATTCTCGAAGGACGCACACGACAACTGGCGCCTGCTGGCTGGCATGCGACGCCTGCGGAGCCTCGGCCTGCCGATTCTCGTCGGCACGAGCCGCAAGCGGTTTCTCGGCGACGTGCTGCCCGAGGGGGCGGATGCGACCGAGCGCGATGCGGCGACGGCCGCCACCAGCATGCTCGCCGCCCAGCTCGGCGCTCACGCAGTGCGCGTGCACGATGTCGCGTCGACCGTCGCGGCCATTCGCGTGCAGCACCTCGTCGAAGAAGCAGCTGATGATCACGTCGACAACGACGTCGCGATTCGCATCGAGGGCGTTCGCGCCTACGGATTCCACGGTGTGCTCGCAGCAGAGCGCGCAGTGGGCCAGGAGTTCGTCGTCGACGTTGACCTGTCGGGCCGGTTCGGGCGTGCTGTCGAGAGCGACGCGCTCGCCGACACCGTCAACTACGCCGAGATCGCCCAGAAGGTGGTCAGTGTGGTCGAGGGCGAACCCGTCGACTTGATCGAAGCGCTCGCCGGCCGCATCGCAGACGCGTGTGCCGCGCTTCCGCTCGTCGATGCCGCCCACGTCACCGTGCACAAGCCGAATGCCCCTGTCGGAGTGCCGTTCGGGGATGTCGCAGTCAGCGTCAGCCGTCTCAACGAGGCAGACTGGACACTGTGACGGAGTTCCACCTGGTGGTAGAGCGAGAGGCAGTGCTGTCGTTCGGCGCGAACCTCGGCGACCGCGCTGCCACGATCGAGCGCGCCATGCTGCTGCTCGAGCGCATGGACGGCATCAGGGTGCGCGCCAAGAGCGACCTCTGGGAGTCGCCCGCCTGGAAGCCCGACAGCGTCGGCGACGCCCCCGACTACGTCAACACGATCGTCATCATCGGCACGACGCTCAGCCCCGACGAGCTGCTGCAGGCGGCCAACGCCCTGGAAGACGCGTTCGGCCGCACCCGCTCTGAGCGCTACGGCGACCGCACGCTCGACGTCGACATCATCGCCTTCGAAGGCGTGCAGCAGACGACCGAACGGCTGACGCTGCCGCATCCGCTGGCGCACACCCGGCAGTTCGTGCTGCAGCCGTGGGTCGAGCTGCAGCCTGACGCGCAGCTCGCCGGCCACGGCTCGGTCGCCGAGCTCGCCGAGTATGCTGACGGCGACGTGTGGCGGTATCGCCCGTGAACAGAATGAGCCCTGGCGTGATCGCCGCGGTCTCTCTGGTCGCGGTGCTTGCCGGACTCGCGCTCAATCTGCTGCTGGTCGGCAGCGGCCGGGCGGCGATGCTTCCGTCGTTCACGTTCGGCATCTCGTGCGCTGCGCTCGGAGCCGCGATCCTGGCGCTGGCCGCTCCGGTTCGCGGTGCTGCGAAGGGCAGTCGGCGCATCGACTTCAAGTACGCGCTGGCGGTGCTCGCCGCAGCCAAGGCCGGCATCGTCGTGGGTGCGCTCATGGGCGGCTACGCGCTCGGAGCGCTGGCATTCGTGCTGACGAGACCGGTGACCGTGGGAGAAACCGTGGTGCACCTTGCGATCGCCGCAATCGGAGGGGTCGCACTGGCCGTCTGTGGCATCATTGCCGAGGGATGGTGCAAGCTGCCTCCCGAAGACGACGAGCAGGCAGATGAGCGAAAGCCGTCGCTGGGATACCAGTGATCGCGACGAGGAGTGACCGTGAGCGACAGGATCGAAATCGCAGCCGAGTGGGAGCGCGTTGAGCCCCGGTACCTCTGGGTGCAGCTGATCTCGACCATCATCGGCGGGGTAGTGCTGATGGCGATCGTGGGCGTCATCCTGTTCTTCGCGACAAGCCAGAACTGGCTCGCGATCGGCCTGAGCGTCGGGGGGATCTTCGTGCTGACCCTCATCAACGCGATCTTCTCGTTCTTCAGAACTCGCACACTCGGCTACGTGCAGCGCCAGGACGACTTCATGATGCGGCAGGGCATGATGTTCCGCCGATTCGTAGCAGTGCCATACGGCCGACTGCAGATCGTCGACATCGAGCAGGGCCCCATCGAGCGAATGTTCGGACTCAAGAAGCTCAAGTTCGTCACGGCCGCTGCCACGAGCGGCGTCGTGCTGCCTGGCCTCAGCGCCGCGCGCGCCGAATCGCTGCGCGACGAGCTGGTCGCCTCGGCCGAGACCCGGAGAGCCGGGCTCTAGTGTCGACACCCACACCTCCCAACGACTGGAACGGGCAGGCTCAGCCGCCCGCACATCCGTCGCCCGGTGCCCCGAACCCGGGTGTCTCGCAGCAGACGCACCAAGACGCCAAGAACCTCTCAGACGGCGAATGGCACCGCATGCACCCGCTCACTCCGCTGCTGCGCGGTGGGCTGACGCTGCTGGTGTTCATCGGAGTCCTGATCGCCTGGGGACGCGACCGCATCATCGGCTGGTTCTTTCCCGACGCATACGGCTACTACGAAGACGACCCCATCACGATGCTGCTCGAGTCGGGCTGGCTCATCGCGGCGATCGCTGCGGTCGTCGTCATCCTGATCCTCTGCGTCGTCGGCTTCTATGTCTCGTATCGAATGCGCACGTTCCGCATCACGGGCGATGTGGTCGAGCTGCGCGAAGGCATTCTCAACCGCAAGCACCGGCGTGCGCCCCTCGGCCGCATTCAGAGCATCGAGATGCAGAAGCCGTGGCTCGCGCGCATCTTCGGGCTCGCCAAGCTCGAGATCGAGCAGGCGTCGAGCGACGGCAAAGTCGAGCTCTCGTTTCTCAAGGCCGATCTCGCGACCGCACTGCGCGGCGAGATTCTGCACCGCGCATCCGGTCGCAAGCGCGAAGAGGGGCAGGCGACTCCGCAGGGTCAGATGGCTCCGCAGGGGCACACAAGCGGATTCTCGCAGCAGCCGGGTGCGCACGCCGGGTTCGTCGGCGGGGTGCGCAATGAGTTTCTCAACCCCGAGGCCGACCTCCAGCAGCAGGAGCACCAGCTCGTCAGCATGCACGCTGGCCGCCTGATCGCATCGTCGTTTCTGAACTTCCTGCCGTGGGCGGTGTTCCTGACGATCGCCATCATCGTGATCGTGGTCGCCACGGGCGAATGGCTCATTCTGCTCGGGTTCGTGCCGACTGCCATCATCACCGTCGTCGCGGTGTTCGGACAGCTCATCGGGCAGCTGAGGTTCTCGGTGGCGAGCACCGTCAACGGCATTCGCGTCTCGCGCGGGCTCGCGTCGGTGACGAGCGAGACGATTCCTCCCGGGCGCATCTTCTCGATCACGGTCACGCAGCCGATGATGTGGCGCCCGTTCGGGTGGTGGAAGGTCAGCTACGGCCGCGCCACGATGCCGACGGCCAGCTCGAACGGCAACAGCCAGGCGAGCCTCGGCACGGTGCTGCTTCCGGTCGGCAACCGCGCCGACGTCGAAGCAATCCTGCGGCTGGTCATCTCGCCCGATCGGGTTCCGTTCGTCATGCACGAGGCGCTCGAGGGTTCGCGCGGCATCGAGGCCGGGTTCATCACCTCGCCCAAGCGCGCTCGGGCATTCCGCTGGTTCTCGCTGAAGCGCAACGGCATGCACGCCAACGACGAGCTGTTCGTGCTGCGCAAGGGGCGCATCTGGCGCACCGTCAACATCGTGCCGGCCGCTCGCGTGCAGTCGGTGTCGATCTCGCAGGGCCCGATCTACGGACTCGCGAAGCTGGCTCGAGTGCAGTTCCACACCGTCGGCCTGCTCGGCCTGATGAGCCTCGGCGCGATGGATCAGAACGATGTCAACGTCATCTTCGGCCACGCGAACACGACCGTGCGAGGAGCCATGGTGAGCGACAAGTCCGAGACCTGGGGCAGCGACGGCGAGGCTGCGAAGCCCGCGTTCGACGGGCCGCCGCCGAGCCCGGCATACGCAGTCGCTCCCGAGACGCTGCAGCACCTGCAGCCTCCGGCCGGGCCGCCTATGGGCGCGCGCATCGTGCAGACGGGCCCGCCCGCGCATCCGTCTGCTTCGCAGCCGCCGCAGGCTGACCCCAACCGCTGGACGCAGTTCTCGCCCGGTGCTCAGCAGACTGGCGACCAGTTCGGCGACCAGCAGAGCGACTACCAGGACGGCCGCTAGATGCAGCCCGGACGCCTCGGCGTCGGCATCATCGGCGCCGGCCGCGTCGGACCGGTGCTCGGTGCTGCCCTTGCGGGCGTCGGGCACTCGCTCGTCGGCGTGCATGCCATCAGCGAAGACGGCTGGGAGCGTGTCGAGGCACTCATGCCGGATGCGCCGCTGCTCGATGTGCCGACGATTCTCGAGCGCAGCGAGCTCGTCGTGCTCGCGGTGCCGCGCGACCAGCTCGAGCAGCTCGTGGCGGGCCTCGCCGAAGCCGGCCTCTGGCAGCCGGGGCAGCTCGTGCTGCACACCGACGCGTCGTTCGGCACCCAGGTGCTCGAGCCTGCCCGGCTGCAGGGGGCGATTCCGCTCGCCGTGCACCCGGCGATGACGTTCACCGGCACCTCGATCGACCTGCAGCAGCTGCTCTTCTCGTCGTTCGCCGTCACTGCGCCGGCGGCCGTGCTGCCGATCGCGCAGGCGCTCGCGGTCGAGCTCGGCGCTGAGCCGGTTGTGATCGAAGAGGGCGACCGGCCCGCCTACGCCGAGGCGATTGCGACGGCGACCGAGTTCAGCGACTCGATCGTGTCGCAGTCGGCGCGGATGCTCGCTCAGCTCGGCGTCGAGAGGCCCGGCCGCGTGCTGGGCCAGGTGGTGCGCTCGAGCGTCGAAGCCGCGCTCTCGCGCAACTACGACGCCGAGCAGTAGGGGCTGTGCCGAGCACCTGCCGGGCGGCAATACGATGGAAGGCGTGCTTACGACTCTGACGCGCATCCGCGAACTCCGTGAAGCCCTCGACGCCGAGCGGGCTGCCGGCAAGACGATCGCCCTCGTTCCCACGATGGGCGCGCTGCACGAAGGGCATCTGGCGCTCGTTCGCGAGGCGGCTGAGCGAGCAGACATCGTTGTCGCCTCGGTGTTCGTGAACCCCATGCAGTTCGGCGAGGCGAGCGACCTCGAGGCGTATCCGAGAACGCTCGACGCCGACGTCGCACAGCTCGAAGAGCTCGGTGTCAGCCTGGTCTTCGCGCCGACTGTCGATGAGATGTACCCCGACGGCAAGTCTGAGACCGTCGTGCAGGCGGGTGCTGTCGGGTTTCTGTACGAAGGCCGCAGCCGCCCCGGCCACTTCGACGGCGTGCTGACGGTGGTGTCGAAGCTGTTCCACATCGTGCACCCCGACGTCGCGGTGTTCGGCGAGAAGGACGCCCAGCAACTGTTTCTCGTCAAGCGCATGGTGCGCGACCTCAACATGCCCGTCGAGATCGTCGGCGTGCCGACCGAGCGCGAAGACAGCGGGCTCGCCCTCTCGAGCCGCAACGGCCGCATTGAGCCGTCGCGAAAGGCGGATGCGCTGGTGCTGAGCCAGGCGTTGCGGGCAGCCAGCCGCTCGGCAGATCAGGGGGTCGAGGCGATGCTCAGTGCGGCGCAGGGCGTCGTGCAGTCAGACAGCGGGGTGTCGCTCGACTACCTCGCAGCCGTCGACCCCGAGACATTCCGCGCGATCCCCGACAACCACAGGGGACCAGCCCGCGTCATCATCGCCGCTCGCGTTGGCGACGTGCGGCTGATCGACAACACCATGGTGAGCGTCGACTGAGCTGACCAGTTCAGCGGCGTCGGCGCGGCTTCGATCGCGTGCGGCGACTGGGCTTCGAGCGCCTCGACGACCTGACGCTGCGGCGCGGCCGCGACCTGGATGACGAGTTGCGGCGCTCGCGTCGGCGACGGCGCCGGCGGTCATCGATCCCGTCGCTGCTGCGCCCGCGTGCCATGCCGCCCGGAAGCAGCAGCCTGCTCCAGGCGATCAGCAGGCCGCCGACTGTCAGCACCACCAGCCAGGTGCCGCGAACCGAATCCTGCTCCCACGTTCCCTCGAAGAGGATCGTCGCCAGGGGGACGGCGCCCGCGAAGAAGGCGAGTGTTCCGACGATTCCGAGGGCGTTGCGCATGAGGGGGAGCGTAGCCGACCGCCTGCAGAGCCTTCTGGACGACACCCGACAGGGCCACCGCATCCGCCGACTCTCGATAGGCTTGAGGGCATGACAGATGTGCCCGACAACACCGCCGCGCCCGAGAACGCGCAGACCGCTGAAGAAGCCCTCGCCGCTGAGGCAGAGAGCACCGAGCAGCACCAGGTTCGCCTCGCGAAGCGCCAGCGCATGATCGACTCAGGCATCGCCCCGTACCCCGTCGCGGTCGCGGTCACGCACCGCATCGCAGACGTGCGCGAGCAGTACGCGCACCTCGAGTCGGGCGAAGAGACGGATGCCGTTGTCGGCGTCGCAGGTCGCGTCGTGTTCGCGCGCAACACGGGCAAGCTGTGCTTCGCTTCGCTGCAGTCGGGCGACGGCAGCCGCATCCAGGCCATGGTGTCGCTGGCCGAGGTCGGCGAGGAGTCGCTGGCCAGCTGGAAGGACCTCGTCGACCTGGCAGACCACGTGTTCGTCACCGGTCGCGTCATCTCGTCGCGCCGCGGCGAGCTGTCGATCATGGTCACCGACTGGCACATCGCATCGAAGGCCCTGCGCCCGATGCCGAACCTGCACGCCGAGCTGAATGACGAGACGCGCATGCGACAGCGCTACCTCGACCTCATCGTGCGCGACCAGGCGCGTCAGAACGTGCGCATCCGTGCCGCTGTCAACGCGTCGATGCGCGAGACCTTCGCCGGCCACGACTTCACCGAGCTCGAGACGCCGATGCTGCAGCGCGTGCACGGCGGCGCATCCGCTCGTCCGTTCGTGACGCACTCGAACGCGTTCGACACCGAGCTGTTCCTGCGCATCGCGCCTGAGCTCTACCTGAAGCGCGCTGTCGTCGGCGGACTCGAGCGGGTGTTCGAGATCAACCGCAACTTCCGCAACGAGGGAGCCGACTCGACGCACAGCCCCGAGTTCGCGATGCTCGAGGCGTATGAGGCATACGGCGATTACATGACGATCGCCGACCTCACGCAAGAGCTCGTGCAGAACGCCGCCCTGGCCGCTACCGGCGGGCTCGAGGTCGAGCTGACCGATGGGTCGGTGTATGACTTCTCGGGCGAATGGCAGAAGCTGCCGATGTACGAGTCGCTCTCGGAGGCCGCTGGCCGCGAGGTCACGGTCGAGACGTCGCTCGACGAGCTGCTGGCATGGGCAGGCGAGCTCGAGATTGAGGTCGACCAGCCGACGCACGGCAAGCTCGTCGAAGAGCTGTGGGAGCACTACGTCAAGCCCGGGCTCGACAAGCCCACCTTCGTCATCGACTTTCCGGTCGACACGTCGCCGCTCACCGCCGCGCACCGGTCGAAGCCGGGCGTTGTCGAGAAGTGGGACCTCTACGTGCGCGGCTTCGAGCTGGCAACCGGATACTCGGAGCTCATCGACCCGGTCGACCAGCGCGAGCGCTTTGTGGCGCAGGCGTCGCTCGCGTCGCGTGGCGATGTCGAGGCGATGCCGCTCGACGAGGACTTCCTGACCGCTCTCGAGCACGGCATGCCGCCTTCGGGAGGCATGGGCATGGGTGTCGACCGCCTGCTGATGGCCGTGACCGGCAATGGCATTCGCGAGACGATTCTCTTCCCGCTGGTGAAGTAGCCGGGGCCGCTGGCCCTGAACTCCCTTTGGAGTTCAGGGCACGCGGTAGAATGGCAGGCATGCCAGAAGAATTTTGGGCGAACGCGATCTTCTCGCTCGTTCCCACGTTGGTCATTGTGCTGCTGTTCTGGTGGATCCTGCGCACCATCATCCGCGGCGACCGCACCGCGCGCCGCGTCTACGACAAGATCGAAGCAGAAGAGCGCGCCAAGGCCGGACTGCCGCCGAAGCAGTCCTGAGCACCGCGCCTTAGCTGCCGCTCAGTTGGTCGGCGGCTGCCAGTGTCCGCGGTTCGACTGCTGACCCGCGTCGTCGCGCTGCTCTGAGCCCGGCTGCGCAAACGGCTCGCGTGTCGTGAACGCGCCGTCGCGCGCTCCGCCGTACGACTGCCCATCCGCCGCCGGCGCACTTCCCACTGATGCACTGCCGACTGGGGCACTGCCGACTGGGGCACCGCCCTGCGGGCGCGGCGCATACGGGTTGTGCTGCGAAGGAGCAACCGCGCTGGGCGGGGGAGCATACGTCGGTGCCGCGGCACTTGCAGGAGGCGCATAACCAGGCTGCCTGCCGAACTGCTGCGCCCCAGGCTGGCCCCCATACTGCTGACCTCCAGCCCCGTACCCGCCCATCGGGTTCGAGACACCGCCAGCAGCGGGGCGAGGTGCACCTGCGTAGCCGACCGGTCCGCCGAATGCGACTGCATATGCGGGCGCCAGCAGCGCCTCGGCGCCGGGAGCTCCGACAGTGACGCGCTGCTCCTTCTTCAAGAAGAAGTGCGCCAGTGCGTACGAGGATCCGAGCGCGAACATCGCGAGCCCGAAGGATGCGAGCACGATCAGCGGGCTCTGGACGCCGGCGGCGCCGCCCATGGTCGGGTCGAGCGCCGAGACGCCCATGAACGCCAGCGGCAGCATGATGAACATGTTGTTGAGCGTGTGCAGCGCGGATGCCGCCTCGAGCCCGCCGGTGCGGTGCGTGAGCAGCGAGCAGACCCAGCCGACGCACATGAGCTGCAGCGTCGCGAGCGAGAATCCGTGCCCGTGGATGGCGCCGAAGATGAACCCGGTGACACCGCCCGAGACGAGTGCCGCGACGATCTGGTGGGGGATCCATCCGCCGATCTTCTGCGTCAGCACGCCGCGGAACAGGAACTCCTCACCTGTCGCCTGCAGCGGCGTCAGCAGCAGCACTGAGAACACCAGCAGCCAGTTCGGGTCGAACTGCCAGGTGAGCCCCTCTTCGACCATGAGTGTGAAGCCGATGTAGATCGCGAACGGGCCGGCGAAGAGGCCGAGCGCCTTCAGTGTCAGGCCCCACCGCCACTTGCCGGCGACGCTGAGCAAGTACTTCCAGGCTCCGGGACCGTAGATGGCCATCGTCGCGATCGATCCCGCGATCATGATGCCCCAGCCGATGTTGGTCACGACCAGCAGCCAGTCTGAGGTCATGAGCAGCGACATGAGCTGGTTCGGATCGGTCAGCGCCGTCATCGGGGCGTCGGCCAGCAGGAAGAACACGAGAATCGTCGACGGCGCCTGGCTGAGCAGGAACATGCCCAGTGCGATGCCGAGGCCGAGCAGGAACCTGCCCCAGCGCTTCGGCAGCGGCCTGAAGGCGCTGGCATAGGTCTGACCGGCGAGCGGCATCACCGCAGGCGTGCCGCTCTTGCGCGGCTGAGGCGCCTGCTGCATCGGCGCCAACGGAACACCGCCGGGACCGAGATCCCACGGACGCGCGCCGCCGACTGCTCCCGGTGCCGTCCAGTTGCCGGCTCCCTGTCCGAACTGGGGCTGCACATAGCCCGACTGGGCATTCGCCGCCTGGCCGTTCGGATTCTGGCCATACGGGTTACCGGGTGTGTACGACATCGCGCCCTTTCAGAAGATCGTATCCAGGGTAGTCGTGACGCCTATGCGCCAGGTGAACACTGTGCGGCAAGCGAACAGAGACACGGATGCGCGGGCGCAGCAGCCAGCGGGCTCAGGGTTCCAGCGGCCGCAGGGTGAACAGATCGCCAGGCTGGCAGCCGAGGGCGTCGCAGAGTGCGATGAGCGTCGAGAACCTGATGGCCTTCGCCCTGTCGTTCTTGAGAACCGAGAGGTTCACGACGCTGATGCCCACCGCATCCGCCAACTGCGTCAGCGTGAGGCTCTGCTCGTACGCAAGCTCGCCGACTCGGCAGTGGAGGCGCGAGAGGTTGACTTCGCCCGGCATCAGACGAGCCCGTCGGCGTCGTTCTTCACGCGCTGCCCTGCCCTGAAGGCGATTGCGGCGGCGCCGAGCGCTGCGATCAGCAGGAACGACGTCGAGCTGATGGTCGCGACCGCTCCGAGCGCCGCGTTGTCGTCGAACGCGCCGAGCGCCGCCATGCTGAGCACTCCCGGAATGAGCTCGCTGCCGACAAAGGCCGCCGCGACACCTGCCGCAGCCCAGATGAACGCGTGCTTCGCCTGCGACAGGAAGGTGTCGCCGCGCAGCATCCGCTCTGCCATGTTCGCGACTGTGATCAGCACGATGAGAAGCCCGCCGCCGCCGATGACCAGGCTTGCGTAGAAGAGGGCGTAGAGGCCCCAGCCGGCACCTTCAACCAGGGCAGTGCCCTCGATGCCGCTCAGCGTGACGTTCGGCAGGTCGTCGACGAGGGCGCCGGCCGAGCTGTCGGCGACCACGACCGGAACCGGCACGCCGCCCATGATGAACGGCGCCACGATCCCGAACACCAGCACGATGGCCGCGCCGATGACTCCGATGATCGCGAACGCCTGCAACACCCGCAGCGTCGACCGCTCGTTCTTGGTGAGGGGCTCGGGGCCCGACGTCTGCTCGTCCATGATCACTCCATATCGATTGTCGTTGGTATCGATAATCGCTAACCTATCGACATTCGTTATGCCGCGCAATCCCTCAGGGCGACTTGCCCCTCGCGGATCGCCTCGTGCCTGCCCGCCGACAGCGAACAACGGCACAAAGACACCCCATGCGCGGTTACAGTCGATGCCAAGACGTTAGGAGAACCGCATGTTCGAGAGGTTTACGGATCGCGCTCGTCGCGTCATCGTGCTCGCGCAAGAAGAAGCGAAGATGCTGAACCACAACTACATCGGCACCGAGCACATCCTGCTCGGCCTCATTCACGAGGGCGAAGGTGTTGCGGCGAAGGCGCTCGACCAGTTGGGAATCTCGCTGGATGCGGTGCGCGAGCTCGTGCAGGAGATGATCGGGTCGGGTGCCACCCCGTCGACCGGTCACATCCCCTTCACGCCGCGCGCGAAGAAGGTGCTCGAGCTCAGCCTCCGCGAGGCTCTGCAGCTCGGCCACAACTACATCGGCACCGAGCACATCCTGCTCGGCCTGATCCGCGAGGGCGAAGGCATCGCCGCGAAGGCGCTCGTCAAGCTCGGCGCCGACCTCAACACGGTGCGCCAGACGGTCAACCAGCTGCTCTCGGGCAGCCAGGGCAAGGAAACCGCTGCTGTCGGCGGCGAGTCCGGCACGGCCACCGCATCCGAGACGCGCGGCTCGCAGATTCTCGACCAGTTCGGCAAGAACCTCACGCAGGCCGCACGCGACGGCAAGCTCGACCCCGTCATCGGCCGCGAGAAGGAGATGGAGCGGGTCATGCAGATCCTGTCGCGCCGCTCCAAGAACAACCCCGTGCTGATCGGTGAGCCCGGCGTCGGCAAGACGGCCGTCGTCGAGGGCCTCGCGCAGGCCATCGTCAAGGGCGAGGTGCCCGAGACGCTCAAGGACAAGCACGTCTACACGCTCGACCTCGGCAGCCTCATCGCCGGAAGCCGCTACCGCGGTGACTTCGAAGAGCGCCTCAAGAAGGTCACGAAGGAGATCCGCAACCGCGGCGACATCATCACGTTCATCGACGAGATCCACACCCTCGTCGGCGCTGGTGCCGCAGAGGGCGCGATCGATGCCGCGAACATCCTGAAGCCGCTGCTCGCACGCGGTGAGCTGCAGACGATCGGCGCGACGACGACCGACGAGTTCCGCAAGCACTTCGAGAAGGACGCCGCTCTCGAGCGCCGCTTCCAGCCGGTGCAGGTCTCCGAGCCCTCGGTGGCGCACACCATCAACATCCTCAAGGGCCTGCGCGACCGCTACGAGTCGTTCCACAAGGTGACCATCACCGACAGCGCGCTCGAGTCGGCGGCCACGCTCGCCGACCGCTACGTGCAGGACCGCTTCCTTCCCGACAAGGCAATCGACCTGATCGACGAGGGCGGCGCGCGTCTGCGCCTGTCGATCCTGTCGGCTCCTCCCGAGCTGCGCGACTTCGACGACAAGATCGCCGACGTTCGCACCCGCAAGGAGAAGGCGATCGAAGAGCAGGACTTCGAGGGCGCTGCCAAGCTGCGCGACGAAGAGAAGAACCTGCTCGGCGAGCGTCTGCGCCTCGAGAAGAAGTGGCGTTCGGGCGAGGGCGGCCCCACGGGCACCCTCGACGAGGGCGTCATCGCCGAGGTGCTCGCAAACGCGACCGGCATCCCGGTGTTCAAGCTGACCGAAGAGGAGTCGGCACGCCTCATCTTCATGGAGAAGGCGCTGCACGAGCGCGTCATCGGCCAGAAAGAGGCTGTCAGCGTGCTCGCCAAGACCATCCGCCGTCAGCGCGCCGGCCTCAAGGACCCGAACCGCCCATCCGGCTCGTTCATCTTCGCTGGCCCGACCGGCGTCGGAAAGACCGAGCTCGCGAAGGCACTCGCCGAGTTCCTGTTCGACGACGAAGACGCACTGATCTCGCTCGACATGTCGGAGTTCGGTGAGAAGCACACCGTCAGCCGCCTGTTCGGAGCCCCTCCCGGATTCGTCGGATTCGACGAGGGCGGCCAGCTCACCGAGAAGGTGCGCCGCAAGCCGTTCTCGGTCGTGCTGTTCGACGAGATCGAGAAGGCACACCCCGACATCTTCAACTCGCTGCTGCAGATTCTCGAAGAGGGCCGTCTCACCGACGGTCAGGGCCGTGTGGTCGACTTCAAGAACACGATCATCATCATGACGACCAACCTCGGCACGAAGGACATCTCGGGCGGCCCCGTCGGATTCGTCGCAGAGGGCGACACGAAGACCGACTACGACCGCATGCGCGGCAAGGTGAACGAAGAGCTGAAGAAGAACTTCCGCCCCGAGTTCCTGAACCGTCTCGACGAGACGATCGTGTTCCCTCAGCTGTCGAAGAAGGACCTCCTGCAGATCGTCGACCTGTTCGTCGCGCGCCTGTCGGATCGTCTGATGGATCGCGCCATGACCGTCGAGGTGAGCACCGCCGCCAAGGAGAAGCTGATCGAGCTCGGCTACGACCCCACGCTCGGTGCGCGTCCGCTCCGTCGTGCGGTGCAGCGCAACGTCGAAGACGCGCTCAGCGAGAAGATCCTGCACGGCGAGCTGCTGGCAGGCCACCACGTGAAGGTCGACTACGACGGCAAGGAGTTCGTGTTCGAGCACGAGCTTCCCGAGCCGACGCCAGTGTCGGTGGGTGCAGCCGAGAAGACGGATGCGCAGATCGAGTCGACAGATGGCGACGAGACGACAGGTGATGAAGGCGGAGAAGAGTCCGCATAGCGTCACCGCGTCAAGGCGAATGAGGGAAGGGCTTCGGCTCTTCCCTCTTCGTTTTGACGCCTGCCCTTTACCTGTGGTTCATGCGTGGGGGATACTGTTGCAATGCCCTTGGCGCGTCCCTGCGCCGTCGGGGCCCCTTGCCAGTTGACTCACCATGAAATGAGCTGAACGTGATCAAGCACCGCACATCGCGTCGGGCTTTCGGACTCACGGCAGTCGCCGTGTCAGCAGCGCTTCTGCTGCCGGCTGCGGCTGCCGCTCAGGCCGATCCGACAACGCCCGGTGATGACGAGTCCCTCGTCAACATCCTGTACTTCAACGACTTCCACGGTCGTCTCGACTCCTACGAGAACCTCACGGTCGGCTTCGCCGCAAAGCTCGAAGAGCTGCGCGCTGAGAACGGCGAAGAGAACTCGGTCGTCATCGCCGGAGGCGACAGCGTCGGCGGCACGCTCTACACCTCGTCGTCGCAGAACGACGACCCGACGATCTCAGTGCTCAACGCACTCGAGATCGACGCCTCGGCACTGGGCAACCACGAGTTCGACAAGGGCATCGACGACCTGGAGAACCGGATTCTTCCCGGTGTCGACTTCCCGTACCTGGGTGCGAACGTCACCCACGACGGAGCCCCCGTCGGCGAAGACGGCGGCGTGACACTGGTTGACGTCGGCGGTGTGACGGTCGGCATCATCGGTGCTGTCACGCAGCAGACCCCCGGTCTCGTCGACCAGGCCGGCATCGAAGGCGTTGAATTCGGCGACCCGGTCGCAGCGGTCAACGAGCAGGCGTCGGCGCTCAAGGAGAGCGGCACAGCCGACGTGATCATCGCGACCTACCACGAGGGTGCGACGGTCGAGCTGCCCGCGAACGCAGAGCAGGACGCTCAGGCCGCGGCGCTGCAGACCGCGATGAGCGAGCAGCAGGCCTTCGACAGCATCGTCAACGAGACGTCGGCTGACGTCGACGTCATCGTCAACGGCCACACCCACAAGATGTACAACTGGATGGCGCCTGTTCCGGGCAGCGACGAGCTGCGTCCTGTTCTGCAGGCCGGCGAGTACGCCGCCAACATCGGCCAGATCCCGCTGCTCGTGAACAACACGACCGGTGAGGTCAGTGTCGACACGGCCAACTTCCAGCTGCACCCGACCAAGGGCGCCGTGATTCCTGAGGGCAACGACCGCGTTGACCAGGTCGCGCAGATCGTCGCAGACGCTGGAGCCGAGGCCGAGATCCTCGGTGGTGAGGTCATCGGCAGCATCGAGGGCGACATCACGACCGCCTTCCAGGGTGAAGTACGCGACGACCGCGGCAACGCATCCGCAATGGGCACGCTCGTCGCCAACATGTACCGCGACGCGACCGCCGAGCAGGGCGGCGCCGAGATCGGCATCGTCAACCCGGGTGGTCTTCGCGCTGACCTCTACGAAGAGACCAACGCAGGCGAGCTGACCGTTCGCCAGGCTGTCGATGTGCTGCCCTTCGCGAACAACCTGTTCACGGGCGACTTCACGGGCGCGCAGCTCAAGGCAGTGCTCGAAGAGCAGTGGCAGCCGGCAGAGGCGAGCCGCCCCTACCTGCAGCTCGGTCTCAGCGACAACGTGCAGTACACGTCTGACTCGTCACGCGAGCAGGGTGACCGCATCACGGGCATCTGGCTCGAGGGCGAGCTCGTCACTGACGAGCAGGTCATTCGCGTTGCACTGCCGAGCTTCCTGACTTCGGGCACGGGCGACAACTTCTTCACCCTCGGTGACGGAGCCAACGTCATGGACTCGGGCATCGTCGACTCTGACGCGTTCCAGCAGTACTTCAAGGACAACCAGCCGCTGACGCCCGACTACAGCCGCACGCAGCTCGACCTGGTCGGCTTGAACCCTGTTGGGACGCTTGAGGTTGCAGTCGGCGACACCATCGCGTTCGACGTCAACAAGGTCAACCTCACGTCGATCGGCGCTCCGGTCTCTGAAGAGATCACGGTGCTCTTCGGCGACGATGAGCTGACATTCCCGGTCGAGGCCAACTCGGCCGCTGTGTCGTTCGAAGTTCCGAACGTCGCAGTCGACGGCATGCAGATCCGCGCAGGCGGCGTGCTCGTGGATGTCGCGGTAGCGGTTTCGGGCGTCTCTGACGAGCCGACCGACCCGAGCGACCCCACGGATCCGACCGACTCCGACGACCCGACCACTCCGACAGACGATGACGCCACTGGCGACGACGATCTGCCTGAGACCGGCTTCGAGATCTCTGGTGTGCTGCTCGCACTCGCAGCAGTCGTGCTGATCGGCGGCGGGGCCCTGACCCTGCGCACTCGCCGCAGCTAGCATCCGCTGAATGAAATGGGCGTCTCTTCGGAGGCGCCCATTTCGCACGTTCAGACAAAGATTGCAGGCGCATCCGGCGTAGCGTGAAGCGCAATCACGACGAAGGGAAGACGGATGCGCTTCACAGTCACACAGAACATGACACTCGACGGTCGGATCGAGATGCTCGACGACTGGTTCGACCCGACGCTGCAAGACGAAGAGCTGACGGCGGCCATGCGCGAGCACTCTGAACGGGAGTCACATCTGGTGCTCGGCAGGCAGACGTTCGAGGACTTTCGCGGCTACTGGCCGAAGCAGGCCGACGACACGACGGGAGTCGCCGAGCACCTCAACACGGTCGAGAAGCTCGTTGTCACGTCGTCGACCGACGATCTGCACTGGCAGAACAGCCGGTCGGTCGGCAGTGATCCCGTGGCCACGGTGCGCGAGCTGCGGGAGACGCCGGGAGATCTTGCAGGTGCGACCGGCAGCATCCGAGTGGTGCATGCCCTGGCCGAAGCCGATGTCGTCGATGAGTATCACCTGCTCGTCTACCCCGTCTGGCAGGGGCGTGGGCGAGGCTTGTTTCGCGATGACCTGGCGGCTCCGAAGCTACGACTCAAGTGGACGAAGGCGTTCGAGTCGGGAGTGGTCTGGAACGCATACGACGTCACGCGGCGGGTATAGCCTTGGCTGATTGACCAGTAGGAGGTTCGCGTGGCTGAGACCCGCGTCCGGCAGGCGCTGCCGGCAGACGTTCGCCAGATGCATCGACTGATCGAGCCGTACGTCAACCGACGAATCC
Organism: Agrococcus casei LMG 22410; assembly: GCF_900163565.1. GTDB lineage: Bacteria > Actinomycetota > Actinomycetes > Actinomycetales > Microbacteriaceae > Agrococcus > Agrococcus casei. The sequence goes on from NZ_FUHU01000020.1 coordinate 28,659, forward strand.
TGCTGGGCAAGGAGCTCGTGAACCTCTTCGAGGCGATCCAGGAGTTCGTTGTCGCAGAAGTCGACGGCAAGGTCGTCGGATGCGGCGCGTTGCACGTCATGTGGGAAGACCTCGGCGAGATCCGCACGATCGCGGTCGACGAGGGAGCGCTCGGTCACGGCGTCGGCAAGACGATCTACATGGCGCTTGAAGAGCGTGCGAAGCAGCTGGGGCTGTCGCGCCTGTTCTGTCTGACGTTCGAGGTCGAGTTCTTCTCGTCGCGCGGATTTGAGGCTGTTGCCGAAGAGGTTGTCGACCGCGACACCTACTACGAGCTGCTGCGCTCGACCGACGGGGGCATCGCTGAGTTCCTCGACTTGGCTGCGGTCAAGCAGAACACGCTCGGCAACACCCGAATGATCAAGCAGCTCGACTAGCCTGTTTGCGTGGCGAAACGACTCTCGGCGAAACAGCGCAGGCGACGCACCTTCACGGTGCTGATCCTGCTGGTGCTCGTCGGCCTGACAGCGTGGGCGGTGCTGCACTTCTCGAGTGCTGACGAAGGCGGGACTCCGCCGACGACCAGCCCCACCGCATCCGCTGAACCGAGCGAAGAGGCGACTCCGAGCGACTCTGTCGACTACGAGGGGCTAGGGCCCAGCGGTCTGCCGAGCGATGCGCCAGCTTGCGAGTACGCCGACATCCAGGTCGAGGCGCTGACTGACAAAGAGTCGTACGCCGCCGATGACGAGGTCGAGATGCGATTCTCGATCGTGAACACGGGCGATGTGCCGTGCCAGGTGAATGTCGGCACGGGCGAGCAGGATTACGAGATCAAGGCGGAGGGCGAGACTGTCTATCAGTACAGCCACTGCACCAGTGATCGTGTCGATCAGGTTGTGACGCTCAACCCCGATGAGGGTCGTGTGACGACGCCCATCGAGTGGGATCGCACGTACTCCGACGAGAAGAACTGTGACGACGACCTCGACGAGGTTCCCGCGGGCGGTGTGGAGTACACGCTGACGGTTTACGTCGCCGGCATCGAGTCGGTTGAGCCGGTGCCGTTCACACTCAAGTAGCGCCCGGTCAGAGCTGGTGCAGGTCAGAAGTCGGGGATGCCCTTGGGCTCTGCCGGAGCCGAGTAGGCGTCTGCGAGCCTCTTCGCGAGTGAGACAGCAGTCGTGACCGTGCCGGCCTTCGCACTGATGACGTCGCGATAGCCGAGCCGGGCAGCCTCGCTCGTTCTGCGGTCTTCGACGGATGCGCGCCGCACCTCGCCTGCGAGCGAGATCTCGCCGATCGCGGCGACGGTGTGCGGCAGGGCGAACGCGCGGGCGCTGCTGGCGATCGCGATGGCGATTGCGAGGTCGGTCGCGGGCTCGACGAGCTTTAGGCCGCCGACCGTGGAGACGTAGACATCAGCCGCTGCGAGATTGACCCCCGTGTGCCGCTGCAGCACGGCGAGGATCATCGCGACGCGGTTGCCGTCGACGCCATTGACGACGCGGCGAGGGTTCGGGGTCGAGCTGGGGGAGACGAGCGCCTGGATCTCTACGGGGATCGCGCGGCGGCCCTCCATAGCGACCGTCACGCAGGTGCCCTGCATGGGCTCGGGCTGGCGTGACAGGAACAGCTCTGACGGGTCGGGCACCTCTCTGATGCCGTCGCCCGTCATCTCGAAGCAGCCGACCTCGTCGGTGGGGCCGAAGCGGTTCTTTGTGGTGCGGATGAAGCGCAGGGCGCTCTGGCGGTCGCCGTCGAAGTGGGCGACGACGTCGACCAAGTGCTCGAGCACGCGCGGGCCAGCGACGTTGCCGTCTTTGGTCACGTGGCCGACGATGAGGATGGGTATGCCCGACGCCTTCGCCTGCCGCGTGAGCGCCGCAGCGACGTCGCGAACTTGGCTTGGGCCTCCGGCGATGCCGTCGTTGCCCGAATTGGCGACCGTCTGCACGGAGTCGACGATCACAAGCGACGGCTCGACCTCGGTGATGTGGCCGAGCACCGTGGCGAGGTCGGTTTCGCTGGCGAGCAGCAGATGCTCGGTGAGAGCACCCGTGCGCTCGGCGCGCAGTCGCACCTGGTGCAGCGACTCTTCAGCGCTGACGTAGAGCACCTTCTCGCCGGTCTTGGCAACGCGGCTGGCGAGCTCGAGCAGCAGCGTCGACTTGCCGACGCCGGGCTCGCCCGAGCACAGCACGACAGCACCCGGAACGATGCCGCCGCCGAGCACGCGATCGAACTCGTCGATGCCGGATGTGCGGCGCGGTGCATCGGATGTCGTCACCTCGGTGATCGGCACTGCGCGGGCGGATGCGCTGGGTGCCACGGCGACGACGGCTCGCTTGCCGAGGGCGCTCGAGCCGATCTCTTCGACGGTGCCCCAGGCCTGGCACTCGTAGCACCGACCAACCCATTTGGGGCCAGTCCAGCCGCACTCGACACAACGATAGGAGGACTGTGCTTTTGCCATGCGAGCAACGCTACCGGTCACCGCTGACACGAGTGGTGCGATGGTCGGGTTTGCGGCGCAACCGTGCGGAAGTGTAAGCTTCCGGATTGGTGACGTGTCCGAGCGGCCGAAGGTGCGACACTCGAAATGTCGTGTAGGCAACCCCTACCGTGGGTTCAAATCCCACCGTCACCGCCGCTGAAAGCCCCCTCCTGCGAGGGGGCTTTTGCCTTGCCCGCGCCCCCCTGCGGGTGCTGCCGTGCAGCGCGTCGAGGCCGGCCATGACGTCCTCGTCCTCGAAGGCCGTGACCGCGTCGGCGGAAGACTGCTCACCACCGAGATCGTCTGTTTCGTCAGCACTGCCCCCTAGATACCTGACGCTGAGGAGGTGTCGGAGGAGAGAAACCTCACAGAGGAAAGTGATCGGATCCAGATAGCATGTGGCTCATAAACGAGCAGACATCGTACTCAGAGAGGAGCGCGCACCGAGCGCGAGACAGATGATGAGAACAATGCACAGACCAGCGGGAGCGGTCGTCGCTGCCATCCTGGCGCTATCCCTTGTGGGGTGCTCCTCCGACCAGGCAGACGCGCCGGATGAGGAGACCGACGGCGACTCCGCTGCCAGCGTCTACGAGTTCCAGACGAATGGCATCGAGCCGTCGAACGAAGTGACCATCCGAGTCCCTGATGATCTCCGAGAGGTTATGGGGACGGACGGGGACGGCATGGTCGTTGACCAGATCGTTGTGACTGGACGCGAACTTGACGACGCCCAGTACTGCGCCGCCGATCTCTCCATGAGCTACCTCGGGAACCAGCCACTGGACATGATTGCGGCGAACGATGCTCCTACCGACCGTGAGAGCGTGGTTCAGACCTTCATCAACAGAATTCCCGACAGCGGAGTTGACGACGAAGCATCCGTTGTCGAATGGCTCGACAGCGCGATCGAAAGCCGCATCGCGAGCGGTTACAGCGAGAGCGACATCTCCGACTCTTTCGAGGACCTTTTCGGTACGCCGGTCGATCTGGAGAGCGACACGTATCTCAGCCCTTATCAGGACGGCGACACTGGCCAGGACGTCTTCGACCGCTACGCCGGCAGCGCGTCCGACGAGCAGGCTCCGGGAACCACCATCGTTGCGGAAAGCCTCGGGCTCGATGACGCCCGTGTGCAGACCGACCTCGACGAGTCCGCGCCAGAGGAAGGTACTTACGTGAGTGAAGACTTCGCGACGGTTACGGTCGTCGGCGATTGCGCCACCTCCGCGACCGACCCGGACAACGCGATCGAGATTGAGCTTCCATCCGTTGACGCCGACGGAAAGAGCGACACCACCGCGACGGTGCAGCTGTCGGCGATGACCGACGGCACCATCGGCGTTGCAGGCGAAGTCAAGGACTACATGCGCGATGCCAACGACAACTGGATCGCGAACTGACCCTGCTTCGTTCGACGCAGAACCCCGCAGCCCTCAAGCTGCGGGGTTCTGCGTTTTGAGAGCCCCGACTACTCGCGTGGCTTGGTCTTGAACGTCAAGCCCACGACGATCCCGATCATCGCGCCGATCGCGATGCCGAAGAACCAGTCGTCCCAGAGCATGCCGAGGACCACAGCTGTGAAGAGTGCGGCGATGAACGCGGCGTACCAATTGGGGTGGGCCTTCTCGTCGTCCATACTGCAACGCTACGAGACACCGACCCCCGTCGCTTCCCCCACCCGGCTGAGGTCTGCAACTGTGCACGAAATGCCGCGATTTGCGCATCCGTGCGCGAGATGCCGCAGAACCTGCGGTTTCTGGTCACATTGCGGCTTTCCGCAAACACCACCCGAACCCCGCTGCGTCGTCAACCGTTTGACTGACAACCGAACGACTGACACACACTTCCATCATGCGGAAGATGATCAGAATCACCGTCGCTGGTGAAGTTGAAAGCATGCAAGACAACCCCGTTCGCACACGCTTCTCAGACAAGCTCACCTCACGCAAGGGCGCCTGGTGGTCGCTCGCCGCAGCCATCATCGCCATGGTCGCCCTTTTCGGCGTATTCGGCAGCTCCCAAGCCCTTGAGGGCACGAAGCCCGCACCGCTCGACTCCGAGTCGTCTCGGGTCGACGCGCTGCTTGAGCAGTTCCCCGATGCCGACAAGCAGTCGATCATGGTCGTCGCCTCACGCGACGACGGCGATGCCTTCAAGGACAAAGACCTGACCGCACTCGAAGACCTGCTTCCGGTGCTCGACGCTCGCGCGGCCGACGCATCCAACGGCCCCATCGTGAGCGAAGACGGTCAGGCCGCTCTGCTCGTCATGCCCATCGAAGTGGGCGAGAGCAACACCGAGACCTCGGGCATCATCGGCGAGATCCGCGCAGACCTCGCCGACAACGCGATCGACGGCATCACGCTGCAGGTCACGGGCGGCCCAGCATTCGGTGCAGATATCGCCGGATCATTCGAAGGTGCGAACTTCACCCTGCTGCTGGTCACGATCATCATCGTCGCCGTGCTGCTCATCATCACGTACCGCTCGCCGGTGCTGTGGCTGATTCCACTCGTGGTCGTCGCCCTCGCAGACGGCCTCGCCGGCCGCATGACAGCAGCAGCGGGCTCAGCCTGGGGCCTCTATTTCGACGGCGGGATCATCAGCGTGCTCGTCTTCGGAGCCGGCACCAACTACGCCCTGCTGCTCATCTCGCGCTACCGCGAAGAGCTCGCCCTCAACGACGACCACCGCATCGCGCTCAGCAAGGCATGGCGCAAGACGATGCCGGCCATCCTCGCCTCGAACGTCACGGTCGTGCTCGCCCTGCTCACGCTCGTGCTCGCCGTCATCCCCGGCACACACGGCCTCGGCATCTCGTCGGCGATCGGCCTGCTGATCGCGCTCGCGGCAGTGCTGTTCATGCTTCCGCCGCTGCTCGCAGTCTGCGGCCGCAAGGTGTTCTGGCCTTTCGTGCCCCGCCCCGGCCAGGCGGTCAAGCGGGGGAGCGTCTGGCGCGGCATCGCAACGCGCGTCGTCGCGCGCCCCGTCGTCAGTCTCACGGCAGGCCTCGGCCTTCTCGCGGTCATGGCAGTCGGCCTCTTCGGAACCACCGTCGGACTCGACCAGGTCGAGAAGTTCCGCGTGCAGTCAGAGTCGGCCGCCGGCCTCGAGACGCTGTCGGGCCACTTTCCGGCGGGCGAAGCACAGCCCATCTTCATCGTCGCGTCGAGCGATGAGGCGGATGCGGTCGTCGCGGCCGTGCAGGATGTCGAGGGCGTCGTGCGTGCTCACCCAGCCGGTGTCTCAACAGACGAGTTGCTCACTCGCATCATGGTGACGAGCGAGTACGCGCCGAGCACTGCGGAGAGCCTCGAGCAGATCACCGAGCTGCGTGCGACCGCTCACGCAGTCGAAGGAGCGGATGCGCTCGTCGGGGGAGCAGTCGCGACCGACCAGGACGCGCGCGACGGCAATGTGCAGGACCTGCTGCTCATCGCACCGCTCGTACTCGCAGTCTGCTTCATCGTGCTGGTGCTGCTGCTGCGCTCGGTGATCGCCCCCGTGCTGCTGCTGCTCGTGAACTTTGCGAGTGCCATCGCGGCGATCGGCGCAGGCGCATGGCTCAGCCGCGTGCTGTTCGGCCAGCACGCGCTCGATCTGCAGGTGCCGCTGCTGTCATTCCTGTTCCTCGTGGCACTCGGCATCGACTACACGATCTTCCTCGTGCACCGAGCCCGACACGAAGCGGGCAGGCTCGGAACCCGCGCAGGCATGGTCGAAGCGGTGTCGCACACGGGTGCCGTCATCACCAGCGCAGGCATCGTGCTCGCGGGTGTGTTTGCGGCGCTCGGCGTGCTGCCGCTGGTCACGCTCGGCCAGCTCGGGCTCATCGTGGGCGTCGGTGTGATCGTCGACACGATCGTGGTGCGGTCTGTGATCGTCCCGGCGATCTTCACCCTCGTGGGCGACCGCATCTGGTGGCCGACGAAGCCGCAGCAGGTGGCCGACCACTAGCTCGCTACTCCTGCAGCGCGCTCCCGAGCATCGACATCGACACGGCTCGCGCATCCCGGGCACGGTCACCACGGTGCTCGACGAACAGATCGACCAGCTGCTCGGTGAGCAGCATATGGGCGGCGCGGGATGCGTGAATCAACTCGTCGCGGAAGCTTTCGTTGACGGGCGGCACGACGAGTGTGACATCGGCCAGCTCTGCAGCGGCCGAGCGCGCGAACGAGGTGATCGCGAGCACCTTCGCGCCGCTGGCCTTCGCAGCGCGCATGGCGTCGAGCGTGGCACGGTTGGCCCCGGAGCCTGAGAACGCCACACACGCCGACCCGGCACCCAGCTGGCGCGCTGAGATCTGCTGCGCCATCGCATCCATCAGCTGCTCGGCTGGGCGACCGGCCGAGTTCAGGCGCAACATCATGTCGAGCCCGAGCGGAATCGAGAGTCCGTTCGCGAGCACGAGCACGCGGTCGGCGTCGTCGAGTGCCGTGATGAAGGCGACCAGCGATTCCTCAGTCATCGCCGACATCGCGTGCGAGAGCTCGCCGCCGAAACGCCCGACGCGGGCGCGAAGGCCGCCGAGCATCGAACCGTCACCGGCATCGTCGGTCGGCTGTTGCATGGCGAGCTCCTGCGCGAGCGCGACGCGCAGCTGCGGGTAGCCGCCGTAGCCCAGCGACTGCGCGGCTCGAATCACCGTGGTTCGTCCGACACCGACTGCGTCTGCGAGCTCTTGCGCCGTGCTTTCGACCGTCGTCGAGCGGTCGGCGAGGATCCACTCAACGACACGGCGCTCGGTCGGCTGCAGCGACGGCGCAAGCGAGACGATGCGCGCGCTCGGCGGTGCGTCAGCTGCTCCTTGCCACGTCACGGACCTTGGCCCCTTCCATGATGCGGCGGCGGATCGCACCCGAGACTGCATCCATGAGCATCGTCGCGATGACGACGACGATCAGCAGCATCCCGACGGTGTCCCACTGCCTGAAGTTGGTGTAGTTCGAGAGCATACTGCCGATGCCCCCGGCGCCCACGAGTCCGAGAACAGCAGAGGTGCGGATGTTGATCTCAAAACGGTAGAGCGCGAACGACATGAGCGTCGGCGCGGCAGCCGGCCACAGCGCCCAACGCGTGACCTCGGCGGTGTTGCCGCCAGCGGCTCGAACAGCTTCCGAAGCGCCCTCCTGCACCGATTCGATCGTCTCGTAGACCCACTTGCCCTGAGTTCCGATGCCGGCGATGCCGAGGGCGAGTGCACCTGTGAAGGGTGTCAGCCCGGTCACGGTCAGCAGGATGAGGGCGATGATCACTTCAGGAATGGCTCGGATCACGGCGAAGACACCGCGAAGCGCCGTGCGAAGCCACCACGGGCCGACGCCGTTGGCTGCGAGCATGCCGAGTGGAATCGACACCACGACGCACATGATCGCGCCGAGCCACGCCATCGAGATCGATCGCCAGGTCTCGAACAGCGCCCTCGGCAGCTTCTCGAGGTTGGGCGCTTCGAACATAAGGCGCAGGTAGTGCGCGATCTGCCCCGGCATGGCGGGCAGGTCGCTCCATGTGATCTTGAGTCCAGCGCCGGCCACCAGCACGACGGCGCCGACAGCGATCGCGAACACGGTCGACCAGAGTCGGCTCGGCTTCGTTGGAGTCTGCAGCTCTGTCTGGGCGGGAAGCTTCACCGGTGTCTGCAATCCGGTCATACAAGCCTCTTTCGCAGCAGGTTCGACATGATCTCGATCAGAATGACAACCACGAGAATCTCGAGGATGATCACCGAGACGTCGCCGTAGGCGTAGAACGCACGACGCTCGTCGAGAATGCGGCCGATACCGCCCGCACCGACGATGCCGAGGATCGCCGAAATGCGCACGTTGAGCTCGAGTGTGTACAGCCACTGGTTCGCGAACAGCGGCCACGTCTGCGGCAGTGCGGTGACGCGGTTGATCTGCAGCTGCGTGCCGCCAGCCGCGTGACCGGCTTCCATGTAGCCGTGGTCAGACGAGTCGATTGCCTCAGAGACGAGCTTCACGACGATGCCGATGTTGAACAGGAACAGCGTGAGCACTCCGGGCAGAGCGCCGACGCCGACCATCGCAACCAGCACAGTCGCGAAAACGAGGTCGGGGACCGAACGCACAATGTTGACGAGCGTGCGCACAGTGATGCGGGTCCACGAGTTGGGGTTCGTCGGCGAAGCGGCCCAGAGGGTGATCGGAACAGAGACGATGGCGGATGCGACGGCACCGACGAGCGCCATCTGCAGGGTCTCAAGCATGGGCGCCCAGGTGCGCGGCAGGAACGCGAAGTTCGGCTGCAGCAGCTGCAGCATCTTGCCGGCTCCGTTGCGCCAGTTGCGCACGATCGCGCCCACGTCGAGGTCGATGCCGCCGATGGCCGGAATGCACGTGGCGACCGTGAACGCGACGAAGGCAGCGACGATCAGCGCGGTGCGAAACCGGTTCGTCGGGCGCGCTGGAACCGCTAGCTCACCCGTCGTCATGCCCGCGCATCCAGGGTGTCGTCCGACTGAATGGGCCGGCCGTAGATCTGCTCGAAGTCGGCGTCGGTCGCCGCGCCCGCAGGCCCGTCGTAGACGACAGCGCCGTCGCGCAGGCCGATCATGCGCGTCGTGTACTGACGAGCGAGATCCATGAGGTGGATGTTGATGAGCACTGTGAGGCCGCGCTCGCCGTTGATGCGACGCAGGTCGCGCATCACACCGTGAGCCGTGGGCGGGTCCAGGCTCGCGACAGGCTCGTCAGCGAGCATGATGCTGGGCTGCTGCGTCAGTGCGCGGGCGATCGCCACACGCTGCTTCTGCCCGCCCGACAACGCGTTCGCACGCGCCCAGACCTTCTCGAGCATCCCGACCGAGTCGAGGGCGCGCAGAGCCAGCTCGCGGTCGGCCTTGGTCGGCAGTCCCAGCAGGGTGCGAAACGGTGAGGAGTGCGCGAAGCGGCCGACGAGCACGTTGTGGAAGACGTCGGTGCGTTCGGCAAGGTTGAAGCCCTGGAAGATCATGCCGATGTGGCCGCGCGCTTCGCGCAGGCGGCGTCCGCTCAGGCCAGTGATCTCGTGGGGTCCGACGGTCACGGTGCCGTCGGTGGCCTGCACGAGGCCGTTGATGGTGCGGATTAGCGTTGACTTGCCCGAGCCTGAAAGACCGACGATCGACACCATTTCGCCCGGCTCGATGCGCAGCGACACGTCTTGCAGCGCTTTCGTTCCGTTCGGGTAGGTGACCGAGACGCTCTTCAGCTCTACGGGCCACGACGTGGAGGCCGGAATGTCTCCGGCCTCCACGCGGCGTGCATCAGTGTGCATGCGGATGTGCTCCTGGTGTGGGTCAGTTCGAGAAGAGCGCGAGGATCTCGCCGTAGCGGGTGATCTCGTCCTCTGCGGTCTCGCTGGTCCAGTCGGAGAGACCGACAAGGTTGAACATCACGTCGGCGGCCTCGTCTGACGAGTCGGCGTAGTCGTCCATGAGGGTGGTGAGCTGCTCGGTGAGGTCAGCAGGCAGTGACGACGACACTGCAACGCCGCCGTTCGGGATCATCTCGGTGTAGGCGAAGGCGACGACCTTTTCGGCCACGTCAGGTGCCTCTTCGGTCACCGTGGTGCGTGCGTCCCAGTAGGCGAAGCTGACTTCGGCGTCACCGTTGTAGACCGAGAGCACAGCGTTGTTGTTGCCCTCGACCGGCACCTGCGTGATGTCGGCGTCGGTGTCGATGCCCGCATCCTGCATGGCGACGACGGGGTACTGGTAGCCCGCCGGCGATGTGGCGGCCTGCAGCGCGACCTTGGTGCCACTGTCGATGTTCGAGAAGGCGTCGAGACCTGCGGGGCCCTCGCCCATCGAGGTCTCGCCGGGCTCGATACCGTTGCAGAACGACAGCTCGATGTCGCTGGCGGCGTAGTTCGCCATGACGGGCTCGTCGTCGCAGTACTTGTCGGGGTTGTTCGTGTAGGCGACAGCCGAGTACGCGGTGGCACCGAAGCGCACGTCACGCAGGATCAGCTCTGCGCCGAACTGCTCGGTCGCGTTGTAGAGCGAGCCTGCGTCAGTGATGACGACCTGCGCCTGGTCTGCTCCGAGCGCCTCGACGGTTGCCGCGTAGTCGTTGGCGACGACGCCGTTGACCTCGATGCCGAGGTTCTCTGAGAGGTAGGCGGTCAGCGGGTCGAGCGCTTCGGCGAGGTCTTCGCCCTCGACCGAGGGAACGAGTGAGATGGTGATCGAGTCGGGCCAGTCGCCTGACTCGCCAGAGTCGGAGCCGCCGGTGTCGCCGCTGCAGCCAGCGAGTGCAAGTGAGGCGACCACGAGGGTGCTGGTCGCGATGAGTGGTTTGCGCATTCTCGGGAGTTACCTTTCGAGGCGGGGGGATGCGCCTTCTGGCGCTGGGGTGCTGGATGCCGCGGATGCGGCCCAGGCTTCGATATCGGGGCGAAGCTCGGCGATCGTCTGCCCGCGCATCGTGACCGATTCGGGTGACGTCGAGGCTGTCGCGCCGACAAGTGCTGTGTCCGCTCCGAGGGCGACGGCCGGAGCCAGGTCGAACTCGAAGATGTCGCCGATCGCGAGCACGGGCCCGTCTTCAAGGGCGAGTCGGATGATCGGAGTGAGTCCCGCAGGCTTGCCGACAGCAAAGTGCACCGCGTCGAAGCGCTCTCGGACGCCCCACGAGTCGAGCACGCGGTACACGCCGGCTGCGGGTGCGTTGGTCGCGAGCACCAGGCGTGCGTGCCTGCCGAGACTCTCGAGAATCTCGTCGATGCCCTCGACAGCGCTGACCGGCGCCTCGGGGGTTCCGAGCACGTCGCGGCTGCGAGCGTAGGCGTCGCTGAGCGCTGCTGCTTCGACGCCGTCGGCTGCTGCAAGCGAGCCGACCACGTCGTAGCCGTCGCGGTACCCGCCGCCGCCGGCGTCGTACTCGGCCAGTGCCGTCTCGACGCGCTCGAGGTACTGCGCTCCGGCAAGGGGTGCGGCGCATTCGGCGTAGGCCATGACAGGGCCGTGGCCGATGGCAAGCGTGCCATCGAAGTCGAAGACGATGGTGGCGGTCACTCAGGCTCCTTCTGTGCGCTCGAAGCGCGTTTCGGACGATGCGTCCAGAGTATCTCGTCAAAGTGGACGAAATGTCTACAGAAGGATGAACACTCGGTTACGAGTCGTTGGACGCCGCGTTCCACCGAAGCCGCGGCTCACTGACGAACTCTTCGAGCACCGGCCCAGTCTCGCCCTGTATCGGAAACACGGTCACCAGCCGCATGCCGCATCCGTCGTCGACACCGTAGACGAGGGCGGTGGCGGATGCGCCGGCCGAGCGCACCAGAACGGCACGCGTCTGCAGACTGGCAGTGTGCGCATCGCCGACCCGCACATCGGCCCATGTGACCGCGTGCGCATCGGGATCGACCAGCACCGGCATGACCGCGTCGGTCACGCGTCTCAAGAGCGTGGACGCGCGGCTCTCGTCGAAGTGAAAAGCGTCAGTCGGCAGGCCGAGAGCAGCGGTGAGCTGACCGTCGACCCAGCGATCGCGCTTGAGGCCGTACGGCGTCTCGACGGTCGAGAACCAGTAGCCGTAGACATGTAGCAGGCCCGCGTTGCCGACCGGCCACTCGGCAGTGATTCCGGCCGCAGCATGCAGCGCGTCGAACAGCGTCTCGTCGATGACGGGGGAGTTCGTGTTCTCGTCGATGACCGTCGACAGCGCCCAGGCGTCGAGCAGTCCTGCGGCGGCATCATCGCGGATGGCCGCAAGGGCGGAGGCCAGTGACGGAAGAGTGCTCACAGACCGCAAGCGTACGGGACGCGACTCGGTGGCTCAGCCAGCCGGCGCAAAGACCGTGGTCGTCCACGAAGCCGGGTCGAACACGACGAGCCAGCCGTCGACCACGTGCACTTCAGAGCCGGATGGGCCGAGCTGCGCGAGCTCGTCGCCGTCGGCACCCAGCAGCACAACGGCGTCGCCTGTGTCGACCGCGAGCGCCTGCCCGCCTGCGCTGACCGCGAGTGCGGCAGAGCCGGGCTCGGCTGCGTCGTCGCCGTGGAACTCGATGCCGTCGCGGTCGACCGTTGCGACTGCACTGCCCGCAGCTGTCACGGCCACTGCGTCGTCAAGCATGTAGTCGGCGCTGGTGAAGAGTGCTCCGGCAGGCGCCGGCGGCACATCCTCGGTCTGCTCGATCAGGCGCACCTCGTTGCCGTCGAGCGCGTACAGGGCGCCGACCGGATCGGGAGCCTCTGACGCCGTCGGATCCTGCAGCACGTATCCGTCGCTCAGCCAGGTGATGCGCAGCGTTCCGAGTTCAGCGTTCTCAGCAGTGACCTCGCCGCGCTCTGCCGTCAGCACCGTGAAGCTCGTCTCGCCCGCGCATCCGACGTGCCCGTCGAGCAGCGTGCACTGGCGCTGGCCGGGGAACGCCCCGCTCCACGCCGGCCTGTCGGGGCTCGCATGGACGCCGACCCTGGTCTCGCTGCCGGTCGCGTACTGGACGATCCAGCCGTGCTCAGTCTCGCCGAGCACCGACAGGCTCTCGATGACTCCGTCGGCGTCGAGCAGGGGAGCGGCATCGCCCGTCGCGATGTCAGCCAGCTCGATGTGCGAGCCGTCAGGGCCGAGGCTCGCGACCGCGACCTGGCCGCCGGGGGCCTCGCCGCAGAGCGCGTCGTCGAGGGTCCAGACCTCGTCGCCCGTTGCAGTGTCGATCGCACGCACCGAGACCTGCCCGTTCTCAGCCTGCACCTGGTCGACGAAGACGCCGTCAGCGACTCCGCACACGCGGCCGGCCGCGTCGAACGTCTCGGAGACGCCCGCCGAGTAGCCGTCGTCGAGCCAGAGGCCTGCGTCGCCCGACACCGTGTACTCATGCGCGGGCTCTGTGCTGCAGGCAGTGAGCGCGAGCACCGCGGCACCGAGCAGGGCCGCAGCAGACAGGGGGCGGGTGAGGGTGCGCATGCATACGATCATCGCGCACGGCGCTGTGCAGATGCCGCGTGCGCCTAGAGTTGGGAGCGCCATGTCTGATCCCCAGTTCTTCGAGAAGACGCCGACCGAGAGCCTCGTCATCGGCGATCTGAGCGAGGCCACGGTGCAGCTCGGCGCACTCAGCACACACGAGACCGCCGACCTGCTCGAACGCGTGTCGACCCGTCGCGCCGCGGTGCTGTTCAGGCTGCTGGGCAAAGACCAGGCGGCCGCCGTGTTCGACGCGCTCGAGCCGCCCATCCAGGCCGACCTGATCACGAGCCTTTGCGAAGACGAGGTCGGCACGCTGTTCGAGAGCCTCGACCCCGACGACCGCGCGAAGCTCGTCGACGAGGTGCCCGCAGCCGTGGCGACGAGGCTGATCTCGGGGCTCTCTGCAGAAGAGCGCAGCCACACCAACGCGGTGCTCGGGTATCCCGCCGGCACCATCGGACGCCGCATGTCGCCGCACTTCGTGAGCGTGCATCCGCATGACACCGCCGAGACCGCGCTCGCGAAGGCACGCGCCCTCGACGACACGGCCGAGACGGTCTACACGATGCTCGTCACCGACACCGGGCGCACACTCGCGGGGGTCGTCAGCCTGCGCGAAGTGCTCATGAGCGACCCCTCGGTGCCGATCGCCGACCTCATGCAGGAGGCCGACTCGGTGCGAGCGACCGACGATGCCGAAGCCGCCGCGCTGGCACTGGTCGACCGCGCGCACCTGCTGGTGCCGGTCACCGACAGCGAGCATCACGTGCTGGGCATCCTCACACTCGACGACGCCGCCCAGATTCTTCGCGACGAAGCCGACGAGGACGCCGCCCGAGCCGGCGGCGCCGAGCCGCTGCGACGCCCGTACCTCTCGACATCGGTGCTGCGCATCGCGCGCTCGCGAGTGGTGTGGCTGCTGGTGCTCGCGGTCTCAGGCCTGCTCACGGTGCAGGTGCTCGAGATCTTCGAGACGACGCTCGAGCAGGCGGTCGTGCTGGCCATGTTCATCCCGCTCCTGACCGGGATCGGCGGCAACACGGGGTCGCAGGCGGCGAGCACGGTCACGCGAGCGCTCGCGGTCGGCGACGTTCGGACGCGGGATGTGGGGCTCGTCCTGCTGCGCGAAGTGCGAGTCGGTCTGGTGCTCGGGGTGCTGATGGGCGCCCTCGGCTTCGTGCTGGCCACGCTCGTCTACGACATGCCCACGGGCGTCGTGATCGGCCTCACGATCGTCTGCATCTGCGCGATGGCCGCTTCCGTCGGCGGCGCGATGCCCCTGCTGGCCAAAGCCATCAAGGTCGACCCGGCGGTGTTCTCGACGCCGTTCATCACGACCTTCTGCGATGCGACGGGCCTCATCATCTACTTCAGCATCGCGAAGGCAGTGCTCGGAATCTGACTGGCGTCAGCCAGCCTGCTTCAGCCGCAGCAGCCTGGCCTGGCCGTCTTCGCGCAGCTCGACGAGGGCATCGCGCGCCCCCACGAAGTCAGAGAACGACTTGTGGCCGAGCGACTTCTCGTTGAACACCGGATCCATGCGCTTCATCTGCTCTTTCACGACGTTGGCGTGCAGCCATTCGTCGTCGGTCTTCTGGGTGAGGATGCGCAGGGCGCGTTCCAGCAGACCGGTCGCCGCGTCGTCGGGCGAGAGCTCGGGGGCAGCCTCCTCGTCGCCTGAGCTGCCGCCGCTCTTGCGTCGTCTGCGGCGGCTCTTCGCTGCCGGGGCGGCCTCTTCTGCGGCTGCAGGCTCGCTCGTGTCGGCATCCGTCTCGTCCTGCACGACCACGCGCTCGACTCCGGGCAGCGCGTCGTAGTCGGCGAACTCGTCGCACGCCGCGGCGAGCGACTTCGAGGTCGAGCCGGCGACGCCGATGCCGACCACGAACTTGCCGAGCCGCTTCGCGCGCTGGGCGAGGGCGATGTAGTCGCTGTCGCCGGCGACGATCACGACGTGCGAGACGTCGTCGAGCCTGAAGAGGTCTTCGACCACGTCGACGGCGAGGCGGATGTCGGCGCCGTTCTTCAGCGCGCGCGTGGTCGGGAAGAGCTGCACGAGGTCGACGGCACGGGCCAGCAGCTGCTCGCGGTACGCGGCGTGGGCGGGCACCGACCAGTCGGCGTAGGCGCGGCTGAGCACGATCGACCCGTAGCTCGAGGCGTAGTCGATGATCGCGCCGAGGTCGACGGTGGCCTCGCCGAAGCGCGTGCGCACCTTCGACTCGCGCCCGTCGACGGGCAGCGTGCGCACTTTGTCGCTGTGGAATGCTCCACGACCGTGCAGCTGGTCGTAGCGGGAGATCAGGATGTTGTCGAAGTCGATGTAGACGGCGACGCGCGCTTCGTTGTCTGAGGCCATGCGACCAGTGTCGCATCTCGCGGCGCTGTGGCTATGCTCGAAACCAGTTCACTTCACACGGATCGTCTGGCGCGTGCCCGCCAGGAAGGAAACACCATGGCCTCCATCACGTTCGACCGAGTCACGCTGCAGTATCCGGGGGCCGAACGCCCGTCGGTCAGCGACCTCAGCCTGCACATCGACGACGGCGAGTTCCTCGTGCTGGTCGGCCCATCCGGCTGCGGCAAGTCGACGACGCTGCGCATGCTGGCAGGCCTCGAGCAGGTCTCTGAGGGCTCGATCCTGATCGACGACACCGACGTCACCGAGAAGGATCCGAAGGATCGCGACATCGCGATGGTCTTTCAGAACTACGCGCTCTACCCCCACATGACGGTCGCCGAGAACATGGGCTTCGCGCTCAAGCTCGCGAAGAAGCCGAAGGCCGAGATCCGCGAGCGGGTCGAAGAGGCAGCCGAGCTGCTCGACCTCACGGAATTTCTCGACCGCAAGCCGAAGGCGCTCTCGGGCGGCCAGCGCCAGCGCGTCGCCATGGGTCGTGCGATCGTGCGCTCGCCGCAGGTGTTCTGCATGGACGAGCCGCTCTCGAACCTCGACGCCAAGCTGCGCGTGCAGACGAGGTCGCACATCGCCGGCCTGCAGCGGCGCCTGGGCGTCACAACCGTCTACGTCACGCACGACCAGGTCGAGGCGATGACGATGGGCGACCGCGTGGCCGTGCTCGACAAGGGCGAGCTGCAGCAGGTCGACACGCCGCGGGTGCTCTACAGCAGGCCCGCGAACGTGTTCGTCGCAGGCTTCGTCGGGTCGCCCGCCATGAACCTCGTCGAGACTGAGGCAGACGCACAGGGCCGCGTGTCGCTGGGCGGCATCGCGCTCGAGGGGCGCACGGTCGAGCCCGGACAGCGCGTCACCGTCGGCGTCAGGCCCGAGCACCTGCGGCCTGCTGCAGAGGACGGCATCGAGGTCGAAGTCGACCTCGTCGAAGAGCTCGGCTCCGACGCCTATGTGTACGGCACGGCCGACCTCGAGGGCTCTCCGCTCGTGGTCGCACGCGCCGTCGGCGACGAGATTCCCGAGAAGGGATCACGTCTTCGACTGAGCGCCGAGGCCGACCTGTTGCACCTCTTCGACACAGACAGCGGTCTTCGCATCGACTGATGGTGACAACTTCACAACGTCTCGGTGCACACGTCAGTGCACAGGGGTACGCTGAGCATATTGACCGGATGTGTTATTGCAAGGGAGCACGGCATGAAGAGACGAACCGGGATCATCGCGATGGGCGCTGTTGCGGCCATGGTGCTGAGCGGATGCGCGAGCGGCGGCGAAGGCGAGGGTGAGGGCACCGAAGAGGGTCTTGACACTCGTGGCCCCATCTCGTTCGCAATGGGCGCGAACGACGCGGGCAAGCTCGAGCCGATCATCGAAGCCTGGAACGCAGAGCACCCTGAAGAAGAGGTCTCGCTCGTCGAGCTTCCGCAGGAGGCCAACGGCCAGCGCGACCAGCTC
Source organism: Agrococcus casei LMG 22410 (assembly GCF_900163565.1). Classification (GTDB taxonomy): domain Bacteria; phylum Actinomycetota; class Actinomycetes; order Actinomycetales; family Microbacteriaceae; genus Agrococcus; species Agrococcus casei. The sequence continues at coordinate 45,928 of NZ_FUHU01000020.1, forward strand.
GTGCAGTCGCTGCAGGCTGAGAGCGGCGACTACGACGTCATGGCGCTCGACGTCACCTGGACGGCCGAGTTCGCGGCCAACGGATGGCTGCAGCCCCTCGACGGCGACCTCGCCCTCGACACCTCGGGCCTGCTGCCGGCGACGGTCGACAGCGCGACGTACATGGACACCCTGTACGCGGCTCCGCAGAACACCAACGCACAGCTGCTGTTCTACCGCACCGACATCGTCGAAGAGGCTCCGACCACATGGGACGAGCTGCTGAGCAGCCGCGACGCCGCTGACGAAGCCGACATGGACCTGCTGGTCATGCAGCTGCGCAACTACGAGGGCCTCGCCGTGCAGACCACGCAGGCGATCAACTCGTGGGGCGGCGCAGTCGTCGACACCGACGGCCAGACGCCTGTCGTCGACTCAGAAGAGGCGAAGGCCGGCATCCAGGCACTCGCCGACGCGTACGCCAACGGCGACATCCCGAAGGACGCCAACGGCTTCACCGAAGAGCAGACGAACCTCTCGTTCCTCGCCGGCGAGTCGGTGTTCGCCTACAACTGGCCGTACATGTACGACACGGCGAAGAACGAGCCGACTTCAGAGGTCGGCGACGACTTCGACGTCGCTGCGATCGTCGGCCCCGACGGCCCCGGCGCATCCACGCTCGGCGGCTACAACAACGGCATCAACGCCTTCTCCGAGAACAAGGCGACCGCGTTCGACTTCGTGCAGTTCATCCTGTCCGAAGAGAACCAGCGCTCGTTCGCAGAGCAGTCGTTCCCGCCGGTGCTCGCTTCGATCTACGACGACGAAGAGCTCATCACCGAGTTCCCGTACCTGCCCGCGCTGAAGGATGCGCTCGAGAACGCGCAGCCCCGCCCCGTGACCCCGTACTACGCGGCGGTCTCGAAGGCGATCGCTGACAACGCGTACGCGGCAATCGTCGAGGGCACGCCTGTCGACCAGGCGGTCGCCGACATGTCTGACGCCATCACGGCAAGCACCGGAGAGTAGCCGAAGGCTCGTCAGACCATGCAGATGAATGAGTCTGTCGCTGCGCCTGCGCCCGTCAAACGGCGCAGGCGCAGCGACAACCGTGCGGGCCTGTGGCTGATAGCCCCCGCCCTGCTCGTGCTCGCGGTGGTGATCGGCTATCCGATCGTCAGCGCGATCGTGCAGTCGTTCAACGCAGACCGCGCATTCAACCCCGAGACGGGATTCTTCGAAGACGGCGGCTTCGCCGGCTTCAGCAACTACATGCACTGGCTGCTGCAGGACTGCGGCAAGGGCATGAACTCGTGCCCTCCGGGCACTGCGGGCAGCCAGTTCTGGGATGCCATCGGCGTCACCTTCCTGCTGACCGGCATCACTGTCGCACTCGAGGTGGTGCTCGGCTTCTGGATCGCGATCATCATGGGACGCAACCTCTGGGGACGCGGCCTGCTGCGCGCATCCGTGCTCGTTCCCTGGGCGATCCCGACCGCCGTGACCGCAAAGCTGTGGGCGTTCATCTTCGCGCCCCAGGGCATCGTCAATGCCGTCACGGGCCTCGAGACGCAGTGGACCACCGGCACCTGGGAGCTGCTGACCGCAGTGATCGTCGCCGACGTCTGGAAGACGACGCCGTTCGTCGCGCTGCTGATCCTCGCGGGCCTGCAGATGATTCCGCAAGACGTCTACGACGCCGCCAAGATGGACGGCGCGACCCGCTGGCAGCAGTTCACCCGCGTGACGCTGCCGCTCGTGAAGCCGGCGCTGCTCGTCGCGGTGCTGTTCAGGCTGCTCGATGCGCTGCGCATGTACGACCTGCCCGCGATCATGCAGGGCAACACGTCGGGCGCCGCCACGACGATGTCGATGCTCGTCACCGCTACCATCCGCGAGGGCGACTTCGCGAACGCCTCGGCGCTGTCGACCATCGTGTTCCTCATCATCTTCGCCTGCGCGTTCCTCATGGTGAAGGGCCTCGGCGCCAACGCGGTGGCTCAGGCACAGCCTGACCAGCGCACCGTCGGAGGCGGCAAGCAGAAGAAGCTCGTCGCCGTCGACACCAGCTCGACCAAGGCGATGGTCATGCCTCGCGAAGGGGGCAAGTGAGATGACGACGACAGCAGACAGCGCACCAGTCAAGCGCCGTGTCAGAACCGGCGAAGGCTGGGGCAGCTACTTCAGCGGCGGCGTCATCGTGCTCTGGTGCCTGCTTCCGTTCTACTGGATGATGGTCGTCGCCTTCCGCGATGTCTCGCAGACGTTCAACACCACCCCCTGGCCCACCCACCTGACACTCGACAACTTCGTTGCCGCGCTCAACACATCCGGCGGCAACAATCTGCTGCGCGCAGTCGGGAACTCGCTGCTGGTGAGTGCGATCACGACCGGCATCGCCGTGCTGCTCGGCGTCACGGTCTCGTACGCGCTCGCACGCCTCAACTTCAAGGGCAAGGGCTTCATCACCGGCATCATCCTCGCTGCGTCGATGTTTCCGGGCGTGGCGCTCGTCACGCCGCTGTTCCAGCTGTTCACCGACGCGGGTTGGATCGGCACGTACCAGGCGCTCATCGTGCCCAACATCTCGTTCGCGCTGCCGCTCACGATCTACACGCTGACCGCCTTTCTGCACGATCTGCCGTGGGAGCTCGAAGAGGCTGCACGCGTCGACGGCGCGACTCGCGGCCAGGCGTTCATGAAGGTGATCCTGCCGCTAGCGGCACCGGCGGTGTTCACGACCGCGATCCTGGCGTTCATCGCCACCTGGAACGAGTACCTGCTGGCGAGCCAGCTCTCGCGGCCGAATGTCGAGCCGGTGACGGTCGCGATCGCGAGGTTCGCGGGCGACAACCCGTACATCCAGCCGTATGCGGCGATCATGGCCGCCGGAACCATCGTCACCGTGCCGCTGGTCATCATGGTGCTGATCTTCCAGCGCCGCATCGTCGCCGGCCTCACTGCCGGCGGAGTGAAGAGCTGACAGCAGTGAGCAGACAACGATGAGCAGAAACGAGTCGGTGCGCCGAAACCAGCTGCAGATGTGGCTCGGATTCGTCGGGTTCTTCGGCGTCATGGCGGTGTTCTCGGTCGTCGGCACGCTGGCGCTCGGCAGCACGCTCGACCCGCTCGGGCTCGTGATCGCCATCGTGCTGATCATCGCGTTCTTCGTTCTGCTGCGCCGGTACCGCGCGCTCCGCTGACAGAATCCTCAGCCGCTACGAAGGTAGGCTCGTCACTGTGTCCCACACCCAGCTTCCGAATCTGACCGAACGCGCCGGCGTGCTCTTCGACCTCGACGGCGTGCTGACTCCCACTGCGTCCGTGCACATGCACGCATGGCGCCAGGTGTTCGAGCAGGTCTTCGCCGATCGCAGCGTCGAGCCGCCCTATGCTGACAGCGACTACTACCTGCACCTCGACGGCAAGAAGCGCTACGACGGCGTCAAGAGCCTGCTGCAGAGCCGCCACATCGACCTGCCGTGGGGCGACCCCTCTGATGCGCCCGAAGCAGAGACCGTCTGCGGCGTCGGAAACCGCAAGAACGACGCCTTCCTGAGCGTGCTGAACGCCGATGGCATCGCGCCGTACCCGAGCTCGGTCGAGCTGCTCGACCGCGTGCAGGCTGCGGGTGTTCCCGTGGCCGTCGTGTCGAGCTCGAAGAACGCCGAGCACGTGCTGCAGGCCGCCGGAATCCGCGACCGCTTCGAAGTCGTCGTCGACGGCGTCGTCGCCGAGCGCGAGGGCCTGCCTTCGAAGCCTGCGCCCGACGTGTTCCTCGCAGCGGCACGGATGCTCGGCATCGACCCAGCAGACAGTGCGGCGATCGAAGACGCAACGAGCGGTGTGGCCTCGGCCGCTGACGGCGGCTTCCGCGACGTCATCGGCGTCGATCGCGGTGCAGGCGAGGCGGCGCTGACCGATGCCGGGGCGACCGTCGTCGTCGATGACCTGGCAGCCTTTCTCGACTGATCGGCATGAGGAGCCGCATGATCAACCGCGACCGCTTTCCCCTTGACCCGTGGCGCCTCGTCGAGGCGCAGTACTCGACAGACGATCTCGGTGCCGCGGAGACGATCTTCGCAGTCGGCAACGGCTACCTCGGCATTCGGGGCAGCAGCGAGGTCGGCGGCCGCGCCAGTGAGCACGGCACCTTCGTCAACGGCTTCCATGAGGTCTACCCGATCCAGCACGCCGAGCAGGCGTTCGGCTTCGCCGAGGTCGGCCAGACGATCATCAACGCCCCCGACGCGAAGGTCATGCGCGTCTACGTCGATGACGAGCCGCTTGCCCTCGAGACGGCAGACCTGCGCGACTACGAGCGCGCACTCGACTTCCGCACCGGCCAGCTGACGATGTCGCTGCTGTGGATTCTGCCCAGCGGCAAGGAGGTGCGAGTCGAGACGCGACGCATGGTCTCGTTCGACGAGCGCCACCTCGCGCTCGCATCGGTGCGAGTCACGGTGCTGAATGCCGACGCGGCGGTCACGATCAGCTGCCAGGTGATCAACCGGCAGGATCGCGACAGCGAATACGGCGTCGCACAGGCAGAGAACGGCTTCGACCCCCGCAAAGCCGACCAGTTCTCCGAGCGAGTGCTGCAGCCGAGCGAGAGCTGGCACGACGGGCTGCGCACCGCGCTCTCGTACAAGGTGACCAACTCGGGCATGACGCTCGGAGTCATCGCCGACCACCGCATCGAGACCGAGAATCACTACGACGCACGCACCGTCGTCGAGCCTGACCTGGCCAAGTCTGTATTCCGTGTGCGCGCATCCGCTGGTGTTCCGACGCAGGTGACGAAGTACTTCAGCTATCACACGGGCGACGACGTGGCGCCGCGCGAGCTGCTGAACAGGGGCCGCCGCACAGTCGACCGCGCCCTCGCACTCGGGGAGGAGAAGATCCTCGAGCGGCAGGCTCGCTGGTGCGAGGCGTACTGGAAGCGCAGCGACGTCGAGATCGAGGGCCAGGACGAGCTGCAGCAGGCGACCAGGTGGTGCCTGTTCCAGATCGCGCAGGCATCGGCTCGCGCCGATGAGCTCGGCATTCCGGCCAAGGGCGTGAGCGGTTCGGGCTATGGCGGCCACTACTTCTGGGACACCGAGTGCTACGTCGTGCCGTTCCTCGCGTACACGTCACCGCAGTGGGCGAGGAATGCCCTGCGGATGCGGTACCTCATGCTTCCGGCCGCCCGCCGTCGGGCGAAGCAGATGCACGAGGCGGGTGCGCTGTTCCCGTGGCGCACGATCAACGGCGAAGAGGCATCGGCCTACTACGCAGCCGGCACCGCGCAGTACCACATCAACGCCGACGTGACCTTTGCCCTCGGCAAGTACGTGCGCGCTGCCGACGACACCGACTTCCTGCATCGAGAGGGCGCCGACATCGCGGTCGAGACGGCGAGGCTGTGGGCGACGCTCGGCTTCTGGCGGTTCGGCACCAACGGCCAAGCCGAGACCTTCCACATCCACGGTGTGACGGGCCCTGACGAGTACACGACGGTCGTGAACGACAACCTGTACACGAACGTCATGGCGCGCAACAATCTGCGCTACGCGGTCTCGACCGTGCGCCACATGGCCGAGCATGCGTCAGCCGACTACGACCGGCTCTGCACTCGCCTCGGGCTGCACCCCGCTGAGATCGAGGCGTGGGAGGCGGCCGCCGACGCCATGCATATTCCCTACAGCGATGACCTCGGCATCCACCCGCAGGACGCCGTCTTCCTCGAGAAGGAGGTCTGGGACGTCGCGAACACCCCGGACGACCAGCACCCCCTGCTGCTGCACTTCCACCCGCTGGTGATCTACCGGTACCAGGTGCTCAAGCAGCCCGACGTGGTGCTCGCGCTGTTCCTGCAGGGCAATCACTTCTCGGCAGAGGAGAAGCTCGCCGACTTCGAGTACTACGACCCGCTGACGACCGGCGATTCGACCCTGTCTTCGGTCGTGCAGACGGTGCTCGCGGCTGAGGTCGGCTACAGCGACCTCGCGCTCGAGTACTTCAAGCAGGCTGCATTCGTCGACCTGGCCAACCTGCACTCCAACACCTCAGACGGCGTGCACGTCGCATCGGCTGCCGGCGTCTGGACGGGGCTCGTCTCAGGATTCGGCGGCATGCGCGACCACGCGGGCCACCTCTCGTTCGACCCCCGCCTGCCCGCCGACTGGAGCGGCATCCGCTTCGCACTCCAGTGGCAGGGCGTGCAGCTGCACGTCACGATCAAACAGGACTCGATCGCCATCGAGGCCGAGACCGACAAGAGGGTCGACTTCTCGGTGCGAGGCGAGCACCACTGGCTCACGGGCGGCTCGGTGACGGTGCCGCTCGATGACAGTGCGCCGCGCATCCCCGGGCGTCCGACCCTGCGCAAGTACGCAAACGAGCGTCGCGAAGACGGCTCGCGCCTCTCGGCATCGATTCCCGACGCCGAGATCCGCCGTGGGGCACACCCGGGCATCGAAGACCTGACATGACCGACGACGATCTGCGCCTGCGCTACGTCGAGGGCATCAACCCGTCGAGGTGGCTCGATGTCTGGGATGCGCGCCATCCCGAGCGATCGATCGAGCACGAGCGCGTTGGCCAGCCGAGGCAGCTGCGGGCCGTGCTCGCCGGCGAATCCGACCTCGCGATCGTGCGTGCGGCAGAAGCCGACGAGCGCCTGCACCGCATCGTGATGTTCACCGAGAGCACCGCGGCCATTGCCGAGCACGACCATCCGATCGGCGCATTCGCCGAGCTCACGATGGCCGACCTCGAGAACGAGACGCTGCTCGACGTGACCGGGCTCTCGCACAAGGACGCCGCGATCACCGCCAAGACCGGCGCCGGCATCGCGCTCATGCCCATGTCGGTCGCGCGGTTGTATGGCGGCAAGGGGTCAACCGTGCGAGTGGTGACGGATGCGCCGGGCCACCCGGTCGAGCTCGTCTGGCTGCGAGAGCGCGACGATGACGACACCCAGGACTTCGCCGGCATCGTGCGCGGACGCAAGGCCACTTCGTCGCGTGCCGCACAGCCCGAGGAAGAGAAGCCAAAACCAAAGCCTAAACCGAAGCCTGCCCACCGCATCCCGCCGCGTGCACGGCCCAGACGGATGCAGAAGCGCCGCGGACGCTGACCCTCAGCCGACCTGCTGCCTCAGCCGATCTGCCTCGAGATGAAGGCGCTGATGTCGGCAACCTCCTGCGGCACGACGGCGTGGGGCATGCTGTACTCGTGCTCCTCGTGATCGGTGTGCGTCGCCATCCATTCGCGAGTGCGCATCGTCGCGTTGGGTGCGATCACGGGATCGTGGTCTCCCCACGCCTGGAACGCCGGGATGCGCGGCTGGCGCTCCATGAGACGAGCGTCGCCTGAGTGCTCGCCCGCATGTGCGAAGCCGCTGAGCTGCACGAGGTAGTCGAAGCGGTCGCTCTGGGTGCGTGCGAGCTGCAGCGTCATGACTCCGCCCTGCGAGAAGCCCATGAGCCCGATCGTGGCGAACTCTGTCGAATGCTTGGCCTCCAGCGAGTCGAGCCAGGCGATGACGGCGTCGACCGAGAGGTCGATGAGCGAGCGGTCGGGGCTCTCGCCGCCGATCGCGAACCACGCATAGGCGCCCTGCTGGGCCGGCGACTCGGGGCGCAGGGTGATCGGAGCGCGGAGGGAAGCAACGGTCACATTGTCGGGCAGCCCGGGAGCCAGCTCGATCAGATCGCCTTCGTAGCTCGCGTACCCGTGCATGACCACGAGCAGGTGTGATCCTTCGCGGCCGTCCTTGGCATCGCGCCAGCGGATGGCGCTCTCGTCGATCTCTGTCACTGGCTGCTCCACGGTGTTCTCCCTGCTTCGGCTGGTCTCTCCATCGTGTCAGCAATCCCGGTCATGGATCGATTCCCGATTACGAGGCACAATGGGGTGATGTCCGTGCGCACTCCCGACCCCAATCCCGGCTGGCTGAGCGATGACCACTTCGCAGAGGTTCGGCGATGCATGCCGATTCTCTACGTCGAGGCGATCCCGATCAGGGTCGATGGCATCGGCCAGGTGACCGAGGTCGGAATCCTGCTGCGCGCCAACGATGCCGGCGAGATCACACGCACGGTCGTCAGTGGTCGTGTCATGTACGGCGAGAGCGTTCGCGACGCCCTCGAGCGGCACCTCGAGAAGGATCTCGGGCACATGGCGTTTCCGCAGATGCCGGTGTCGCCCGTGCCGTTTCAGGTCGCCGAGTACTTTCCGCTGCCGAACGGCGGCCTCTACACCGACGACCGTCAGCATGCCGTCTCGCTCGCGTACATCGTGCCCGTCACCGGCACGTGCGACCCGCGCCAGGACGCGCTGGAGCTCACCTGGCTGACACCGGAGGCAGCAGCCAGCGAACTGGTCGCCGAAGAGATGGAAGGCGGTCGCGGATCACTCATTCGCGCAGCGCTCGCTCACCTCGGCGCGCTGCGCTGACCAGAGCCGGCTCCTTGACCGCATTGGGCGCGGGTGGCGGTTCTGTTGTTCGGATCTGCCCCTGTGGATCGGTCCATTCCAGTACCCCGGGTTCGAGTTGCCTGACTTTCCAGCCCTCGTCGGGTCCTAGTCGGTGTTTGAGTGTGTGGTGATGTCGGCACAGACACGCGAGGTTGTCTGGCGTGGTCTTGCCACCGTGTTGCCAGTCCTTGGTGTGGTCAACATCGGCATGCTTCGCGATCCTTGCGCACCCCGGGAACCGACAGGTCCTGTCCCGGTGCACGACGAACCGCCGAAGCGCTGCGGTGGGTGCGTAGACGTCGGCAGTCACGGCGACGCCGGTGACCGGATGGGTGAACAACCGCGTCCAGGAGCTCACTGATCCAGCCAGCATGAGGGCCGTGTCGTCGTCGACGAGGGTCCCGGCGGGCAACTCAGCCTGGCCGGTCTCCTCACCAGTGAGCATGGTCGCAGGCATGGTCACGACGACCTCAGCCTTGATGTTGTCGAGCCAGCCCGCGTCGCAGGTGCCCGTGAGCAGCACTGCTGCTGCGGTGTCTGCCATGTATTGGTGCATGCCGCGGTGGTCTTACACGTTGGTTGAGGTGCGGAGCATGCAATGCGTAGCCACGAAACCGGCTTAGCTGATGCCTGCTCACCCCTTTCCACGAAATCGCGATGCGATTTCCATGCCGTGCTCTCCGGGCGTCGTCCACACAGCTCGTTCCTTGAACGCCTCGGCATGGTTCTTCTGCAACCCCACCGACTCGTACTTGCGGGCAATCCTGCGTGCGATCGGAGACAGTTGCTGCGGCGTGCGGCCATCTGCCTTCGGCAGCGCCTCGGCCTCGAACTCGCCCCGATTCTCTTCGGTGATGGTCGAAGCTGCACGCTCGATCGCGATCACGTGCCCGAGGTGAATGTCCCCGTCTTGCCACGCCTGCACGGTCAGCGGCAGCTCGGTGCACCGCTGCTGTGCGGTGCCGAGTTGCTGATGCACTGACATCTCAGAGCGGCGCCCGTTCACGGCGAGCACGGAGGTCATGTGCTGCCATTCGTTCTCGTGGGCCATGTCGAGGCTGCAGACCTGCTGCACCGCGCATTCATCAGCCAAGTCAGCGCATTGCGCGCGCACGATCTCGCGGTTTGCCTGCAGCTGTTCGATCGCCTGATCGAGGTCGGTCAGAGTTCGCATCGTTGCGTAGAGCATCGATTTCGCTGACCAGTACTGCAGCGCCTGATCCACAGATTCTGCACCGACATCACCGGCAACAAACCCGCCGTGCTCATCAGCAAATACACCGGTGCTGAGCAGCTCGGTCGGCAGCTTGTCGATGCGAGTCTCGTCGAGCATCCGGTGCCTCCTTTCGTGCTGCGGAACCAGTGATTTCGTCTTGATCAAGACATTACGGGTGACGTCTGACATGGGTTGATCGCAGCTGCGATCTCCTGCCGATACCGTCGTTTTCGTCTTGCTCAAGACACTACGCACGACCTCTGACACGAGTTCATCGACGCCGCGAACACCGAAAACCTGGCGTCTTCCTTACAGTGGCCCTATGACGGATCAGGCCGAAGCGGGTTGGCAGAAGACGGGCTCGCACGAGATTCATGCGGGCAGAGTCAGGCTCGTCGAGCACGATGTTGTGCTCGCCGACGGCACCCGCGCCAGATATGAAGTAGACGAGAGCGTCCCGTTCGCTGTCGCAACCCTCGTCGTCGAAGGAAAGCATGTCGTGCTGTCGAGGCAGTACCGGTACCCGCTCGACCGATGGATCTACGACCTGCCCGGGGGAGCAGGCGCAGAAGACGAGACGCCCGAGCGAGCCGCCAGACGCGAGCTCGAGGAGGAACTCGGATTGATCGCGACCCGAATGACTCCACTCCACACGTTCTTCACCAACCCGGGCCGCGCATCCTGGCCCGTCCACGTCTTCTTGTGCGCGAACGGAACGACCACTGGCACGAAAGACGTCTCAGACCCGGCCGAGCAGGTCAGATCGGCGCGCATGACGCTGCTCGAACTCGACACCGCGATTGCCAGTGGCGAGATCATGGATCCGACCCTGATCGTCGCACGAGCGACAGCGGCCGCCAGAGGACTGCTGCCCTCACTCAGCCAGCCGGTCCCATCACAACCGTCGACAGCGTCCCCTCGATCACGATGAGGCCGTCGGCGATGCGCACCGAGCCCGCAATCGCACGAATCGGCATGAGCTCGTCAGCCCCGATCTCCTGCAGCACCAGCTGATTGTTGCGAATGAACAGCACGGTCGAGCCGTCGGCCGACACCGCCAGCATCTGCTCGGCGGCGAGGCCGTCGATCGCACCGTCTGCCGAGACCACAGCGGAGCCGTCAAGCGCGAGCACGGGTGCTCCGTCAGCCGACACCGCGACGACATTCGAGGCCGCCGCGTGGTCGTCAAGCGACACCGTGACCCCTGCATACGTGCCCGGCACGATCGACTGTGCCGCCGCATCCGCCCGACTCCGCTCGGTGCCGTCGAGCTCGACGAGAATGGCCTCGCCAGCCTCCTGCAGCACAAACCCGTCGCTCGACCACGTCACGCTCGACGCGCCGCCGACGCTCTGCTCGTGCAGCACCTCGCCGCTGGCCGCGTCGATGACAGACAGAGAGCCGGATGCGCGAGTCACGCCCAGCAGTCCTCCCGCGAGCGGCACCGCGGCGAGACCCGAGTCGCCATCGATCCTCCACGTCTCGCTGCCGCCGCTGAACCCGACGAGCGTGCCGTCTGCCGCATCCGCAGCGACCGCGACGTCGTCAGCGACGGCCACGATCGCGAGCGAGTCGGGCTCTTCGGCAAACTCGAGCGGAGTCACCGACATCTCGCCCTCGAGGTCGAGCAGCTGCCAGCTGCCGTCGAGCAGCAGGGGCACGAGCCCGCCGCCCGCTGACCAGGCTCCGCAAGAGACTTCAGCCACTTCGAACACGGCCTCGCCAGTCGAGAGGCTCGTCACCGTCACCTGGGCCTCCGCGCTCTCGATGATCAGCCCGTCGCTGATGCCGCACACGGTGCTCTCGGTCGAGTACTCGTCGTCTGTGCCTGCCGCGTAGGCGTTGTCGAGCCAGGCGCCCTGGTCGCCGACGGGCTGCAGCTGCAGCGCGAAGGCCTCATCGGCCGACGCCGACGAGCAGCCTGTGACCAGCGCCGTGAGTGCCGCGACCCCCACGACTCCTGCGCGCGTGACTCTGCCCATCCCCGGCTCCTGACTCTGCTGTGGCGACTGCAACCCGATCAGCCTACGAGGCGCGGCATGACCGCACGAAAAGACAAACCTCATGTCAGAGGCCGGGCGTACTCTTTCTGCCATGGAAGACCAGCCGACCGACGACGCTCCCGCGCTCGTCGACCCGAGTGCAGTTGACGCCTCGGTGCGCCCTGCGGCGGATCGGCACCGCACGTTCGCAGGCATCCTCGGCAACACCGCCTTGGCGAACGTGACCACGAGCTACCTGTGGTTCTCGATCACATTCTGGATCTACGACGAGACGCGCAACGTGATCGCAACCGGGGTCATCGGCGGTGCGTTCATGCTGCTGATCGCCGTCACCAGCATCAGCTTCGGCACGTTCGTCGACAGGTTCCGAAAGCTCAGCGTCATGAAGTTCGCCGGCGCGTTCACGCTCGTGATGTTCACGCTCTCGGCGTTCGTGTTCTTCATGACCCCCGAGGCGTCGATGCTCGACCTGACGCAGCCCTGGTTCTGGCTGTTCTCGATCATCGCGCTCATCGGCGCAGTCGTCGAGAACATGCGCAACGTCGCGCTCTCGACGACCGTGACGATTCTCATCGACCCTGACCGCCGCGCCAACGCGAACGGCTACGTCGGCATGGTGCAGGGCCTCGCCTTCATGGTCACCAGCGTGTTCTCGGGGCTGTCGGTCGGGTTCCTCGGCATGGGCCCCACGATCATCATCGCGATCGCCGCAACGGCCGTCGCACTCGCCCACCTGCTCTTCCTGCGTATGCCAGAAGAGCTGCGCCCGGCCGCCACCGACGCTCATGGCGCGTTCGACTTGAAGGGCTCATGGACAGCAGTCGTGGCGATCCCGGGGCTCATCGCGCTCATCGTGTTCTCGACCTTCAACAACCTCGTCGGCGGCGTCTACATGGCGCTCATGGATCCCTATGGCATCGAGCTGTTCACGGTGCAGTGGTGGGGCGTCTGGTTTGCTCTGGCCTCGACGGGGTTCCTGCTCGGAGGGGCGCTGATCGCAAAGTTCGGACTGGGGCGCAATCCGCTGCGCACGATGCTCTTCGCAGTCATGCTCATGGGCGCGCTCGGCGCTGCCTTCACGACGCGCGAGTGGGGATGGCTGTACCTCGTCGGCATCTGGCTGTACATGGCCGTGGTGCCCGCGATCGAAGCGGCCGAGCAGACGATCATCCAGCGCGTGGTGCCGCTCGAGCGACAGGGTCGCGTGTTCGGCTTCGCTGGCGCCTTCGAGGCTGCGGCCGCACCCATCACCGCCTTTCTCGTGGCACCGATCGCCCAGGCCTGGATCATCCCGTACGCGCGCGGCGCCGACGGGGCGAAGGCGCTTGAGCCGCTGCTCGGGTCGGGCGACGCACGAGGCATCGCCCTCATCTTCCTCATCGCGGGTGCGGTCATGATCGTGGCGGCGGCCGTGGCCTTCATGACGCCCGTCTACCGCAAGGTGTCGGCGATCTATGCGGCAGAGGCGTCCGCCGCGATCGACAGTCGCGAATCGCCCGACCCAGACGCCGCGTCTGCGCGGTAGCGTGGCATCAACATGACGGATGCGCGGGGCACGCGAGTCCGCACGACAAGGAGAATCGCATGACCTGGCAGCCGAACCCCGACCGCTTCGACCTCGTCCAGCACCGCCGCCTCGGCAACAGCGGCCTGCAGCTCTCGCCCCTCACGCTGGGCCTCTGGCAGAACTTCGGCGAGAACGTCGCATTCGAGCGACAGCGCGAACTGGTGCGCACCGCGACCGACCTCGGCATCACCAGCTTCGACCTCGCCAACAACTACGGACCGCCTGCGGGTGCCGCAGAATCGCACTTCGGCCGGCTGCTGGCATCCGATCTCGCCGGACACCGCGACGACCTCGTCATCGCAACCAAGGCCGGCTGGCGCATGGGCCCCGGCCCGTACCAGTTCGGCGGCAGCCGCAAGTACCTCATCTCGAGCCTCGACGCGTCGCTTGCCCGCATGGGGCTCGACTACGTCGACATCTACTACCACCACCGCCCAGACCCCGAGACGCCGATCGAGGAGTCGATGCAGGCGCTGCACGACATTGTTCGCAGCGGCAAGGCGCTCTACGTCGGCATCTCGTCGTACTCGGCCGCAGACACTCGCAGGGCGCACGAGATCCTTGCCGACCTCGGCACCCCGCTCTCGGTGCACCAGCCCTCGTACTCGATGCTCAACCGCTGGATCGAGTCCGACGGCCTGGTCGAGACCTGCGGCGAGCTCGGCATCGGCATGGTCGGCTTCACCGCCATGGCGCAGGGGCTGCTCTCTGGCAAGTACCTCGACGGTGTTCCCGAGGGCTCGCGCGCCGCGACCGACGGCTCGACGCTGCCCGCCGACGAAGCCGAGAAGACCGTGGCCACCGTGCGTGCGCTCAACAGCGTCGCCGAGCGTCGCGGCCAGTCGCTGCCGCAGCTCGCCCTCGCCTGGGCGCTGCGCGACACCCGCATGACCTCGCTCACGATCGGCGCATCGCGTCCCGAGCAGCTCGAGCAGAACGTCGCAGCGCTCGCGAACATCGAGTTCACCGACGACGAGCTGGCCGAGATCGACAGCATCGCCAACGACACCGAGGGCATCGACCGCTGGGCGGGTGCTCGCACCAGCACGCAGGAGGCCTGAGCCTCAGCGCCGCGCGCGCCAGCTGATGACGTAGCGGGGGTCGAATCCGCGACGCCCCGGTGCGCACCGCACGCAGCTGGCGATGCGCGACGGCTTTCGAAAGCGAAAGTGCTCGTGCCCCTGCGGGCAGACGCCGAGCCACTTCGCGGTCTCGCTGGCGATCTCGCCGTGGTGCGTGCGACCCCCGGCATATCCGATCTCACGGCTGATCCGCTGCCACACAGGCCCGTGCCCTGCGCCGGGCCCGGCCATCGCGTGGGCCACTTCATGCAGCAGCGTCTGGTGCACGTCGTCGTCGCTCCAGAGCACGGCCAGGTGACGTGAGACCGAGATCTGGCGCTTCGAGAAGTTCGTGAGCCCGGCACGCGTGCGCGCATTGTCGAACGCGAAGTGCCACGTGCTGTCGAGGTGCAGGGCGATGAGGGCGTCTGCCCACACGCGCACTCGCTGCAGTTCTGCCATGTTGATCCCGCCCAGCGCTATCCGAAGAGCGGATGCACGGCTCGGCGACGCACAGCGCCCCGGTCTGCGTGCCCCATGCGGTCGGTTGCGACGAGCAGCGAGACTTCGCTCTCGTCGATCAAGTGTCGGGGTGCCTCGGCGTCGGTGCGCAGCGCGAGCGCACGCTCGAAGTCGGCGACGGCCTCTGCCCACTGCTCGATCTCGAAGTGGGCGATGCCGCGCAGCTGCAGCGCGCGGGCCCAGGGCTCGACGAAGTCGCCGCGGCGAGCCTCGTCGATGATCGATGAGGCTTCGCGGATCGCGCGCTCGGCCTGGCCGCGGGCCTCGGCGACGGATGCGCGCACGAGTCGGGCTTCGAGGGCCTCGACCCGCAGGCCTGAAGTGCGTGCCTGGACGACCGCACTCGCCGCCAGCGCAGCAGCCTGCTCGAGTTCGCCGCAGGCGGCGAGCAGCTTCGCGCGCTCGAGCACGCCGTTCATCGAGCGGGTCTGCCCGATCTCGGCAAGCCGTGCCCGCGCCTTGGCCAGGTCGAGCGTCGGCCGTAGCGTGGTGCGGTCGAAGCCGACGACGAACTCATCCATGCATCCATGGTGCACCACACCGGTGACACGACTCCACAAGCGCGCCGCTCAGGGCCTTCAGTCGTCAGCGCGCCGTTCAGCTGCGCGCCTGGAACACCCGCTTGTCGGGGTCGGGCGATCCGATTGCGTTCGCATCCGTGATCACAGGAGCCCCTGCAATCAGCCTGCGAAGCTCGTCGCCGCGCACGAGCTTCGACGGAAACAGCTCATGGCCGAGCTCAGGCGGTAGCCCGTCGACGACCTCGAACTGCGTGCCGGCGACCCCGATGATGTTGCCGAACCGCTTGCCCTTCAGCAGCCCCGCATCCGCAATTGCTCCCGCGTGCCCGAAGACGTGCTCCATCGTCGCAAGCTGTCCGCGCGCGAACACGAGGCCCTTGCCGTCGGCGATGTTCGTGACGACGAGCCCCTGGGGAGCCAGCAGCTCGCGGATCAGCGTGTAGAACTCGACGCTCGTGACGTGGCCGGGCGTCTTGCTGCCGGCGAAGATGTCGACGATCACGACGTCGACCGTGCCCTTGAGGCCCTTCGGCAGATTCCCGAGCGTCTCGCGGGCGTCGCCGTATCGAACGCGCACGCTGGCGCCCTTCGGCAGCGGAGCGACGCCGCGCACGAGGTCGACGAGGGCCGGCTCGAGCTCGAGCACCTGCTGGCGCGAGCCGGGCCGCTGGGCGTTGATGTAGCGGGCGAGGCTCATGGCCCCTGCGCCCAGGTGCAGGGCGGTCAGAGGCCCCGCGGGCAGCGCATCGATGACGTATCCGATGCGGCGCGAGTACTCGTACGCGAGGTACTTCGGCCGCTCGACGTCGACGTGCGACTGCGGGGTGCCGTCGACCACGAGCTGCCAGCCGCCGTAGCTCGAATGCCGCATCTCGGCCCGCAGGCCGCTGGAGAGTCGGGTCTCGAGTGCGGGCTTGTCAGTCATGGCGACAGTCTGTCACTGACCGCCTTCGAGCGCGTTGGTCTCCGTGAGTGTGGTCAGCGTCGCGACGTCCTGGGGCATGTCGACTGTGGTGAGCTCAGTGGTCACATTGCCCATGCCCATCACCGTGCATTCGCGCAGTTTCTGCTCGAATTCCTGCTCGCCCGCGGGGCCGTACTGCCAGTGCCACGCCACGTGCGTCTCGTAGCAGAGAGCCTCCATCGGCTCGCCCAGCACGTCAATGGTCTCGGCCTGCGGCGGCTCGCGCTCGAACGCAGCGCGGTAGCCGTACTGCATGCTCTCGTCGTCGACGTCGGCATACAGGTTGACGCCCTGCCAGGCGACGGGTTCGGTCTGGCCCTGCAGTGCCGGCACCTCCCAGTCCTCCTGTTCGAGCGGCTCGATCTCACCGGGCACACCGAAGGCCGCAGCGAAGTCCTCGTTCGTCGAGTAGCTGAGGCTGCCGTCCGCTGCCGGAACGTAGTCGTACTGCTCTGTCTCGCTCACCTCGCCGCCGATGTAGTAGGTGCGCTCCATGCGCACCGTGTCGCCCTCGACCGAGAGCACCTCCCACCGCATCTCGTCGAAGGCGCCCTCCGGCAGCGACTCGCCCTCGTGCAGAGGCTCGACGTCGTAGACCCAGTGCATTCCCTCTTCGAACCGCCACTCGTGCAGGGGCTCTTCTGCCGCATCCGTCTGCGTCGTGTCGTCACCGGCCGCAGTGTCGCTGGGGGAGGTGTCGACCCCGTCGTCCTCTGGCGTGGGTGTGCAGCCGGCGGCGCCGAGGGTCAGCATGAGCAGCAGTGAGGACAGTGCGAGTCTGGAGGCCATGGAGTTCACTCTGGACGGTCAGAGTTTCGAGATGCTGAATGCGACGAGATGAGCGGATGCGCGACACGCCGAGCCGCGGATGCGCGAGTGGGTGGACACGCGATGGTAAGTAGGGCTATATTGGGTGTTTGCGCTCCCGCGTTTCTTCATGCCCTCATATTGCGGTCGGCATGGCGCCCCTCAACGGTGCCCCTGGGAGCGAAACCACCTGTGACGTCGACACCGCGAGCATAACCTGCTGCGCGGCACGGAGGGAAAACCATTGGCTGCTGCCACTCCTAAGTCAGGCCGGAACGCAAGCCGGCTGAGCTTCGCAAAGATCCCCGAAACACTTTCCGTCCCCGATCTGCTCGCGCTGCAGACCGAGAGCTTTGACTGGCTCATCGGATCTGAGGCTTGGCGCCAGCGCCTCGCCGCAGGCCAGGCAGAGGGACGAACCGACCTTGCTCTCGCATCCGGTCTGGAGGAGATCTTCGAGGAGATCTCTCCCATCGAAGACCTGGGTGAGAAGATGCAGCTCTCGTTCTCAGAGCCTGAGCTCGAAGAGCCGAAGTACACGATCGACGAGTGCAAGGAGCGCTCGAAGACGTATGCCGCACCGCTCTACGTGGCCGCTGAGTTCATGAACCACGAGACCGGCGAGATCAAGTCGCAGACGGTCTTCATGGGCGACTTCCCGCTCATGACCGAAAAGGGCACGTTCATCATCAACGGCACCGAGCGCGTCGTCGTGTCGCAGCTCGTCCGCTCGCCCGGCGTGTACTTCGAGCGCACCCCAGAGAAGAACTCCGACAAGGACCTCTTCTCGGCACGCATCATCCCCAGCCGCGGTGCATGGCTCGAGTTCGAGGTCGACAAGCGCGACGCCGTCGGCGTGCGCATCGACCGCAAGCGCAAGCAGCCCGTCACGGTGTTCCTCAAGGCCCTCGGCCTCACGCGCTCCGACATCGAGACCGAGTTCGCCGGCTACGAGACCGTGCTCTCGCAGCTCGACAAAGACACCGTCGAGACGAAGGAAGAGGCGCTTCGCGACATCTACAAGCGTCTGCGTCCGGGCGAGCAGGTCGCTGCTGAGGCAGCGCGTGCACTCCTCGACAACTTCTACTTCAACGAGAAGCGCTACGACCTCGCGAAGGTGGGCCGCTACAAGGTCAACCGCAAGCTCGGCATCGATGCAGAGCTGAACGCGTCTGTGCTCACGGTCGAAGACATCGTCGCGACCATCAAGTACATCGTCGCCCTGCACGCAGGCGACAAGACGCTGCCGGGCACCCGCAAGGGCGAGGCAGTCGACATCCGTCTCGACACCGACGACATCGACCACTTCGGCAACCGTCGCATCCGCGCCGTCGGCGAGCTCATCCAGAACCAGGTCCGCACGGGCCTGGCTCGCATGGAGCGCGTCGTGCGCGAGCGCATGTCGACACAGGACATCGAGGCGATCACGCCGCAGACCCTGATCAACGTGCGCCCCGTGAGCGCCGCGATCAAGGAGTTCTTCGGAACATCGCAGCTGTCGCAGTTCATGGACCAGAACAACCCGCTTGCGGGCATGACGCACAAGCGCACCCTCTCGGCACTCGGCCCCGGCGGTCTGTCGCGTGAGCGCGCAGGCGTCGAGGTCCGCGACGTCCACCCGTCGCACTACGGCCGCATGTGCCCCATCGAGACGCCTGAAGGCCCGAACATCGGCCTCATCGGCCGTCTCGCGACCTTCGGCCGCATCAACGCCTTCGGCTTCATCGAGACGCCGTACCGTCGCGTTGTGAACGGTGTCGTCACCGACGACGTCGACTACCTCACAGCCAGCGAAGAAGACGAGTTCGTCATCGCGCAGGCCAACTCGCTCTTCGACAAGAAGGGCAAGCTGACAGAAGAGGCGGTCCTCGTTCGCAAGAAGGGCGGCGAGGTCGAGCTGATCGAGCCCACCGCCGTCGACTACATGGACGTCTCGCCTCGCCAGATGGCCTCGGTCGCGACGAGCCTCATCCCCTTCCTCGAGCACGACGACGCGAACCGCGCCCTCATGGGTGCGAACATGCAGCGTCAGGCTGTTCCGCTGCTGCGCAGCGACTCGCCGCTCGTCGGAACCGGCATGGAGGGCTTCACGGCCATCGACTCCGGTGACGTCGTCACGGCTGACGCCGCTGGTGTCATCGCCGAGGTCTCGGCCGACTACGTCACGGTGCAGCTCGACGAGGGCGGCACGCAGACCTACTACCTGCGCAAGTTCGAGCGCTCGAACCAGGGAACGAACTACAACAACCGTGTAGTCGTCTCGGCTGGCGAGCGCATCGAGGCAGGCGAGGTCATCGCCGACGGTCCCGCGACCGACAACGGCGAGCTCGCGCTTGGCAAGAACCTCCTCGTGGCATTCATGCCGTGGGAGGGTCACAACTACGAAGACGCGATCATCCTGTCGCAGAACCTCGTGAAGGGCGACGTCCTCTCGTCGATCCACATCGAGGAGTACGAGATCGACGCCCGCGACACCAAGCTCGGCAAGGAAGAGATCACTCGCGACCTGCCGAACGTCTCGCAGGATCTTCTCGCAGAGCTCGACGAGCGCGGCATCGTCCGCATCGGTGCCGAGGTTCGCCCCGGCGACATCCTCGTCGGCAAGGTCACGCCGAAGGGCGAGACCGAGCTGAGCGCTGAGGAGCGTCTGCTCCGCGCGATCTTCAACGAGAAGAGCCGCGAAGTCCGCGACACCTCGCTCAAGGTGCCCCACGGCGAGCAGGGAACCGTCATCGCCGTCAAGCAGTTTAGCGTTGACGCAGGCGACGACGAGCTCGGCTCGGGCGTGCACGAGAAGGTTGTCGTGTACATCGCGCAGAAGCGCAAGATCACTGAGGGCGACAAGCTCGCAGGCCGCCACGGCAACAAGGGCGTCATCGCGAAGATCCTCCCTGAGGAAGACATGCCCTTCCTCGAGGACGGCACGCCTGTCGACATCATCCTGAACCCGCTGGGAATCCCGAAGCGAATGAACTTCGGCCAGGTGCTCGAGACGCACCTCGGCTGGATCGCCAAGACGGGCTGGAAGGTCGAAGGCAAGCCCGAGTGGGCTTCGCGTCTGAGCGAAGAGGCACTCGAGGCCGCTCCGAACACCAAGGTCGCGACTCCGGTCTTCGACGGTGCTGAGGAGGACGAGATCATCGGTCTTCTCGACTCGACGCTTCCGACGGCAGACGGCAAGCGCCTGGTCGACGGCTCGGGCAAGGCCCCGCTGTTCGACGGCCGCTCAGGAGAGCCGTACCCGTACCCGGTCTCGGTCGGCTACATGTACATCCTGAAGCTGCACCACCTTGTCGACGACAAGATCCACGCTCGCTCGACGGGTCCGTACTCGATGATCACCCAGCAGCCGCTCGGTGGCAAGGCGCAGTTCGGCGGCCAGCGATTCGGTGAGATGGAGGTCTGGGCTCTCGAGGCCTATGGCGCCGCTTACACGCTGCAGGAGCTCCTGACCATCAAGTCCGACGACATCGTCGGCCGCGTGAAGGTCTACGAGTCCATCGTCAAGGGTGAGAACATCCAGGAGCCCGGCATCCCTGAGTCCTTCAAGGTGCTCATGAAGGAGATGCAGTCGCTCTGCCTGAACGTCGAGGTGCTCAACGCAGCCGGCGAAGTCGTCACCCTGCGTGACGACGAAGACGAGGCGCTCCGCACGGCCGAGGAACTCGGCATCAACATCTCCCGCCCGGAGCTTTCGTCGATTGACGAAGTCTGAATCCGGCCGGCAACTGACGAGATCTGAAGTAAGGGAATATACAGAGTGATCGACGCAACAACGTTCGACGAGCTCCGGATCGGCCTGGCTACCGCGGAGGACATCCGCGGCTGGTCGCACGGTGAGGTCAAGAAGCCCGAGACGATCAACTACCGCACGCTGAAGCCCGAGAAGGACGGTCTGTTCGGTGAGCAGATCTTCGGCCCCAGCCGCGACTGGGAGTGTGCATGCGGCAAGTACAAGCGCGTGCGCTTCAAGGGAATCCTGTGTGAGCGCTGCGGCGTAGAGGTGACGAAGTCGGCTGTGCGCCGTGAGCGCATGGGCCACATCGAGCTCGCTGCGCCCGTGACGCACATCTGGTACTTCAAGGGTGTTCCGAGCCGCCTCGGCTACCTCCTTGACATGGCGCCGAAGGACCTCGAGAAGGTCATCTACTTCGCCGCCTACATGGTCATCAGCATCGACGAGGAGGGTCGCCACGAAGACCTTCCCGGCCTCGAGCAGGAGATCCGTCTGGAGGTGGGCGAGCTGCAGAAGCGTGCAGACGCCGACATCGCAGCCCGCATGAAGCAGGCTGAAGACGACATCGCACAGCTCGAGACCGACGGTGCAACGGCGGACGCGATCCGCAAGGTCCGCGACGCCGCCGAGAAGGAAGAAGCGGGCATCCGCAAGGCCGCCGACGAGCAGATCCGCACGCTCGAGCAGGTCTTCGACGAGTTCCGCAACCTGAAGGTCGGCGACCTGAAGGCTGAGGACGCCGTCTACCACGAGCTGGAAGACCGCTTCGGCGACTACTTCGAGGGCCACATGGGTGCGGAGGGCATCAAGCGCCGCCTCGAGACCTTCGACCTGCAGGCAGAGGCAGACGACCTCCACACGCAGATCGCAGAGGGCAAGGGCCAGCGCAAGATCCGTGCGATCAAGCGCCTCAAGGTCGTCAACTCCTTCGTGCAGACGGGCCACAACCCGGCTGCCATGGTGCTCGACGTGGTGCCGGTCATCCCCCCGGAGCTTCGCCCCATGGTGCAGCTCGACGGCGGACGCTTCGCGACCAGCGACCTGAACGACCTCTACCGTCGTGTCATCAACCGCAACAACCGTCTGCGTCGTCTGCTCGACCTCGGTGCTCCCGAGATCATCGTGAACAACGAGAAGCGCATGCTGCAGGAGGCCGTCGACGCACTGTTCGACAACGGCCGCCGCGGTCGTCCCGTCACGGGCACCGGCAACCGTGCGCTGAAGTCGCTCTCCGACATGCTCAAGGGCAAGCAGGGACGCTTCCGTCAGAACCTCCTCGGCAAGCGCGTCGACTACTCGGGCCGTTCGGTCATCGTGGTCGGCCCGCAGCTGAAGCTGCACCAGTGCGGTCTGCCCAAGCAGATGGCTCTCGAGCTCTTCAAGCCGTTCGTGATCAAGCGCCTGATCGACCTGCAGCACTCGCAGAACGTCAAGCACGCGAAGCGCATGGTCGAGCGTTCGAAGCCGCAGGTCTGGGATGTCCTCGAAGAGATCATCCGCGAGCGCCCCGTGCTGCTCAACCGTGCTCCCACGCTGCACCGTCTCGGCATCCAGGCCTTCGAGCCGATGCTCGTCGAGGGCAAGGCAATCCAGCTGCACCCGCTCGTCTGCTCGGCGTTCAACGCTGACTTCGACGGTGACCAGATGGCTGTGCACCTGCCGCTGTCGGTCGAGGCCCAGGCCGAGGCGCGCATCCTGATGCTCGCTTCGAACAACATCCTGAAGCCCTCGGACGGACGCCCGGTCACCCTGCCGTCGCACGAGATGATCTCGGGTCTGCACCACCTGACCACGGTCAAGGAAGGCGCAGTCGGCGAAGGCCGCGTGTTCTCGTCGGTCTCTGAGGCCATCATGGCTCTCGACCAGGGCAGCCTTGACCTCAACGCGAAGGTCCGGATCCGCTTCGACAGCCTCGTGCTGAGCCCCGCAGACCAGCCCGAGGGCTTCGTCGAGGGCGAGCAGGTGCTGTTCGAGACGACGCTGGGTCGCGCACTCTTCAACGAGGCGCTCCCCGCTGACTACGCCTTCGTCTCCGAGGTGACCACCAAGTCGGTCATCTCGCAGATCGTGAACACGCTCGCAGAGCGCTACACGAAGACGGATGTCGCAGCCACGCTCGACCGCATCAAGGACGCCGGCTTCCACTGGGCCACCCGCTCGGGAATCACCGTCGCACTCTCCGACGTCATCACGCCGCCGGGGAAGGCCGGAATCGTCGCAGGGGCTGAAGAGGCCGCCGCGAAAATCCAGTCGCAGTACGACAAGGGCCTCCTGTCCGACGCCGAGCGTCGCCAGGACCTCACCGAGCTCTGGACCAAGGCCACGAACGATGTTCAGCTCGCAACGGAGAATGCGTTCGACAAGAACAACTCGATCTACCGCATGGTCACCGCAGGCGCCAACGGTAACTGGATCCAGATCCGAAACATCACCGGCATGCGTGGTCTTGTGACGAACCCGAAGGGTGAGGTCATTCCCCGCCCGATCATCTCGTCGTACCGCGAAGGCCTCTCGGTTGCCGAGTACTTCATCGCGACGCACGGTGCTCGCAAGGGATCGGCTGACACGGCTCTCCGCACGGCTGACTCGGGCTACCTGACCCGTCGTCTCGTCGACGTCTCGCAGGATGTCATCATCCGCGAAGACGACTGCGGCACCGAGAAGGGCATCGAGATGCCCATCGGTGAGATGGTCGGCGACAAGCTCGTGCTGCACGAGAACGTCGAGTCGAGCGTCTACGCGCGCAACCTGGCTGTCGACGTGGTCGCAGAAGACGGAACCGTGCTGGGCAAGGGCGGCGAGGACATCGGCGACGATGCACTCGCACAGCTCATCGACTCCGGCATCGAGACCGTCAAGGTCCGTTCGGTCCTGACATGCGAGTCCACTGTCGGTGTCTGCGCAGCGTGCTACGGCCGCTCGCTGGCAACCGGCAAGCTCGTCGACATCGGTGAGGCAGTCGGCATCATCGCCGCACAGTCGATCGGTGAGCCCGGAACCCAGCTCACGATGCGCACGTTCCACACCGGTGGTTCGGCTGGTGCATCCGACATCACGCAGGGTCTGCCCCGTGTGACCGAGCTCTTCGAGGCTCGCACGCCGAAGGGAGCCTCGCCCATCGCTGAGGTTGCCGGTCGCGTGCGCATCGAAGAAGACGACAAGAGCCGTCGCATCGTCATCATCCCCGACAACGGTGATGAAGAGATCGCGTACCCCGTGCTCCGCCGTGCTGTTCTCGAGGTTGCCGACGGCGACCACGTCGAGCAGGGCGAGCAGCTGCAGGTCGGCTCGATCGACCCGAAGGAAGTGCTGCGCGTGCGCGGTGTCCGCGAAGTGCAGAAGCACCTCGTCTCGGGCGTTCAGAACGTCTACCGCTCGCAGGGTGTGCCGATTCACGACAAGCACATCGAGGTCATCGTCCGTCAGATGCTGCGCAAGGTCACGGTCGTCGACCACGGCGAGACTGACCTGCTTCCGGGCGAGCTCGTCGACCGTTCGCGGTACAACGAGCTCAACCGCGGCGCACTCGTCGACGGCAAGAAGACGGCAAGCGCGCGTCAGGAAGTCATGGGCATCACCAAGGCTTCGCTCGCAACCGAGTCGTGGCTGTCGGCCGCTTCGTTCCAGGAGACCACGCGTGTGCTCACGCAGGCCGCCATGGACGGCAAGCGCGACCCGCTGGTCGGCCTCAAGGAGAACGTCATCATCGGAAAGCTGATCCCGGCCGGTACCGGTCTGGCTCGCTACCGCGATGTTGACGTCGACGCGACAGAAGAGGCGAAGGCAGAGCGGTACCCCAACCGCCTGTTCTCTGAGTCGTGGGATGTGAACGAGGAGAACCTCGACTTCGTCGACTTCGACACGTTCACAGCAGGCGACTCGTTCGGCGAAGAGCCGGGCAAGCTCGTCTAGCCGACGCCCTCAGCAGCAGCTCCCCGATCGGATTCATTTCCGGCCGGGGAGCTGCTGCGTTGTCGGGAGGTTCCAGCATGCCCTACTATTGCTAACGGTAATCGTTTGCAATAAGGATGGGCGCATCGCCGTCGGTCCGACAGCTGGAAAGGAAGGCCGCTCACGCGGCTCCGCTATGACACTGAAACCACGAAATCGGGTGAGGGCACTCGGTGCTCTGTCGCTCGCCGCAGCGCTGGCGCTTGCGGGATGCGCATCCGCGGCTCCGGCCGAAGACGAGCACGAAGACCACAACCACGCGGCGCACAGCGGCGAGGCTGTCGAGACGGCAGGGCCCAAGCCGCGCATCGTGATGACGTACGACGGCGGCATCAGGATCGTCGATGCAGGCACGCTCGAAGAGGTGGCCGACATTCCGCTCGAGGGCTTCAACCGCATCAATCCTGCAGGCGACGGCAGGCACGTGCTCGTCTCGACGCAGGGCGGCTGGCAGCTGCTCGATGTCGGCACATGGACCGAGGCGCACGGCGACCACGGCCACTCGTTCGAGACCGAGCCGACGCTCACCGACCTCTCGATCGCGGCCGTTGCGCCGGGGCACGTCGTGAATCACGACGGCACGACGACCCTGTTCGACGACGGCACAGGCAAGGTGCTGGTGTTCGACAGCGCGCTCTGGGCACAGGCTGCCGAAGACGGCGAGGCGACACCGCTGCGCGAGTACCAGGCGGATGCGGCGCACCACGGAGTCGCGGTCCCCACAGAAGCCGGCGGCCTGTTTGTGACTGTGGGCGACGCTGACTCACGAAGCGGAGCAGCGCTGCTCGACCAGAGCGACGACATCGTGGTCGAGAGCACTGACTGCCCGGGCATCCACGGTGAGACCTCGTACGGAGACGGCGGACTGCTGGCGGGCTGCGAGAACGGCGCGCTCGTGCTGCACGGCGACCACTTCCACCACATTCCCGCACCTGACGACTTCGGTCGCATCGGCAATGCGTTCGCGGCCGACGACTCTTCCATCGTGCTCGGCGACTACAAGACAGACGCAGAAGCAGGCATCGAGCTGCACGACATCGCGCTGATCGATGTCGAAGCCGAGCAGATGCAGATCGTCGACGCAGGCTCGAGCTACACGTGGCGAGGCCTCGCACGCGGCATCGACGGATCGGTGCTGGTGCTCGGCACCGACGGAACGCTGCGCGTGCTCGATGCCGAAAGCGGAGAGGTGACGACATCGGTGTCGGTGCTCGATGACTGGACGCCGCCTGCGGAATGGCAGGGCGCGCATCCGTCGCTCGTCGAACACGGCGGATTCGCCTACGTGACCGACCCGCAGTCGGGCACGGTCGCGGTCGTCGACTATGCCGCCGGCACGGTCACGAGCGAAGCCGAGATCGGAGTCGAGGCGAACGAGGTGGTGCTCTCAGACGCCGGGATGCGCTGAGCAGTTCTCGAGGCGGCCCCCTGCGACACGCGTGCAGGGGGCCGTTTCGGCGCAATATGGCCTCATTCCGCGCGCCGCGGGCGTGAAGAGTGAGAGCATTCATACAATCCGAAGTGCGGAGCATCTGTGAAAACCGCGATGCATCCGTTCACGAGAACCTTGAGGAGCAGTTGTGAGCGACCAGAACGGCCAGCAGAGCTGGCGCGACCGTCTGTTCGGCGGCACGAGCCCTGACGAGCAGAAAGACACCGCATCGCCGAGTCGCGAGACCGGCGCAGACGAACCTGCTGTCGACGATCAGCCTCTCGCGAATGACTCGGTGGTCGCAGACGATCACGCTGTCTCTGACGAGCACGCTGTGGCTGATGAGCCCGCCGCAGCCGATGACCAGACGCTGCTCGGCGGCGAGCCCGCATCGGACGAGCACTTCGACGAGACTCCTCTTGCAGATGCGGTGGAGCGCGATGCCGCAGCTGCTGAGCCTGCACCGGCCGAGCCCGCAGCTGCTGGGCCCAAGCCGGCTGCGTCGGTCGAGGACGAGCAGCGTGCCTGGCAGGCCGAGTTCGACGGCGAAGACAAAGAGCCCACGGCTGAGTACCGCCCGTCGCCCAGCACTCCTGCCCCCGACGCCGAGGTCGAGCCCCAGGTGGTTCCTCCCTCGACGCTGCGCGGAGCAAACCCGACCGGCGAGCTGAACGCCGTCGACTCGCACGAGCTCGTCGAGCCCGCTCGCCCGCAGCTCAGCCTGCGTCGACGCGAGCGCGCCATCGCTGACGCGCGCGAGGCTGAAGCCGCTCTCGCAGACGACGACAGCGCATCCGCTTCGTCTGCGCCTGCCGCTGGTGCCGCAGGCGCCGGGGCAGCAGCAGCCGGCACCGCAGCAGCTGGCACAGCCGCCGCCGGTTCAGCCGGTGATCCCGCAGTCGACCACGACGCTCGCACCCCGCGAACGCACGACGACCAGCAGACTCGTGTGCTCGAGACCCAGGATCACCGCCCGGCAGAAGACGGGCACGCGGCAGACGCACGGACCGCAGATGGCCGCGCGGCTGACGGGCACGCAGCAGATGGCCACGCCGCTGACGACCGCAACGGCTCAGTCGGCCCTGCAGTCGCAGCCGGCGCCGCCGGTGTCGGCGTTGCAGGCGCAGGCGCGGCAGCTGCGAGCCATGGCTCGAGCAGCCACCACGCAGAAGCAACCCACGCTGGCGGCACCGCAGCACACGGCACCGCAACCCCCACCGCAGCAGATGACACGCGCACCAGAACGGTCGACGCACCTCCTGCCCGCGAACGGGATGTCGATGACATCATGCTCGTCGAGCAGCCGGCAGAGCCCCGCAAGCGCGGCGCCCGCGGCGTCGGCTTCGTGGTCGTGCTGCTGTCGACGATCGTCTTCGGCGGTCTGCTCGGCCTCGCGCTCGTGGGCGTGCAGTACCTGTTCGACACTGAGTTCGATGCAGGCTCGCTGCTGACGGTCTGGCTCTCGCCGCTGTGGATCTTCCCGGTGGTCGTGTTCTTCCTGGCCTACTGGATCCTGACGCTGGTCGTGAACCGCGCCGGATGGTGGGCTCACGTGCTCGGCGGCTTCATCGTGGCGCTGCTCGCGTACGGCGCATACATCTTCGCGGCGAACTTCGAGCACAACGGCGGCTGGGAGTCGCTCGGCAACCTGTTCACGTTCACGCGAGAGGGCATCGTGCCCAGCATCGTGGCACCTGCCGCGGTCGTCACGTTCGTGCTCGCACGCGAGGTGCCGATCTGGCTCGGCGGCATCGTCTCGAAGCGCGGCCGCAAGCAGCGCGAGCGCTACAACACAGAGATCGAAGAGTACCGTCGCCAGACCGAGCGCGAGAACGAAGCGGTCTGACCGATCCTCACGCTATTCTGAACCCTGTGTCCTGCGGGAGAGCGCCCGCGCCGCGGAGCTGACCCTCACGCAGGAAGACCGGGGGAGGGCACGTGCTGCGTTGGCTGAAGAGGCGCAAGCGCTCTGCCGCGTCCGTGGGCATCCTCACGGCGGCGGCCGTCGCTCTCGGCGTCATGGCCTTCACCTACCCCGGCTTCACGACCACCAACGTCGACATGCACGACGGCGGTGTGTGGGTCACGAAGAACGACGCCTCGCTGCTCGGCCACATCAACCAGCAGGCGGGCGAGCTCGACGCCGGCCTCACGGTCGCCAGCAGCGACTTCGACGTGCTGCAGTACGACGGCGACGTGCTGCTGAAAGACAACGCGAACGTCGCCCTCGACGCCGTGAACACCGGTGCGGCGACGCTCACCGGGCAGGTCCCGATTCCGCCGGGCGCATCCGTCTCGCTTCGCGGCGGAACCGTGACGATTCTCGACCCCGTCGACGGTCGCCTGTGGGCCATGCCCGTCAGCTCGCTGGCCCAGTTCAGCTCTGAAGAGACGCAGCCGCTGGCCGAGCTCGGAACAGGCTCGGCCGCTGTCGCCGATGAGACCGGCGGGGTGCACGCGGTCTCGAGCGCGAACGGCACGTGGCAGTCGTGGCAGTCGACGGCTGAGGGCTTCGCGCTGCAGACCGAGACCGAGCGCCCCGAGCTGCGCGAGGCCACAGATCTCACGATCACCTCGGTCGGCGACAAGGCTGCAGCACTCGACCAAGCACACGGAGTGCTGCTGCTGCTGGATGCCCGGGTCGACGTTCCGGCGGGCGCGGTGCTGCAGCAGCCCGGCGAGGCAAGCCAGAACGTGATTGTGGCCACGCCCGAGTCGCTCATCACCCAGCCGCTCGACGGCAGCGCCGCGGTCATCGACGACCTGGCGCCGGGCACGAGCGCCGTTGCTCCCGTGCAGGTCGATGAGTGCGTGTACTCCGTCTCGACCGGAGACATGACGCTGACTCGTGCGTGCTCTGATCCCGCTCGCGATCTGCAGGAGGTCGTGACCGACGTCGATGCCGGCTCGATCGTGTTCCGCGAGCACCGCGGCGTCGTCGCCCTCAACGATGTGCAGCAGGGCGTCTCGTGGCTGGTGAGCGATCAGCTGATCATGGTCGACAACTGGCAGGATCTGATTCCGCCGCAGTCTGAGGAAGAGACCGAAGAAGAAGACGACTCGTCGAGCGAAGACGTGCTCGACAACCGCACTCCCGACGACGCCGAGGAGAACAGCGACCCGGTCGCCAACGACGACACGCTGTTCGGCGCAAGGCGCGGCCTCTCGACGCTCGTGCCGGTGACGCACAACGACACCGATCCCGACGGCGACCTGCTGACGGTCTCGCTCGTCGACGAGGCTCCTGGCGGCGTGCGCATTTCGCCGGTGCAGAACTACACGCAGTTTCAGGTCGAGATTCCGGCTGACTACGGCAACTCGAGCCTGACGTTCGAGTACGAGGTGAACGACGGCCGCGGCGGCACCGATCGGGCGCGGGTGACGCTGCAGCTTCGCGACGAGACCCAGAACGAGGCGCCGGCTGAGCTGCGCGAGCAGTCGTTCGAGGTCGAGCAGCGTGCGACGTACGAGCATTCGGTGCTGGATGGATGGTTTGACCCAGACGGCGACGACGTCTACCTGCTGAACGCGTGGAGCGAGTCTGGCGACACCGTGCAGTTCGCACCCAACGGGCGCGTGAACTACACCGCCACCGGCGAGGTCGGCCCCACCGAGCTCTTCGTCGAGATCACCGACGGCACCGAGGTCACCGAGGGCGTCATCAAGGTGATGGTGAGCGAGCGCGGCGAGGGCAAGCCGCTCGCGAACGCAGACTACGTCGCGCTGGGCGAGAACTCGCGCGCCTCGATCAGGCCGATGGCCAATGACTTCATCCCCGGTGGCGGCAAGGCATGGGTCGCCAGCGTCACGTCGCGTGACGGCAGCGTGCAGGCGACCCTCGACAGGTCGACGAACACTGTGGTGCTCGAGAGCGCATCCGCCGGTGTGCACTTCGTTGACTACGTGCTCGGCGCCGGTCCGTTCTCGGCGCAGGGCACGATTCGCGTCGACGTGCTCGAGCCGGTCGAGGATGCACAGCCCGTTGCCGTGCGCGACCTCGCCCTGCTGCCGGTCGGCGGCGAGGCGCTCGTCGACCTCACTGAGAACGACGTCGACCCGACGGGCGGCGTGCTGGTGGTGCAGTCGGTCATGGTCGACGGAGCCCCGGTCTCGACGAAGCTCATCAACCGCAATCTGCTGCGCATAGAAGACAACCGCGGCGCGCTCGAGCCGATGACGATCCAGTACTCGGTGTCGAACGGCAGCGATGAAGCGACCGGCGAGATCAGCATCGTGCCCGTGCCGCCGCCCACCAAGCCGCGGCCGCCAGTCGGCGTCGACGACACCGCGACGCTGCGCGAGGGCGACTTCGTCAGCGTCGATGTGACCGACAACGACTTCAGCCCCGACGGACTCGCGTTCTCGGTCAGCCCCGAGATCGTCGAGACATCGCTCGCCGGCCCAGAGGAGGGCAGCGTCTTCGTCGACGGCGACAAGGTTCGCGTGCACGTGCTCGTCGGAGGCCCGAGCGCGGTCGACGTGACGTACGAGATCGTCGACGCCCAGGGCAACAAGGGCACAGCCACGCTCACGGTTGCGGTCGAGCGGCGTGATGCCGAGTCGAACGCCCCTCCTGTGCCGAAGGAGGTGACCGCACGCGTGCTTGCGGGAAGCACGATCCGCATCCCGATTCCGCTTGACGGCATCGATCCCGACGGCGACGGCGTGACGCTGGTCGGCTATGACACGAACCCCGAGCAGGGCCGCATCGAGAACGTCGGCCCCGACTACTTCGACTACGAGGCGTTCGACGCCGACGGCGGCACGACGGTGTTCCAGTACCGCGTGCGCGACCGGTGGGGCGCCGAGAGCGTCTCGAGCATCACGGTCGGCATCGCGCAGCCGGGCGCCATCAACCAGCCCCCTGTCGCCGAGACCGACACCGTGACGGTGCGTCCGGGCAGGTCGGTCGCCGTGGCGGTGCTCGACAATGACACCGACCCAGACGGCGACAACATCGTGCTCACCGCGGTTGACGCCGAGGCAGCCGACGACGAGATCCAGGGTCTGCAGCTGTCGGAGGACGGCAGCCACGTCGTGTTCACGGCGCCGGAGTCCGAGGGCGAGTGGCAGGTGCCGTATTCGATCGAGGATGTGCGCGGGATGCCGCAGACCGGCACAGTTCGCATCGTGGTGTCAGAGACGGCACCGCTGATCGCACCGAGCGCCGTCGACGACAGCGTCGAAGTGACCGATCTGGTCGAGGGCGAGCCCTTCGACGTCGATGTGCTGGCGAATGACCGCGATGCTGACGGCGACCCGGCTGAGCTCGAGGTCAGCGTGGTCACAGGCCCGGCGACGGTGTCGAGCGGCCAGGTGCAGGTCGTGCCCTCAGAGACGTGGCAGGTCGTGACCTACCGCGTGACCGACATCGACGGCGGCTCGAGCGAGGCGTTCGTGTTCGTTCCTGGCGTCGGCAAGCAGCCGCCGCACCTGGCGGGCAATGCCGAAGTGACGGTGCCGTCGGGAGAGCTCGCCGAGATCAGACTGATCGACTACGTGGTGATGCCGCAAGGCGGATCCCCTCGCATCACGACGACCGAATCGGTTTCGGCCACCAACGCGAACGGCGACGAGCTCGTGATCGACGAGTCGACGCTCGCCTATACGTCTGAGCTCGGCTATGTCGGCAAGGCGGCGATCACCTTCGAGGTGAGCGACGGAGAAGGCCCCGATGACCCGGACGCCCTGACTGCGCGCCTCTCGGTTCCGATCAATGTGATTCCGTCGAGCCAGGTGAAGCCGACGTTCAACGGCCTCGCGATCCAGGTCGAGCCCGCTGAAGACGCCGTCGAATACGACCTCAAGCCGCACACGCGCGACCCTGACGAGGGCGACGTCGACGCCATGGTGTACTCGCTGGGTGATGGCGGCGGCGAAGGAGTGCATGCCGACGTGCGCGGCCAGTCGTTCGTCGCCTCTGCAGACGCAGATGTTCCGGCAGGCACGACCGTCACTTACCAGATCATGCTCACCGACCCCGCGGGCAACGATGTTCCGGGCACCGTGCAGGTGCAGGTCGTCACCTCGACCAGGGAGCTCGCGCAGGCCGTTGCCGACACCGCTGAGACCGAGCAGGGTGTCGAGGTCACGATTCCCGCGATCGGCAACGATGTGAATCCGTTCGCTGACAGGGGCGAGCCGCTCGAGATCGTCTCGGTCCGCACGGTCGCAGGCGACGTCGAGGGTGCTCCGTCGACGGATGGTGCTTCGGTGTCGGTGGTTCCTGGTGGTGATTTTGCTGGCACGTTGACGTTGCAGTACACGGTGCAGGATGCGACGAAGTCGGAGTCTCGTCAGGTGACGGGTTCGATTTCGGTGAATGTGAAGGGTCGTCCGGATGCTCCGGTGCGGCCGAATGTGAATGCTATTGGTGATTCTGAGGTGACGTTGTCGTGGGCGGCTCCGTCGTCGAATGGTGCTCCGATTACTGGGTATTTGGTGGAGTATTCGGGTGGGTCGCAGGCGTGTGAGTCGACGACGTGCACGGTGTCGGGTTTGACGAATGACACGACGTATAACTTCACGGTTCGTGCGATCAATGAGGTGGGGGAGTCGGATCCGTCTGGTGCGTCGATTGATGCGCGTCCTGATGTGAAGCCTGAGCAGCCGGAGGCGCCGACGGCGGTGCGTGGTGATCAGCAGCTTGATGTGTCGTGGGAGGAGCCCGTGAACCGAGGCTCGGCCATCACCACGTATGTGCTCAAGATTTCGCCGTTGCCGAGTGGTGGTCGGACGCAGGTTGAAGTTCCGGGTGGCACGACGTCGTATACGTGGGATGGGCTGACGAACGGCACCGAGTACCGCTTCAGCGTGCAGGCGGTCAACAGCGCGGATGAGCCGAGCGATGACTCGCCGTGGTCGAGGGGCACGATCCCGGCCGGCAAGCCGACGGCTCCGACGAGTATCTCTGCGATCGCGACGCAACTGGGCGGCAGCATCAACCAGGTGAACGTCACATGGGGTGTCTCAGATGGCAACGGGCTGCCGATCGACCACTACACGGTGAC
Source organism: Agrococcus casei LMG 22410 (assembly GCF_900163565.1). GTDB lineage: Bacteria > Actinomycetota > Actinomycetes > Actinomycetales > Microbacteriaceae > Agrococcus > Agrococcus casei. Next base: position 79,166 of record NZ_FUHU01000020.1, read on the forward strand.
GCCGCTGCAGGACGGCAAACCCGTCAGCTCGGTGTCGCCCAAGACCAAAACCCCGAGCGGTCCGACGACGGTGACCGAGTCCATCGTCTTCGAGAACCTCCCCGTCTCGGAGAAGCCGTATACGTTCAGGATTGTGGCGACGAATGATGTCGGCGATTCCGACGCCGCCGACGGGGGCGAGCTGCGCGCTGTAAATCCGCCAGACGCACCTCGCGTCACGCTCGTTGAAGACGGCGACGGTTTCGTCGTTGTGAACATCACCCCCGGCAGCAGAAACGGGTACAGCGCCAGCGAGGTCAACTACCAGTGGTCGGCAAGCGGCGGCGGCTCCGGACTCACCAAGACAGGTGACGGCATCAGGATCGAGGGCCTGACGAACGGCAAGCAGACGCTCACGATCGTTGCAGTGGCAGACGACGGAAACGGGCTCAGCGCTAGAAGCCCAGAGGTCACTGCCTCGATCAACCCCTTCGGCAAGCCGGCCGCACCGAACGTCTCTGTGTCGACGCAGAACACGAACAGCGTCGTGTTCACCTGGTCTGCCGGCAGCGACAATGGTAGTTCGATCACCGGCTACCGATGGAGACAGCAGGGAACGTCGAATTGGAACACAGTGGGCGGCATCACATCGCCCACGATCACCGGTAACCCCGGACAATCGATCACCATCGAGGTGCAGGCACAGAACAAGGCAGGCTGGAGCGCGACAGCAACGGCAACCGGGAATGTCACTGATCCGAAGCCCACACTCTCGGTCATCGGCGGCGGCCAGCGCAGCGACAGCGGTCAGACCGGAGAGCTGCTGGTGCTGCAGTACGCCGATCTCAAGCCGGGGCAGTACCAGGTCGTCTGCATGCAGGTGAAGAACGGGCAGCTGCAGGCGTTCGGCCAGTCGGCGACCACGCCGTACACGATCAACACGTCGAGCACGAGCGGCAAGACGGGCGTCAACCCAGACGAGATCAAGTGCTTCAGCAACAACCGCGAAGGCGTTGCGCTGCAGCTCGTCTCCGGCCCCTCGGTGAATGACCACGGGGTGATGACCAGCACGGTGAACTACAGCTGGCCGCCGTGATCGGCAGCGCACGCGCAGAAATCGCATGACACACCCGGCCTGGGCTGGGTATCCTAGCGTGGGCTGTTCACTGTCAGTTCACTCCGTGATGTCAAACTGAGTGATTGGGCATCCCGCCCCCTGGTGTTCGACCTTTGGAGATTTCGTTGTTGCGATGGCTCAAGCGCAGAAAGCGCTCGGCAGCGTCCGTGGGCATCATCACCGCGGCGGCAGTGGCCCTCGGAGTCATGGCGTTCACCTACCCGGGCTTCACGACCACCAACGTCGACATGCACGACGGCGGCGTCTGGGTCACGAAGAACGACGAGTCGCTGCTCGGCCACATCAACAAGCAGGCAGGCGAGATCGACGCGGGCCTCACGGTTGCCAGCACCGACTTCGACGTGCTGCAGTACGACGGCACGGTGCTGCTCAAAGACGACTCCAACATTGCGCTCGACTCCGTCAACACCGGTGAGGCGACGCTGACCGGGCAGGTCCCGATTCCCGGCGGCGCATCCGTCTCGCTTCGCGGCGGAACCGTGACGATTCTCGACCCGGCAGACGGCCGCCTCTGGGCGATGCCCGCCGACGCACTGAGCCAGTTCAACTCAGAAGAGACGAAGCCGATCGCCGAACTCGGCCAGGGCGCCGCAGCCGTCGCCGACGAAGAGGGCGGCGTGCACGCGGTGTCGAGCAAGCACGGCACCTGGCTCAGCTGGGAGTCGACAGAAGACGGCCTCGTCGCAGCAGGCGAGACCGAGCGCCCTGAGCTGAAGGGCTCGAACGAGCTCTCGATGACCTCGGTCGGCACTGACGCGGTCGCGCTCGACGGCACCGGCGACCAGCTGCTGCTCGCATCCGGCAGCACGACGCCGGTACCCGACAGCGCCGTGCTGCAGCAGCCGAGCGCCGCGAGCCCGAATGTGCTCATCGCCACGAACGGCTCGCTCATCAGCCAGCCGCTCTCAGGCGCAGAGGCCTCGATCGACGAGTATTCGGACGAAGGGCCTGCGGTCGCGCCCGTGCAGGCTGCCGGCTGCGTGTTCTCGCTGTCGACAGGCGAGATGACCCTCAAGCGCGAGTGCGGCGACCAGAGCCAGAATCTCGAGCAGATCGTGACCGAAGTCGACGCGGGCTCGGTCGTGTTCCGCGAGCACCGCGGCGTCGTCGCGCTGAATGACATCAAGTCGGGCGTCTCGTGGCTCGTCAGCGACGAGCTGATCATGGTCGACAATTGGCAGGATCTCATCCCGCCCGAGTCTGAAGAAGAGACCGAAGAAGAAGACGACTCGTCGAGCGAAGACGTGCTCGACAACAGGGCGCCCGATCAGTCTGAAGAGAACAACGACCCGATCGCCAACGACGACACCGACTTCGGTGCTCGCAAGGGGCTCTCGACCCTGGTTCCGGTCACCACCAATGACACTGACCCCGACGGCGACATCCTCACCGTCGCACTCGTCGACGGAGCGCCCGAGGGCGTGCGCATCTCGCCGGTGCAGAACTACACGCAGTTTCAGGTCGAGATTCCGGCCGACTACGGCAACTCGAGCCTGACGTTCGAGTACGAGGTGAATGACGGCCGCGGCGGCACCGATCAGGCCAAGGTCACGATGCAGCTGAGCGGCGAGGGGCAGAACGAGGCGCCGGCTGAGCTGCGCGAGCAGTCGTTCGAGGTCGAGCAGCGGGCTACTTACGAGCATTCGGTGCTCGACGGATGGTACGACCCAGATGGCGACGACGTCTATCTGCTGAATGCGTGGAGCGAGTCGGGCGACACTGTGCAGTTCAGCCCCAACGGCCGCGTCATGTATACCGCGACAGGCGAAGTGGGGCCCACTGAGCTGTTTGTCGAGGTCAGTGACGGCACCGAGACCACGGAAGGCGTCGTCAAGGTGACCGTGAGCGAGCGCGGCGAGGGCAAGCCGCTCGCCAACTCCGACTTCATCGCGATGAGCGAGAACTCACGCGCCTCGATCAGGCCGATGGCCAACGACTTCATCCCCGGTGGTGGCAAGGCGTGGGTTGCGAGCGCCGCTGCCCGTGACGGCGCAGCGCTCGAGGTGAGCCTCGACAGGTCGACCAACACCGTCATCATCGAGAGCGCATCCGCGGGCGTGCACCTGATCGACTATGTGCTGGGTGCCGGTCCGTTCTCGGCGCAGGGCACGATTCGCGTCGACGTGAAAGAGCCGGTCGAGGATGCGCAGCCGGTCGCCGTGCGCGACCTCGCCCTGCTGCCGATCGGCGGTGAGGCGCTCGTCGACCTCACAGAGAACGACGTCGACCCGACGGGCGGCGTGCTGGTGGTGCAGTCGGTCATGGTCGACGGTGCGCCGGTCTCGACCCAGCTCATCAACCGAAACCTGCTGCGCATCCAAGACAACCGCGGCGCGCAGGGGCCCATGACGATCGAGTACTCGGTGTCGAACGGCACCGAGGAGGCCACCGGCGAGATCCGCGTGATCCCGGTCGATCCTCCATCGAGCAGCCGCCCGCCCGTCGGCGTCGACGACACCGCGACGCTTCGCGAGGGCGACTACACCTCGGTCGACGTGACCGAGAACGACTTCAGCCCCGACAACCTGCCGTTCGAGGTCAGCCCGAAGATCATCGACACATCGCTCGCGGGCCCAGAAGAGGGCGAGGTCTTCGTCGACGGCGACAAGATCCGCGTGCACGTGCTCGTCGATGGGCCCGACACGGTCGACGTCACGTACGAGATCGTCGACTCGCAGGGCAACAAGGGGTCCGCGACGCTGACAGTGAGCGTCGAGCGCCGTGACGTCGAATCGAACTCTGCGCCTGTTCCAGAAGAGCTGACCTCGCGTGTGCTCGCGGGCAGCATGATCCGCATCCCGATTCCGCTGGAGGGCATCGACCCAGACGGCGACGGCGTGGCGCTCGTCGGCTACGACACGAACCCCGCGCAGGGTCGGATCGTCAACGTGGGCAGCGACTACTTCGACTATGAGGCGTTCGACTCCGACTCGGGCACGACGACCGTCGAGTATCGCGTTCGCGACCGTTGGGGGGCCGAGAGCGTCTCGACCATCACCATCGGCATCGCACAGCCCGGTGCGGTCAACCAGGCTCCGTTCGCCGAGACCGACACCGTGACGGTCAGGCCGGGCCGTTCGGTCGCTGTTCCGGTGACCGACAATGACACCGACCCCGACGGCGACAACATCGCCCTCGTAGGCGTCGACACAGAAGGCGCTCCCGACGAGATCCAGGATCTGCGGATGGGCGATGAGGTCGAGGTCGTTGAGTTCACGGCTCCCGAAGAGCCGGGTGAGTGGCTTGTCTCGTACACCATCAAGGATGTCCGCGGAGCCGAGGCGACCGGTGTCATCAGGATCATCGTCGACGAAGAGGCGCCGCTGCTGCCGCCTACAGCCGTCGATGACGTCGTCGACGTGACCGAGCTTGCCGAGGGTGAGCCCTACGACGTCGACGTGCGCGCCAATGATCGCGATGCCGATGGTGACCCGACCATTCTCGATGTGAGCGTGCTGACTGGCCCGGGCACTGTCACCGACGGTCAGGTTCAGGTCGTGCCGTCAGAGACCTGGCAGGTCATCACATACCGTGTGACCGACATGGATGGCGGCTCGAGCGAGGCCTTCGTGTTCGTGCCGGGGGTGGGCAAGCAAGCCCCGTATCTGAGTGCCGATTCGGCGGTGACCGTGCCGTCAGGGGAGCTCAAGGAGATCGATCTGCGTGAACACGTGGAGATGCCGCAGGGCGGCACGCCGCGCATCACGACGATCGATTCGGTGTCTGCGACGAATGCCAACGGTGATGAGCTGGTGCTCGACGAGTCGACACTCGCGTATACCTCTGAGCTGGGCTATGTCGGCAAGGCGGCGATCACCTTCGAGGTGACTGACGGTGAGGGCCCCGACGACCCCGACGCTATGACGGCTCGCCTTTCGATTCCGATCGAAGTGATTCCGTCGAGTCAGGTGCCTCCTTCATTCGCCGGGTTGGCGATCCAGGTCGAGTCGGCTGAAGACGCCGTCGAAGTCGATCTGAAGGCATCCACTCGCGACCCTGACCCCGGCGACGTCGAAGAGATGGATTACGCGCTCGTCGGCGGTGAGGGTCAAGGCGTCAATGCTGACGTGCGCGGGCAATCGTTCATCGCCTCTGCCGAGCCTGATGCTCCGGCCGGATCCAATGTGACCTACCAGATCGAGATCACCGACCCGGCCGGCAACACCGAGCCTGGCACCGTGCAGGTGCAGGTGGTCGCATCCACGCGTCCGCTGCCGCAGGCCGTCGCCGACTCGGCTGAGACCGAGCAGGGTGTCGAGGTCACGATCCCGGCGATCGAGAACGACGTGAACCCCTTCGTCGACCGCGGCGAGCCACTCGAGATCATCGACGTTCGCGTTGTCTCCGGAACCACTGAGGGTGCTCCGTCGTCGGATGGTGGTTCGGTGTCGGTGGTTCCTGGTGGTGATTTTGCGGGGACGTTGACGTTGCAGTACACGGTGCAGGATGCAACGAAGTCTGAGCAGCGTCAGGTGACGGGGACGATTTCGGTGAATGTGAAGGGTCGTCCGGATGCTCCGGTGCGTCCGAATGTGAATGCGATTGGTGACAGTGAGGTGACGTTGTCGTGGGCGGCTCCGTCGTCGAATGGTGCTCCTATTTCGGGGTATTTGGTGGAGTATGCGGGTGGTTCGCAGCCGTGTGAGTCGACGACGTGCACGGTGTCTGGGTTGACGAATGACACGACGTACAATTTCACGGTTCGTGCGATCAATGAGGTGGGGGAGTCGGATCCTTCTGGTGCGTCGATTGATGCTCGTCCTGATGTGAAGCCGGAGCAGCCGGAGGCGCCGACGGCGGTGCGTGGTGATCAGCAGCTTGATGTGTCGTGGGAGGCTCCGGTGAACAAGGGGTCTGCGATCGAGACGTATGTGCTGCAGATCAGCCCGCCCGACCTCGAGGGCAACTCGCAGGTCGAGGTCTCGGGCTCGAGCACGTCGCACACGTGGGAGAACCTTGAGAACGGCACGGGTTACGTCTTCAGCGTGCAGGCCGTGAACAACGCCGACGACCCCAGCGAGTGGTCGCCGGAGTCGACCGCGAAGGTGCCTGCGGGCAAGCCCATCGTTCCCGACGGCAAGGCCACGGCGAACGCGAACCTCGCCCCCGACAAGCAGAGCACGCAGATCGCAGTCAACTGGCCTGCCTTCGATGGCAATGGCGTCGACGTGCAGAGCTACGTCGTGACCCCCATTCGCGGAACTACAGCAGTGACTGATTCCGCTCGCACCGTCGGCGGCGGAACGCTCTCGGCCACATTCGAGAACCTGCCCCCGTCTGAGAGCGGCTACACGTTCGACATCAAGGCCATCAACGATGTGGGCACCTCCGACTCGATCAAGACGAACGAGGTGCGATCGATCAAGCAGCCGGATGCTCCGACGCTCACGTTCGTCTCGAACAGCGACGGAAAATCGGTCGTCAACATCAAGCCCGGTTCGACGAACGGGTACCGTGCCGACGAGGTCGACTACTACTACAGCGTCGACGGCGGCGCCCGGGTGCTCGCGGGCACAGGCAACGTCACCGTCGCGGCAGCGAATGGCAAGCACAGCGTGGTCGCGACTGCAGTGGCGACGGTCGACGGCCAGAACAACAGCACGTCGGAGGCGCAGTCGGGCAAGGTGTCGATCCACCCGTACGGACCGATCGGCAAGCCGTCGATCACGGTGAAGGAGCAGCCGGGTCAGGTGCTCTTCACCTGGACGGCTCCGAAGGGCAACGGATACCCGGTGACGCTGACGGTCAACGGCAAGACGGTCAACAGCGGTGATTCGCAGACCGTGAACGCGCCCAACGGCAAGAAGGTGTCGCTGACCGTGGTCGCGACATCGGGTCCAGAAAGCGATCGGCAGGAGCAGAGCGCGACCGCCTCTGGCAACGGCCTCGAGCCGTCGATCACGCTGTCGCGAGGTGACCCTGCCCACACTGGAGGATCAGATCCGTGCCACGGCGCAAACGGTGAGACTTGCTACTACTTCGAGATCAACTGGAATGATCTGCCGAGCGGCACCTACAACTTCGCCTGCCACCACGACAACAACACGACTGGCAAGACGCAGTTCCAGTCGGGTCAGATCACGGTGAACAGCCAGACTGGCAAGACCCAGCGCCGCTCGAACGGCGACACCATGTGCTACTCCGGCTTTGCAGGAAACGCGTGGATGACGCTGACGGGCAATGGTGTCGATCTGACGACTCCGAAGGTGAGATGGCCGTAGCAGGCCCGCCCGCTGTGCTCTACTTGAATTCCTGAAAGGAACCCAGATGACCATGAACCTCTCGCAGCAGCAGGCTGCCTGGTTTGCCGAGACTTTCCAGAAGCTCGTCAAGACCGTCGGCAGCGTCGTGCTCGGCAAGGAAGACATCATCAGCCTCGCCTTCGTCACGATGCTCGCAGAGGGGCACCTCCTGCTCGAGGACGCACCGGGCACCGGAAAGACACAGCTGGCGAAGTCGATGGCCGCGACGGTGCAGGGAACGCACCACCGCATCCAGTTCACCCCCGACCTGCTCCCCAGCGACGTGACCGGTGTGATGGTCTACGACCAGCAGACGCAGAAGTTCGAGTTCCACAAGGGCCCGATCTTCGCGTCGCTCGTGCTGGCAGACGAGATCAACCGTGCAAGCCCGAAGACGCAGTCGGCACTGCTCGAGGTCATGGAGGAGGGGCGCGTCACGGTTGACGGCCACCCCTACGAGGTCGGCAGCCCGTTCATGGTCATCGCAACCCAGAACCCTGTCGAGCAGGCCGGCACCTACCGCCTGCCCGAGGCGCAGCTCGACCGCTTCCTGATGAAGACCTCGATCGGCTACCCGGCGATCGAGCAGACCGTCGACATCCTCGCCGGCTCGGCCAACCGCAACGCGTCGAACCGCATTCAGCCGGTCATCACGACCGGTGCGATCGCCGAGATGATCGCGCTGGCAGGCACGGTGCACGTTGCTCCGGCAGTGCTGCGCTACATCGCCGAGCTCGCCGAGCAGACCCGCGAGAACAAGGACGCACGCCTCGGCGTCTCCGTCCGCGGCGCCATGGCGCTCACCCGCGCCGTCAAGGCTCGTGCTGCGAGCCGTGGCCGCAACTACGTGCTGCCCGATGATGTCGAAGACCTGATCGAGCCGGTGTGGGCTCACCGCATCGTGCTCGACCCCGAGGCAGAGTTCACCGGGGTCACGGGCGCGAGCGTCATCCAGAAGGCAGTCAGCGCAGTGAGCGCACCGCAGGAGAAAGACGCGACAGCGCAGCAGCGATGACCGACACCGGCACCCGAACACGGCAGACGACGTCGACGCGATCACGCGTCGTGCAGTTCGTCGACCGCACGCGCACGCGCATGTTCGGCGAGGCCGAGCAGTCGGCGTTCGGCCCGGATCACGAACCGACATTCTTCGAGCGGATGCGCGAGCGGCTTGCGAAGGCAGCCGACTTCGTTGCACCCGCGGTGCGTCCCATCACCGGGATCGGCTGGATCACGCTGCTGCTCGGCGTCGCCGCGATCGTCGGCGGTCTCGTGTTCAAGTGGCACGAGGTCATCGTCATCGGCGTCGCAGCGCTGCTACTCATGGCGCTTGCCGTGCTGTTCGTGCTGGGTCGCACTCGCTACCGCATCGAGCTCGACCTCGCGTACACGCGCGTCATCGTCGGCGAGCGCGCCCTCGGCCGCATCGAGATCCACTCGTCGCACACGCGAACGCTGGCCCCCGCATCCATTGAAGTCCCCGTCGGAACCGCAGTCGCGACGTTCGACCTGCCTCGCATGGAGCCCGGCGACATGCACGAGGACATCTTCGCGATTCCCACGCGGCGCCGCGCCGTGCTGCAGGTCGGCCCCGTGCGCTCCGTGCGTGCCGACCCCATGTCGCTGCTGCGGCGCCAGGTGAAGTGGACCGACCCGGTCGAGCTCTACGTGCACCCGAAGACGGTGCACCTCGAGGCCTCTGCACACGGGCTCGTGCGCGACCTCGAAGGCATCACCTCGCGCGAGCTCACGGCGAGCGACATCTCGTTCCATGCGCTGCGCGACTACGTGGCAGGCGACGACCGGCGCTACGTGCACTGGAAGTCGTCGGCGCGAACCGGCAAGCTCATGGTGCGCCAGTTCGAGCAGACGAAGCGCTCGATCCTGGCCCTCGGCATCTCGACCAGCCCCGACGACTACGCGAACCCCGACGAATTCGAGACCGCGATCAGCGTGCTCGGCTCGCTCGGGCTGCAGGCCATTCGCGACGAGATGGACGTCAGCGTCACGACCAGCACCGGCCGCCTGCCGGTTGCCGGGTCGAAGCGCCTGCTCGATGCCCTCAGCGGCCTCGAGTGGAGTGGCCGAAACAGCCGCTTCTACCGCCTCGCGCAGCAGATCGGCCGCGAGCAGGGGGGTGCCTCGCTCGTTGTGATGCACGCCGGCACCACAGTCACGCCGGAAGAGATGCGTCGTGCTCGCCTGCTGCTGCCGGCGCAGGCGCGAGTGATCGTGTTTCAGCCGCAGACGGATGCGAAGGTGCGAGTGCGCGAGCTCGGCGATGCGCAGATGGTCACCATCGACGACGTGCAGTCGCTGCCTCGCATCCTGCGCTCATTGGAGGACCGATGAGATCCAGCCAGACGCCTTTGCAGATCGCGATCAACGTCACCGCGATGCTCATCCTCTTCGCCCTCATCACCATGACGTTCCAGCCGGTGTTCGGCGGCTGGAGATTCTTCGTGGCGGGTTTCGGCGGTGCTGTGCTCGGCATCGTGATCGGCCTGCTCACCTCGCGCGGCTCGCTGCAGGGCTGGCTCTACACGGCCGCAGGCGTTGTGCTCGCGTACGTGCTGTTCGGCGTGCAGCTCGCGGTTCCTTCCACGGCCCTGTGGCACGTGCTGCCCTCGTTCGAGGGGCTGCGCGAGCTCATGCTCGGCGCCGTCTTCTCGTGGAAGGGCCTGCTCACCGCAGAGCCGCCCGCAGAGGGATTCCCCAGCCTGCTGGTGGTGCCGTTCCTCACGATGCTGCTGTGCGCATCCGTCGCCACGACCCTTGCGCTCCGGCTTCGCCGGCACGGCTCGTTCGCCCTGATCCCGGTGCTGATCGCCCTGGTCGTGGGGATCACGTTCGGCACGAAGATCGCGTCGTTCCCGGTGGCGGTCGGCGTCGCGCTCGCCGGTGTCGCCGTTGCATGGCTTGCCTGGCGCTCGAAGATCCACCGTGACGCGCTCGCGAAGGAGACCGAGCTCGAGGTCACGGCGGGGCGCAGGCTGCGAAAAGACCTCGAGCGCAAGCGATTCCTCGGAGCCATCGCGATGCTGGCCCTCGCGAGCATCGGAGCCGCAGGCGTCGGCCAGCTCGTGAACCCGGCAGGGCGCAATGTGCTGCGCGATGTGGTCGAGCCGCCGATCGAGCTCGCTGACTACCCGAGCCCGTTGGCCGGCTACCGCGGCTGGCTCAAGAACTACTCCGACGAGACGCTCATGACCGTCAGCGGCATGCCGGCGGATGCGCGGCTGGGCCTGGCCACCATGGACTATCACAACGGCGAGGTCTACACCGTCGGCGGTGCTGACGACGAATCCGCAGCGGGCTCGTTCGCGCGCGTGGGCGACGTCATCGGCGTGCAGCAGTCGGGCGAAGAGGCCACGGTCTCGGTGAGCATCGACGGCTACTCGGGCATCTGGCTGCCGTCGACCGGGTTCGCGCAGTCGATCGAGTTCGAGGGCGACAGGCAGCAGGCGCTGCAGACATCGCTCGCCTATAACGGCGCCACGGGCAGCGCGATCGTGCTGAACGGGCTGCAGACGGGCGACTCCTACGAGGTGCACGCGATCGTGCCCGAGTACCCCGACGTCGACGACCTCAAGCAGGCGACGATCTCTGACGTGGCGGTGCCGAAGCCGGCGGCGATTCCCGACGAGATCCAGGCATGGGCGTCTGAGCACGGCACGAACGGCTCGACGACGATGGAGAACATCACCGCCATGCAGATTCAGCTGCAGAAGGGCGCCTTCAGCCACGGCCTCGAGAACGAGACCACATCGCTCGCCGGCCACAGCAGCTTCCGCATGGACTCGATGTTCAAGGTCGACTCGCTCGTCGGCGATGACGAGCAGTACGCGGTGGCGTTCGCGTTCGCCCTGCAGTACATCGGTGTTCCGGCGCGAGTCGTGATGGGCATGTACCCCGACGAGGGATTCGAGTCCGGCAGCGTCGAGCTGACCGGCGATGACATGCACGCGTGGGTCGAGATTCCGATCGAAGGCTTCGGCTGGGTGCCATTCGACGCGACACCGCCCGAAGACCAGACGCAGATCGAGCCGGATCCCGTTCCGAAGCCCGAGCCGAAGCCGCAGGTGCTGCAGCCTCCGCAGCCCATCGAAGAGCCCGTCGAGCTGACGCCCGAAGTGCAGCCGGAAGGCGGCACGATGGATGACGAGGAGGAGGGCTTCGACTGGCTGCCGATCGTCATGACGGTGCTGATCGTGCTGCTGTCGATCCTGCTGCTGCTCTCGCCGTTCATCATCATCGGACTCATGAAGCTGTCGCGTCGCAAGAAGCGCAGAAACGCAGAAGACCCGTCGGCCAGGCTCGCGGGCGGCTGGCACGAGATCGTCGACCAGGCTGTCGACCTCGGCCTTGAGGTGCCTCGGGGTGTGACCCGCACCAAGGTCGCGGCTCACGTGAGCGAACGGTACCCGCAGTCGCGCGCATCCGACATCGGCCAGTACGTCGACACAGGGGTCTTCGGGCCGCAGTCGCCGCCCGAAGACGAGGTCGAGACGTTCTGGAGCGACGTCGACCGCAGCGTCGAGGCGATGCGGCACGAGGCGAGCTTCTGGGATCGCCTGAAGTCGCGCCTCTCGGTACGCTCGTTCATGCGCAACAGAAGCGCTCGAAGGAGAACGCGATGATCTGGGAGATCGACGACAAGAAGCCGAAGATCGAAGGGCTCGACGAAGACGGTCGGCCCGACCCGCAGTACGCCGCCGATCTCGGACTCGTGCCGGCGCCGCTCGGGCGCCGCGCGGTCTCGAGCCTCATCGAGTTCGCCATCTATGGCCTGCTCGTCGCGCCGTTCTACATCTTCGTGTTTCCGTACCTCCTGCGCATCTTCACCGGAACCCTCGACTGGTACGGCTTCTTCCAGCACCCGAACTTCATCATCCTGCTGCTCGTGGCCCTGTTCTCGACTGTGCTCGCGCTCGCGTTCATCATCGTGCAGATCGCGCTGCACGGCTCGAAGGGCGTCACGATCGGCAAGGCGTTCGTCGGCATCCGGTCGATCAACGTCAAGACCCTCGAGAAGCCGAAGATCGGCCGAACGCTGCTGCGCGCCCTGGTCATGTACCTGTCGTTCATGGTGCCGGTCATCGGCCCCGTGCTGATGTTCGTCTCGGTGTTCTTCGACGGCGAGAAGCGCGGTCGCAGCTGGCTCGACTACGTCGGCAACCTGTGGTTCATCGACATCAAGAAGGGGCTCAACCCCTACGACTCGAAGCGCATGCGCATTGCCCGCAAGACGCTGTCGGTCGACGCCACAGTCGAGCAGGAGGAGCAGCTGCCGTTCCTGGCGACGGCGGCGGATGCGCGGGTGCAGCAGTCTGCGCCTTCGGCTTATGTGGCGCCCGCGCGCACGAGCAGCGGTGTGCTCGGAGCCGCGAGCCCCTCGGCCAGCGCGCCGTCAGCGAGTGCGCCCCCTGCGAGTGCACCGCAGCAGCCTCAGCAGCAGGCGCCTGTGCAGCAGACTGCGCCTGTGCAGCAGCCACCGCAGCAGCCGCAGCAGCCAGCGCAGCCCATCGCATCGGCGCCGCCCGCTCCTGCTTCGGCCCCATACCGGCCCGGGTCGCTGAGCGGCGTCGCTCCCCAGCAGCAGCCTGCGCCCCAGCAGGCAGCCCCTCAGCAGTCAGCCCCGCGCAACGACGGATGGTCAGACGCGACGCAGATCGCGACACCTCGCCCCGCGGTGCAGCCGCAGGCGCCGGTGGGCGGCGAGACGATCGCTCCCGACGCACTGCCAGACGATGTCGCCGAGACGCGGCTGTCGTCGGGCCGCCGTCCGCAGCAGCAGCCGATCGTCGCCGTGATCCAGCTCGACACGGGCGACCGCTTCGACCTTTCGGGCAGCGCCCTCATCGGCCGCAACCCCCGGCCCGAGCCGGGCGAGACCGTCGCACACGCGCTGCCGATCGAAGACCCGACGCAGTCGATCTCGAAGACGCATCTCTTCATCGAGGTGACGCCTGCCGGCATCAGCGTCGTCGATCGCCACTCGACGAACGGCTCGGCGCTCGACCGCCAGGGCACGCTGACCGAGCTCGTGTCGGGTGTTCCGGTGCCCGTGCAGCCTGGCGATGTGGTGAGATTCGGTGACAGGTCGCTCACCTTCGCGCTGAGCGACCAGGCAGGAGCATCATGAGAATCGACTACGCGCCAGGAGCCGCATGGGCCGTGATCCGCGGTGCTCGACTGCTCGTGCTTCCGGCTGCTGCCGCACCAGCTGAGGCAGTCGCCGCGTACGATGCGCTCGAAGCCGGGCCGACCGCCGAAGCCATCGCCCAGAGTCCAGCCGACTTCGGCTCGCCCCTCGCCGTGTTCATCGCCGATGCCCATGGTCAGCTGCTGCGCCGCTCGGGAGTTCCGGCGGCGGTCGACGGCGATGCGCTGGCTCGGCGAGCTGCCAGCACCCTCGAAGTCGACACAGTCGCCGGCGCAAGCCTCGCGGTCGGGCAGCTCGACCTGCTCGACGCCGATGTGCTGCCAGCGGCAGACGGCGTCATCCGTGTGAGTGCGGTGCGAGTCGCTCTCGCAGGATCGACGGATGGGGCTGCCCCCTTCTCTGCAGAGACCGCGGCTCCCGGCGGGCTGCAGGCTGCGCATCCGATTGCCGATCCGGCACCGTCACCTGAGCCGGAGCCTGCACCTGAGCCTGCACCAGAGCCCGAGTCAGCACCCGCGCCCGCACCCAGCGGCCCGATCATCGACTCGGTTCCGGGATTCCGCAGGGTCGAGCCCGAGGCTCAGCAGCCCGCGCCTGCCCCCGAGCCCGAACCGCAGCCCGAGCCAGCGCCGCAGCCCGAGCCCGCAGCAGCACCTGCCGCACCCGCACAGCCGGCACTCTCGCCCACGCCTCAGGCGCCGGCACAGCTCGGCGACCACGACGGCAGCACCGTGCGCGCGGAAGACGCCCGCGGACTCGTCGAGCGACTCCGTGCACAGCGTGCTGCCGAGGCCGAGACCGGCTCGCGCCCCGTCGTGCCCGCAGCGGATCCCGATGCCGTGCTGGTGCTGTCGACTGTCTGCCCGAGCGGCCACGTGAATCCGCCGACGATTCCCAACTGCTTCGTCTGCGGAGCCGCGGTCGTGTCGGGCTCGCTCGAGCAGCGCCCGCGCCCCGAGTTCGTCGTGGCCGAGCTGCCGAACGGCCAGCGCATCCCGCTCTCTGACGGTGCCGTGTTCGGACGCCGGCCCCGCGCACGCACGCAGCCGGGCCGCGCGCCGAAGCTGATCGTCGTCGAGAGCCCAGACGAAGACATCTCGCGCAGCCACTGCGAGATTCGCATTGAAGAGTGGAACGTGGTCGTCGAAGACCTCGACTCGACCAACGGCACGGTGCTCGAGCGGGAGGGCCAGCCGCCGCAGCGTCTGCGCGGCTCGTCGCCCGTGTTCGGCTACATCGGCGACCGCATCGACCTCGGCGAAGGCGTCGTGATCAGCGTGGTCGCTCCGTGAGTCCGAAGCGCGCTCCGGCACCGCCGCCCGAGATACCCGGCTACGACTTCATCCAGCTGCTGGGGTCGGGCGGCTTCGCTGATGTGTACCTGTACCAGCAGGCGCTGCCCAGCAGGCGCGTTGCGATCAAGGTGCTGCTGCAGTCGCAGGTGAACCAGAACGCGATCGAGAACTTTCGCAACGAGGCCAACCTCATGGCGCAGCTCTCGGAGCACCCGTCGATCGTCACGATCTACGGTGCCGCGGTCACGCCCGACGGGCGGCCGTACCTGGCGATGGAGTACGCGCCGAAGGCCAACCTCGGGCAACGGTATCAGCGCGAGCGCTTCTCGGTCCCTGAGGTGCTCACGCTCGGCGTGCAGATCGCGGGCGCCGTCGAGACCGCACACCGCGCCGGCATCCTGCACCGCGACATCAAGCCCGCGAACATCCTCGTCACCGCCTACAACCGGCCGGCGCTGACCGACTTCGGCATCGCGACCTCCGGCACTGTGAGCGACCAGGAGACCGGCATGTCGGTGCCGTGGTCGCCGCCCGAGGCGTTTGCCAGCCAGCCTTGGGCCGGCCCCGAGTCAGACGTGTTCTCGCTGGCCGCCACGCTCTACACGCTGCTCGCCGGCCGCACGCCGTTCGAGATGCCGGGGGAGTCGAACTCGAGCCTCGATCTGATCGAGCGCATCGAAGCCGGGGCAGTGGCGCCGCTCGCCAGAAGCGACGTGCCTCCCGAGCTCGAGAATGCGCTGCGCATCGCCATGGAGGCGGATGGGCGCAAGCGGTACTCGAGCTCGCTCGACCTGGGGCGCGCACTGCAGCGCGTCGAGTCGAGCATGGCGCTGCCGGTCACGCAGATCGATGTGCTCGACGACGCCGTCGCCCAGGGCGACATGGAGGAGGAAGACGGAGGCGCAACCCGCATCCGCGGCGTCGTCACTATCGACGCGCAGCACGCGCCGCAGCCTCCTCTGGCTGGCCCGTCCGCCGTCGTGCAGAGCAATGTTCCGCAGGCGGTCGACGACAAGACGGTCATCCGCGCGCAGGTGTTCGACCAGGCCGCTCCGCAGCAGCAGGCAGAGCCCCAAGCTCCGGCTTCGACGCCCGAGGAGCGCAAGCGCTCGCGAAAGCTGTGGATTCCGCTGAGCATCGCCGCCGCATTCGTCGTGATCGCAGTGATTGTCATCGCGATCCTGATTCCCAGCGGCGAGGCCATCGATGGCAACCCCTCGGAGCCACCGCCTCCGCCGCCGCCTGCCGCACCGCAGCTTCCGACCGGATTCACAGTGGTCGAAGAGGGCGACGACGTGACGTTCACCTGGGTGAACCCCCAGCCCGCCGACGGCGACCGGTACCGCTACCGGTACGAGCAGACCGGCGAGAACCCCGTCACCGACTGGCTCGACGAGCCCCAGGTGACCGTGCCCAAGGACTCGAGCGGCACGACCTGCATCTACGTGCAGATCGTTCGCGAAACGGGTCAGACCTCTCAGTATGCGGAGCAGTGCAGCGATGAGCAGTGAGAACAAGTCGGATGTCCAGGTCGAGTTCGCCGGGGAGTGGTTTCCGGTCTCGAGCGAGCGGCCGTTCGTCATCGGGCGCGAGGGCGATCTGGCGATCGACGAGAACCAATACCTCCACCGCCACTTTCTCGAGATCGGCCTCGCCGACCGCCTGTGGTGGCTGACCAACATCGGGTCTCGGCTGTCGGCAACGGTGTCGAGCGGCGAAGGCACGGTGCAGTCGTGGCTGGCCCCCGGCGCTTCGATGCCGCTCGTGTTCGCCGACTACGTGGTCGTGTTCACCGCTGGCCCGACGACCTACGAGTTCAACATCTCGATCACGCAGCCCGAGTTCGAGATCACCCCCTCGGTCAGGCGCCCGGTGGGCACCGAGACCGTGATGCCGCTTCGCCTCAATGACTCGCAGCGCCTGCTCGTGGTTGCGCTCGCAGAGCCGATGCTGCGACGCGACGCCGTGGGCGCGAGCGAGCTGCCGTCGAACTCGGCGGTTGCCGAGCGACTCGGCTGGACGATGTCGAAGTTCAACCGCCGCCTCGACACCCTCTGCGACAAGCTCGACCAGATGGGCGTGCAGGGCATGCGCGCGGCTCCCGGCAAGCTCGCGACGCACCGTCGCGCACGGCTCGTCGAGTACGCGATCTCGTCTCGGCTGGTGTCGAAGACCGATCTCACGCTGCTCGACAACGAGTCGCTCAAGGCACAAGACTGAACACCGGGCTCTGCCCACCTAGGAGTCAACAATGCGCGTCAAGCTGACACTGCACCGCGACGGCGTCATGCCGACCGACATCGTCGTCACCGCCGACTCGACCGCGACGGTCGAGAACGTGGCGAGGCAGATCGCCGAGGCCGACCCTGACAAGACGATCTGGGCTGGTGCCGACGACGTCCTCTCGGTCGCGGTCGCGCCTCCGACGCAGCAGCAGCTCGTGCCGCTCTCGCCCGACACGCTCATCGGCGAGGCGCCCATCGGCTCTGGCTTCAATGCCCGAGTCGTCAACCTGGGTCAGCGCACGTCATCGGCGGTCATGGACGACGGAACCGAGGTCGTGGCGACCCTGCACGTCTCTTCGGGGCCGGATGCGGGGGCCGAGTTCCATCTGCGTCCCGGCCAGGCGTCGATCGGGCGAGGACCCGACAACGACATCGTGCTCAGCGACCAGCTCGTGTCGAAGAAGCACGCGCGCATCGAGGTCGGGCAGCACATCGAGATCGTCGACCTCGGCTCGTCGAACGGCATCGTGGTCGACGGCGGTCGCGTGCAGCGGCTCACCGTCATCCCCGGCCAGCCCTTCACGCTCGGCGACACGATCGTCGTGGTGCAGGTCGTCGGCAGCTTCGGCGCGCAGGGCGAGGACGCGATCCTCGAGCGCGGCGGCGCCCTGATGTTCAACCGCTCGCCGATCGTCGAGCCGCGCTACCCGGGCGAAGAGCTCAAAGAGCCGCGCATGCCCACCGAGCGCATGAAGAACATGTTCCCGTGGCCGATGCTGGTGGCTCCGCTGCTGATGGCCGGTGCGCTGTATGCCATGACCGGTCGAGTGCGCTCGCTGCTGATCATGGCAGCGACGCCGATGATGATGTTCGGAAACTTCATCACGCAGCGCGCCCGCGCCGGTCTGCAGTTCAAGAAGGACGACGCGATCTTCGAGAAGCAGTACGAAGAGCTCGAGGAGCTCTTCTACAAGGAGAACCCGAAGGAGCGCAAGGTGCGCAGCCGTGAGGTTCCGGCGGTCGCCACCGTCTTCGACCAGGCGATGAAGCTCGGCCCCATGCTGTGGAGCCGCAGGCCCGAGCACTGGAACTTCCTGGCGCTGCGCCTCGGCGTCGGCCGCGACGAGAGCCGCAACACCATCGGCGAGAGCGACAACCCCGAGTCGCTGCCCGAGTACATCGAGCGCGTCGAGCACCTGCGCGAGCGCTACAAGCACATCGACGACGTGCCGATCTTCGAGTCGCTGCAGACGTCGGGATCATTCGGCGTCGCAGGCCCCAAGTCGATCACGAGCGACGTTCTGCGCGGCCTCGTCGTGCAGCTGCTGGGCATGCACGCTCCGAACGAGGTCGTGACGGTCGCGCTGACCGACCCGGACTGGACGGAAGAGCTCGACTGGCTCAAGTGGATGCCGCACACCACCAGCGAGCGGAACCCGCTGAAGGACCTCCCGCTCGCCGACTCCGCATCCAGCGGCGGCGCGCTGCTCAGCAGCCTCGAAGAGATCGTCATCGGCCGCTCGAAGGGCGGCAACGGCCGCATGAAGCCGTTCAAGGACGACTGGAACCCGATGAACTTCGGCTCCGACATCGACCGTGCGCTCAGCGACGTGACGTTCAAGGGCAACACTGCGATCGTGCTCATCGTCGCCGGCGACCCGCCCGTCGACCGCCCGCGGCTGACGCAGATCCTCGAGCGCGGATCCGAGGTCGGCGTCTTCGCACTGTTCGTCGCGCCCACGGTCGAGACGCTGCCGGCAGCCTGCCGCAGCTTCATCGACGTCTCGAAGGGCCTCAATGACGCGACGGTCGGTGTCGTGCGGTCGGGCGTCGTGCACGAGGGAGCTCGCGTCGAAGGCGTCTCGAACGAGTACATGACGATGCTCGCCAAGCGGCTCGCTCCCGTCGTCGACTCCTCCACCGTCATCGAAGACGCCTCCGACATCCCGAACTCGGTGATGTTCCTGTCGCTGGTCGGCAACGAGGTCGCCGAGAATCCCGCAGCGGTGATCGACCGCTGGCGCGAGAACAACACGATCATCGACCGCACGGCCAAAGACCCGCCCCGCATGAAGAAGGCGGGCGACCTGCGCGCCATCATCGGTCAGGGCGCAGCAGAGCCGATGACCCTCGACCTCAGAACCCAGGGCCCGCACGCCCTCGTCGGAGGCACGACCGGTGCGGGCAAGTCTGAGTTCCTGCAGGCGTGGGTGCTCGGCATGGCCGCGGCGCACAGCCCCGACCGCGTCACATTCCTGTTCGTCGACTACAAGGGCGGCTCCGCGTTCGCAGACTGCGTCGAGCTGCCGCACTGCGTCGGCCTCGTGACCGACCTCTCGCCGCACCTCGTGCGCCGAGCACTGACCTCGCTGCGCGCCGAGCTGCACTTCAGAGAGCACCTGTTCAACCGCAAGAAGGCCAAAGACCTGCTCGAGCTCGAGAAGCGTCGCGACCCCGAGACGCCGCCGGCGCTCGTGCTGGTGGTCGACGAGTTCGCGGCGCTCGCGGGCGAGGTGCCCGAGTTCGTCGACGGCGTCGTCGACATCGCCCAGCGCGGTCGCTCGCTCGGCATCCACCTCATCCTGGCCACGCAGCGCCCCGCCGGTGTCATCAAAGACAACCTCCGCGCCAACACCAACCTTCGTGTGGCGCTTCGCATGGCCGACGAGTCGGACTCGAAGGACGTCGTCGATGACGAGATCGCCGCATCCTTCAGCCCTTCGATCCCCGGGCGCGGCATCGCCAAGACCGGTCCCGGTCGTCTTGTGCCGTTCCAGTCGGCGTATGCGGGCGGCTGGACGACAGAAGAAGAGGTCGTCGCGGATGTGCGGGTCGCCGAGCTGCGGTTCGGATCGACTGTGCAGTGGGAGGCAGACAAGGCCCCAGAGGCAGACCTCACCGACGAGGAGCTCGGCCCCAACGACCAGAAGCGCGTCGTCAAGACTGTCATCACGGCGGCTGACAAGGCGGGCATTCCGCTGCCTCGCAGGCCGTGGCTCGACGACCTCTCGACCTCGATCAAGCTCGAGGACCTGACCGAGACGAACGACTCGCAGATCGTGCTCGGCATCGCTGACCTGCCCGAGCGGCAGCAGCAGCTGCCCGTGTACTGGAACCCCGACCGCGACGGCTCGATGCTCGTCTACGGCACGTCGGGCTCGGGCAAGACGACCGTGCTGAAGTCGATCGCGGTCGCCGCGGGCATGAACCCCGAGCAGGGCAAGGCCGAGGTCTACGGCCTCGACTTCGCCTCTGGCGCGCTGCGGTCGGCAGAGCGCCTGCCGCAGGTCGGCTCGGTCATCGACGGCGAGGACGCCGAGCGCGTGCAGCGTCTGCTGCGGTCGCTGGGCATGGAGATGGATCGCCGATCGAAGCAGTTCGGCAGCGTCGACGCCTCGAACCTCACCGAGTACCGACAGCTCGCCGACCCGACGATGCCGCGCATCATCGTGCTGATCGACAACTTCGCAGAGTTCAAGAACAACTGGGAGATCACTGCCGCCAGAGCGCCGTTCTATCAGAACTTCATGCGCATCCTGGGTGAAGGTCGGCCCCTCGGCGTGCACGCCGTCATGACGGTCGACCGCGGCGGATCGATCTCGTCGAGCGTCGCCTCGAACGTCTCCCGACGCATCGTGCTGCGCCTGTCAGAGGAGTCGGGCTACACGCTGCTGGGCGTGCCGCGAGACGTGCTCAACGAGCAGTCGGCTCCGGGGCGTGCGATCGTCGACGGCGCCGAGGTGCAGATGGCCGTGCTCACGGGCGAGTCGAACGTCGCCGAGCAGTCGAAGGCCATGGACAAGATGGCAGCCGACCTCGTCTCCCGCGGCGTCGAGGAGATCGAGGAGATCGGGGCGCTGCCCACGAAGATCCCCGTCACGAAGCTGCCCGCTCAGGACGAGGGCTTCCCGGTCTGGGGCATCGCAGAAGACACACTGGCGGCCAAGGGCTTCGACGCATACGGCACATTCGTGGTGGCTGGTCCGCCGCAGTCGGGTCGCACCAACGCCATGAAGTCGCTCATCATCGCCATGGAGAAGTTCGACCCCGACGTCAAGCTCTTCCACTTCGGCGGACGACGCTCGGTGCTGACCGACTTCAGGCCGTGGGTGCGCAGCGTCACTCGCGATGACGACGCGAAGGAGCTCGCGACCGAGCTTGCCGAGATCCTCGTCGACGAGTCGATTCCCGGACGCATCGCGATCTTCCTCGAGGATGCGCCGCAGTTTGCCGACGGCAGCGCCGACCGCGCAATGCGAGCGATGCTGCAGGCGGTCAACAAGAGCGACCATGTGCTGTTCGGCGACGGCGACATCTCGCGCATGACGACGAGCGCAGGCATCATCGGCGAGCTCAAGCAGGGGCGTCAGGGCATTGTGCTCAAGCCTGACACCCACGACGGCGACACCTTCTTCAAGGTGCCGTTCCCGCGCGTGAAGCGAACCGAGTATCCGGTCGGACGCGGCATCTTCGTGCAGAACGGCAAATGGATCACGATGCAGATGCCGTTCGTGCCCGACGACTACCCCGTGCCGGCTGCCAGCGCGGCGTCGTCGGCGCCCATGCGGCCCGCGAACGACGAGCCTGTCGTCGACCCGGCTGAGGCGGCTGCCCAGGCGGCCGCGAAGGCTGCGGCAGACAAGGAGCGAGAAGAGCGCAGAGAGCGGATGCGCAGGCGCCGCGAGGCGCGCGAGAAGAGCGAGTCCGAAGGCGAGTAGGTGCGGACCCGCGGCCTGCTGGGGACTTCTCCTCGTTGTGGAGTTTCGCCCTGATTCGTAGGCTGGTGTCTGCGACGAACCGCTCGAATCGCTCGCCGCAGCCCGAGCATGATGAACATTCAAGTTTTCGGAGGAGAAGCCCGTGTCTGACGTTCTGATCAAGTGGGACCAGCTGCTGACACTGCAGGATCAGCTCAACAACATCGTTGAGGAGCTGGACAACGCTGTCGACCGGTCGAACGACCTGGAAGAAGCCATCGGGAACCCCTATGGCCGGGGCGAACTGCGCGAGAAGGCTGGCGAGTTCGAATCTCAGTGGTCGCTCAAGCGGAAAGACCTCTCCCGCGACGTCGGCAAGATCGCCGAGCATGTCAACGCTGTCGTAGAAGAGTTTCAGAAGTTCGATACCGAGGCTGCAACGCAGTTCGAGAATTCGCAGTCCGAGTAGCCGACCACGATTGGAAGAGTGAACCAGAATGGCGCAGCCGAATTCACCAGCAGGCAACGAGATCGCTCCGCTCGACTGTGAGCCGAGCTCGATCCGCACGCGTGGCACCGCAATCGTCGACCTCGGCGAGAGCATGGTGGAGAGCGCGAGGGTGCTCAAGGGAGTGAAGGAATCTGACTACGGTCAGTTCGGCAAGGCAATTGACAAGCTTCGCAACCTCACCGACGACACATACGAGATGCTCGACAAAGCAGGCAAGCTGTATTCGCCTACCGGAGAGTATCTGGTCACGTATGCCGATGCCATTGCGACTCCGCACTGGAATCTTCGCGTGTACTCCGGAAACTGCGAGACGCTGTGGACTGAGTACGAGGCGCTTCCTGGCAACAAGGATGCTGACCCTGAGGCGAAGGGCGACGACAAGGACGACCCGGATGCAAAGGCCGCTGATGCTCAGAATGAGGCCAAAGAGGCCAAGTATCAGGAGTGGGTCACAGAGGCGAACTCCTACGACAGCAACTACAAAGACTGGTCCGATGCATTCGACATCGCAGTCACCAACATCGGCGACGTCCTCGACGACGGCCTCGAAGATGACTTCTGGGACAGGGTCGACCAGGTCGTGGGTTGGATTCAGACGGCACTGACGATTGCCGCCATCGTGCTCGCGATCGCCGGCATGATCATCGGTGGCCCGATCATCGCGGCGATCGCCGCTGTGGTTGCCGTCGTCACGCTCGCCCTCACGATCTATCAGGCGATCCGAGGCGACAAGGGCTGGCTTGACGTTGCTCTGGCGGTCGTCGGCGTCATACCGTTCGGCAAGGTCGGCATGCTCTGGAACAAGGCCGGCCTGAAAGAGTTCGGCAAGACTGCTGTCAAGAACTTCAACCCGAAGACGTACAAGTCTGGTGCGAGCGCACTGAAAGATGTCTGGAAGTCTGGCTCGGGCAACCGCCTCGCCACCTTCATGAAGCAGGGCGACGGCATCCTGACAGTGCCGAAGGGCGAACGAGGCGTCGAGATCCTTTCACAGCTGGCCTTCGGCAAGAGTTCCGAGGGGCTCGGCGACTCGTTTGCCAAGCACTTCACGAATATGCGCGGAACAGGATTCTTCCCGCGTCTGCTGACAGCACCTCTCAGCTTGGTCGGCGGATCGATCGAGATCACGCACTCGTTGGTCGGTCAGGCCTTCAAGTACTCGGGATGGGTCAGTTCGATCGGTGGGCTCGGTGGCCTTGACATCCCCAGTCTGAAGACGGCGCCGAAGGCGACGACCCCGTTTGGTGAGCTGCCCGTCCTCGACATCCCCTGGTGATGCCTCCTGCCGATCCTGTTAGTGTGAAGGCATGACTGCAGAGCCCGGCCGCTGGGACATAGAGTTCGACGTTCGCATCCCGGGGTGGCTTGAGATTCCGCGTCTTTCCGGGGCTGACCACGAGGGATTCGCAGACGGTGCAGTTGCGGATCTGCCCGAGCTCCTCGGTGACTCCTGGAGCCCTGAACGAGAACCGCTGGCACGCGACATCATCCGTCAGGGACTCGAGCAGCGTGACGACAGCACTGACTTTGCATTTCAGGTCTGGTCGAGGCAGATCGATGCCGTTGCAAGTGTCGAGGTTCGGTTCGGCAGTGCTGCGGGCATGCCTGATTTTGCGGCCGACGGTTACCGAGTGCGGCCCACTGACATGGCCACGAACATCGGACCGGGGTTCGAAGCAGTGCTCACCCGGCAGATGCAGTTCGAAGACGAGGACCTGCCTGTGGTCACCGTGGCGCACGCCCTCTTCGTGTTCTCAGACGGAGATTCAGCGCTCGTGGTCGAGGTCGAGCCGACTCCGGTAGACCTGCTGCGAGTAGTCATGATCGGCCTCGGCGGGCTCCTCGACTCGCTGACCATCACTGCCTCGGACGGCACTCGTTTCTCGACCGTGCCCGATGACCCGCTGGTCGCGCTCGATACCATCTGGCCGCAGCCGAAGGACGAAGCAGCGGGGGGCGCTGAGAATGACTGAGCTGAGCCGGGACTGGCCGGCCGAGGTGCTCGACTGGGCGAGGACTGCTCCCGAATCTGAAGCACTGCCGCTTTCCAGGGTCGAGTCGAAGGTCAGGTTGGCGGCCGGAGACCTTGAGAAGGACCTGTGGGCTCTGAATGTTCTGGAGGGCCTGGCCTGGCTGGCGGCTATCGTGGCGCCCGCTGCGTTCATGGCATTCCAGCCGACTCATGGCGTGCTCACCGGAATAGAGACCGACACGGCTGTCGTCATTGCTGGTGTCTGCTTCGCCCTGGCACTGCTCGGCCCTGTTCTCTCCATGGTCCGGTGGCTGCGTCGTGGTCGGCGCCGCTCGGGGCTCACGGTCTGGACGAACGGCTTCATCGCGATATGCACCGCAGCGGGTCTGGCCTTCATGTTCACGAGAATCTCAGTCAGCGGGGGAGCTGCCGGCGTATGGCCAGCAGTCGGCATCCTCACACTTGCGGCCTCCCTGCTGGTGCTGGGGCTGCAGTTTCTTGCGTCGAAGCCGAGCATGCCTGCCCAGGAGTCACAGACCGCTGACCAGATGCTGCAGGTGCGCAACGAGGCGCTCGGGGTGCTCCTTCGTCGTGGGCTCATCGATGACGAGACACACACACGAGCCGTTGGAACCGACTTCCGTCAACTGCACACGGTGAATGACCTCACATCGAAGGAGCAACGATGACGTCCAGCTTGCGCGACGAACTCGGAGCAGCCAAAGAGCCCGACTTTGAGTTCGACCTGCCTGCAGGCTGGGCGAAGACTCCAGTCAGCACGGCCGCTGAGAAGAGCGTTCAGTCTCAGCTCGCGAAGCGGCTGATGGCCGCGGGCAGGCCCGAGATTCTCGCTCAGCTTCGGCCCATGGTCAATCGCGCGTACTCGAAGATGCAAGACGCCAGGGCAATCGCCACGATAGGTCCGATGGAGCGCACTGACGACATGGTGATGGTGCCAGGCTCCATAGTGGCCTCCATACGGCGATCGACGGCCGAGATGACCGTGGATCAGATGGCAGTCGGCATGATCCGCAAGTTCAACGCGCAGCCGCTGTTCGGTGATCCGAGAATCATGCGATTCCGGACTGAGCGGGAAGAGGACATGCAGGGTGAGAAGATCATCATTGACACCGTGACCTACCTCACGCCTGTGCCGGGCTCGAAGCGTCAGAAGGCATTGCAGTTGACTGCTTCGTTCATGAGGCCTGTCGATGTGCCGGCCGACGACGAGCCCGCAGTCCGCATCCGCGCTCTTTTCGACGCAATTGTCAGCTCCCTGCGATGGATCGAACCGAAGTCCTAATGGGGACTTCTCCTCGTTGTGCTGGGGTGGTGTGGTTCGTAGTGTGGTTGTTGTACGGGCCCGGAGTCGGGCTGAATTTTAAGGATGTGAATGATGTCGGATTTCGGCGCCACCTATGACGAGATGGACTCGACTGCGAAGCAGCTCGATGACGGCAAGGACGAGATTGATGACCTGATGGACAAGCTCCAGGGTTATGTTGATGACCTTGTGGCTGATGGTTTCAAGACGGAGAAGGCTTCGGGCAAGTTCCAGGAGGGCTACCAGGAGCTGACGGACGGCATGAAGTCGGCTGCTGAGGGTGTCACGGACATGGCTGAGGCTCTGCGTCAGATGGGTCAGGCTATTCGCGACCTCGACGACCAGCTCGCCGGCTAAGACGCCAGCTGAGTTTTCGGGCGGGTGCTCCTTCGGGGGCACCCGCCCTTTCGCATGTCAGCAGACGCTGTCCGAAGGTGAACGTGCGCTGTGTGGGGACTTCTCCTCGTTGTGCTGGGGTGGTGTGGTTCGTAGTGTTGTGGTTGTAAGGGCCCGTAGTCGGGCTGAACTCTCATATGAAGGATGTGAATGATGTCGGATTTCGGCGCCACCTATGACGAGATGGACTCGACTGCGAAGCAGCTCGATGACGGCAAGGACGAGATTGATGACCTGATGGACAAGCTCCAGGGTTATGTTGATGACCTTGTGGCTGATGGTTTCAAGACGGAGAAGGCTTCGGGCAAGTTCCAGGAGGGCTACCAGGAGCTGACGGACGGCATGAAGTCGGCTGCTGAGGGTGTCACGGACATGGCTGAGGCTCTGCGTCAGATGGGTCAGGCTATTCGCGACCTCGACGACCAGCTCGCCGGCTAAGACGCCAGCTGAGTTTTTGGGCGGGTGCTCCTTCGGGGGCACCCGCCCTTTCGCATGCTGTGTGTCCATTCACAAGCAGTTCACCGGCTGTTCACAGCAAGCGCCCAAGCCGTCCATGAGGGATGGTTACGTTCGATCCCGTGCAAAGCTCCGCTCACCGCTCGGCCCTTCGGCGCAGGAGCGCGCGCAACTGGACGACATTCCTGCTGTTCGCAGGCCCCAACATCGCCCTGATCCTGCTGTTCATCTACTACCCGCTGTTCGCGAACATCCGCTTCTCGATGCTCAACTGGCGGCTCGGCGCAGACACGGCTTCGTTCGTCGGCTTCGACAACTATCTGCGGTTCTTCACCTCTGAGACCGGCGCCGAGGTCTGGCGAGTCACTGGCGTGTTCACGCTTGCGACCGTCGTCGGCTCGATGGTGCTGGGGCTTGCTCTCGCGGTGGTGCTCAACCGCCGCCTTCCGGGCAGGACCATCGTCCGCACGGCGGTGTTCTCTCCCTACGTGCTCTCGGGCGTGGGCGTCGGCCTGGTCTGGAGCTTCATCTTCGACCCGAATCTGGGCGTGCTGAGTCACGTCTTCGCGTTCTTCGGCAAGAACTCGCCCGAGTGGTTCCTCGACCCTGACCTGGCGCTGGTCATGGTCATCGTCGTCTACATCTGGAAGAACCTCGGCTACTGTGCCGTCATCTTCCTGGCTGGCCTGCAGTCGATTCCCAATGATCTGCTCGAGGCTGCGAGCGTCGACCGATCCGGCTCGATCCGCACCTTCTTCAGGGTCGTGCTGCCGCTGCTCAGCCCCACGATGTTCTTCATCCTCATCACCAGCATCCTCAGCTCGATGCAGGCCTTCGACGTGCTGCGCATCATGACGCCCGACGGCAACGGAACGAACACCATCCTGTTCGAGGTGTACCTGCAGTCCTTCGGCGCGTATCAGCGAGCCGGATACTCGGCGTCGATCTCGGTCGTGCTGTTCCTCGTGCTGCTGATCGTCACCGTCGTGCAGATCCGGTTCGTCGAGCGGAAGGTGCACTACGCATGAAGCGCGCACTGACTCCGAAGAAGCTGTGGTCTGCTGTGCTCGGCGGCTACCTGCCCATGCTGCTCGCACTGCTCATCATCGTGCTGCCGCTGGTGTGGATGGTGATCTCGTCGTTCAAGCCGGTCGGCGAGATCGTCACGGTGACTCCGACGATCTGGCCAGAGGACCCGACGTTCGACAACTACCAGCAGGTGGCCGAGCGGGTGCCGCTGGGGCAGGTGTTCCTCAACAGCATCATCACCACATCCGTCGGCTCTGCGATCAAAGTCATGCTGGCGATCACGACCGCCTACGCGCTGGTGTTCATCAACGTGCGCTTCAAGAACGTGATCTTCCTGGGCATCCTCGTCGCGCTCATGGTGCCGCCCGAGGTCGCGATGCTGCCAAACTACCTGACGATCTCGGGGCTGGGCGGCCGAAACACGCTGTGGGGCATCATCCTGCCGGGCCTCGGAACAGCCTTCGGCACGTTCCTGCTGCGGCAGCAGTTCAAGACGGTGCCGATCGCGCTCGTCGAAGCGGCCGAGCTCGACGGAGCCGGGCACTGGAAGCGGCTGTGGCGCGTGATCGTTCCCGTCTCGGCGCCGACCATTGCGACGGTCGGGCTCGTGACGATCGTGAACGAGTGGAACAACTTCCTGTGGCCGCTCATCATCACCGACTCGGTCGACAAGATGACGCTCCCGGTGGGGCTGAACCTGCTCAATTCGATCGAGGGGCAGACCGGCACCTACGGCATCCTCATGGCCGGCGCCGTGCTCGTCATCGTGCCCGTGCTCATCATCTTCGCTGCGCTGCAGCGCTACATCGTGGCCGGACTCACCCAGGGTGCGGTCAAGTGACACCCATCCCGAACAAGGAGAAGAACCCCATGTCCAATCGCTCCCCGCACCGCCGCATCCGCGGTGCCTCACTCGTCGCGGCCGTTGCCGCGGCAACCCTCGCGCTGACCGCGTGCGGTCCCGGCGTCTCGACCGACGCCGACGCCGACGCTGACGCAGCGGTCGACACCGACTTCGCGAGCATCGAGCCCGCCGACTCGATCACGTTCTGGTCGAACCACCCCGGTGGCTCGATGGATATCGAGAAGGATCTCATCGCGGCCTTCGAAGACGAGACCGGCATCACGGTCGAGCACGTGACCGCGGGCGCCAACTACGAAGAGGTCTCGGAGCGATTCCAGACCGCGCAGGCTTCGGGCGACGTCGGCGATGTCGTCGTGCTCTCGGACGCCACCTGGTTCACGAACTACCTCAACGGCTCGCTTGCGCCCGTCGACCCGCTGTTCGAGGCGATCGAAGCCGACACCGGCACGTACCAGGAAGCCCTGTACGGCGACTACCTCTACGAAGGCTCGCACTACGGAGCTCCGTATGCGCGCTCGACCCCGCTGTTCTACTACAACGCCGAGCACTACGAGGCTGCCGGCCTCGATGCCGCGCCCGAGACGTGGGAGGAAGTCGCGTCGCACTCGCAGGCGCTGACCGACTCCGACACAGGCGCGACGCCGTTCGCCTTCCCGCCGCAGGCCGAGTACCCGGCGTGGACCATGTCGAACCTGGTCTGGGGCCACGGCGGCGCCTGGAGCGACGAGTGGGACTTCTCTTCTGTCTCAAGCCCCGAGACTGTCGAGGCGCTGCAGTTCGCACAGGACGCAGTGAACGACGACTGGGCGACCGTCGTCAGCGGTGACCCGGCCACCGACTTCTCAGCTGGTGCTGTCAGCCAGGTCGTCGCGTCGACCGGATCGCTCAGCGGCATCCTCGAGACGGCCGACTTCGAGATCGGCGTCGGATTCCTGCCGCTCGGACCCAGCGGCGACAACGCCGTCGTGCCCACTGGCGGCGCCGGCCTCAGCATCGCCGCGAAGTCGACGCCCGAGCGTCAGCTGGCCGCGGCGATGTTCATCGACTTCGTGACCAACTCCGAGAACACCGCAACGTTCTCGGCAGGAACCGGCTACCTGCCCGTTCGCACCGATGTCGACATGAGCGACGTCTACGCCGAGACTCCGGTCTTCGAGGTAGCCGTCAACCAGCTCGAGAACGCTCGCTCGCAGGACTTCGCTCGCGTGTTCCTGCCCGGCGGCGACCTCAACCTGTCGCAGACGCTGCAGGAGATCCTCACGACCGATGCAGACGTCGAGGCCACCCTCGCCGACCTCGAGGCGACGCTGCAGGATCTCTACGACAACGACATGGCGCCCCTGCTCGAGCAGTAGGCACCGTTCGCACTGAGCGGGGCGGGAGTGCCAGGAGGCTGCTCCCGCCCCGCCCGGGGCACGAAAGGATCGCATCAGTCATGGACCTCACACTCGAACGCGTCGGGCTTCGCTACCCAGGCGCCGACAGGAATGCCGTCGAAGAGATCTCGCTGCAGATCGCCGACGGAGAGTTCCTCGTGCTTGTCGGGCCGTCGGGCTGCGGCAAGTCGACGACGCTGCGGATGCTGGCGGGCCTCGAGCTGCCGACTGAGGGCACGATCCTCTTCGGCGACGAAGACGTGACGACCGCGCCCGCAGCCGAGCGCGACATCGCCATGGTGTTTCAGAACTACGCGCTTTACCCGCACATGACGGTCGAGGGCAACATGGAGTTCGCGCTCAAGAACATCGGTGTGCCGAAGGCCGAGCGCAGGGAGCGCATCGTCGAGGCGGCCAGGCTGCTCGACATCGAGCCGTACCTGGACCGCAAGCCTCGCCAGCTCTCAGGCGGGCAGCGGCAGCGCGTCGCCATGGGCCGTGCGATCGTGCGCGACCCCCAGGTGTTCATGATGGACGAGCCGCTCTCGAACCTCGATGCGAAGCTGCGCGTGCAGACTCGCACGCAGATCTCACAGCTGCAGAAGCGACTCGGCGTCACGACCGTCTACGTCACCCACGACCAGACAGAGGCGATGACGATGGGCGACCGCGTCGTCGTCATGAATGCGGGCCGCATCGAGCAGGTCGGCACCCCGAAAGAGCTGTACAGCCGCCCCGAGACGCTGTTCGTGGCAGGCTTCATCGGATCCCCGACCATGAACCTGCTCGCCGGGCGTCTGGAGTCGGACGGCGCATCCGGAAGACGTGTTCGTGTCGGTCGCAACCTGCTGCCGGTTCCTGCGGGACTCGAGTTCGAGCACGACGACATCGTGGTCGGCGTGCGTCCCGAAGACCTTGACACCCAGGCTCACGGCGGCGCAGAAGGCGGCGAGCACGACGAAGACCGCTTCACGATCGACATCGCACTGGTCGAGTCAGTCGGCTCTGACGTCTATGTCTACGGATCGGTGCACGGAGCCGAAGACGACAAGCAGCTGGTCGCCCGCATCGACAAGGATCACGAGCCGGTCGCGGGGGAGCGCATGACGCTCACGGCGGATGCGCGGCGCGTGCTGTTCTTCGACGCCCAGACCCAGCGGCTCATCGGATCGGGTGCCGGCGTCTGACGCTTGGGGACTTCTCCTCGTTGTGGGTGCGTCAGCTCAGTAGCTGTCTGGGAACAGCTGCAAGCTGAGCAGCATCGCTCCGAAGGCTCCGCCCAGGATGAGCGCGCACAGCGGCACCACGAGCAGCAGGCCTTGCATGCCGACGCCCATACCGCGATGCGTCTGCGGGGGGCTGTCTGCAGGCGGTGGCGTCAGCGATGTCAGCGACTGCGCACCCCGCCAAGCTGCCTCGAGCGTTGCGAATCCGCTCCAGGCAGCGGCCTCGCTGATGCGCCAGCGGCCGCGGCCGTAGACCGTGGCCGCGCTTGCGCGGCACTCGCTCTCGGCCTCTGGCATCGCCCGCTCGAGTTCTCGCAGCGGAAGCGACTGTGCGGCTGCGGCGACCTGCGCATCCGTCGACTCCTCCGGGACCAGATTGACCGCGGTCCAGTGGCTGTCTTCGAACTCCTTCACCACGTCGTGCTGATAGCTGCCAGCCTGCCAGCTGCCTTTCGGGGCGATGAGCAGCCGCGGTGTCTCGAGCGCTGTCGGCACCGTGATGTAGGAATAGGTCTCTTGTGAGATGCCCCATCCGAGCGCATAGGTGAGCTCCCACACGCCGACCTGGAATCCATCAGGCTGCGTGAGCTCGTACTGCACGGCTCCGTTGGAGCCTGAAGCGAAGCGGGCACCGTCCTTCTCGGCGGATGTGCGTCTCGGGATCACGTCGAGGCCGTTCGCCTCGGCGAAGCGGGCGAGGCGCACGCCGAGGGTCGACTCACGGCGGAGCCAGAACAGCAGATACAGCCACATTGCGAAGATGATGAGCGTGAATCCGCCAGCGAGCCCCGCGAAGGTCGGTCCGAAGAAGAAGCCGGCAGCTGAGACGACCACGAGCACAGGGGCCAGCCACAGCCCTGTGCCGTGCTGGCCGTGTCTGCCGTGCTGCTTCCTGAAGGCGCTGCGGTCGGCCTGCGAGACAGCGGATCGCAACGGAGCCAGGTCGAATTCTGCGTTCCGCGTCATGCTTCCACCCAATTTCGATGGCCGAGGGGACTTCTCCCCGGTGCGGTGAAGCGAGAGCTCTCGTAAAGTCGACAGATACGTGCTGCCCGGTGCGCCACCCTGTGTGGGGGTGTGTCGTTGCGTCTGTCGAATTGTGAAAGGGGGCGCCGCATGGAGCAAAACTTGCGGGAGTACCGCTATCACCATGAGGCTGCCAGCATTCGCTGGGGCGCAACGACGCACGTGGGGCTGCGCCGGCAGATCAATGAGGATTCGCTGATCGCCTCGTTCCCGGTCTTTCTGATCGCAGACGGCATGGGCGGTCATCAAGCTGGCGACCGTGCTTCTTCACTCGCGCTCGGCACGTTCGAGCAGCTGCTGGGCCCTGGCTTGCCGAAGGCCGACCAGGTTGAGAGCGCCATCCAGCGTGCCTTCGGAGCCGTGCTCGGAGCAGGCGCCGAGAATGCCGGCACCACCCTGACGGGCGGAGTTCTGACGCAGGACGATTGCGGCATCCAGTGGTACTTCGTGAACATCGGCGACTCCCGCACATACATGCTGCGTGGCGGTCAGCTCGAGCAGATCAGTGTCGACCATTCGGTCGTGCAGGAGATGATCGACTCGGGCGAGATGACCAGCGACGAAGCTAAAGCTCACCCGATGCGCAACGTGATCACGCGCTCTATCGGTGGCGGATACCTGACCAAGCCCGACACCTGGCTCGTGCCGGTGGAGCGCAACCAACGACTGCTGGTTTGCTCAGACGGCCTCACCGGTGAAGTCGACAACGCGACCATCGCGCGGGTGCTGCGCGCGCATCCGTCGCCAGCGAACGCAGCTGCCGAATTGCTGCAGCTCACCCTGCAAGCCGGCGCTCGCGACAACGTCAGCATCGCGGTCGTCGATGTCGACGCCGTCGATTCTGATGACGGTTGGGAAGACACCAATCGTCTGCTCGTCAGTGACACCGTTCCGCGAGGTGCATGATGGAGCACGAACTCTGATGCGGTGTGAGTTCAGCCCCGGCCGGGCATGGGCAGTCACGGCCAGGGGAGCGGTTGCGGTATTCGCTCCTGAGACCCCTGTTTCGATGCTGTCCGCCGCCCATGCGCTGCTCACGGCTGCGCGGGGCGCCAACAGTGTTGCGGCTTCGCTCGAGCGGCTCGGAGCGACTCCTTTCGCGGTGATCGTCGCCGATAGCCAGGGTGCGCGGGTCGTGCGCTGGAAGGATGTGCCACTGCAGGCAGACGCTGCTGAGGTGCCGCTTGCCCCCGAGTTCGTGGGTGTGCAGCAGGTGGTTCACGCGACGTCACTCGAGTTCGGCAACGTCGATGAGCTGCGTGACGGGACGCTTCCGCTCGAAGGCGGGGTCGCGAACGTGAGCGCAGTGCGGGTCACGCTCGACCGCCGCACGTCGCAGATTCCCGGAGTCATTGCACGAGCCGCAGATATTCGCATCGACGATGACACTGACGAGATCGCTGTGTTCACCTCTGATGAGATCGCCGAGGCACGCCGATCGAGCGTCGCATATGCAGATGAGCTCGCCCTCGCGCTGCCGACAGGCGACCTGATCCCTCTTGACAGGGGCGCCATTCTCGGAAGACGTCCGCACTCGAGCGGTGCTGACGGGGTTCGACCGCCGCGGCTGATCGCGCTTGGCGGCGACGGCCATGTCGTCTCTCGTAACCACCTGGCTGTCACCTGGGACGGCGAGCAGCTGCTCGCAGAAGACCTGGGCTCGACCAACGGCACGGCAGTCACACGATCCGGGATCGTGACGCAGCGACTCCTGCCCGGACACCCCATGCGCCTGCAGATCGGCGACTCGCTCGTGCTCGGCGACGGACTCACCGTCTCGATCGGCGCGCTCGCCCGCAAACCCGAGCTGGTCTAGCGCCCCTCATCTGGCCACCACTTTCACCTCTGCTGGCTGCGGTTCAGGTTCTGTTCTTCGGATCTTGCCTTCTGGGTCATCGCACGTTGGTGGAGGTGCGGAGCATGAAATGCGTAGCCACGAAGCCGACTCCGCTGATGATTGCGCACCCCTTTCCATGACGCCGACGCGTTTTCCTCTCATACCCCCAAACCCAGGCATCCACAAGACCAACGAATGGGGAGTTCTCACCCTCGCCAAACGCTCAGCATCTTCCTAGGCTCGTCCCAGGACCTACGAAGGCGGTGAGCCCATGCCAGACATCCGGCTGAGCTATGACGACCTGCGCGGTGCTGTCACGAACCTCGAGTACGTCGCAACACAGTTCGAGGCCTCCGGCGACACCGCAGACGCCTGCGCCGACGCCACCGCCCACGACCAGCTCGCCGGCCGAGTGCGCGAGTTCGCCGACAACTGGGACGACAACCGCCGCAAGTTCACCACCGCTGCCGATGACCTGGCAGCCGCGATCGAGCAGGTCCACGACGCATTCAAAGCCTTCGACCACGACTCTGCGAGCGGCTGATGGCACTCGAGCAGATCGACGGCCAGCCCCACGTCGTCGAGGGGCACGGCGAGACCTACGTCAACACCGCCGCGGCCATAGAAGACGCGATCACGATGCTGCGCCGCATTCGCGACGAAGACACCACGATCTCGAAGGCGATCGACCGCGTCCGCGATGAGTCGGGACGCGTCTCAGAAGAGATCGCAAAGGCGACCGAGCGCTACAGCGTGACCGGCGTCGCCCTCGTCGACTACGCCGATGAGCTGCAGGCCGCGCAGCTCGCCGCCGACGACGCGATCGAGAGCTACGCCGCAGCCGAGACGAGCCTGGCCGGAGCCGAGCAGGCACGCGACTCCGCGAAATCCGGCGACAGCGACGCCGACCTCAGCGGGTACGACAGCCAGATCGCCGTGTATCAGCAGGCGAAGTCGGATGCGCGGGCAGGGTGGGATGCCGCCCTCCAGCGCAAGAACACGGCGGCAGATGCCGCTGCGGCCAAGATCAACGAGATCATCAGCGACGCTGACATCAACGACTCGTGGTGGGACGACGTCAAAGGCTTCTTCTCAGAGGCCCTCGCCTGGATCGGCGATGCGCTGCAGGCAGTGCTCGAGTTCCTCGCCAAGGTCGTGGTGGCGATTGCGGCCATCCTCGCCGGGGTCGCGCTGCTCGTCGCGGCCGTGCTGGCCGGCCCGTTCGTCGCGGTGCTCCTGGTCGTCGCCGGCATCGGCCTCATCACCTGGGTGCTCACGGGCGGATCCAACTCCTTCCTCGAGACCCTCTTCAACACCGGCGACCTCGGCGCCGCGTTCACCGCAGGCGTGCTGAAGACGATCGACGCCATGTTCCCCGGCATTGTCGACTGGCTCGTGGCAACCGACCTCGGCACCCCCGAGTTCCAGCGCCACCACGAGCACCCCGACTTCATGCGAGACCTGCCGATGTCGTCGGGCGACATGCTGGCCGCCCTGCAGCAGGGCAATGTCGATGTCGACGGCCAGTACGGTGACGTGCTCAGCGAGTTCGGCCTCGACGGCGGCAACTCGTCGATGATCACGATCACCGAGGTCGTCGGCCCCGACGGCGAGGTGCGGTACCGCGTCAACATCCCGAGCACGCAGCAGTGGATGCCGAACGGCGACGGCATCAACGACATCGGCTCCGACGCGAACGCGAAGTTCGGCACCGAGCAGACCCAGCTCGAGCAGGCCGTCATCGACGCCATGCAGCGTGCGGGCATCGAGCCGGGCGACAGCGTGCTGCTGACGGGCTGGAGCCTCGGTGGCATCACTGCCGCCAACCTCGCCGCAGACTCTGACTTCACGAGCACCTACAGCGTCGACGGCATCGTCGTCTCGGGTTCGCCGATCGACGACGTCAACATCGACACGAGCATTCCGGTGCTGTCGTTCGAGCACGTCGGGGGCAACGGCTCGATGTCAGACCCGGTGCCCTGGCTCGAGAACCCCGACGGCGACTACTACGGCGACGACCCGAACCGCACGAACATCCAGGTCGAGCCGCCGTCCGACGCCCCGTTCGTGCCCCACAGCGGCGACGCCTACACGAAGAGCGTGCAGGATCAGGGCGACACCGGCGGCTCGCAGGCCGACGTCTGGAGCGAGCAGCATCTGCCCGACTACTTCAGTGACGAGGAGTCGAGCGATTCGTACGTCTACCGACGCGGCGACTCCGAGCCCGCGATCAATTAGGCTGGCGCCGTGAGCTGGACGCAACAGGCAGCCGACGCGATGCGCGCCATCGAGGGCGTGCGCGAAGCCCGCGTCAGCGAAGCGAGCGACGGATCACCCGGTCGCACCGCATTCCGCGCCTTCCTCGAGATCGAAGCTGGCGCATCCGCCGACCCCTCCCTGCTCGACGCAGCGCTCGCCGCGATCGCGCGAGCCGGCGGCTCAGGGGTCCCCGGCGGCACGGTGCAGTGCGCGGTCGTCGAGGGCTCGGCGCTCAGGCAGGTGAACCCCGCACGGATGCTCGACACACGACAGCACGCGGGCCTCGGCGGCGCAGGCGGTGCGGTGCAGGTGCCGGCCGGATGGCTGCGCGAGCGATACGCGGGCGAGCTGTGAGCCTCACGCTGACGCTGCCGGGCAGGTGGCTCGTGTTTCCGCTCGGTGCCGATGACGCATCGGCCCGGCTCAAGCGCGTCGCCCGAGAGCTCGCCGGCACGCACGACCGCCAGGCCCCCATGCGAGCGCGGCTGCACCAGCAGCTGCTGGCAGCCCACGAGCAGGCCGTGGCAGGCAGCGCCGAGCAGCTGCACCTCGGCCTCATGCTGACCGACGAGGTGCCGATGCCGGCGGCCATCACCGTCTACCCGTCGATCGCCGTCGCCACGACGCAGGAGACGACCCCCGCATCCGTCATGGACGCGTTCGTTCCGCTGCTGCTGCGATCAGAGCACGAACCCGCGGGCGGCTCCGCCCAGGCCGGCCGCGACGACCGCGTCTTCACAAGGCCCGGGCGGTCGGTGCTGCGCCGCGCCAGAGTCGTGTTCGCCGAGCCCCCGCAGCCCGATGTCCTGTCGATCGACTACTGGCAGACGGTGCCGGGCGGCAACCATGTGCAGCTGGTGCATGTGAGCATGGCGGATGCGGTGGCCACCGAGCTTCTCACCACGCTGTTCGACGAGATCGTGTTCGCCTCGAGATACCCCGAGCCGGGCGCGCTGGCCCAGCAGCTGCGCGGCTGAGGGGTGCGTTTCGCTGAACAGCGGGTGAATCAGCACGTGCGGGCTTGACCGTGAACACGCCAGCCCCGTAATATGAAGCGGGTGTGCGTGGAAGCGCACCACCAGCCGTGCCGCAAAGCCGACTGTTCAGCGCTTCCCACTCACTTGGGCAATTGGTAACCCCGAGCCCCCACGGCATGTTCGACTGGCTCCGTGAGCCGCTCGCTCCACTGCGAGAGTCGAATTTTCCGATGGTCTTCTGTCAGCCGACAGAAGAGAAGTCATCGAACCTGTCACCGTGCAGTAGAAAGAGGCAAAGTGCCTACAATTCAGCAATTGGTCCGCAAGGGCCGTTCGCCGAAGGTCACAAAGACCAAGGCGCCGGCACTGAAGGCGAACCCCCAGCAGCGTGGCGTGTGCACCCGTGTGTACACCACCACCCCCAAGAAGCCGAACTCGGCGCTCCGCAAGGTCGCCCGCGTGAAGCTGTCGAACGGCACCGAAGTCACCGCCTACATCCCCGGCGAGGGCCACAACCTGCAGGAGCACTCGATGGTGCTCGTGCGCGGAGGCCGAGTCAAGGACCTCCCCGGTGTGCGCTACAAGATCGTTCGCGGCGCTCTCGACACACAGGCTGTCAAGAACCGCCAGCAGGCTCGCAGCCGCTACGGCGCGAAGAAGGAGAAGAAGTAATGCCTCGCAAGGGACCCGCACCCAAGCGCCCGGTCGTTGCTGACCCCGTATACGGGGCTCCGATCGTGAGCCAGCTCGTCAACAAGATCCTCCTCGACGGCAAGAAGGGCCTCGCTGAGCGCATCGTCTACGGTGCTCTCGCAGGCGTCAGCGCCAAGTCGGGCGAAGACGCTGTCGTCGTCCTCAAGAAGGGCCTCGACAACATCCGCCCCACGCTCGAGGTCAAGTCGCGCCGCGTCGGCGGTTCGACCTATCAGGTGCCCGTCGAGGTCAAGCCGCACCGTGCGAACACGCTCGCACTCCGCTGGCTCGTCTCGTACGCCAAGTCGCGTCGCGAGAAGACGATGACCGAGCGTCTGATGAACGAGATCCTCGACGCCTCGAACGGCCTGGGAGCAGCGGTCAAGCGCCGCGAAGACACCCACAAGATGGCCGAGTCGAACAAGGCATTCGCTCACTACCGCTGGTAATCCGATCGCTGGCGGGCACCAACCCGTGCCCGCCAGCGGCTCCACTGCTCTAACTCACGGAGGAACTCGTGGCACAAGACGTGCTCACCGACCTGAACAAGGTCCGCAACATCGGCATCATGGCTCACATCGATGCTGGAAAGACCACCACTACCGAGCGCATCCTGTTCTACACGGGCGTCAACCACAAGATGGGTGAGACGCACGACGGAGGCGCCACGACTGACTGGATGGAGCAGGAGCAGGAGCGCGGCATCACGATCACGTCGGCCGCCGTCACGTGCTTCTGGGACGGCAGCCAGATCAACATCATCGACACCCCCGGCCACGTTGACTTCACGGTCGAGGTCGAGCGCTCGCTTCGCGTGCTCGACGGCGCTGTCGCAGTCTTCGACGGCAAGGAGGGCGTTGAGCCCCAGTCCGAGACTGTCTGGCGTCAGGCCGACAAGTACGACGTCCCCCGCATCTGCTTCGTCAACAAGATGGACAAGCTGGGCGCCGACTTCTACTACACGGTCGACACCATCGTGAACCGCCTGGGCGCCAAGCCGCTCGTGCTGCAGCTGCCGATCGGCTCTGAGAGCGAGTTCGAGGGCATCGTCGACCTGGTCGAGATGAACGCGAAGACCTGGCGCGGCGACGCAAAGGGTGACGTCAAGATGGGCGCCGAGTACGCCGTCGAAGAGATCCCCGAAGACCTCAAGGAGAAGGCAGCTGAGTACCGCGCCAAGCTCGTTGAGACTGTTGCAGAGGCCGACGAGGCTCTCATGGAGAAGTACTTCGAAGGCGTCGAGCTGACGACCGAAGAGATCAAGGCTGGCATCCGCAAGCTCACGATCTCGAGCCAGCTCTACCCCGTCCTGTGCGGCTCGGCATTCAAGAACCGCGGCGTGCAGCCGATGCTTGACGCGGTTGTCGACTACCTGCCGAACCCCCTCGACGTTCCGGCCATCCCCGGCCACGCAGTGAACGACGAAGAGACCGTCATCGAGCGTCACGCAGACTTCGACGAGCCCTTCGCGGCGCTCGCGTTCAAGGTCGCAGTGCACCCGTTCTTCGGTCGCCTCACCTACGTTCGCGTCTACTCGGGTCACGTCGACTCGGGCGCACAGGTCATCAACTCGACCAAGGGCAAGAAGGAGCGCATCGGAAAGATCTTCCAGATGCACGCCAACAAGGAGAACCCCGTCGAGGCGATGGCTGCCGGCCACATCTACGCGGTCATCGGCCTGAAGGACACCACAACCGGTGACACCCTCGCTGACCCGCAGAGCCCGGTCGTCCTCGAGTCGATGACCTTCCCCGACCCCGTCATCGAGGTCGCCATCGAGCCCAAGACGAAGGCCGACCAGGAGAAGCTCTCCATCGCCATCCAGAAGCTCGCTGAAGAAGACCCGACGTTCCGCACCGAAAACAACCCCGAGACCGGTCAGACGACCATCAAGGGCATGGGCGAGCTGCACCTCGACATCCTTGTCGACCGCATGAAGCGCGAGTTCAAGGTCGAGGCCAACGTCGGCAAGCCCCAGGTGGCGTACCGCGAGACGCTCAAGAAGACCGTCGAGCGCTACGACTACACCCACAAGAAGCAGACGGGTGGCTCTGGCCAGTTCGCCAAGGTGCAGATCCGTCTCGAGCCCATGGAGGTCGAGGGCGACAACACGTACGAGTTCGTGAACGCCGTCACCGGTGGTCGCGTCCCGCGCGAGTACATCCCCTCGGTCGACCAGGGCATCCAGTCGGCCATGCAGGTCGGCATCCTGGCAGGCTTCCCCACAGTCGGCGTGAAGGCGTCGCTGACCGATGGTCAGGCGCATGACGTCGACTCGTCCGAGATGGCGTTCAAGATCGCCGGATCGATCGCGTACAAGGAAGCCGCTCGCCTGGCGAAGCCCACCCTCCTCGAGCCGCTCATGGCGGTTGAGGTCCGTACTCCTGAGGAGTACATGGGCGACGTCATCGGTGACATCAACTCGCGCCGCGGGCAGATCCAGTCAATGGAAGACGCTCAGGGCGTGAAGGTCATCAAGGCTCAGGTTCCGCTTTCCGAGATGTTCGGATATGTTGGCGACCTGCGTTCAAAGACTTCGGGCCGCGCCGTGTACTCGATGGAGTTCTCGTCGTACGCCGAGGTGCCTCAGGCGGTCTCAGAAGAGATCGTTCAGAAGGCCAAGGGCGAGTAACCAACTCGGTTTCCGTCACACGGCGGGCTCCCCGTAAGATAACTTCATACCCCTGAAACT
Source organism: Agrococcus casei LMG 22410 (assembly GCF_900163565.1). Lineage (GTDB taxonomy): Bacteria > Actinomycetota > Actinomycetes > Actinomycetales > Microbacteriaceae > Agrococcus > Agrococcus casei. The sequence goes on from NZ_FUHU01000020.1 coordinate 119,547, forward strand.
CTCGTCAGCGCACTGCCGACGAGAACGAGACAAGTCCTAGGAGGACACAGTGGCTAAGGCCAAGTTCGAGCGGACCAAGCCGCACGTAAACATCGGAACGATCGGTCACGTTGACCACGGCAAGACGACCCTGTCGGCAGCCATCTCGAAGGTGCTCGCAGACAAGTACCCGTCAGCCACCAACGTGCAGCGCGACTTCGGCACGATCGACTCCGCTCCTGAGGAGCGTCAGCGCGGTATCACGATCAACATCTCGCACATCGAGTACGAGACCCCGAAGCGTCACTACGCACACGTCGACGCCCCCGGTCACGCTGACTACGTGAAGAACATGATCACCGGTGCTGCTCAGATGGACGGCGCGGTTCTCGTCGTCGCTTCGACTGACGGCCCGATGGCTCAGACCCGCGAGCACGTTCTGCTCGCAAAGCAGGTCGGCGTTCCCTACCTCATGGTTGCCCTCAACAAGGCAGACATGGTTGACGACGAAGAGATCCTCGAGCTCGTTGAGCTTGAGGTCCGTGAGCTCCTCTCGAGCCAGGGCTTCGACGGCGACAACGCACCTGTCGTTCGTGTCTCGGCGCTGAAGGCGCTCGAGGGCGAAGAGAAGTGGGTTCAGGCGATCCTCGACCTCATGGAGGCCGCTGACGAGAACATCCCCGACCCCGTTCGCGACCGCGACAAGCCGTTCCTGATGCCCGTCGAGGACGTCTTCACGATCACCGGTCGTGGAACCGTCGTCACCGGCCGCGCCGAGCGCGGAACCCTCGCTATCAACTCCGAGATCGAGATCGTCGGCATCCGCCCGACGCAGAAGACCACGGTCACCGGTATCGAGATGTTCCACAAGCAGCTCGACGAGGCATGGGCAGGCGAGAACTGTGGTCTGCTCCTTCGCGGCACCAAGCGCGAAGACGTCGAGCGCGGCCAGGTCATCGTCAAGCCCGGTTCGGTCACCCCCCACACCAAGTTCGATGGCACGGCATACATCCTGGCCAAGGACGAGGGCGGTCGCCACAACCCGTTCTTCACGAACTACCGCCCGCAGTTCTACTTCCGCACCACCGACGTCACCGGCGTCATCACGCTGCCCGAGGGCACCGAGATGGTCATGCCCGGCGACACCACCGACATGTCGGTCGAGCTGATCCAGCCGATCGCCATGGAAGAGGGCCTCGGCTTCGCCATCCGTGAGGGTGGACGCACCGTGGGTGCTGGTACGGTCACGAAGATCAACGAGTAGTAGATCTTCGCAACTGCACTGCAGTAAGAGAGGGCTCCGCTTCGGCGGGGCCCTCTTTTCGCTGTGCCGCAGATGTCGCGTGCCGCAGGGAATCCGCGCCACCGCATCCGTCTGCCGCGATACTGTTGCGAGCATGAGCGAACCGAAGACGCAGCCCACTGACCAGCCGGTCGACGAGTCGCTCGACCACGCCGCCACCGAGCGCCGCATCCGCGAGGGGCACGAGCTCGATGCCCTCTTCGCCGAGGCGAGCGGCGAGACCGCTGTCATGTGGGGCCCGAGCATCGTCGGATACGGGCGGATGCGCTACCAGTCGCCCAGCGATCCGCGGCGGTCGGGCATATGGCCGAAGGCAGGATTCTCGCCCCGCAAGGCCAAGCTGTCGCTCTACGGGCTGAAAGACCTGCCGGAGGGCGCGGCCCTGCTGCCGAAGCTCGGCAAGTACACCGAGGGCGCTGGCTGCGTCTATGTCAACAAGCTCGAAGACATCGATCTCGACGTGCTTCGTGAGCTTGTGACCATCGCCTCGAATGGCTGGCCCGACGCCGAGGCCTGATCGGCCAGCGCTCGACAGCTGCACAGCCCCCGTGCAATAGACTTCCGAAGTCATCACAAGGAGGCATGCATGAGCTGGCTGAACCGCTTCTTCGGGACTGCACCCGAACCCCGCGCCACTGAGGCTGCGACACCAGGGCGCACCCCTGTCGGCCGACTCTGGACCGACGGGCTCGGCTCGACCGCAACGCGGGCGCTGCAGCTGCTGATCGTGCTCGCCATTGTCGCGGTCGCGGTCATCGGCATGATGCAGCTCACCGTCGTCATCATCCCGGTGCTGCTTGCGCTCATCTTCGCTTCGGCGTTCGAGCCGATCATGCGCTGGATGCGCAACAAGGGCGTGCCGAGCGTGCTGGCCACCGTAGCGGCGCTGCTCGCGATCGTCGTCGTGCTCGGCGGCATCGGATGGCTCATCACCTGGCAGGTTCGTGCGCAGTGGGACGACCTGTACGCCCAGGCCTCCGACGGCATCTCGAAGGTCGTCGAGTGGGTGCAGGCCCTGCCGTTCCTCGAGTCAGACGAACTGCAGACGCAGATTGCCGAGCTGCAGGAGACCGTCATCGGGTTCCTCACGTCGAGCCAGTTCGGGTCGGGCGCGATCGCCGGCGTCGGCGCCGCAGCGAACTTCGTGACCGGTCTCGTGCTGATGATCGTCGTGCTCTTCTTCTTCCTGAAGGACGGACCGCAGATCTGGGAGTTCCTGATGCGCCCGTTCACCGGCGAGCGGTACGCCCGTGCACAGCGCGTCGGCTCGAAGACCGTCGAGACGCTCGGCGGCTACGTGCGAGGCACCGCGACCGTCGCGGCCGTCGATGCCATCGGCATCCTGATCGGTCTGCTGATCTTCCAGGTGCCGCTGGCGATTCCGCTGGCTGTGCTCGTGTTCCTGCTGGCCTTCATCCCCTTGGTCGGTGCCACAGTCGCCGGCATCCTGGCGGCACTGGTCGCCCTCGTTGCCAACGGCTGGCTGGTCGCGCTGGCCATCGTCGGCATCGTGGTGCTGGTCAACCAGCTCGAGGGCAACTTCCTGCAGCCGGTGGTCATGGGCCGCTCGCTCAAGCTGCACGCACTCGTCATCCTGATCGCTCTGACGGTCGGCACCGTGCTCGGCGGCATCGTCGGAGCAGTGCTCTCGGTTCCTGTCGCGGCCGTCGCGTGGGGCGTCATCCAGGTCTGGGACGGCGAGAACCTGCCGGCCAAGATGTTCCGCAAGAAAGTCCGAGTGGGCGAGAAGTAGGCTGAGACCGTGGTGCACATAGTCGACTTCGAACTCCAGAAGACCAACATCGACGGGCTCGCGCTCGTGCGAATGAAGCAGGTGACCGACGACCGCGGAACGGTGCGCGAATTCTTCCGCGCATCCGCCTTTCAGAATGCCGGATACTCGCTGCCGCCGTTCACGCAGGTGAACGTCACAGAGACGCGACCGGGTGGCGTGCGGGGCATGCACGGTGAAGCGATGACAAAGCTCATCGCGATCGCGCACGGAACCGCGTACGGCGCCTGGGTCGACACTCGCGAGGGTTCGCCGACGCGCGGCGAGGTCTTTCAGGCTGAGCTCGAGCCCGGGGTGCAGATTCTTGTGCCCGAGGGCGTCTGCAACGGCTTCCAGTCGACGGGCGAGACGCCGACGCAGTACGTCTACTGCTTCACGAGCGAGTGGGTGCCGGGCATGCAGGGCGTCGCGGTGACGCCGCTCGATGCCGACCTGGGCATCCGCTGGCCGCTGCCGATCGACGTCGACAACCGTGCACAGATCAGCCAGAAGGATCTCGACGCGCCCACCCTCGCCGACGTGCTCGGGCAGTAGTGGACGCCGACTTCAACATCATCCCGTGGGCCATGTGGGCCGGCTCGATCGCGCTGTCGATCTATGCGATCGTGACGATCTTCAAGGAGAAGCAGCTGCGCCGGCCGGTGCAGGTGCTGTGGTCGGCGATCGCGCTGCTGCTGATTCCGTACATCGGCTCGATCCTGTGGTTCGCGTTTCGCGTCTTCGGCCTCAACGACCCCGACGAAGAGTAGCGGCGTAGTACCTGGGGACTGTTCCCGTCCCTCGCGGGGCTGAGATCGCCCGTTTCGCCTGGTGCACAGCCTGCCAGCGCCGTAGCGTTGCAGTGCAGGCATCGCGAACAGCCGCCGCCAGAATCAGGAGAGACCAATGACCGCCCACATGTCAGCACAGCACACCGAGACCAAGACGCTCAGCATCACGTCGATGGTGCTCGGCATCGCAAGCCTGCTGTTCGGGTGGACGTTCCTCGTGCCGATCGCCGGTGTCATCTGCGGCTTCATGGGCATGAGGCGCGAGCCTGCGGGCAAGGGCTTCTGGGTCACTGGCCTCGTGCTCAACGGCCTGGCGCTGATCGGCTGGATCATCGGCCTGGTCGTGCTCATGCTGCTGGGCGGCGCCTTCTTCGGCCTGTCGCTGTTCGTGTGAGCGCGGCGGACCAACGCAGTTCAGGCCGGCTGCCCGCCGAGCCTCCGCGTGAGCTCGCGGGCAGCTTCGCGCACCGCCTCGCCGAGCGCCTCCCACTGGTCGGCCCCGAGGGCGTCAAGCCGAAACGTCAGGCCGACAGCAGCCACGGGGTACCCGGCTGCGTCGAAGGCAGCGGCGGCCACTGACCCGTATGACGCGTCGACGTCACCCTCCTCGACGGCGTAGCCGCGCATCCGCACTCCCGACAGCAGCTCGCGCAGCTGTGCACGCGTTCGGATGTCGGCGCCCTCCACCGGAAGCTTCGGCGTCAGCGCCAGCACCTGGTCATCGTCGAGCGCCGCCAGCAGCGACCGGCCGGTCGCGGTTGCGAGCGCCACCAGTCGCACACCGACTCGCGAGACCGTCGTGGGGGAGCGGCTGCCCTGCGCACGGGCGGCGTACGCGACGTCGCGACCGGCGAGCACCGCAAGGTGCGCCGTTGCCGGAATCGCGGATGCGCGCATCAGCCGGTCGAGCACGGGCTGTCCCAGCCGCTCGAGGCGTGTTGCTGCGCCGACCCGGCTGCCGATCTCGCGAACCCGGGCGCTCGGGCCGAACGCGCCGAGCTCGGGATAGTGCACGAGAAACCCCTCCTCGCGCATGACCTGCAGCAGCTGGTAGGCGCTCGAGCGAGGAATGTCGAGCTCGCGAGCCACCGTCGCCGCACGAACCGGGCCGACCTGCTCGGCCAGCAGCATGAGCACGCGAAGCGCATTGCGCGCAGCGGGCATGCGAACCGTCATGGTCACTCCAAAGCCTCGGATGTCTGATATGTCAGACACCAATGTAGCGCCAGGCATCGGAATCGTGCGCGGCACCGGGTCAAATGGAGGCATGCCAATCGTCATCGGAGACACCCCGCTCACACGCCACCAGGTCGTCGCGGTCGCCCGCGCCGGCGCATCCGTCGAACTCAGCAAGGCGGCACTCGACCGCGTCGCAGAAGCACGCGCCGTCATCGACGGCCTCGCGAGCGACACCCGCCCGCACTACGGCATCTCGACCGGCTTCGGCGCACTCGCCAACACGCAGATCGCACCCGACGACCGCGCGCAGCTGCAGCGTTCGCTCATCCGCTCGCATGCGGCCTCGAGCGGTGACGCGGTTGAGACCGAGGTCGTGCGCGGACTCATGCTGCTGCGCCTGCAGACCCTCATGACCGGCCGCACCGGCGTGAAGCCCGAGACCGTGCGCCTCTACGCAGGCATGCTGAACGCGGGCATCACGCCCGTCGTCGGCGAGTACGGATCACTCGGATGCTCAGGCGACCTGGCACCGCTGTCGCATGTCGCGCTCGCTGCGATGGGCGAAGGCATGGTGCACGTCGCAGCATCCGGCAGCCGAGGCGCAGCGATTCCGGCAGCCGAGGCGCTTTCCGCCGCCGGCCTCGAGCCTGTGCAGCTCGCCGAGAAGGAGGGGCTCGCCCTCATCAACGGCACCGACGGCATGCTCGCGATGCTGTGCCTCGCGCTTGACGACCTCGATCGCCTGCTGCTCACCGCCGACCTCGCGGCAGCGATGAGCGTCGAAGGACTGCTCGGAACCGACTCGCCGTTCGCAGCCGATCTCATGGCGTTGCGGCCGCATCCGGGTCAGGCCGCCAGCGCCGCGAACATCGCCGCGCTGCTCGCCGACAGCCCCGTCGTCGCAAGCCACAAGGGGCCAGAAGACACCCGCGTGCAAGACGCCTACTCGCTGCGCTGCGCACCCCAGGTGCACGGCACCGCCCGCGACACCCACGCGCACGCGGCACGAGTCGCCGAGATCGAGCTGGCGAGCGCAATCGACAACCCGGTCGTGATGGCGGATGGGCGGGTCGTCTCGAACGGCAACTTCCACGGTGCGCCGGTCGCGGCTGTGCTTGACTTCCTCGCGATCGTGACCGCCGACGTCGCGTCGATGAGCGAGCGCCGCACCGACCGCTTCCTCGACCCGGCCCGCAACTACGGGCTGCACGCGTTCCTTGCAGACGATCCCGGCGTCGACTCCGGCCTCATGATCGCGCAGTACACCCAGGCCGGCATCGTCTCAGAGCTCAAGCGGCTGGCGGCCCCGGCATCCGTCGACTCGATTCCGTCGAGTGCGATGCAGGAGGACCATGTGTCGATGGGCTGGGGCGCCGCCCGCAAGCTGCGCCGCTCGGTCGACGGCCTGCAGCGCGTGCTCGCGGTCGAGCTCATGACCGCGGCTCGCGGCACCGAGATGCGAGGCGACCCCGCCGGCCCCCGCACGGGAGCCGTCATCGCGGCGCTTCGCGAGACCGTCGAGGGCGTCGGCCCAGACCGAATCGTCGCCGACGAGATCGCGCACGCGGTCGAGCTGGTCGCCAGCGGCCGTGCAATCGCAGAAGCAGGACTCACAGACAGCAGCGAAGGAGCAGCATCGTGACTGAGACATCAGGACCCCGTCCCGTCCGCGCATACCGCGGCACCCAGCTGAACACCAAGGGGTGGCAGCAGGAGGCAGCGCTTCGCATGCTGCAGAACAACCTCGACCCCGAGGTCGCCGAGCACCCTGACGACCTCGTCGTCTACGGCGGCACGGGCCGCGCCGCTCGCTCATGGGGCGCCTATGACGCGATCGTGCGCGAGCTCAAGCAGCTCGAAGACGACGAGACGCTGCTCGTGCAGTCGGGCAAGCCCGTCGGCGTCATGCGCACGAACGAGTGGGCGCCGCGCGTGCTGATCGCCAACTCGAACCTCGTCGGCGACTGGGCCACGTGGCCCGAGTTCCGCAGACTCGAGGCCGAGGGCCTCATGATGTACGGCCAGATGACCGCCGGATCGTGGATCTACATCGGCACGCAGGGCATCCTGCAGGGCACCTTCGAGACCTTCGCGGCCGTCGCCCGCACGCTCGGCCGCGAGTCGCTCGCCGGCACCATCACGCTCACCGCAGGCCTCGGCGGAATGGGCGGCGCGCAGCCCCTCGCCGTGACCATGAACGACGGCGTCGCCATCTGCGTCGACGTCGACCGCTCGCGCATCGACCGCCGCATCGAGCACCGCTACCTCGATGTGCTCGCCGACGACATCGACGACGTGCTCACGAAGGCCGTCGCCGCTCGCGACGAGGGCCGCGGCCTCTCGATCGGCCTGCATGCGAATGCCGCAGACGTGTTTCCGCAGCTGCTCGAGATGCAGGCTCCGATCGACATCGTCACCGACCAGACCAGTGCGCACGATCCGCTCGCGTACCTGCCGAGCGGCTACAGCTTCGACACCTGGAGCACCGACCGAGAGCGCGACGCCGAGCAGTTCACGGCGGATGCGCGAGCATCGATGGCGAAGCACGTCGAAGCCATGGTCGGGTTCCAGAAGGCAGGAGCCGAGGTCTTCGACTACGGCAACTCGATTCGCGCAGAGGCAGTGCTCGGCGGGTTCGACGACGCCTTCGCCTTTCCCGGCTTCGTGCCCGCATACATCCGTCCGCTCTTCTGCGAGGGCAAGGGGCCGTTCCGATGGGCTGCGCTCTCGGGCGACCCTGCTGACATCGCAGCAACCGACCGCGCGATCCTCGAGCTGTTTCCAGAAGACGAGCACCTGCGCCGCTGGATCACGCTTGCGGGCGAGCGCGTGCAGTTCCAGGGGCTGCCGGCGCGCATCTGCTGGCTCGGCGCCGGCGAGCGCCACCGCGCTGGCCTGAAGTTCAACGAGATGGTCGCCTCGGGCGAGCTCTCGGCGCCGGTCGTGATCGGCCGCGACCACCTCGACTCGGGCTCGGTCGCGAGCCCGTACCGCGAGACCGAGGCCATGAAGGACGGCTCTGACGCCATCGCCGACTGGCCGCTGCTGAATGCCCTGGTGAACACCGCATCCGGCGCATCCTGGGTCTCGCTGCACCACGGAGGAGGGGTCGGCATCGGCCGCTCGATCCACGCGGGGCAGGTCACCGTGGCCGACGGCACCGAGCTCGCGGCGCAGAAGCTCGAGCGCGTGCTCTCGAACGACCCTGAGATGGGTGTGATCCGTCACGTTGACGCCGGCTACGACGAGGCCATCGACTTCGCAGAGAGCCACCATGTCGCTGTGCCCATGCGCAGGCAGACTGGCGGGAGTGCGCAGTGACCTCGCTGCTGATCACCGGCATCGGTGAGCTGACGACCAACGATGAAGCACACGGTGCAGATGCTGGCGACCTCGGGCGGCTTCGCGACGCCGCTGTCGTCGTCGAAGGCGATCGGGTGGCGTGGGTCGGCGCGTCCGCTTCGGCACCGGCTGCCGACGAGCGCTTCGACGCGGATGGGCGGGCCGTGCTGCCGGGCTGGGTCGACTCCCATACGCACATGGTGTTCGCGGGCGACCGCACCGACGAGTTCGAGGCTCGCATGGCTGGCGAGGCGTATGCCGCCGGCGGCATCAATGTGACGGTCGATGCGACGCGCGCGGCCTCCGACGACGAGCTGCTGGCTGGCCTCGACCGACTGGCCGACGAAGCGCTGCGCGGCGGCACCACCGCCTTCGAGACCAAGACCGGCTACGGGCTCACGGTCGAAGACGAGGTTCGGTCTGCGCGCATCGCGAGCACTCGGGCCGACTCCGTGACCTTCCTCGGAGCCCACCTCGTGCCAGCCGGCAGCGACGCCGACGAATACGTCTCGCTCGTGTGCGGCGAGATGCTCGAGGCGGTCGCGCCGCTCGTCGACTCCATCGATGTGTTCTGCGAGCGCGGCGCCTTCGATGAGGCGCAGTCGCGCCGCGTGCTCGAGGCAGGGCGCGATGCTGGCCTCGCCCTCCGCGTGCACGGCAATCAGCTCGGCGAGGGGCCCGGCGTGCGTCTCGCGGTCGAGCTCGGTGCGCAGAGCGTCGATCACGTGGCGTTCGTGAGCAGCGACGAGATCGCGATGCTTGCGGAGTCATGGAAGACGGATGCGCGCGGCACGGTCGCGACAGTGCTTCCGGCGTGCGACCTCTCGACGCGGATGCCGCTCGCACCCGCACGCGACCTGCTCGACGCGGGCGCAGTCGTCGCAATCGCGTCGAACGCCAACCCGGGCACCTCGTACACGACCTCGATGGGATTCTGTGTGGCAACGGCCGTGCTGCAGATGCGGCTGACCGTGGCCGAGGCAGTGCGGGCGGCAACGCTCGGCGGAGCGATCGCGCTCGGGCTCGACGGTGAGATCGGCCGTGTGCGCGTCGGCGACCGGGCCGATCTGCAGATGCTCGACGCCCCATCCGTCACCCACCTGGCCTATCGGCCGGGTGTGCCGCTCACCTCAGCCGTGTGGCAGCGCGGTCAGCGGGTTGTCTAGCTCGCGCACAAAACCACGGGATACACGGGCGTCGTGTGGATTATCCACGTGGTGCCCGATATAGCCGTGAATTTGTGCAGTCGGGGCTCGCTACCGCGTCGTCACCCCACGACTCGCTCGCGCAGCTCGTCTCCAAAGGGAGTCAGCCCTGACCCGCGTATCTCCAAATGGAGAGAATTCTCTTTCCACGGCACTCCAAAAGGAGCGAAACGTTCGAAAAGGAGTTGAACCGACTCCCTTTCACATATTGAGGGCTGATTCTCTCCTTTTGGAGTAGGTGCCGTGGTGGTTTCTCTCCTTTTGGAGTAAGTGGCGGGAGGTTGCGTTCTGGGCGTGCACTGGCGGGCGGGTTCCGCTGACGGCCCGGTTTACCAGCGGATGCACAAAATCACGGCTGATCCGGACGTCGTGTGGATTATCCACGTGGTGTCCGAAATAGCCGTGGTTCTGTGCGGACGCCGCCAGTTACCGTCGCTCCGCGAGTCCGGCCAGCGCCTCGAGCACGCCCAGGGCAACGAGCCGCACCGTGCGCCCGTCTTCGGTGTCAGCCGACGCATCGACCTCGGTGAAGTCGATCGACCGCACCCGTGCATCGCGGCAGAGCTCGCGCACGAACGAGCGCAGCTGCCACGCAGAGAGCCCTCCGGGAACGGATGCGGGGCATCCGGGAACCACGCTCCTGTCGCAGGCGTCGACATCGATGTCGACGTGCACGATGCCTCCGCCTGCTCCCGCGATCGACAGCGCACGTTCAGCGACAGCCGCCATCGACGCCGCCTCGCACTCGGCACGCGAGATCACGGTCACGCCCAGATCGCCAGCGCGCTCGGCGTACGCTCGCGAGTTCGCGAAGTCCTGGATGCCGACCTGCACTACGCGCCGAGGATCGAGTCCGGCCGAGATCAGCCGCTGCACGGGCGAGCCGTTCGAGACGCCATCGCGCAGATCGTGGTGGGCGTCCAGCGTGATCAGCCCCGCCTGAGCACCGCCTGCCTCCGAGCCGCCTGCCCGGTGCGCCTCCCAGGTGCCGACAGCCGCCGGCACCGTTGCCGCGTTGTCTCCGCCAAGCGCAATCACGAGCCGCGAACGACTCGCGGCGTCCTGCACGAGTGCCGCCGCATCCGCCTCTCGTGCGTCGGGGCCATCAGCGTCACCCGCATCGGCCACGACCAGCTCGTCGACCGAGGTGCCGTAGGCAAACGGCGAGTATCGCGCCAGCGCCTCGCGAACAGCGCCCGGTGTCGTGCGCGCGTTCGTGAGCGAGATCGAGGTCGAATGCGTGCCGAGGCCCACGAGCACTGCGTCGACGTCGCCCTCGACTGACTCGAAGTCTGGCCACCCGCCGGCGCGAGGCCAGAGCGCGTCGACGCTCATGGCCTCGCGTGCGCGGCGTGCCTGTTCTCTGCTGTCTTCAGTCATGCGTTCAGCCTATGCCGAGCATCCCTCTGAGATCAGCACTGCGACCGGCATCAGCCCAGGTTCGCGTCGATCCACTCCTGCGCGATCTGCTCGAGCGGCACGCCCGCGTCGCCCTGCTCGTTCATCTCGATCAGGTGATCGGTCGTGAGCGCAGCCGAGATCTCGTTGAGCACCGCGATGGCCTCATCGGTCAGCTTCGACTCGGTCGCGACCGGCGTCACGTTCTCGACCGCGAACAGCTGCTGGTCGTCTTCGAGGTAGACGAGCTCGCCCTCGCCGAACACGGGGTTCGTGGTGAACAGGTTCGCGACCTCGACCTGGCCGTTCTGCAGCGCCGTCACCGACAGCGGACCGCCGGCGTCGAGCGCCACGAACTGCTTGAACTCCATGCCGTAGATGTCCTGCAGCCCGAGGATGCCGTTCTGTCGCTGCTCCCACTCGGGCGGGCCGCCGATCGACCACTCCGAGGCGTGCTCGGTGACGTCGGAGAACGTCTCGAGCCCGTACTCCTCGGCCGTGTCAGCAGTGACCGACAGAGTGTTGCTGTTGGCAGCCTCCGACGGGTCGAGGTGCACGATGCCCTCCGGCATGCTCTCGTCGAGCGCCGCCAGCACGTCGTCGTACTCGGTCTCGGTCGACTCGGGGTCGATGTAGCGCAGCAGCGCGCCGATGTACTCGGGCACGACGTCGATCGAGCCGTCTTCGAGCGCGAGCATGTACACCTCGCGACTGCCGATGCCGAGACGCTCTTCGACCTCGAGCCCCGCATCCTGCAGCGCGATCGAGTAGATCTTGGCGAGCACCTGGCTCTCGAGGAAGTCCGCCGAGCCGACCGTGATCGCGCCCGTCGCGGCGCTCTCGTCGTCGCCGCCACCGCCGTCTTCGGCGAGCGGGTCGGATGCGGCGCACCCGGTGAGCGCGACGGCTCCGACCGCGAGCATTGCAGTGAACTTGTTGAACTTGCGCATCTGTTCCTCCGTAGATAGTGACGATGCAGGGAATCAGGCAGTGGCCAGCGCCGCTCCTGAGGTGGTCTTTCGCTGCAGGCCCGGCGAGACGACGAACCGCTCCAGCAGCATGAACAAAAGCTCGAGGGCGAGCGCGAGCACAGCGACGAGCAGCGCGCCGGCGAGCATCTGGGGGTAGTCCTGGGTCGCGCGGCCGTCGATGATGTAGCGGCCGAGACCGCCGAGCGACACGAACGCGGCGACGGTCGCGGTCGACACGACCTGCAGCAGCGCGCCGCGCAGCCCCGACATGATCAGCGGCAGCGCCATCGGCACCTGCACCCGCCAGAGGATCTGCCCGGTCGTGTAGCCCATCCCTCGCGCAGCCTGCACCGCATTGCGGTCGGCGTTCTGGATGCCCGAGTACGTTCCGGTGAGGATGGGCGGCACGGCAAGCAGCACCAGCACGATGATCGCGGGGATCGTGAATGCGAGGCTGCTCGAGATCAGCGGTGCGACGAGCATCACGATCAGGATGAGCAAGCCCAGGGTCGGCAGTGCTCGCAGTGCGTTCGCGAGGCCGGCGATCAGCGCTTCGCCTCGACCTGTGACGCCGATCAGGATGCCGAGCGGCACCGCGATCGCTGCGGCGATGCCGAGCGCGATGAATGTGTAGGCGAGGTGGGCGAGGGTTCGCATCGGAATCCCGTTGCCGCCCGACCAGTTCTCGGGGTCGAAGAAGAAGTCGAGCATCAGGCACGCTCCTTCGGCAGCCAGGGCGTCAGCCACTTCGACGCGCGCACGACGAGCTGGTCGAGGATGATCGCCAGAATGAGGCACACCACGATGCCGACGATGATCGGCAGCGTCTGCCGGCGGCTGAACCCTTCTGTGAAGAGCGAGCCCAGCTGCGGCACGCCGATCACCGCGGCCATCGACACGATCGACACGTTCGTCACCAGGATCACGCGCATCGACGCCATGATCACGGGCGTCGCCACGGGCAGCTGCACGCGCACGAAGCGCTGCATCGAGCTGTATCCCATAGCCTCGGCCGCCTGGTTGGTCTCGGGGGAGACGGATGCGAGCCCGTCTGCCACAGACCGCACCAGCAGGGCGAAGGTGTAGACGGTCAGCGCGATGAGCACATTGATCGGATCGAGGATCTGCGTGCCGACCATCATCGGCAGGATGATGAAGACCGCAAGCGAGGGCAGCGTGTAGAGCAGGCCCCCGACCCCGACGATCCACGGGTAGAGACGTCGATAGCGGTATGCAACCCATCCGACCGGCAGTGCGATGACGAGGCCGATCAAAGTCGGCGTCAGCGTCATCCACAGGTGCGCGAGGGTGAGCTCGCCGATGCGGCCGGCGTTGTAGGCGATCCAGTCGAAGCCCATGGCTAGAGGCCCTTCGAGACCCGAATCGCGCGCGTGACCTCTTCGAGGGTGATGACCCCTCGCAGCGTGCCGTCCTCATGCACCAGGATGCCGCGGCCGTTCGGGCTCGAGAGGGCGGCGTCCATGATGTCGCGCAGCGTGCCGTCGGCCCGGGTGATGATCGTGGCGTGCTCGACGTCGGCGTGCTGGGCGATGCCCTCGTCGTCTGTGCGCAGCCAGCCGAGCGGGCGCGATTCGTCGTCGACGGCGACCAGCCACTCGTCGTCGTTCGCGGTCTGCTCGCCGATTCGCACCGAGCGCGCCGGCTGGATGTCGAGCTGCACGTCGCTGGTGAAGCCGAGGGCGCCGTAGCCGCGGGCACGGCCGACGAAGTTCGCGACGAACTCGTCGGCGGGGTTTCGCAGCAGCTCACGCGGCGTCGCGTTCTGGGCGAGGTGGCCGCCGGTGCGGAGCATCACGATGCGGTCGCCGAGCGTCAGCGCCTCGTCGATGTCATGGGTGACCATGACGATGGTCTTGCCGACCTCTGACTGGATGCGCAGAAACTCCTGCTGCAGCTGCGCACGCGTGATCGGGTCGACGGCGCTGAACGGCTCGTCCATGAGCATGTACGGAGGGTCGGTTGCGAGTGCGCGGGCCACGCCGACTCGCTGCTGCTGGCCGCCCGACAGCTGCCAGGGGTAGCGCTTGGCATAGCTCGCATCCAGGCCGACCGTCTCGAGCAGCTCGTGTGCCCGCGCCCGCGCATCCTTGCGGCTCATGCCCAGCATGATCGGCAGCGATGCGACATTGCCGAGCACGGTGCGGTGCGGAAACAGGCCCGAGTTCTGAATGACGTAGCCGATCTGACGGCGCAGGGCGACGACGTTCTGGCTCATCACGTCTGCATCGCCCACCAAAATGCTGCCGCCCGTCGGCTCGAGCAGGCGATTGATCATGCGCAGCGACGTCGTCTTGCCGCAGCCGCTGGGGCCCACGAGCACCGTGATCTGCCCCTCGTCGGCAGTGAAGCTCAGGCCGTCGACACCCATCGTTCCGTCGGGGTACTGCTTGCTGACGTTGTCGAATACGATCATGCGTTCTGTTCACCTCACGCGGGCCGCGTACGGTTTGCGCTTGCGACGGGCGTTCTGTGTCCAGTCGGTGCGCGCGGGTGAATGACAGCCCATTTGCTTGGCTTCCAGTCAAGCGCGTGAGGCAGGCCGATGCAACCTCAGGGCGAACTCGAGTCGGACTCGCCCGGCTGCAGAAAACTGCAACAGGGTGGCGAAAGCGCGGTGATGTGTGGTGTGCTGTCTTGCAGAAGTCGCGATGAGCAGCATTGCGGCGTGATCTCAAGGAGGTACACATGGGTATCGGAGACTTCATCAACAAGGGCAAGGACGCTCTCGGCAATGAAGAGCAGAGCGACAAGCTGCTCGACGGCGCCAGCGATGGCATCAACAAGGTCACTGGCGGCAAGTTCGAAGACCAGGTCAGCCAGGGTCGCGACTTTGCAGACGGCCACGTCGGCGACGGTGACGAGGGCAACAACAACAACGAGAACAACAACAACCAGCAGCAGTAGTCGCAAGCTGCAGGGGTGCAACGCCCTGGTGGAGCAAGGGGAGCAGGCACGGTCTGCTCCCCTTTTTCTTGCCCCCTTGCCCTCTTAGCCCGCGCGCGTCACGACCTGCCGCAATTCGCGCATCCGTGCACCAGAAACCGCAGATCCTGCGGTTTGCCGTGACATTGCGGTCTCTCGTGACGCCAGGCTGGCCGTGCGGAGGCGCATAGGTGCTCCTGTCAGGACGCGACATCTGGCGGCCGAGACGGCCGCCACGGCGTGTCGGCAGGAGGCCAGAAATGGCCTCCTGACTTTTCGACACGCCCGGGTTGCACGCAAGGCCAAAGTCATGCCAGAATAGACAGGTTGCATACGCCGCATCTCGATGTGGCTCACTGCCTGGCAGTGCACAGAGCGCATTCTTTCCTGAATGTAGTGATCTCTGGGCCGCAGACAGCACGACATTCACTTAGCGAAGCGCGAGAGCGCATTCGTGACGCGCCCGACAGGGCAATTGATAGAAGAACAGCGGTGCACGAAAAGTGCTCTGCGAGCCGTCCGAAACAGGGCGGTGCGCGAATCGAAGGAAGAGAGTCAGCCATGGCGGGACAAAAGATCCGCATTCGACTGAAGTCGTATGACCACGCCGGTCTCGACACGTCGGCGCGGAAGATCGTTGACACTGTGACCCGTGCCGGCGCGACAGTAGTCGGCCCGGTGCCGCTGCCGACCGAGAAGAACGTCGTCGCAGTCATCCGTTCTCCCCACAAGTACAAAGACAGCCGCGAGCACTTCGAGAAGCGCACCCACAAGCGGCTCATCGACATCATTGACCCGACGCCGAAGGCTGTCGACTCGCTCATGCGCCTCGACCTGCCCGCCGACGTCAACATCGAGATCAAGCTCTAAGGAACCGCAATATGTCTGCAGTGAAGACAACGCACGGTCTGCTGGGCAAGAAGCTCGGTATGACCCAGGTCTGGGATGAGAACGCACAGCTCGTTCCCGTGACCGCCATTGAGATCACCCCCAACGTGGTGACGCAGGTCCGTACCGACGAGAAGGACGGCTACCAGGCCATCCAGATTG
The DNA here is from genome assembly GCF_900163565.1 of Agrococcus casei LMG 22410. Lineage (GTDB taxonomy): Bacteria > Actinomycetota > Actinomycetes > Actinomycetales > Microbacteriaceae > Agrococcus > Agrococcus casei. The sequence continues at coordinate 135,479 of NZ_FUHU01000020.1, forward strand.
CCTACGGTCAGATCGACCCGCGCAAGGTGAACCAGCCCAAGGCCGGTCACTTCAAGGCTGCTGGCGCGACCCCGCGTCGCCACCTCACCGAGATCCGTCTCGATGACGCAAGCGGCTACGAGCTCGGCCAGGAGATCGCAGTTGACATCTTCGAGGCCGGCCAGAAGGTCGACGTCGTCGGCACTTCAAAGGGCAAGGGCTTCGCCGGTGCCATGAAGCGCCACAACTTCGCAGGTGTCTCGGCATCGCACGGTGCGCACCGCAACCACCGCAAGCCTGGTTCGGTCGGCGCCTCGGCAACCCCGAGCCGCGTGTTCAAGGGCAAGCGCATGCCGGGCCGCATGGGCTCCGACCGCGTGACCGTCCAGAACCTCAAGGTCCACGCAGTCGACGCTGAGAAGGGCCTCATCCTGGTCAAGGGTGCAGTTCCCGGCGCAAGCGGCCGACTCGTATTCGTTCGCACCGCAGTGAAGGGAGCCTGACCATGGCAACCCAGATCAACGTCATCGACGTGAAGGGCAAGGAGTCGGGCAAGGTTGACCTTCCCGAGTCGATCTTCGCCGTCGAGACCAACGTCCCCCTCATCCACCAGGTCGTCGTCGCACAGCTGGCCGCTGCTCGTCAGGGCACGCACAAGGTCAAGAACCGCGGCGAGGTCTCAGGTTCGGGTCGCAAGCCCTTCAAGCAGAAGGGCACGGGCAACGCCCGTCAGGGCTCGGTCCGCATGCCGCAGCACACCGGCGGTGGCATCGTCCACGGCCCGACGCCGCGCAGCTACGCGCAGCGCACCCCCAAGAAGATGGTCGCAGCAGCACTGCTCGGCGCTCTCTCGGACCGCGCTCGCACCGGCAACGTGCACATCATCGAGTCGCTCGTGGCAGAGACCCCGAAGACCAAGCAGGCTCTCGCAGTCCTGAACACCGTCTCAGACGTGGCCGCACAGAACGTGCTGCTGGTCTTCGAGCGCGGCCAGGACGAGCAGATCCAGGCAATCCGCAACGTGCCGAGCGTCCACTACATCACGTGGGACCAGCTCAACGCATACGACGTCGTCCGGTCCGACGACCTCGTCTTCACGAAGGAGGCGTTCGACGCCTTCGTCGCAGCCAAGCAGGGTGCAGAGACGGCCGCTCCGGTCGCCGCCGCTCCCGCAGCTGCAAAGAAGAAGGCGGATGCCCCCAAGGCTGAGAAGGCTGCTCCGGTTGCCGACGAGGTCGAGTTCGAGAACGCAGCCGCTCCTCTCGAGGACGGCGCAGCTCCTGAGGGCTACACCGTCAAGGGCAACAAGGACTCCATGAAGTTCCACCGTCCCGACGGACGCTGGTTCGAGCAGACGGTCGCTGAGGTCTGGTTCCGCACCGCGGAAGACGCCGAAGCTGCCGGATTCGTCGAGGCCGGCAAGCCGGCGAAGGCGACTGAGGAAGACAAGGACGAGAACTGATGAGCGGCATCAACAAAGACCCCCGCGACGTCGTCATTCGCCCGATCGTCTCGGAGAAGAGCTACAGCCTGATCGACACCGGGTACTACACCTTCGAGGTGGACCCCCGTTCGAACAAGACTGAGATCAAGTTCGCAATCGAGAAGATCTTCAGCGTGAAGGTCTCGGCGGTCAAGACGCTGAACCGCAAGGGCAAGACCAGTCGTACACGCTTCGGCACTGGCAAGCGCAAGGACACCAAGCGCGCCATCGTCAAGCTGAAGGACGGCTTCTCCATCGACATCTTCACGGCTGTCGGCTAGGAATCGAGGAGTAACACACCATGGCAATTCGCAAGTACAAGCCGACGACCGCCGGTCGCCGCGGCTCCTCGGTTGCTGATTTCGCAGAAATCACGCGTTCAACCCCTGAGAAGTCGCTGCTTCGCCCGCTCAAGAAGTCGGGTGGCCGCAACAACACCGGTCGCATCACGACCCGCCACATCGGCGGTGGCCACAAGCGCCAGTACCGCGTCATCGACTTCCGTCGCAGTGACAAGGACGGCGTCGACGCCCGCGTAGCTCACATCGAGTACGACCCCAACCGCACGGCACGCATCGCACTGCTCCACTTCGTGGACGGCACCAAGCGCTACATTCTCGCTCCCGAGAACCTGTCGCAGGGTGACGTCGTCGAGACCGGCGCAGGCGCTGACATCAAGCCCGGCAACAGCCTCCCGCTGCGCAACATCCCCACGGGTACCGTTGTGCACGCGATCGAGCTCCGCCCCGGTGGCGGTGCAAAGCTCGCTCGTTCGGCTGGCGCATCGGTTCGCCTCGTCGCCAAGGACGGCCCCTACGCGCAGCTTCGTCTGCCGTCGGGCGAGATCCGCAACGTCGACGCACGCTGCCGCGCAACGATCGGCGAGGTCGGCAATGCCGAGCAGTCGAACATCAACTGGGGCAAGGCAGGCCGCAAGCGCTGGAAGGGCGTCCGCCCGACAGTCCGCGGTGTCGTCATGAACCCCGTCGACCACCCGCACGGTGGTGGTGAGGGCCGTACTTCAGGTGGCCGTCACCCGGTGAGCCCCTGGGGTCAGTCCGAGGGACGCACCCGTCGTCCGAACAAGGCAAGCGACAAGCTCATTGTGCGTCGTCGTTCAGCCAACAAGAAGCGTAAGTAGGAGGTAGAAAGATGCCACGCAGCCTGAAGAAGGGTCCGTTCGTCGACGAACACCTCCTGCAGAAGGTCGTCAAGCAGAACGAGGCCGGCAGCAAGAACGTCATCAAGACGTGGTCGCGCCGCTCGATGATCGTCCCCGCAATGCTGGGTCACACCATTGCAGTGCACGATGGTCGCAAGCACATCCCCGTCTTCGTCGAAGAGACGATGGTCGGACACAAACTGGGCGAGTTCGCCCCCACCCGCACCTTCCGTGGACACGTGAAGGACGACAAGAAGGGCCGTCGCCGCTAAGCGGCGACGCGATAGGAGAAGCAAATGGTTGAGTCGATCGCTCGCGTTCGTCACATCCGAGTGACCCCTCAGAAGGCCCGCCGTGTCGTGAATCTGATCCGCGGCAAGCAGGCTGAAGAGGCGCTCGCGATTCTGAAGTTCGCTCCCCAGGGTGCATCTGAGCCCGTCTACAAGCTCGTTGCCAGCGCTATGGCAAACGCACGAGTCAAGGCAGACGGCCAGAACGAGTACCTCGATGAGCAGGACCTCTACATCACCCGCGCGTTCGTAGACGAGGGCACGACGCTCAAGCGTTTCCGCCCCCGTGCTCAGGGCCGCGCATTCCGAATCAAGAAGCGCACCAGCCACATCACTGTGGTCCTGGCGACGCCCGAGACTGAGGAGAAGTAATGGGACAGAAAGTCAACCCGTACGGCTTCCGCCTCGGCATCACCACCGACCACGTGTCGCGTTGGTTTGCTGACAGCACGAAGCCCGGTCAGCGCTACGCAGACTTCGTGAAGGAAGACATCCAGATTCGCGAGCACCTCAAGAGCTCGCTCGACCGTGCAGGCATCGCCCGCATCGAGATCGAGCGCACTCGAGACCGTGTCCGCGTCGACATCCACACCGCCCGCCCGGGCATTGTGATCGGCCGCCGCGGCGCCGAGGCCGAGCGCATCCGCGCTGACCTCGAGAAGCTCACGAAGAAGCAGATCCAGCTGAACATCCTCGAGGTCAAGAACCCCGAGGCTGAGGCTCAGCTGGTCGCCCAGGGAATCGCCGAGCAGCTCAGCGCTCGCGTCGCTTTCCGCCGCGCAATGCGCAAGGGCATGCAGGGCGCTCAGCGCGCCGGCGCAAAGGGTGTTCGCATCCAGGTCTCGGGTCGCCTAGGCGGCGCTGAGATGAGCCGGTCGGAGTTCTACCGCGAGGGCCGCGTGCCCCTGCACACCCTCCGCGCCAACATCGACTACGGCTTCTACGAGGCTCGTACGACCTTCGGTCGCATCGGTGTCAAGGTGTGGATCTACAAGGGTGAGATCACGAACAAGGAGCTCGCTCGCGAGCAGGCGAACCAGAAGCCGCAGCGCGGCGACCGTCGTCGCCGCCCGCAGCGCGACGCTGCTCCCGCAGCAGCAGGAGTTGAGGCATAACCATGTTGATTCCTCGTAAGGTCAAGCACCGCAAGCAGCACCGTCCGACCCGTCGCGGTCAGGCTACTGGCGGCACCAAGGTCTCGTTCGGCGAGTACGGCATCCAGGCTCTGACGCCTGCGTACGTCACGAACCGACAGATCGAGGCCGCTCGTATCGCCATGACCCGTCACATCAAGCGTGGCGGCAAGGTCTGGATCAACATCTACCCGGACCGCCCCCTCACCAAGAAGCCTGCGGAAGTCCGCATGGGTTCCGGTAAGGGAAGCCCCGAGTGGTGGATTTCCAACGTCAAGCCCGGCCGCGTCCTCTTTGAGGTCGCCGGCGTGAGCGAAGAACTGGCGCGTGAGGCACTGACTCGCGCCATCCACAAGCTGCCTCTCAAGGCACGCATCATCAAGCGTGAGGAGACCGACTAATGGCTATCGGTTCAAAGGAACTCATGCCCAGCGAGCTCGCGACATTCGACGACGAGCGACTGGTCTCGGAGCTGAAGAAGGCAAAGGAAGAGCTGTTCAACCTGCGCTTCCAGGCAGCCACAGGTCAGCTCGAGAGCCACGGCCGCGTGCGTGCCGTGAAGCGCGACATCGCTCGTCTCTACACGGTCATCCGTGAGCGCGAGCTCGGCATCGCCGCTTCGCCGGCTCCCGTCGAGAAGAAGAGCTCGAAGAAGAAGTCCGACAAGACCGAGGCTGACGCCACGGCCGAGGACGCGAAGGCTGAGGACAACTAATGGCTGACGTACAGACGACAGAGGCCCAGGAGCGCGGCTACCGCAAGACGCTGCAGGGCATCGTAGTCGGAGACAAGATGGACAAGACGATCGTTGTCGAGGTGGAGGACCGCGTCAAGCACGCCCTCTACGGCAAGATCGTTCGGAAGTCCTCGAAGGTGAAGGCGCACGACGAGCAGAACGAGGCCGCTGAAGGCGACCGCGTGCTGCTTGCCGAGACGCGTCCGCTGAGCGCCACAAAGCGTTGGCGTCTGGTGGAGATCCTCGAGAAGGCCAAGTAGGCCGAGGATCGAGAAGGAGTAAACAGTGATCCAGCAGGAATCCCGCGTCAAGGTTGCCGACAACACCGGCGCCAAGGAGCTCCTCACCATCCGCGTGCTCGGTGGCTCCGGCCGCCGATACGCCGGTCTCGGCGACACGATCGTGGCCACGGTGAAGGACGCAATCCCCGGCGGCAACGTGAAGAAGGGTGACGTCGTCAAGGCAGTCATCGTTCGCACGGTGAAGTCGACCCGACGCCCCGACGGCTCGTACATCAAGTTCGACGAGAACGCAGCAGTGCTTCTCAAGACCGATGGTGAGCCCCGTGGCACCCGTATCTTCGGCCCCGTTGGCCGTGAGCTGCGAGACAAGCGCTTCATGCGCATCGTCTCGCTCGCACCGGAGGTGATCTAAATGGCGAACATCCGCAAGGGTGACGTAGTCAAGGTGATCTCGGGCGGCCGTGAGTCACGCGGCGGCGACCGCGGCAAGACCGGTCGTGTCCTCGAGGTCTTTACCGAGCAGAACCGTGTCATCGTCGAGGGCGTGAACCTCGTCACGAAGCACGTCAAGGTCGGCCAGACGCAGCGCGGCACGAAGACAGGTGGAATCGAGACCCAGGAGGCTCCGATCCACGTGTCGAACGTCGCACTGATCGACCCTGAGTCCAAGGACGCCACGCGAGTGCGCCAGGAGACCACGACCACCGAGAAGAGCGGTGTCAAGGTCACGACGAAGGTTCGCGTAGCGACCAAGTCCGGCAAGGAGATCAAGACAAATGACTGAAACTGAAGTGCGCCTTCCGCGCCTGAAGCAGAAGTACCGCGCCGAGATCGTCGAGCAGCTGAAGGGCGAGTTCGACTTCGCCAACGTCATGCAGGTTCCCGGCCTGACGAAAATCGTCGTGAACACCGGTGTCGGCGAAGCCGCCCGTGACTCGAAGGTCATCAACGGAGCCATCGCCGACCTGACGGCCATCACTGGCCAGAAGCCGATGGTCACAAAGGCTCGCAAGTCGATCGCACAGTTCAAGCTGCGCGACGGCATGCCGATCGGTGCACACGTGACGCTTCGCGGCGACCGCATGTGGGAGTTCCTCGACCGCCTGCTCACGCTTGCGCTTCCGCGCATCCGTGACTTCCGCGGCCTGAGCCCCAAGCAGTTCGACGGCAGCGGCAACTACACGTTCGGTCTCACGGAGCAGTCGATGTTCCACGAGATCGACCAGGACAAGATCGATCGCGTCCGCGGCTTCGACATCACTGTCGTCACCACCGCAAAGACCGACGATGAGGGTCGCGCGCTGCTCAAGGCGCTCGGCTTTCCGTTCAAGGCCGAGTAAGCTCGACCAGTCACCCGGCACCAATCGGTGCCTCAGAGTATCCAGGTCGTCACTTGTGTAACAGGTGCCGAAACCAGAACAGGAGAAAATCATGACGATGACCGATCCGGTCGCCGACATGCTGACCCGTCTGCGGAACGCAAACACCGCATTCCACGACAGCGTGTCACTGCCGTCAAGCAAACTGAAGACCAACATCGCCGAGATCCTCAAGCGCGAGGGGTTCATCGCCGACTGGAAGAACGAGGATGCACGCGTCGGTCAGACGCTCACCCTCGAGCTCCGTTACGGCTCGAACCGCGAGCGTTCGATCAGCGGCCTGAAGCGCGTCTCGAAGCCGGGCCTGCGTGTCTACGCACGCTCGACTGAGATCCCCCAGGTTCTGGGCGGCCTCGGCGTTGCGCTTCTTTCCACCTCCTCAGGGCTCCTCACGGACCGCGAGGCCGAGCAGAAGGGCGTAGGCGGGGAAGTCCTCGCTTACGTGTGGTGATACAGAATGTCGCGTATTGGACGTCTTCCCATCAGCATCCCGTCGGGTGTCGAAATCAAGGTCGAGGGTGACAGCGTCACCGTCAAGGGGCCCAAGGGTGAGCTGCAGCAGCGCATCGCGGCTCCGATCGAGGTCTCGGTCGAAGAGGGCCAGGTCCAGGTGACCCGTCCCGACGACGAGCGCGAGTCGCGTTCGCTCCACGGCCTGACCCGCACCCTCATCGCCAACGACATCGTCGGCGTCACCGAGGGCTACTCGAAGTCGCTTGAGGTTGTGGGCACGGGCTACCGTGTTCAGGCCAAGGGCACGGGCCTCGAGTTCGCACTCGGCTTCTCCCACCCCGTCTCCGTCGAAGCGCCCGAGGGCATCAGCTTCGCGGTCGAGGGCAACAACAAGATCACCGTCAACGGCATCTCCAAGCAGGCTGTCGGCGAAGTGGCAGCGAACCTGAGGAAGCTCCGCAAGCCTGAGCCTTACAAGGGCAAGGGCGTTCGCTACGCAGGCGAGCAGATCCGCCGCAAGGCCGGAAAGGCTGGTAAGTAATGGCACTCGGAACACGAGGCAAGAGCAAGTCCGCCGCTCGTGCACGTCGCCACGCGCGTCTGCGCAAGAAGATCGTCGGCAGCGAGACCACACCGCGTCTCATGGTGAGCCGTTCGGCCAAGCACGTCTTCGTGCAGGTCATCGACGATTCGAAGGGCATGACCCTGGCGTCGGCATCGACCATGGAGGCAGACCTCCGTGCTCTCGACGGCGACAAGTCGGCAAAGGCAAAGCGCGTCGGCGAGATCGTCGGCGAACGCGCGAAGTCGGCCGGCATCGAGAAGGTAGTGTTCGACCGCGGCGGCAACCGCTTCGCAGGTCGTGTCGCTGCAGTCGCAGCAGGCGCACGAGAGGCAGGTCTGGAGCTGTGAGCGAAGAGACGAAGGAGACCCAGGTGACCGAGCAGGCATCGGCGGAGAACACCGCTGAGCAGGCGACGGCCGAGAACACCGCTGGGCAGAAGCAGTCCGACCACCGCGACGAGCCGCGCGAGCAGCGCCGTGGAAGCCGCGACCGCGGCACCCGCGGTGAGCGCGGACCCCGCGACCGCAACGACAGCCAGTTCCTCGAGCGTGTTGTGACAATCAACCGCGTCTCGAAGGTGGTCAAGGGCGGACGTCGCTTCAGCTTCACCGCACTCGTTGTCGTCGGAGACGGCGACGGAATGGTCGGTGTCGGCTACGGCAAGGCACGCGAGGTGCCCCTGGCAATTGCCAAGGGTGTCGAGGAGGCGAAGAAGAACTTCTTCCGCGTTCCCCGTGTCGCGAAGACCGTTCCCCACCCCGTTCAGGGCGAGGATGCAGCCGGCGTCGTGCTGCTGCGTCCGGCCGCTGCAGGTACCGGTGTCATCGCCGGTGGTCCTGTCCGCGCCGTGCTCGAGTGCGCAGGCATCCACGACGTGCTGAGCAAGTCGCTCGGCTCGTCGAACACCATCAACATCGTGCGTGCAACCGTCACGGCCCTCAAGATGCTCGAAGAGCCGCGCGCAGTCGCAGCTCGCCGTGGTCTGCCGGTCGACCGTGTCGTGCCCGAGCGTCTGCTCCGTGCAGAGGCCGAGAGCGTCAAGCACGATGCAGAGATCGCGAAGGCGGAAGCACAGTGAGCATGCTCAAGGTGACCCAGATCAAGTCGGCTATCTCAGAGAAGCCGAATCAGCGTGAGACGCTCCGATCGCTTGGACTCAAGCGCATCAGCCAGAGCGTCCTTCGCGAGGACAACGCACAGAACCGCGGCTACGTGAACACTGTTCGTCACCTCGTGAAAGTCGAGGAGGTCAAGTAATGGCTGAGAACAACGAAGAGCTCGCACCTCTCAAGGTGCACCACCTTCGTCCGGCTCCGGGTGCCAAGAAGGCAAAGACCCGCGTCGGCCGTGGTGAAGGCTCGAAGGGCAAGACCGCAGGACGCGGTACCAAGGGCACGAAGGCTCGTTACCAGGTGCGCCCCGGCTTCGAGGGCGGGCAGCTCAACAGCGTCATGCGCGCTCCCAAGCTGCGCGGATTCAAGAACCCGTTCCGCACCGAGTACCAGGTCGTCAACGTGGCCCAGCTCGAGCAGCTGTTCCCGCAGGGCGGCGACGTCACAGTCGCTGCACTGGTCGAGAAGGGCCTCGTTCGCAAGAACGAGCTCGTCAAGGTTCTCGGCAACGGCGAGCTGACGGTTAGTCTGAATGTCGAGGTCGACAAGGTGTCGGCTTCAGCAGAGCAGAAGATCGTCGCGGCCGGCGGCTCCATCAAGTAATTCAGGAGGGGTGGCCCGCGAGGGTCACCCCCTTCTGCTGTACGGAGGCAATGTAAGTGTTCAGCGCAATCGCACGAGTCTTCAAGACGCGTGATCTTCGACGCAAGATCCTCTTCACCCTGTTCGTTGTCGCGATCTACCGCGTCGGTGCATTCCTGCCCGCGCCGTTCATCGACTACCAGAACGTGCAGGCGTGTCTTGCTGCCAGTGCGACGACTGGCGGGCTCTACCAGCTCGTCAACATGTTCTCGGGGGGCGCACTGCTGCAGCTGTCCGTGTTCGCGCTGGGAATCATGCCCTACATCACGGCGTCGATCATCGTGCAGCTGCTGCGCGTGGTCATTCCCCGCTTTGAGACCCTCTACAAGGAGGGCCAGCAGGGCCAGGCCAAGCTCACGCAGTACACGCGCTACATCACGATCTTCCTCGGTGCGCTGCAGGCCACCACGCTGATCACGATCGCCCGCACCGGTCAGCTGTTCCAGGCGAACGGCGGCGGCGCTCCCGCTGTCGGCGCCTGCCAGGACCTCCTGACCAACGACTCGTGGTGGGCGATCACACTGATGATCATCGCCATGACCGCCGGCACCGGCCTCATCATGTGGATGGGCGAGCTCATCACCGAGCGCGGCATCGGCAACGGCATGTCCATGCTGATTTTCACCTCGATCGCCGCATCGTTCCCGCAGGCACTCGGCCAGATCATCCAGACCCAGGGCATGATGGTCTTCATCCTCGTCCTCGGCGTCGGCATCCTGATCATGGGCGCGGTCGTCTTCGTCGAGCAGTCCCAGCGTCGCATTCCGGTGCAGTACGCAAAACGGATGGTCGGCAGGCGCATGTACGGCGGCTCCAGCACGTACATTCCCATCAAGGTCAACATGGCGGGTGTGATCCCAGTGATCTTCGCGTCGTCGATGCTCTACCTGCCGCTGCTGGTCGCACAGTTCAGCCAGCCTGCTCCGGGCGAGACGCCCGCTGTGTGGGTGCAGTGGATCAACGACAACCTCGTGTCGGGCGACAGCCCGTTCTACATGGCGATCTTCTTCCTCCTGATCATCGGCTTCACGTACTTCTACGTGGCCATCACATTCAACCCCGACGACGTGGCAGAGAACATGCGCAAGTACGGCGGCTTCATCCCGGGCATCCGCGCCGGTCGACCGACTGCCGAGTACCTCGACTTCGTGCTCACCCGCGTCACCCTGCCAGGCTCGCTGTACCTCGGTGTGCTGGCACTGATCCCGCTCATCGCGCTGTCGACGATCGGTGCAAACCAGAACTTCCCGTTCGGTGGCGCCTCGATCCTCATCGTGGTCGGTGTCGGTCTTGAGACCATTCGCCAGATCGATGCACAGCTGCAGCAGCGCCACTACGAAGGACTGATTCGCCCGTGACCAACCTGCTGATCGTCGGCCCTCCCGGAGCCGGCAAAGGAACCCAGGCTGTGCGCATCGCTGAGCGATACGGCATCCCCGCGATCTCGACCGGAGACATCTTCCGGGCGAACATCAAGGACCAGACGACTCTGGGCAAGAAGGTCTCCGAAATCCTCGACCGCGGCGAGCTGGTTCCCGACTCGCTCACGAACGACCTCATCGCCGACCGTCTGCACCAGGAAGACGCACGCGAGGGCTACCTCCTGGACGGCTACCCCCGCACGACCGGTCAGGTCGAGTTCCTCGACGGCGTCAACACCGAGCGCGGTCAGCAGATCGACGCAGTGGTGCGCCTGGTCGCCGACAAAGAAGAAGTCGTCCGCCGCCTGCGCAAGCGCGCAGAAGAGCAGGGACGCAGCGACGACAACGCCGAGACCATCCGTCACCGTCTGGATGTCTACGAGCGTGAGACCGCTCCGCTCATCGAGCTCTTCGCTTCGCGCGGCCTGATCGTCGAGGTCGACGGCCTCGGCGAGATCGACGAGGTCACCGAGCGCGTGCTCACGGCCCTTGCGGAGCGTGGCCTGAAGTGAGGCGCTTCTCGCGCGGCATGTACAAGTCGAAGACGCAGCTGGCCGCAATGCGCGAGCCCGGCCGCATCACGGCTCTGGCGCTGCAGGCCGCACGCGAGGCGATCAAGCCCGGCGTGACGACACTCGAGATCGACGCGATCGCCGAGGCTGTCATCCGCGACCACGGTGCAATCCCGAACTTCCAGCTCGAGCCCGGCTACGAGCACACGATCTGCGCGAACGTCAACGACGTGCTGGTGCACGGCATCCCCAACGACACGCCTCTGCAGCCCGGCGACCTCGTCACGATCGACTGCGGCGCCAAGTTCGAGGGGTACAACGGCGACGCCGCATTCTCGATGGTCGTGCCCGGTGGCAGCGGCCCCGTCGTCGAGGCCCGCGAGGCGCTCTCGGCCGCGACGCGGCATGCGATGCTCTCGGGCGTGGCCAAAGTCGCCTCAGCTCGTCTCCTCGGCGAAGTGAGCGGGGCGATCGAAGACGCGATCCTCGACAGCACTCCGTACAGCATCGACGAAGACTACGTGGGGCACGGCATCGGCAAATCGATGCACGAGTCGCCCTACGTGTTCAATCACCGTACGAACGACCCGGGACCCGCTGTGCAGCGGGGCCTGTGCATCTGCATCGAGCCGATCATCCACGCATCTCGCGAAGCGATCTCGACTGTCGACGCCGACGGCTGGACCGTGCGCAATGCCGACGGCGCTGACACCTGCCAGTGGGAGCACGCGGTTGCTGTGCACGATGGCGGCATTTGGGTGCTGACGGCACTCGACGGAGGAGCGGAGGAGCTTGCTCCGTACGGGGTTGTGCCCGTGCCGATTCCCACGCCGTAACGATCCGGCGAGGTGATAGTTTCGACACAACATCACCTGCAAGGAGAATCTCATGGCAGAGCGCACCGTCACCGTAGCTTCCGCGCACGGACTTCACGCACGTCCGGCTTCCCTGTTCGCCCAGGCTGCTGCAAAGGCGTCGGTCCCTGTGACCGTGGCCAAAGGCGACAAAGAGGTCAATGCGGCAAGCATCCTCTCCGTCATCTCGCTCGGTGTCTCGCAGGGCGATGAGGTCGTGCTGAAAAGCGAAGACGACGCGGTGGTCGACGAGCTCGCAGCGCTGCTCGAGACAGATCACGACGCATAGGCGTGTGAACCATGAGTGACACCGTCGTCAAGGAGAGGGCCTCCGTTCGTACGGCCGTTCAGAAGCTCGGCACGTTCCTCTCTGGAATGGTCATGCCGAACATCCCCGCGCTGATCGCGTGGGGCATCGTCACCGCCCTGTTCATCGAAGTGGGGCCCTTCCCGAATGAGGCAATCGCGTCGCTCGTCGATCCGGCGATCCACTACCTGCTTCCGCTGCTCATCGCCTATACGGGCGGCAAGATGGTCTACGACGTGCGCGGCGGTGTTGTCGGCTCGTTCGCGACGCTCGGTGTCATCGGAGGTTCTGACTGGCTGATCGACCAGTTCAATGCCAACGCTGCCGAAGGCGAAGGCGGCCTCGGCAAGGTGCACATGTTCATCGGTGCGATGATCATGGCGCCGCTCGCCGCATGGCTCATGAAGCAGCTTGACAAGCTCTGGGAGGGCAAGGTCAAGGCCGGCTTCGAGATGCTGGTCAACATGTTCAGCGCGGGCATCTTCGCCTTCATCATGGCGCTGGGCGGCTTCTTCCTGCTGGCTCCCGTCGTCAACAAGATCATGGAATGGCTCGGCGCCGGTGTCGGCTGGCTGATCGAGACGGGCGTGCTCCCCGCGGTCTCGTTGCTCATCGAGCCCGCCAAGGTGTTCTTCCTCAACAACGCCATCAACCACGGAGTGCTGACTCCACTCGGCTCAACCGAAGCGGCGGTCGACGGCAAGTCGATCCTGTTCCTCCTCGAAGCCAACCCGGGTCCGGGCGTCGGCGTGCTGCTGGCGTTCACGTTCTTCGGCGTCGGCGCAGCTCGCGCAACCGCTCCCGGTGCTGCCATCATCCAGTTCTTCGGCGGCATCCACGAGGTCTACTTCCCGTACGTGCTCATGAAGCCGACCCTGCTGCTCGCAGTCATCGGCGGCGGCGCATCGGGCGTCGCAACCAACATGCTGCTCGGCACCGGCCTCGGCGGCCCCGCGGCTCCGGGCAGCATCATCGCGATCGGCGCGCAGGCGATCGGCCCGGGCGTCATGAACTTCGTCGGAGTGATGGCGTCGGTCGTCGTCGCAGCGGCGGTGTCGTTCATCATCGCGGCCGTCATCCTCCGGGCATCGCGCAAGGGCGACCTCGCGGCCGAGGCAGCCGGTCAGGACTCCCTCGGAGCCGCCGTTGCCAAGACGCAGGCGAACAAGGGCAAGGAATCGTCGTTCCTCTCGGGCCTCTCGACAGCGGTCATGACCGAGCCGATCACGCGCATCGTCTTCGCATGCGACGCGGGCATGGGCTCGAGCGCCATGGGCGCGTCGGTGCTCCGCAAGAAGGTGCACGGAGCAGGCTTCACAGACGTCACGGTCACGAACCTCGCGATCGCGAACCTCGATGACACCCCGCAGGTCGTCATCACGCAAGAGGAGCTCACACCACGCGCCAAGCAGCAGAACTCCTCTGCCGTGCACGTGTCGGTCGACAACTTCATGAAGAGTCCGCGCTACGACGAAGTCGTCGAGCTCGTGCGGCAGAGTCGCGAAGAGGGCGATGCGGCAGGCGGCGAGCTGGCAGAATCGGATGCGCCGGTGGTGGCTGCGGCGGCAGCTCCTGCGGCAGCGGGGCCGGGCGATGTCCTCACCCCCGACCGCGTCACGACCGCACCTGCTGCGCGCGACCGCGACGAAGCCATCCGCGAGGCTGCCGGGCGACTCGTCGCCGCTGGTGCCGTCACCGGCGCCTACGAGCAGGCGATGTTCGACCGCGAGGCCGAGGTCTCGACGTTCATGGGCAACGGGCTCGCTATTCCGCACGGCACGAACGCGGCGAAAGAGACCGTGCTGGGCTCAGCGCTCACGGTCGCGCGCTACCCCGAGCCGATCGACTGGGACGGCAACGAAGTGCGCTTCGTGATCGGCATCGCAGGCAAAGACGGCGGGCACCTCGAGATCCTCGCGAAGATCGCGACGATCTTCGCTGACGAGGCGCAGGTCGAGAGGCTGCTGGCGGCCGAAGGCGATGACGAGCTCTATGCGATGCTCAGCGAGGTGAATGACTGATGCGAGCCGTGCACTTCGGTGCTGGCAACATCGGTCGAGGCTTCGTCGGCGTCATCCTGCACAGGGCCGGCTATCACGTGACCTTCGTCGATGTGAATGCCGAGCTGATTGACGCAATCAACGCGCACGACAGCTACGTGGTTCACGAGGTGGGCGACCACGGCGACGACATCACGGTCACCGGCTTCGACGCGATCAATTCGCAGGCCGACCCCGAGGCGGCGGTTCGCGCTGTCGCCGAGGCCGACATCGTCACGTGCGCCGTGGGGCCGAACGTCATGAAGTTCATCGCCCCTGTGATCAGGAAGGGGCTCGAGGCTCGAGCACCCGAGGCCGCGCGGCTGACCGTGATGGCCGTCGAGAACGCGATCGGCGCGACCGACCAGCTGCGGGAGCACGTGGTCGAGGGCGCACCGGGCGTCGCTGACCGGGCGGTGTTCGCGAACACCGCGGTCGACCGCATCGTGCCCGGGCAGGATCCTTCGGGCATCGACGTCACCGTCGAGGACTTCTTCGAGTGGGCGATCGACCGCACTCCGTTTGCGGGTGATGAGCCGCGCATCCCGGATGCACACTACGTCGACGACCTGCAGCCGTACATCGAGCGCAAGCTCTTCACGGTCAACACCGGGCACGCGACAACGGCGTACTTCGGGTACCGCGCCGGCATCGAGACGATTGCCGAGGCGCTCGAGAGGCCCGAGATCCTGGCCGCTGTCGAGGCGGCGCTCCAAGAGACCTCGAAGCTCATCGTCGACCGCTTCGGATTCGATCCGGACGAGCATGCCCAGTATGCGGCACGGGCAATCCAGCGCTTCAGAAACCCGGCGCTGCCCGACACCTGCGTGCGCATCGGCAGGCAGCCGCTCCGCAAGCTGGGGCGCGAAGACCGGTTCGTGAGGCCCGCCGCCGAGCTGGCAGAGCGCGGAGCCGAGACGGATGCGCTGGTCGCCGCATACGGCGCAGCACTCGCGTTCGACGCGTCCGACGATGAGCAGGCGGCAGAGCTTCAGCAGCTGCTGCGAGACCTGTCGCCGGCGGAGTTCGTGACGCAGGTCAGCGGAATCGAGCAGGGGCACCCGCTGTTCGACACGCTGACTGCCGCAGTCGCGACGCGCTGAGGGCTTGCGCGCCCCATGCGGAGCGCTCTATAGTAGACCCTTGGTGTCATGCGTCTTTTGACGTGTGCACTCGCAAGACCGGTATCCACTTCTAGCAATTGAACGAGGCAATGGCCAAAAAAGACGGCGTCATCGAGATCGAAGGCTCGGTGGTCGAAGCTCTTCCGAACGCAATGTTCCGCGTAGAGCTGACCAACGGGCACATCGTGCTTGCTCACATCTCTGGCAAAATGCGCCAGAACTACATCCGCATTCTTCCTGAGGACCGGGTGATCGTTGAGATGAGCCCCTACGACCTCAGCCGCGGCCGCATCGTCTACCGCTACAAGTAGACAGCTGAGAAGGAACGGCACGCGCAATCGCGCGCGCACGAGGCCAGCGAGAAAGCGAAAACAACATGAAGGTTCACCCCAGCGTCAAGAAGATCTGCGACAAGTGCAAAGTCATTCGTCGTCACGGTCGCGTCATGGTGATCTGCGACAACCCCCGCCACAAGCAGCGTCAGGGTTAGTCAACATCTCTGCCGGTGACGGTAGGCACAACTGAATACACCCGCAGCGGTAAGAGCCCGAAAGGGCGACACCTTGGGGAGAGGCCCAGGCACCTCCGCTGCTCCACACCTCTCATCACTCCAGAAGGAGAACCACCATGGCACGTATTGCTGGTGTAGACATCCCGCGCGAGAAGCGCTCGGAGATTGCACTGACGTACATCTACGGTGTCGGCCGCACTCGCGCTCTCAAGGCGCTCGAGTCGACAGGCATCGACGGAAACATCCGCGTGAAGGATCTGACCGACGACCAGCTCGTCGCCCTTCGCGACTACCTCGAGAGCGGCGACTTCAAGGTTGAAGGTGACCTTCGTCGTGAGGTCTCCGCAGACATCCGCCGCAAGGTCGAGATCGGCTCGTACCAGGGCGTCCGCCACCGTCGCGGCATGCCCGTCCACGGTCAGCGCACGAAGACCAACGCTCGCACCCGCAAGGGCCCGAAGCGCACGGTTGCCGGTAAGAAGAAGGCCGGCCGCTAGGCCGTAGGGGAGGAATACCATGGCTGCACCTAAGACTGCCGCGCGCAAGCCGCGCCGCAAGGACAAGAAGAACATCTCGGTCGGACAGGCTCACATCAAGTCGACGTTCAACAACACCATCGTGTCGATCACCGACACCACCGGTGCTGTTCTGACGCAGGCTTCGGGCGGTGCCGTCGGCATGAAGGGCTCGCGCAAGTCGACCCCGTACGCCGCACAGCTCGCTGCTGAGTCGGCTGCTCGTCAGGCCCAGGACCACGGCATGAAGAAGGTTGACGTCTTCGTGAAGGGCGCAGGATCGGGTCGCGAGACCGCGATCCGCTCGCTCCAGGCCACCGGCCTCGAGATCGGCGCAATCCACGACGTCACGCCTCAGGCCCACAACGGCGTTCGCCCGCCGAAGCCGCGCCGCAACTAGCACGGACTCTGCGTGCGGGGGAGTGATCCTCCGCACGCGCCCAGCAATCCACGTATCCACGCGAGTCATATAGCGGACTCGCAATCGAAAGGACACATCACGTGCTGATCGCCCAGCGACCCACACTGACCGAGGAGAACATCTCGGAGTACCGCTCGCGCTTCACTATCGAACCGCTCGAGCCCGGCTTCGGCTACACCCTCGGAAACTCACTCCGCCGCACCCTCCTGTCGTCGATCCCCGGTGCTGCAGTCACCGGAATCCGCATCGACGGCGTTCTCCACGAGTTCACGACCGTTCAGGGCGTGAAGGAGGACGTGACTGAGATCATCCTCAACATCAAGCAGCTCGTCGTCTCGTCAGAGCACGACGAGCCGATCGTCGCCTACCTGTCGAAGCAGGGCGAGGGTGTCGTCACGGCCGGAGACATCACTGTCCCCGCCGGTGTCGAGATCCACAACCCCGAGGCTGTCATCGCACACCTCAACGACAAGGCGAAGTTCCAGCTTGAGCTCACCATCGAGCGCGGCCGCGGCTACGTCTCGGCAGAGCTGAACCGCGCATCGTTCGTCGAAGCCGGTTCGATCCCCGTCGACTCGATCTACTCGCCTGTTCTCAAGGTCACCTACCGCGTCGAGGCGACGCGTGCCGGTGAGCGCACTGACTTCGACTCGCTCGTCGTCGATGTCGAGAGCAAGCCTTCGATCACGCCGCGCAACGCACTCGCTTCGGCAGGCAAGACGCTCGTCGAGCTGTTCGGCCTGACGCGCGACCTGAACGCCGCTGCAGAGGGCATCGAGATCGGTCCGGCACCCGCCGAGGCGCAGCTCTCGAGCGAGCTGTCGACTCCGATCGAGGAGCTCGACCTTTCGGTCCGCTCGTACAACTGCCTCAAGCGCGAGGGCATCAACACGGTGTCCGAGCTCGTGGGACTGAGCGAGACCCAGCTGATGAACATCCGCAACTTCGGCCAGAAGTCGGTCGACGAGGTCAAGGACAAGCTCACCGAGCTCGGCCTGAACCTCAAGGACACCGTGCCCGGCTTTGACGGAGCACACTTCTACAGCGGATATGACGACGAGGAAAGCCGCTAACCGCGGCTGTCGACTGAGAGAGACAACGAATTATGCCTAAGCCCACAAAGGGTCCGCGCCTCGGCGGCGGTCCGGCGCACGAGCGCCTGATGCTCGCCAACCTGGCCGCTTCCCTGTTCACCCACAAGAGCATCAAGACGACCGAGACCAAGGCCAAGCGCCTGCGTCCGTTCGCTGAGCGCCTCATCACCTTCGCCAAGCGCGGAGACCTGCACGCACGTCGCCGTGTGCTCCGCGTGATCCACGACCCGTCGGTCGTCCACGTGCTGTTCACTGAGATCGCACCGCTGGTCGAAGACCGCCCGGGCGGATACACCCGCATCACGAAGCTCGGCTACCGCAAGGGCGACAACGCCTCTGTGGCGCAGATCGAGCTCGTCCTCGAGCCGGTCGTCAGCAAGTCGCGTGCAGCGGCTGCTGCCAGCGAAGAGCCCACGACCGAGGTCGAAGAGACCGAGACCGTCGAGACAACCGACGCTCCTGCAACTGAAGAGGCTGAGGGCGGCGCTGCCGGCGGTTCAGCTGAGGCAGACGCAGACGGCGGCTACGGCGCCGACTCGGCTGCTCCGCTCGAAGACGGATCAGCTCCTGAAGGCTTCGACATCAAGGGCAACAAGGACTCCATGAAGTTCCACCGCCCCGATGGCCAGTGGTACGACGCCACTGTCGCCGAGGTCTGGTTCCGCACGGCTGAGGCTGCCGAAGAGGCTGGCTTCGTCGAGGCGGGCAAGTAGCTCGAATCGCAGAACAGGGGGGTCACAGCGCAAGCTGTGGCCCCCTTTCGCATGCCATCGAGCGCATGTCTGACAGACGGGTTCTCGGTACGATGATTCGCATGCCCGCCTGTGTCCGCATCCGTCTCGACATTGCGTACGACGGCACTGACTTCAGCGGATGGGCCAGGCAGCCGGTGCTGCGCACCTGTCAGGGACTTCTCGAGGCTGCGCTCTCGACGGTGCTGCAGCGCGAGGTCACGGTCACCGTGGCAGGCAGAACGGATGCGGGGGTGCACGCGACAGGGCAGGTCGCGCATTTCGACGCCCCTGAGGGATTCGTGCTCGACGACCGCCTGCCGCAGCGTCTGAACTCGCTGATGCGCGCATCCGACATCGCCGTGCTCGCCGCGTCTGTCGCGCCTGTCGGGTTCGACGCTCGCTTCAGTGCGATCTCGCGCAGCTACCGATACCGGCTGCAGTTCGAAGCCCCCAACCCGCTGGTGCGCGACCGCACCTTCTGGCCCCGGCCGCTCGATGCAGACGCCATGCAGCGGGCCGCAGAGGCGCTGATCGGCCTGAACGACTTCGCCGCCTTCTGCAAGCCGCGCGAGGGAGCCACCACGATCAGGCACCTGCGCGAGTTCTCATGGCACGAGGTTGAGACCGACGGCCCCGGGCGCGTGCTCGAGGCTCGCCTGCTTGCCGACGCCTTCTGCCACTCGATGGTGCGCTCGCTCGTCGGAGCCTGCGTCGCCGTGGGGGAGGGACGGATGAATCTGGCGAAGGCCGAGTCGCTGCTGAGCGAGCGCAAGCGCGTGGGCGGCTTCACGCTCATGCCGCCGCAGGGGCTCGTGCTGCATGCTGTCGGGTACCCGCCGGAGGGCGAGCTCGAGGCTCAGTCGCGGCGCGCCCGGGCGAAGCGATCTGAAGAAGACGTGCAGAGCGCAGCCCGGTACGATGCTTGACAGGCCCGTCGCCGATCTGCAGGCGCTCACGTCACCGGCCAGCCATGCACAATCAGGGAGAAAAGTGTGAACGAGACCTCGAGCCAGTTTGCCCAGGCGTTTCGCGGGTACGACAAAGACCAGGTCGATGCCGAGATGCAGCGTCTCCGCGACCAGATCGAGCAGGCGCGCCGCTCTGCGACTGCGAGCCGCCAGGAGGCCGACGCGCAGATCGAACACCTGACAGAAGACATGGAGGCGGCAGAGTCGCGCATCATGTCGCTGCAGGCAGACGCCGCAGAAGCCGGGTCGCGTGCGCAGGCAGCTGAGGCTCGCGCCGAGACGCTCGGCCAGGAGGTCATGGACGGCGATGACGAGAACCCCGCGCGCTTCAGCGAGATCCTCAAGGTCGCCGAAGAGCAGGCGTCGTCGCTGATCGACAACGCCGCGAAGCAGTCTGAGCGCATGATCGAAGACGCCAAGGCGCAGATCGCCAAGCAGCGCAAGCAGGCCGACGAAGACGCTGAGGCGATCATCGGCGAGGCCAAGCACCAGGAGCAGCAGACGCGCCTGCGCATGGACACCGAGAAGTCGGGCCACGAGGCCGAGCAGGCCGAGCGCATGACCGTGCTCGAGCAGCGCACGCAGCAGGCCGAGAGCGAGGCGCAGGTCATCGTCGCCGAGGCAGAGCGCGCCACGTCGGCCATGCGCGCACAGGCGACGCGAGAGACGGATGCGCTGCGCACCGAAGCAGAGCGCATCATGCGCGAGGCGAAAGCGCGTGAGCTTGAGCTCGATGCCGCCGTCAAGCGCCGTGAAGACGAGGCGCAGCAGGAGTACCTGCGCCTGCATAACCAGGCGATCGCGCACGCCGAGCGCATCACGGCCGACGCCAACGAGAAGGTGCAGAGCGCGCTGCAGCACGCCAATCACATCGCCGATCAGTCGCAGTCGTTCGAAGACCTCGCTCGTGCTCAGGCGAAGCACACCGAGGCGAGTGCTATCGCGAAGTCGAACGGCATCCTCTCTGAGGCTCAGACTCGCGCGCAGTCGATCATCGACAACGTGCTCGGCCACTCGAAGGAGATGCTGCGCGACGCAGAAGACCGCCAGCGCACGCTTCGCTACCAGCAGCAGCAGATCACCGGCTTCGTCGCCGAGATGAACTCGCTCATGAAGATCGCAGAAGCCGCGCGCATCCCGGTCGAAGACGAAGAGGCCGCTGACGAGACCGACGTCGACGAGGCCCCCGTGTTCGGCGACGACGTGCCCGAGACCGAGATCGAAGACGACCGCGAGCAGGTCGACCCCGTCGAGGTGTCGTTCGGCGAGGCGGATGTGCTGGTCGTCGACGAAGAGGCAACCGACGCCGAGATCGTCGAAGAAGAAGAAGAGAAGTAGCGCCTCGCACGCCGAGTGAGTCGGCTGTGCGCTCGGTCGGGCGTGCTTTCAGGGTGGGCTGATTGACTCGGCGCATGTCTGCCACTGCCCGAAAGAGCCGTGTCCTCTCGATCTTGATGATCGTGCTCGGGCCGCTGGTCATGCTGCTGTCGCCGGTGCCAGGAGGCATTGGCTTCGCGTCAATGGCACTGACTTCATTCGCGATCGACCTCGACGGTGCCTCGGTCGACGACCAGCCGCCGTGGCTCACTGAGCCCCAGACATCCGTCACGCTGTTCGCCGACGCTTCAGAGCTGCCGCCAGCTGAGGCATGTGTCGTGACCTCGCCGTCGGGTGCCTCGGTGCCGGTCTCGGGCAAGGGTCTCCCCGGCATCTCGCACACTGACAGCGGCGTCTCGTATGAGGCGTTCGCCCAGTTCGAGGCGACAGAACAGGGCGAGCACGCTGTCGACTGCGCGGATGCGAACACCGAGGTGTACGCGCAGAGCGGGCTGGCGGAGGCAAGCCAGACGATGAACACCCTGTTCGTCGTCTCTGCTGTCATCTTCGCCTTGGGGCTGGCGCTGCTGGTTCTGGGCATCGTGCTGCTGGTGCGCGTGAACCGACACAACCGCGCTGTCATCCCGCAGGCGGACAATGCGCGCACATGAGCCTGGCAGGCCTGCAGGCCTGGTTGACTGCCAGACATGGCACAACAGCAAACGGTTCGCCGCAACAACTCACTTCTCGTGGCCGGCGTCGTCTTGCTGGCTCTCGGAGTGTTCGGCGGACTCGTCGGAGGCGGCGCCGCCGCAATTGCCACATTGCTTGCTGCACCGGCGTACAGCTCAGGTGAACTGCCGGCCGAGATAGAAGTCGACGGCGGCGTCGTGGTCGAGATCTGGGTGCCCGCTGACACTCGTGGCTTCGACCCGCTGCGCTGTGCGTACGACGAGACGGTAGGCACGACGCTCGACGTGCAGCCCGCATCCGACCCTGCCCAGATGACATATTTCGACAAGCGGTGGGCGCTCGCGTCTGAAATCGTTCCGGCTGAGCACACCACGATGTATGTCGAGTGCTCAGCGCTGGGCGCTGACGTGCTGCTGATTGATCGCGGCGCCGCCGACGGTGCGAGCGACGCGCGCCTGGTCGTTAAGCTCGTCGTTCCGGCGCTGCTGGTGGCCGGGGCAGTGCTCATGATCATGCACTTCAACCGGCGGCGGTCGTCGACAGCAGGCGACGCCAGGTCACCAGAAGCCGGGATGTGACGAGAAGCCGCGAAATCTGCGGTGTTTGGTGCGCGGATGCGCGAATCACGGTTTCTCGTGCACGCGTGAAGGGCGAGGCGACGCGCCGCAGTGTTGTGCAGCAGACAGCAAAGCCGGTAGAGTATCCCCTTGGTGCGCTTTTGCCAGTGCGCCAGCAAGGAACCCTCCACCGGAAGATTCCCCGGGCATCGCCCAGAGAATGTTCATCGGAGCGGGATTCACGACCATTTCCTATCGACTAGTGAGGCAACTATGACTCGCACGTACTCGCCCAAGGCGAGCGACGTCCAGCATGACTGGGTTGTTATTGACGCAACCGACGTCGTGCTCGGCCGCCTGGCCAGCCACGCAGCAACGCTCCTGCGCGGCAAGCACAAAGCAACGTTCTCGAACCACATGGACATGGGTGACTTCGTCATCGTCGTCAACGCCGACAAGGTCGCGCTGACTGGCCAGAAGCTCGCCAAGAAGGTTGCATACCGCCACTCGGGTTACCCGGGCGGCCTCAAGGCAACCGGCTACGCCGAGCTGCTCGAGAAGCACCCGACGCGCGCCGTCGAGATTGCCATCCGCGGCATGCTCCCCAAGAACAAGCTGGGCAGCGCTCAGATCAAGAAGCTCAAGGTCTATGCAGGCGCTGAGCACCCGCACGCTGCACAGCAGCCGACTGCGTACACCTTCGACCAGGTTGCTCAGTAGGGCCAGGAAGGATAATCATGGCTGAAATTCAGGATTCCATCGACCCTCAGACCTTCACGACCGAGTCGCCCGAGCAGGAGGCCCCCAAGGCTCCTCGCGTGGTGAACATCGGCGGCAAGGGCCTCGGACGCCGCAAGCAGGCAATCGCACGCGTGCGCCTCGTTCCCGGCACCGGCAAGTACTCGGTCAACGGCCGCACCCTTGAGGAGTACTTCCCCAACAAGCTGCACCAGCAGCTGATCAACGACCCGTTCACGCTCCTCGAGCTGGCCGGAAGCTACGACGTCATCACGCGCATCTCGGGCGGCGGACCCTCGGGACAGGCCGGCGCACTGCGTCTCGGCATCGCCCGTGCGCTCAACGAGATCGACGTCGACAACAACCGTGCACCCCTCAAGAAGGCCGGCTTCCTGTCGCGTGACGCTCGCGTCATCGAGCGCAAGAAGGCTGGTCTCAAGAAGGCCCGCAAGGCGCCTCAGTACTCGAAGCGCTAATCAGCGATGTCGCGGCTGTTCGGAACGGACGGCGTACGCGGCCTTGCAGGAAGCGATATCACAGCAGAACTCGCGATGTCGCTCGCACAGGGCGCCGCGGTCGTGCTCGGGCGTGAAGCCCGGCAGGCCGATCGGCGCCCTGTCGCTGTAATTGCAAGGGACCCGCGCGTCTCCGGTGACTTCATCAGCGCATCCGTCGCTGCTGGCCTTGCTGCCAGCGGTGTCGATGTGCAAGACGCGGGCGTCATTCCGACACCTGCCGCGGCGTTCCTCGTGGCCGACCTCGGCGCAGACTTCGGCGTCATGGTGTCGGCTTCGCACAACCCCGCTCCCGACAACGGCATCAAGTTCTTCGCGCGCGGCGGCGTCAAGCTCGCCGACGAGATCGAGAACGAGATCGAAGTAGCCATGGGTGAGAAGCCCATTCGCGCGGTCGCCGGTGACGTGGGGCGGATCGACCGCTTTGCTGATGCTGAAGACCGATACGTCGTGCACCTGCTCTCGACGCTCGACGTCAGCCTTGGTGGGCTGCACGTTGTTCTCGACTGCGCCCACGGAGCTGCCAGCGGCATCAGCCCAGATGCATTCGCGGATGCGGGGGCCCGGGTCACAGTGATCGGCAACGATCCCGACGGGGTCAACATCAACCGCGATGTCGGCTCAACGCATCTGCAGCTGTTGCAACAGACGGTGAAAGACGTTGGTGCCGACCTCGGCATCGCCCATGACGGCGACGCTGACCGGTGCCTGGCAGTAGACGCCGACGGCAACATCGTCGACGGTGATCAGATCATGGCGATCCTCGCGGTCTCTTCCAAGCGACGGGGACTACTGAAAGACAACACGCTTGTCGCCACGGTCATGTCAAACCTTGGCCTGCGCGTTGCAATGGAAGAACACGACATCGAGATGGTGCAGACGAAGGTGGGCGACCGCTACGTACTGCAGGCTCTTAACGCATCTGGCCTCTCGCTCGGTGGCGAACAGTCGGGCCACATCATCTTCACCGATGCGGCGACAACAGGAGACGGTGTTCTGACCGGTCTCCAGATCGCAGCCGAGATGGCTCGCACCGGCAAGTCGCTTGCAGAACTGGCCAGCGTCATGACGGTGTACCCGCAGGTGCTCGTCAACGTCACCGGCGTCGACCGACTCGGGCTTGCCGGCGACACCGAGATCGACCGTCACGCAGCGAAGATTGAGGCAGAGCTCGGCGACACCGGGCGTGTGCTGCTCAGGCCTTCGGGCACCGAGAACGTCATTCGCGTCATGGTCGAAGCTGCCGATGAGCTGCACGCCAAGGCGGCAGCCGACGAGCTCGCAGAGCTGATCAAGGTTCGCCTGGGCGAGTGATTCGCATCGTGTCTGCACCCGTGTCAGGATTGCTGCCATGAACCGTCACGCTGCCGTCAAGCGCGGCCGCGTCAGCAAGGTCCTCTGGGTTCTGCTGGGCGTGGCGGTTGTGCTTGCGATTGCGATCGCGGCACTGCTGGTCCGGTTGAACTCGTCCTTCGAGAATGTGCAGACCATGGAGTCTGCGTTCCCCGATGACGCAGATCGACCGGTCGCGGCCGAATCTGAGTCCGGCAGCCCGATCAACATTCTGCTTCTCGGCACTGACTCGCGCGAGACCGGGCAAGACTTGCTCGACAATCTCGGTGACCGCGCCGACGCCATCCTGGTGGCGCACATCCCGCCCGACCGCGAGAGTGTGCAGATCATGTCGATCATGCGCGACTCGTGGGTCGACATCCCCGGTCACGGTGAGAACAAAGTCAATGCCGCCCTCGCCCTCGGCGGCGTCTCGCTCATGGTGCAGACGATTGAGGGCATGATTGATCAGCGCATCGACCACGTCGGAGTCATCGACTTCGAGGGCTTCAAGGGGCTCACAGAAGAGCTCGGCGGCGTCACGCTCAACAACGATCAGGCGTTCACGACCAATGCCGGCGAATCCTTTGAGCAGGGAGAGATTACGATCGACGATGGTGATGCGGCGTTGGCGTACGTGCGCGAGCGTATGGCGTTCGAAGACGGCGACTATCAGCGCGTACACAACCAGCAGGCGTTTATGCGCGGGGCGCTCAACGGCATCTTGTCGCCGAGTGTGCTTTCGAATCCGCTCAAAATATCAAGCATTGTCGACAGCCTAGGGCCGCACATGGCTACAACAGACACGCTGTCCACGACACAGATGGCGAGCCTCGGTGCGTCGCTCGTCTCGGCAAGTGGCGGTAAGCCGCAGATGCAGACATTCACGCTTCCCACGGCCGGCACGGGCATGATCGGCGATCAGTCGGTCGTGCATGTCGACTGGGATCAGCTCGAGATCATCAGCGAGGCGTTTGCAGAAGACAGCATGTCGAACTTCACACCACCTCCTCCGCGGTAATTGTGGTGCAGCTGAAGCGGGCAGCGGTGAACGCGCCTACGATCGCGCTCTCGGGTGTGCGGTCACTCGCGCACGATCCGGTCATGTTCGGAATGCAGGTGACACGCAGGTTTGCTGGTCTTCGCAGCGTGCTCGATGACTTAACCGGCCGGGGGGAGAGTCGTGCCGCAACTCTGCTGCACCTGTGGTCGGCAGGGGAGCAGGATGCGCTTACCGAGCAGTTGCAACGCGATGCGGCCAGTGTCGAGGGCCTAGGAGTGGTTGGTGCCGAAATCGCGACTGCGGCGGGTCACCCCGATCTTGTCGTCGACGATGTGCGCCTGAGGCCAATTGCGCGTGCCAGAGCAGCCTGGATGCTCGGTGATGTCGAAACAGCGTTTGCGATGGTGCCGTACCGGTCTCGGTACGCGAAGACGCTCGTGGCAGAGCGAGCGATGATGACGCCCGGCATGCGTCTGTCAGTCGGTATCGGCGACGCGAGTGCTTGCGGTGACACTGTGCTGCACGTGCTCACGAACTCGCTGCCGCATACCCAGTCGGGGTACACCATCCGCTCGCATAATGTTCTGCTTGCGCAGCGTCAGGCCGGGCTGGGCGTAGAAGCTGTGACACGTCCCGGGTACCCGCTGGTGACGGGGAGTATTGACGCGCAGGCTGCAGACGTGGTCGAAGGCATCTCATACGCTCGGGTTCTGCCCGCCATCTTGGCGTCACAGCCAGACCGTCGGCTGCAGCAGCATGCACGTGCGATCGTGCGAATCGGTGCGGGTGCTCGCTTGCTGCATACGACGACGAACTATGCCAATGCGATTGCGGTGCAGGCAGCCGCTGGGGTGCTCGGGATTCCGTGGGCCTATGAAGTGCGGGGCATGCAAGAGCAGACGTGGATCGCGACGCTGCACAGTGCTGAAGCGCGCGAGCGGGCAGTGCGCAGCGAGCGCTATCGTCTGATTCGTGCTCGTGAGGCGCAGCTGGCGAGCGCGTCCGACGTGGTGTTCACGCTGTCTGAAGGCATGCGGCAAGACCTAATTAGTCGAGGGGTCGACGGCGAGTCAGTGCACGTCATGCCTAACGGGATTCCTGCGGCAAGGCTCGAGCAGCCGTGTGTTCTTCCGTCGGATGCGCGTGCCGATTTAGGACTGCCGCGCGACGGATTCTGGGTCGGGGCGGTGTCTTCGCTGGTCGGATACGAAGGTTTCGACACGCTCATTGATGCAGTGAAGCGGATTCGCGCATCCGGCACAGATGTGCGGTTGCTGCTGGTGGGAGACGGTGTCGAGCGGCCCGCACTCGTGCAGCAGGCGGCAGATCTCGGTGAGGCAGCGGTTCTGCCAGGTCGTGTTGATGCCGCGCAGGCTCAGCGGTATCTCTCGGCGCTCGATGTCGTTGTTGTTCCGCGGCGTGATCTCGAAGTGACGCGCAGCGTTGCGCCGCTGAAGCCGATCGAAGCGCTTGCGGCAGGCAAGCCACTGTTGGTCAGCGACCTGCCGCCGTTGACGGAGACGATAGGTGATGAGCTCGTGACAGCTGGGTGCGCGGTCGCGCCTTCAGATGCGGGTGCTCTGGCGGATGCGCTGACGAGGCTGTCGGGTGACGAGTCGCTGCGCGCCAGGCTTGGCGAGCTTGGCCGCGCGCGGGCGGCCAAGCGTACGTGGGAGCACGCAGGTGAGCGGTACGCCGAGCACTACGCACGGCTCACGGGCGGTTGAGACCGGGCACTCGGCTTTGAGCGCTTGTAGAGCTCTGGGCGTGTGCGTGCGCCCCGTGGAGTCTTTGCTCAGCGGGGTGGCAGGCTTGAGTCAGGCATCATCTGCGGATTGCTCGAGTAACCTTCCAGCGGTTCTGCTGGTGGTCGCGAGCGATGTGCAAGTTGCCTAGATGCGCCTCGTGATGGTGGTAGTTGCAGAGGTTGACCCCGTTGTCGAGGTCGGTATTGCCGCCGGCTGACCACCAGGTGACGTGATGACTTTCACACCAGACTGCGGGGATTGTGCATCCGCCCAACGCGCACTCTGGGTACATCTCGTTCAGTGCTCTGCGCTGGCTTCTCGAGAACAGTCGCTGAGAGCGACCGAGCTGGAGTACAGCACCGTGCTTGTCGACCGCAGCTACTTGGATTGCGCCTTCGCAGACCAGATGTGCTGCTTCAGCGACCGGTATGAGCTCTTGGGTGTGGCCGACAGTGGCGAGTGACGGTGCTCCTTCGGCGTAACGTCGCATCTCTTCGATTGGCACTGTGACGGTCAGAGTAGGGGCTTCGCCGCCCTGCGTGCAGCTCTCGCCTGACTTGGCTGCGACACCAAAGGCTGTTGCGAACGCATCGGCCATTTTCTGAGGGCGGGTGCGTTCGTCGATTTCGGCGGGCGAGCCGTAGCGTGATTTTGGCGAAGCGTTCGCATCCAGGAACTGTTTAATGGCGGCGCCGACCGTGGCTGGAAGCACGGCGTTGACGCTGACACTGCCGTCGCGACGTCGCCAGACTGTGGCCTTGCGGTTTTCCCACTGCTCATCGGCATTGAGTTCAGTCTCTTCTGGGTTCTTGCGTATGCGCCAAGCAGTGAGAGCTCTGGCGAGAGCGTCGACCTTCGACGGGGTTGTGCCGTCTTTCGTCTTTGCCATTCTGACGGCGCTGGCGTCGGCTTGAAGGATGAATTCGCGCGAGCAGGTCGATTGCCACTCGTCGAGGAGGCGTACGATCACGGTCGCTTGTTGGGCAGAGACAGTGCCTTGCTCGACCGCGGCTGTAAGTGCTGGATACTCTCGGGTCTGCAAGAGACGGCCGAGTCGAACGTACCCGTCAGCCAGCGTCTTGCCGACCCCTAGCTCGTGCTGCACTAGCTCGGTCGTGGAGTGGTAGTCGAGCTCGCGCGCCGCGTTGTCGCGCCGTGAGGTAGGCGCTTTGTCGACTGCGTGAGCGAACTTGCTGACGGCAGCTTGGTGCTGCAATGCGACCGAACTGAACACGTGCATTATCTCGCGTCGCTCTTCTATGGAGGCCCACTCGAAATCGTCGAAGGCACGCTCGATGAGCTGATTGATGTCAGACGCAGCATTGAGTATCGCTGTTGCGATGGTGCTGGTCTGGGTTGACATCGTTATCACTCCTTCTCGAAAGAGTGTACCAGATGAACGGGCATGTAACTAGAACAAAGATACGAGTCTTTGATTAGGGGCAGCGCTGATCGGTCACCGTCTTAAGGTTGAACCCAAGCGCGACCAGCCGTCGTCAAGTGGAGCACTGGCACGCGCGGGGGAATCGTAGAGACGTCTGTCGAGGGTGAATACGTGCGGGTGCGTAGCTCAGCGAAGGGCCGCATCGACACCGGCGACCACGCGGCTGAACCGGCGCTCGCTGGTTGCTGCTTCGAACATCCGGGTGAATTGTTCTTTGCTGGGGCCGACGTGGCCTATGCCGAAGCTTCCGCGGACGAAGTGGACGCGATTCGAAGGGTGCAGGCTGTCGCGGAAGGGGCGCTCGTGGTTCTCGATGTGAAAGTCGTCGGAAGAGTTCTGCAGATAGATGACGTCGGCTGCAACGGGCGAGCTGTAGCGAGTGACGACTTCGTGCTCGAGTGGCAGTTCCGATGCGGCAGAGGGATTCGAACCCCATGCGATCTTGAAGTACGCCTCGACGGCATCCTGGTGGTAGCGCAGTATGTCGGTCTGCGGGTTCGAGACGATCGCCAATGACCCAGGGAGGCAAGGTGCGTGTTCGAGGGCCGCGAATCCGCCGCCGGATGCGCCGAACAGCACCACTCGCGACCGCGCGGCAAAGCGACGGATCACCCTGGTCAGTTTCGCTTGTAGGCGGGGGAGTGCCGTGCAGCCCGCGTACCAGCCGAGGCGCAGCTTGGGGTCGATCGCGAGCGATGGGTCAGACAGCATGAGCACGTTGCAGGTGAGGTGGCGGGTGGTTCCCCAGCCGACAAAGGCCGGCAGCTCTGTGATGTTCGGGGTGAGCGCGCCAGAGAACGTGACGAGTGTGGTGTGGTGGCCGCGGGACTCCCATGAGCAGGGGATGGAGAGGCCGCCGTAGTCGATGTCGTATCGACCGCTAGCTGGGGTGCGGGTGGTGTCGAGGAACTCGGTGAGAGCTATGCCCATGATTGCATTCGTGAACGGGGACGTGGGAGTTCAGTCTATGCCCGCTGTGCGCGGTGTTCTGCGATGGCGCGTTCGATCTCGGCGATAAACCATTCGTACATCTGAGGGGCGTAATGGAATGGAGCGAGTCCCCACTGATGTGCTTTGTCGGCGACTGCGAGTGTGGCCGGTGGGCGCAGCACGGTCAAGCCGAGTTGTTCGAGGGCGGTGTAGTAGCGGTCGAATCGCTGGTTCCATGACTCGACGGATGCGCCCATGTAGTCGAGAGGATCCCCGTCGAGATCGTGATCGGCGAGGGGAGGCGCCAGCACGATGCCGGGCACGTCGTACGAAGCAACGGCAGCGGCAACCTGTTGTGCAGCAGCGAACCACAGGTCGAAATGCTCGTCAGTTGCGAATTCGATGTGGCGCAGCGGCGGAGTCTGGTGCTGGAGGATTCCGCTCTTCTCGAGCTCCCACGTCTTGGTGAGGTAGGCGTTGCCGGCAGCGTAGACGCCGAGCCGTTCATCCATGATGTCGATCAGAATGGCCGCGGAATCCTCCGAGACCTTCTGCAGATCTTCGAGTGCTGTGCCAGCGATGTCGGCCTGCACCATGCGCGTCTGGAACGCTGATTCGAGGTCGATGGAACCTTCGACGGATGCGCGCCCGCTGACCGCGCTGATCATGCTCTGTCGGGCGGTGTAGTTCGCGATCTTCCAGGCACCACTCTTCAGAGCTGCGGTGTCGCGGGCGACGCAGCTGCCGTAGATGGATGTGGTGGTCAAATCGATACTTCTCGCTCGGAATGCGTGCGTTTCATGGCAGATGGTCTCAGATTCTACCTTCAACAGTGCTTTCGGAGCTCCACAAGGAGTGCTTTGCGTCAAGTGAGATGCGCCAACTTGGCGGAACTTGGCTAGTCTGTCTAGACAGTTGTCTCACATAAGAATGCCGCTCAATGATGAGACTGAGGCGCTGCCCACGAACATCCATTAGCTTCTCGGGAGGGAACCCTATGGACCCATTGGACTATCGGCTCGGTTTTGTCTGCGCTCGTCGAAGCCAAGCCCTTGAGAATCAGCAGCGATTCTCTAACTGGAATCGAATTCTGACTGATCATCACAAGTTTTTCGTCCATCCTCAGGCTAATGTGCGCACGCTCACTGATGTCGCGGGGAGGACAGTCGTCGTGATCGGCGATATCTTCGTTGCACACGGAACGAGGCAGCTTGATGAGCTCTTGTTGCTCCTAGCCTCCGGTGACCGCGTAGTCACTGACGACATTTCGGGACGATTTGCAGTCTTTGTCCTAGACGGGTTGTCGGCTACAGTCCTGAATGATCCACTTGGATCCCAGTCAGTTTTCTATACGTTGGGATCTGATTCCATCGTTTCGTCGCATGCAAGTCTGTTGGCTGCCGTGGTCGGGCGGCGCAGGGCATCATCTCTTGTGAACTACATGCAGTCGGAAGGGTATCGGGCTCGCAACACGCGGTTCATGCCAGGGGACCTGACGCTATACGACGGCATTGTGCACCTAGTCCCCAATAATGAGCTGCGCATGGACACCGGAATGACATCGCGGTATTGGCCGCGACAGGCTGTTGAGCCGGAGACTTTCGAGGGTCTCCTCGAGGTGTGGACGGACTACTTCAGGAACTACTCAAGGCTTCTGCAAGCGACATATGAACCGGTTGTTGGGCTGACGGGCGGGCTCGATTCTAGAACAGTGATTGCGACGCTTCGCTCTTTCGGAGTGCAGCCCCGATACGTCACTTGGGATATGGGTAGTGACGAAGCTGCTCGAATCCCAGGTCTAGTGAGTCATTTGGACGCAAGGCATGACTGGATTGAACTGTCCGCGAGCAAAGTGGGACAGGAGTACGAGCCCATGCGAGATATCGCGAGGGAGGCCACGCACTACACGCGGGGGCGGCCGGTGCTGCCTTCACTCATGGCCGAACTTGCCGGAACGCGTGACGTTTTCGTCAAGGGGCTCGGGGGTGAGGTCATGAGAGGCCCTTGGAATTCTGGACAGTTGAGTTGGTTACCTGAGGGGCCCGAGAAAATGATGTATCGCCTCTACGCCGGCAAAGCAGTTCCGGCGCACGACGAGGCATACCAATCTACAACAATGGAAGCGATTAGGGGCTTCATTTCGCGTGCAAACTACTCTGAAAATCTCCACGGATGTGACGTGGGCGATCTCGTGTACTGGGAGCAGCGTATGGGGAACTGGACGTCGGTGCAACATGCCGAGATGGCGGTGGCTATGCAGTCTCACTCCGCGATGAATAGTCGTCGAATGTTTCAAGCTGCGTGGGGGCTCCCCGAAGCCGAACGGTTCTCGCCAGACCTGTTGCCGCGAATTATGAGACTGTTTGACCCTGAACTTGAGCGACTCTGATTCCGCTAGCACCGCTGATAGATTTGCCCTATGTTCTCGCACCTGGAGCCGTTGCTCATCACTTCCGATGCGCTTGTAAACGAAGACGTATTCACCGGATATGCATTTAGCGGCGCTCACCTCATTATTGGCGAGATCGGCTACCAACAATGGTTGTCAACGGGGCGGCAGGAGCTGGAAGAGCATCTCGACGGGTGTTACATGGTTGTTAGCCCGCGCGACGGTCAGGTGAAAATAGGAGCTGACTACAAGGGGTACTGCAAGCTCTACGTTTACCAGCGTGACGGACACTGGGCAGTGTCGAACTCATTCTCTAAACTGGTTGAGAGCGTTCGAGCCCGAGGGTGGGTCATCACTCCAAACAGGGCAGTGATATCGACGTGGTCATTCCCAGGCGCATTCTGGCAGCAGTTCTCGACGTTCGAGACAGCAGCTCATGAAATTTCGGTGCTTCCTCGACAGCACTCGCTCGAGGTCGATGATCAAGGCACTTTGAATGTTGTAAAGTCCGAACGAACCCCGCCGACGCCAGATCGACAGGGCTACTTGCAAGCACTCGGTGAGTTTGTTCAGACGTGGATAGGCCGTATCGGCACGACTATCCGTAGACCAGACACACAGCTCCTAATGGAGTTGACCGGAGGCGTGGACTCTCGTGTCCCTCTGGCTCTTGCGCTGGCACTCCGCCAATTCTTCCCTACGAACTTCGGCAAGCAGCTCATGCTTAGCTCGGGGCTGACTTACCCCGACGACCTGCGTGTCGCCACGCAGATCGCTAAGACGTATCGCATACCTATCAACCGGCGACAACAACAGTTGACTTACGGAACCAACTTTCGTGATCCATTCGAGCAGTGGCGTGCGTTCTCCCTCGGAAGTTATGGGCCGATCTATTGGCCAGCTGCAAATGTCGCCGAAGGTCGGTTCACTGTTGGCGGTCATGGAGGTGAAGGTCACCGGTCATATTGGACTTATGAGTCCCCTCAGGCAGTTCTCGAGGCCCATAGAGACTCTTTCCCGGACGCTGAGGTCTATCGCAGTGCAGCTAATGCGTTTGAAGAGACACGCATGGTTTTGGAAGATGAGTACCCAGGTGTTTCGCCGACTGTGGCCCACTACAGGGAGTTTCGTGACAGGCTTCACAGCGGGCTCCATGCACAACAACAGATTCGCTTGCAACCGCTTGCCAGCAAGCTTATGTATGCCGCTTCGGATCTCCTCTCGACTGACGCGTTGAATCGTGGCCAGATGCTGTATGACGTCGTCGGGCTAGCCGCTCCTTCCTTGCTCTCGATGCCATACGACACCCCCAGCAAAGTGCCCAGTCACGTAATACTGGGTGACTTGGCGGAGCCGGTGGCGATGAACCCTATGCGTGGAGAGATCTTCGGGCTGGGGGACTTGGTTAATGCGGAAACCCCCCTCAGATCGCGAGAAGCCCTGGGATCAGGCAGAGGAAGCGTTCGAGGCTGCAGCAGGGCGAATCCCGGCCGGACTGGTGGCAGAGACTACAGTCGCTAGTGCGCGTCTTGCCTTCAAGGAGATCAGTGAAAATGGGCGGCTAAAGCACCCCAGGTTCTCCCGGCCAATCCACGAGGTATTGCTGGCAGACCTGGTAAGTCAGTAGTACGTTCAAAATCAAGTAGCAGGCAATGTGAGTGATGTGGGGGCCGGACCTCCTGATATAGCTGCCTCGAGGACGCCACGCATGAATTCTGGGCTAGGGGGCTGATGCCCCTTTTTACCGTCGAACATTAGCGAGTGCACTTCATTCTCCGCGTGTACCGCGTCAATGAACGGCGAATAGTGGTTGGCCATATGGAATGTGTCGTTTAAGTTCTGTACATAGAACGCGCGATTTGGAACTGGCCTCTTGTACCGCCATACAAGATTGGTGATTGCGGGTACTGTCCCGATCTTGTTGGTGCCTCGTACCTTCCAGCCCAGTTGCGTGTATCGATCAACTGCTTGAGGTATGTATCTAGCGATGTTTGTCTGAGGGTTGACAGCGATGGCGGTTGCGCCGTCGAACCGTCCTGCGTAGTAGAGCGACGCAAACCCTCCTCCCGAAGCTCCAAACGTTACAACTCGCTGGTCCGGCGGAATGAGCGCGCCAAGTATGAACCGAAGGGTTGTCTGTAACTTGGGCTGTCGATGGTTTCCTGCGTACCACCCGAGCATGAGATTATCGTCAATCAGCATCGTTGGATCCGAGACATGGATGCGGTTCGTCGGGAGGTCCTCTGACATTAGCTGGCCCGCGAATATTGGAAACTTGGCAGTACCGCTGGACAGTGCGGCGTGAAAAAAGATAGTGGTTGTGTCGTGTCCTCGACCGTCGAATTTGATGTCAATCGGTATGCCACCATGCTGGATGGTGAGAACACCGTTCTTGTACGAGTCCGCGGCCAAAAAGTCCGGGAGAGACTTAAACAGTGTTTGTGTAGCTGGGCTCACGAACCGCTGGGACGCGCGAACAGTCATTGTTTCGGAACTTCCTATTGTCTTGCTTCTCGTAGGCGAAGTGGGCCGATGCGGTGCCTTTGGACCGCGCGCGGGTAATTCAAGCTCGGCTTCGATCTTCTAGCTGCATACGATCGAGGGACGACATTACTTGGTTAGGCCTTAGCGACCTTCAAGCTCAATCGGGGCTGCAGGACCGAACCAACTAAGACACCCTCGTAGCAGTAGTTTTACCAGTGAGTTCAGCATAAGTTTCGGACACTGTCTTAGCTATGGAACTCCAGTCTCGATTCGCCACGACCCATTCTCGGGCTTGTTCGCCAAGCCGTTTCGTCAGTTCTTGGTCATTGAGCAAGAGTTCGAGCTGAGCCTGCAGGGAATGGCTGTCGCCTTTGTCGTGCAGCAGCCCATTAAGCCCGGGTGTGATGATCTCCGCCAGTGCGGCAACATTTGATGCCACGACAGCCTTGCCCATCGCCATAGCTTCAAATGGCTTCAGCGGAGACACCATCTCGCAGACTGGCAATGGGAGACGTGGGAATGGGGCGATGTCGACCAATGAATAGTAACGTTCTACATCCTCGTGAGGGACCCTGCCGGTAAAGGTAATGACGTCACCGAGGCCGTCGTTTTCAACTCGATCCTGGAAGAAATCGAGTTCAGCACCGTCACCGACAAAAAGAAGATGGAAGTCTGTTCTTTTCGAGGCCATGCGTGACGCCGCATCGATAAGAAGTTCGAGACCCTCGTAATCGAGAATGGAGCCAATGTAACCGATGACGGTCTTATCTTTCACGCCAAGCTCCGCAGCCAACTCCTCGTCACGATCAAGCGGGGCAAAGCGCGAAGTGTCAACTCCATTGGGCAATACCGTGATTTTGTGTTCGTCCACGCCGCGGGAGACCATCTCCTGCCGCAAAGCATTTGTGATCGTAAACACCCGTGT
Source organism: Agrococcus casei LMG 22410 (assembly GCF_900163565.1). Classification (GTDB taxonomy): domain Bacteria; phylum Actinomycetota; class Actinomycetes; order Actinomycetales; family Microbacteriaceae; genus Agrococcus; species Agrococcus casei. The sequence goes on from NZ_FUHU01000020.1 coordinate 171,230, forward strand.
AGCGCCTCGCGCTGCATCGGCTTCCATCCGCGCGATATACCGGAACATGTTGCCTTGCGCCCAATCGGGGTTTCGGGAGCCTCTCGTCACCTCCCAAAGTCCTCGGACTTCATAAATGGAGGGAATCCCGAGTTGATTGGCAGCTGACACGGCAGTCAGGCCGTTCCAGTGATTGGACGCCGCATGCATGATTGCGGGGCGCTCACGTTTGGCTAGGTCGATTAACGCCGACGAATAGCGTTGCACATAGTCGTATAGGGGGTTTTTCTTCTCCAGCTCACGGCCGGCGAGCAGTCGCAAGTAGTCGACCCCATCGACGGTATCTATCGGTGGGACGTCATCAATATCGGCTTTGCCAGGCATATCGTACGGATAGCCAAGACGAGTAACGCCGTCGACATCCCAGCCGTCAAAGTTGAGAGCCTTAAGGAGGCCGTGTGTGCGGGTCGCATAGCCCGCAGAATTGTGGGGGAGGCTGTTATGGAGTAAGTAGAAGACAAGCTGGTCATTTGGCTCGTAGATCGGTGATTTCTTGGCTTTGGGGAATGGGAATCCACGCTTGCCCAATTGATAATTGGAGAATCCTGGTTCTTTGATCCCCTTGAGCGTTCGAGTAGCCCAGCCGTCCTGTGGAGAAACCCGGAGATATGCCTCCAAGTACTTCCGTGCTTGTTTGTCGTTGTCGCGTTGAAGCGCTCTCCGAATGGCACGTCGGAGAGAGTTCATGGGAATGGAGTTAGGCTCCATTGACGAGAGCAACGACACAGCAGCGCTAGTTTTCCCCCTGCCCAGCAGAGTAATGGCGAGAGCACGATTGGCTTCGGCGGGAGGTAGCTCTCCCGTGATTTCATTCTGTGTGGTCTCGTCTGCAGTACCCGACTCGAACGCTGCGTTTAGCGTCATAGTTACGCGAGAGACCTGGTCACGGCTGCTGGAGAGGATCGGGTAGGCCGCCTTGAGCTGGCGGGAGATCACAAAGTCCAAAGAGCCACGGTGCGCTTCGGGGTGGTCGTTGAGGTCTGCAACCAAGCGGTTCATTGCCCAATCAACACTGGCAGTAGAACGATCGAGAGTATTGGCAATCTCTACGTACAGTTCAACAGCGTCAGGGTTTGCTCCATTGTGGAAGAGCGTGGCCGCGAGAACCTCCTCTGCGCCCGCACCGTTCGATTGAGAGATGAGATACCGAGCGAATGCGACTGCGGCTCTGCCCGAGTCGGGCGCGATGTGGATCGCCTCACGGAAGATTGGGGTGGCCCGCGAGTGCTTCCCGGTCGTTGCTAGTTCCTGTGCCTGCTGCAACAGGGCATCAGATTCCGCTTGGCGCAGCGCAAGAGATTCGTCAGCCGTATTCTGCGGCGACAAGCGGTTCAGGAGCCTGCGGCCCATACGTGCAATCCGATTGCGCATCAGCGCCACACACCCTTGGTGTCGATAACGACCTTGTCGTCCAGCTGTTCCCGCTGGATCTCCTTGAATGGGGCGTGATCAACTAGCATCAGGACAATGTCAGCGGCCTCGATTGCATCGTCGAAATTCTCATGATGAATGTTCTCGATTGCAGTGAGGTCCTCAGGCAGTTGCTCAACATTGGGCTCAGCAACAAGAATCTTTGCGTCGGGAAGCTTCTCGGCCAATTCCTTCACGATGTTGAGTGATGGCGACTCGCGAAGATCGTCGATGTCAGGCTTGAAGGCGATGCCGAGAGCGGCGACCACCGGTGCTTTGAACCGTTCGGCCTTTTCCATAACTTTGTTGATGACGTACTTCGGCTTTGCGTCATTCGTTTCGCGCGCCCATCGGATCAACTTCGCCTCTTCAGGAGCCGCTGCAACGATAAACCAAGGGTCGACAGCGATGCAGTGGCCACCAACGCCAGGGCCTGGCTGCAAGATGTTCACTCGCGGGTGGTGATTGGCCAGGTCGATGAGTTCCCAAACATCGATTCCCAGCTTGTCGCAGATAATCGACAGTTCGTTGGCGAATGCGATATTTACGTCGCGGAACGAGTTCTCGGTCAGCTTGGCCATTTCGGCTGTACGTGCATCGGTCACCAGCAACTCGCCGTTCGAGAACGTCGCATACAGGTCCCGAGCCATCTGGCCACTACGCGGAGTCACGCCACCAATGACACGGTCATTCTCAGCCATTTCGACCATGATGCGGCCAGGAAGCACACGTTCGGGAGCATGAGCAAAGTACACGCTGTTCTGTCGACCGTCTTCCAGTGACAGATCAGGGCGCTGTTCGAGAATCATGTCGGCCAGCTTCTCGGTGGTGCCAGGAGGCGACGTGGACTCGAGGACAATCAGCTCGCCACCAGTGAGTTCAGCTGCAATATTCTTTGCGGCCGCTTCGATGTATTTGGTGTCAACGTTGTGATCATCGGTGAACGGAGTGGGCACGGCGACGATGTAGGCGTCTGCGTGCGGGGTCTCGGTCTGCGCCGACAGATTGCCCTTGTGCACGACACCGGCAAGGGTCGCCTCGAAATCGGGCTCGTAAAATGGCACCTCGCCACGGTTGATCTGGTCGACGTGGCTCTGCTTGACATCGACTCCGTAAACGCGGATGCCCTTTGAAGCAATGAAAGCAGCGGTCGGTAGACCGATATAGCCAAGGCCAATAACACTGACGGTGTCGAATGACGCCACTTCTCTTCGGGTGTGAGGGCTCACGCAACGGCTCCTTGATATAGGTAGTGCAGGGACACTGCGTACTTTATCGGTTTATCTCGCGACCATTCCTCGAATACTTAAGACTCGTGATGCATACGTAGTACATTGGCGCGAATTGTGGAACTCCTCGCATAGTAGGATCAGTGGCGATTGAGGAATAAGAACGAGCCTGGCCAGTGTCGGTCTTGCATAACGTTCACAGCCTTTTATTTTCTGCATTGACTCACGTGCAGCTGCCCCGTAGGAAGCGAGTTCGATCGAGTGGCCAGTGGAAACCACCGAGGCACCGGCATCTTTCGCCGGTCGATCTCGAGACGGCTCTCCCCAGAGTTCAAAGAGGAACTCGATGGGCTACCAGGAGTTGCCAACCTCAAGCGAGTCGGCGAGCGGCCGCGTATTGGCAACTATCTCGCCGACCTCTGGGACAGACGTCTGTTCATCTACGTTGGGGCTCGTGGCGAAGCCAGTACCAGCCACTCGCGTGATCGTTTGGGGCTCCTGTGGCTGATTATCCGCCCCCTTCTCGATGCCGTTTTTTACTATGTGATTTTCGCCTTGTTGCTTAAGGTCGATCGCGGCATGGACAACTTCATCGCCTGGCTGCTGGTTGGGCTGTTCATGTTCCAGTTCACGCAGCGTTCGATGACCGCCGGCGTCACATTGATCCGCAGCTCAAAGTCCATGATCCGTGCGTTTGCGTTCCCACGAGCGTCGTTGGCATTCGCGAACGTCACGCGAGAGCTCTTACTAGCTGTCCCCTCCTTCGTGACAATGCTGCTGCTGATCGCGTTGATTCCACCCCACGCTTGGCCGACTGGACTTATGTTCTTGATGGTGCCCATGCTCGCGGTTCAGCTGCTGCTGAATTTAGGGCTGGTCTTGTTCTTGGCCCGATTAGGTGCGATGCTGCCCGACTTCGCGAGGCTCATGTCGTTCATTCAGCGGGTGCTGTTCTATGGATCAGGCGTCATCATTCCCATCACACGATTCGATATGCCACAGTGGGTTGAGGCGGTAATCACCAGCAACCCGCTGTTCGTGATGCTCGAGATGTATCGCTCAATTCTCGTCTACGGTGAAGCGCCGCCAGCCGGAGACTGGTTGCACTTTTTGGCCTGGGCTGTCGGTGCTTTCCTGGTCGGCTTTGTGGTCTTCTGGTGGGCAGAGGAGTCATACGGTCGTGAATAAGAACAACATCGGTGTGCAACGAGGGTCTTCGAAGAACTTCATCGAAGTGGCGGCGCAGAGTCAGCCACCAGAACTCGAACGCGAAGCTTGGAGCCTTGCTGGTGAACCAAAGGTCACCCTTGCAGCTGAAGACGTGCGACTTCGCTACACCATATACGCAGATTCACCCGGCCGTTCGTTCATCCGAGGCCGTCGAAAGCGGCAGTCGGTTCCGGCCGTCCGTGGCGTATCTCTCATCGTGCGCGAAGGCGAGATGGTCGGTCTTGTGGGCCTTAACGGCTCGGGCAAGAGCTCGCTGCTTCGCGTGTTGGCCGGGTCGGAGCCCGCGACGTCGGGCTACGTGTTTGCCAGCTCACAACCGCAGCTGCTTGGCGTCAGTGCGGCCCTCGTGCCGGATCTCTCTGGCCTCGACAACATCTGGCTCGGAACCCTTGCGATGGGCATGGATCCCGATCAGGCGCACGACGCAAAAGATAAGATCATCGAATTAGCGGATATCGGACACGCGATTCGCCAGCCTATGCGTACATATTCATCGGGAATGGCCGCCCGTTTGCGCTTCGCGATTTCGGTAGCCGCACAGCCGGAGATTCTGATGATCGACGAAGCCCTTGCAACGGGCGACGCCGCATTTCACAAGCGCTCTGAAGACGCCATGCACGAACTCCTTGATCGATCCGGCACGGTGTTCCTCGTCAGCCACGCTGCCAAGACCATCGAAGATCTCTGCACGCGAGCTATCTGGCTGCACAAGGGCGCGGTGGTTGCCGACGGGCCCGCGACCGAAGTCGCTCGCCTCTACCGATTCTTCGCCCACGCCCTTGCTAACGACAACAAAGAGGGCGCTGATAAAGCGCTTCTTCGAGCACGTGACGAACACCCACCAACAACCTTCCAGTCAAGAGGGAGCACACGATGACTACGCAGCCAAAAATCATGACCATTTACGGCACCCGGCCAGAGGCCATCAAAGTGGCAGCCGTTATCAAGGCCTTCGAAGCCGACGAACGATTCGAGTCGATTCCCGTCATCACCGGTCAGCACCGCGAGATGCTTGATCAGGTCAACACCATGTTCGGCATCACGCCGGTCGAAGACCTCAACATCATGCGCCCCGGCCAGAGCCTCAACGGCATCGTCTCGCGCGCTATCACCGGCCTTGACGAGCTGCTCGAAAAGCACCAGCCCGACGTCGTGATCGTTCAGGGTGACACCTCGACTGCCATGGCAGGCGGCCTCGCCGCCTTCAACCGCGGGATCAAGGTCGTGCACCTCGAAGCTGGGCTCCGCACTGGCAACATCGATTCGCCGTTCCCTGAAGAAGCCAACCGCCGCCTCATCTCGCCGATCGCTCGCCTGCACCTCGCGCCCACCTCGGCATCGCGCGACAATTTGCTGCGCGAGGGCATCGACCCCGAGACGATCGCCGTTGCTGGCAACACCGTGATCGACGCGCTGCTTGAAGCGATCACCTGGCAGACACAGCTCAGCGACGAGCGCATTCAGGCTGCCGTCGACGCGAACAAGCCCATCATTCTGTTCACGACTCACCGCCGAGAGAACCTTGGCGGCGCCATGGAGAACATCGGACGAGCCATCGCAAGGCTCGCCACGAAGTACACCGAGCACACCATCGTGCTGCCCGCACACCGCAACCCCGCCGTTCGCGAAGCCGTGCTGCCCCAGATCGAAGGCTTCGAGAACGTCATCGTGACCGAACCGCTCGCCTACGCAGAGTTCACAGCACTCATGAACGCCGCGACGCTCGTCGTCACCGACTCTGGAGGCGTGCAAGAGGAGGCGCCGAGCCTCGGCAAGCCCGTGCTTGTCATGCGTGAGAACACCGAACGCCCCGAGGCGATTACAGCCGGCACCGTCAAGCTCATCGGCACCGACGAAGACCGCATCTTCTCTGAAGTTGAGTTGTTGCTCGATCACCCGGCGGCCTACGAAGCTATGGCTAACGCCACGAACCCTTACGGCGACGGTCACGCTGCCGAACGAACGGTTGCGGCAGTTGCCCAGCTGCTTGGTATCGGCGAGCGGATCGCCGACTTCGAGCCAGAGGCGTAGGGCTTACGTCGGTGCGAACGTTAGCGTTCGCACCCGGCGACGATCTCTTCTATGAGATCGAGATAGCGACTAGCGAGCGTGTCGTAGTTGGCGTGCTCGCTGGCCCACTCAACTGCGCTCGAAGAGACTTTGAGTAGGCCCGGCCTGTTTGCGAGTTCGCGCCAGAAGCTCGCGAGCTGGTCTGCGTTGCCGGGCTCGATGACTTCGCCTCCCCGAGCGCTGCGCAACACAGATGCCGCTTCACCGGCTAGAAGGCCTGTGATGTGACGACCTGTCGCAAGGGCTTCATAGAGCTTTGACGGCACCGTCCACTCGAACGGTTCCCAGTCACGCAACGACACGATAAGGGAGTCAGCCCATGCGTAGTGCTCGTGTACCTCGTTCGGCTCGACTTGATCGCGAATCTCAACCGGCCATCCGAGTGCCTTGTTGAGCTGCCGAAGACGCGGTTTGTCTGCCCCGTGTCCGACGAACCGCACCTCGATCGGCACTCCCTGAGCCTTGAGCTTGGCCGCTGCTTCGATGACGGTGTGCAGCCCCTGGCTGCGCCCCATGTTGCCCATGTAGAGCAGGTGCAGGCGGTCATTGCCCGTGCGCTCACCGATGTTGCCATACCGCTCGATGTTTGTGCCATTGCGGATGACGACGGGGCTCGACACCCCACGCTCGCCCAGCACTTCAGCGAATCTCTGGGTCGTGGTTACGACCTGGGCAGAATGCAGCTGCCAATCTGTGATGCGCTCGTGGATAATCTTCTTCACCCACTTCTTCGGACCACCACCAGAAAGGCCAGCGGTATGGGTGACGAGGTCGGGCCACGCATCTCGCATTTCAACAATGAGCGGTGCTCCAAAGGCTTTCGCAATCCGTCTGCCGGCGATGAGCGAGGGGATGCCTGGTGCCGTAGCGATCACAACCTCGGGCGGGCCGAACTGCTTCGCGGCACGCTTGGCAACACCAAGGCTGTCGTACGCGGCGACAAGATGATCGCTGGTGCGTGACACGATGTCAGCGCGGTGCTGCAGGTACTTTGTGCGAAACACGTTTGCGCCGTATTCCTCAATGGCCGAGCTGCCAGGCTTGTACTGTTGCTTCAGCCCGTCTTTCACTCGCCCTTGAGGGTAATGGGGCGGCGGAGCGACGACCGTCACCTGGTGTCCGTGGTCGATGAAGCGCTCAGCAAATGCAGCCCAGCGTCTGGTGGGCGCCGAGTTCTCAGGAGCAAAGTAGTGCGTCACGAGAAGGATGTGCATGTCAGGCATACCTCCTTGCGATCGCTTGAAAATCAGACATTGACGTGCTCTGTGAGCGTTGCGTAGGCCACCACCCGACTGTTCGCCAGCATCTCGGCATCGGTCTGCTGCCATGTGTGGCCCTCGCCGTGCCGTAACTGCACGAAGTTGAATCTGTCTGCAGAATAGATGCGACCTCCGACATCAGTGACGCCGTGCAGCAGCGCGGTGTCTTCACCGATGGTGCGAGCTTCGAAGGGAACCTGCTCGAACACCTCGCGCGGGCCAACGAGCGTGGGGCCCGCGACGAAATCGGTGAAGCGGTGTTCGCGTTCCTCGTGAGCGAGGGCAGTCGCGCCGCTCGCCTCGAGTCGCACGTAGCGTGCCTGTTTGCCGACGATCTGCGCATCTGAATAATCGAGCGCGAAGAGCGCGTCAGAGAGGTAGTGGTCACCGTAGAAGTCGTCGTCATCGATCTTCGCGATTACTTCACCGTCGGCAGCCGCGATCAACCGGTTGAGGTTTTCGCCGAGCGATGAGTGGCGGGTAGCGTGCAGCACCTCTATGTCGAGGCCAGCTTCAGCTGCCAGCGCGCGCACTCGGCCGAGGTCGGCGTCGAATCCGTGTGTCAGCAGCTTGAGCTGTACATCGACGTCGCGCTGTCGGGCAATGGTCTGAATGATGCCCTCCACGAGGTGAGGGCGGATGGTCGGTGCGACCGCCGTCACCGTCTTGCGGCGCTGGGGGCTGAACCGTGCATCCGTGGCCCGCATCACCTGTTCGGCTCGGTGTGTGAACGTGTGGTTCTGCCAAATGTGACGCTGTGCCAAATGCACTGTGCGGTCACGAAGCTCCGGCGACTTCACAAGAGCCCGCATCACATGCTCAGCTTCATCGGGGCCGGTGACGGTCTGCACGAGACCCTCGCCAAACCAGTGGTCGATGGCAGGGCTGGGGGCTGAGACCACGGGGGTTCCTGAGGCAAGGATCTCGAACACACGGCGAGCAAGCATGGTGGGGGAGTCGGTGACCGAATTCACATTCAGCATTACCTTGTGCAGGCGGTAGCCGGTGAGCATCTGCCGGTACTCGAGCGAACCGCGCACGTGCTCGTCAAGTGGTTTCGGGAATCTGTACTTCTCATCAGCCTGAAAGCGCGAATAGATGTCGAACTCGATGTCGCGGCGCTGGCTGACTCGGGCGGCGGCGCCGAGCAGTAGATCCATCTGCTCACGCCGCCCAGGAAACTTGTGGCTGAAGTATGTGCCGCCGAAGCCGATGTCACGCACCTGGTGCATGCCGGCGATGCGAATCGGATTGTGCATGGCGGGCTGTGCCCCGAAGCCGAGCACGTCGACATTGTCGTGGCCGAGAGCCAGACGGTAGTCGTCGACCTTGTTCTGATCGGTTGTGAACACGTGATCGAACAACTTGGCCGTGGTGAGGAAGTCGTCGAAGTGCGGAGGGTCTTCTTTGTTCCAGAAGACGGTAGGGATGCCGTGCTCACGGCAGGCAGCGACGAGGGCCTGCAGCTCGTCGCTAGGGGCTTTGGATCCTGTCAGCTGGTACTTCCAGGCACCGTGCGAGCCGGCCCAGGCTGATTCTACGAACAGCAGCTGCAGCTGGTCGACCCGGTCACGCCAGTTTGATGGCTTCAGCTCGACAGTGTCGAACTCGTAACTCCAGGCGTCGGCGCTGAACACGTCCATGACGATGCCTACGCGTAGCGCGAATGTGGGGTTCGTGGCCTCGGGGACTGGCCATTCGGGAACATGCTTACCCTCAAACGTGCCGCCCGAGCGCATGCGAATGCGAAAATCGACCGGTTCCGCCCTGCGGCGCTGGCGCCAGTCGCGCAGTTGAGACAGGCCACCCTTGCGGAGATGCCAGATCGCGGTGCGAATTGCGCGCAATCTCGCGGCGGCCTGCTGCTGTGGTGCCATAAGAGAAACTTAGCAACTGCATGGGGTGCACCCGCCGCCGTAATGCGATATCTGTTCAGAAATCGTTATCTCACGGGTTTCATTCTTGGCCGCCGAGAAGAGTGTGACCACGAATTGCGAGGCGCAGTGACAGCTGCTTGTCGGGATGCACGAAGTTGTTGCCGACCAGTCTGTTGATCTTCTCGATGCGACTCGCTACAGCTTGCGCAACAGCACCGAATGCACGGTGTGGTCACTCGCCTTGCGCAGCACGAGGTCTGCGCGCGAGCGCGTCGGCAGGATGTTCTCTTTGAGGTTCGGCAGGTTTGTCGCCTTCCAGATGGTGAGGGCGAGATCTGTGGCGGCTTCGTCATCGAGGCTTGCGAACCGGTGAAAGTACGAGTTCGGATCGGTGAATGCGCCGCGTTTGAGCTTCAGAAAACGGTCGACATACCAATCGGTGATCGATTGTGAACTCGCATCGACGTAGACGCTGAAATCGAACAGATCACTGACAGCCATGTGGGCGTTCGATGGAGGTGCCTGCAGCACGTTGAGTCCCTCAACTACCAGGATGTCAGGCTGCTCTACGACGACCTCGGCGTCTTCGACGATGTCGTAGGTCAGGTGCGAGTAGACAGGAGCCGTCACCCGCTCTTCGCCTGCTTTGATGCGTGACACGAAGTTGAGCAGCGCGCGGCGGTCGTACGACTCCGGAAAACCCTTGCGCGCCATGATGCCGCGACGTTCGAGTTCGGCATTCGGATAGAGAAAACCATCGGTCGTCACGAGGTCGACCCGTGGCGAGTTTGACCAACGGCTCAGCAAGCTCTGCAGCAGGCGGGCCGTTGTCGACTTGCCGACGGCAACCGATCCGGCGACGCCGATGATGAACGGCACCTTCTTCGCACCCTGCTGTCCGAGGAAGGCCATGGTGTCGTTGTGCAGGCGCTTGTATGCCTCGTGATACAGCGAGATGAGGCGCGATACCGGCAGATAGACCTCGGCAACCTCGCGCAATTCGAGCGAATCCCCGAGGCCTCGAAGGGCGTGCACCTCGAGCTCGGTCAAGGGCATGGCTGTGTTGGGCGCCAGCCTGGCCCATTCGGCCCGGTCGACTTCGACAAAGGGAGTGCTGTGGTGTTGGGACATCAAATAGCGAGCCTAGTGCGACATCGCCTCATCTCGGCAGTACGATTAACGGCATGTGTGGAATTGTGGGATACGTCGGCGAGGCCGATACGACGCAAGTGCTGCTCGAGGGCCTGGCAAGGCTTGAGTACCGCGGTTACGACTCAGCGGGAATTGCAGTGGTAGCTGCCGACGGCATCGCGTCGCGCAAACGAGGCGGCAAGCTGAAGGTGCTGCGCTCGAGCCTCGAAGATTCACCGCTGCCAGATTCGAGCGCAGGCATCGGACACACCCGCTGGGCGACGCACGGTGGCCCCACCGACGAGAACGCGCATCCGCATCTCGGCGACGACGGCAAGCTCGCACTGATCCACAACGGCATCATCGAGAACTTCAGCGCACTGCGCGAAGAGCTCGCAGCTGACGGGGTGACCTTCCTGAGTGAGACCGACTCCGAGGCAGCTGCACTGCTGCTCGGCCGCTACGTGCGCGAGACTGGCGACCTGACGAAGGCGATGCAGCAGCTCGTGCAGCGACTTGAAGGTCAGTTCACGCTGCTCGCAACGCACGTCGACCACCCCGGCGTGGTGGTCGGTGCTTGCCACAATTCTCCGCTGCTCATCGGCTTCGGCGAAGGCGAGAACTTCCTCGGCTCCGACGTCAGCGCTTTCGTCAAGTACACGAAGAAGGCAGAGGCCCTCGGCAACGACCAGATCGTGACGATTCGCGCATCCGACATCAACGTGACCGACTTCAACGGCAAGCCTGTCACCGACAACAAGAAGTTCGAGATCACGTGGGATGCTGCAGAGGCTGAGAAGGGCGGCTGGCCGTCGTTCATGGCCAAGGAGATCTCAGAGGGTCCCGAAGCGATCCGCAACACGCTTCGTGCCCGCATCGAAGACGGCGTCATCGCACTCGGTGAGAACGAGACGCTCACGGATGAGCAGCTCAAGAACCTCGACCGCATCATCATTGTCGCCTGCGGTACAGCGTCGTACTCGGCTATGGCCGGTGAGTACGCGATTGAAGAATGGGCCCGGGTCCCTGTCGAGGTCGAACTCGCCCACGAGTTCCGTTACTCGAACCCTGTGCTGACCGAAAACACACTGGTGATCTCCATCTCGCAGTCCGGCGAGACGATGGACACCAAGATGGCCGTGCAGTACGCAGCAGAGCATGGGGCTCACACGCTTGCAATCTGTAACACGCAAGGCTCGACGATTCCGCGCGAGTCTGACGCAGTGCTCTATATTCACGCAGGCCCAGAGGTGGCTGTGGCTTCGACGAAGGCGTTCCTCGCCCAGGTCGTGGGGCAGCTGTTGTTCGGACTGCACCTCGCTCGTGTTCGAGGCACCATGACCGACGATGAAATCCGTACGGTCACTGCTGATCTTGAGGCGTTGCCAGAACAGCTCGCTTTCACGCTCGAGAACGCCGACGACGTGCGCGAACTCGCACACTGGATGAGCGACACCCGCTCGGTGCTGTTTCTCGGCCGCAACGTCGGCTACCCCGTCGCACTCGAGGGTGCACTCAAGCTCAAGGAGATCAGCTACATCCATGCAGAGGGCTTCGCAGGCGGCGAGCTCAAGCACGGCCCGATCGCGCTGATCGAACCCGGCCAGGTCGTGTTCGTCGTCGTGCCGAGCCCCCGCACACAGCCCACAATGCACTCGAAGCTGATCTCGAACATTCAAGAGATTCGCGCTCGAGGTGCCCGCGTCATCGCGGTGGCCGAAGAGGGTGACGCCGCCGTGTTGCCGTATGCCGACATCGTGTTGCGAGTCGGTACTACGCATCCAATGCTCTCCGCAGTGCTCTCGGTGGTGCCGTTGCACCTGTTCGCACTCGAGCTCGCATCGGCCAAGGGCCTCGACGTAGACCAGCCCCGCAACCTCGCAAAGAGCGTCACGGTCGAGTAGTGATCGTCGCAGTCGGGCTCGATATCGCCGACCTCGCACGGTTCGAGCGAGCGATGGCCGCTACCCCGCGCCTGGCTCCGAGGCTGTTTCGGCTCAGTGAGCTCGAGCTTGAGGGCCGGCAGCGGTCGCTCCGCTCGCTCGCAGGACGATTCGCCGCGAAAGAGGCCGTGTTCAAGGCACTCGGCGGACAGACGAATCGCTGGCACGACGTCGAGATCGTGAGCGCCGCATCCGGCGAACCGAGTGTGACTCTGCACGACGAGGCGCTCGAACTTGCCGAGGCGCGTGGCGCATCGCGGTGGCACGTCTCGATCACTCACGACGGCGGCCTCGCGGCGGCGGTGGCAGTGCTGGAGTCGGCCTGATGGCACACATCGAAACCGACACACAGGCGATCAGCGACAACGTCGCAGCCCTGCGCGAGCGCACGGGCAAAGACATCATCGTCGTTGTCAAGGCAAATGCCTATGGGCACGGCGCCGAATTCGCATCGGCAGCGGCAGTCGCTGGCGAAGCAGTCGCGCTCGCGACAGCCGACATCGCTGAGGTCATCGCTGTTCGCAAGCTGGGCTGCAGCGTTCCACTGATGGCATGGCTGCACTCGTCCGCCCCGAAGTTCGTCGACGCTCATGAGCACGACATCCAGGTCGTCATTTCGAGCGTCCAGCGACTTGATCATGTCGCAGCAGCCCACGTTCCGGACCGGCCGTTCGATGTGCACCTGAAGTTCGACACCGGGCTCGGACGCAACGGCATTCCACAGGCGGACTGGCGAGTCGCGATCGAACGCGCCGACGCGCTGCAGCGTCGTGGGCGCATCCGTGTCGTCGGATTGATGTCGCACCTCGCCGGAACGAGCGAAGCCGCAGACCGTCAGCAAGCCGAGCTCTTCGAGACCTTGGTCGCGAAGGCTGCATATCTCGGCGCTGAGCGCACGCACCTCTCGGCGTCGAACGGTGCACTCACCCTGAGCTCGGGCAATGCGGTGCGCATCGGAATCGCCGCATACGGGTTGCATCCTGAAGGGCACGACGCCGACGGCGCGATGGCCCGTGAGCTCGGGCTGCGACCAGCACTGCGGCTGCTCGCTCGTGCTGAGAACGGCGTCGTCGACGTGGGCTTCCGCGACGGGCTGCTTCCAGCGCCCGGTGCTTGGATGCTCGTCGACGGAGAACGCGTCAGCATCATCAGCCAGGATGCGCGCTCGACAACGCTCGAACGCCCAGTGACCGGCCAGGCAGTGGTGATCGGTGACCCCGCTCGCGGTGAGCCGGGGGCCGGAGCCTGGGCGGAACAGGCAGGCACCATCAACTACGAGATTGTCACTCGACTTGCACCAGGGCTTGAGCGGAGGCCCGTATGACGTCCACGCACCCGCGGCGAAACGCACAGGTTGATTTCGAGACCGGCCGCATCACGTCGTTGGTCGGCGAACTCGTGTCTGTGAAACCGGTTCCCGCTGGCCAGGCCGTCTCGTACGGCGGCGAGTACGTGACTGACTGCGACACCGTGCTGGGGCTGGTGGGCATGGGCTATGCCGATGGCATTCCGCGCTCGGCTACAGGTGCTTCGGTCATGATCGGCTGCGACGTATTCACCATTTGCGGTCGCGTCGCCATGGATCAAGTCGTGGTTGACCTTGGCCCAGAATCCGCAGTGCCAGCCGGCTCGCAAGTGGAGTTCTGGGGTGAACGGATGCCCGTCGCAACATTGGCAGAGAAAGCCGGTGTTCCAGAGGTGGCATTGACAAGCTACGTCGGCCCTCGTGTCGAAGCCGAGATCGTGGCTCGAATCGAGACGAGCGAGGACATGGAAGCCCTCGGCACCCGCTTCGCGAGCGAGCTGCGAGCAGGCGACGCCGTCGTGCTCAAGGGCGAGCTCGGAGCCGGCAAGACCACATTCACGCGCGGGCTCGGAGCAGCCCTCGGCGCTCGCGGCACCGTGCAGTCGCCCACGTTCGTGATCGCCAGAACCCACCAGACCGACAGCGCGCCGCTGCTGCACGTCGACGCCTACCGGCTCGGCGAGGAGGGGCTCATCGGCGACCTCGACCTCGACCTCGCCGGCTCGATCACCGTCGCGGAGTGGGGCGCACCCCTGACCCACGCGATGCCGCACTGGTTCGACGTGAGCATCGAGCGCGCATCCGGCGCATCTGCCGACCCGCTCGACGACGAGGCAGACGACCCTCGCACCGTGCGCATCCGTGCAGGCGGCTCGCTGCCCGTGCAGAGGCTGCTGCGACTGACAGACGGAGGCAACTCGTGATCCTTGCAATCGACACCTCACTCGGCACCTCGTTCGCGCTCATCGACGGCGACGAGACCGTGATCGACTACCGCGGCACCGACTCGCGCAGCCACGCTGAGACGCTGGGGCCGCTCATCGCGCAGGCCATGCAGCACCGCGACCGCATCGAGCAGGTCGTCGTCGGCATGGGCCCGGGCGCCTTCACGGGGCTTCGCGTCGGCATCGCGGCGGGGGAGTCGATCGCAACCGGCCTCGGCGTCGAGCGCGTCAAGGTCTGCAGCCACGATGCAGCAGGGCTGGCGGCAGCTGAACGCACCCTCGTCACGAGCGACGTGCGCCGCGGCGAGCGGGCATGGAGCCTCTACGAAGCCGGTCGCCGCATCGAGGGGCCGAGCCTGGCGAAGGCGGATGCGGTCCCGACGCCCGCAGACGCAGTGCGGGTCGACATCGACTCGGTGGATGCCGTCTCGCTCGCCCGCAACGCGGCCCGGAGCGAACAGGTTTCGGCCGCCTTGTATTTGCGACCGGCTGATGCCATGGTTCCAGGAGCACCCAAACGGGTGTCTGTGTGAAAGAAATGGCAGTGTTATGAACGACAGCGCTGTGAATCTCAGGCAGGCCTCCGTCGACGATCTCGACGCGATCATGCAGCTTGAGACCGCGACATTCCCGTCGGATGCGTGGAACCGCGAGACGATGCAGCGAGAGCTGCGCTCGCGAGTGAATCGATATTACGTGCTCGAGCGTGACGACACCCCCGTCGCATACGGCGGCATCCGCGTGGTCGCCTGCGATGCCGACGTGCAGACCATCGCGGTCGCCGACGGCAGCCGCGGCCAGGGGCTCGGCCGCGCGCTCATGGAGCACCTCATGCAGGCCGCCCGCGACGAGGGTGCGCTGCAGATGTTCCTCGAGGTGCGCGCTGACAACCCGAATGCGATCGCCCTGTACGAATCGCTCGACTTCGAGCAGATCGACGTGCGCCACGGCTATTACCAGCCCGACGGCATCGACGCGATCGTGATGATGAAAGAGCCCGTGTGAACGAAACCGCAACGACCGCGCCGCTCGTGCTCGGCATCGAGACCAGCTGTGACGAGACCGGCGTCGGCATCGTGCGCGGCTCGCAGCTGCTGGCCAACACCGTCGCATCGAGCATGGATGAACACGCGCGTTTCGGCGGCGTCGTGCCCGAGATCGCGGCGAGGGCCCACCTCGAGGCGATGCAGCCGACGATTCTGGCAGCGTGCGACGAGGCTGGCGTGACGCTTGCCGACATCGACGCTGTCGCGGTCACGGCGGGCCCGGGCTTGGCCGGCGCGCTCATGGTCGGCGTCGGCGCAGCCAAGGGGTTGGCCGCCTCGCTCGGTGTGCCGCTCTATGGCGTGAACCACCTCGTGGGGCACGTGGCAGCGGATGCGCTCGATGCGGCGAGCATTGAGCTCCCGACCGTGGCGCTGCTCGTCTCAGGCGGTCACACCTCGCTGCTGCACGTGCGCGACCTGACAGAAGACGTCGAGCTCCTCGGCGAGACGATCGATGATGCAGCAGGCGAAGCCTTCGACAAGGTCGCGCGCCTGCTCGGCCTTGCATACCCTGGCGGCCCCGCGATCGACCGTGCCGCTGTCGATGGCGACCCTGACGCCATCCGCTTTCCGCGTGGCCTCACGCTGCCCAAGTACCGCGAGAAGCACCGCTTCGACTTCTCGTTCTCGGGCCTCAAGACCTCGGTCGCCCGCTGGGTCGAGCGAGAGCAGGCGGCCGGTCGCGAGATTCCGCTCGCCGATGTCGCCGCAAGCTTCAGAGAGGCCGTCGTCGACGTGCTGCTCACGAAGGCCCTCGACGCCTGCGAGCACACCGGCACGCGCAGGCTGCTGCTGGGTGGCGGCGTCGTCGCGAACGCCCGGCTGCGCGAAGTCGCGGCGAAGCGATGCGCGGATGCGGGGGTCGAGCTGCGCATTCCGCCGCTGGCATTGTGCACCGACAACGGTGCGATGATCGCCGGGCTCGGATCCCTCGCGATCGCAGCGGGATACGAGCCGAGCCCTGCCGACTTCGGAGCAGATTCGACGCTGGATGTGCGTCAAGCCGTTGTGCAGGCGTCGCATGACAGGATGGAAGCATGACTTCGTACTCGGCGCCCGCCCCGATGGGGCCACCTCCGACGGCGAACAGCTGGCGTCCGCCGGCACTCGACCGTGCGCCGGCGCATCGCGGCTACGAGTCGAAGCCCACGAATCTGATGGCCATCCTCTCGCTGATGGCAGCCGCCTCGGCCTGGGTGCTGACCGGCCCGCTCGGCACGATTGCGGCCGTCGTGCTCGGATTCGTCGCTCTCAAGCAGATCAAGCAGCGCGACGAGGGCGGGCGTGAGCTCGTCATCATGGCGCTGGTCGCGGCGGGCGTCTCGGTCGTGCTCGGGACCCTGCTGCTCATCAGCGGCATCGCGATGCTCTCGTCGCTCTGACCGCAGGCGTTTCGCGGCCGTCTCACGGCATCCGTTCAAGAGATTTACAGGTTGACTCTGCATGCGCCCAGATAGAGTTGACGGAGCATACGTGCAGGAGGAGATCATGAGCGACCAATTCAACCGACCCCAGCAGCCGAACCCCTACGGCCAGCCTGAGCAGTCGAACCAGCAGAACCCCTACGCACCGCAGGGTCAGCCCTCGGCGTCGCAGCCTGACGCCGCAGGCCAGTCGGCTCAGCAGAACCCCTACGCATCGCAGCAGGGCCAGAACCCGTACGGCTCGGCCGCTTCGGCGCCGTCGGCCGCTGCCAGCGCACCCGCAGCCTCGAATCCGTACTCCCAGCAGGGCAGCTACGGCCAGCAGGCTGCCCAGAACTCGCAGGCGCAGAACCCCTACGGTCAGCAGGCACCTGGTCAGTCGGCTCCGGGTCAGCAGGCCCCTGGCCAGTCGGCACCCAACCCGTACGGCCAGCAGAGCGCTCCGAACCCCTACGGCCAGCAGCAGAGCAGCCCGAACCCCTACGGTCAGCAGGCACCGGGCCAGCAGGCACCCGGTCAGCAGGCACCGGGCCAGGCTCCTGCCGCAAACCCCTACGCTCAGCAGTCGCAGAGCGCACCTGCTGCCAACCCGTATGCGCAGCAGTCGCAGAGCGCACCCACGGCGAACCCGTACGGCCAGCAGTCGCAGCCCGGCTACGCAGCGGGCGGCTACACCTCAGGCGGGTACGGCGACCAGTCGCAGAACCCCTACGGCCAGCAGCAGGACGCAGGCCAGGCCTACAACTACAACCAGTACGGCGGCCAGACGACCGAGAAGAAGGGCTTCCACCCGCTCACGCTCTGGACGCTCATCCTCGCCGGCGTCGGCTTCCTGCTCAGCATCGCCAACGGATTCGGCCTGCTGCTCTCGATCGCCGCAGTCGTGACCGGTGTCATGGCCATGAAGAAGGCTCCCGAGAACAAGCCCTGGCCGCTCATCGGCATGCTGGTGGGTGCACTCGGCATCGTGCTTGCGCTGATCCTGATCATCATCTCGATCATGATCCTGGTCGCCTGACGACCCGAGCTTCTCCGCCTCACACGATTCGACGGGCGATCACCGCATGGTGGTCGCCCTCGATTCGTGTCAGCACCAGTGTCGCGCTGTTCGGCCCCTGCAGCTTCAGCCGCTTCCTGAAGTCGGCGGGCTCGATGCCGGTGCCGCGCTGCTTGATCTCGAGCGTGCCGATCTGCAGCTCGCGCATCCGCTTCGCAATCGCTTTGGCGTGCAGGGGCAGCACCTCCTGCACTTCGAACGAGGCGGCGAACGGATGCGCGACATGCGTCTCCGAAGTCAGGTACGCGATGCTCTCGCTCACCAGGCCGGCCCCCAGCTCGGCCGCCAGCACTGGCAGCAGGCCCGCACGGATCACGGTTCCGTGCGGTTCGTGCAGATACCGCCCGAGCGGGGCAGTCTCGACGCCCGCCGCATCGGCGGCCGAAGATCGCAGCTCGAACCTGCCGTCGCTTGTGCGCAGCAGTGCGCTGCGCAAGCCGGGCTCGCGCTCGGCGCCGCCCCAGTAGACGGCTGCCTCCAGGGTCTGCGTGCCCTCGCCGACCCACTGCCACTCGGCTTCGGCCGGCAGCACCTCGTGCGGCACGGCGGGCCCGAGCTTGACGCCCAGCAGATGGGTCTTGGCGAGCCCGAATGCGAAGTCGAGCGACGGCGACCAGTCTGCCGGCGTCATGCGGCGCTTCGAGCCGCTGCGGCGAGCGGGGTCGAGCCACACAGCATCTGCCGCCCCGACGTCGAACTGCTCGGCGTCTGCCGCGTGCACCCGCGCATCCGCGAAGCCGCTGAGGTTCTCTGCGGTCAGGGCTGCCGTCTCGGCATCGCGCTCGACCGCGTCGACGCGCAGGCCCGCTCGTGCGAAGGCGATCGAGTCGGCCCCTATGCCGCTGCCCAGGTCGGCGATGCTGCTGGCTCCTGCTGCGCGCATCCGCTCGGCGTGCTCCGCCGCAATCCAGCCGCGCGTGGCCTGCTCGTACCCGTCGCGGGTGAACAGCATCGAGTCGGCGCCGACGCCGAACTTCTGCCGGCCCTTGAGCTGCAGCTGCGCCTGCTGCAGGGCCGCGCGCACCTGCTCGGGGTCGTGCCCGTCGCGGCGTGCTCGGGTGTTGAAGGCGAGGGAGTCGTCACCGGCTTCGAGGGATGCGCGGGCGCTGTCGATCAGGGCGCGCAGGGATGCGTCGAATGCAGGGTGAGACACGCATTCATCCAAGCACAGGCGGTTCTTGGCACTCATATTGACCGAGTGCCAGCGGTTGACTACAGTTGGTTCTGGCACTCGAACCACTCGACTGCCAACAGGAACTTCAACAGAAAGAGGTAACCGTGTCGGTTTCCATCAAGCCGCTCGAGGACCGCATTGTCATCCGCCAGGTTGAGGCAGAGACGACCACCGCAAGCGGTCTCGTTATTCCTGACACTGCCAAGGAGAAGCCCCAGGAGGGCGAAGTCGTGGCAGTCGGCCCCGGCCGTGTCGACGACAACGGCAACCGCGTTCCGGTTGACGTGACCGCAGGCGACCGCGTGCTGTACTCGAAGTACGGAGGCACCGAAGTCAAGTTCGGCGCTGACGAGTACCTCGTGCTCTCGGCTCGCGACGTGCTCGCGATCGTCGTGCGCTAAGCTCGGCAACAGTTCTCGCAACGACGGCACCGTGCGGTGCCGTCGTTGCTGTTTCTGAAAGGAACGCGGTGGACTCCGAGTACCGCAAGGGCATGCTCTTCGCCCTGGGCTCATACCTGATCTGGGGCATGATGCCGCTCTACGTGGTGCTCATGATCAGCGTCAACCCGTTCGAGCTCGTCGGCTGGCGAGTGTTCGCGTCACTGCTCATCGCGGCGCTGCTGCTCACCTTCATGCGCGGCTGGAAGCGGCTTCGAGCGCTCTGGCACGACAAGCGCGCGCTTGCCTGGCTCGCCGCATCCGGCGTCGCGATCCTGATCAACTGGACGACCTTCGCCTACGCCGTGCTCTCTGAGCGGGTGCTCGACACGAGCCTCGGCTACTTCCTGCAGCCGCTCCTGTCTGTTGCGCTGGCCGTCGTCTTCCTGCGCGAGCGGATGCGCCCCCTCCAGTGGGTCGCCATCGGCATCATGGTCGTGGCTGTCGTCGTCATGATCGTCGGCTACGGCAGCGTGCCGATCATCGCCCTGCTGCTCGCCGGCTCGTTCGGCATCTACGGTCTGCTCAAGAAGCAGGCCGGCAAGCGCGTGGATGCGCTGGTCGGCTTCACGGTCGAGACCGCCGCGACGATTCCCTTCTCGATCGGCATGATCGTCGTCGTCGCGATGACCGGCGGACTCACGATCACCGAGGGCCCGGCGTACGTGCCGTGGCTCGTGCTCGGGTTCGGCGTCGTGACCGCGGGCCCGCTCGTGATGTTCGCGTCCGCGGCGCGCAGGCTGCCGCTCTCCGTGCTGAGCATCATGCAGTACATCGCGCCGATCATGAGCTTCCTGTTCGGGGTGTTCCTGCTGGGCGAGCCGATGCCGCTCGAGCGGCTGGCCGCCTTCGCGCTGGTGTGGGTGGCTCTGATCGTGTTCACGGTCGACACCCTGATCTACGCCGGCAAGTCGCGTCGCGCAGCTCGGGCAGCACGCGTCGAACCGCTGATCTAGAGCGCCAGACGCGCCAAACCTGCGGTTTGCAGGCGTCTGACGGCATTCGCAACAAGACTGTTACCAAATTCGGCTCAATTGCGCGCGCCGCTTTCGTATAGTGATTGATCAAGCGGCGGACGGTATCTGTACCGCCCACTCAATGAGGAGTGTCTATGAATGCACTGAAGACCAGATCGCGCAACACCCGTCGTGCACTGATGCTGGGGTCCGCAAGCGCGGCCGCTGCACTCGTGCTCGCTGGCTGTTCATCGTCGGGCGGCGACGGAGGAGATGACGGCGACGGCGGCGACGGAGACGGCGCATCCGGCGACGAGCTGAAGATCAGCACGATCCTGCCCCAGACCGGAAACCTGTCGTTCCTCGGCCCGCCCGAGTTCGCAGGCGTCGAGCTGGCTGTTGCCGAGCTCGAAGAAGCCGGCTACGAGTACGACATCTCGCTGTCGCACCACGACTCGGGCGACACCACGACCGACATCGCAACGCAGTCGGCAGACGCAGTCGTCCAGGAAGGCGCAAGCGTCGTCATCGGCGCGGCCTCGTCGGGCAGCTCGTTCACCTTCATCGACAAGATGATCGACGCCAACATCGTGATGATCTCGCCGGCCAACACCGCGCCTGACTTCACCGACTACGACGACAACGACGTCTACTGGCGCACCGCACCGTCTGATGTGCTGCAGGGCCGCGTGCTCGGCAACCTGATGACGGGCAACGGCGCAGCCAACGTCGCGTTCCTCGTCGTGAACGACCCGTACGGAACCGGTCTCGCTGAGAACGCCCGCATCGCGGTCGAGTCGGCAGGCGGCAGCGTCGTGGCAGAAGAGCTGTTCAACCCGGGTGAGACGAACTTCGCAACGCAGGTGAGCTCGATCATGGGTCAGAACCCTGACGCGATCGCTCTGATCACCTTCGACGAGGTCAACCTCGCAGTGCCCGCGCTGTCGGATGCTGGTGTCACCGGCGACATGATGTACTTCGTCGACGGCAACCTGTCGAACACGTTCGACTTCCCTGAGGGAACCCTCGAGGGCGCACTGGGCACCCAGCCCGGCGCCATCGCAGAGGGCGACTTCAAGGATCGTCTGCTCGAGCAGGACCCCGAGCTCGTCGACTTCAACTACGCAGCTGAGTCCTACGACGCAGTCGTGCTGGCGGCTCTTGCAGCAGCGCAGGGCGGCGGCACGGATGCCGACACCATCAAGGCCAACATGCAGTCGGTCTCTGAGGGCGGCACGAAGTGCACGACGATCCAGGAATGCCTTGATCTGCTCGCAGACGGCGAAGACATCGACTATGACGGTGTCTCCGGCCCGATCGAGTTCAACGAGCAGGGTGACCCGACGTCGGCATACATCGGCGTCTACGAATTCGGTGCTGACAACCGCTACGAGTTCGTCCGCGCTGAAGAGGGCACCATCTAGGAGCCACGCAACAGCAACGCAGGGGCCCGGACAGCGAACTGTCCGGGCCCTTCGCTGTGCCCTTGGTGTTGTGCCTCGATGCGGTGGGGCGCTGCTTTTCTCGGTCGCTGAGGGGTTCCGAATCAACTATTGACGCGGATGTGCTGAGCGACCGAGAAAGCCAGACGGCTCTGTGGCTCCCGGGCGCAAGCGAGAGGCCCGCAGTCCCATTGCGGGACTGCGGGCCTCCTATCGCCTCAGGACGAGCTGTCAGGCTTGTCTTCGGGTGAGGGGGTGCCGTGTGCATCCGAGGCCCGCTTGGGCTCGGGCAGCGTCGGCTCGGCAGGAGCGACCTCAGGAGCCGCCTCGGGAGCAGCCGCAGCGGGCTGCTCCTCGTTGTGCGCCTTCTCCTCGACGTCGGTCGCGAGCGTGCCGAGGTAGAGCTCGATGACCTTGGGGTCATTGAGCATCGACCGGCCTGAGCCCGTGTAGGCGTCCTTGCCCTGATCGAGCACATACGCGCGGTGCGAGATCTGCAGGCAGCGGCGCGCGTTCTGCTCGACCATCACGATGGTCACGCCCTGCTTGTTGATCTCGGCCACGCGCAGGAACGCCTCGTCCTGCCTGACGGGGGAGAGGCCAGCGCTGGGCTCATCGAGCAGCAGCACGGCGGGATCCATCATCAGCGCACGGCCCATGGCGACCATCTGGCGCTCACCGCCCGAGAGCCCGCCGGCTCGCTGCTTGCGGCGCTTGGCGAGCTCCGGAAACAGGTCGGCGACGAACTCGAAGCGCTCGTTGAACAGCGACGGCTTCTGAAAGGCGCCCATCCGCAGATTGTCTTCGATCGAGAGCGACGGAAAGACGTTGTTGTTCTGCGGCACCATGCCCACGCCCTTCTCGACCAGCTTGTCGGCGCCGAGGCCGGTGATGTTGTCGCCGTGAAGCTTGACCTCACCCTCGCGAACATTAACCTGCCCGAACACGGCCTTGAGCAGCGTCGACTTGCCGGCGCCGTTGGGGCCGATGATGCCGATGAGCTCGCCCTGGTCGGCATGGATCGAGCATCCGTTCAGGATGTTCACGCCGGGCAGGTACCCGGCGTGCACCTCGTTGAGCTCGAGCACTCGTTGTGCGGTCATGACTGCTCCTTGTCGGTGGCTGCTTCTGTGTCAGCATCGGCACGCTCTTCTGCGAGCTCTGCCTGCAGCGCCTCTTCCATCTCGATCTGGCCCGTGATCGAGCCGAGGTCGGTGTCGTGGTGCGACCCGAGGTAGGCGTCGACCACTGCCTGGTTCTTCATGATGTCTTCGGGCACGTCTTCAGCGACGACCTTGCCCTCCGCCATCACGACGACCCAGTCAGAGATGTGGCGCACCATGTGCATGTCGTGCTCGACGAAGAGCACGGTCATGCCGTCTTCCTTGAGCCCGAGCACGTGATCGAGCAGCGACTGCGTCAGCGCCGGGTTGACGCCTGCCATCGGCTCGTCGAGCATGACGAGCTGCGGGTCGCTCATCAGGGCTCGTGCCATCTCGAGCAGCTTGCGCTGGCCTCCCGAGAGCGACGCGGCGTAGTCGTCCTTCTTGGCGTCGAGCTTGAACCTGGCGAGCAGCTCGAGAGCTTTCTCGCGATTCGCGTTCTCCTGTTCGCGCCAGATGCCCGGGATGAAGGACGCCCAGAACCGCTCGCCCTTCTGATCGGATGCGCCCAGCAGCACGTTCTCGAGCACCGTGAGGCGGCCGAGGCTCTTCGTCAGCTGGAAGGTGCGAACCATGCCGCTCCTCGCAGCCTTGAACGAGGGGATGCCCGCCAGGTTGGTGCCGTCGAACGACCACGTGCCGGTGTTCGGCTTGTCGAATCCTGTCAGCAGGTTGAACAGGGTCGTCTTGCCGGCACCGTTGGGGCCGATGAGCGCTGTGATGGCGTTGCGCGGGATCTCGAGGTGATCGACGTCGACAGCCTTGAGGCCGCCGAACTGTCGGGTGACCCCATCCGCCACGATGATCGGATCCTTCTTGGCAACTCCCGGGCCATTGGTGCCCGAGATGAGATCGGCGGCTGTGACCTTAGACATTGAACGACAGCTCCTTCTTGTTGCCGAATATTCCCTGTGGCCTGAATACCACCAGCACCATCAGTGCGATGCCGACGAACACGAACGACAGCTGAGCGGCCTGTGTTGACGAGAGGCCGAAGAAGAAGCCGTACTCGTGGGCCACTCCGATGATCGATCGCACGCCGTTCAGCAGCGCCCAGAACAGGATTGCTCCGATGACGGGCCCGAACACGGTTGCTGCTCCTCCGAGCAGCAGCGCGGTCCAGAGGTAGAACGTCGTCGGAGTCGCGAAGAAGTCGGGCTGCAGCGCTCTCGGCAGGATGTACATGATTCCGCCGAGCCCGCCGAGCACACCGCCCAGCACGAGCACCTGCATCTTGTAGCTGAAGACGTTCTTGCCGAGCGAGCGCACGGCGTCCTCGTCTTCACGGATGCCCTTCACGACACGGCCCCACGGGCTGCGGAACAGCGCCCACACCAGGACGACGGCAACCGCAACGAGCGACCAGCCGATGATGCGGACCCACGTGTCGTAGGCGCCTGCCTCGAACACCCAGAACCCGTACTGACCGCTGGGGAGCGGGTTGATCTCCTGGATGTCGGTCTTGATCGACGCTCCGGTCATGCCCTGCGAGCCACCCGTGATCGGGGTGAGCTCGGTGGTGCGAACAGAGAATCTCACGATCTCTGCAGCGGCGATCGTGACGATTGCCAGGTAGTCGCCGCGGAGCTTCAGCGTCGGGAGTCCGAGGATGAACGCGTAGATGGATGCGGCAATGATGCCGACGACGATCGCCGACAGGAACGACGCGATCGGGTGCCAGCCCCAGTTCTCGGTTGGTGCGACCACTGCGGTCCAGATCGAGAAGCCGTAGGCTCCCATCGCCATGAAGCCGGCCTGACCGAAGTTCAGGAGGCCGCCATAGCCGAAGTGGACGCCCAGGCCGATCGCGGCCAGCGCGAATGCTGCGCTGCTCGAGTCGACGAAGGCGGAGAAGAATGCGTTGAGGATTTCCATGTCAGCCGACCCTTTCCTTGCGACCGAGAATGCCCTGCGGGCGGAACAGCAGCACCAGAATCAAAATGCCGAGGGCCACTGCGTATCGGATGTCCGCAGGAAGCCAGAGTGTCGAGATCTCAGTCACGAGACCGATGAAGAGCGCACCGACCAGAGCGCCGAACGCGCTGCCGAGGCCACCGAGCGTGACGGCTGCGAACAGCAGCAGCATGATCGAGAACCCGGTGTCCCAGCGGATCGCTCCACCGATGAAGTACGTGTAGAGGAGCCCGGCGAGACCCGTCAGGAATCCGGCAACGATCCACACTGTGCGGATGACGCTGTCGACGTTGATTCCTGACGCGGAGGCCAGCGACGCGTTGTCGCTGACTGCGCGAGTCGCCTTGCCCATCCGTGTCCTTGTCAGGAAGTACGCGACTCCTGCCAGCACGATCACGGAGATGCCGGCAGCGATGAGCACCGACGTCGAGATGTTCGCAGGGCCGATTGCGATGGCAGCGCCTCGGTTGATGCTGAGCTGCTGTGTTCCGCCTCCGATGAGGAACTGGAAGAAGTAGCGCAGCGCAATCGAGAGGCCGATCGTGACGATCAGCAGCTGCACCATGCCGACCCTTCGCTTTCGCAGGGGTTTGAACAGGGCGAAGTCATGCAGCCATCCGAATACGGTGCAGGCGACCAGCGTTATCGCGATCGCCGCAACGATCGGGAGGCTGAACAGCGTTGTGGTCGCGTAGAACACGATGCCGCCGAAGGTGAGCAGCTCGCCGTGCGCGAAGTTGCTGACGCCGGTGGTGCCGTAGATGAGCGTGATGCCGATCGCGCCGAGTGCCAGCAGCAGGCCGAAGAAGAGGCCGTTGATGGCACGCTGCGTGAGCGCCGCCATGAATCCCTGGCCGCGAGGCTGCTCTGCAGCCGTCTCGGTTTCGCTGTCGTCGCCTGTCGGCGTCTCAGAGCCTGTCTCGCTCTCGCCCGGATCCGTCGTCGGCTGCGCAGACGGCGGGTCGCCGAAGGCGAACAGAACGCCCTGCTGAGCAGTCGTTGCGATCTCGAACTCCCGCGACTCGTGAGCCGGGTCACGAAGCGTGATGCCGTCAGGAAGCGAGTCGACGTTGAGCGTCACCGTGTAGGTGCCCGGGGTCGGAACCCCGACGCTCCACTCGCCGCTCTCGTCCGTCGTGCCCGTTCCGGAGAAGCCGGACTCGTCAGTGACGGTGACCTCGACTCCGACGATGGGCTCGCGATCGGAGTCGCGCATCGAGCCTTGGAATGAGTATGGGCTCTCTTCCTCTTCGGTCTGCTGGATGGACGCGACGGTCTTGCCGTCGTGATCGGTCGCGGCAGTGGCTGTGGCCATGCCGAGGCCGAGGGTGAGGAGCAGCGCCAGCAGCAGCGCTCCGCCCCATTGGATTGCGTTCCGCACAAGCGGAGCGGGCCCTGCTGTGTTCACTTGTCCTCCGTATCTGTAGCTTCATTGCTCGTGACTACGGTGATTGCAGGCCAGGGCTAGTGGCTGAGTTTCACTTGGGTATTGACACTACACAGCCTCCAGCGAACAGATGCGAGGTTTTGGTTACAAATCGATACCATTGAGCAATGACGATGCGCGACCCGTTCGAGTTCACTGGCCTCACCTACGACGACGTCATGCTGCTCCCCGGTCATACTGACGTCATCCCGTCAGAGGCAGACACGGCAACGCAGCTGACTCGCAACATCCGCCTGCAGATTCCCATCATCTCCAGCGCCATGGACACCGTCACCGAGCACCGCATGGCAATCGCCATGGCCCGTGCCGGTGGTCTCGGCATCCTCCACCGCAACCTCTCGATCGAAGACCAGGCGTACATGGTCGACCGCGTCAAGCGCACCGAGTCGGGCATGATCACCGACCCAGTCACGACACGCCCAGACGCGACCGTGGCCGACGTCGACCGCATCTGCGGCGAGTACCGCGTCTCGGGGCTGCCCGTGACCGACGACAACGGCGTGCTCGTCGGCATCATCACCAACCGCGACATGCGCTTCGTCGAGCGCGAAGACTACGAGACCACGCTCGTCCGCGACGTCATGACGCCCGCTCCGCTCACGACCGCGCCCAAGGGCTCGACGCGCGAAGTGGCCTTCGAGATCTTCCGTCGCTCCAAGCTCGAGAAGCTGCCGCTCGTCGACGGCGAAGGAAAGCTCACCGGGCTCATCACCCTGCGCGACTTCGACAAGGTCGAGCAGCACCCCGACGCCACGAAAGACGCCCAGGGCCGTCTGCGCGTCGGCGCGGCGATCGGCTTCTTCGGCGACGCGTTCGAGCGTGCCGAGCGCCTGGCAGAGTCAGGTGTCGACGTCATCGTCGTAGACACCGCAAACGGCCAGAGCCAGGGCGAGATCGACATCGTCAAGCGCATCAAGGCCGACAGCGGCTTCAAGGGCATCGACGTCATCGGCGGCAACATCGCAACCTACGAGGGCGCGGCGGCACTGGTCGATGCAGGCGTCGACGCCGTCAAGGTAGGCGTGGGCCCCGGCTCGATCTGCACGACGCGCATCGTCTCCGGCGTCGGCGTTCCGCAGGTCACGGCCGTGCACGAGGCAGCCAAAGCAGCATACGACTCGGGTGTTCCGGTCATCGCCGACGGCGGCCTGCAGTACTCGGGCGACATCGCCAAGGCGCTCGTCGCCGGCGCTTCGACCGTCATGCTCGGCTCGCTGCTCGCAGGCACCGACGAGTCGCCCGGCGACCTCATCTTCGTCGGCGGCAAGCAGTACAAGACCTACCGCGGCATGGGCTCCCTCGGTGCGATGCAGACCCGTGGCAAGACGACCTCGTACTCACGCGACCGCTACTTCCAGGCAGACGTCGCAGTCGACGACCAGCTCATCGCTGAGGGCATCGAGGGCAAGGTCGCCTACAAGGGCAACGCAGCCACGGTGCTGTACCAGCTCACGGGCGGCCTCCGTCAGTCGATGTTCTACACCGGCGCGGCGACGATCGACGAGCTCAAGGCCAAGGGGCGCTTCGTGCAGATGACCGCGGCAGGCCTCAAGGAGTCGCACCCGCACGACGTGCAGATGGTCGTCGAAGCTCCTAACTACCGAGGTCGCTAGGGTTCGTCACGCGGATGCGCGAGCGTCCGTTCGCGCAGAAGTCAGAGCAGCCGTCAGGTCGCCGAATCGCAAGTGGCCGAGATCCTGTTCGACCTTCGGGTGCAGCACGCCGCGGGCGACGAGCACGTTGACGGCCTGAGCACGATCCGTCAGGATCTCCTGCTGTCGGGCAGGCGGAAGCTGTGCGAACTGTGCGTTCGCCGCTGCATACCGCTGCGCCAGGTGCTGCTGCAGCTGCCGTGACTGAGCCTGTTCGGCATCGTCATTCGAGGGGTGACGGCGTCGCTTGTGCACCTGGTACAGCACGATGTTGACGACCCCCGCAATGAGAACTCCAATGTGCGCTGCGAGTGGAACCGCGAATCCGTCGAACCCCTCATTGCTGATCACGGTGATGTAGAGAATGCTGACAGCCGAGATGGCCATCATGATCAGGCTCATCACCGAGGTTTCGAGACGCGCGTTCTTCGAGATGGTGCGTGCGATGGCGTTGCCTGCAAGCAGCACGAGGCCGAGCATCGACATGATCGTGGCGAGCACGATGCGAGTGTCGACATTGCTGTAGCCGACGGTGTCGATCTCGAACCGCTTGCCGCCGCCGCCCCAGTAGCTGATCGAGTCGCCGAAGAAGGTCTGGGGGCTGAGCATGAGCATGCCGAAGAGCAGCCCTGCACCGCCTATGCACGGCAGGATCCACTCTTCGAGCGCGTACGCGAATCCGCGGTTTGCACCGCGTTTGCGCTGACGCTGCGACTCTTCTGCAGATGCAGAGCTGGTGTAGCCCTTGAGCGTGTCGACGATTGCCAGGTCACGCTGCGCGGCGTAGACCTCAAGCTCGGTCGGGTCGGGTTCTGGCTCGCGGGCGGCCCAATCGGCTGCGGAGGCGTAAGTGAGCTTCATGATGTGCCATTGTGCGCCCTCGATCTCAGCATTGCCTGAACACCTGGGTGGTGTTCGCTGTCAGGCGAGATCGGGCCATGGGAGAGCGCCCTCGACGTCTCCGCCACTGGTGATCACAGCGTGATGCTGGCGTTCGCGACCGGATGCCCGGGCCAGATCGGTCGGTGCCTGCATGTCGTGGAGTCCGAGGTAGGTGAATCCTGCCGCCTTCGCGACCCGCATCGAAGCGATGTTGCCCTCGTAGCAGTTCCAGTGCACCTCGGGCCACACGAGGCACCCCTCAGCGTGCCCGACCAAGGTGCGCAGCGCATCCGTCATGAGTCCGCGACCCATGGCGTCGGGATGCAGCCAGAATCCGACTTCGCGCTCGTCTTCGCGCAGCCCGATGACGCCAGCAAGGGGCCCGCTCACGCGCTCGCGAATCGCCCAGACTCGCTCGTCATGCTCGCCGCGCCAGCCGCCGGGGGCGAACTCGCGGATGAAGAACTCGGCAT
Organism: Agrococcus casei LMG 22410; assembly: GCF_900163565.1. Lineage (GTDB taxonomy): Bacteria > Actinomycetota > Actinomycetes > Actinomycetales > Microbacteriaceae > Agrococcus > Agrococcus casei. The sequence continues at coordinate 200,738 of NZ_FUHU01000020.1, forward strand.
CTGAGCGCTGGTACGGCCATGGAGTCTCGAGAAACCGGTGTGCGTCGTCGGTCGAGCAGGCTTCGACCATGCGCTCGACATCGCTCTCGCGCAGAGCCGTCAGCACGACCTTGCCGCCGAGCACCGGCAGCGACGGCCCGGCGAGAGGCGCCGCAGACATCAGCGCAGGCCCATCGCCACCATCGCGCGATCGAGCGTCGCGTCGGCCACGGCGCTTGCCCGCTCGGCGTTGGCGTCGAGGATGCGATCGAGCTCGGCGGGGTCGTCGAGCAGATCGAGCGTGCGGTCGCGAATCGGCGACAGCTCATCGATGACAGCCTCTGCGACGGCACCCTTGAAGGCTCCGTAGCCCTGGCCATCGAATTCGGCAACGAGGTCGTCGATCGGGCGGCCCGTGAACGCCGAGAGGATGCCGAGCAGATTCGTCACGCCGGGCTTGTTCTCGGCGTCGACGCGAATCGAGCCGTCGGTGTCGGTCACTGCTGACTTGATCTTCTTGACCGTCTTGCCGGGCTCGTCGAGCAGCCAGATGATGCCCTTGTCGGTCTCGGCCGACTTCGACATCTTGCGAGTCGGATCCTGCAGATCCATGATGCGTGCGGTCTCGCCGAGGATGTGCGGCTTCGGAACCCTGAAGGTCTTGCCGAACCGCTTGTTGAAGCGCTCTGCGAGGTCGCGGGTGAGCTCGACGTGCTGCTTCTGGTCGCCGCCGACCGGAACAAGATCGGTGTCGTAAAGCAGTATGTCGCCCGCCATCAGAATGGGGTAGGTGAAGAGGCCGACGTTCGCGGCCTCGACGCCCTCCTTCGCGCTCTTGTCTTTGAACTGCGTCATGCGGCTGGCCTCGCCGAAGCCGGTGATGGTCGACAGCAGCCATGCCATCTGCGAGTGGGCTGCGACGTGCGACTGCACGTACAGGCACGATGCTTCGGGGTCGATGCCGCCCGCGATGTACTGCGCGGCGAGGGTGCGCACCTGCTGGCGCAGCACCTTCGGGTCTTTGGCGCTCGTGAGCGCATGGAGATCGACGATCGAGAAGAACGCTTCGCCCTCGGCCTGCAACTCGCGCCACTGCATGAGTGCTCCGACGTAGTTGCCGAGGTGCAGCGAGCCCGAAGAGGGCTGCATGCCCGAGTAGATGCGGGGCTTGGTCATGTGGGGTTCCTTAGATGTTGTAGTCGACGACGACGGGAGCGTGGTCGCTCCACCGTGTGTCATAGCTGGGGTAGCGGTCGACGCGGTAGTGCTCGACGGATGCCGCGAGGGCGGGGGAGACCATGTGGTAGTCGATGCGCCAGCCCGTGTCATTGTCGAAAGCCTGGCCGCGGTTCGACCACCAGGTGTACGGCCCGTCGACTTCGCCTGCGAAACGGCGCCCGACATCCGCCCATCCGTGCCCGGGTCGCGTGACGCCGTCGATCGCCTCGACTTCGCCTTCGCCGAAGAACCCGTCGAAGTAGCTGCGCTCGGAAGGCAGGAAGCCGCTCTTCTTGCGGTTGCCGCGCCAGTTCTTGATGTCGAACTCGCGGTGGCCGACGTTCAGGTCGCCCACGATCGCAACGTGCTCTGCGTGCTCGCGCAGCTGCGGCATCCGCTCGTTCATCGCGTCGAGGAACTTGAACTTCTCGACCTGCTTGGGGGTGTCTGCCTCGCCCGAGTGCACGTAGGTTGAGACGACCGTGATCTTCGCGCCGCCGATCTCGAAGTCGCCTTCGAGCCAGCGGCCCTTCGAGTCGAAGTCGACCGCGCCGAAGTCTGTGCGGTGCGCGACGGCCGGCTCGCGAGAGAGTAGCGCGACGCCGGCGCGGCCCTTGGCTGTCGCCTCGTCAGAGAGCACGTGCCAGCCCGGCACGAGCGGCACCAGGATGTCTTCTGTCGCGCGCACCTCCTGCAGGGTCACGATGTCGGCATTGACCGACTCGAGCCACTCGCCCATGCCCTTTCGCATTGCCGCGCGGATGCCGTTGACGTTGACTGAAGCGAGCCGAATCATGCCCTCCAGCCTAGTGGCCCCTCGCTACTTCGCAGCCTTCTTGCGGCGCTTCTTCTGCTGCTTGCCGAGGACCAGCTGTGCCAGGCGCGGGTCGTCGCGCTCCTTGAGCTCGGCGAGCTCGTCGCGCACGCGCTGCAGCCGCTCTTCTTCTGCCTTCTTGTCTGCCGCGATCTTCTCTCGCGAGCGCTCGCGCTGCACCTCGAGGGCGGCGTCGAGGCGCGACTCCGAGCCGTCGCCGCGGCCGACAGCGAGGATCGCCAGCGAGATCAGGTAGATCTGGTTGACGAAGCCGAGCCAGATCAGGATCACGAAGACGGATGCGATCGAGGCGAGCAGCGGGTTGTTCGCGATCGAGCCGAACAGCATCGACGCGAAGAACTTGAGCACTGCGAAGGCGCCGGCGCTCAGCAGGGCCGAGCCGAAGAGGTACTTGATGGGCAGCCGCACCTGCCCCGCCCACCGGTACATCAGCAGCACGATCGCGGTGTCGAGTGCGAGCTGCACCACGAAACCGACGAGCCAGCTGAAGCCGCCGAGGCCGAGCTGCTGGGCGAACGCCTGCGTGACCGCGAGCACGCTGCTCGAGACGAGCACGAGCAGTCCGATGCCGATCGCGACGCCGAGGTCGGTGAGCTTCAGCACGACCGGGTTCTTGAGCGGGCTCGGCAGGCCCAGCATGGCGCGAAATCCGAGTCGGCTCGTGGCGATCCAGCGGGTTGCGGTCATGATGATTCCGACTGCCGCCACGACTCCGGCGATGTCGACTGCGCGGGACTCGACGAGCGTGTTGGGGTTGATGACTCCATTGCCGTCAGCGTCTTGGATCAGCCCCGGAATCTGCCCGGAGATCGACTCGATGATCATCTCGCGCAGCTCGACGTTGCCGCCGAGCACCTGCATGAAGACCGCGAAGGCGATGAAGAGCCCGGCGAAGATCGAGAAGAACGCCGACAGCGTCATGCCCTGCGCATACACGGGCCCGTCATTGCCTGTGTAATGCATGTAGGCGCGCACCGGACGCAGCTGCATGACTCGCTTTATGATCTGCACCATTCCTCCATTGCAATCTTTTCAGTGCTCTCGCCAACAGCGTAGTGTGAAGGCATGTCACAGTTGCACGGAGTAGGCGTAGGACGCGGAATCGCTGCAGGCAAGGCACTGCGGATGCCAGACAGGCTCACCCCACCGACCGATGCGCCGCTTGAGGGCGACGCCGAAGGCGAGGTGCAGCGGGCGACGGATGCGCTGCACCAGGTCGCGGGCGACCTCATGTCGCGAGGCGAGACAGTGGGAGGCGAGGCGCAGGATGTGCTGCAGGCCGCTGCCCTGATGGCGCAGGACCCGGCCCTTGCAGACGACGTTGCCGCGCGCATCCGTGCTGGTGTGAACGCCGAATTCGCAGTGCAGGAGGCGTTCGGCCAGTTCAAGCAGATGCTGGTCGCACTCGGCGGCTACATGGCCGAGCGCGCCACTGACCTCGACGACGTCGCTCAGCGTGTCATCGCACAGCTGCGCGGCGTGCCGGCCCCCGGCGTGCCGATGAGCGACGAGCCGTTCGTGCTGATCGCACGCGACCTGGCTCCTGCTGACACCGCGACCCTCGACCTCGACAAGGTGCTCGGCCTCGTCACGCAGGACGGCGGCCCCACTTCGCACACCGCCATTCTCGCTCGCTCGAAGTCGATCACAGCGATCGTCGGCGTGCCCGAGCTGCTCGACAAGGTTTCAGACCGGCAGTTGATCATCGCGGATGCGCGCAGCGGCGAGGTCACACTCGACCCGACCGCCGAGCAGCAGGAGGCCGCTGAGGCCGAGCGCATCAAGCGCGCCGAGGTCGCCAACGCCCCCATCACCCCCGGAGCACTCGCAGACGGCACCCCGGTGCAGCTGCTCGCAAACGTCGGCCGCCCGGAAGAGGCTGCGGCTGCGCTCGAGCTCGGCGCTGAGGGTGTCGGACTGTTCCGCACCGAGTTTCTCTTTCTGGATTCGAAGACGCCGCCGACGGTCGAGCAGCAGACCGAGCAGTATGCCGCGATGCTGCGTGCCTTCGAGGGCAAGAAGGTCGTCGTTCGCGTGCTCGACGCCGGCGCCGACAAGCCGCTGGCCTTCTTGAACGATGACGACGAAGAGAACCCGGCACTCGGCCTGCGCGGCATCCGTGCGCTGCGAGCCAACGAGAAGGTGCTGCGCGACCAGCTGCAGGCGCTCGCTGATGCTGACGCCGCGACAGACGCCGACCTGTGGGTCATGGCGCCGATGATCGCCAATGCTGAAGAGACCGAGTACTTTGTGACGATCAGCCGCGAGTACGGGCTGAAGACCGTCGGGGCCATGGCCGAAGTGCCGTCGATCGCGCTGCAGGGCTCGCAGGTGCTGGAGCGCTGTGACTTCGTGTCGATCGGCACCAACGATCTCACCCAGTACACATTTGCGGCCGACAGGCTGCTCGGCACAGTGGCGCAGTTTCAGGATCCGTGGCAGCCGGCCGTGCTGCGCCTGGTCGGGATGCTCGGCGACGCGGGTGCCGCGGCTGACAAGCCCGTCGGAGTCTGCGGTGAGGCTGCGGCTGACCCGGCGCTCGCGGCAGTGCTGGTCGGGCTCGGCGTCACGTCGCTGTCGATGTCGGCTGCTGCGCTCGGCGATGTGCGTGCTGAGCTGAAGAGCGTGACGCTCGAGGAGGCGCGGGAGCGCGCTGCGCGTGCGCTGACCGCTGTCGATGCGGCTGAGGCTCGGCGGTTCGCTGCGGGGGCTTAGCTGCCGGCTGACCTGATCTGAACTCCTTTTGGAGTTCGCCTTTCCACGAGATCGCTGCGCGATCTCCTTTTGGAGTTCAGCGTCGCCGCGCGAGCTTCACCGCTTCGACAAAGCCACGCCAGCGTTCGCGCTCCTCGCGCACCGGCTCGACGATCTCCTCGCGCGCCGTCGCGTTGACCTGACGCAGCAGCCGTCGCCGCGCCCTCGTGCGTCGAACAGCCCCGGCGACACCGCCGAAGGCAGCGCTCAGCAGCCCGAGCAGGATCCCGAGCAGAATGCCGCCTGCAACCAGCAGCGTCGGCACCTGCCACCCCTCGACCGTCGGCACCTCGGGCGTCAGAAACGGCAGCCCGAAGCCGAACGAACCCATCAGCCACAGCAGCAGATACCAGCCGACGCCGACCAGCGCGGCCAGCAGTGCCACCCACTGCAGCACCGTGACGATGCTCCACCCCCACGACACGCGCGCCTGCAGGCGAGTGCGAGCAACCGCGCGATCCAGCTCTTCTGGCAGCCCCGGCAGCGCAGACTCTGCGCGCTCGCGAACCGACTCGGCCCATCCGCCGCTCAGGTCTGCCGACGCCCGGGCAGCGTAGTCGCGCACGCCCTTGTTGGCCTGCGCCCGACCAGAGGCAGACATCTTCGGCATGCTCGATCGGTGCACGCCACTCTCGTCGGCCTCCTCGCGCAGGCCGAGCCGGCGCAGCGGGTCAGCCCGAAACCGCAGCATCCACGACGTCAGCAGCCAGCCGGTGCGCTGCCCGAGGCGCTTGCGATACGACGAGCCGACGGCTGCAGCGATCGCCGGAACCCCGGCAGCCTGCCCCAGCGCCTGCGTGAGCGCCTTCTCTGCATCTCGCGGCGGCTGTGACGGCACCCGCGCATCCGCCCACTCCGAGGTCGCCGAGTCGATGTCGGCCTCGATTCGTTCGAGCTGGGCACGCCGCCCCTTCGCGACCTTGGCGATCTGCTGCCGCACCGCGTCGACGCCGTCGCCAGTGCGCGCGCTTGCTCCGAGCACCTTGACTTTGCCGAGCCCGTCGCGCTCGAGCAGGTCTCTGAACGAGTCGGCAACGGCCTTCTGATCGGATGCGCTGAGCAGGTCGGTTTTGTTCAGCACAGCGAGCGTCACGGCGCTGTGTCCGGAGTGAGGGGTGATGAAATCGCGATGTATGACTGCGTCGGCATACTTCTCGGGGTCGACGACCCACACGAGCACGTCGACCTGTGCCGCCAGCCTCGCGGCGATGTCGCGGTGCTCGGATCGCACCGAGTCGAAGTCGGGCAGATCGAGCAGAATGAGCGGGCCTACCTGCTTGTCGAAGCCGCCCGTGCGCTCGGAGCGGTCGCGCACTTCGAGCCAGTCGAGCAGCGCGGCCGAGCCATCCGGCTGCCACACCGCCGCCAGGGGCGTGCTGGTCGTGGGCCTGCGCACGTGCGTCGTCGCCACATCCGCCCCGACGATCGCGTTGAACAGCGATGACTTGCCGCTGCCGGTCGCCCCGAAGAACCCGACGACCGTGTGCTCGTCAGAGAGCTCGCGCCGAGACGAGCCCGACTGGGCCACTGCGCGAATGCGCTCGGAGTCCGCGCGAGCGATACGGCCGTCGGCGAGCTCTGCGGCGGTGTCGAGGGCGGTCAGCCGCTCGGCAAGTGTCGGCTTGCTCACGAGGCGTCTCCCGCTCCGTCGCTGGGCCTCGCCGCATCGCTCTGCCCAACCGCGACCGCCGACTCTGCCAGCTCGACTACGTCGCGAGCCCGCTCACGCAGCTCGTCAGCCGACGACCCGGCTTCGAGCTGCTCGAGCAGCACCTCGTAGCGCTTCGCCTCTTCGCTCATGAGCCGGTCGACGCGCTCGTTCAGCTCGGTCTTGGCCTTCGCCGCCAGGCGTCGCACAGCATCTTCGCCGAAGATCGTCTCGAGCAGCTTCTGGCCAACGACAGCCGACCCGCCCGCGATCGCGATCTCGCCGCCCGTCAGCCCGCCGGTCGACGCGAACACCACAATCATGAGCGCCACCGTGATCGCGTTGAGCCCGAGCGACATGATCCGCGCACGCATGCGCTTGCCCCCGGCACTCGCCTGAATGGTCTCGACGAGCGACGCCTGCCACTCGCGAATCAGCTGCGCCGAGCGTCCGCTCAGATCGGCGGATGCGGTGGCAAGGCCGGGCGTGTCGAGGTCGCGCAGCTGCGGCTCGGTGCGTCCGATGCCCCGCCACGCGCGTGCGGCCGCCGACTCGCCGGCGTCGATGATGACGGCGTGCAGCCCATGCTCGATCTCGGTCTCGACGGCCTGCAGCGGCTCGGGCTTGCCGGTGAAGAAGCGGCCGATGCGGTCGACGGTTCCTGAGAACCACTGCTCGACCTTGCGAAACACATCGGAGGTGCCCACAAAGTCCTGCCAGCGGCCGAGCACTTCGTCGCGCAGCAGGCGTCCGTCGCTGGTCGCCTCGATGACCTGCTCGGTCGCCTCGGCGTACTCGGCGGCGACGAGCGCACGAGCGGCGGATGCACGCTCGAGTTCGCGGGCGCGGGCGTCGGCCAGCGCGTCGACACCGGATGCAAGATCGCGCGCGGCGCCCACCAGCGTCCGCGCGGCAACGGCCCGACGCGACTGGGCGTCTTCGGCGAGCCCGTGCAGATGCTTGCGAATGCGCTCGATGCTCTCGGCAGGCAGCACCTCGTCGAACTGCGAGACCGTGCCGACTTCAAACAGCCGCGCGTCGCCGAGACCGGCCTCTGTCAGCATCACCTGCAGATCGGCGGCAATGCTCTCGCGGGCTTCTTCGTCAACCCTGTTCAGCACCACGGCGACCTCGATGTCGCGCTCGGCCGCACGATGCAGGAACTGCCAGGGGAGCGCATCCGCGTATCGCGCCGGTGTCGTGACGAACAGCCAGAGATCGGCGGCAGCCAGCAACTGAGCTGCCAGTGCCCTGTTGCCGTCGTCGATGCTGTCGAAGTCGGGGGCGTCAAGCAGGGCGAGGCCCGAGGGCATCGAGTCGGTCGCGAGGATGCGAATTGCAGCACCGTCTGCGCTCTCACCGGTGGCGCCGTCGCTGCGCACGCGAGCGAGGGACGGCAGGATGCGCGAATCGCTGAACCAGCGCTCGTCATCGGGATGGCAGACGATCAACGGCTGCCTGGTGGTCGGCCTAATGACACCGGCGGCGCTGACACGGCGGCCCACCAGGGCGTTCACGAGTGTCGACTTGCCGGCGCCCGTCGAACCGCCAACGACTGCGAGCAGGGGAGCGTCGAGTCGCTCGAGCCTTGGCTGCACGTAGTCGGCGAGCTGTCGCACGATGGAGTCTCGCTTGGCGGCAGAGTCGGCGTCGAGGGCGAACTGCGTCTCTTCTAGGGTTGAGCGCAGCGCCTGCGGCGCATCTGTCTGGTTGCCTGGCACGATTCCATTCTGCCCCATGCAGGCTTCCTGCCCATCGGCCTCATAGCCAGCGTTCAGCGTCCTTTGCTGATGAGCGGTTACCATCAGAAGTCGACGGCAGACTCGTTTCAATTCTGAACATCAGGGAGCACTCATGCGAAAGCGGCAAGGCATCACAGCCATGGTCGCAACCGCTGCTGCCCTGACCCTGCTGGCCGGTTGTGCCAGCAATGCGACCCCCCAGGCGCGTCCGCAGCAGACTCAGCAAGAACAGCAGCATGACGGCACGCTCCCCAATCGCGAGTCCGCAGCTGACGAGAGTGAGCCCAGCGGCGAACACACCCCCGATCACATGGGCATGCCGCCCCCGTATGAACCGCAGCCGCTGTGGCCTGAGTCAGGCGTGGTCGAGTTTCCGCACGAGGTCGGCGACGGCTTCACCGGTGGAACAGACGTTAACGTCACCACCTTCTTCGTCTCGAGTGTCTACACCGACAACGACTACAACCTGCTTTCGGTGCGGGTCGCCGACAACTTTTATGGCTACAACGCGCGCGACTACTCGTACAGCAACCTGCACTACGTCGACGGAGTGCTGTGCGGTGGCAATGGCGGCTCCAGCGAGTCAGAGATCTATTCGCGCACGTGCTGGATCATCGGAACAGACGGCGAGACATGGATGACCTCGTACAGTGCTGACATCAGCTACGAGGATCTGGCTGGCTACCTTCGGGTCGTCCACGATGCTCTCGTCGCCAACGCAGCCGACATCAGCTGAGACAGAAGAATGGCGGAGCCCCGAGGGGCCCCGCCATCAGCTGTGATGTTCGAGTTAGAGCTTCACGCCCGAGATCATCGCCTGCTTGACCTCTGCGATCGCCTTCGTCACCTGGATGCCGCGGGGGCAGGCGTCGGTGCAGTTGAAGGTGGTGCGGCAGCGCCACACGCCCTCGCGGTCGTTGAGGATATCGAGGCGAACCTGCGATGCCTCGTCACGCGAGTCGAAGATGAAGCGGTGTGCGTTCACAATCGCGGCCGGGCCGAAGTACTGGCCGTCAGTCCAGAACACGGGGCATGACGTGGTGCATGCTGCGCACAGGATGCACTTGGTCGTGTCGTCGAAGCGAGCGCGCTGCTCGACTGTCTGGTGACGCTCCTTCTCGGGCTTCGAAGTCGCCTGCAGGAACGGCTGGATCTCGCGGAAGGAGTCGAAGAACGGCTCCATGTCGACGATGAGGTCCTTCTCGAGGGGCAGACCCTTGATCGCCTCGACGTAGATGGGCTTCGAGATGTCGAAGTCCTTCACGAGCGCCTTGCATGCCAAGCGGTTCTTGCCGTTGATGCGCATCGCATCCGATCCGCAGATGCCGTGAGCGCACGAGCGGCGGAACGTCAGCGTCGAGTCCTGCTCCCACTTGATGCGGTGCAAGGCATCGAGGATGCGCTCGGTCGGGAACATCTCGACGTCGTAGTCGACCCAGCGGGGCTCGTCGTCGACCTCAGGGTCGAAGCGGCGGATGTTCAGCGTCACCGTGAACGACTTGGGAGCCTCTTCTTCGACGATCACTTCGCCGGCTTCTGCAACAGCAGCGTCACTCAATCGATACCTCCTGCTAGTACTTTCTGGCCTTCGGCTCGTACGTGCCGAGACGAACGGGCTTCCAGTCGAGACGAATATGGTCGGTGGCGACCGACGAATGGGGGTCACCCGCGAGGTACGCCATCGTGTGCTTCAGGTACGTCGCGTCGTCGCGGTCGGGGTAGTCGTCGCGCATGTGACCGCCGCGCGACTCCTTGCGGTTGAGCGCGCATGCGACGAGGACCTCGGCGAGATCGAGCAGGAACCCGAGCTCGACTGCCTCAAGCAGGTCGGTGTTGAAGCGCTTGCCGCGGTCGTGCACAGCAACGTTCTTGTAGCGCTCGCGCAGACCGGCGATGACCTCGGTGGCCTTCGTGAGCGTCTCTTCGGTGCGGAACACCTGGGCGTTCATGTCCATCGTGTCCTGCAGATCCTTGCGGATCGCGGCGACGTTCTCGGTTCCGTCGGATGCGCGCAGCTCGTCGAGCATGCCGATCACGCCCTGAGCGGGGTTGGCTGGCAGGTCGATGAACTCAGCCGTCTTGGCGTACGTGACGGCGTTGTTGCCGGCGCGCTTGCCGAAGACGTTGATGTCGAGCAGCGAGTTCGTTCCGAGGCGGTTGGCGCCGTGGACCGAGACGCAGGCGCACTCGCCCGCTGCGTACAGGCCGGGCACGACGGTGTCGTTGTCGGCGAGCACTTCGGCGTCGTTGTTCGTCGGGATGCCGCCCATCGCGTAGTGCGCGGTCGGGTAGACGGGAACAGGCTCGGTCACGGGGTCGACGCCCAGGTAGGTGCGTGCGAACTCGGTGATGTCGGGCAGCTTGTTCTCGAGCACATCCTCGCCGAGGTGCGTGCAGTCGAGGAAGACGTAGTCCTTGTTGGGGCCGGCGCCGCGACCGTCGAGCACCTCCTGCACCATCGAGCGCGCGACGATGTCACGAGGTGCGAGGTCTTTGATGGTGGGGGCGTAGCGCTCCATGAAGCGCTCGCCGGATGCGTTTCGCAGGATCGCACCCTCGCCGCGAGCACCCTCGGTGAGTAGGATGCCGAGGCCGGCAAGGCCGGTGGGGTGGAACTGGTAGAACTCCATGTCTTCGAGCGGGAGGCCCTTGCGCCAGATGATGCCGACGCCGTCGCCGGTCAGCGTGTGCGCGTTCGACGTGGTCTTGAAGATCTTGCCGAAGCCGCCCGTTGCGAAGATGACCGACTTGCCCTGGAAGACGTGGATGTCGCCCGTTGACAGGTCGTAGGCCACGACGCCCGAGACGCGCTGCACGCCGTCGACCTCGGTCATGACCAGGTCGAGGGCGTAGAACTCGTTGAAGAAGTTCACGCCGTGCTTGACGCAGTTCTGGTAGAGCGTCTGCAGGATCATGTGACCCGTGCGGTCTGCCGCGTAGCAGGCGCGGCGAACCGGTGCCTTGCCGTGATCGCGGGTGTGGCCGCCGAAGCGTCGCTGGTCGATCTTGCCCTCAGGCGTGCGGTTGAACGGCAGACCCATGTTCTCGAGGTCGAGCACTGCGTCGATGGCCTCGCGGGTGAGGATCTCAGCGGCGTCCTGGTCGACGAGGTAGTCGCCGCCCTTGACGGTGTCGTAGGTGTGCCACTCGTTGTTGTCTTCTTCGACGTTCGCCAGCGCTGCCGCCATGCCGCCCTGCGCCGCACCGGTGTGCGATCGCGTCGGGTACAGCTTGGTGATCACGGCAGTCGATGCCTGCGGCGCGGACTCGATTGCGGCGCGCATCCCGGCTCCGCCTGCCCCGACGATGACGACGTCGTGCTGGTGGTAGTGGATGCCGTCGCGGATCTCGCCCGCGTTGGGGTTTGTCTTGATCTTCTTAGCCATAGTCCTTAGATGCCTGTCGCTAGAGCGTCGCGCAGAACGACGGGAGCAGCTCGGGGTCTGCGCCGGCGGGGCACGGGTCGAATGTGAACGTGATGAGCGTGCCGAGGATGATCAGCACTGCAGCGGCCACGACGACCGCGCCGATGAGCACCTTGCGGATGCCCTCCTTGTGCACGTAGTCGTTGATGACGGTGCGCATGCCGTTCGAGCCGTGGATGAATGCGAGCCACAGCATGATGACGTCCCACCACATCCAGAACGGGTCAGCCCACTTGCCGGCCACGAATCCGAAGGTGATGGCCTGGATGCCGCCCTCGGTCCAGATGAGGTTGTAGAAGAGGTGCCCGAAGATCAGCACGATCAGCACGACGCCGGAGGCGCGCATGAAGACCCAGCCGATCTTGTCGAGGTTGGGGCCCTTGCGGTTCGACGAGCGAGCCGGGTACGCGTAGTTGGGGTTGTCGATCGTCATCAGTGGGCTCCCAGCACGTTCGGGATGTGGCGGATCGAGAATCCGACCACCAGGATGACGGCGAGCGCGATGACGACCCAGAACAGCGAACGCTGGATCTTGGTGGCCGCCGGCCACATGTCAACCGCGATGATGCGGAGGCCATTGAGCGCGTGGAAGACCACTGCTCCGACCAGCACGATCTCGCCGAAGCCCATGATGGGGTTCTTGTAGGCGCCGATGACGGCGTTGTAGACCTCTGGGCTCACACGGACGACCGCCGTGTCGAGAACGTGTACCAGGAGGAAGAAAAAGATGGCGATGCCGGTGATTCGGTGCAGGACCCACGACCACATTCCTTCGTTGCCCCGGTAAACGGTGCCCGCAATGCGGTTTTTCGAAGGCTTCGGGGTCTCATCGGCGAGGCTGCTGGTGCTTTGGGACACGCGCATTCCCCTTCTTGTTGCTGTAAGAGACGACATCAGTCTACGCCTCGCCGGCGCTTAGGTTCGCCTTAGCGGCCGGAGCGGCGTCAGGCCTCGACCAGTTCTGCCTCTTCGACACCGCGGAGGGCGCGTGCGGTCGCCTTCTCGTAGTGCTTGATCAGGTCATCGCACACCGAGGGCCACGACCGGGTGAGCACGCGTCTGCGACCTGCCTCGCCCATCCGCCCCCGTTCTGACGACGATGAGGCGAGCCTCGCGACCGCCTGGTGCAGCTCGGTGCGCGAGTCGGGTTCGAAGAGGTGGCCCGTCTCGCCCTCGTCGACGAGGTCGATGGGGCCGCCGGCTCGCGGCGCGATGACCGGCAGACCGGCAGCGGCGGCCTCCTGCAGGGTCTGGCCGAAGGTCTCCTCGGCTCCTGTGTGGCAGAACATGTCGAATGAGCCGTAGGCGGCCGACAGCGCGTTGCCGCTGAGGGCGCCGAGGTAGACGGGGTCGAACTTCGCGAGGCGGCTGCGCACCTCGGGCATCGCGGGGCCGTCTCCGACGATCGCGACGCGGATGTTCGGAATGCCTTCGAGCGCCTCGAGCCGGTGCAGGCCCTTCTCGGGTGCGACGCGGCCCACGTAGCCGGCGATGGTCTCGCCGCCGGGTGCGATGCGCTCGCGGAGGGCGGCGGATGCGGCGCCACGGCGGTTGTCGGGGTGGAAGCCCTCGAGGTCGACGCCCCGCACCCACTTCTTGACGCGCTTGACGCCAGCGTTCTTGAGGTCGGCGATGGCGGCGCTCGACGGTGCCAGCGTGCGGTCGGCTCCGTTGTGGATCTGCTTGATCACCTTCCAGGCGATGCTGGCTCCGGCTCCGAGCCGGTTGCGCTTCGCATAGCCGGCGACGTCGGTCTGGTAGATCGCGACCGAGGGGAGGCCGACGCGCTGAGCCTCGCCGATCGCCTGTCCGCCGAGCATGAACGGACTCGCCGCATGCAGCACATCCGGCTGAAAGCGCTGCAGGAGAGCCGCGACCTGCGGACTCGGAAGGCCCACCGGAAACTGGCGGTAGGCGAGCGACGGCACTTCGAACACGGGAGTGCCGCGGTACTGGGTCGGTGCTCCGCAGCGAGGAGTGATGACGATGGCCTCGCGGCCCGTCTCCTGCAGGTGGTCGAGCACACGGCACACGCTGGTGGTGACGCCGTTGATAGTGGGGAGGAAAGACTCAGTCACAATGGCAACTCGTTCGATCTTCACAGCTTCAGCGTAGGAAGCCCCGGTGCTTTCGGGTCGAACCCGAGGTGAATGCCGGGTGAACCTTGCTGAACTGAACTCCTTTTGGAGTTGAGATGGGGTCGCGGATGCGCGGCTCGGTTTGTGGCGTCGTGGCCGTTTTGAACTCCAAAGGGAGTTGGGATGCGCGGGTCATGTCTGAAAAGGAGGTCAGACGGGCTGAAATCGCCAATGGGAGTTGAACCAGCTCCTTTTCGAGCACTGAACTCCCTTTGGAGTGCACCTGTGCAATCTGAACTCCCTTTGGAGTCGGCACAGCAGTCTTGGTCCGGCACCCGCGCGGCTACGCTGGAGCCATGCACGACGCAACAGCTTCGCTCGACGACTTCTACGCTGTCATCCCGGCCGGTGGTGTCGGCTCCCGACTCTGGCCGCTCTCGCGCGCAGAGGCCCCCAAGTTTCTGCATGACCTCACCGGCAGCGGCAAGACGCTGCTGCAGTCGACCGTCGACCGCCTCGCGCCGCTGGCCGGCGAAGGCCGGACAATGGTCGTCACAGGCCGCGCTCACCGTTCGGCAGTCGAGAGCCAGGTCGAGGGCCTGTCAGACGCAAACATCGTGCTCGAGGCAGACCCGCGCGACTCGACGGTCGCGATCGCGCTCGCAGCCGCCATCCTCAAGCGCCGCGAGCCCGACGTGATCGTCGGATCGTTCGCCGCCGACCACGTCATCAACGACGAGCGCGGCTTCCGTCGCTGCGTCGGCGAGGCGGTCGCTGCGGCTCGCGCAGGCCACATCGCCACGATCGGCATCACGCCCACCGAGCCGGCTGTCGGCTTCGGCTACATCTGCGCCGACGGCCCGGCCGAGATCGACGGCGCCCCCAGCGCCCGCAAGGTCGACAGCTTCGTCGAGAAGCCGACCCTCGATGTCGCGCAGCAGTACGTCGCCTCGGGCGACTACCTCTGGAACGCCGGCATGTTCATCGCTCGCGCCGACGTGCTGATCGACGAGCTGCGCAAGAGCGAGCCCGAGCTGACCGACCAGATCGAAGAGCTCGCCGCAGTGTGGGACGAGCCCGAGCAGCGCGGCCCCGCAGTCGACCGCATCTGGCCGCAGCTGAAGAAGATCGCGATCGACTACTCGGTCGCCGAGCCCGCAGCCGAGCGCGGCCGCCTCGTCGTCGTGCCCGGCGACTTCGACTGGGACGACGTCGGCGACTTCTCGGCGGTCGCGAAGCTGCACAACCAGGGCCGCAACGACCGCCTCGCGATCCTCGGCGACGGCGGCACGGTGCTCGCAGACTCGTCGGCCGGCGTCGTGATCTCGCAGTCGAAGCGCATCATCTCCCTCGTCGGGGTGAAGGACATCGTGGTCGTCGACACTCCGGATGCGCTGCTCGTCACCACGACAGAGCAGGCCCAGCGGGTCAAGCAGGTCGTTGACGCGATCCGTCGCTCTGGCAACTCCGACGTGCTCTGAGCCGACTTTTAGCGCGATCCTCCAATTGCGTCAACCTCAATCGCAACATTTCGGTTTCGATCGCCGACTCCCGCGTTAATTCGCGGTGACGCTCGCGTAACATCTGTGTATCTCAACCGCGGCATGCGGTTTTCAACTCTTTGATCCGGAGGATCCCTTGATCAAGCTCTCAAACAAGAAGGCAGCGCGTCGCGCAATGCTGGGCGGCGCATCTGCCATCGCCATCGCCAGCCTGCTCGCAGCGTGCGGCACCGCACCCGAAGAAGCTCCCGAAGGCGACGGCGGCAACACCGACGCAGCCGGCGGCGACAACCTCGCCTGCATGGTCTCCGACTCGGGCGGATTCGACGACAAGTCGTTCAACGAGCTCAGCTACGACGGCCTGCTCTCAGGCTCTGACGCCAACGGCATCGAGTACAAGACCGCCGAGTCAGAGAACGACACGGTCTACCAGTCGAACATCGAGAGCCTCGTCGCTCAGAACTGCACCGTCATCTTCTCGGTCGGCTTCCTGCTGAAGGACGCAACCGAGGCAGCGGCTGCCGCCAACCCCGACGTGAACTTCGCCATCATCGACGACAACCAGATCGACGCCGAGAACGTGCGCCCGCTGATCTACGATGCAGCGCAGCCCGCGTTCATGGCCGGTTACACGGCTGCCTCGTACTCCGAGAGCGGCAAGGTCGCCACCTGGGGCGGCATGAACATCCCCACCGTCACCGTCTTCATGGATGGCTTCGTCGCGGGTGTCGAGTACTACAACGAGCAGAACGAAGACGATGTCGAGGTGCTCGGCTGGGACCTCGAGGCTCAGGACGGCTCGTTCACCGGTGGCTTCGAGGCCAACACGCAGGCCAAGTCGATGGCCGAAACGTTCATCTCGCAGGGCGCTGACGTGCTCATGCCCGTGGGCGGACCGATCTTCCAGCCCGCTGCTGAGGCTGTCATCGACGCACACGACAACGGCAACGAGCACATCGCGATGATCGGTGTTGACACCGACCTCTCGCAGTCGGCTCCGCAGTACGCCGACCTCTTCCTGACCTCGGTCATGAAGGGACTCGCCACTTCGGTCGAAGACGCCATCACTGACACCGTGAACGGTGAGTTCGACAACACTCCGTTCGTCGGCACGCTCGAGAACGAGGGCGTGAGCCTCGCACCGTTCAATGATTTCGAGGCTGAGCTGCCTGAGGACCTCATGGCCGAGCTCGACGAGATCAAGCAGGGCATCATCGACGGATCGATCGAGGTGGGCTCGCCCTCCTCGCCCGCGATCTAGTCACCGACAGCACCCAGACCGGGAGTCGGCTCGTGTCGACTCCCGGTTTCGGTGTCTCATCAGGTTTTCGGCTAGATTCTCTTAGGCGAAACGAAGGGACGAAGCGATGACGCTTGAGCTCAAGGGCATCACCAAGCGCTTTGGCACATTCACGGCGAACGATCGCATCAACCTCAAGATCGAGGCTGGTGAGATCCACTGTCTGCTCGGTGAGAACGGTGCCGGCAAGTCGACGATGATGAATGTGCTCTACGGCCTCTACCAGGCTGAAGAGGGCGAGATTCTCATTGACGGCAAGCCGCAGCGCTTCCAGGGCCCCGGCGATGCGATGCGCGCCGGCATCGGCATGGTGCACCAGCACTTCATGCTGATTCCCGTGTTCACTGTCGCCGAGAACGTTCTGCTCGGCCACGAGCGTGAGCTCGGCGGACTCAAGGGCGCTCGAAAAGCTGTCGTCGAGCTGTCGAAGCGGTTCGGGTTCGACATCGACCCGGATGCGCTGGTGCAGGATCTGCCGGTCGGCGTGCAGCAGCGCGTCGAGATCATCAAGGCGCTTTCGCTCGATGCTCGGGTGCTCGTGTTCGACGAGCCCACTGCAGTGCTCACGCCGCAAGAGACCGACGAGCTGATGAATGTCATGCGTCAGCTGCGCGACGACGGCACAGCGATCGTCTTCATCACGCACAAGCTGCGTGAGGTTCGCGAGGTCGCTGACAGAATCACCGTCATCCGCCTTGGCAAGATCGTCGGCTCCGCCGAGCCCACGGCGAGCAGCAACGAGCTCGCGTCGCTGATGGTCGGCCGCGATGTCTCACTCACTGTCGACAAAGACGACGCGAAGTTCACAGACAAGAAGCTTGAGGTCACAGTGCTCACAGTGCTTGACCGCATTGGACAGAAGGTCGTCAACGATGTCTCATTCGAGGTGCGAGGCGGAGAAGTCCTGTGCATCGCGGGTGTGCAGGGCAATGGCCAGACTGAGCTGACCGAGGCGATCATCGGTCTCGAGAAGCCCGCATCGGGCAGCATCTCGCTCAGCGGCAGGCGATTGACAGGCAAGTCGGTGCGCGAAGTGCTCGACTCAGGTGTCGGGTTTGTGCCCGAAGATCGCAAGGTCGACGGCCTCGTCTCAGAGTTCTCAGTGTCTGAGAACATCATGCTCGACCGCTACAAGGGAGCACCGTTCGTCAAGGCGGGCACCATCGACTTCGCGACTCGCAACGAATTCGCCGAGCAGGCGAAGACCGACTACGACGTTCGCGCGCAGAGCATCCACTCGCCGGCTGGCTCGCTCTCGGGCGGAAACCAGCAGAAGGTTGTGCTGGCGCGCGAGCTGGGTCGAAAGCTCGAGCTCTTCGTCGCCTCGCAACCCACCCGCGGGCTCGACGTCGGATCGATCGAGTTCGTGCACAAGCAGATCATCGCAACGCGTGACACAGGGATTCCCGTGGTGGTCGTGTCAACAGAGCTCGACGAGGTCATCGGCCTCGCAGATCGCATCGCAGTGATGTACCGCGGCGGCATCGTCGGCATCGTGCCGGCCGACACCGACCGCGAAGACCTAGGTCTGATGATGGCGGGCGAAATGCCTGAGCATCTCAAGGCAGCGGCTGAGGAGGCTGCAGCATGAGCGAACAGTTGGCAAAGCAGGCGGCTCCGCCCCCGCCTGAAGGCGAAGAGCAGGTCGACCGTTCTCGGGAGTTCATGCAGCGACTGATGACCGGCACTCCGATGCTCTCGGTGCTCGCGGTTGTCGCGTCGCTCGTGCTCGGTGCACTGCTGATCGCCTTCACCGACGAGCGTGTGGCGAAGACCGCAGGCTACTTCTTCGCGCGGCCCACCGACATGCTGCAGGCACTCTGGGACTCAGTCGCCGGTGCATACACAGCGATGTTCCAAGGCTCGATCCTCAACATCAATCGCATCGACACGCTGCAGCAGGCGCTGACACCGGTGTCGAACACGTTCTACTACGCGGCACCGCTGATCATCGCGGGGCTCGGCGTTGCGATCGCCTTCAAGGTCGGCCTGTTCAACATCGGCGGGCAGGGGCAGATGCTCGTCGGCGCTGCTGTTGCAGGCTGGATCGGCTTCTCGGTCGAAATGCCGCCGATCATCCACGTCACTGTCGCACTCATCGCCGGAATCGGAGCCGCTGCGATCTGGGGCGGCATCGTCGGCCTGCTGAAGGCCCGCACTGGCGCTCACGAGGTGATCCTGACGATCATGCTCAACTACGTCGCCTACTGGGCGCTCGTGTATGCGCTGCGCTCGCCAGACCTGCTGCGCAACCCAGACAACAACAACCCGATCACTCCGGGCATGCTCGAAACGGCCATCCTCAATCCGCTCCCCGGCTTCAAAGTGCACGCAGGCTTCCTGATTGCGCTGGCAGTCGTGGTGCTCTACTGGTGGTTCATCGAACGCTCGAGCCTCGGATTCCAGTTCCGCACCGTCGGCCTCAACCCGGCGGCGGCCAAAATGGCAGGCATGAACGTCGGCCTCATCACGACCCTTGCGATGCTCTTCGCCGGAGCCTTCATGGGACTCGCCGGCGGCATCCAGGTGACTGGTCAGGTGACAACCGGGTTCACGTCGCACATCGACGCAGGCATCGGGTTCGATGCGATCACCGTCGCGCTGCTGGGCCGGTCGTCTCCGTGGGGAACCCTGATCGCCGGCATCCTGTTCGGCGCTCTCAAGGCTGGTGGCTACAACATGGCCGCGGCTGAGGGTGTGCCGATCGACCTGGTGCTCGTGCTGCAGTCGTTCATTGTTCTCTTCATCGCAGCGCCCGCGCTGGTGAAGACGATCTTCTTCCTGCCGAAGGGAGGCCGCAAATGAGCAGCGAAGCACCCTCGACAGACACATCGAAGGCAGCTGAGGGCACCCACCAGCCCGACACCGAGGTTCATCTCGAGCGTGTCGTGGTGCGCAAATGGCGCCCTGCGATCGCCCTCGCGGCGCTCACAGTCGTGGCGTTCGTGCTGACGGTCGGATTCGGCACTGACGAGAGCACCACGTTCAGCTTCGCGAAGGGCAGCGACTTCTTCTCGATTCCGGCAGTTGCGCTCGGTGTGCGAGTCATCGGCATCGTGTCGACGCTTGTCATGGCGGCGATCACTGGCATCGCCGTCTGGCGCACCCTCGCCCGCAAGCGCGTCTGGGGTTGGCTGTACGTCGTGTTCGGCGCCTTCTTCGCGGTCGATTTCCTCACCTGGGCCGGGTCTGGCAGCCAGTTCTCGTTCACCGACCTCATGATCTCGACGGTCGCCCTGTCGGTGCCCCTGATCTTCGGTGCCCTCGGCGGCGTGATCTCTGAGCGTGCGGGAATCGTGAACATCGCGATCGAGGCGCAGCTCCTCTCGGGTGCGTTCTCAGGTGCCCTCGTCGCCTCGATCACCGGCAACACATACGTCGGTCTTCTCGCCGCTATGGTCGCCGGCATGCTCGTGTCGTTCGTGCTCGCAGCCTTCGCGATCAAGTACCTCGTCGAGCAGGTCATTGTCGGTGTCGTGCTCAACGTGCTCGTCGTCGGCCTCACAGGCTTCTTCTACTCGTCGGTGCTGTCATCGTCGCCCGAGCTGAACAACCCCGACCGGCTTCCGGCGATAGCGCTTCCTCTGCTGTCGAAGATCCCGGTCATCGGGCCGACGCTGTTCAACCAGACGATCATCGTCTACGCGATGTACGTCGCGGTTGTCGTGATCACCTGGGCGATGTTCAACTCGACCTGGGGTCTTCGCCTTCGATCGCTCGGCGAGCACCCGCTGGCTGCTGACACTGTCGGCATCAAGGTCGGCAGGTGGCGCTTCTGGAACGTCTCGCTCGCAGGAGCGATCGCGGGTCTCGGAGGGGCATACTTCACACTCGACCAGACCGGCCAGTTCACGAAGGAGATGACGGGCGGCCTGGGCTACATCGCGCTCGCCGCAGTCATCTTCGGAAAGTGGCACCCGCTCAAGGCGACGTTCGCGGCGCTGCTGTTCGGCTTCGCGAGGGCGCTGCAGCAGACGCTGTCGGCGGCCGGAAGCCAGGTGCCCAGCGAAGTGCTGCTGATGCTGCCGTACGTCATCACGATCCTCGCGGTGACCGGGTTCATCGGGCTCTCGCGTGCGCCTGCCGCCAGCGGCAAACCGTACGCGAAGCAATAGTGTGACAGGCATGAGCGAGAACTCGATCGACTGGGATGCGCTGACCGAGGCTGCCCTCGCGGCGACCAAGAAGGCCTACGTGCCGTACTCGGCCTACCCGGTCGGCGCTGCGGCATTCGCCGACGACGGCCGGCTGGTTTCTGGCTGCAACATCGAGAACGCCGCATACGGCGTCACGCTGTGCGCCGAATGCTCGCTCGTGTCAGAGCTGTTCATGACGGGCGGCGGCACGATCGCCGCGTTCGTGTGCGTCAACGGCGACGGCGACGTCATCATGCCGTGCGGGCGCTGCCGACAGCTGCTCAACGAGCACTCGACTGCCGAGACTCGCCTCATGACTGTGTCGGGCATCCGCACCATGAACGAAGTGCTGCCCGACGCGTTCGGCCCGAGCGCACTCGATGACTACCGAAAGGACTCATGATGGTTGAAGCTTTCGACGCTGTCGACATCATCCGCGCCAAGCGCGACAAGGGTGCGCTGAGCACCGAGCAGATCGACTGGCTCATCGACGCGTACACGCGCGAGTACGTCGACGACGCGCAGATGGCCTCGCTCATCATGGCGATCTTCCTGAACGGCATGGAGCGTCGCGAGATCTTCGACATGACGCAGGCGATGATCCGCTCGGGCGAGCGCATGGACTTCTCGCAGCTGTCGAAGCCGACCGTCGACAAGCACTCGACCGGCGGCGTCGGCGACAAGATCACGCTGCCGCTCATGCCGCTCGTGGCCGCATTCGGTGTGGCGGTGCCGCAGCTCTCGGGCCGCGGCCTCGGGCACACGGGAGGAACCCTCGACAAGCTCGAGTCGATTCCGGGGTGGCGTGCCGACCTGTCGAACGACGAGATCATGCAGCAGCTCGAAGGCCTCGGCGGCGTCATCTGCGCGGCGGGCAAGGGGCTCGCACCTGCCGACAAGCGACTCTACGCGCTGCGCGACGTGACCGGCACGGTCGAGGCGATTCCGCTGATCGCGTCGTCGATCATGTCGAAGAAGATCGCAGAGGGCACGAGCGCGCTCACCCTCGACGTCAAGTTCGGCTCGGGCGCGTTCATGCGCGAAGAGGAGCGGGCTCGCGAGCTCGCCGAGACCATGGTCGCCCTCGGAACCGACGCCGGAGTCACGACTTCGGCGCTGCTCACCAGCATGGAGTCGCCCCTCGGCCTCGCCATCGGCAATGCCAACGAGGTGCGCGAATCGGTCGAGGTGCTCGCAGGCGGCGGGCCTTCCGACGTCGTCGAGCTCACGGTCGCGCTGGCTCGTGAGATGCTCGCGTCGGTCGGCCAGCCCGACGCCGACGTCGAAGCCGCGCTCAGCGACGGCCGCGCGATGGACGTGTGGCGCCAGTTCATCACCGCCCAGGACGGCGACCCCGACGGCGCGCTGCCGACCCCGAACGAGACGCATGTCGTCAAGGCTGAGGCAGACGGTGTGCTGACCCGCCAGGACGCCCTGTCGTTCGGCATCGCAGCCTGGCGTCTCGGGGCAGGTCGCGCGAGGGCGACGGATGCCGTGGTGCACGCGGCAGGAATCGACCTGCACGCGAAGCCCGGCGACGTGGTGCGCGCAGGCGAGCCGCTGTTCACGCTCTCGGCGAATGAGCCGGCACGCTTCGAGCGTGCACTCGAGGCGCTCGAGGGCGCCTACGATGTGGCGGCTCCCGGCACGGCGTTCGATGCCCTGCCGATCGTGCGAGACCGCATCACGGCGTAGACGTCCAGCGTTCTTGAGGCAGCCTGCCAGGGGCCGACCAGCGCGCCCTCCTACTGTTGAGAGCATGACCCCAGTCAGCCCTGCGCCTGCATCGCGCATCCGTGCTGTTCCGACCATTCTGTTCGGGGCACTGTGGGGTGCGCTGCAGTCGGTGCTGCTGGTGCTGGCCTTCGGCGTGCTGCCTGACGCGCTCGAACTGATTGACGACAGTACCGAAGACGGATGTGGCTGCGGGCAGGACCCGATCTTCACCACGACAATGTCGGGCCTGACTGAAGTCGTGCCGGTTCTGGTGTTGCCTCTGGCGGCGTCCGCGGCGCTGGCAGGTGCCGTGGGGTGGCTCTGGGCGAAGCGTCGTGGCGGTGTCGCATCACGACACGGCGCGTGGTACGGCGCCGCATTCGCGCTGATGACGGCGCTCCTGCTGCCTGCGGTGGCGCTGCTCATCCACATCGCATCGGGTGCTTGGGGCGACATCGACTGGCCCACGATGGTCGGACCGACCGCCGCTGGCCTCGCGCTGGTTCCCCTCTCGGCCCTCGCCGGCTGGACCATCGTTCGTGTGCAGCGCCCGCGCATCCGCGATTCCGACCCCGCCAGTGACACCTCAGACGACACAATCGTGACCGAATCGGCATAGAAACCGGGCTTGCCGCAGCGCGCATCCGCGTAGCCTCGAAGAGTGGGGTCCAAGAGCAGCGAACGAGCCGGAAACCGCCGGCTTCTCCTTGCCCGCGGGACCCTCTGGGGCGCCCTCGCAGGGGCCTCGACACTCGTCGGCGCAATGGGCTTCAACCTTGCATCCGGCGGTCGCGCGTGGTCGTTCGAATCGGCTGCGGTCTTCGCTGCTCCGGCGCTCCTGGTCGGTGCGCTCTGCGGCCTCCTGGTCGCCGCTGTCGGCTGGCGCTTCGTGCGTCGTCGCCTGCAGACGGCATCGCAGCGAGCGAGTCTCGTGCTCATCGTCGCCCTCTCGGCTGCCGTGCCGATCGCGGTCGTCGCGCTGGGGCTGGCCTGGTTCGCCGAGATCAGCGACACCGGCTTCATGCCGACGTTCGCGGTCTGGATGCTCGTGCTGGCACCCGCTCTGCCTGTCTGCCTGTTCGCCATCTGGCACACGCGGCGCTCGCTGCTGCGACGCGAGAACGCGGTGACGCAGTGCATGCCGGTGATTCCGACGACCTGACCCGACGCGTCACGACGATCCAGCGCTGACGGCCCGCATCCGCAACTAGACTGGCCCCTATGGCTAGAGACGGACTGCGCGGCGACTCTCCGCTGATCTTCGTCATCATCCGCGGCGCGCTGTGGGGCGTGGTCGGCGGGCTGATCGCGCTCATCATGACCGAGCTGCTGGGTCTCATCTCGACCGGCGCTCGCTCGCTCGGCATCCCGACCCTCGCAGGCGGCGTGCCGGCAGTCGCCACGGGTCTGCTCGCAGGCGTGCTCGTGGCGATCACCGCACACTCGGTGGTCGGGCGTCGTGAGGCGGATGCGCAGCTGCAGTCGCTGCAGCGCGTCGTCGGGGTGCTCACTGCGGTCATCGCCTTTGCGGTCGGCCTCGCCGCGCTGCTGTGGCTGCAGGCCGACACCGGCTTCATCTCGGGCGTCTTCCACTGGATCATGAGCATCGGCATGCTCGCGCTCGGCATCTGCGTGCCGGTCACAGGCTTCGCCATCTGGGCGGCCGGCAAGACGTATGCGGGGTACCAGCTGCGCTTTGTCGAGCAGGGGCAGCGACCGTGAGAATCGCAATGTGCCAGAGTTCACTTTCAAGAACCGGGCGCTGGGTACAATGGCGGCGGAGAGCAGGGGAGCGTGCATCATGGACGATGACTTCATGACCGATGGGATCGATGCCGTCGCCATCCCCAAGGTGAGCCTCCACGACCATCTCGACGGGGCCCTCAGGCCCGAGACGATTCTCGACCTGGCTGACGAAGCCGGCGTCGACGTGCCTGCAGACGATGCAGATGCACTGGCCGACTGGTTCGTCGACTCTGCCAACTCCGGCTCGCTGACCGAGTACCTCGAGACCTTCGCCGTCACGACAGCGGTGCTGCAGACGGCCGAGAGCCTCGAGCGCGCAGCTCGCGAGTACGTGCTCGACCTCGCCGACGACGGCGTCGTCTACGGCGAAGTCCGGTGGGCTCCCGAGCAGCATCTGCAGCAGGGCCTCACGCTCGACGAGGCTGTCGCCGCGGTGCGTCGCGGTCTCGAAGACGGCATGGACGAGACCGACGAGGATGTGCGGGTGCAGCAGCTGCTGTGCGGCATGCGACAGGGCGATCGGGTGGATGAGATCGCTCGGCTCGCAGTGCGGCACCGTGCCCGCGGGGTGGCCGGCTTCGACATCGCCGGCCCCGAAGACGGCTTTGCCCCTTCGCGGTTCGCTGGCACCTTCGACTATCTGGCGAAGGAGTTCATGCCGGTTACGGTGCACGCGGGCGAGGCAGCCGGCCTCGACTCGATTCGCGAGGCCCTCACGGTCGGCCGCGCGCTGCGCCTCGGGCACGGCGTGCGCATCGCAGAAGACATCGAGGTGTCTGACGAGCGCGACGCGCTGCAGGTGATGCTCGGCCAGACTGCCGAGTGGGTCAAAGACCGCGGCATCGCACTCGAGCTGTCGGTCACGAGCAACCTCGGCACCGGCGCGATCGAGCAGTGGGGCGACGACGTGCGCTCGCATCCGATCGACCTGCTGTTCCAGCTCGGATTCAAGGTCACGGTCAACACCGACAACCGCCTGCAGAGCGGCACGACCCTCTCACGGGAGCTGAGCATCCTGTCTGACGCCTTCGGCTACGACCTGATCGACCACGAGGCGCTGCAGCTGCATGCGGCTGCAGCTGCCTTCCTGCCGGTCGACGAGCGCGAAGAGCTGGCCGACATCATCTCTGACGGATTCGACGACCTGCAATGAGCGTGACTGTTGCGACGGCGACGTACGCGTCGGGCGTCTATGCCCCGTCGTGGGAAGAGGCCGTCCGAGCTGCCGGCCTCGACCTCGTCAACGCGCACGCGGTGGGCCCGGCGTACATCGACGAGATGCTGCAGATCATCGACAACTACGGCCCCTACTGCGTGGTCGCCCCCGGCGTCGCCGTGCCGCACGCGAACGCGAGCTCGCTCGTGCGCAAAGACGGCGTCGCCGTGCTGGCACTTGAAGAGCCGGTGCGCTTCGGCCACCCGCACAACGACCCGGTTCGCCTCATCGTCGGCATCGCCGCGACCACGGCGAAGCGCCACATCACGATGCTTGCAGGGCTCGCGAAGTCGCTCGACGCACCCGGTGTCGTCAACCAGATCGTGGCCGCGGGCAGCCGCAAGGAGGCCCTCGAGCTGCTGGGCGTCAAGGTGCGCGCGTAGCCAGAGGCCTCGCTACGCGACGAGTGGACGCATCGCCTCTGCGTACGCACTGACCAGCGCGCGTGCCGCATCCTGGTCGCCCGTCGCGTCGACGGAGTCGATGTAGACCTTGACCTTCGGCTCGGTGCCGCTTGGCCGCACCATGACGCGTGAGCCGTCGGCCATCGTGAAGCGCAGGATGTTGCCGATCGACCCGTGCTCCGGCAGGTTCAGGTCGTCGGCCGCGGTGACGGCGACGCCTGCGAGCTCGGTCGGCGGTGTGGCGCGCAAGGCAGCCATCGTCGCTGGGATGCGCGCGAGATCGGTGACGCGCACCGAGACCTGACCCGAGGCATAGGCGCCGACGGTGGTCGCGATCTCGTCGAGCAGGTCGAGCAGGGTGCGACCCTCGGCGCGCAGAGCACCGTGAATCGACAGGATGCGTAGCAGGGCAGAGATGCCGTCTTTGTCGCGCACCGTCTCGGGGTTCACGAGGTAGCCGAGCGCTTCTTCGTAGCCGTAGACGAGGCCGTCGACGCGCGAGACCCATTTGAAGCCCGTCAGCGTCGCCTGGAACTCGAGGCCGAAGTGCTTCGCGATCGCCTCGAGCCCGGGGGAGGAGACGATCGAGCACGCGAGTGTGCCGGTGCCGAGGCGCTTCGCGGCATCCCAGCCGAAGATCAGGCCGACCTCGTTGCCGGTGAGCTGCTGCCAGCCGCCCTCGACCGGAACACAGACCGACAGGCGGTCGGCGTCGGGGTCGTTGGCGATGATCAGCTCGGCGTGCTCGCGATCAGCCGTGGCCATGGCGAGGTCGAGTGCGCCGGGCTCTTCGGGGTTCGGAAACGCGACGGTCGGAAACGCGCCGTCGGGGTCGCGCTGCTCGGCCACCGGGATCAGCGGCTCGAAGCCAGCTGCCGCAACGGCGTCGCGGGTGGTCAGCCAGCCGACGCCGTGCATGGCCGTGTAGACGACGCGCGAGCTTGCACCCGGCTGGCCGAGTGCGGCGGTTGCCGAGACGTAGCGCTCGCGGACGTCGTCGCCGAGCTGCTCGAATGTGCCTTTCGGGAGGTCGTCGAAGGTGTAGCGCGAGGCCATCAGCTCGATCTCGGCTGCGATCTCGGCGTCGACCGGTGCCACGATCTGGCTGCCCTGGTCGGCGTCGCCGAGGTACACCTTGAAGCCGTTGTCGCGCGGCGGGTTGTGGCTGGCAGTCACCATCACGCCTGCCGAGACATCGAGGTCGCGCACTGCGAACGCGGTCACGGGCGTGGGGGCGGGCCCGGGCAGCAGCAGCGCGCGCACGCCTGCACCTGCCATGATCTCAGCGGTGTCGCGAGCGAAGACGTCGGAGTTCACGCGGCCGTCGTAGCCGATCACGACACTCGGATGCGCGCCGCGCCGAAGCAGGAACGATGCGAGCCCAGCAGCAGCCTGGGCGACCGAGACGCGATTCATGCGTGCGCTGCCCGCGCCGAGCTCGCCTCTGAGGCCTGCGGTGCCGAACTCGAGGCGTCCGGCGAACGCCGACTCGAGAGCCGCGGCGTCTCCGGCCTCTGCCTGGGCGATGAGCCCTGTGAGCTCTTCGCGTGTGACGGGGTCGGGATCCTGCGCGAGCCAGGCCCGCGCGGTGTCGAGGGTGCTCATGCCCGGGCTCCGATCGCCTCGACGATGTCGGCAAGCAGCTTTGAGATCACCGGCTCGGCTTCGCGTCCGGCCTCGACGACCTCTTCGTGCGACAGCGGGGTCTTCTGGATGCCTGCGGCCAGGTTGGTGATGAGGCTGAGGCCCAGCACCTCCATGCCGGCCTCGCGAGCTGCGATCGCCTCGAGCGCCGTCGACATGCCGCAGATGTGGCCGCCGATCGTCTCGGCCATCTTCACTTCGGCCGGAGTCTCGTAGTGGGGTCCGCGGAACTGCACGTAGACGCCCTCGTCGAGCGTGCTGTCGACCTCGAGTGCGATGCGACGCAGCCGCGATGAGTAGAGGTCGGTGAGGTCGACGAACGTGGCGCCCTCGAGGGGCGAGTCGGCCGTGAGGTTGATGTGGTCGCTGATCAGCACGGGCTGGCCCGGCTGCCAGTGGCGCTTGATGCCGCCTGCGCCATTGGTGAGGATCATGGTCTTCGCGCCGGCGGCGGCTGCGGTGCGCACCGAGTGCACGACGGCGCGAACGCCGCGGCCCTCGTAGTAGTGCGTGCGGGCGCCGATGATGAGTGCGCGGCGGCCGTCTGCGAGCAGCACGGAGCGGATTGTGCCGACGTGCCCGGCGAGCGCTGGCTTCGAGAAGCCGGTCACGCCTGTGGCGTCGAGCTCGTGTGTCGTCTCGCCCAGCAGGTCGGCTGCTTTGGCCCATCCGGAGCCCAGTGTGAGGGCGATGTCATGGCTCTCGACACCGGTCTGCGCTGCGATGTCGGCAGCAGCGAGCTTCGCCAGTTCGAAGGGATTCTCGTCGCGTGTGGCATTCATGCTCCTAAGCTACGGCAAGATGGGGTGTGTGAATGCAACAACAGGCGCCCAGAAGGTAGTTGTCATCGGCGGCGGTCCGGGAGGTGCTGAGGCAGCTCTCGCCGGAGCACAGCTCGGTGCTGACGTCACGCTCATCGAGCGCGTCGGCGTCGGAGGCTCGGCCGTGCTGACCGACGTCGTGCCGTCGAAGTCGCTGATCGCGACGGCCGAGAGCGCGGCGGCGATCCGCGATGCGAACGCCCTCGGCGTGCAGTTCTACGTGCGCGGCGAGACCGGCAGACCCCACAAGCCAGAGGTCGCAGTGAACCTGCAGGCGGTCAACCGACGCCTGCTCTCGCTCGCCGGCCAGCAGTCGCTCGACATGAAGGCAGAGCTCGAGCGCGCAGGCGTCACGATCGTGCAGGGCGAGGGCCGCCTCGTCAGCCCCAGCCGCGTCGTCGTCTCGACGGGCAAGAAGGGCACTGACTTCGACGAGTTCGAAGCAGACACCGTCATCGTCTCCGTCGGCGCCAGCCCCCGTGAGCTGCCGAGCGCGATGCCCGACGGCAAGCGCATCCTGACCTGGACCCAGCTCTACTCGATGGACGACGTGCCCGAGCACCTCATCGTGGTCGGCTCGGGTGTGACGGGCGCCGAGTTCGCCAACGCGTACTCGAACATCGGAGCCAAGGTCTCGCTCGTCTCCTCGCGCCAGCGCGTGCTGCCGAACGAAGACGCAGATGCGGCCGAGGTCATCGAAGAGGTCTTCAAGCGACAGGGCATGAACGTGCTCTCGGAGTCGCGCGCCGCGAGCGTCGAGGCGACCGAGACCGGTGTCGTCGTCACGCTCGAAGACGGCCGCAAGGTCGAAGGCTCGCACTGTCTCATGGCAGTCGGCTCCGTGCCCAACACCAAGGGTCTCGGCCTCGAAGAGGCTGGCGTCGAGCTGACCGAGTCGGGCCACATCAAGGTCAACCGCGTCGCCCGCACCAACCTGCCGAGCGTCTACGCGGTCGGAGACTGTGCAGACGTGCTGCCCCTCGCATCCGTCGCCCAGATGCAGGGACGCACGGCGATGTTCCACGCGCTCGGCGACGCAGTGAGCCCGATCAGCCTGCGGGCCGTGGCGAGCAACATCTTCACGCAGCCCGAGATTGCGACGGTCGGCTGGCAGCAGAAAGACCTCGAAGACGACATCGCGCAGGGCGACATCCAGGTCGTGCACCTGTCGCAGAACCCGCGAGCCAAGATGATGGGCATCGAAGACGGCTTCGTGAAGCTGTTCGCGCGCAAGGGCTCGGGCACCGTCATCGGCGGCGTCATCGTGTCGCCGAAGGCCTCAGAGCTGATCTACCCGATCACGATGGCGTTCGAGAACCGTCTGACGGTCGACATGATCGCCAAGGTGTTTCCGGTGTACCCGTCGCTCACGGGTTCGATCGCCGATGCGGCGCGCTCGCTGCACCGGATTGTGGACTGAGCCAGCGCATCCGCTGATCTGAACTCCCTTTGGAGCTCGCTCTCTGCTTACGCGGAGGCTGAACTCCAAAGGGAGTTCAGGTCAGATGCCGCGGCGCTACTGCTCCTCGTCGGGCTCGATCGTGAGCAGCGTGTGCCCCGACGAGATCGTCTTGCCGACGGGAGCATCGAGCGCGGTCACCGTGCCCGAGATGCTGGCCTGCAGCGGCTGCTCCATCTTCATGGCCTCGAGCACGACGAGCAGGTCGCCCGCGACGACGCGCTGGCCGACCTCGATCTCGCACTTCACCACAGTCGCCTGCATCGGGCTCGTGACGGTGCCGCTGGCAGCGCCCGCAAGCACGGTCTTCGCGCGCTTCGGAGCGGGTCCGCGAGCATCGGGAGCCTCGCCGAACAGCCGCGACGGCATCGACACCTCGATGCGCTTTCCGTCTGCTTCGACGACGACCGAGCGACGCTCTTCGGGCTGGCCGAGGTCGCCGGGCTCGCCGCCCCAGGGCTCGACGTCGCCAGCCCACTCGGTCTCGATCCACGAGGTGTAGACGCCGAAGCCCTCGTCGCCCGTGAAGGCGGGGTCGTCGACGACGAGCTTGTGGAAGGGCAGCACCGTGGGCAGGCCCTCGATCTCGAACTCGGCGAGCGCCCGGCGTGAGCGCTGCAGCGCCTCTTCGCGCGTGGCGCCCGTGACGATGAGCTTGGCCAGCAGCGAGTCGAAGCTGCCGCTGATGACGTCGCCTGCGACGACGCCCGAGTCGATGCGCACACCCGGACCGTCGGGGGCGCGGAAGACGTGGATGGGGCCGGGCGCCGGCATGAAGCCGCGGCCTGCGTCTTCGCCGTTGATGCGGAACTCGAACGAGTGGCCGTTGATCTCGGGGTCGTCGTAGCCGAGTGCTTCGCCTTCTGCGAGACGGAACTGCTCGCGCACGAGGTCGATGCCGGTGACCTCTTCAGAGACCGGATGCTCGACCTGCAGTCGCGTGTTCACTTCGAGGAACGAGACGGTTCCGTCGGATCCGATCAGGAATTCGCATGTGCCCGCGCCGACGTAGCCGGCCTCGCGAAGGATGGCCTTCGACGACTCGTAGAGCAGCGTCTGCTGCTCGTCGGTCAGGAACGGCGCGGGCGCCTCTTCGACCAGCTTCTGGTGACGACGCTGGAGGGAGCAGTCGCGGGTGGAGACGACGACCACGTTGCCGTGCGCATCCGCGAGGCACTGCGTCTCGACGTGGCGGGGCTTGTCGAGGTACTTCTCGACGAAGCACTCGCCGCGGCCGAATGCGGCAACGGCCTCGCGGGTCGCCGACTCGAACTGCTGGGCGACCTCGTCGCGGCTGCGCGCGACCTTGAGTCCGCGTCCGCCGCCGCCGAAGGCAGCCTTGATCGCGACCGGCAGGCCGTGCTCGTCGGCGAAGGCGATGACCTCGTCGGCGGTCTCGACCGGGTTCAGCGTGCCCGGCGCAAGGGGTGCTCCCACGCGCTCGGCGATGTGGCGCGCCTGCACCTTGTCGCCCAGTGCGTCGATGGCTGCGGGGGAGGGGCCGATCCAGGTCAGGCCCGCGTCGATGACGGCCTGCGCGAACGCCGAGTTCTCGGCGAGGAAGCCATAGCCAGGGTGCACCGCGTCGGCGCCCGAGCGGCGCGCTGCCGAGAGGATCTTGTCGATGACGAGGTAGGTCTCGGCGCTGGTTGTTCCCTTGAGCGCGTAGGCCTCGTCGGCCAGGCGCACGTGGCGCGCATCCCGATCGGGGTCGGCGTAGACGGCGACGGATCCGATGCCTGCGTCTTTGGCTGCACGGATGACTCTGACTGCGATCTCGCCGCGGTTGGCGACCAGGACCTTTGTAATGCGGGGCATGATTCGAGATTCTACAAGCCATCGCATGAATGCCCTGCCGATTCCTCTACCAGAATCGCGAAATCGTTGACGTTGCCGACAAAAATAGGGTCGGCAGCGGGGCTGCGGCGAGGTGCAGAGCGGATGCGCAGATCAGCCGATCAGACGACTGAAGGTGAGTGCGCATCCGGGGTCCGTCTCGCCGGCCCCAGAACCGCGGGGCAACACGCCCAACGGGGTTCTGCCACTAGGTGAGTGAGTGCTCACTCACCTAAAGTGTCTCCGTGGTGATTCCCCGACTCTCAAGGTCCGACAGACAGGACCAGATCCTTGATGACGTGCTCGAAGTCGTGCTCGAGCTCGGCATCTCGGTGACCTCGCGAGACCTGGCCGCGGCGGCCGGAGTCTCTGAGGGCACGCTGTTCAAGGTCTTCGAGACGAAGGAGAACCTGCTTCGCTCTCTCGCGTCCAAGCACAGCGGCATGCCCGACAGCGTCGGGGTGTGGCTGCAGAGCATCGACGTCGCCGGCATGAGCTTCGAAGACCTCGTGATCGGCATCATCGAGAACGCCATGGAGCAGTACCGCAGGTCATTCCGCATCTTCTACGCGCTCGGCCCGTACATCGACAGCCCCGGCAAGGACGCGCTCGAGCAGTTCGAGCGCGAGCTCGAGCCCTGGACCGACGCTCTCCTCCAGCACAGCCACCGGCTGCGCGCCTCTCCCGAGTCAGCTGCCTCGATACTGCGCATGCACGCAGTGGCAGCGGCCGACACCACCAA
Organism: Agrococcus casei LMG 22410; assembly: GCF_900163565.1. Taxonomy (GTDB): domain Bacteria; phylum Actinomycetota; class Actinomycetes; order Actinomycetales; family Microbacteriaceae; genus Agrococcus; species Agrococcus casei. Next base: position 232,939 of record NZ_FUHU01000020.1, read on the forward strand.
CATGTGGACTCAGCAGCTCACGCCCGCTGAGCACGCAGACATCTTCCTCCACGGCCTCATGCGGCCACACGATGCCGCTGCACTCGACTCCACTGCACGCGACTCCGCTGCACACGACTCCACTCAGGGAACCCAAGAATGAAACTCCTCCACCTCATCAAGCGCTACGCGGGGCCCTACTGGCCGCTGATCGTGCTCGTGGTGCTCTTCCAGTTCGCGCAGTCGGTGCTCAGCCTGCTGCTGCCCACCATCAACGGCGACATCCTGAACGACGGCGTGCTCGTCGGCAACACCGACGTCATCTGGCGCCTCGGCGGCTGGATGCTGGTCGTCAGCCTGCTGCAGATCGCCGCGAACACGCTCGCGATCCTGTGCGGAGCGATCATCGCCATGCGCGCTGGCCGCGACATGCGCGCAGACGTGTTCCAGAAGGCATCGGCCTTCAGCGAGCAGGACATGCAGCGCTTCGGCTCCGCCAGCCTCATCACCCGCAACACGAACGACGTGCAGCAGGTGCAGATGCTCATCCTGATGTCGTGCACCATGCTCATGTCGGCGCCCATGCTGTCGATCGGCGGCATCGTGCTCGCGATTCGCGCTGACGCAACGCTGTCGTGGATCGTCGCCGTCGCCGTGCCGGTGATGCTGATTGTCATGGCGCTCATCGTCAGCCGTCTGGTGCCGATCTTCGCGACGCTGCAGGAGAAAGTCGACGCGATCAACCGTGTCATGCGCGAACAGCTCACGGGCATTCGGGTCGTTCGGGCATTCGTGCAGGAGAAGCGCGAGAAGCGCCGCTTCGACAAGGCGAACGAAGACCTCTACTCGGCGATGCTGCGAACAGGCAATCTGTTCGTTCTGGCGTTTCCGCTCATCATGCTCATCGTCGAGGTCTCGAGCGTCGCCGTCATCTGGTTCGGTGGCCATCTCGTCGACAGCGGCGAGCTTGAGATCGGCACGATGATGATCTTCCTGCAGTATCTGATGCAGATTCTGATGGGCATCATGATGATGACCTTCATGACGATGATGATCCCTCGCGCTGCAGTCGGCGCACGCCGTATCAGCGAGGTCATCGAGACTGAGGCCTCGGTCGCCCGAGGCACGGGCAGCGCTGCTCCGGCAGACGGCACGGTGGAGTTCGAGGGCGTCAGCTTCTCATACCCCGGTGCCGACACCCCTGTGCTAGAAGACGTGACGTTCACCGCGCATCCGGGTGAGACCGTTGCCATCATCGGATCGACGGGCGCCGGAAAGACAACGCTCGTCAACCTGATCGCGAGGCAGTTCGACGTCACGGCAGGGTCAGTGCGAGTCGGCGGTGTCGACGTGCGCGAATCCGACACCGACCAGCTGTGGGCGAATCTCGGCCTCGTGCCGCAGCGCCCGTACCTGTTCTCGGGCACGGTGGCCTCGAACCTGCGCTTCGGCGATGAGAACGCCACCGAAGCTGATCTGTGGCAGGCGCTCGAGATCGCGCAGGCCAAGGGATTCGTCGCAGAGAAGGGGCTCGACGCTCGCGTGGCGCAGGGCGGCACGAACTTCTCGGGAGGGCAGCGACAGAGACTGTCGATCGCGAGGGCGCTCGTGAAGCGCCCGAGAGTGCTGCTGTTCGACGACTCGTTCTCGGCGCTCGACACGTCGACGGATGCGCGGCTGCGGGCGGCACTCGACGCCGAGCTGTCAGACATCACCAGGATCGTCGTGGCGCAGCGCGTCGCAACCGTGCAGGGTGCCGACCGCATCCTCGTGATCGAGAGCGGACGCATCCTCGACCAGGGCACGCATGACGAGCTGCTGGAGACCAGTGAGACCTACCGCGAGATCGTGAACTCGCAGATGAGCGTAGAGGCCTGATCATGGCGAAGAGAAACGCACAGCCGGAAGCCCCGAAAGAGCTGACCGAGCAGGAGAAGCTCGAGCTCGAGCTCGAAGAAGCCGGTCGCTCGGCTGACGGCGACTGGGGTGGCCCGCCGCCGGGCAAGCCGAAGAACCTGGGCCCCACTGTGAAGCGACTGCTCGGTCTGCTCGCGCCGTTCAAATGGCTGCTCGCGACGGTCTTCGCGGTCGGCTCGATCGGCGTCGTGCTGCTCGTGCTGGCTCCGAAGGTGCTTGGCGAGGCACCCACGTCGTCGTTGAGGGCTTCATTCAGGGGCAGATGCCCGAGGGAGCCACGCAGGATCAGATCGTCGAAGGCCTTCGGCAGCAGGGCGAAGACGACTTCGCCAACATGATCGCCGCGATGCAGAACTTCAATGCCGGTGCCGGCATCGACTTCGAGCGGCTCGCGGGCATCCTGGCGATTGTGCTCGGCCTGTATGTCGCGGCCAGCCTGTTCAACTGGCTGCAGGGCTTCGTGATCAACCGCGTCGTGCAGAAGACGGTTCGCGGCCTGCGCGAGGACGTCGAGAACAAGGTGCATTCGCTGCCGCTGGGCTACTACGACAGCATGAACCGCGGCGAGCTGCTCAGCCGGCTCACGAACGACCTCGACAACATCGGCCAGACGCTCTCGCAGGTGTTCAGCCAGATCGTCACAGCGCTGCTGACGCTGACCGGCGTGCTGTTCATGATGTTCTGGATCGACTGGCGCCTCGCGCTCATAGCCTTGATCACACTGCCGCTGACGGCGATCGTGCTCGGCGGCGTCATGGCTCCGGCGCAGGGGCTGTTCCGCAAGCAGTGGCGTCGCACCGGTGCGCTCAACTCGATCGTCGAAGAGACCTACACGGGGCACACACTGGTCAAGGTGTTCGGACGCGAGCGCGAGACCCTCGTCCAGTTCCAAGAAGAGAACGAGCAGGTCTACAACGCATCGTTCAAGGCGCAGTTCGTCTCGGGCCTGATGTTTCCGCTCATGACCTTCGTCGGCAATATCGGCTACGTGCTCGTGGCGGTCGCCGGCGGCCTGTTCGTCGCGGCCGGTGCGATTCTCGTCGGTGACGTGCAGGCGTTCATTCAGTACTCGCAGCAGTTCACGCAGAACATGAGCCAGCTGGGCCAGTCGGGATCCATGGTGATCTCGGGCGCAGCCTCGGCAGAGCGCGTCTTCGAGCTGCTCGACGCAGACGACGAAGAAGCAGACACGGGAACGGATGCGGTCGAGCGCGGCGCAGGCCGCGTCGACTTCCAGCACGTCAAGTTCTCGTATTCGGCTGACAAGCCGCTCATCGAAGACCTGTCGCTCGTCGTCGAGCCGGGGCAGACGGTTGCGATCGTCGGCCCGACCGGTGCCGGAAAGACAACCCTTGTGAACCTCTTGATGAGGTTCTACGAGATCGATGGAGGGCGCATCCTGCTCGACGGCCGCGACACCCGTGACATGACCAGGCAGGCGCTTCGTGCGCAGACCGGCATGGTGCTGCAGGACACCTGGCTGTTCGGCGGCACGATCCGCGACAATATCGCCTACGGCAGGCCCGACGCGAGCGAGGACGAGATTCTCGAGGCGGCGCGCGCCACCTATGTCGACCGCTTCGTGCAGTCGCTGCCCGACGGCTACGACACGGTGATCGACGAGGACGCGACGAACCTGTCACAGGGCGAGAAGCAGCTGATCACGATTGCCAGGGCGTTCTTGACGCAGCCGAGCGTGCTGATCCTCGACGAGGCGACGTCTTCGGTCGACACCCGGACCGAGGCGCTGCTGCAGAGCGCGATGACGGCGCTGCGGTCTGCCCGCACGTCGTTCGTGATCGCGCACCGACTGTCGACCATTCGCGATGCCGACGTCATCCTGGTGATGGAGCAGGGCTCGATCGTCGAGCACGGCGGGCACGACGAGCTGGTTGCGGCCGAGGGCGCCTACTACCGCCTGCTGCAGGCGCAGTTCGAGATGGCCGCTGTCGACATCGACGCCGAAGAGGCGCTCGAGACCGGGTCGATCGCGGTGCAGGAGCAGACGACGTAGGGCTGGCTGGGGTCGCTGCTGTGGCTGCTGTCACCAGAAACCGCAATGCAGCACAATGTGCACGAGAAGCCGCAGATTCTGCGGCTTCTCGTCACATCTCGGCTTCTCGTGCACGCGCGCCAGCCCAGCAGACGCAGCCAAGCCGACAGGCCCCTACGTTGTCAGCTGCGGCCACGCCACCCCGAGCTCGCGCGCCAGGCGCCGAACCGCTGGGATGCTCATGCCGATCACCGTCGACGGGTCGCCCGTGACGGTGTCGATGAAGGCGGCGCCGCGACCGTCGATCGTGAATGCGCCCGCGACCTTCAGCGGCTCGCCCGTCGCCACGTAGTCGTCGATCTCAGCGTCCGTGATGTCGGCCGAGAACGTGACCGATGTTGCGGTCGCCGAGCGCGCATCCTGCACTGCCTCGCCGTTCTCGACGCGAATCAGGTGATGCCCCGAATGCAGCACCGCAGTCTTGCCGCGCTGCGCGATCCAGCGCTCGCGGGCTCGCTCGGGCGTGTGGGGCTTGCCGAGCATCTCGCCGTCGAGCTCGAGCGAAGAGTCGCCGCCGAACACCAGCCCCGTGAAGCCGTCGACGGCGGCAGCGCCGAGAAACGCCTCGGCCTTCGCCCGCGCCAGCAGCGTGACATACGCCTCGGGCGTCAGTGCGCCGTGTTCGGCGATGTGCGCGTCGATCAGCCCATCTTCATCGACGTCGGTCGGTCGAACGTCGGGCTCGATTCCTGCCTGTCGCAAGAGCATGAGCCGGGCGGGGGAGGCGGATGCGAGCACCAGTTGCATGGCGCAACTCTATCGGCGAGCAGCCCACAGATATCGTCGAGGCATGCGAACAGAAGCAGACGTCGTCGTCGTAGGAGCCGGTCCCGCAGGCCTCATGGCCGCCCGAACGCTCGCCGCAGCAGGCAGGAGCGTCGTCGTGCTCGAGGCGCGAGAGCGCGTCGGCGGCCGCACCTGGAACGGCGTCACGATCGACGAGACCGGCGTCGAGCACTTCATCGAACTCGGCGGCCAGTGGATCTCGCCCGACCAGACGCGCCTCGCCGCACTCGTCGAAGAGCTCGGCCTCGAGACCTTCGACCGCTACCGCGACGGCAAGTCGATCTACGTCTCGCCCGACGGCACTCGCCACGAGTACGAGGGCGACCGCATGCCCGTGAGCGAGACCACCGCGACCGAGATGCAGCGCCTCATTGACGAGCTCGATGCGCTCGCGGCCGAGGTCGGCGCCGAGGCTCCGTGGGCTGCCGAGCGTGCGGCCGAGCTCGACACCATCGCCTTACGCTCGTGGCTCGAGCAGCGCAGCGACGACGCTGAGGCGATCGACAACGTCTCGATCTACGTCGCATCGGGCATGCTCACCAAGCCCTCGCACGCGTTCTCGACCCTGCAGGCGGTGCTGATGGCCGCATCCGCCGGCTCGTTCTCGAACCTCGTCGACGAGGACTTCATTCTCGACAAGCGGGTGATCGGCGGCATGCAGCGCGTCTCCGAGTCCATGGCGCGCGAGCTCGGCGACGCGGTCGTGCTCGGATCGCCGGTCCGAGAGATCGAGTGGGCGACGCCCGACGAGTCGACGGCCGACCCCCGCAACGGCATCAAGGCGGATGTGCGCAACGGCGTTCCGAACAACGGCGCACCCGGGCGCGTGGTCGTCAGGTCAGACAAGCTGACCGTCACTGCGAAGAGCGTCGTGCTGGCCGTGCCGCCCAACCTGTACAGCCGCGTGCAGTTCGTTCCTCCGATGCCTCGCGAGCAGCAGGTCGCGCACCAGCACATCTCGATGGGCCTCGTCATCAAGGTGCACGCCGTGTACGAGACGCCGTTCTGGCGCGAGCAGGGGCTCTCGGGCACGGGCTTCGGCGGCGGCCGGCTCGTGCAGGAGATCTACGACAACACCAACTTCGGCGAGAACATCGCCGGCGGCACGCCTGGCGAAGAAGACCCGCACGGCACGCTCGTCGGATTCATCTCAGATGTGCACGCCGAGCAGATGTGGGCGCTCGACGCAGACGAGCGCAAGGCCCGCATCCTCGACGCGATCGCGCTGTACCTCGGCGACGAGGCCAAACGGCCGATCGCGTTCGCCCTCTCTGATCTGGGTGCCGAGGAGTGGACCCGCGGCGCCTACGCAACGAGCTACGACCTGGGCGGCCTGCACCGCTGGGGGCACCTGCAGAATCGCCCGACCGGGCCGATCCACTACGCGTGCAGCGACATCGCCTCCGAGGGCTACCAGCACGTCGACGGAGCCGTGCGGATGGGCGAGCGCGCCGCCCAGGCGATCATCGCGCACTCGAAGCAGGCACGCGACTCCTAGACTGAGACCGTGGCAAAACGCGATCTGAGAAACTCACTGACAGCAGGCGACACCCTCGAGGTCGTTGTCGACAACGTCGCGCACGGCGGAATCTTCGTCGCGCGCACCGAGCACGGGGTCGTGTTCGTTCCCGAGGCGCTCCCCGGCGAGCGCGTGCGCGTCGAGGTGTCGCGGGTGCAGAAGTCGTTCGCGCACTCAGAGCTGCTCGAGGTGCTCGAGCCTTCGAGCGACCGCGTCGAGCACTTCTGGCCAGAGGCCAGGCTCGACCGCGCGCCCGAGCATCGAGCCGGCGGAGCCGAGTTCGGCCACATCAAGCTCGCAAAGCAGCGTGAGCTGAAGACGCAGGTGCTGCGCGAGGCGATGCAGCGCTTCGGAGGAGTCGAGGCGGATGCGCGGGTCGTCGCAGCGCCGGGCGACAACGACGCGAGGGGCCTCGGCTGGCGCACGCGGGTCCGACTCCAGGTCAGCGAGGCTGGCCGCCAGGGGCCGTTCGCCGCACGCACCCACAATGTCGTCCCGGTCTCGTCGCTGCCGCTTGCCGCACCGAGCATCCAGCGTGATGCCCTGCTCGACGAGCGACTCGTCGGAGCAGCCATCGTCGACTACGTCGCGCTCGCCGACGGCTCGACCGACATCATCGCGAGCGAAGCCGGTGCTGAGGCCGGCCGCAGCGACACCATCGTCGAGCTTGTGGGCGACCGCGAGTTCCAGCTCGACCGGGCAGGGTTCTGGCAGGTGCACCGCGAGGCGCCCGCGCTGCTGACCGATGCTGTGCGCCGTGCCATCGACGTCTCGCTCGCCGACCCCAAGGCCGCCAACCTCGACCTCTACGGAGGCGTCGGCCTCTTCGCAGCTGCCCTGGGCGACCTGCTGGGCTCGACCACTCGCGTGACGAGCGTCGAAGGCAACGAGATCGCGACCGACCACGCCGCCGAGAACCTGGCCGAGTGGGTCGGAGCCCAGACCGCGACCGCCAGCGTGCAGCAGTATCTGAAGTCGACCCTCGAGCGCGCCAGCGCCGCCGAGCGCGACCGCTTCAGGGCAGCGACCGTCGTGCTCGACCCGCCTCGTGCCGGTGCCGGCGAGCCGGTGATCGACCTGCTTGCCGACTATGCGCCGGCGCAGCTGGTCTACGTCGCCTGTGACCCCGTCGCGCTCGCCCGCGACACGGGGCTGCTGCGGGCGCGCGGCTACGAGCTTGCGACGCTCGAGTCGTACGACCTCTTTCCGCACACGCACCACCTCGAGTCGGTGGCCGCGTTCAGACGCGCGTAGCCGGCATGCTGCTGCGCAAGATCCTCTGGACGCTCGCATTCGCCATCGGCTACTCCGGCGGCATCATCGCGATCCTCAACGTGACCGACAGCCCCTGGATCACGGTGTTCGTCGTGATTGCATTCCTCGGCGCCCTCATCACGGTGTGGGTCGAGACGCCGCGCATGGCTGTGCCCCCGGGCGTGGTCTGGCCGGTCGCTGTGATGCTCGGTGCCGCAGTGCTGGTGCTGATGGGGTGCCTCGCACTCGTCGGCATCGCCCAGGGGTCGCTGTGGCTGCTGCTGCTCGCCGCATTCGCGCTGCCGTGGATCGTGTATCCCGTGCTCGGAATGCGCGAGCGATACCGCCGAAATCGTGAGGGCGACACGGTTCTCTGAGGGGTTTCGTGACGGTGCCTCAGGGCACGCCGATTGAATTGTGTTTTCTCAATCAGTCGATAGACTGAATGCTGTACGACCGCTCTGCGGGTGTCATCGATGACACCCGGCTGGGGCGGTCTCTTTGCTGTGTGAAGAAGACGAAGAAAGCTGAGAATATGACCCTCAAGAAGACTGCAACACTCATCGCCGCTGCTGCCGCAGCAGCACTCGCCCTGGCAGGCTGCGCCAGCGCTGGCGGTGCTGATGAGACTGCCGAAAGCGAGAGCGCGGCTTCGAGCGAGCAGGCTGTCGAGCGCACCGCTGCCGTCAGCACCATCTGCACGACCGAGGGCGGAGCAGAGTTTACGATCATCGACTTCGAGACCTCGTGGAACTTCTCGTCGCCCGGCGACTCGATCGCCGACTGCAGCAGCGAGGTGCTGACCGACGGCACGCTGACCGAGGAGCAGGCCGCAGCCGCTGAGGCGCTCGGCCAGCCCGACGACATCGAGGCAGTTGCGCCGCTCTACGCAGTGTGCGCGCACCCCGAGTTCGGCGGCATCGACCCGGCTGCTGCCAGCGACGAAGAGACCGCTGAGCTGCAGGCTGCCGTGCAGCTCTGCCCCGAGCACCCGCTCGCCGCAGAGGTCGAGGCTCGCTAGCCCCGCGCATCCGCTGAAGAGCCCCGCACTCGCTCATGAGTGCGGGGCTCTTCGCTGCTTCGAGGTCTCTGCAGATTCGTCGCCGTTTTTCGGCGTGCACAGCATCGTCATCTGGATAATCCCGTCGAAGCCCCGCTCAGTCCCTGAAAATGGCGAAGGGGGCACGTCCCGAATCCCATCGTCGACATAGACTCGTAGTCGCCGCGGCATCGACGAAGCCTGCCGCGCAGAGAGGCGACCATGGGTGACAACGACAACACACGTGACATCGAGTCGGGAATCCACACCGATCTGCGCGAGCAGATGACCTACGGGTCGTATCTCGACCTCGACCGCGTGCTGTCGGCGCAGCACCCGCTGAGCGATCCCGAGCACCACGACGAGATGCTCTTCATCATCCAGCACCAGACCTCTGAGCTCTGGCTGAAGCTCGTGCTGCATGAGCTGCGCGCCGCCATCAGCAGCCTCGCCGCCGACGACCTGGGCGATGCGATGAAGAAGATCGCCCGCATCAAGCACATCCAGAAGACCATGACCGAGCAGTGGTCGGTGCTGGCGACCCTGACCCCCACCGAGTACGCGCAGTTCCGCGGCACGCTCGCCAACGCATCCGGATTCCAGTCGGCCCAGTACCGCGCAGTCGAGTTCGCCCTCGGCAACAAGAACCGCGGCATGCTGCGCGTGTTCGACGGCGAGCCCGAGTGGCGCGAAGAGCTCGAGCGGATTCTCGAGGCGCCGAGCCTCTACGACGAGTTCCTGCGCTACCTCGCCCGCCGAGGCTACGCGATCCCCGAGAGCATCCTCGAGCGCGACGTGTCGAAGGCGCATGTGAGCGACCCCGCGCTGGTCGAGGTGTTCAAGGTCATCTACGACGGCGCGCCCGAGCACTGGGACGCGTACGAAGCGTGCGAAGAGCTCGTCGACCTCGAAGACAACTTTCAGGAGTGGCGCTTCAGGCACATGCGCACGGTGCAGCGCACGATCGGCTTCAAGCGAGGCACGGGCGGATCGAGCGGCGTCGCGTTCTTGCGCAAGGCGCTTGAGCTCACGTTCTTTCCTGAGCTGTTCGAAGTGCGCACGGAGGTCGGACGATGAACTGGGCAGAGCGCGCAGCGCAGCACGATGCACAGGATGCGCTGGCCGGCTTCCGCAGTCAGTTCGCAGGGCACGACGACCCGGCGGTGCCGGCGTATCTCGACGGCAACTCGCTCGGCAGGCCGCCGCTGGCTGCCAAGCAGCGCTGGGCTGACTTCGTAGAGACCGAGTGGGGCGGCAGGCTCATCCGCGGCTGGGACGAAGGCTGGTTCGCGAAGCCCCTCGCCCTCGGCGACCGCATCGCAGCAGCCACGCTCGGAGCCGCCGCAGGCCAGACCATCGTCGGCGACTCGACCACGGTCTCGCTCTACAAGCTTGTGCACGCGGCGCTCGCGGCACGCCCCGATCGCAGCGAGATCGTCGTCGATAGGGGCAACTTTCCGACCGATCGCTACATCGTCGAGGGCATCGCCCGTGACACGGGGCGCACGATTCGCTGGATCGACGTCGAGCTCGGCGCCGGGGTCACGCCCGACGACGTCGCTGCCGTGATCGGCGACCAGACCGCTGTCGTGCTGCTCAGCCACGTGGCGTTTCGCTCGGGCTTCGTCGCCGACGTGCCGGCGATCACCGCTGCCGTGCACGAGGCCGGCGGCCTGGTCGTGTGGGATCTCTGCCACTCGGTCGGCGTGCTGCCGATCGAGCTCGATGCCTGGGGCGTCGACTTCGCGGCGGGCTGCTCGTACAAGTACCTCAACGGCGGACCGGGAGCCCCGGCCTTTCTGTATGTGCGCGCCGAGCACCACGAGCTGGCGCAGCAGCCGATCCAGGGATGGATGGGCGTGCGCGACTCGTTCGAGATGGGCCCGGTCTACGAGCCGGCAGAGGGCATCCGCAGGTTCGTCTCGGGCACACCGCCCGTGAACGCGATGATCGGCATCGAGGCGATGCTCGATCTCGTCGAAGAGGCGGGCATCGGGGCGATTCGCGAGAAGTCGGTGGCGCTGACAGAGTTTGCGATCGAGCTCTATGACGCGCTGCTCGCGCCGTCGGGCGTCGAGCTCACGTCGCCTAGAGATGCTGCGGTGCGCGGCGGCCACGTGACGATCGACCACGAGCGCTTTCCCGCGCTCATCGGTGAGCTCTGGAGCGAAGGCGTCATCCCCGACTTCCGGCCCCCGGCAGGCATCCGGCTCGGGCTGTCACCCCTGTCGACGTCGTTCGCCGAGGTCGAGCACGCGATCTCGCGCATCGCCGCCGGCCTCGCCCGCTGACCTGCCGTGACCGACATCCTCGAGCGCTCTGCCCGCGATCCCGATCGGGTGCTGCGATACAGCGCGGCGCCGACGGGCGTGGTCGACGTCTATGACGGAGGCTCGCGCGGCGTGCTGCTGCTCGTGCACGGCGGCTTCTGGCGCGCTCGCTACGACCGCATGCACCTGCGCCCGATGGCCGCGGCCCTCGCTGATGCCGGGTGGATCGTCGCGCTGCCCGAGTTTCGCCGTGTCGGCGACCCGGGCGGCGGGTTCCCCGGATCCGTCGACGACATCCGCGGCCTGGTGCGCGGGGTGCGGTCGCTGGTCGGGGCCCCAGAGGCACCCCTGACCGTCGTCGGCCACTCAGCCGGAGGCCACCTCGCGATGCTCGCGGCGGGTGAGACGGATGCGCGGGTCGTCTCCCTTGCAGGAGTACTCGACTTGGCAGCCGCCCAGCGCGAAGGCCTGTCGAACGGAGCAGCCGACGAGTTTCTCGGCGGAGCACCGGCAGCCGGCGCCGACCCCATGAGCCAGCCGCTGCCCGCGGGCGAGATTGCGCTCGTGCATGGCGTAAACGACACCGAGGTGCCGGTCGAGTACTCGAGGCGGTTTGCGGAACGCGACTCGTGCATCCGTCTCTCGACTCCGAACTGCGGGCACTACGAGCTGATCGACCCCGAGTCGTCGGCGTTCGCCGAGGTCACTGCGGCGCTTGCGGGCTGACGAGCACCCGCTGGCGCTTGCGGCTTGCGAGAGCAGCCCACACGAGCAGACCCGCCGCGATCAGCACAGCGAGGGTCTTCGCGAGCAGCCCCAGAGCCTGGTCGCGCGCGTACACGACGACCAGGCTGTTGATCGCCTGCGCACCGAAGGCCAGCGCCAGCAGCACGGAGACGCCCGCAGCGGTCAGGCGCGTCGCAAGTGACTCGAACGCCGCGAGCACGACGATCAGGACGACCGCGAGGCTCGGGATCAGCGACGCAAGCAGCGACAGCAGCGGCACGCCGGTGTTGCCCGTCGTGCCCGAGATGAACGGCGACAGGAAGCCGAGCAGCAGGCTCACAGCGATTGCCACGAGACCAAGCACGAGCGGCAGCCTGGGCACGCCCGTCTGCCCTTGGCGCGCGGCACGCATCGCGTAGACAGCAGCGCCGCCCGCGATCACGAAGCACACGCTGAAGAGCATCGTGGCTGCTCCAGAGAGGTCTCCGACCTGCACGAGCGAGAACGCGCCGACGCCGAAGAGTGCGATGGTGTAGAGCACGGCGATGATCATGCCGGCGATGTGGCCCGCCCGAAACGGAAAGAGTACCAGGGCGAGGATGAGGGTCAGCGCGGCCGCTTCGCTCAGCAGGATCACGAACTGTGCCGCGACCACGGGGCCGACGCCCGCCGATCCTCCGAAGATCCTGACGGCGAGCACCAGCGACGTGAGCAGATCAGCGACTGCGATCAGCAGCACTGCGGTGAAGGCGATGCGAGTGGCGGCGGATGCGCGGGTCGGCTGCTGCGTCATGAACTCAGCCGAGCACCTTGCGGTGCTTCGTCTCGCCCCACTCGGCTGCCATCTCTGTCAGCACCGCTTCGACTGCCGCGGCCTCTTCTGTCGTGGGGCTGCCGGCGACGATCTGCATGTCGGAGTAGATCTCTTTGGCATCGACTCCGGGAGCCGGCGCCGGTGACTTGGCCTTGGCCGTCTGCGAGTACGCGAGTGAATCGAACATGAGCGCCTCCTAGAGAGGAATGTTGCCGTGCTTGCGGTCGGGCCCTGCGACTTGCTTCGACCGTAGGAAGCGGAACGCCTTCGACACGGCAACGCGCGTCTCGGCGGGCTCGATGATGCCGTCGATTTCGCCGCGCTCTGCTGCGAGGTAGGGGCTGGCGACGCTGTATGTGTAGTCGTCGGCGAGCTGCTTGCGCACTGCCTCGACGTCGTCGCCGTTGCTCTCGGCGTCTTTCAGCTGCCCGCGGTAAAGGATGTTCACGGCGCCCTGGCCGCCCATGACGGCGATCTCGGCGGTCGGCCACGCAATGTTGATGTCGGCGCCGAGGTGCTTCGAGCCCATCACGATGTACGCGCCGCCGTAGGCCTTGCGCGTGATGACCGTGACGAGGGGCACCGTCGCCTCTGCGTATGCGTACAGCAGCTTCGCACCGCGGCGGATGACGCCCGACCACTCCTGGTCGGTTCCGGGCAGGTAGCCGGGCACGTCGACGAGGGTGAGCACCGGAATGTTGAAGGCGTCGCAGAAGCGCATGAACCGCGCGGCCTTCTCGCCGGCCTCGATGTTGAGCGTGCCTGCCATGGCCTTCGGCTGGTTGGCGATCACGCCGATCGAACGGCCCTCGAGTCGGCCGAAGCCGATCGTGATGTTGGGCGCGTACAGCGGCTGCACCTCGAGGAACTCGTTGTCGTCCATGAGCGACTCGATGATCTCGACCATGTCGTACGGCTGGTTCGGCGAGTCGGGGATGATCGAATTCAGTCTGCGGTCGTGGTCGTTCACGACGCGAGCGGCAGTGTGGTCGTAGGCGGGAACCTCGACCTTGTTGTTGTCGGGAAGATACGACAGCAGCGCGCGCACGTAGTCGAGCGCGTCGTCTTCGTCTGCCGCGAGGTAGTGGGCAACACCCGAGACCTCGTTGTGCGTGCGGGCGCCGCCGAGCTCTTCGAAGCCGACCTCTTCACCCGTGACGGTCTTGATGACGTCGGGGCCGGTCACGAACATGTGGCTCGACTTGTCGACCATGATCACGAAGTCGGTGAGGGCGGGGGAGTACACGGCGCCACCGGCTGCCGGGCCCATGATGATCGAGATCTGGGGGATCACACCGCTCGCGGCGGTGTTGCGCTTGAAGATCTGCGCGTACTTGCCGAGGGCGACGACACCCTCCTGGATGCGCGCGCCGCCCGAGTCGAGAATCGAGATCAGCGGAATCTTCAGGTCGAGGGCGTAGTCCATGACCTTGACGATCTTCTCGCCCGCGACCTCGCCGAGCGAGCCGCCGAAGGTCGTGAAGTCCTGCGCGTAGACGGCAACGCGGCGGCCGAACACGGTCGCCATGCCCGTGACGACTGCGTCACCGGCGGGCCGGTTCTTCTCCATGCCGAAGGCCGTCGTGCGGTGCTTCACGAACGTGTCGAACTCGACGAAGCTTCCCTGGTCGACGAACTCGGCGATGCGCTCGCGGGCGGTCTTCTTGCCCTTGGCGTGCTGCCGCTCCTTCGCCTTCTCCTCCTTCGCGAGGACTGCCTCTGACAGGCGGGTCTTCAGGTCGGCGACTCGGCCGGCCGTTGTCTGGAGCTTCTCGTTCTCTTCAGTCACGCATCCGAGTGTACGTTGTCGCGCCGCGGCATCCGAGGATATTCCGATGAGGCGGCCCAGCGGCCGAGCATTACTCTGGTGCCATGGCAACAGACAGGCGCTTCGAGCCAACGACTCATATGTATGCGCAGACGCCTTCGACGTTTCAGCACGCCGACCCGGCAGCCGCCGAATGGACGACCTGGGCGACGCTCAATCAGACCGCAGGTCGCGGCCGGCGCGATCGCACCTGGCAGTCGACCCCGGGGGAGTCGCTCGCCGCGTGCGTGCTGGTGAAGCCCGAGCAGGGCATGACCTGGCTGCCACTGGCGGCCGGGCTGGCACTGGTGCGTGCGCTGCGACCGCTTGTCGCGCATCCGGTCGGGGTCAAATGGCCGAACGACGTGCAGATCGAGATCGACGGAGAAGCCCGCAAAGTCGCGGGCATCCTGTGCGAGATGCGCGACGGTGCCGTCGTGGTCGGCTTCGGGGTCAACCTCGTGCAGCAGGCGGATGCGCTGCTTCCGACCGCAGTCTCACTGCGGCAGGCGGGTGCCGAGGGTGAGGCCACAGCTCTGGCCGAGCGCGTGCTCGACGACATGCGTGCCCATCTGCGGGAGCTGGCCGGCCAGCTCGGCACGCCTGCCCTCCGCGAGCAGATCGAAGCCGAATGCCTCACGCTCGGGCTCGACGTGCGCGCCGAACTGCCGGGCGACCGCATGATCAGAGGGCGAGCTGTGCGGCTCGATGACGATGGGGGCCTGGTCATCGACACCGACGCGGGCGAGACGGCCGTGGTCGCGGGCGACGTCGTGCACCTGAGGCCCGAGGCGTGGCAAAGCGCGCGAACCGGCGGCGAACAGGCAGACTAGACGCATGTCCGATCCGCAGGATGAGCGAGTGATCGCTCGTGTGAGGCCCCATGCCCGCACGCTGATTCTGCCGACCCTCGTGCTGTGGGCGCTGAGCTTCACCACGATGTTCCTGCTCGGACGAGTCGACTGGTCGCCCTGGAATGCGGTCGTGCTGATCGCAGGCGGCGTACTGGTCGCGATCCTGTGCGTGTTTCCGTTTCTGGCGTGGATGTCGCGCCGCTACACCTTCACGACCAGGCGGGTCACGCTGCGGTCGGGCTTCGGCGGCATACGCCGCGAGGTGCAGCTGAACCGCGTGCACGACGTCACGCTGCGCAGACGCGGCCTGCAGATGATGTTCAGATCCGGAGACGTTCTCGTGTCTACAGGTGGAGAACGCGCTATTGTGCTTGCTGATGTGCCCAACGCATCGCTCGTGCATCGAGCGCTGAATGAGCTATTGGAAGAACCGGCGGAGGAACTATGAAGATCGCAGTCATCGGATGCGGATACCTCGGGGCTGTGCACTCTGCAGCAATGTCTTCGGTCGGGCACGAAGTGGTCGGCGTCGACGTCGACCCCCGCAAGCTCGAGATGCTCAGCTCGGGCCACGCGCCCTTCTACGAGCCGGGCTTCGACGAGCTGCTGACCGAACAGGTCGCAACCGGACGACTGTCATTCACTGATGACTTCTCGAAGGTCGCAGACGCCGAGGTCATCTTCATCGGCGTCGGCACCCCGCAGACCGAGGGCTCGAACGCGGCCGACCTGCGCTACGTGAACTCGGCCATCGAGTCGCTCAAGCCCTACATCGGCGCGCACACGCTCATCGCGGGCAAGTCGACCGTTCCCGTCGGCACCGCAGCTCGCCTCGCGAGCGAGATCGAGTCGACCGGCGCCCGCATGCTCTGGAACCCCGAGTTCCTGCGCGAGGGCTTCGCAGTGCAGGACACCCTGCGCCCCGACCGCCTCGTCTACGGAATCGGCGACGGCGACACCACCAGCGTCGCGCAGCTCGACGAGGTCTACCGCTCGATCCTCGACACGGGCGTCGACCGCATCGTCACCGACTTCGCAACGGCCGAGCTCGTCAAGGTGAGCGCCAACGCGTTCCTCGCGACCAAGATCTCGTTCATCAACGCCATGGCAGAGATCGCCGAACAGGTCGGTGCCGACGTCACCGAGCTCGCAGACGCGATCGGCCTCGACGAGCGCATCGGCCGCAAGTTCCTCAACTCGGGCCTCGGCTTCGGCGGCGGCTGCCTTCCCAAAGACATCCGTGCCTTCCAGGCGCGTGCAGAAGAGGTCGGTGCCACCGAGTCGCTGCAGTTCCTCTCGGAGGTCGACAAGGTCAACCTGCGCCGTCGCGACCACGTCGTCGACCTGGCAGCTCGTGAGCTCGACGCCCTCGGCTCGAAGCGCGTCGCGGTGCTCGGTCTCGCGTTCAAGCCCAACAGCGACGACGTGCGCGACTCGGCAGCCCTCGACGTGGCGGCGCGCCTGACGGCCGACGGCTACGAGGTGCGCGGCTACGACCCCAAGGCCGGCGAGACCGCAGGTCGCGTGCAGCCTGACCTCGACATCCGCTCGACTCTTGCCGAGGCAGTGGCCGAGGCTGACGTGATTGTCGTCGGCACCGAGTGGGCAGAGTTCAAGGAGGTCGACCCCGCGACGCTCGAGAGCCCCGCGAAGGTGGTCATCGACGGACGCAACACCCTCGACCGCAAGCGCTGGCACGACGCCGGCTTCAAGGTCATCGCACTCGGACGCCGCACGCTCGAGCCCAAGGCCTAGCGTGATCGTCGGCGTTGTCGGCGCCGGGCAGCTGGCCCGGATGATGATCCCTGCCGCGGTGCAGCTCGGCATCGAGCTGCGGGTGCTGGCAGAAGCCGACGGCATGAGCGCACAGCTCGCGCAGACCGCGGTGGGCGACTACCGCGACGCCGCGACGGTGCTCGAGTTCGCCCGCGGTGTCGATGTGCTCACGTTCGACCATGAACACGTTCCCCAAGACGTGCTGCGTGCGGTCGTCGATGCGGGCATCCGCGTGGCTCCCGGCCCCGACGCCCTGCTGTTCGCGCAGGACAAGCGAGAGATGCGCCGCCGCATGAGCGAGCTCGGTGCGCCGCAGCCCGACTGGGCGCCCGTCGACTCAGACGACGATCTGCAGGCGTTTCTCGACGCACACGGCGGCGCCGCGATCCTGAAGACCGCGAAGGGCGGCTACGACGGCAAGGGCGTGCGGCGCGTGACGAGCGTGACGGATGCGCGCGACTGGATCGACGCGGCTGTCAGCGGCGAGGGCCCGCAGCTGCTGGTCGAGGAGCTCGTCGACTTCACCCGCGAGCTCTCGCAGCAGCTCGCTCGCAGCATCCGCGGCGAGATCGTCAGCTGGCCGCTGGTCGAGACGGTGCAGCGCGACTCGGTGTGTGCCGAGGTCTACGCGCCCGCCAGGGCCGGAGCCGGCGACGCCCGCAAGCGCGCAGCAGAGGCCGCAGAGATCGCGCACCTGATCGCAGAGGGTGTCGGCGTGACCGGCGTCATGGCCGTCGAGCTGTTCGAGACGGCGGATGGGCGGGTGGTGGTGAACGAGCTGGCCATGCGTCCGCACAACTCCGGTCACTGGACCATCGAAGGGTCGACCACGAGCCAGTTCGAGCAGCACCTGCGTGCCGTGCTCGACCTGCCGCTCGGCACCGCAGACATGGTGCGGCCCGCTGCGGTCATGGTCAACGTGCTCGGAGGGCCCTCGAGCGGCCGCATGGAAGACGTCTACGCGAACGCCCTTGCAGCCTGCCCCGACGTGCATTTCCACTCGTACGCGAAGACCGCGAGGCCTGGCCGCAAGGTCGGCCACGTCACCGCGATCGGCGATGATGTTCAGCGTGTTGCCGACCGCGCGGGCGTCGGTGCACGATTCTTTGAGGTCTAGACCGTACTCTTGGACTCGCCCGACGCGGGCACCAGCAAGCCACGGCACACTCGGGAGGTCAGCGTGACTCAGGCAGCCATCATCATGGGCTCGGACTCAGACTGGCGAGTCATGGCGGCGGCGGCGACCGTGCTCACAGAGCTCGGCGTCGATCACGAGGTAGAGGTCGTCTCGGCCCACCGCACACCGCACAAGATGGTCGAGTTCGCTGAGGCCGCCGCCGGTCGCGGCATCAAGGTCATCATCGCCGGCGCCGGAGGGGCAGCGCACCTGCCTGGCATGGTCGCATCGCTGACGACGCTGCCGGTCATCGGGGTTCCTGTGCAGCTCGACAAGCTCGACGGCCTCGACTCGCTGCTGTCGATCGTGCAGATGCCGACCGGCATCCCCGTTGCGACGGTGTCGATCTCCGGCGCACGCAACGCGGGCATCCTGGCTGCGCGCATGATCGGCGCATTCGACGACGACCTCCGCGCTCGCCTCGAGACGTTCGCTGCGAATCTGCGCGACGAGGTCGAGCGCAAGAACGAGTCGCTGCTGAAGAGGATCATCGAGGAGGCCGGCGAGTGAGCTTGCTTGCTCCCAAGGTGACGCTTCGGCATCCCGTCGCCGAGATGCCGAAGGTCATGCATCGGCGCGGCTGGTGGCTCGTGATCATGGGCCTGCTGCTGCCCGGCAGCGCCCAGATCGCAGCGGGCAATCGCAAGCTCGGCCGCTTCGGCCTCGTCACCACGTTCATCATGTGGGGCATCGCGCTGCTTGCGCTGCTGCTCTGGTTCGTGAACCGCGGACTGCT
Organism: Agrococcus casei LMG 22410; assembly: GCF_900163565.1. Lineage (GTDB taxonomy): Bacteria > Actinomycetota > Actinomycetes > Actinomycetales > Microbacteriaceae > Agrococcus > Agrococcus casei. The sequence goes on from NZ_FUHU01000020.1 coordinate 251,646, forward strand.
GCTGACGATCGTGGGCAACGGCATCGCCATGCTCGGGATTGAGATCATCGTGATCGCCTACGGCATCATCTGGCTCGTGATCGGCTTCGACACCCTCAGGCTCACGAAGCTCGTGAAGATACGCGGTGCTGGCAAGTGGAGTGTCGCAGTGGCGGCGCTGGTCGCCATCATCGTTCCCGTCGGTGCCGCTGGCTATGTCGCAAGCCTGCTCGATGCGTCGCGCGGCTTCATCAACGATGTCTTCCAGGCGAGCGGCCCTACGCAAGACCCGATCAACGGCCACTACACGTTCATGCTGCTCGGCGCCGACTCCGGCGAAGACCGCGAGGGCCTCAGGCCCGACTCGATCGCCGTCGTGACGGTGAACGCCGAGACCGGTGCGGCCACCATGGTGGGCATCCCTCGAAACCTCATGAACGTGCCGTTCCCTGAGGACTCGCCCATGGCCTCGCACTGGCCCAACGGCTTCAACTGCGCGGGCGCAGACTGCATGATCAACGCCGCGTACACGTACGGCATGGCCAACCCCGACCTCTACCCGGATGCCGAAGAGAACAATTCCGACCCCGGGCTCGAGGCAACGCGTGACGCGGTGCAGGGCGTGACCGGGCTTGAGATCCAGTACTACGTCGTGATCGACATGCAGGGCTTCGCAGACCTGGTGGATGCGCTCGGCGGCGTGAAGATCAACGTCGAGAAGCGCGTGCCCATCGGCATCACCGGTGGCCCGGTCGAGGCGTGGATCGAGCCGGGTGAGCAGGTGATGGATGGCTACACGGCCCTCTGGTACGCCCGCTCGCGCGCCGACTCGTCTGACTATGACCGCATGGAGCGCCAGCGGCAGGTGATGGAGGCAGTGATCAAGCAGTTCACGCCGCAGACGCTGCTGACTTCGTACAACGGGCTGGCCGAGGCCGGCAAGGACTTCGTGCAGACCGATATTCCGCAGTCGATGATCGGATACCTCACCGACCTCGCTGACAAGACTCGTGTGCTGCCGATCGAGAACCTCGAGCTCGTGCCGCCGCTGATCCTCTCGGAGGATCCTGACTTCGAACTCGCTCGCAGCGAGGTCGCTGAGGCGATGGAGCGCGCGTACCAGAACTCGCTGCCCTCAGAGAGCCCGACTGACGGGGAGTAGTCGGGCTCTCTGACTGCATGCGGTCGTCTGGCTAGACCTTGCGGGCGCGCAGTGTGAGCAGACCCGCAGCTGCGAGCATCATGCCCGCTGCGAGCATCCACAGTGCCGGAGCCCCTGCGGTCTCGGGCAGCTCGTTGCCACCTGTACTGTCGACTGATCCGTCATCGGCGTTGTCGTCGCCAGTTCCGTCGTCGCCGGTTCCGTCATCGCCGGTGCCGTTGTCGTCGTCGGCTGTTGCGGGTGCGCACTCGGTGATCACCGAGATGCCGGTGCGCAGCGAGACGCCGTCAGTGGCATTGTCGTCGCCCCACAGCTGACGCACTGTCTGCACGAAGCCGTCCTGTTGCTGGCCCTGCGCATCCGCCGGGCACGCCTCGACTGTGATGTGCGACGCGAACCCTTCGTTGGCCACGTTCGGCAGCAGTTCGGGGCTGTCGATCAGCAGCACGCCGCTGTCGTTTGACGACTCGGCTATCTCGTCGCCGTCGATGGTCAGCAGCACGCTGCGACCCTCGCAGACCTCGTCGCACGTGACGAGCAGCTCGCCGAACTGCTCCTGGTAGTCGAGCGCCATGACGCCCTGGAACGGCGATGCGTAGCGGTTGACGAGCTCGTGCGAGCCGTCGGCTGCGAGCGAGACGAACAGCACCTCGCCGGTGCCCTCGACACCCACGGCGTAGACGCCGCCGAATGCGTTCGGCAGCCACTCGACAGCCTCGAGGCCGCTGTTGGCGCCGAGGGTGCCGACGCTGTCGACGAGGTTCCACTCGGTCGTCGCGCTCAGCTCGAGCTCGCCGATCGACGGGTCAGCAGGCAGCTCGAAGCGCAGCACCGACGGGCGGCTCGTGCCGTTGTCGGCGTTGTTGCGCTCGGTTGCGACGAAGACTGCTCCGCCTTCGCCGACCGTGACGCCTTCAGCGTCGGGGATCCCGCTGCCGTCTGCGTACCGCAGCTGGTACGAGGCGGTGACCTGCGCATCCGTGCCGCCGTCCGCGAACTCGAGCACGAACAGCTCGCCCGTTCCGTTGTGCACGGCGTAGGCGTTGCCCTGCTCGTCGAAGTCGACGCCAGAGATGTCGCCGTCGAAGGTGCCGGGGGCGTCAGCTGCGACGATCTCGTCGAGAGCCCACGGCCACGGGGTGCTGTTGACGGGTTCTGCCTCGCCGGCTTCGACGTTGGGCATTTCTCGCGTGGGCTCGCCCGTGACGGCGAACTCACCGGTCATGTCGGGGATGCGGCCCCACGTGGTGACCGAGTGGCCTTCCCACGAGGTCTGGTCGACGACGTCGCCGTCAGCGTTGAACAGTGTGACCGAGTCGTTGCCGCCGAGTCCGAAGCCTGCGTCGCCCTGCTCGGCGTCGGTGTAGATGCTCCAGTAGCCGCCGGATTCGATCTCGGTGCCCTCGGGGAACACGAGGGGCTCGTGCGTCGGGTCGCCGTCGATGATCGACCAGCCGGAGAGGTCGATCGAGTTCTCGGTGTCGGTGTTTGCAAGCTCGACCCAGTCGTCGACGGGGTCGCCGTTCGACTCGATCTCGTTGATCACGATGGGGCTCTCGACGGTCTCGATGTCGGCGGGGTGGTTGAGCTCGCCCGGCGTCGAAGCGGTCAGGACGAAAGCGCCCGCGCCGTCGGGGATGCGACCCCAGGTGTTGCCGTCGCCTGCGTGGTCGGCGTATGCGTGGGCATCGACGACTTCGCCTGCTCCATCGAAGACGTTGACTTCGTCGCCGCCTCCGAGGCCGAATGCGAAGGCCTCTTCTGTGTGGCCCTCGCCCCAGAGCAGCATGACTGCGCCGGGTTCGATCGTCGTACCAGGCTCGAATCGACCGCGGTCGTCGCTGCGGTCGGTGTTGTCATCGGTGAAGGTCCAGTCCGAGATGTCGACTGCTTCTTCGCCGGTGTTGATGAGTTCGATGAAATCGTCGCCCTTCGAGTTGATCTCGTTGATGGCGACGCCAGACGGATGCTCGGCTGCGTTCGCGGCGGTCGGGCCGACGAGCAGCGCACCACCGGCCAACAGCAGCGCGGTCGCGCTCGCGGCGGTCTTCTTGCGAATGTGCATGGGAGGTCCTTCAGTAGAGGGCAGGAGCAATCGGCCTGCGGACGCCAGCACTCTATTGAGCGCACGTTGCCGTCTGACGCGACTTCGGTGAACGCCTGATGAACGGATGGGCGGGCGACAGGAGAAGTGACGAAATAGCAGATGTGTGCGACCATTATTCGGTCAGTTCGGTATATTTGAAGACAACTAAGGATGCATTGTGCGCGACGAAGCGATGTCCGACTCTCGAGAGCACCGAAATAACAGACGGCCCGGATGGCTGTCGAAACTGCTTCGACTTTTCACTGTGACTGGCCTCGCCTTCGTGCTGACGGCTTGTGGCGCCGAAATCAGCACCGTGCTGACCGTCGAGACAGACGGGTCGGGGTCGCGCGAGATTCTGCTGGTTCTGGACGAAAGTGACTTGGAGAACGTAAAGGGCGGGTCGGCTGCCCTTGAGGCATCCATCGTAGAGCGAGTCCCTGATGATCTGGACTACTCGGGGATCTCTCAGAATGCTGAAGGGGGTCTGGAAGCCACGTTCGTGTTGGAGTTTTCGTCAACCGAAGAGTACGTCGAGAAGATCGATGCACTCCTCGGACTGTCGGATGACAGCATCGCAACGCCGAAGCTTGAGGTTATTGACTCGAAGCTGGTGAATGGAGTCATCATCGAAGAGGAATTCACCAGCTACGACTTGCTGGCGTGGCTGTTCGACGGGTTGGTCGAAGACGGTGTGATTGATGGAAGCCAGGGAGCAAGCAACCTCTATTCGCTCGGCACCACTGTCGTGGAGTTTGATGGAACGACTCACGAGTCTTGGGCCGACATCAATGAGAATATAACCGTGAACAATGGCTTCTCACAGGTGAAGATGGCCACACAGATCATCGACCTGGACAACGTTGAGCGACAGATCATGTTTGTCTCCGGGTCCGGACCCGAAGAGCTATACCAGTCCTACTTTGACGAAGTTCTGGTAGACGGTCTCGACGTGGTGCATGAGGGCAATCGTTGGAGCGTTGAGGTCTCGGGCACACCAGAGGAGATCACAAATCTCACAAATACTGTTCTCTCTACCGACGACGCATACTTCTCAGTGGAAAGCGGCCCGTCAGAGAGAGGACCCGCCGTGGTTCAGGTGACTGTTGCCAACGAAGCAACCTGCGATAAGATCTGTGGCTCTGATGTGATGCAGTTGTTTGACGAGGTGACTGCGCCGAGTTCCTTCTCCCCCGGGAGTGCGGAAGTCTGGCTCCAGCCGGGAACGTCAACAGCATTCGAGTATGCGCCGGCGTTTGAGTCGATAGACCAGAAGGTTCAGATTGACGCCAACGGGAGCGTCAATGCGAAGACAGAATTCACAGTAGCCGCGAGCGACGCAGCTCTAGTAGGAGACGGTTTCGAGATGCTGCTGTCTCCGGGGGAAGCGGCTGGTTCGCTGCAGGCACGCGAAGATGGCGACAGCGTGGTCTACACCGTGGAGATCGCTGGTGACAACGCCGACGATTTCCAGGGTTCGTACCAGTCCTGGACAGATGGTGGGGAGTTTAACCTGTCGACGACGCAGCCCAGTTTGTTCGAGTCCGCGACGCATGTATGGTTCAATCCCTCGCTGGCTCCACTAGTTGCTCAGCATGGCGTCACCGGACAAGTTGTAACAGAAGTGGGGGTCCCCTTCCCACAGTCGGTCCAGAATGGGAGCGCGATCTCCCACAATGGCGAGCCCGTGACGCTGTACGCCAGCGGCATGTCGCAGACCGGAATAGTACTGACAGTGATTATTGGACTGATCGTGATCGGAGCTGTGACATTGGTAATCATTCGACCGACATGGCTGCGAAACCTCGTCGTCTCAACAACGGGCGGCACAGCGGCGCGCGTGAAGCCCGTGGCGGTGCCGAATCCACTTGGTCATGACATCCGACAGCCAGACCGCAGGGTCGGAGGCGAGCCAAGAACATCGTCTACTGAGGCTGAACCAATCCAGCAACATCCGTCGCAAGAGAGTAGTGGTGGCTCAGGCCGGATCCAGTGAACGGATGTGCGGGGCCGCGCCCTGAGACAATGGCGGCATGCCGGATCGTCTCTCTGTTCCTGTCTCTGTGCTCGACCGGGCCAACTCGCGGGCAGGGGAGACCGCTGCAGACACCCTCGCCGGCGTCGTGACTCGTGCTTCGCACCTGGAAGAGCTGGGCATCCGTCGCCTCTGGGTCGCCGAGCATCACGCGGTGCCGGGCATCGTCGGGTCGGCTCCTGGTCTGCTCATGGCGGCAATCGCCCAGGCGACGTCGACGATTCGCGTGGGGGCCGGTGGCTTCATGGTGCCGGCGCGCCCGCCGATGATGACCGCTGAGCAGATCGCGACCCTTGAGGCGCTGTTTCCGGGGCGCATCGACGGAGGGCTCGGCGCATCCGTCGGATTCACACAGGCGGTGCGGGCCGCTCTGCGCCAGGACGCCCCGGCGAAGTGGCGCTATGACGACGACGTCAGTGAGATTCTCGGCTATCTCTCGGGCCAGGGGTCAGTGACGATGCAGCCGCAGCCGGTCGCAGACACGCCCCTGTTCGTGCTGACCGGCGGCAGTCGTGCGGGGTTCGCCGGCCGCATGGGCCTGGGGCTCGTGCTGGGCGGCCCGAAGGCTGCCGATGCGGATGCCGTGGCCGAGTACCGCCGCGAGTTTCGCCCCTCGAAGCGGTGCGCGCATCCGCACGCGATCCTGTCGGTGTCTGCGCACATCGCCGAGACTGCCGACCGGGCCCACGACCTTGCGCTGCCCGAGGTGTGGTCGCTCGTGCTGTCGCGCTCGACGGGTGCCTTCGATCCGCTGCGGCCGGCAGCCGAGCTCGACGCTTCGGCACTGACTGACCGCGAGCGCGAGCGATTGGAGACGGGGATGCGCGGCGTCGTCTACGGCACGCAGGATGTCGTCACGAGGCGGCTGCAGGCGATGGTCGAGCGAGTCGGCGTCGATGAGCTGATGATCACCGGTGCGACCTGGGACCGCGAAGCGGAGGCGCGATCGGACGCTGCCTTCGCCGCCATCAGCGCCTGACGGTCGGCCCCGGCTGCTACCTGAAGATGACGGTGCGGTCGCCGTCGAGCAGTACGCGGTGCTCGGCGAACCAGCGAACGGCTCGCGTGAGGGTCTGCGACTCGACGTCCTGCCCGATGTGCTGCAGCTGGGCGGGGGAGTGCGAGTGGTCGACGCGCGTGACGTTCTGCTCGATGATCGGGCCCTCGTCGAGATCGGGCGTGACGAAGTGCGCGGTCGCGCCGATCAGCTTGACGCCGCGGTCGTGCGCCTGGCGGTATGGGTTCGCGCCCTTGAAGCCGGGCAGGAACGAGTGGTGGATGTTGATCGCGCGACCCTCGAGCGCACGGCAGAGGTCTTCGGAGAGGATCTGCATGTAGCGCGCGAGCACCACGAGCTCGATGTCGTGCTGGTCGACGAGCTCGAGGATGCGAGCCTCCATCGCCTGCTTCTCTTCGGCCGTCATCACGGGCCGGTGCTCGAAGGGCACGTCGTAGAAGTCGGCGATGCGGCTGAGCGACTCGTGGTTGGAGAGCACCAGCGGCACATCGATCGGCAGCTGGCCCTCGCGCTGCCTGAAGAGCAGATCGCTGACGCAGTGCTTGGCCGTCGACCCGAGCACGAGGGTGCGCAGCGGGCGGCCCACGTCGTCGAGCTGCCACTCCATCTGATGCCGCTCGCCCACCTGCGTAAGTCTCGCCTCGAAATCGGCGCGGGGCGCATCCGCCTCGACTTGCAGACGCATGAAGAACCGGCCGTTCGACGACGCGAACTGCTGGGATTCGGTGATGTTTCCACCGCAGTCGACGATCGCGCCAGAGATGGCGTTGACGATTCCGGGCATGTCATCGCAGACGAACGAGAGTATCCAGTGATGCTGTGGCACGGATTCACTCTATTCTGGATCGATGCCCTCTTCAGCACGCACCACAGCTCCGGCCCGTCTGCCGATGGCGGCGTTGCTGACGCTGTCGTTCACGATCTTCGTCAACATCACCGTCGAGATGCTGCCGATGGGCCTCATGCTGCCGATGAGCCGCGACCTCGACGTCAGCGCCGAACTCGTCGGGCTGCTCGTGACGGTGTTCGCGTTCACGGTCGTGCTGACGTCGAGTCTGCTGATCTGGCTGACGCGCAAGGTGTCGCGCAAGCTGCTCGTCGTGATCGTGCTGGTGGTCTTCGCTCTCTCGTGCATCGGGGTCGCTGTGGCACCTGGATTCGGCGCCGTGGTGGCGCTGCGCATCGCCGGCGGCCTCGCGCACGGTGTGTTCTGGGCTGTCGTCGGGTCGTACTCGGCATACCTCGTGCCCAAGGCGCAGCTCGGTCGCGCGGTCGCGATCGTCAACGCGGGCGGCTCGGTTGCGTTCGTGCTGGGCGTGCCACTGGCGACGCTGATGGGACAGCTGATCGGATGGCGCTGGGCCTTCGCATTCTTCGGCATCGTCTCGATCGTGGCCGCGCTCGTCGTGGCGAAGGTGCTGCCCGCGGTCGACCACCGTGCAGAAGACGTGGTCGCGCAGACCGGACCGGTCGACGTGGTGGCGGATGCGGGGGCCGCCTCAGGTGCGCCGGCCCGCAGCCAGCGCGCCTGGCTGTTCCCCGTCATCGCGGCCATTGTCAGCACGACGCTGGTCATGATCGGCCAGTACGCGGTCTACACGCACATCACGCCCTACCTCGTCGAGCACGGCGGGCTGCCCGAGACGTGGCTGAGCCCGACCCTGCTGCTCTACGGCGTCGTCGGCGTCGTGGCTCTCGTGCTGCTCTCGATCTGGTTCGGCAAGCGGCCGACGGTCGAGGCGATCGTGTGCCTGCTGCTGATCGTGGTGGGCATGATCGTGCTGCTGATGTTCGACGCGCCTCTGGTCGTCATCGGCGCCGTGCTGCTGTGGGGCTTCGCGTTCGGGGCGCTGCCGCCGCTGCTGCAGACGCGCGCCATGCACGTGGTGCCGGCGCGGGCGCTGCAGCCCACGATGGCGCTCTACACGACGGGCTTCAACATCGGCATCGGCGGCGGAGCGCTGCTGGGCACGATCGTGATCGGCGCGTTCGGCTTTGCCGCGCTGCCGTGGACGCTGCTGCTGTCGGCCGTGGCCGCGATCGCGCTGATGGCGTTCTCGTCGCGGCGGTGAGGGTGGCTGGCTGCTGCTGTTCTGAATAGCTGGCGTGTGCCTCAACTGCTGGTCCCGGGCCAGCTTTTCAGGCACAACTGCGCCCATCCCAGCATTCTGGCCAGCCCGTGCTTGCCCAAGGGGCGCTTTCCACAGTTCTCGCTCTGCACAGGCGAGAAGAACTGCCGCATCAGCCCCCATCCGGGAGGAAGGCTGGCCGCATGGAAAACCTGCTGGCAGATGTCGCACGCTTCGGCGGCGCAACCACTCGACGAGCGCTCTACGCGCTGGGACACTCGAAGCGCTCCCTGCAGTCAGCTGTTGGCTGCGGAAGTCTGATCGCGCCGGCGCGCAGCTGGGTGGTGCGGCCGGATGCGCATCCCAGCATCGCAAAGGCGCTCGCATCGCACGGGCGCGTGGCAGGCAGCACGGCACTGGTCACCGCCGGCGTCTGGGTCACGCATGAGGATTCCACTTGGCTCGCGGTGAAGCCTGGCGCTCATTGTGCGCCTCTCGAACCAGGAACCCGTCGCATTGAATGCGCCTTCGCCCTCGACCCAGCGGCGCCTTGGCGCGTCTCGATTCTGGATGCCCTCGCTCAGCACTGCAGCCGCGCATCCCGAAACGATGCCATCGCATCGATCGACAGTGCCCTGCACAAGAAGCGCATCGTTCGATCAGACCTGCAGAAGCTCGCACGTCTGCTGCCTGAGCGACGGAGATCGTGGCTGAAGCGTGTCGACGGGAGAGCCGAGTCGGGTCTTGAGAGCATCCTCAGGCTCGCGTGCCAAGACGAGGGCTGGTCGGTGGATGTTCAGGTGCCGTTTCGCGGAGGCCGGCTCGATCTGGTCATCAACGGCTGGCTGTGCATCGAAGCCGATGGCTCCGCGACCCACGACGACGAGGATCAGGCGCGCAAGGACCGCCGCCGCAACACGCAGCTCGCTGCCATTGGCCTGCGCTGGCACCGCTTCGGGTACGCAGACGTGATCTACCGCCTTGAGTCGTGCATCCGCGTGATCCGCACACTGCTCTCGCAAGGCGACCCCCGTGTTCATCAGCCGTGCTGAAATGCTGGGAATGTGCCGATGCGTGCTGAGATGCTGGCGGGATTCCAGCATCCGGGGCATGGGCCAGCATCTCGGCACGGGATACGATGGAGGCAGCCGCAACTGGCGCATAGGTGGTCACCACCGGGGAGCGGCGCTCTGTCACGGTCGCGCGCCTGGGCCGAACCTGATCCGCAAGGAGTAGTCAATGTCTGATCGCCTGCCTTCCACGTTCAATGAGCCGCTTGCCACGGTCGACCCCGAGATCGCCGAGGTGCTTGAGAACGAGCTCAACCGCCAGCGCGAGTACCTCGAGATGATCGCCAGCGAGAACTTCGTGCCCACAGCAGTGCTCGAAGCCGCCGGAAGCGTGCTCACGAACAAGTACGCGGAGGGCTACCCCGGCCGCCGCTACTACGGTGGCTGCGAGTACGTCGACGTCGCCGAGTCGCTCGCCATCGAGCGCGCGAAGTCGCTCTTCGGCGCTGAGTACGCCAACGTGCAGCCCCACTCGGGCGCAACCGCGAACGCCGCTGTCATGCACGCGATCGCACGCCCCGGCGACACCCTGCTCGGTCTCTCTCTCGACCACGGCGGCCACCTGACGCACGGCATGAAGATCAACTTCTCGGGCCGCCTCTACAACATCGTCGCCTACGGTGTGAACGACGAGACCAGCCGCGTCGACATGAACGAGGTGCGTGCGCTCGCACTCGAGCACAAGCCCAAGGTCATCGTCGCCGGCTGGAGCGCGTACCCGCGTCAGCTTGACTTCGAGGCATTCCGCGCGATCGCTGACGAGGTCGGCGCATACCTCTGGGTCGACATGGCGCACTTCGCCGGACTCGTCGCAGCAGGCCTGCACCCCAACCCCGTTCCCCACGCGCACGTCGTGTCGTCGACCGTGCACAAGACCATCGGCGGCCCCCGCTCGGGCTTCATCCTCACCAACGACGCCGATGTCGCCAAGAAGCTCAACTCGGCAGTGTTCCCGGGCCAGCAGGGCGGCCCGCTCATGCACGTGATCGCTGCCAAGGCGACAGCGTTCAAGCTCGCGGCTTCCGACGAGTTCAAGGAGCGCCAGGAGCGCACCCTGCGCGGCGCGACCATCCTCGCCGACCGTCTGCAGGCTGATGACGTCAAGCAGGCAGGCATCGCGGTTCGCTCGAACGGCACCGACGTGCACCTCGTGCTCGTCGACCTGCGAGACGCCGAGATCGACGGCAAGCAGGCAGAAGACGTGCTGCACGAGGTCGGCATCACCGTGAACCGCAACGCCGTGCCGAACGACCCGCGACCTCCGATGGTCACCAGCGGTCTGCGCATCGGCACCCCGGCGCTCGCGACCCGCGGCTTCGCCGACGAGGAGTTCACCGAGGTCTCCGACGTCATCGCCCTCGCGCTGCTGCCGAACGCCGACCTGCCCGCACTGCGCGAGCGTGTGCGCAAGCTGGCTGACGCATTCCCGCTCTACCCCACGCTGGGAGCCTGATGACAGCGCAGATCCTCTCTGGCAAGGCCATCGCGGCCGAGATCAAGGCTGAGCTGAAAGACCGCGTCGATGCCCTCGGCGGACTCGGTGTGCACCCCAAGATGGCGACCCTGCAGGTCGGAGACGACCCCGCATCCGTCGCCTATGTCAACGGAAAGCACCGCGACGCAGAAGAGCTCGGCATCGAGTCGGTGCGCGTCGATCTGCCCAGTGGCGCATCGACGGCGGATGTGCGCAAGGCGATCGAGGACTTCAACAGTGCGCGAGACATCACCGGGTTCATCATCCAGCTTCCGCTGCCGGTCGGGCACAACGAAGAGGCGATGCTCGAGCTGATGGATCCGGGCAAGGACGCCGACGGCCTGCACCCGTTCAACCTCGGCAAGCTCGTGCTCGGCGTCTCGGGGCAGCTCGAGACTCCGCTGCCCGCGACGCCCCACGGTGTCGTGCAGATGGCGCAGCGCTCGGGCATCGAGCTGGCTGGCAAGCACGTTGCCGTCGTCGGTCGCGGCCTGACTGTGGGTCGCCCGCTCGGGCTGCTGCTCACGCGCCGCGGCGTCGACGCGACCGTCGTGCTCGCGCACTCGCAGACCCGTGACCTCGTCGCGACGGTCAGGGAGGCGGATGTGGTGGTCGCCGCAACAGGTCGCCCCGGCCTCGTCACGGCTGACATGGTGAAGCCTGGCGCAGCCGTGTTCGACGTCGGAATCACGCGCGGACCGGTCGGCCCGAACGGCAAGGCGAAGCTCGTCGGTGACGTCGACCCGGGTGTCGCCGAGGTCGCAGGCTACCTGTCGCCGGTGCCCGGCGGAGTCGGCCTCATGACGCGAGTCATGCTGCTGCACAACATCGTGACGGCTGCTGAGCGAAGCACGCGCTAGCGGCACTCGTTCGCCCGGATGCGGCCGCGCCAACTGGCAGTTCTGCCAGCGAGTACAATGGCGTGGCCGCAATCCTGGGGAGTATTCAATGCAGCGCACCATGTTCAAGTCGAAGATCCACCGTGCCACGGTGACGCACTCCGACCTGCACTACGTCGGGTCGCTGACCGTCGATCTCGACCTGCTCGACGCATCCGACATTCTTCCTGGCGAGCTCGTCTCGATCGTCAACGTCAACAACGGCGCTCGCTTCGAGACCTACACGATCGCCGGTGAGCGCGGGTCGGGCGTCATCGGCCTCAACGGAGCCGCAGCCCGCCTCGGCCAGGTCGGCGACCTGCTCATCGTGATCGCCTACGGCCAGTTCGACGACGCCGAGGCCCGCGCGCTCGTGCCGCACATCGTGCACGTCGACGCCGACAACCGCATCGTGCAGCTCGAGACCGACCCGGCTGCTCCGACCGCGAACACGCAGCGGCCGCCGCACGCCGTGGCGCCGGCTCAGACCTCGTAGTTCGCGGGGCGCTCGCTGTAGCGGCGGGCATTCTCACGGATCGCCTCGCGCTCTTCTTCTGTCGTCTCGCGTCGCACCTTGCCGGGCACGCCAGCGACCAGCGAGTTCGGCGGAATCACGGTGCCCTCGGTGATCAGCGCACCTGCAGCCACGAGCGAGCCCGTGCCGACGACCGCGGCGTTCATGACGGTTGCGCTCATGCCGATCAGCACGTCGTCTTCGACAGTGCAGCCGTGCACGACGGCGTTGTGGCCGATCGAGACGCCGCTGCCGACGCGGCAGGGCGAGCCCGGGTCGGCGTGCAGCGAGCAGTTGTCTTGCACATTCGAGTTCGCGCCGATCGAGATCTCGTCGGAGTCGCCGCGCACGGATGCGCTGGGCCACAGCGAGACGCCTTCGGCGATCGAGACGGCACCGGATGCGAATGAGCCTGGCATCAGGGTCGCGCTCTCGTGGATCTCGGGCTGACGGACTTCGCCGTTCAGGCGAAAGGGCAGGATGGTCACGCCTTCGTAGACAGTCATGTGCTCAGTCTACGATCGGGATCGCCGTAGTGGGTGGTCTCGGTGAATCTGCGAGCCGAGAACACGGCGGCGACGGCGGCGCCGATGAACGGCAGCGGCACAGCCAGATGGGTGAGCGTGAATCCGATCGGAATCGGCACCAGAATCGGCGGCACGGTGAGCACGAGCAGGGCTGCCGCGATGAGCTTGAACTTCGGGTTGCGAATGCCGACGAGGGTCGCCGAGACGGGAAGCACCAGCAGCTGCACGGCCGTGATCCAGTAGGCGTGGAAGCCCGCGGACACATCGGCGCTGACGCCCTGCAAGGCCTGCGTGATGACACTCGAGACGAGCATGCCGAGCGCGGCGACCCCGACCATGGCTGCTGCCGTGATTACCATGCCGCGCGGCCAGTCGCGACGTTTGAACGAAGCAACGAATGCGAGCACAGCGGCAATCGTGGTCAGCATGCTTGACAGCACGAACGTGGTGCCGATGACGCCCAGGTCGCCCGTGGACTGCGGGGTCGAGTTGATCAGCGCCGTGACCAGCAGCACGATCGGCGCGGCCACCGCGAGCGCGATCGACAGCCCGAACGCCACGCTCGCGAACGCGCGCGAACGGTAGCCCAGGGCTCCGGCGACGAGGATCAGATGGATGCTCGCGAAGGTTGCGAGCGTTGCCGTCGGCCAGTTCGTGGCGTCGACGGGAAACACTCCGAGCAGGAAAGTGCCGATCACGAGTCCAGTGAGGGCGACGGCGGGCAGGATGCCGCGCGGCGGCGGGGGAGGCGCGACATCGAGCCCGTAGGTGCTCCAGTGCACGCCTTCCGGTGCTGCAGGAAAGTCAGCGGCGACCTTGCCGTCGACGATCACGAGCTCTTCGCCCGGAGCTGGCGGCACTTCGCTGCGATTGGCATCGTCAGTCATGGTGGGAGTGTATCCCTCGGCTCTGACACGACCCTTGATTGATACCCCCTAGGGGTATAAACTCGGCGGCAAGGAGACCCATGAACCACAGCAGCGATCACCAGCACCACGATGAGCACGCCGCTCACGAGCACGCGGGCCACGACGACCACAATGCTCACGCAGATCACAGCGCTCACGCTGATCACTCTGGCCACGCCGGCCACGGCGACCACGTCGGCATGTTCCGCCGCCTGTTCTGGGTGAACCTGGTGCTCGCGATCCCCGTGGTCGTGTTCAACGGCATGTTCGCGGGGCTGCTCGGCTACGAGCTGCCAGACAGCATCTTCGTGCAGTCGATCTCGCCCGTGCTCGGCACCGTCATGTTCGTCTGGGGCGGCCGCCCGTTCTTCACCGGTGCGCTCGACGAGCTGAAGGCTCGCAAGCCCGGAATGATGATGCTCATCGCGCTCGGCATCTCCGTCGCTTTCGGCGCGTCCTGGGCTTCGACCCTCGGCTGGCTCAGCCATGAGCTCAACGTGTGGTGGGAGCTCGCACTCCTCATCGTCATCATGCTGCTCGGCCACTGGATCGAGATGCGCTCGATCGCCCAGACCACATCCGCTCTCGACTCGCTCGCAGCCCTCCTGCCAGACACCGCCGAGCGCGTCGAAGGAGAGCAGACGGTGAGCGTCGCACCTGCCGACCTGCGCGAAGGCGACGTCGTCGTGGTGCGGCCGGGCGCATCCGTTCCGGCAGACGGAGAGATCGTCGAAGGCGAGGCGAGCTTCGACGAGTCGATGATCACGGGCGAGTCTGCAGCAGTGCGGAGGGGTTCGGGCGAGCAGGTCGTCGCAGGCACGGTCGCGACCGACTCGGGTGTGCGCGTGCGCGTGACTGCGGTTGGCGAGTCGACCGCCCTCGCCGGAATCCAGCGGCTGGTGGCAGACGCGCAGTCGTCGTCATCGAAGGCGCAGCGCATCGCTGACCGTGCGGCCGGCTGGCTGTTCTGGTTCGCGCTGGCAGCGGGCGTCATCACCGCTGTCGTCTGGCTGCTGCTCGGGCGCCCTGACGATGCCGTCGTGCGAACGATCTCGGTGCTCGTCATCGCGTGTCCGCACGCGCTCGGGCTCGCGATTCCGCTCGTCGTCTCGATCTCGACGGAGCGCGCGGCCAAAGCCGGCGTCCTGGTCAAGGATCGCCTCGCCCTCGAATCGATGCGCACCGTCGACACCGTGCTGTTCGACAAGACCGGAACACTCACGAAGGGCGAGCCCGAAGTCACGCGCGTCGCAGCAATCGAGCCTCGCAGTGACGACGAGGTGCTGGCGCTCGCGGCGGCGGCCGAAGCCGACAGCGAGCATCCCCTCGCCCGCGCGATCACCGCGGCTGCCGAGGGGCGCGGCCTCAGCATCCCGGCGTCGTCTGGCTTCTCGTCGTCGCCTGCGGTCGGTGTGCGCGCATCCGTCGACGGATCGGTCGTCGAAGTCGGCGGACCATACCTGCTCGAGCAGCACGGTCTGCAGCCACTCGGCGACACCGAAGCGTGGGGAGACTCGACGGTGCTGCACGTGCTGGTCGACGGGCAGGCAGTGGGAGCGCTGAGCATCGCGGATGCCATTCGCCCCGAGTCGCGCGAGGCCGTCGACGCGCTGCATCGGCGCGGTGTCGAAGTGGTGATGATCACGGGCGACGCGGCTCCTGTCGCTGAGAGCGTCGGCCGCGAGCTCGGCATCGACCGCGTGCTGTCGCAGGTGCGACCCGAAGACAAGGAGTCGCACGTCGCAAAGCTGCAGGCCGATGGCCGCAAGGTCGCGATGGTGGGCGACGGCGTCAACGATGCGCCGGCCCTGGCACGGGCGGATGTGGGGCTTGCGATCGGCGCCGGAACCGACGTCGCGATCGGGTCGGCTGGCGTGATCCTCGCTTCGTCAGACCCGCGGGGTGTGCTCTCGGTGATCGATCTCTCGGCCGCGAGCTACCGCAAGATGCTGCAGAACCTGTGGTGGGCCGCCGGATACAACCTGCTGTCGGTGCCGCTGGCGGCTGGCGTGCTCGCGCCGATCGGGTTCATGCTGCCGATGAGCGTCGCGGCTGTGCTGATGTCGCTGTCGACCGTGGTCGTCGCGCTCAATGCGCAGCTGCTGCGCACCCTTGACCTGAATCCTGTCGAAGCCGCGAAGCGATAGCAGCTGCGATGCGGTGGTTCTGGCCTCCGCAATGCGCTTTTCTCGGTCGCTGGGCGCCGCCGCGTCGATATTTGTCGCGGATCGGCTGAGCGACCGAGAAAAGCAGCACCGCCGGGCAGTGCAACAATCAGAGGGTGACGAAAGCCGACCCAGAGGGCGCCCGCGTGGGCGACGTGCCGCTGCCTTCTCGCAGCGACCGCCCGGTCGTGCGCGCCGTTCGCGGCGGTCAGCACCTCATCGCGATCGCGCTCGTCACCGTCGGCCTGATCCGCGCACTGCTGACCGGCGCCGAGCCATTCGCCACGAGCGTGGTCGCGCTCGCGATGCTCGCCTGGTACTTCGCCGGCATGATCTTCGTCGAGAGCCTCCTGCAGCGGTCGCGCCGTGTGCTGTGGTGGGTGGTGCTGCTCGCCGTCTGGGGGCTCGCGGTCGTCGTCTCGGCCGAGTTCGTCTGGGTCGCGTTCCTGCTCTGGATGCTCGCGGGCTACCTGCTCGGCATGGCCAGCGCGCTCGTGGTCTCGGCCCTGGTGTTCATCGTCGTCGTCATCGCACCGCTCATCCACCACGGCACCACCAACTACGCAAGCGTGCTCGGCCCCCTCATCGGCGGCGTCTTCGCAATCGGAATCGCCCGCGGATACCTCCAGCTCGTCCGCGAGGGCCACGAGCGCGAGCAGCTGCTCGATTCGCTCACGAGGTCGCAGCGCGAGGCCGCGCACCTGCAGGACGAACTCGCGCTCGCTCAGCGGCATGCCGGTGCAAGCGAAGAGCGAACGCGCATCTCACGCGACCTGCACGACACCGTCGCCCAGCAGCTCTCGTCGATCCGGCTGCTGTCGCACGCGGCGGCGGGCAAGGCGGTCGACGTCAACGACTCGAAGGCCCTTGCACACGTCGGCCAGCTGGCGACCGAGAGTCTGACGGATGTGCGGCGCATCATCGCGGCGCTGGCTCCGGCAGAGCTCGAGGCGGCCGCGCTGCCAGACGCACTAGAGACCATCGTGGGGCGAATTCGCGCCGAAGCCGCGGCGCAGGGGTCGACGCTGCGTGCCGACCTGCGCGTGGAGGGCATGATGCCCGCGATCGACACCGAGAGCGAAGTCGCCTTGCTGCGCGCTGCACAGTCTGCGCTCGCGAACGCGGCACAGCACTCGAGAGCCGACCGCGTCGTGGTGACCCTCGCATGCCAGGATGACGTCGTGCGCCTCGACATCGTCGATGACGGCGTCGGCTTCGACGTCGCCAAGTGGGAGGCGTCGACCCCCACTGCCGAGGCCGGCTACGGCCTGGGATTCATCAGATCGCGCCTCGTGCAGCTGGGCGGCGGCATCGACATCGTCAGCAGCCCGGGGGAGGGCACGACACTCAGCGCCCATGTGCCGCTGCGCCTGAGCGGCGAGGCCGGAAACCAACGAGAGGAAGCCCTATGAGCATCGAGATCCTGCTGGTGGACGACCACCCCGTCGTGCGCACGGGGCTGCGCGCAGTGCTCGAGGCATACGACGACCTCGCGGTGACCGGCGAGGCGTCGAGCGGAGAAGAGGCCGTCAAGCTCAGCGAGCAGCTGCAGCCGGCGGTGGTGCTGTGCGACCTGCGGCTCGGCGAGGGCATGAACGGCATCGCGACGACAAAGGCGCTGCGTGCGCTGCGGCCGGCTCCCGGCGTCATCATGCTGACGACCTTCGATCGCGACGCCGAGATCGCCGGAGCCGTCGAGGCCGGCGCCTCGGGCTACCTGCTGAAAGACGTCGACCCGGCCACGATCGTCGAGGCCATCCGCACGGTGTCGCGCGGCGGGATGTTCATGCCGCCGGAGCTCACGAACCGACTCATGGCAGGGATGCGCGGCTCCAGCGAGCGCCTGACCGATCGCGAGCTCGAGGTGATGCAGCTGCTGGCCACAGGCGCCTCGAACCGCGACATGGCCAAGGCGCTCTTCGTCTCGGAGGCCACGATCAAGAGCCACCTCGTGCACATCTTCACCAAGCTCCACGTCGAGAGCCGCTCGCGCGCAGTGCACGTCGCCCGCGAGAAGGGTCTCATCGACTGAGGCACGGCTACGATGCCAGCATGAGCGAACCACAGACCGACGACCGAGTCGCGAGCACGCTCGAAGAGCTTGCGCAGCTCGAGGACCCCAAGGCGCGCGCGATCAACGAGCGGCACGGCAACGACTACGGCGTCAACCTCACGAAGCTGCGCGCCGTTGCCAAGGCGCTCAAGAGAGACCCCGAGCTCGCCCGCCAGCTCTGGGCGACCGACGACACGGCCGCGAGGCTCGTCGCGCTGCTCATCTGCAAGCCCAAGGAGTTCACCGCAGACGAGCTCGACACGATGCTGCGCGAGGCCCGCACTCCCAAGGTGCACGACTGGCTGATCGGCTACGTCGTCACGAAGGGGCCGCACATGGAGGCGCTGCGCGAGAGATGGATGCGCGACACCGACCCCGTCGTCGCAAGCGCCGGGTGGGCGCTCACCGCGCATCGCATCGCGAAGGGCACCGACGACGGCCTCGACCACGACGCGCTGCTCAGCACGATCGAGTCGCAGATGTCGACCGCACACGATCGTCTGCAGTGGGAGATGAACACGACCCTTGCGCAGATCGGCATCGCGCATCCGCAATTCCGTGACCGTGCGCTCGCGATCGGCGAGCGGCTCGAGGTGCTGAAGGACTACCCGACCGCGCCCGGCTGCACTTCACCATTCGCGCCGATCTGGATCAGCGAGATGGTGAAGCGCGCCGAAGCCTGAGGTTCAGCTGCCTGCGGTTGTGCGTGCGCTGACGGCGTCGCCGGCACGAGAGCCGAGGGTTGCACCGAGGATGGTCAGCAGTGCTGTGCCCACGAGGAACACCAGCGCCCACATGCCCACGGCGTCGGGCGGAAGCCCGACCCAGAGGCCCGCTGCCATCCAGATGACGGCGGCCACGACGCCCGCCAGAAGTCCGCTTGTGAAGAAACGACCCATTGTTCTGCCCTTCGATCTGCTCTGATCTGTTGCACGGCCCCGGTGTTCGACGCCGATACTCTGTGTCACAGAGCACGATACCCTGTGGCATGGAGTATTGGCCAGAGGAATTTCGCGCGGGTAGCATGCTGACCGTGTCCTCAGACTCAGATCAGGCCGAGCGCGTCATCCGCGAACTCGACGAGCTGCGCGATCGAACGCGCACGAGCGGACGCTCTGTCGCCACCGGATATCCGCTGATCGGCTGGGGCTTCGCATGGGCCGCCGGCTACTCGTCGCTCGAGCTGCTCGACGGCTGGTGGCGCGTCGCCGCAGCGGTTGTCGCGTGGATGGTCGGCATGTCGCTGAGCTGGGCTCCCATGCGCGCAGCGGTGCGCACCGGCACCGAGGGGCGCATGCAGGCGGGGTGGTTCGTGCTGATGGGCGCATCCCCGTTCATCGTCGCAGCCGCCCAGCCGGCCACCTGGGTCAACATCGCGCTGCTGCTCGGCGCACTGTGGAGCGTCGGCATGGTGTTCTACGCCATTGCGACGCAGGACGTGCCGTACGCCGTCAGTGCCGGCATCGGCGTCGTGGCCGCGGCCGTGGCGAGCTTTCAGGAGGCGGTCGGGCCGCTGCTGCTGTTCGGACTCGCTGCCGGGCTGCCGCTGCTTGCAGTCGGCTTCGCGCGCGTGATCGCGACGGTGCGACGTGGCTGACCAGATGAGCCGCAGCGAGCTCTCAGACGAGCTCGGCCGCCAGCTGCGCACGCCCTTTGACCAGGTGCTGACCGACTCGAACCGGCTGCGCATCCAGGCCGCCCTGCACGGGCTGCCGCAGTCGGGGTCGATCAGGTTCACGGCGCTCGCGAAGGCCCTCGGCCTCAGCGACGGCAACCTCTCGGCCCACCTCGCGGTGCTCGCCGAGGTCGGCTACGTCTCGGCGGAGGAGACCTACACGGGCAAGCGGCGCACGCGCTGGTTCTCGGCAACCGCCATGGGCCGCGAGGCCTTCGAAGGGCACGTGCAGGCGCTTCGGATCATCGTCGACTCGGCGAAGCTCGCCGAGCGCGACTGACGCGTGATGTGCAGAGTGGGCCCTGCGGGGCTCGAACCCGCGACCAATGGATTAAAAGTCTGAACAGAGCCTTGTAGCGTGATGATGCGCTGCGTAGCGTTATGCCCCGATTTCCTTGCTATTGCTGGGGAGACGGGGCTTTCGTCTGTTCGA
The DNA here is from genome assembly GCF_900163565.1 of Agrococcus casei LMG 22410. Taxonomy (GTDB): domain Bacteria; phylum Actinomycetota; class Actinomycetes; order Actinomycetales; family Microbacteriaceae; genus Agrococcus; species Agrococcus casei. The sequence continues at coordinate 271,692 of NZ_FUHU01000020.1, forward strand.
GTGGCGTAGCGTGGCGGAGCGTCGTGTAGCGCGAATCTGCCCCACGTTTGCCCCACGCACTTGACCGATTTCTGTATCGTTCTCGGTCGAGCCCCACGGATCGGCTAGCGCGTCGATCACTTGCTGCGATGCTTCCTGCAGCAAGTGCGTGTAGCGGGCTGTCGTTTGCGGGGAGACGTGGCCTAGGAGTTTCCCGACTTCGGCGAGCGATACGCCTTCTTGGATCAGCCAGGAGGCGTAGGTGTGTCTGAACGTGTGTGGGGTGACGTCTTCGATGCCTGTGTGGAGCAGGGCGGGCGTGAGCGTCCGTTTGACGAAGTTTCCGTTGTCGAGTGCTGTTCCAGTCGTGGTGGTGAAGATGAGGCCGCTGCGGCGCTTACCGATGACCTTGGTGAGTTCCTTCTGTACCCAGGGTGGGATGGGGACGGTGCGGCGCTTCTTGCCTTTGGGGTAGTCGCGGAGTTCGCGGCTGTGGTCGTCGTGCACCTTCGTCACCCTGTACGTCGCTGTCTTGGGGTCGTAGTGCTCGATGTGGGCGCCGGCGAGTTCGCCCCATCTGAGGCCGGTGCCGAGCAGCATGGCGACGATCGCTTTCTCCTGACCTTTGAGCGCGTTGAGGAGTTGGGATGCTTCGTCGCGGGTCAGGTAGCGTTCGCGTTGATTGTCGGGCTGGGGGAGGCGTAAGCGTGCTGCCGGGTTGGCGGGGATGAGTTGGGTCTGGTGCAGGAACTGGTGACATCGAGCGTGGCTAGCCGAGAGGGCTGGCCTGGAAGGAT
>NZ_FUHU01000036.1 GCF_900163565.1 Agrococcus casei LMG 22410
TCGCACGAGGCTATCTACCGGACCCTCTACATCAGCTCGCGCCTGTCGCTCCCCTTGAAGCGCCCTGGGTCTGATGGAGACTCGCGCTAATTGATTCCGACCAGCAGAGTGCGGTCGTTGGGGACAGCATAGAACGTGTTCTCGAACTCGGTCGGCGGGACGTAGCCGAGGTAGCCGTGGAGGCGCTCGGTGTTGCGCCAGTGCACCCAGCCGAGCGTCGCGGGTTCGAGGTCCTCGACCGTCTTCCACGGCCACGAGCGGGCAGGCCCGCGGACGAGTTCGGCCTTGTAGTAGCCGTTCACGGTCTCGGCGAGGGCGTTGTCACAGCTGTCACCGAGGGTCCCGATCGACGGTGTGGCGCCGATCTCCGCGAATCGTTCGCCGTAGCGAACCGACGTGAATTGACTGCCCGCGTCGCGGTGAACTCCCGCCTGACCAGATCCGGGTGCCGCGCCGACGTCGGATCCGGCCTGGTCGTCTTGACCCGCTTCGACCGACTCGCGCCCTCAATCCCTGCCGCCCGCATCAGCCTCGCGACCTGATCTCGGCTGATCATGATCCCGGTGCGGCGCGCAGCTTTCCAGAGCTTGCGGACCCCATAGACGCAGCAGTTGCTTTCCCAGAGCGCGATCAACTGCGGGATCAGCTCCTCATCCCGCCGGGCGCGGGCAGACGGAGCAGGGGTCTTGGCGGCGTAGTAGCTGCTCGGAGCCACCTGCAGCATCCTGCAGATGAGCTCGACTCCGAGCCGGCGACCGTCCACGACGTCGTCGTTGTTCGCGTCGATGAACGCGGCTACTTCCGGTAGTGGCGGTCGAGCTCCGCCCCGAAGAAAGACGCGGCCCGCTTGAGCACTTCAGTTCGCGCGACGAAGCTCACGGTTCTCCTGCTCGAGCTCTCGCACCCGCTGCGCTTCGGTGGTACTCACACCGCGGCGGCCTTCTCCTCGCTTGAGTAGCGATACGGCGTCTGCTTCCCCGACGCCAATTCCTTCGGCATAACTCCATCCTCGTTTCCAAGATCAGGAGCCTCTAAAAACTCAGGGCGATTCAAGCTGCCTTGGTTATGCCCGGGATCAGTTCGCACGCTTAGCCTGGGCTTAGATACCTATCCATTCAGGAGGTGCTTGGCCACGCCTCTCCAGCGATAACGCTCGAGACCTACACTGACCTGTTCGACGCCGAACTAGAGGCTGTTGACACTCCCTGAATCACGCTCAAAGCGCCCCCAGTAGGATTCGAACCTACGACCTTCTGCTCCGGAGGCAGACGCTCTATCCCCTGAGCTATGGGGGCTCGGGGTGGCTTTTACGCCGGACTCACTATAGCCGACGTGAGCCGACCAGCATGAGCCGGGCCAGTTCTGCCAGGCTCACGGTTGGCTGTTCATCCCCCAGCTCGACGCCAATGGCCGCTGCCTGCGACCGCTGCTGCTCAAGCTGCGTGCTGCCGAGCAACAGCAGCGCACACGCCTCGACCACTGCCTCTCGCTGTGTTTCCGGCACTTCGCCGGCGGCCCGCCGAAGACGGTCTCGCAGGCCGTGCCCACCCATCCCAAGCGCGATCGACGACGCGACCAGCTCGGCGCCGTCGCGTCTGGCCAGCAGTGCAAGCCTCAGGCTGTCGACCTGTCCAACGACGGATACGCGCTGGGGGCAGTCGGCAAGAATGCGGTCGGCAACGAGTCCGAGCAGGTGCTGCTTGCTGGCGACATGCCAGTAGAGGGCGCTCGGCTGCACTTCGAGTGCGGCGGCCACCTGTCGCATCGACAAATCGGGAAGGCCGAGACGGTCAAGTTGGGCGATCGCCGCGTCGACCACCTGCTCAATGTGCATGAGCCCATGCTAGGTCAAGTACGCTGAACAGTGTTCAATGAACACCGTTCAATGAACGCCCACCGACGATCTTCAGCCTAGAGAGGCCTTACGTGAACACACGAACAGCAGGAATCGCGCACATTGCGCTCTTTGCCGCCCTCATCGCAGTCCTGGCGCTGCCACCGGCACTTCCCCTGGGCCCCGTGCCGATCACCGCTCAGACACTCGGCGTGATGCTGGCAGGAGCAGTGCTCGGACCCTGGCGCGGCGGTGCTGCCGTGCTGCTGTTCGAAGTGATGGTCGCGGCCGGACTCCCGCTGCTGACCGGCGGCCGCGGCGGCATCGGCGCATTCTTCGGCCCCAGCGGCGGCTACCTGCTCGGCTGGATCGCAGGAGCAGTCGTCATCGGCCTCATCGTGCACACGGGGGCGAATCGTCCGACATGGCTGCGAGTCATCGTGGGGCTCATCGGCGGCGGAGTCCTGGTCGTGTATCTCTTCGGCATCCCAGTGCAGGCACTCGTGACGGGCACCACGGTCACGGAGGCTGCAGTGGCAAGCCTGGTGTTCCTGCCCGGTGACGCGCTGAAGATCGCCATCGCGACCCTCGTCACACTCGCCCTCTGGAAGGCGTACCCGCGCGCCTTCGGTCAGTTGGCGAGAACACGCGCCCCACAGAAGACTTCCGCAGAGACGCCCGCTGCATGATCCGTGTGCAGGGCGCATCCGTCTTCGCTCCGTCGCCTGACGGGCGCGGGTCTGTGACGATCCTCGATGACGCGACCTGCACCCTGGCCGCACGCCGCACCGCGGTCGTCGGCGAGAACGGCTCGGGCAAGTCGACGCTCGCACGCGTCATCGGCGGGCTCATCAAATCAGAAGGGTCAGTCGACGCCCCCGAGCGAATCGGCTTTCTCTTCTCGAACCCGGGCGCCCAGCCGGTCATGCCGACGGTGCAGGAAGACGTGGCGCTCAGTTTTCGCGGCCGCGGCCTGAGCCGAGCAGAGATTCGCGAGCGCACCGCATCCGCACTGCAGGAGCACAGGCTGACCGACCTCGCCGAGCACTCCTGCCATTCGCTCTCGAGCGGGCAGCAGCAGCGTCTGGCCCTCTGCGCGATCCTCGCAGGCGAGCCCGAGCTTGTGATTGCCGATGAGCCCACGAGCTTCCTCGACGGCCGCCACCGTCGCATCGTGCGAGACCGACTGTTCGCAGACAATGCACCCGACCTGCTGCTGGTGACCCACGATCTCGAGCTCGCGTCTCGCTGCGACGAGGCGATCCTGGTCGAAGCTGGCCGCATCACGATGCAGGGGCCAGCGGATGCGGTAGTCGCGACATACGAGAAGAGCCTCGAGTGATCAGCGCGTTCGTGACAGGCGCAGGTCCACTGCACCGACTGCCGGCGACGCTGAAGCTGCTCGCCTTCGCCGCGATCTCGCTGGCACTCGTGCTGCTGCCAGCTGGCGCCTGGAGCTTCGCAGTCGGCCTCACGGTCGCTGCGAGCGCGATCGTCGCCGCGTGGCTGCCACCGCGCATCCTGCTGGTCGACACGCTGAGAGTGCTGCCGTTCGTGCTGTTCATCGCAGCTGCCGTGTGGTGGTTTCAGGGCATCGAGCAGGGCATGACCACGGGATCGCGAGTGCTGGCGATCTTCGTGCTCGCGAGCGTTCTGACTCGCACCACTCGCGTCGAAGACGTGCTGCAGGCATGGCCGCTGCGTCTCTCCGAACGCCTTGGCCTCGCCGTCGCCCTCACACTGACCATGATTCCGGTGCTGTCAGACCTCGGCCGTCAAGTCTGGCTGGCGCAGCGCTCGCGGGGCCTTCGCCCGTCGCTTCGTCGGTGGCTCATGCCGTTCATCGTGCTGTCACTCAAGCACGCTGATGACGTTGACGATGCGCTTCGGGCGCGCGTCCGGCCACGAGAATGAGAGCAGCAGCAGACCCGATGAGCGACACGGTCGCGTTCACGACGTCGAGTCCGAACACCATGATCAGCACCGGTCCCGGAACGAACGCGGCAACGGCGAGCAGCGCGACCGGCAGTCCCGGGAACCTCGGATGCGCGAGTCCGGCAGGTGCCGCCTCGAGTCGGCCCAGCACGAGCGAGAGCAGGTAGACCGCTCCGAGTACGAGCAGGTACAGCGGAATGCGCTCAAACCACCATCTCCCGCTGCCCGGCTCTGAGAGCCAGTCGGGCACCAGAAGTTGCACGCCGATGATCGCCATGATGACCGGAAGGTGCCACAGGTAGATCGTCATGAGGCGAGTGCCAGCGACGAAGACCACGCCCTGCGCCAGGCGTGTGCGCATGAGCGCCGTGAGCGGGCGCTTGCAGAGCGCCAGCAGCGCCCCCTGTGAGAGCGCCAGCACCATGAGCGGAAGCGTCGGCGGAAACTGGTTCGCCAGCATGTTCCAGGAGTACATCGGAACAGCCGCAACTGCCCCGATCGCGAGCGCATACGAGATCATGACGAGTCCTATGAGTGCGAGCGGCGAACGCCGCTGGAACCAGCCGTCGCGGTACCAGAAGCCCAGCTGCTGAGCGAAGACCCAGACGAATGCTGTGTTGGGCAGCCCCAGCAGCGTCACGCCTGAAGCGATTCGGAGCGCGTCGGTGGCAACAGCAAGCAGAGCGATTGCGGCAAGGGTCAGCAGGGGCTTCGCCCTGTGCGCTCGGATCATCCACGGGGCCGCCGTCTGCGCGATCATGTACGCGGCGAGGAACCACATGGGTGAGCCGACGCCGCTGGCGACGGCGTCGACGAGCTCTGACGGCGCCCCGATGAATCGGGCGACAAGCAGAGCGACCGTGAAGATTGCCATGACTGCGATCGCGGGCCGTGCCAGCCGCGCGATCCGTACGCGCACGAACGCACTGGCGCTCTCGCGAAACGATTGCCCCGGATTCCTGCGGACGAGCGAGTCCCAGCCGGTCATTGCCGCGAATCCGCCCACGAGAAAGAATGCGGGCATGATCTGGAAGACGAAGCTGACCACATTGAACCAGCTCTGCTCTTCGAGCGTCTTCTCGATCCGCACGCCGTCGTCGCCCAGCGAGACTCCGGCCAGCAGCAGATGCACGACGACGACCAGCAGAACGCAGACGACTCTGACAAGGTCGAGGGTGAGGTCGCGGTCAGCTGTCGTGGCGGTGCGAACCGGCTGCTGTCGGGTCATAGACGATTATTCTCGCCCGAACTGCTGGAAATCCTGCACGACACACTTGCCCCGGCATACCCCCTAGGGGTATAGTCGCGGGAAGAAGGAGAGCACATGCACGGTTACAGCGAAGACAAGGATGCCCTGCTGAAGCGACTGCGTCGCGTCGAGGGGCAGGTGCGCGGCATCGCGCGCATGGTCGACGAAGACACATACTGCATCGACGTGCTCACGCAGGTCTCGGCAACCAAGCGTGCGCTCGAGAATGTAGCGGTCATGCTCGTCGACGACCACCTTCGCCACTGTGTCGCAGAGGCCGCGACAGAAGGCGGCACCGTTGCCGATGCGAAGCTCGAAGAGGCCTCAGCAGCGATCTCGCGGCTGCTGAAATCCTGACACGACCCAACGAACCGAGAGGAATCCCATGAAGCAGAACATCGAGATCACGACGCCCGAGCTGATAGACGACACCCAGGCAAGCGGATGCTGCGGCGGCTCGTGCTGCGGCGGCGGTGGCGAGGCATCGGCAGATGCGCGTCAGGTCACCGAACTCACCGTTGAAGGCATGACGTGCAGCCACTGCGTCGACAGCATCATCACTGAGGTCGGCGGCGTCGAAGGCGTCGGCAACGTCACCGTCTCGCTCGTTCCCGGTGGCCAGTCGACCGTCTTCGTGCAGTCCGATGCCCCCGTCGACGGCGCAGCACTCGAGGCCGCAGTCGTCGAGGCCGGCTACCGCACCGTCCTGAAGTAGGCTGCCGTGTCGCAAGTTGATCTCGACGTGCAGGGCATGACCTGCGCGTCCTGTGCCTCCAGAATCGAGCGGAAGCTCAACAAGGTCGACGGCATCAGCGCCGAGGTCAACTACGCGACCGAGTCTGCCACGCTCACCCTTGCCGACAGCCTGACTGCCGAAGACGCCATCTCGGTAATCGAGTCGACAGGCTATTCTGCCGCGCCGGCTGGGTCAGACAGACCTCCACGCAGCCGCCTGCCGTTCATCCGACTCATCGTCGCCGCATCGCTCGCAGTGCCGGTGATGGTGCTGTCGATGGTGCCGACGCTGCAGTTTCCGGCGTGGCAGTGGATCGTGTTCGCCATGACGCTTCCAGTCGTCGCATGGTGCGCCTTCCCGTTCCACAAGGCTGCGTTCGTCAGCGCCCGCCACGGCGCGACGACGATGGACACGCTGATCTCGCTCGGCACACTGAGCGCGATGCTGTGGTCAACTTGGGCGCTGCTGTTCGGCGGCGCGGGTGAGATCGGCATGAAGATGCAGATGTCGCTGTTCGGCTCCGGACACCACGAGCTGTATTTCGAGGTCGCCGCGGCCGTCACCGCATTCCTGCTGCTCGGCCGCTGGATCGAATCGCGCGCGAAGGACTCCCAGCTCGACGCACTCGACGCACTCGCTCGACTCGGCGCCAAAGAGGCCACACGGCTGACCGCAGGCGGCGACGAGCGCGTGCCTGTCGAACTGCTCGAGGTCGACGACGTAATCCGCGTCGTTCCCGGCGAGAAGATCGCGGCAGACGGCGTGGTCGCCTCTGGCGCCTCTACCATCGACGCATCCCTCGTCACGGGCGAATCCATGCCTCTCGAAGCCGTCGTCGGCAGCGAAGTCATCGGCGGCACCATCAATGGCGACGGCATGCTCACCGTCAGAGCGACTCGAGTCGGGTCAGACACCGAACTCGCGCAGATCGCTGGCATGCTGCGCACCGCTCAGAGCGGCAAGACCGGTGCCCAGAGACTCGCCGACCGCATCTCGTCATTCTTCGTGCCGGCGGTGCTGGTCATCTCGCTGCTCACACTGATCGGCTGGGTGCTCTTCACCGGCGACTGGGGCTCGGCGCTGTCGGCCGCGGTCGCGACCCTGATCATCGCCTGCCCCTGCGCGCTCGGCCTCGCGACACCGACCGCGATTCTCGTCGGCACGACCCGCGGCAGCGAGCTCGGCCTGCTGCTGCGCGATGCGACTGTGCTCGAGACAGCCCGCCGCGTCGACGTCGCGATCCTCGACAAGACCGGCACCCTGACAGCCGGGCGGATGCGCGTGGTGAGCTGGTTCGTCGAAGACTACGTCGACCGGCGCGACGTGCTGCGCATCGCCGGAGCCCTCGAATCAGGTAGCGAGCACCCGATTTCGAGGGCGATCCTCGACGCCGCAGAGCAGGCCGGTGTGCCGGTAGTCGCTGGCGATGACGTGAAGAACGTCTCGGGCAAGGGACTCACCGGAATGCTCGACGGCCACACGGTGCGCGTCGGCAAGCCCGACTGGATCGGTGTCACAGACGGCCTGGCGGCAACCGGCACCCTCGTCGCAGTCGAGTACGACGGCGCCTACCTCGGCACCCTCATGCTCGACGACCAGGTGCGACCCGAGTCGAAGCAGACAGTGGAGCGTCTTCGCGGACTCGGCATCGAGCCGATCATGATCACCGGCGACCACGCTGGCGCTGCCGACCGCATCGCCCAGGCCGTCGGCATCACCGAAGTGCACGCTGGCGCGCTGCCCGGCGACAAGCTCGAGCACGTGCGCCAGCTGCAGGCGCAGGGCCGACGAGTCGCGATGATCGGCGACGGCGTCAACGACGCGGCGGCACTCGCGGCCTCCGACCTCGGAATCGCCATGGGCTCCGGAACCGACGTTGCCCGCGCATCCGCCTCCATCACGCTCGTCTCAGGAGGTCTCGAACAGGCGACCACCGGCATCGAGCTGGCTCGCGCGACGCTGCGGGTCATTCGCCAGAACCTGTTCTGGGCGTTCGCCTACAACACGCTCGCAATCCCGCTCGCCGCCTTCGGCCTGCTATCACCGCTCATTGCGGGATTGGCGATGGCGCTCTCGAGCGTCATGGTCGTCGTGAACAGCCTGCGCCTCAACCGCTTCGGCAGGTAGCGCTCAGCGCGCCTCGTCGTGCGTGTGCCGCTCGAGGAACTCGTAGAGCTCGACGTCGTCGACCCCCGGAAAGCGGCCGCGGGGCAAGGGCGAGAGCACGTGCTGGTGCATGCGGGCGGATGCCCAGGCTGAGCCGTCCCAGCGTCCGGCGAGGTCTCGCTCGGGGCGCGTGCAGCACTTCTCGTCGGGGCACGTCGATTTGCGGCGGAACGTCGTGTTCGAGCCGCGGAAGTACTTGGCCGACTCGAACGGCACGCCGACGGTGATCGAGAACTCGCCGTCGGTTCCGGTGCCGGTCTGCGTCGAGCACCAGAACGTGCCCTCGGGAGTGTCGGTGTACTGGTAGAACTCGGTCGCCTTCGTCGTCATGTCGAAGGCGAGGCGCGCGGCGAAGTTGCGGCACACGAACTGCCCCTCGATCGCCCCGTACGCGTCGGCAGGCAGCTCGAGGCCGTCGTTGACGTAGGCCCGCACGATCGATCCGTCTTCGCTGACGCGCAGGAAGTGCAGCGTCAGGTCGAGCTCGGTTGTCGCGAGGTTCGTCAGACGCATCGCCGCGGTCTCGTGCGTCACGCCGAACGCATCGCGGAAGTCCTCGACCGCGATGTTGCGGTCGCGCTTTGCTCGCCGCAGGTAGTCGCTCGCGGCGCGCTTGGGCATGAGCGTGGCTGCTGCGAAGTAGTTGATCTCGAGCCGCTGCCTGAGGAACTCGCTGTACGTCGCCGGGTTCGTGTGCCCGAGCAGGCGGTGTGCGATCGCCTGCAGCGCCATGGAGCGCAAGCCGTGACCACCGGGGATCGACGCGGGTGGGAGGTAGATCTTGCCGTTCTCGAGGTCGGTCACCGATCTGGTCGAATGCGGGAGGTCGTTCACGTAGACCAGCTCGAAGCCGAGCCTGTTGGCCATCTGCGTGACGCCGCGGTGGGTGAGGCTGCCGTTCTCGTGCCCGATTGATTGCAGCTGCTCCTGCGCGAGGTCATCGATATGGGGCAGGGAATTGTTCGCGGCCTGCATGTCGAGGCGTTGCGTCGTCGCGTCGCGCCTGGCTTGCTCGGGCGTCGCCACCGTCTCGCGGGCTCTGCGGTCGAGCTCGCGATGCAGCCCGACGAGCGACTCGAGCACGCGGTCGTCTACGGATTTGCCTGCGCGCACACTCGGCAGTCCGAGGCGCTGGTACACCGGACCATCCTGCAGCCGGCCAAGTTCGAGCTCGAGCGAGGCCCGCTCGCTGGGCGCCTCGCGCACCAGCAGATCGCTCGACGAGATGCCGAGCGCCGCTGCGATCGAGTCGAGCTGCGACAGGCGCGGCTCTCGCCGTCCGTTCTCGAAGAGCGAGAGCTGGCTGCCAGCGAGCCCCACCTGCGACGCGACGTCGTCGAGGGTGAGTTTTGCCTTCGTTCGGAAGTGGCGGATGCGCTGGCCCAGCAGCGGAAGATCGGTCATATCCTCATTCTATGAAAGAAATGCGCTTCTTGCACACACAATTGCCACCCATTGCCGCGAAACCATGACCAGACTAGTAACCATGACCAGACTAGTAACCATGACAGATTTTGCAGCCACAGAAGTACTCGCAGCAGCCGACGTTCGCACCTGGGTCGACGAAGTCGCCGCGAAGACGAAGCCGGCCTCGGTCCGCTACCTCACGGGCAGCGACGCTGAGTACCAGGAGCTCGTCGATGTGATGCTCGAAGCCGGCACGATCGTTCCCGTTCCCAAGCGTCCGGGCAGCTACCTCGCCCGCTCGACGAAAGACGACGTGGCCCGCATGGAGGACCGCACGTTCATCTGCTCCGAGCAGGAGATCGACGCGGGCCCCACGAACAACTGGCGCGACCCCGCTGAGATGCGCGAGACCCTGGACGAGCTCTTCGAGGGCGCGATGGCAAGGCGCACCATGTACGTCATCCCGTTCTCGATGGGCGTCGTCGGCGGCCCCATCTCGCAGCTGGGCGTCGAGATCACCGACTCCCCCTACGTCGCGGCCAGCATGATGTACATGACGCGCGTCACCGACGAGGTGCACACCGCGATCGAGTCGGGCGACTTCTGGGTCAAGGCCCTGCACTCGATCGGCGTGCCGCTCGCCGAGGGCGAGGCTGACGTCGCATGGCCGAGCAACCCCAACCGCTACATCACGCAGTTCCCCGAGACGCGCGAGATCATCTCCTTCGGCTCGGCATACGGCGGCAACGCGCTGCTGGCCAAGAAGTGCTTCGCCCTGCGCATCGCGAGCGCCATGGCGCGCGACGAGGGGTGGATGGCAGAGCACATGCTCATCCTGCGCATGCGCCACGAGTCCGGTCGAACCCTGCACATCACCGGCGCCTTCCCGTCAGCATGCGGCAAGACCAACCTGGCGATGCTGCAGTCGTCGATGCCCGAGTGGACGATCGAGACCATCGGCGACGACATCGCGTGGCTGCGCCCCGGCAAGGACGGCCGCCTCTACGCGATCAACCCCGAGTACGGCTTCTTCGGCGTCGCACCCGGCACGAGCGTCAAGACGAACTCGGTCGCCATGGAGATGATGGAGCGCGACACCATCTTCACCAACGTCGCACTGACAGAAGACGGCGACGTCTGGTGGGAGGGCATGACCAAGGAGGTTCCCGAGAACCTCACCAACTGGCTCGGCGAACCGCACGACCCGTCCGGCGATGCCCCTGCCGCGCATCCGAATGCCCGCTTCACGGTGCGCGCCATGCAGTGCCCGTCGATCGCACCCGACTACGACGACCCGGCCGGCGTGCCGATCGACGCGATCATCTTCGGCGGCCGTCGCCCCAGCCTCGTGCCGCTCGTGATGCAGTCGCGCTCGTGGCAGCACGGCGTCTTCGTCGGCTCGACAGTCTCGTCGCAGCAGACCGCTGCCGCCGAGGGCCCCGTCGGCCAGATCCGCCGCGACCCGTTCGCGATGCTGCCGTTCGCCGGCTACAACATGGGCGACTACTTCGCCCACTGGCTGCGCATGGGCGAGTCGCTCGGCGACAAGGCGCCGAAGATCTTCAACGTCAACTGGTTCCGTCGCGACGAAGAGGGCGGATTCCCGTGGCCGGGATTCAGCGAGAACGCTCGCGTGCTCGACTGGGTCGCCAAGCGGGTCTCAGGCGAGGTCACGGGCGTCGAGACGCCGATCGGCATCCTGCCGGCGGCTGACGAGCTGAACCTCGACGGCCTCGAGATCGACCGCGACGTGCTCGACGAGCTCATCTCGTGCGATGTCGAGGGCTGGCGCGACGAGATGCTCGGAGTCAGCGAGTTCTACGAGATCTTCGGCCAGCGCCTTCCGGGCGAGCTCGGTCGCGAGCTGACCGACGTGAAGCGTCGCCTCAAGGAGGCGGCAGAAGCGAACTGACGCTCCACGCCGAAAGCGAAATCTGACAGCGAACGGCAACGTTCTGGCGGTAACCTCTGACTGACTGCAGGAGGTCACATGAGCCACAACGTTGCCGTTCGCCGCGTCCGACGCCGATCGCTGATCCTCACAGCCGCGCTGGCTGTGCTGCTGGTGCCGTTCGGAGCACAGGCCGCGACAGCTGCCGAGCCCGAGTCTCTCGACGGCCAGACGGTGGTCGACACGACTGGCCTCCTCGACGACGTGGCCGCGGTCGAGACCGAGGTTCGCAACGCAAGCGCCGAAGGCCCCGACAACGTCTATGTGATGATCATCGACTCGTTCGAGGGCGCAGACTCGATCACCTTCGCCAACACGGTCGCGCAGGAGTCGGGCGTCGCCTTCAACAGCATCATCGCGGTCGTCGCGACTGACGACGACGGCCGCTACGGCGTCGCCGTCGGCAGCGACGTCGAGAACTCGGACTCGACGATCCAGTCAGCCGTAGAGGACGACCTGGTGCCGGGCATCCTGAGCGGCAACTCGGGCCAGGCAGGCGACGCCATCGTCGCGTTCGCCGACCGGCTCGCAACGGCACCTGGCGAGAGCGCCCAGCAGGGCGGCATGACGATCCTCATCGCACTCATCGTGATCATCGTCATCGTGATCGTGATCGTGGTCGTCGTGAAGGTGCGCAAGCGCAACCGTGCTCGCAAGGCGCAGCAGGCCCTCGAGGCCGAGCTCGAAGAGCTGAAGAAGCGCGCCGACATCGCCCTCGTGCACCTCGACGAGACGGTCAGGCAGTCCGACCAGGAGCTGCAGTTCGCTCTGGCACAGTTCGGCCAGGAGCCCGTCGCCAAATTTCAGGAAGCACTCAATCGGGCCAAGAAGGGCACGCAGGAGGCATTCACGCTGCAGCAGCAGCTCGATGACGCCTTCCCCGACACCGAGCAGGAGCAGCGCGACTGGAATGCGCGCATCCTCGAGATCGCCGAGACCTCGCAGGCTGAGCTCGGCGAGCACGCCGACGACTTCGAGCGGCTTCGCGACCTCGAGAAGAACGCACCGCAGGTGATCGAGGGGCTGAAGAAGCGCCGCGCCAGCCTGCCGGCGATGATCGAGTCGGCGAAGGTCACGCTCGACCGCGAAGACGACACCCACTCGGGCAAGTCGATCGCCCCGATCAAAGAGAACATCGTGCACGCCGAGCGCGCGCTGCCCGAGCTCGACCGTGCGCTCAGCACTGCAGACGAGGCAGTCTCTGCCGGTCGCATGTCAGACGCACCGCTGCCGGTGTTCGCAGCCGAGACCGCGCTGGCAGAGATCGAAGAGCTGCTGGGCGAGGTCACCGCGCACGCCAAGCGCCTGTCAGAGCTCGACGCGCAATACCAGGACGAGCTCGAAGAGGCCAAGAGCCTCATCGTCAAGCTCGAGGCGGCGCAGAACCTCACGGTCAACAAGGCCCCGCTGGTCGGCATGCTGCAAGAGCACCTGAGCCGCGCATCCGCTGTTCCTCGTGACACCGTCACTGTGCTCGAGAGCATCAACCGCGCCACCGACCAGGTCGAAGGCGCACTGAAGTCGGGCCGCGAACGCGAGCAGCTGGTGCGCCAGGCCGAGATGCGCGTCGAGTTCGCACGCTCGCAGATCGACACTGCCGAGAAGTTCGTCAACACGCGCCGCTACCAGATGAGCCGCCAGCCGAGGCAGCTGCTGTCGCAGGCGAAGTCGTCGCTCGCAGAGGCGATGCGGTCGAACGATCCTCGTGAGCGCATCCGTCTGGCCAGTGCCGCGACCTCGCAGGCCCAGCAGGCCCAGTCGGCCGCGCAGAACGACACCGACGACTGGGGCAACTGGGGCGGAGGCGGTCGTCGACGCACCAGCGGCGGCGACGTCGGCGGCGTGGTCGCCGGCATGGTGCTCGGCGCGATCTTCTCTGGCGGCCGGGGCGGCGGAGGCGGCTTCTCTGGCGGAGGCGGCGGGTTCTCCGGCGGCGGAGGAGGCTTCTCAGGCTTCGGCGGAGGAGGCGGAGGCGGGTTCTCCGGCTTCGGGCGCTGATTCTCATCTGTTCAACATCGACCACAAGTCAATACACTTGAAACATCCTTCCAACGAAAGGGACCCCAATGGCTAAGCAGTCAATCTTCGGCCGCATCTCTCAGCTGGTTCGCGCGAATGTCAACTCGCTCATCGACCAGGCAGAAGACCCCGAGAAGATGCTCGACCAGCTCGTTCGCGACTACACCAACTCGATTGCTGACGCAGAGTCAGCGATCTCGCAGACGATCGGCAACCTGCGCATGCAGGAGCAGGACTACCGCGAAGACGTTCGCGCGGCAGAGGACTGGGGCCGCAAGGCCCTCGCAGCCAGCCAGCGCGCTGACCAGCTGCGCGACACGAACGCCGGCGAGGCCGACAAGTTCGACAACCTCGCGAAGGTCGCGCTCGGCAAGCAGCTCGCGTCGGAGAACGACGCCAAGTCGGCTCAGCCCTCGATCCAGTCGCAGAACGAGGTCGTCGAGAAGCTCAAGACCGGCCTCGAGCAGATGAAGGTCAAGCTCGACGAGCTGAAGACCAAGCGCTCGCAGCTCATCGCCCGCCAGAAGACCGCGAGCGCTCAGCAGCAGGTGCACGACGCCGTCAAGTCGATCGACATCATGGACCCGACGAGCGAGATCGGCCGCTTCGAAGAGAAGATCCGTCGCGAAGAGGCGAAGGTGCTCGGCCAGCAGGAGCTCGCATCGTCGAGCCTCGACGCACAGTTCGAGTCGCTCGAGAACGTCGGCGAGACGATCGAGATCGAGGCACGCCTCGCTGCCCTCAAGGGCAACGGCGGCGCACCGCAGCAGATCACCGACGGTGAAGAGACGACCGCGTAGGAAACCTCCAATCCCCTTCGCTGATGTGCCCGTCAGCGGTAGGTTGCCAGTGTGAGTAACAACAGTGTGAGCAATTACCTGACAATCGACCGTGACGGGCACATTCTGCTGATCGGGCTCAACCGCCCTGACAAGCGCAATGCGATGAACGAGGCGATGCTGCAAGAGCTCGCAGCCGCCTACCGCCAGCTGCATGACGACGCTGAGCTTCGTGTCGGCGTCGTGTACGCGCACGGCGACCACTTCTCGGCCGGGCTCGACCTGGCCGACATCGCGCCGAAGCTCGCCGCGGGGTCGCTCGACACCGTCGCAGGCGGGCTCGACCCGTGGGGCGTGCAGACCGAGCAGACCGCCAAACCGGTGGTGCTCGCGCTGCAGGGCTATGCATACACGCTGGCCATCGAGCTCGCGCTGGCATCAGACGTGGTCGTTGCGGCCGAGTCGACGCAGTTCGCCCAGCTTGAGGTCGCCCGCGGCATCATGCCCTTCGGCGGGGCGACGCTGCGATTCTCGCGGCTCGGGTGGGGCAATGCGATGCAGCACATCCTCACTGGCGACACCTTCGACGCACGCGAGGCGCACCGCATCGGCCTCGTGCAGCAGGTTGCTGCCGACGGCGAGCAGCTCGCGACCGCGATCGAGGTGGCAGCGCAGATCGCGCGCAATGCTCCGCTGGCGGTGCAGGCGTCGCTCGCCTCAGCTCGTGCTGCACTGACCGACTACGAGGGCGCTCGGGCTCAGCTCGCGCCGACAGCCGCTGGCCTCGCAGCCACCAAGGATGCCGCTCGCGCCGCCGAGTCGTATCTGCGCGGCGAGCCGATTCCGTTCGAGGGCAACTGATGAGCCTCGGGCTGTCGATCGGGCGGGCTGCACGCGATGCTGTGCGAGTGCAGGCTGGCGCTGGCTTCGCCGTTGCGACGGCAGGTGCGAAGCTGTGGGGGCGGATGCTCGGCGGCAGTTTTCGAAAGCACGGCGAGCTGACGGTGGTCAGCGATCTGCCGAAGTGGGCTTTCGGCCGCGGCGGCACCTGCGTCGGCGGGGTCGTGCTGTCGAATCGCGAGCTGAACGACACCGTGCTCGAGCACGAAGACGTGCATCGTAAGCAGTGGCGACGCTACGGGCTGCTGTTCATTCCGATGTATTTCGCGGCTGGCATCGACCCGCTGCAGAACCGCTTCGAGATCGAGGCCGATCTCGTCAAGGGCGGCTACGTCAAGGCGCGGTGAGCGTCTGCCGAAGTGCTTGCTTTCAGGTGGATTCAGCGGAAATGCTTGCCCACAGCAAGCATTTGGGCAGATCCAAGCATTTCGGCAGACCGCAGAAGCTGTCAGCGACTGATCACGCCGCGAACGCCGCCTCGACCCTCTCCCGCCACGGGATGCGCCGCTCGAGCTGGCGGCCGAGCGCCAGAATGCCAGCCTCGTCGCCCGGGCGTCCGATCAGCTGCACACTCATCGAGATGCCTTCGTCGAGAGCCAGCACCGGAACCGACAGCGCAGGCAGCCCCACGACATTCACGAACGACGTGTGAGGGGTGTACTGACACTGCCGCTCGAAGTTCACCTTCGGGTCATCCGTGTGCCAGCCGACGGGCCTCGGCGTCAACGCCGTGGTCGGCGTGAGCACCGCGTCGTACGGCGCGAATGCGCGCACGACCGTCTGCTCGTAGCCGGCGAAGGCCTGCACCGCCTGCACGACCCGGCGAGGGCCGATCGCGCGGCCGGAACGGACGAACTCCTGGGTCAGCGGCTCGAGCAGCTCGAACTGTTCGTCGGTCACCGGCAGGGCTGCCGCGTTGAAGTGCCAGAGGGCTACGAACTCGTCGGCGTAACCAGGCAGAGCAGGCATCTCGAGCTCTTCGATCTCGTGGCCCGCAGCACTGAGCCCCTCGACGGCTCGCGCAAGAGCCTCCTTGGCCTCTGGGCTGATGGGTGTGTCGACGAAATCCTGCCAGGGGGTCTCGCCCGTCAGCACCGCAATGCGAGCGCGCTTGCGTCCATCGGCGAGCTCGCCCCTGATGGCCGATGCCAGCAGCGAGCCGTCATCGAGCTCGGGGCTTCGCAGCACCGTCGCATAGTCGGTGCTGCCGTGCTCGCGCGGAATCATGCCGTCTGTCAGAAGGGCGACGTCTGCCACGGAGCGGCCAAGCGCACCGGCGACTGCCAGCTGCCCGATGCTTCCCTGCCCGCCGAGTGCGGGAATCCGCCCCCTCGACGGCTTGAGCCCCACGATGCCGCACGCCGCGGCTGGGATGCGCACCGAGCCGCCAGCATCGCTTCCCGGAGCGAAGGGCAAGAGTCCGGCAGCGACAGCAGCGGCTGCTCCCCCGCTGGAGCCGCCAGCACCGAGCTCGGGGTGCCCCGGGATCGTCGTGTGCCCGTGCGCGAGCGACGAGGTGTAGCCGGCGAACCCGAATTCAGGCGAAGCGGTCTTCCCGAGCGAGACGACACCGGCACTGTCGAGTTGCGTCGTGAGCGCATCCGTCTCTTCTGGCACATAGCCTGCGAACGCCCTCGACCCGAACGTTGTCGGAACACCCGCGCGAAGGTGCAGGTCTTTGTCAGCCATCGGCAGCCCGAACAGCACAGCTGACCGGTCGCTCGCGGCATCAAGCCGGGCGGCCCGATCGCTGGCGAGCTCTGGACTCTTGGCAACGAACGCGCCGTGTGTGTCGAGCCTGTCGATGCGGTCGCTGAAGTGCTCGGTGACCTGGCTGACGGTCACATCGCCGTCGCGGATCAGCTGCCACAGCTCAAGCGCGGTGGCACGTGTCAGCTCTGTATCGGTCGCGGCGTCAGGCACTGTAGCGGCCCGCCCTTCTGCGCAGTCTCGCGCGTTCGGCTCGCTCGCGCATGTCGTCGCGCGAGGCGTAGTTGGTCAGCTGTCTGAACGGGTCGCGGCCCTGCAGCTTCGGTGTCTCGGCGAGGATCGCGGCGACGGCCTTCTCGAGCTCCCAGTACTCCCCGATCAGCACGCCCTGCCCCGGGTTGAAATGTCGCAGGCGTGCGCTGTAGCGCTGCTCGCCGTGCACCTCGAGCTGCGTGATGGTGCCGCGGTTGGTGCCGGCGACCGAGACGAGCCACATGCCCAGGCCCAGGTCGGTCAGCGTCGCGTCGCCTGACCCTGTCGCTGCTGCCGCGGCCTGCGCATCGGCATCGGTGCGCCGCCGCTGCTCTTGCCAATCGTCGAACGTGGTCATGCATCCATCATGCCCGGTACCCCCGACACCCGCATTTGTTGCGAAAAACGCACCGGTTTGACCGTCAAACCCGTGCGTTTTTCGCAACTACCAGCGGATTGGGGCGGCACCCTGCTCGGCCAGCAGCGCGTTCACGCGCGAGAACGGTCTCGAGCCGAAGAATCCGCGCGAGGCAGACAGCGGCGACGGATGCGCGCTCTCGACCCGAGGCACGTCACCGAGTCGAGGCGCAAGCGAGCGAGCCTGCGCTCCCCACAGCACAGCCACCAGCGGCCCGCCACGAGCCACGAGCGCATCGATCGCACGCTCGGTCACCTGCTCCCAGCCGCAGCCCTTGTGCGACGCGGGCTCACCCGGCGCAACCGTCAGCACGCGGTTCAGCAGCAGCACACCCTGCTCACTCCAGTGCGAGAGGTCGCCGTGCTCAGCAGGCTGGGCACCGACGTCGTCGCGCAGCTCACGTCGGATGTTCTGCAACGACCGAGGCAGCGGCCGCACAGCTCGGTCGACTGCGAATGACAGACCGATCGCATGCCCGGGCGTCGGGTACGGATCCTGTCCGACGATCAACACCCGCACATCCGCCATCGGCTCCTGAAACGCGCGCAGCACGCGCGAGCCGTCCGGAAGATACGGTGCGCCCTCGTCGCGAAGTCGCTTTCCGATCGAGCGGATGACCGGCTCGACCGGGCGCAGGGCCTCAGCCCAGTCCGGGGCCACCAGATGCGGCAGGGGCTCGATCATGTCGGCCGTCAGCGGTCGGCGGCGAGCACCGTGACGTTCACGCCCTGCTCGCCCGGCTGCACGGCCCAGACGCTGCCGAGGCCCGCCACTTCGACGCCCGCGGGCGAGACGATGAGCGACGTGTTCTCGTCGACCGCGACGACGCGCTCGGCAAGCCCTGCGTCAACCAGCGCGATGGCACGCGAGACAGTGCCCTCCTGCGCCGCGTGCACGTCGACGACGAGGTCGACCAGCCCGAGGCCGGCATCGAGCGTGACGTCTTCGAGCCCTTCGCTGAACGCCTCGCGCGACACCTCGACGCCGCCGATTCGATAGCCGCCCACGAGTGCCTGGTCACCGGCGATCATGGCGCCGGCAGACACGCCCGCGTACGGCACGCCAGATGCCACGAGCCCGCGCACCGTGTCGGCCGCAGGCATCATCGCGCGGTGGTATCCCGGGGTGAGTCCGCCGCCGACGAAGATGCCGTCGGCATTGCCGAGGTCGGTCGGCTCGAGCTGGCGGTCTGAGGTGAGCTGCACGATCGAGACCGTGCCCGCTCCGCTCGACATCAGGTCGCGCTCGTAGTCAGCGTGCCAGGCGCGCCCCTCCTCAGCAGTCGGGGCCCAGAGCACGCACACGATGTTCGGAGCCGTGCCCGCACGCTCGCGCGCCTCGTCGATGAACCGTCCGGTCCAGGTGGTCTCGTCTTCGGCCCAGCCGCCGCCGAGCAGATGAATCGCCATGTGTTCCCTCCTAGGTCTGCTTCGAGCGTAACGGCTCAGGCAGCAGGCTCATCGGCAGCATCCGCCGCAGCAGCGCTTCTGGCCCGCGCACCCGCCGCCAGAGCTCTCTGGAGACGAGCTCTGCATCCGCCTTCGCTTCGTCTGACACGGGGTCGACGGGTGCATCCGGAGGCCCGAACGCCGCCGACTCGGCTGCCGATCGCATGCGCTGCAGCGCCTCGAGGCCGTCGTCAGAGAGCCGCGGCTGCATCGCCTGCACCACAAGCCTCGGCGTCGCATGCTGCGGCACGTCGACACCGGCATCGACACCGGTCGCGACGATCTCGCGCCACGCTCCGGCGGCTCCCCCGCGCATGTGCGCGAGCCGCTGGCCACCGCGTGCGGCCATCGGCAGCAGCAGCACGAGCAGAAGCAGCAGCGTCACGATCCACCCCGGATGCATGCGTGTGGGCTCGTCGAGTTCGCCCGCATCGTCTGTGGCGGTGGGCAGCGCCGACGACTCGTCGCCGGGCTGGTCGGGAGCGAGCGAGGGCTCGGCCGAGTCAGAAGGCGAGTCGCTCGGATCAGACGCGGATGCGCTGGGCGAGTCACTCGGAGTCGTCGAAGACTCAGAAGGGTCGAAGGGCGTCGGCTCGGTGCCGTTCGGGCCGAACGGGTTGTCGCCGAGATCCGAAGCCTGCAGCTGGCCCGCGGCAACCGGAGGGGTGACGTCGACGATCATCCAGCCGATGCCCTGAATGTAGACCTCGGTCCAGGCGTGCATGTCATTGGTCGTGACCGTGTAGATGCCGTCAGACATCATGCCGGGTAGAAAGCCCACAGAGACCCGCGACGGGATGTCGAGCGCCCGAGCGAGCGCGGCGAACGCAGTGGCATAGTGCACGCAGTAGCCGACCCGCGCCTCGAGGAACTCGAGCAGCGCACTCCACTGGCCATCGGCATCGTCGCCGAATCCGGCGAACGGAATCTCTTCCGAGTACTGCCAGGTGTTGTCAGTGAAGAACTCGATCAGCGCCATCACCATGTCGAGATCGGTGCCGTCGGAATCTGTGACGATCTCGGCCGCCATGTCACGCAGACCCGAAAGCTCATCCGGCAGATCCGTGAGCGGGAGTCCGGGCTCTGGAGCCGTCGCTGGAAACCCTGAGATCGTCACTTGGCCGGCAAGTCCCAGTCGTGCCATTCCAGAGGAGGTCCACTCCGTGCCTTCTGGAATGCGATCACGAGAAGTCGAGAGGGAATACGCCTCGGTCACCGGGTCGAAGGCGTAGTCGAGGCTCGTCGTCACGTCCTTCGGCTGACCAGGAGCAATGGGCAGGCTGTCGGAGCGCATGCCCAGGCTCGTCATCGTCACCGTCGTCTGGGAGAACCACGCGATCCCGTTCTCGATGTCGTCGCCCTCGGGAAGACGAGCATCGCTGCTGCCCTCGGGGAACGCGGTGAATCCGCCCTGTGAGGCGTCTCCCAGGGTGGTCAGCTGCAGATACGTGCCCATTCCGGTGTCCGACGTGTACTGCAGCACGTCGACGGCCTGAGGGCGCTTGAGGTTCGCAGCCAGGTCGATGTCAGTCGACAGCAGCGGAACAGCGGGCGGGAACACGCCCTGCCCCTCCTGGGTCAGCCAGTCCGGCGCCGCGATTCCGGCATCGCGAGGGTTCGGCACCAGCAGCGGCAACGCGACGACCGCGGCAGTGACCGCAGCGACGGCCACGAGACCGTGCCTGCGCATCCGCACTCCCGTCTTCGACGACAGCATCAGAGCGAGCGCGAACAGCACCGCGACGGCGATGACCGGAAGGATGCTGATCTCGACCGGCAGCTGCATCGGCAGCAGCAGCGGCAGGAAGAGCCAGACTGCCGCGAGCGCCGGCACGCGCACGACGCGCATGACGAGATCGTTCAGCAGCACGATCAGCGCGACAGCCGACAGGATCGCGGGGAGCACCGTCTCACCCACCACGATCGGCACGCTGTGGTACCAGGCGATGTTGCCGATGCCGTAGGCGAACGACTCGCCGAACGACTTCGCTGTCTCCCACGGCCCGGTCGAGAACCCCGACTTCGCGGCTTCGAGACCGAGCAGCATCGCAATCGCGACCAGGGCCTGCAGCCACCAGGCCGTCACCCTGCCGTTGAAGCTGCTGCGCGTGAGCTGCCGCACAGCGAGCCCGACAAGCACCATGACTGCAGCCATGCCCGCTGCGGGAATGATCCAGCCGCTCGTGAAGGCGCTCGAAGCCGTGAGCACACTCGAGATCGCGAGCGCGAACAGCACGCCGGCGAAGGCGAGCGCGACGGATCCGCTCTCGCGGCCGTCTGCTGCTCGCGTGCGGGTCGCTGCTCGGCGATCGGTCATGCGAACAGCTCCGAGAGGTAGTCGTCTTCTGAGCGGATGAGCGGCAGGCGTGCCGCAGTGCCGCGTTCGACGACAGCGTGGTCGGCTCCCCAGACCGTGTCGCGTCGGCCGAGCGTCGCGATGTACTCGGCGACCGGCTGCGACGGCCGGGCCCCGCAGACGACGTGAGCGCTCATGCGGCCGCGGCTCGGCATCCGTGCTTCTGCATCCTGTGTCGCGACCTCAGCGAGCGCCCTCGCCAGCTGCCGGTCGCTGAAGCGCGCCGCCTGTGCAGGCAGCTGGGCTTCAGTGGTCTCGGCATAGGTCACCTCGGTGCCCGCACGGCGCAGCAGCCCCGCGAGCGAGATGAAGGTGCGCATCGCAGCGTCGAACTCGTCGTCGTCTGCGTAGCCGGCCTTCGAGGTGTCGACGATGACGACGGCGCGGCCCGCAGCGGGCGGCTCCTCCTTGCGCACGACCAGCCGGTCGCGTTTGGCCGACTGGCGCCAGTGGATGCGACGCACGCCGTCTTCCCGCCTGTGGTCGCGGATGAGCTGGTCCATCTGGTCGGTCACGCCCGTCAGGCGAGCAGCTTCGCTCGCACCGAAGCCTGACCTCAGCGCCTCGTCGAGGGGCACCGTGACCGGACCGACTGCGATGCGATGGCTGCCGCCGACTCGCGGCTGCCAGCGCCAGGTGCCGAACACGTCGGTGACACGCACCTGCACACCCGCAAGCTCGTGCACGCCTCGGCGCAGGTCTCCTGTGAGGAATGACCCGGATCTTCCGTCAAGACGCACCCAGGCGACTCTGAATCCGCTGGCCAGCGACTTCCACCGGTACTGCGCATCCGTGAATGCTTCTGGCGCCTGCACCTCGACCCATCCGCCGTGTCCTTCGCGGAGGTCGTTCGGCACCGTGATCGAGGCCCCCTTCGAGCGGATGGCCGGGATGAGCGTGACGAGCCCGATGACCGGCACCGCGAGCATCAGCACAGCGGGCACGAGCAGCACCTGCTGCAGCGTCCAGTACGCCACGACTGCCGTGAGTGCACCCGCAACGAGAAGTGCAACGGCTCGCGGCGTGGGAAGCAGCATCAGCGCTGGCGCACCGCAGGCGGAGGAACGGATGCGACGGCCTGCTCAACGGCCTGCGCCGCCACTTCGTAGCTGGCATCAGCGTCGCGCATGACCAGCCTGTGCGAGAGCACGAGCGGCGCAAGGGCCCGCACGTCATCG
Organism: Agrococcus casei LMG 22410; assembly: GCF_900163565.1. Taxonomy (GTDB): domain Bacteria; phylum Actinomycetota; class Actinomycetes; order Actinomycetales; family Microbacteriaceae; genus Agrococcus; species Agrococcus casei. The sequence goes on from NZ_FUHU01000036.1 coordinate 22,339, forward strand.
GGCGAGACCCAGTCGCGGCCGTCGATGTAGGCACGGGCCTTGGCAGCCCGCATGAGCTGCAGCGTCGCCCGCGGCGATGCCCCCAGTCGCACATTCTGAAGCTCGCGCGTCGCTCGCACGATCAGCACGGCATACTTCTCGACCGCCTCGTGCTGGAAGACTTCGCGGGCCTGCTGCATGTGCTGCGCAAACGTCGGCAGGTCAGTCACGGCGCTGAGGCTGTCGATGGGCGCATCCGTCTTTCGCGACTGCACCATCGCAAGCTCTGCGCCCGGGTCGGGGTAGCCGATCTCGAGGCGGGCCATGAATCGGTCGCGCTGCGCCTCGGGCAGGGCGAATGTGCCGTCCATGTCAAAGGGGTTCTGCGTCGCGATCACCATGAAGGGCTTCGGCAGCACATGCGTCTCGCCGTCGATCGTGACCTGCGACTCCTCCATGCACTCGAGCAGCGCAGACTGCGTCTTGGGGCTCGCGCGATTGATCTCGTCGCCGATGACGATGTTCGAGAACACCGGGCCCGCATGGAAGACGAAGTGCTTGGTCTCCTGGTCGTAGACGCTCACGCCGGTGATGTCACTCGGAAGCAGGTCGGGAGTGAATTGGATGCGGTGCACGCTGCCGCCGATCGCCACGGCGAATGCGCGGGCCAGCTGTGTCTTTCCGACACCGGGCACGTCTTCGAGCAGCACGTGGCCGCCTGCCAGGAGCACGGTCAGCACCGTGCGGATCTGCTCGGGCTTGCCGTCGATGACCCGCGAGACCTCGGCTTCGATCGCCTCAGCGAACGGTGCCGTCACGGTGCACTCGTCTTGTGTCGCTGCAGGAACGTGGCGACCGCGCGCGGAACATACGGGCTGATGTCGCCGCCCAGCTGCGACACCTGGCGCACGAGCGACGACGAGACGTGCGCGTTCTCGGGCGACGTCAGCAGAAACACCGTCTCGACGTGCGCGAGGTCGCGGTTCACGATCGACATCGGCGTCTCGTAGGCGAGGTCGACGTTCGACCGCAGGCCCTTCACGATGACGCGCGAGCCGACCTGCTGCAGGTAGTCGACGAGCAGGCCGACCGACCAGTTCTTGACCTCGACACCAGACTCTATGCCGCGCTCCTCGAGCGCCTGCCGGATCAGCATCTCGCGCTCGACGACGGGCAGAAACGCGTCTTTGTCGGGGTTGTGCACGACCAGAACGTGCACTTCGTCGAAGATTCCCTTCGCACGCTCGATGACATCGAGATGCCCCAGGGTGATGGGGTCGAATGAGCCGGGCACGACAGCGATGCGAGACATATGCACGATTCTATATCGTCTGCGCCGAGGCAGAAGCGGCGCTAGGCCGACTGCAGTGCGACGCGCGCTTCAGCCGACAGCGCGGCGACTGCCTGACGCAGCGTGGGGGTGCGCTCGAGCAGTGGGTCGTCTTCTATGAGCTCGCCGGCTGCGATGCGAGCCTCGCGGATGATGTCTGCGTCTTCGCCGACCCGCAGCACCTTCAGGCTCGAGACCACACCGGACTGCCGCCTGCCGAGCACATCGCCCTCGTGCCGCTGGGCGAGGTCGAACTCGGCGATCGCGAATCCGTCGGTGGTCGCCGCGAGCGCAGCCACCCGCTCGCCCGCAGTGCTGGTCGGCGGCGCCGAAGTGACCAGCAGGCAGAGGCCGGGATGCTCGCCTCGGCCGACGCGGCCCCGCAGCTGGTGCAGCTGCGAGAGCCCGAACCGATCGGCGTCGAGCACGACCATGACCGTGGCGTTCGGCACGTTGACCCCGACCTCGATCACCGTCGTCGCCACGAGCAGGTCGATGTCGCCAGCCGCGTAGGCGCGCATCACCGCATCTTTCTCGTCGGCCGACATGGCTCCGGTGAGCGCGGCCATGCGCACCCCACGCAGCGCGTCGACGTGCCGGAGCCGCTCGAGTGTCGTCGCGACGTCTGCCATGGTCGGCTGCGCTCCGGCACCGGGCAGCTCGGCGCCGGCCGGATCAGCGCTGAGCAGGTCGGCGCCGCGCTCGGCCTCGCCCGGCTCGATCGCGGGGCAGACGACGAAGGCCTGGCGGCCGTCTGCTATCTCTTCTCCGACTCGCTGCCATGCTCTGGCCATCAGCCCTGGGCTCTGCCGCTCGCTCACGACATGCGTACCGATGGGCGTGCGGCCGGCAGGCATCGTGCGCAGCTCTGAGACATCGAGATCGCCGAACACCGTCATCGCCACCGTTCGCGGAATGGGCGTGGCAGTGAGCAGCAGCGTGTGCGGCTCGACGCCCTTGCTGCGCAGCGCCTCGCGCTGCCCGACGCCGAAGCGATGCTGCTCGTCGATGACGACAAGGCCGACATCGGCGAATGTCGTCTTCTTGCTGATGAGCGCGTGGGTCCCGACCGCAATGAGCGACTGGCCGCTCGCGGCTGCGAGGGCACTGCGCTTGCGCTCAGCCGCTGGCTGCTGCCCCGTGATGAGCACGGGGTTGAGCTTGGCAGCGAGCTCTGGCCCGAGGGAGTCGACGATCGACCTGAAGTGCTGCGACGCAAGCACCTCGGTGGGCGCCAGCATGATCGACTGGCCGCCGGTCTCGGCGACCTGCAGCATGGCGCGCAGGGCCACCATCGTCTTGCCGCTGCCGACCTCGCCCTGCACGAGCCGGTGCATGGGGTGCTGCCGGTCGAGGTCTGCTGCGATCTGGTCGCCGATCTGATGCTGGTCGGGAGTGAGATCGAAGGGCAGCCGTGAGTCGAACTCGGCCAGCAGCGCACCGACCGGCCGTGCCGTCGAAGCGAGCCGCCTCGTGAACTCTCGCATCACAACGAGCGACGCCTGCAGCTGCAGCGCCTCGTGCCACTTGAGGGCACGCTTGGCCTCTTCGAGCCGCTCGTCGCTCTCAGCCACGTGGTAGGCGCCAAGCGCCTCGCCGAACCGCATCAGACCGTGGGATTCGCGCACGTGCTGCGGCACGGCATCCGTCACCTCTGCGAGGTCGACCCGCTCGAGCAAGGTGCGCACCGCCTTGCGGATCGACAGCGACGAGACCTTCTTCGTCGCCGGGTACACCGGCACGAGCCCGCTCACCCAAGCGTTCTGCTGGCTGTCGTCGAGGTCATCGAAGAGCTCCCACTCGGGATGCTGCAGCTGCAGCTTCGAGTTGAAGCGGTTGACCGTGCCCGAGAACATGCCCGACTCGCCTTTGACGAGCTTCGCCAGCTGAAACCGCTTGAGATTGAAGAACACCAGGTCGAGGCTGCGGCGGCCGTCGGAGATCGTCACGATGGTGCGCTGCAGGGCCTTGCCGCGCGGGTACGAGGTGTGCGAGGCGACATTCGTGATGCGGGCCGCCAGCGTGACGAACTCGCCCACCTCGATGTCGGCGAAGTCGGTGAGGTCGCCGCGGCGATAGTGCCTGCGCGGCAGGTGCCAGAGCAGATCGCCAATGGTCTGCATGCCGAGATGCTCGATGAACGGCTTCGCCGCTTCTTTCGACAGCACGGTGGTGAGTTCGCGTTCGAGCACGCAAACAGCGTAGCGAGCACGTGTGACACGGTGCTCGTCGGGTGTGCTGAAATGGACGACATGACGCGCATCATCGCCGGAGTCGCCTCGGGCACCTCACTGAAAGTGCCAGCCTCAGGAACCCGCCCCACGAGCGAGCGCGTTCGCGAAGCGCTCTTCGGCGCACTCGACGCCCGCGGCGAGATCGACGGCGCCCGCACCCTCGACCTGTTCGCCGGCACCGGAGCCCTCGGCCTCGAAGCGGCAAGCCGCGGAGCCTCGAGCGTCGTGCTCGTCGAGCTCGCCCGTCAGGCCGTGCAGATCGCCAAGCAGAACGCGAGCGCCGTCGCGAAGCGCGGCGCCTGCGAAGCGACGGTCGTGGCGGCGAAGGCGCAGAAATTCCTCGCCGAGAGCGGAGCCGAGTTCGACCTCGTCTTCATCGACCCTCCATACGACCTGGCGCGCGACGTGCTCACAGAGGTGCTCGAGCTGCTCGCGCCGAGGCTCTCCGACGATGCCGTCGTCGCCCTCGAGCAGGCGAAGCGGGCGGGCGAGCCGCCCATTCCCGAGACCCTCGAGGTGCTACGCGAGAAGTCCTACGGCGACACCATGGTCTACACGCTCATGCGTGCGCAGGCTCCGACGATCAGCGAGTGAACGGGTCCCAGCCGCGCTCCTCGAGCGGCTGACCGCCCGTCGTGACCTGCGGCTCGCCGGCTTCGACGCTGCCGACGACCCGGGCATCCGACCCGAGCTCGCTCAGCACGCGCTCGACCGCATCGGCCGGCACCGTCGCCAGCAGCGCGTGATCCTCGCCGCCATAGAGCACCGACTCGAGCGGCGCGTCGTACGAGTCGAGGGCGGCACGATCGAAGTCGAGCCGGACGGCGGATGCGCGGGCCACGCGGAATCCGTCGAGCACGAGTCCGTCAGACACGTCGAGCATCGACGTCGCGCCGAGCCTCGCCAGCTGCGCACCGGCCGCAACCGGAGCGATCGGCGCCAGGTGCGCCTGCATCTCGCGAGGGTGCGTGCGGCGCAGGTCATCCGGCGGCGTGCCCTCGAGCAGCAGCCGGAGTCCCTCGCCGGCAAGCCCGAGCTCGCCGCAGACGACGATCGCGTCACCCGGCCGGGCGCCGCTGCGCAGCACCGGCGAGCGGCCCTCCAAGTCGCCGAGGGCCGTCACCGCGATGGTTGTGGTGGGGCTGACCGAGAGGTCACCGCCGACCACCCCGACTCCGGGAGCCTGCTTCGCGAGCGCCGCGCTCGCCGCATCCGCGAACTGCTCGAGCTGCTCGACGGTCGTGTCGGCGAGCACGCCGAGCGCGATGACGAGTGCCGTGGGCCGCGCCCCCATGGCCGCGACATCGGTGAGGTTCGTGGTGACGCACTTGGTGCCGAGGTCTGCGAAGGTCGACCAGTCGAGCCTGAAGTCGCCGCCCTCGAACATCGTGTCGGTCGTGATGGCGGTCTGGCCGCCGGCTGCGAGCACCGCACTGTCGTCGCCCGGTCCGACCACTGCCGCGTCTGCGGGCGTGAGGCGGGCGATGATGCGGGCCAGTGCGGCCTGTTCGCCGACGGTTCGGATGCGGTCGTCTGCTGTCACGGTACGACTCTAGCGAGCGGGCGGGCAGGGGCCTGTGCCGCGATACCCTTGGAGGCATGAAGCGTCGCCCCGTTGCCCTCCTCGCACTGGCTGCGGCCGTCGGACTTCTGCTGAGCGGGTGCTCGAACGGCGGCACCGTCGCGGTCGACCCCGCCGAGAACGCGAGCGACCCGGGATGCGCGTCGATCGTGCTGAATCTTCCCGATGCGATCAGCGAGGGCGAGGTGCAGCTCGACAAGCGTCAGACGTCCGCTCAGGCGACCGGCGCCTGGGGCTCCCCCACGGCCGTCATCATGCGGTGCGGGGTTGCTGAGCCGGCACCCTCATCGGCTGCGTGCACCACGGTCGACGACGTCGACTGGGTGAACGTGGCGGTCGAGGGATCGACGTACACCTTCGTCTCGTACGGACGCACTCCGGCCGTCGAGGTCACGCTCGACAATACGAAGGCATCGGCGGTAGCCGCCCTGTCGGCCATCAGCCCGACGATGCAGCGCACCGAGCAGTACTCGCAGTGCACCTGACCCGCGCGTGAGCGCGTTCACTACGCCGTGATCACCTCGTTGAGGAACAGCCGCGAATCGGGCTGACCGAGGTTGAGGCCGATCGCTGCGCCCTCGGGAACTCCGGCGGCGAGCTGCTCGCCTGTGGTCTTGAACGCCCGCTTCGTCTGGGTGCGGAATCCCCCGACCTTCTTCTGCGACGTGAACGCCAGCACCACCGTGAGGTCGCCGTGCTGAATCGTCAGATAGCGGCCCGACGCGGGGTTCTTCGGGTCTGCGACCACGGCCGGAACCACCAGTTCTGCTTCGCGGACGAGCGCCCACGCGGCGTCGTGCTCGGTCGCGTCAATGGCTTGCAGTGCTGTCTCGAGTGCTGTCGGCATGCATCCATCTTGGCGCATCAGCCGAGCGACCAGCGGCTCGTGTCAGCGGCAGGTGCGAGGATGGACGCATGCCGCTCAGCTTCACCGCAATCGACTTCGAGACCGCCAACGGCTCCGCCGCCTCCGCCTGCTCGGTGGGTCTGGTCAAAGTCGTCGACTCCAAGATCGTCGACCGCGACAGCTGGTTCATCCGCCCGCCGTCCGGCCACGACTCCTTCCTCGAATGGAACATCCGCATCCACGGCATCACCCCCGCAATGATCGTCGACGCCCCTGACTGGGCAGACCAGCAGCAGCGCATCCTCGAGTTCGCAGGCGACGACGTCTTCGTCGCGCACAACGCGGGCTTCGACATGGGCGTCATGAAGGCAGCGGCCAAGGCCAGCGGCATGCCGGTTCCCGAGTCGCGCTGGGCCGACTCCCTGCGCATCGCCCGCAAGACGTACTCTCTCGACTCATACCGACTGCCGGTGGCGGCAATGGCGGCGGGCTTCGAAGACTTCAAGCACCACGACGCCGCGGCTGACGCAGAGGCCTGCGCCGCAATCGTGGTGCACGCCGCAGCACGGCACGAGGCATCGAGCCTCGACCACCTGCTGAAGATCTGCGCGGCGAGATACCTGCAGATCGGCCCCGAGGCCGACGCCGAGAAGGCGCTCGAGGCCTGGTGGCGCTGACGCCCCGCTCACTCGTGTCAGAGGCTCCTGCAAGGCTGTCATCATGATCGAAATCGCAGTCTGGCTCTTCATCACCTCCCTCGTGGCAGCCGCAGCGCTCGCGGGGCTTGCCGCTTGGGTGATCGCCTCGTCTCGTGCCCGACAGCGCGTGAACGCACTCGACCGCGAGAACGCCGCGCTTGAGGCGACCGTGCGCGGCTACGAGTCGCAGCTCGACCAGGCACAGTCGAACTCCCTGCTGGCGCAGCAGCTCGTTCCGATGGCGGCGCAGCTGCGAACCCTCGGCGATCGCGTCCACACCGCCGAGACGCAGCGCGAGCAGCAGCACGGGGCCCTCGCCCAGCAGCTTCGGGCATCCCTCGAGAGCGAAGAGCGGCTCCGCGCATCCGCCGACTCCCTCTCGCAGGCGCTGTCGTCGTCGCAGTCCCGCGGCATGTGGGGCGAAGTCCAGCTGCAGCGAGTGGTCGAGGCTGCGGGCATGATCGAGCGAGTCGATTTCGACACCCAGACGAGCACCGCCGACGGCAGCTCGAGGCCCGACATGGTCGTGCACCTGCCCGGCGACCGACACCTCGCGCTCGACGCCAAGGCTCCGTTCGACGCCTACCTCCGAGCCTCCGCCCTGCCGAGCGGCAGCGAGCACGCAGCCGAGCGGTCACGACTGCTCGCCGAGCACGCACGCGTGCTCAGGGGGCACGTGGATGCGCTGGCCAAGCGCGAGTACGCGCGCAAGATCGCGGGCGCTCCAGAGGTCGTCGTGCTGTTCGTCCCGAGCGAGGCCTTGCTCTCGTCAGCGCTCGATGCCGACCCCGGCCTGCTCGAGCACGCCTTCTCAAAGTCGATCGCGCTGGCCAGCCCGGTCACGCTGTTCAGCCTGCTGCGGGCGATCGCCACGACGTGGTCGCAGACCGAGGCGACCGACGAGGCGCACGAGATCCTGCGCCTCACCACCGAGCTGTATGAGCGCCTCGCGACCATGGCCGGCCACATCAGCAGCCTGCGCAAGTCGATCGAATCGACCGTGAAGCACTTCAACTCGTTCAACTCGACACTCGAGACGCGCGTGCTGGTGAGCGCTCGCAAGCTCGAGAAGCTCAGTCGGGCGAAGACGATCGAGGGCGCTGCCGATCTCGACAGCGCCCCCGCATCCCTCACCGCCGCTGAATTCGCAGACGGCGACGACTGACTACTCGTGCACCTCGGGCTCGGTCTTCTCTCGCACCTCTTCGAGCGTGACGCCAGGAGCCAGCTCGACGAGCTTCAGCCCCTGCTCAGTCACGTCGAGCACACAGAGGTCGGTGATGATCCTGTGCACGACGGCCTTGCCCGTGAGGGGCAGCGAGCACTCGTTGACGATCTTCGCCGAGCCGTCCTTCGCGACGTGCTCCATGAGCACGATGACCTTGCCGGCGCCGTGCACGAGGTCCATCGCGCCGCCGGGGCCCTTGACCATCTTGCCGGGAATCATCCAGTTGGCGATGTCGCCTGCGACCGAGACCTGCATGGCCCCGAGGATGGCGGCGTCGATCTTGCCGCCGCGGATCATCGCGAACGATGTCGCAGAGTCGAAGAACGCGGTGCCCGGCAGCGTCGTCACGGTCTCTTTGCCCGCGTTGATCAGGTCGGGGTCGACATTCGCCTCGGTCGGGTACGGGCCGACGCCCAGGATGCCGTTCTCGCTCTGCAGCACGAGCTCGCGGTCTGCCGGCACGTAGTTCGGCACGAGCGTCGGCAGCCCGATGCCCAGGTTGACGTATGCGCCGTCCCACAGCTCCTGTGCGGCGCGCTCTGCCATCTCATTGCGTGTCAGCGCCATGGCTACTGCTCCTCTCGGACGGTGCGGCGCTCGATGCGCTTCTCGATGTCTTTGCCGACCACGACGACGCGGTGCACGAACACGCCAGGAAGATGCACGTCATCGGGCTCGATGTCGCCCGCGTCGACGAGCTCTTCGACCTGCGCGATGCAGACCTTGCCGCTCATGGCGGCGAGCGGATTGAAGTTGCGAGCAGCCTTGTTGAACACGAGGTTGCCGTAGCGGTCGGCCTTTGCTGCATGCACGAGCGAGAAGTCTGCGCGAATCGACTCTTCGAGCACGAACTCGTGCTTCTCGCCGTCGACCTCGAAGACCTGTGTCGGCTTCGGCTCGCTGCCCTTGACCACATTGCCTTCGGCATCGTGGCGCTGTGGGAGTCCACCAGTCTGCACCTGCGTGCCGACACCGGTGCGGGTGTAGAAGGCTGCGATGCCAGAACCGCCGGCTCGCATCTTCTCAGCGAGTGTGCCCTGGGGTGTCAGTTCGAGCTCGAGCTCGCCCGTGAGGTAACGGCGCTCGAATTCCTTGTTCTCGCCGACGTACGACGAGATCATCTTGTCGATCTGGCCTCCGCCGAGCAGGATGCCCAGCCCCCAGTCGTCGACGCCGCAGTTGTTGCTCGCGACTGTGAGTCCCTTGGTGCCCCGCTCGTGCAGCGCTTCGATGAGCTGCATCGGGTTACCCGACAGGCCGAAGCCGCCGACTGACAGCAGAGCCCCGTCTGGAATGTCGGCCACCGCTTCTGCGGCGCTCCCGACCTCTTTGTTGATCGCCATCAACTGCCTCCTTGAAGTGTGTCCCTCCAGAGTATCGGTCGCCTGACAAGGATCGTGCGGCAGTTCTCGCACCACTCCTGTTCAGCCGACAGTCAGAAAAACCGCGCATCATGAGAATATGACCAACCCACAGCAGCCCTATTCTCAGCAGCCGGGCCAGCAGCCTGCACCGCAGTACGGCGCAGCTCCCGGTCAGCAGCCTTACAGCAGCCAGCCCGGAGTCCAGAACCCCTATGGCGCACCAGGCCAGAACACAGGTCAACCGAATGGGCCCGGCAAGGGCCTCGCCATCACGGCACTTGTGCTCGGCATTTTGGCATTCTTCAACGGATGGCTCCCCGTCGTCGGCATGCTGTTCGGCGCCGCGGCCATCATCATCGGCATCATCGCCCTGAAGAAGCGCCAGAACAAGGTCATGTCGCTCATCGGCATCATCGGCGGTGCCATCGGGTTCATCTTCTCGCTGATCTGGCTCATTATGCTGATCGCAGGCGGCGGCAGCTACGACTTCAGCTGGAGCGTCTGAGACCCTCCGCACAGAACACCGCCCGGTGCCGTCTCTGAGACGGGACCGGGCGGTTCAGCATTCGGGCGGCGTCAGCACTATGCGTGCGCGGCGTCGGCCTCGAGCCACTTCGCAGCCTGGTGCTCTGCGATGACGCGTCGAGCAGTGCCGGTCTTCGAGCGCAGCACGAGCGACTCCGTGCGAATGAATGGCCCCTTGCGGCGTACGCCGTCGAGCAGTTCGCCATCGGTGACGCCGGTAGCGACGAAGAAGGTGTTGTCGCTCGAGACGAGGTCGTCGAGGCGCAGGATACGGTCGAGATCGTGGCCCGCGGCGAGCACGTTCTTGTTCTCGAGGTCGGACTGCGGGTTGAGCCGCCCCTCCATGACTCCGCCGAGCGTCTTGATGGCGCAGGCAGTGATGACGCCTTCGGGGGTGCCGCCTGTTCCGGCGCACATGTCGACTCGCGACTCCCATCTGGCTGCGTTGATGCCGCCTGCGACATCACCGTCGCGCATGAGACGGGTGCCGGCACCCGCTGCGCGCACCTGCTCGATCAGCTCTTCGTGGCGGGGCCGGTCGAGGATCGCGACGACCATCTCAGAGATGTGCTTGCCTTTGGCCTGAGCCAGCTCCTTGATGTTGTCGCCGATCGACTGGTCGAGCGAGACGACCCCCACGCCCTCGGGGCCGGCGACGATCTTGTCCATGTAGAACGCGTCGACGGGGTTGAACATGGTGCCGCGATCCGACACTGCGATGACGCTGATCGCATTCGGACGACCGGATGCGGTGAGCGTGGTGCCGTCGATCGGGTCGACTGCGATGTCGCACTGGGGTCCGCGCCCGTTGCCGACTGCCTCACCGTTGAACAGCATGGGCGCTTCGTCCTTCTCGCCCTCGCCGATGACGATCGTGCCGTCCAGCGAGACGGTGCCCAGGAACGTGCGCATCGCATCGACGGCAGCCTTGTCAGCACCGTTCTTGTCTCCGCGTCCGATCCAAGGCACAGCGCGGATCGCGGCGGCTTCTGTAGCGCGCACCAGCTCCATTGCTATGTTGCGGTCGGGGTGCTCGTAGGCTGTCGGCTCTTCACTCATTGCAGGGGGCTCCTTGTCGGATAGGCGGCAGCGCTGATGTTTCCGATGCCAGCTTACGGAACTTTGGATGACGGAACGGCAGGGATCCTCGCAAGTTGTGTTCTGCCGAACTAGACTCAAGCCGAACGGAACCCGTCGAGCGGAGGACACCCATGCCTGTCGTAACTCAAGAACAGTACGTCGAGATGATCGAGAAGGCGAAGCAGAACGCGTTCGCATACCCTGCCATCAACGTCTCGTCGTCGTCGACGATCAACGCTGCGCTACAGGGTCTGGCTGAGGCCGGCTCTGACGGAATCATCCAGGTCACGACGGGCGGAGCAGACTTCTTCGCCGGTCAGAGCGTAAAGAACCGCGCAGGCGGTGCAATCGCTGCGGCTCAGTTCATCACCGAGGTGGCGAAGGCATACCCCGTGAACGTGGCGGTGCACACTGACCACTGCCCCAAGGACGCCCTTGAGAGCTTCCTCATGCCGCTCATCGAAGAGAGCGAGCGTCGGGTCGCAGACGGCGGCGTGCCGCTGTTCCAGTCGCACATGTGGGACGGCTCGGCTGTTCCGCTCGAGGAGAACCTCGAGATCGCGAAGCAGATCCTGCCGCGCACTGCAGCGCTCGGGCAGATCCTCGAAGTTGAGATCGGTGTCGTCGGCGGTGAAGAAGACGGCGTCAGCCACGAGATCAACGATCAGCTCTACACAACGCTCGAAGACGCGATCGCCACGGTCGAGGCACTAGGCCTCGGCGACCAGGGCCGCTACTTGACAGCCCTCACATTCGGCAACGTGCACGGCGTCTACAAGCCAGGCAACGTCAAGCTGCGTCCTGAGCTGCTCAAAGAGATCCAAGACGGGCTGGCCGCCAAGTACGGCACCGGCGAGAAGCCGCTCGACCTGGTGTTCCACGGTGGCTCGGGCTCGAGCCTCGAGGAGATCGAGACCGCGGTCGCGAACGGCGTCATCAAGATGAACATCGACACCGACACGCAGTACGTGTACTCACGCTCGATCGCCGACAGCGTGCTGAAGAACTACGACGGCTTCCTGAAGGTAGACGGTGAAGTCGGCAATAAGAAGGTCTACGACCCCCGCGCCTGGAGCAAGACCGCCGAGCGCGCCATGGCGGCCCGCGTCAAGCTGGCAGCCGAAGAGCTCGGCTCAGCAGGCTGGTCAGGCAAGTAGTCTGACGCCCGCCTCCGGGCGGGTCAGTACTCGTCGATGACGATGTCGGTGCCTTCGGGCATCACAGTGTCGTCGACGCCGTTGTCGTCAGTGTCGCGCGCGGTGCTCTCGCCTCCGTGCTCGACGTCGACGTCAGCTGGGTCGTCATCGGCCCATTCCTCGTCGCGCAGCTCGTAGCCGTCGGGAGTGTCTTCGCTGTCGACCCGGCGATCCTCGCCGCCGTACATGCCCAGCTGCTCGCTTGCGCGTGGCTCGGCGCCGTTGCCGATCGAACCGTCAGACTCTTCGCCCTCGGCCATCTGCTCTGCCCAGTCGTTCGTGTCGTTGGAGCTCATGCCCCGATCATACGACTGACCGGAGCTTTCAGCGAGGCTCGTCGTTCGAGCGGTCGGTGTGCGACTCAGCGGTGCCGAATGCGTTGGGGTTGGCCGGGTGCACGCCGGTTCCCTGCGAGAACTCGGTGCCCGGGTGGTTCGTCGTGCCCGATCCCTGCTCGACGCCGGCGACGGGCGTGCCGTCGCGGTAGCGGTCCTTGGGCTTCGAGCGGCCGATCAGCCACACGATGAGCCCTGCTGGCAGCAGCACGAGCGGCGCCCACACCATGAACATCATGATCGGGCTGCCGCCGGTGTAGACGAACACCTGCATGAACAGTCCAAAGTCGAAGCCTGCCGCGTCGGAGTCGAAGTAGGTGCGCGTCGTCTGGATGATGTTCCAGACCAGCGCGATGGCGCCGAGTCCGAGCAGGATGTGCGAGAACTGCAGCCAGTTGTTGGTGGGCTTCTGGGCGGCCATGGGTGCTCCTTGGGGAGAATCTGGGGACCTGTGCAGGATATGCCTGCGCACTGTGAGTTCCCTGACGGCCTTCGGCCCCTCTTCTACTTGCGCGAGGGACGCAGCTCCTTGGGCAGACTGAACACCAGGTCTTCCTCAGCGGTGGTCACGGTCTCGATCTCGCCGAACCCTGCGTCGCGGAGCTCGTCGAGCACCTCCTGCACGAGCACGTCGGGAACGGATGCGCCGCTCGATACGCCGACAGTCGCGACTCCGTCCAGCCACTCCTGCTGGATCTCGCTCGAATAGTCGACCCGGTACGCCGCCTTGGCGCCGTACTCGAGGGCGACCTCGACCATGCGCACGGTGTTCGACGAGTTCGCCGAGCCGACCACGATCACGAGATCGGCCTCGGGCGCGACCTTCTTGATGGCGACCTGGCGGTTCTGCGTGGCGTAGCAGATGTCGTCGCTGGGCGGATCCTGGAGATTGGGGAAGCGCTCGCGCAGGCGGTGCACCGTCTCCATGGTCTCGTCGACCGAGAGCGTCGTCTGCGACAGCCAGACCAGCTTGTCGGGGTCTCTGACCTCGACGGTCATGGCCTCTTCGGGGTTGTTGACGACCGTGACGCGGTCGGGTGCCTCGCCTGCTGTGCCCTCGACCTCTTCGTGGCCGTCGTGGCCGATCAGCAGGATCTCGAAGTCGTCGCGGGCGAACCGGATCGCCTCGCGGTGCACCTTCGTGACCAGGGGGCAGGTCGCATCGATCGCGTTGAGCCCGCGTGCATCAGCCTGCTCGCGAACAGCGGGGCTGACACCGTGCGCCGAGAACACGACGAGCTTGCCCTCTGGCACTTCGTCGACTTCCTCGACGAAGATCGCGCCCTGCTCTTCGAGCTCGCGGACGACGTGCCTGTTGTGCACGATCTGCTTGCGCACGTACACGGGAGCACCGTGCTTCTCGAGCGCCTTCTCCACCGTGATGACCGCTCGGTCGACCCCTGCGCAATAGCCGCGAGGGTTCGCCAGCAGCACTCGCCTGGGCGATGTGTCACCGGTGTCCACTAGCCTGTTTCGAACCAGCGGAGGCCGCGGCATCGAAAGAGGAACTTTGCCATTGGTAACTGTCACGCCTCCATTGTAGATGCCCCGATTCCCGGCCGAGGAGGCCCCATGAGCAAGGTGACCGGAACCCCCGATGAACCGCGCAGCGTGCACTGGCTTGCAATGACGATGAAGGACTACATCGGCAGGCTGGGCAGCGTGTGGGTCGAGGGCGAGGTCACGCAGTGGTCGAACTCCCGCGGCAACGTGTTCGGCAAGCTGCGCGACGCTGAAGCCGACGCCACGGTCTCGTTCAACCTCTGGAGCAGCACCGCCTCCCGCCTGACCGAGAAGTTCGAGCAGGGCGACCGAGTCGTCACGCTGGTCAAGCCCGACTACTGGGTCAAGGGCGGCACACTCTCGATGGTCGCCTCCGACATGCGGCATGTGGGGCTCGGCGAGCTGCTCGCACGGCTCGAGCGGCTGCGGCAGCAGCTGCAGCAGGAGGGCCTGTTCGCCGCAGAGCGCAAGCGACGGCTGCCGTTCCTTCCCAACACGATCGGCCTCATCACAGGCAAGGACTCCGACGCCGAGAAGGACGTCATCCGCAACGCGACGCTGCGCTGGCCCGACGTCAGGTTCCGCGTCGCGCACGCGGCAGTGCAGGGCGACCGCGCCGTGCCCACCGTGCTCGACGCGCTCGCGACGCTCGAGGCAGACCCTGAGGTCGATGTCATCGTGATCGCACGCGGCGGAGGCGACTTCCAGAACCTCCTGCCGTTCAGCGACGAGGCCATCGTTCGAGCTGTCGCAGCCGCCACGACACCTGTGGTCTCGGCGATCGGGCACGAAGCCGACCGCCCGCTGCTCGACGAGGTGGCCGACCTGCGTGCCTCCACCCCCACCGACGCAGCGAAGCGGATCGTTCCCGACGTCGCCGAAGAGCGCATCCGCATCGACCAGTCCCGCGTGCAGCTGCGCGCCCGGCTCACGCAGTTCGTGCAGCGTGAGATCGAACGCGTCGAATCGATTCGCAGCCGCCCCTCGCTGCAGCGCCCCGAGTCGCTGATCGACGCGCACACCGACGACCTCGCACGGCTCGTGCAGCGGGCCGACGAGCTCATGGAGCGCACGCTCGAGCGCAGCTCCACCTCGCTCGAGCGCCTCACCGGCAGCCTCCGCGCGCTGAGTCCGCAGTCGACCCTCGACCGCGGGTATGCGGTCGTCCAGACCGCGGGCGGCGGAGTGGTTCGCAGTGCCTCTGACGCAGCTCCCGGCGACGCCCTGCTCGTCACCGTCGCAAACGGCACCCTCGACGCCGACGTGACATCCGTTCACCGCTGACAAGAAGGTAGGATCGAAGCATGACTGAACCGCACGCCACCGCGCCCGAAGAGCGCCCCGTCGGCGAGCTCAGCTACGAAGAGGCGCGAGAAGAGCTGGTCGCCGTCGTGCAGGCCCTCGAATCGGGCCAGACGACCCTCGAGCGCTCGCTCTCGCTCTGGGAGCGCGGCACCGCTCTGGCCGATCGCTGCGAGGAATGGCTGGCCGGCGCCAAGGCCCGGCTCGACGCTGTTCGGGCGACCGCGCCATCCGATGAGACTGACTCAGAGGCATCGCAGCAGCAGTGAGCAAGCAGCCCCGCATCGTCGCCGAGCTCGGGCGTCCCGAGACTCCTCAAGAGACTGCCGACCGCAAGGCCGCCTCTCGGAGCAGGCACTTCAAGAACCAGAACTTCACGAACCTCGTGCTGGCGCTTGCCGCATCGCTCGTGCTGGTGCTCGTCATCTTCCTCGTGGTGCTCAGGCCCGATCCCCCGGCCGACCCGAAGATCGATGTGACTGCGAGCGCCTCAGAGGCAGCGGTCGTGCTCGGCGCCGAGCCGGTCGTCCCCGCGGTTCCTGAGACCTGGGCCGCCAATGCGGCAGAGGTGCGAGTCTCAGAAGACGACGTCGCCGCCTGGTACGTCGGGTACGTCACCGAGGGCAACGAGTTCGTCGCCATGACGCAGGGCGTCGACGCGAATGCCACCTGGCAGGCGAATCAGCTGCGCAATGCCTCCGCCTCCGGCGAAGTCACCGTCGAGGGCGTCGACTGGCAGATCTACGACCAGCGTGACGCCGACGACGTCGGCAACATCGAGTTCGCCATGACGACACAGACCGAAGACTCGTGGATCGTGCTGTTCGGCACTGCTGACAGCCCCGAGTTCACCCAGTTCGCCGAGGCTGTCTCGGCTGCACTCTGAAGCAAACACCTCCCAACGAAGAAAGGCAGACTGCTGTGACTGAGACCGAATACCGGATCGAACACGACACCATGGGCGAGGTTCGCGTGCCCAAGAACGCGCTCTACGCCGCACAGACGCAGCGCGCAGTAGAGAACTTCCCGATCTCGGGCCAGGGCCTCGAGCCCGCGCACATCGTGGCACTCGCACGCATCAAGCGCGCGGCCGCGATCGCCAACCGCGAGCTCGGCACCGTCGAGGCCGACATCGCCGACGCCATCGTGGCAGCAGCCGACGAAGTCATCGGCGGCGCACACCACGACCAGTTCCCGATCGACATCTACCAGACGGGCTCCGGCACGTCGTCGAACATGAACATGAACGAGGTGCTCGCGCACATCGCGACCGAGCACCGCGGTGCAGAAGTGCACCCCAACGACCACGTCAACGCATCGCAGTCGTCGAACGACGTGTTCCCGACCTCGGTGCACGTCGCCGTCACCGGCGCGCTGATCAACGACCTCAAGCCCGCACTCGCGCACCTCGCCGAGGCCTTCGAAGAGAAGGCAGAGCTCTGGGCAGACGCAGTCAAGCCCGGCCGCACGCACATGATGGACGCAACGCCCGTGACGCTCGGCCAGGAGTTCGGCGGTTTCGCCGCACAGATGCGCTACGGCATCGAGCGCATCGACGCGGCACTCCCCCGCGTCGCTGAGGTTCCGCAGGGCGGCACCGCAGTCGGCACCGGCATCAACACCCCCGTCGGCTTCCCCGAGAAGGTCATCGCCGAGCTCGCAGAGTCGAGCGGCCTCCCGATCACCGAGGCGCGCAACCACTTCGAGGCACAGGCCAACCGCGACGGCCTGGTCGAGGCATCGGGCGCGCTGCGCACCATTGCCGTCTCGCTGACGAAGATCAACAACGACCTTCGTTGGATGGGCTCCGGCCCCAACACCGGCCTCGGCGAGATCCAGCTGCCCGACCTGCAGCCCGGCTCGTCGATCATGCCCGGCAAGGTCAACCCGGTCATCCCCGAGGCAGTCCTCATGGTCTGCTCGCGTGTCATCGGCAACGACGCTGCGATCGCATGGGCCGGCGCAACCGGCACGTTCGAGCTCAACGTGCAGATCCCGATCATGGGCACCGCACTGCTCGAGTCGATCCGTCTGCTGTCGAACGCATCCGTCGTGCTCGCCGACAAGACCGTCAAGGGCATCGAGGCCAACCTCGAGCGCGCTGCGACGCTGGCCGGCATGAGCCCGTCGACCGTCACCCCGCTCAACCGCCTCATCGGCTACGAGGCTGCTGCGAAGATCGCGAAGCACTCGGTCGCCAAGGGCATCACGGTGCGCGAGGCAGTCATCGACCTCGGCTACGTCGAGCGCGGCGACATCACCGAGGCCGACCTCGACAAGGGGCTCGACCTGCTTTCGATGACCCACCCGGGCGTCGCCAAGTAGCACTGCATTTCAGCAACGGGGTCGGCCGCACGGCGGCTGGCCCCGTTGCTGCATTCGGCCAGCTCTCGACCTCCTGCAGGAGTCACGCGCGCATGTAGGTTGGAGGCATGAACCCCTACCCCGCGGCACGCCGAAGCGACGAGAACCCCGACGACCCGTACCGCTGGATGGAAGACGCCGATTCAGCCGAGACCAAGGCCTTCATCGAGGCCCAGAACGAGGCGTCGCAGCCTGTGCTCGCGGGCCTCTCGACGCTCGAGGCGTTCAGCACGAGCGTCGCGAAGCTGCTCTCGGCCAAGGTGCTCCGCGGCGTGACCGAGGCGGGCGACTGGGTGTACGCATGGCGCAGCGACAGCCGCGATCAGCCCGAGCTCGTGCGCGCGAAGACGTTCGCCGGGCTCGCCGACGCCGAGAGCGTGCTCGACCCGAACAGGCTCTCCGACGACGGCACCGTGGCCGTCAATGCCAACAGCTTCAACCAGGACGGCACCCTCATGGCGTACACCGTCGCCGATGCCGGCTCTGACTGGTTCACCATCCGCGTGCTCGACCTCGAGACGCTCGAGACCCTCGACGACGCCATCGAGTGGTGCAAGTGGAACCGCCCGCAGTGGATGCCCGATGGCAGCTCGTTCACGTACTGGGCCTACGACGCTCCCGACGGCAACGCCCTGACCGACTCGATGGGCCACGGCCGTCTCAAGGTGCACCAGGTGGGCGCCGACACCGACCCCACGACAGAAGACGACAGCGTGACCGTGCTGTGGGAGTCAGAAGACCCACGTATGTTCGCACGCCACCATCCGCCGAGCGATGACTGGTTCGTGCTCTCGACCGACACCGGATCGTCGAGCGGCAACGACCTGCAGGTGCGGGCTCACGACGACTATCTGGCGCTGCAGCTGGTCGACGGGCACGAGCACGAGTGGACGCCCATCGGCATCCTCGACGACCGCCTCTTCGTCATCACCGACTCAGGCGCCGCTCGCTACCGCCTCGACTCGTTCGACCTGGTCTCAGGCGAGCGCTCGGTGATCGTGCCCGAGCACGCCACCGACGTGCTGCTCGACGCCACGCTCGTGCGCGGTGCCATCGCGGTCGTGTTCTCGCACGACGCCAGTCACCGCCTCGACCTCTTCTCGCTCGACGGTGAGCAGAGCGCCCCCGTGCCGCTTCCCGAGGGCATCGCGATCACCGGCATCAGCGGCGACAGCGACTCCCCCAGCCTCTTCGTCGACGCCCAGACGTTCGTCGACCCGGGCACCGCGTACATGGTCGAGACGGATGGGCCGCACACGGTTCGCGTCGACGCGCACACGGCGCAGGGCGCGTCGGCGGTCCAGACCGAGCGCATTCGCGCCACGAGCAAGGACGGCACCGTCGTGCCCGCATTCGTGGTGCGCGGGAGCGCAGCCGACGCACCGGCCCCGACGCTGCTCTGGGGCTACGGCGGCTTCAACATCCCCCTCAACCCCGGCTTCCGTGCGCTGTTTGCTGCGTGGGTCGACGCCGGTGGCACGCTCGTGATTCCGAATCTGCGCGGCGGCGGGGAGTTCGGATCAGAATGGCACAAGGCCGGCACGAAGCAGCAGAAGCAGAACGTCTTCGACGACCTCTATGCAGTCGCCGAGCACATTCGCGAGGCCGGCATCTCCGACCGCATTGCCCTGCACGGCCGGTCGAACGGCGGGCTGCTCTCCGGCGCTGCCCTGACGCAGCGCCCCGAGCTCTGGGATGCCGTGATGCCGGCTGTCGGCGTGCTCGACATGCTGCGCTTTCACCTCTTCACGATCGGATGGGCGTGGATCAGCGACTACGGCGACCCCGACGACGAGGCGGTCGCCGAGTATCTTCGCGCGTACTCGCCCCTGCACAACACCGTTGAGCGCGAGTACCCGCCGACGCTCATCACGACGGGCGATCACGACGACCGAGTGGTGCCTGCACACTCCCTGAAGTTCGCAGCCACCCTGCAGCGCGCTCAGCGAGGCGACGCCCCCATCCTGCTCGCTGTCGACACTCGTGCCGGTCACGGCATGGGAAAGCCGAAGAGCGCACAGGTCGACGAGTACGCACAGCAGCTGGCGTTCGCGGCTGAGTACACGGGGCTCACCCTGCGCTGAGCCTCGCCTTCATGCCGTCGAGCAGCAGCTCGAGCCCGAACGCAAATTGGTCTTCGCCGTACGTGTCGGTCACGCTGAGACCGATTCGCTGCAGGTGCGGAAAGTCCTCCGCGGCAGGAGCCGCTCGCTGGAGGCCAGTGCGCAGCATCTCGATGCGTCGCATCTGCTCACCGCTTCTGTCGCCTACGACGTCGCGTGAGTGGCTGAAGCAGAAGTTCGTCAGCAGCACCATCGACCGCTTGGCGGTCACATCATCGAAGCCCGCTTCGTGCAGGCGGGCGAATAGCGCTTCGGTCACTTCGAGAAACCACGTCGACGTGCCGTCGTCGACCTCGATGTAGTCGATGAGCGGCCCTGCTTGGATGGTCGCGCTGACGAAGCTGCGTGCGAACGACCTGCAGGCTTCGCTCCAGTCCTTGCTCTCGGTCAGCTCTTCGATCGAAAACGAACCGCGAAACGAGTCGAGTGCGAGCACCTTCAGCAGACTGTCGCGGCCGCCGATGTGGTGGTTGAGAGCCTTGCGGTCGACGCCCAGCCTGTCGGCCACTGCCTGCATCGAGAGCTGCTCGACAGGAATTGTGCGCGCGACAGCGACGATGCGACCCAGCGTGAGCCCTGCCCGCTGTCCACGACCCCGGCGCACCCGTGCGTGCTCGACCTGCTCGTCGCTCTCATCGATCACTGCTGCCACCCCTGCTTGCGCCCTCTGTGCTGGCGATAACCGTACACGACTGCGCGAGCGTCACGATCGCGTCAGACGAGCAGACCGACCGGACGCTCGACACGGATGACGAACGCAGCGAGCCACTCGGCCGCGAGCGCACCGTCGAGCACGCGATGGTCGGCCGAAAGTGTCACCGTCATGACTGTGGCCACGCCCAGCTCTCCGTCGGCGTCGACGACTGCCCGCTTGCTCGCGGCTCCGACTGCCAGAATGCCCGACTGCGGCGGGTTGATGATGGCTGAAAACTCGCGGGTGCCGTACATGCCGAGGTTCGACACTGAGAACGACCCTCCAACAAGTTCGTCTTGCTTCAATGAGCCCTCACGCGCACGCAACGCATAATCCTTCATCTCGACGCTGATCGTGCTGAGCGATTTCGAATGCACTGACCGAAGCACCGGTGTGACCAGGCCACCAGGAACCGACACCGCAACGGAGATATCGACGCCCGAAAACTTCCTCACCGCGTCGTCAGTCCAGATCGAATTCGCCTCGGGAACGTCCTGCAGGGACGCGGCGACAGCCTTGATCACGAAGTCGTTCACCGAGATCTTGACCGGACTCGTCTCATTCGCCTGCTTGCGCAACTCGAGCAGCGCATCCATTCGCACGTC
Source organism: Agrococcus casei LMG 22410 (assembly GCF_900163565.1). Classification (GTDB taxonomy): domain Bacteria; phylum Actinomycetota; class Actinomycetes; order Actinomycetales; family Microbacteriaceae; genus Agrococcus; species Agrococcus casei. The sequence goes on from NZ_FUHU01000036.1 coordinate 43,328, forward strand.
CGCTGACAAGTAGTAGTGGGGCACCGTGCCCTTGCTCTCGGTCAACCTGCGAGCGATCGCCTTGCGCATTCTCGTGTGCGGCACGTCTTCGAAGGCGGCGCCTGCAGAAGCCGGGGCCGAAGCGACGGATGCGGCAGCCTCGGCAGTCGACGCGGGCTTCGGTTCCGCAGACTCGTGCGCGTCGACGTCGCGCCTGACTATCCGGCCGCCGGGGCCTGAGCCGACGAGGTCGTCGAGCTCGAGCCCGCGCTCCTTCGCGAGCTTGCGGGCCAGGGGGCTCGCGAACCGGCGGGCGCCCTCGACGGGACGGCTCTCCTCGGGCTCAGCTTCTTCCTGCTCGGCGTCAGCCTCGGGCTCAGCCTCGGCAGCCTCTGTCTCAGCCTCGGCTGCTGCCGTTCCGCCATGCTCGGCGAGCGCAGCCTCGAGATCCTCGCCCTCGGCTGCGATCACAGCGATCGGCGTGCCGACGTCGACTGTCTCGCCGGCCTCCACGAGGTGCCCCGCGAACACGCCTTCGCTCTCGGCTTCGAAGTCGACGACTGCCTTCTCGGTCTCGATCTCGGCGATGCCCTGCCCCTCGGCGACTGTGTCGCCTGCTGCGACCAGCCATGCCTGGACTGTCGCTGTCTCTTCTCCGGCCGCCAGCTGCGGCATCTTGACGACGGCACTCATGCTCGGCCTCCCCAGTTCTTGCGAGTCTCTTCGAATCCTGCGACGACCTCTTCGGTCTTCGCGATGGCGGCGCGCTCGAGCACCTTCGAGATCGACGGCGATGCGACACCGCCGGTGACGCGCTGCACGGGCTGGTCGAGCCAGTCGAAGAAGCGGCGCTGGATCTCGTCGGCGAGCCAGGCGCCGTAGCCGGTGTCGCGGGCTCCCTGCTCGACGATCACGACATTGCCCGTCTTGCGGATGCTCTCTCCGACCGTGTCCCAGTCGAGCGAGGCACGATCGAGCCAGCGCAGGTCGATCACCTCAGCGTCGACGCCGGTCTCTTCGGCAGCCTCCAGCGAGTGGTGCACCATCGAGAGGTACGTGAGCACCGTCATCTCGGACCCCTCCCGCTTGACGGCGGCTGACCCTGGCGCGATCACGTAGTCGAGGTCGACTTCAGGCAGCCTGTCCTCTCGCCCGTACAGGTCGACATGCTCGATGACGAGCACGGGATCCTCGAGCGCAAGCGCCGCGTTCATGAGGCCCACGTAGTCAGCTGCGCTCGAAGCGGCCACGATGCGCCAGCCCGGCTGCGTCGCGAAGATGCCCGCCGGGTCCATGAGGTGCTGCGACCCGTAGCCGATGCCCATGGCGACTTTCGTGCGCAGCACGAGCGGAACCGTGTTGTTGTCGCCGAACATGTGCCGCACCTTGCCGGCCTGGTTGAAGACCTGGTCGGCCGCGACCCACATGAAGTCGGGGTACATGAACTCGACCACTGGGCGGTAGCGTCCGTCGAGGGCGAGCCCTGTGCCGAAGCCGAAGAACGCGTTCTCGCTGATCGGTGTGCCGATCACACGGTCTGCTCCGTGCTTGTCGACCAGCCCCTTGGTGGCTCCGTTGGTGCCGCCGCCGAGACGGTGCACGTCTTCTCCCATGACCAGGATGCGATCGTCTGCACCCATGCGACGGTCCATCACCTCGGCCACGGCATCGACGAACTTCACATCGCGCCATTCGCCTTCGATGTCGGACGGCTCGAGGGCTTCGAGCTCGCTGAGCTCAGAAGCATCGCCGCGAATGCCGTCGTCGACGGTCGCCGGGTCTGGCCACAGGTCGGGCACGATGCGCTGCTTGCCGTCGTGCTCGGGGTCGTCTTCGACGAACTCGTCCGAGATCTCCTGCATGGCCTCCCTGGCCTGAGCGCGCACAGCCTTGATGCCGGCTTCATCGATCAGGTCGAGCGCGAGCAGCTCGGTCGCCATGCGATCCAGCGGATCGCGCGCCTTCCACTCCGACTCCTCCTGCTTCGTGCGGTAGCCGAATGCGCTGCCCGGGAACGGGCCGTTCTGGTGAAAGAACCGGTAGACGTCTGCTTCGACGATGGCGGGGCCGTCGCCTGCTCGCATGCGCTCCGAGGCCTCCTGCATCGCGAGGTGGACGGCGAGCGGGTTCATGCCGTCGACGCGCCAAGACGGGATGCCGAAGCCCTGTCCGCGCACAGAGAATCGCGAGTCGGCAGTCACCTCGTCGGCATTGGTCGACACTGCGTAGCGGTTGTTCTCGATGAACAGGCCGAACGGCAGTTTCCATGCGGCCGCCAGGTTCATGGTCTCGAGCACGGATCCGATCTGTGCGGCGCCGTCGCCGAGATAGTTGAGTGTCAGCCGATCGGTGCCCGCGCGCTGCTGGGCCATGGCGTTGCCTGCTGCCATGGGCGCGCCTCCGCCGACGATTGCATTCGTGCCGAGTGCGCCTGCCTCGAGCCACTGCAGGTGCATCGAACCGCCTCGGCCGCCTGAGAAGCCCTGCTTGAGTCCGAGGATCTCGGCCATGGTGCGCTTGAGCACCGCCCGCAGCTCGGTGTCGACGAGGGCGTCGAGATCCAGCGAGCCCTGCGAGACATGGCCGATGGCCTTCGCGAGAAACTGGTGGTGTCCGCGGTGCGAGCCGCTGACCGCGTCGTCGCTCGAGAGCCCGATGATCGAGCCGACCGCTCCGCCCTCCTGCCCGATGCTCGAGTGCACGGGACCGTGCACGAGCGCCTGGCTCGAGAGCTGCAGCAGCCGCTCTTCGAATGCGCGGATGAGATGCAGCTGTCCCAGCATCGTGCGAAGCAGCTGAGGGTCCTGCGCCTTCCAGTCCTCGGGAGTCGTGTCGAACTGAATCCAGTCGACACCAGTGGTCAATCGGCGGCGTTCGGGCATCGTTGCCCCTCCTTGTCTCAACGTCTCTGCTGTACGGCTTGGGCAAGCATATCGCATGATTGGATCCAATAGATAGGGAACTGCGGCAATCCATGTGGCAGAATCAAGGAATCACGCTTGCAATGAATCCATTGCTGACAGAGAGGTTGCGCAATGATCCCAGGGCTCCGCGGCTCAGACCACATCGGCATCACTGTTCCCGACATGGATGCCGCACATGACTTCTTCGTCAGGGTGCTCGGCGCAGACCACGTCTACTCGCTGCCCGGCAAGGACGGCGACGACGACTGGATGCAGCGGCAGCTTGATGTGCACCCGCGGACGAAGATCACCGAGATCCGGTTCTACCGACTCGGCAACGGCTCGAACTTCGAGGTCTTCACCTATGGCGCTGCTGACGGCCAGGCTGACATGCCCCGCAACAGCGACATCGGCGGCCACCATGTCGCCCTGTACGTCGACGACATGGATGCGGCGGTCGCGCACCTTCGCCGAGAGGGCGTGGCCGTGCTCGGCGAGCCCATCGATTCGGCCGGCCCTGCGGCAGGCCAGCGCTGGGTCTACTTCACGGCACCCTGGGGCATGTACTTCGAGCTCGTCAGCTTCCCGACCGGCAAGTCCTACGAGACCGAAGCCCCTGTGAAGCTCTGGCACCCCGCGCATCCGGCAGAATAGCCGTGTGACAACACCCGCAGCGAGAACCCCAGAACACGAGCCAGCCCATGGCCAGTCAGGTGCGCGAGTCGCACAGGGCATCCGCGACGCCATCCTGAAAGGCGACCTCGCCCCCGGTGAGCGCCTGCGCCAGGAAGAGCTCGCTGCGCGGTTCGGCGCCAGCCGCGTGCCTGTTCGCGAGGCGCTGCGCACGCTTGCGGCAGAAGGGCTCGTCACCCTCGTGGCGAACTCCGGCGCGTGGGTTGCCAAGCTGAGCGCGGCAGAAGTCACTGAGCTGTACGGGATCAGGGAGCGCATTGAGCCGCTGCTGCTGCAGTACAGCATCGCGGGCCTCGCGTCCGAGACGGTCGACAGGCTCGAAGAGCTCGCAGAGCAGATGGAGCAGACGACGGATGCAGACGCCTTCATCCTGCTCGACAGGCAGTTTCACCTGCTCTCGTATTCCGGCGCCGACACGCTCGTGCTCGAGGTGATGGCAACAGAGCTGTGGAACCGCACGCAGCACTACCGGCGCCAGTTCGTCGCCGCCTCGCGCAACGCCGGCGACCGGCGTGCAGACCTCGACCACCGGCTGATGATCGCGGCCATCCGCTCAAACGACGCCCAGGAGGCCTCGAGCGTGCTCGCGATGCACATCCGACGCACCCTGCGAGAGCTCGACCGTCTGCCCGGCGTCTTCGAGTGATGACGTTATATGAGGCCGGCAGCGGATGCATTTCCGCTGCCGGCCTCTTTCGTGATCACTGCATCAGGGCATGACCCAGGCATAGACCAGCATCGACACCGAGAAGATGATTCCCGTGTAGAAGAGCATCATGATCGTGTAGCCGAGCACGTCGGTCAGCTTCAGCTTCGAGAGCGCCAGCACCGGGAGGAGGAAGAACGGCTGCAGCATGTTCGTCCACTGGTCACCGACTGACACGGCCATCGCTGTTGCCGCAACGTTCGCGTCGATCGCGTGTGCGGCTTCGACTACAACAGGGCCCTGCACCGCGAACTGGCCACCGCCCGAAGGCACCAGAAGATTGATGGCACCCGCTGACAGGAACGAGAACAGCGGCAGCGTGAGCGGCGACGAGATCGCTGCGAACATCTCCGAGAACGTCACCACCAGTCCCGATCCGACGAGGATCGCCATGATGCCGGCATAGAACGGGTACTGCACGATGACGCCACCGACCGTCTTCACCCCTTCGGCCACAGCCGTGATGAAGCTCGAGGGTCGTCCGAACAGCAGGAACGCAAGCATCAGGAACAGGAAGTTCACTGAGTCGAGGTCGATCGACCCCCCGCCGACGAAGTAGATGACCGAGTACGTCAGCCCGAGCAGGCCCGCCGCGATGCCCAGCACAGGCGACTCGTTCACGCGCTGACCGAACGACTTGTCACCGGCATTGGCGTTCGCCGGCTTCTTGATCTCGAGCACCTTCGGGTCGATCAGGATGACCTTCTTCGGATCCTTCGGATGCATCAGCGCAAGCACGAAGGGCATCGAGACCAGGGTGAAGACCGTCGTCAGGATGATAACCGGGTGGAACACCGTCTGGTCAAGACCCACGACTCCCATCTGATCCTGCAGGAAGTGACCTTCTGTGTTGATCAACAACGGGATAGTCGCCGAGATCCCCATGCCATAGACGACGAATCCTGAGTACGCGGATGCGATCGCAAGCGGATAGTGAAGCGTGCGCACGTTCGCGGCGACCTTCTGCGCGATGATCGTTCCGATGATGAGGCCGAAGCCCCACTGCAGCCAGCTGGCGATTCCCGTAAGGACCACGATCAGCACGATCGCGCTCAGATTCCCCTTCGGCAACCGTGCCAGACGCGTCAGCAGCTTGTCGACCACCGGGGTCTTCGCCAGCAGGAAGCCAGTCAGGATGATGAGCACCACCTGCATGCCGAATGCCAGCAGATCCCAGAACCCGCCGCCCCAGTACGAGATGACGTCAAGCGGGTTCGAGCGGCCGACGGTCAGAGCCAGCACCACTGAGAGGATCGTCAGGATGATCGCGATGGCCAGCGGGTCGGGCAGATAGCGCCGCACCAGCTTGCTGAAGAATTCTGCCAGCGTGAGCAAGACACCGCGCTTCTCGGGCTGCTCTCGCACCTTCGTGCTGCTTGTCTGAGACACTCCACGACCTCCTTGTGTGGATCCAATTCTGCCCGCCCAAGACGGATATCTGCCGAAATCGTAACACGGAAGATCAGCTTTGGACACAATTCGCGAGAATCGTAACCAACACGACGCCTGAACTACGGCCAGAAAGCAAGAAGGGGCTCCGCTCGGGATCCAATCCCGGCGAAGCCCCTCGGTGCGCTGCTGCAGCTACCGCCGCATCACCTTGCGCGACCACGCGTTGCCGAGCGCCTGCACGATCGACACGATGATGACGATGATGAGCACGGCTGCCCATGTGGCCCAGTCGTTGTACTGGCGGTAGCCGTACACGATCGCGAAGTTGCCGAGGCCGCCGGAGCCGATGAAGCCGGCGACAGCCGACATGTCGATCACGGCGATGGTCGCGAACGTGTAGCCGAGGATCAGCGGACCGAACGCCTCGGGCAGGATCACCGTGCGGATGATGCGCCACGGCCCTGCTCCCATGGCCCGCGCAGCCTCGATCACACCCGGGTCGACAGACACGAGGTTCTGCTCGACGATGCGTCCGATGCCGAACGACGCGGCCACCGAGATCGCCACGATCGCCGCCTCGTCGCCGATGCCTGTGCCGACGATCGCGCGAGCGAGCGGCTGGGCGACTGCGATGAAGATCAGGAAGGGAATGGGCCTGAAGAAGTTCACGACGAACCCGGCAATGGCCTGCACCGCGCGGTTCGCGAGCACGCCTCCGCTGCGGGTCACGTAGAGGGTCGTGCCGATGATCAGACCGCCGATGCCGCCGAAGATCATGCTGAGGCCGACGATGTAGAAGGTCTTGCCGGTGTCCGACAGGAACTGCGGCATCAGGTCGATGAGTTTCTCGAGTCCGTCCATGGTCACTCCACCTCCGTGATCCGAATGGTCTTGGCAACCGCGGCGAACGCTCGCGCGATCGCGTCGTCGTCGCCGTGCACCGCGATCAGCAGGCGCCCGTAGATGCGGCCCCTGATGTCGTCGATGCCGCCGTGGATGAGCTGAAACTCAGCTCCTTCGCGGTTCAGCGCCCTGAACACGCGCGCCTCGCTTGCGCTGTCGTCGCTGAACTCGATCGTGAAGAAGCGGCCGCCGTGGGCCTCGCGCAGGCGCGCCAGGTCGTCACCAGAAGGCAGCGCCCGCACGACGGTCGCCACGAACCGCTTGGTCACGGGCGACTGCGGGTTCGTGAACACGTCGTACGTCTCGCCCGCTTCGACGATGCCGCCTCGCTCCATCACGACGACGCGGTCGGCGATCTTCGCGATCACTTCCATCTCGTGCGTGATGAGCACGATCGTGATGCCGAGCTCGCGGTTGACCCGCTGCAGCAGTGACAGCACCTCGTCGGTCGTCTCGGGGTCGAGTGCGCTTGTGGCCTCGTCGGCGAGCAGGATGCCCGGCTCGGCAGCGAGCGCGCGTGCGATTCCGACGCGCTGCTGCTGTCCGCCTGAGAGCTGCTCCGGGTGATTGTCGGCCTTGTCTCCCAGGCCGACGAAGTCGAGTAGCTCCTTGACTCGAGCCGCACGCTGAGCCTTCGGCGTGCCCGCCACTTCGAGCGCGTACGAGACGTTGCCCGCGACGGTGCGCGAGCGCAGGAGGTTGAACCTCTGGAAGATCATGCCGATCCCCCGTCGCATCTCGCGCTGCTGCCTGGACTTCAGCGACGTGATGTCGACGCCGTCGATCTCGATGTAGCCGCTCGACACGGGCTCGAGCGCATTGATGAGGCGAACGAGCGTCGACTTGCCCGCGCCGGAGTAGCCGACGACACCGAGGATCTCGCCCTTGGCAACATCGACTGAGACACTTCGAACGGCTTCAACGGCGCTCCCCCCGCGCTTGGCGGGGGGATACGTCTTGCTCACTTCGCGAATGCTGATGTGGGCTGTCATGTGGATGCCTTCCGGCTCCTCTCGCGCTACTGCGCTTCGGTGTATGCGGTCTGCACGTCGGCGAGCGTCGTGTTGAGGTCTGCCGCGGGCAGGTCGACGATCTCAGCGGTGTTGCCCGATGACTCGAGCACGCCGTCGATGACCTCCTGGTTGCCGTGGTAGATCTCGATGATCTGCGCGAACACGGGGTTGTCGACCTGGTCAGCCGACGTGGCCCAGATGTTGACGTAGGGCTGCGTCGACGGGTCGGACGGGTCGTCCTGCGCGATGGCGTCTTCTGCCGTGAGCCCTGCATCCGTCACGAAGTCGTTGTTGATGATGGCTGCGGCAACATCGACGAGGCTGCTCGCCGTGAGCGCTGCGTCAACGGCTTCGACCTTGACTCTCGACGAGTCCTCGATGTCGTTGAGCGTCGAGTAGGGGCTGCCGCCGTCTGCCAGCTCGATGAGGCCGACCGACTGCAGCACGAGCAGCGCACGTGCCTGGTTGGTCTCGTCGTTCGGCACGATCACGGTCTCGCCGTCGGGAATCGCCTCGGGGCTGTCGAACTCGTTCGAGTAGAGCGCGAGCGGGTACGTGGCGGTCGAGCCGACTGCCTGCAGGTCTTCGCCCGAAGCCTCGTTGTACTGCGCCAGGAAGATGATGTGCTGGAACTGGTTCAGGTGGATCTCGCCCTCCGACAGCGCCGGGTTCGGCTGGCTGTAGTCGGTGAAGTTGACCAGCTCGACGCTGATGCCCTCTGCCTCGACCGCTGACTTGAAGGTCTCCCAGTAGGGCTCGCCGGCGCTGACGGTGCCGATGCGCACGGGGTTCTCGGGGGTGCCGAGCTCTGCTTCAGCGTCTCCGCCTCCGCTGCCGCACGCGGTCAGTCCGAGTGCGAGTGTCGCGGCGACGGCCGCGAGCTTCAGTGAACGCTTCATGGGGTGCTCCTTCATGCTGGTGCCTGCTGGTGCAGGTGACGACTGCTCTCACAGTAGGAGCGCATCCGGAGCCTCCGTGAATCGGTGCGTAACCTACCGAAACAATTGCAGTGCGAGGGCCGCCGCGAACCCTGCAACCAGGAACGGCCCGAACGGCAGCCGACGCCTTCCGCGGATGAGCGCGACGATGCCGACGAGCCCGGCCGACACGAACGACGCCACGAGCCCGGTCAGCGGCATCCAGGCGATTTCGGCCACCGCAAGCGCCAGCGCACCGGTCAGCTTCACGTCGCCCATGCCCATGCCGCCTGCGAGCGACATGACGAACAGCAGCAGCGTGATCGCGAGCGCCGCGACCGGCCCGGCCCAGTTGCCGACGGCCAGCTGCCAGAGTGCAGAGGCGAGCCCCAGCACGAGCAGCGGAAGGGTGATCGGATTCGGCAGCCGCCGCACAGAGACATCGATGCGGGTCAGCGCGGGGGCGGCGAGTGCGCATGCGGCCACCGCGATCGTGCTGACGGGCCCGTAGCCGGCGGCCAGCGCTGCGAGCACCGCAGCCGCCGCCAGCGCCGTGCCGAGCACCCCGTCGAGCATCGTCAGCTGCCAGTCTCGAGGGACGAGCGTCGGGGCCTCATCTTGGTGCACGGTCACACGGGCACTGTAGGCAGTACGCGAACGGCCCTGCAGAATCTCTCCACAGGGCCGTCCGTCTGATGCGGTCTTTCGGGGTTGCCCTTCCGGCAGTCAGCAGACTTCGCCGGCGGGCGCGACTTCCAATGCGTACGCGGTCTGCATCGTTCTGGTGCCTGAGCCACCGGCCGCTTGGTAGGTCAGCTCGACACCCTTGGCGCTGCCGAGCTCGTCACCCAGGTTGCTGAGACCGACAACGACGACGAGCTCCCCGCCTGCGTCGACTGCAATCGGCTCTGAGAAGGCACCGGGGCCGAAGTCGTCGTACGAAGCGCCGACCATGTGGGCGTCTGGATCGTCTGGCTGCCTCAGCTCGAACCCTATGAGCTCAAGCCCTTGTGCGTCGATGAGTTCGGCGCCAACGATGCTGAGACTGCGCCCTGATTCATTGGCCACATGGCTGAAGCCAATCATGGCGCGGCCCTCGGCGTCTGCGGGCGTGCAGTTCAGACCTGTGCCATCTTCGAGGCTCACCAGAGGCCCGCCTCCAGATAGCTGTGAACACCCGCTGAGCATCGCGGCAAGCACTATTGCCAACGACAGCCGCGTGCTGCGTCGGAGCATCACGCCTTCACGACGTTGCCCATCCTCCACGGCTACCCCTCCAGCAGGCTTGTCACGAGTGCTGCGATCTCGCTGCGCTCGGACCGCGTCAGCGTCACGTGACCGAACAGCTTGTGTCCCTTCAGCGTCTCGATCACGCTCGCGACACCGTCGTGGCGACCGACGCGCAGGTTGTCGCGCTGCGCGACGTCGTGCGTCAGCACCACTCGCGAGTTCTGGCCGATGCGGCTGAGCACCGTCAGCAGGACGTTGCGCTCGAGCGACTGCGCCTCGTCGACGATCACGAACGCGTCGTGCAGGCTGCGTCCGCGGATGTGCGTCAGCGGCAGCACTTCGAGCATTCCGCGCTCAGCGACCTCGTCGAGCACGTTCTCGCTGACGAATGCGCCGAGCGTGTCATAGATCGCCTGGCCCCACGGGTTCATCTTCTCTGACTGGTCGCCCGGAAGGTAGCCGAGCTCCTGGCCGCCGACCGCGTAGAGCGGACGGAAGACGATGATCTTCTTGTGCAGACGACGCTCGAGCACGGCTTCGAGCCCGGCTGCCAGGGCGAGTGCGCTCTTGCCTGTTCCTGCTGAGCCGCCCATCGAGACGATGCCGACCGTGGGGTCGAGCAGCAGGTCGATCGCGAGGCGCTGCTCGGCAGAGCGGCCGTGCAGGCCGAACAGGTCGCGGTCGCCGCGCACGAGTCCGATGCGGCCCGGCTGCGTCACTCGGCCGAGTGCGCTGCCCCGCTCCGACGAGATCACGAGACCGGTGTTGACGGGCACGTCGCTGACGACGTCGCTCAGGATCTCGTCCTGCTCGTACAGCTCGTTCACGTCGGCCCCCGAGAGCGTGATCTGCTCGGTGCCGGTCCAGCCCGACTCGATGGCCTGCTCAGCGAGATACTCTTCAGCCGCCAATCCGATCGACGACGCCTTGACGCGCATCGGCATGTCCTTCGACACGACGCAGACGTCGAAGCCGTCGCCCGCGAGGTTCATGGCGACGGCGAGGATGCGCGAGTCGTTGTCGCCCATCTGCAGCCCGCTCGGCAGCACCTGCTGGCTCGAGTGGTTGAGCTCGACCCGCAGTGTTCCGCCGTTCTCGGTGGGCACCGGAAAGTCGAGACGCTCGTGCACATCGCGAAGCTCGTCGAGATTGCGCAGCGCCTTGCGGGCGAAGTAGCCGATCTCGGGGTCGTGGCGCTTCTTCTCGAGTTCGGCGATCACGACGACCGGGATGACGACCTCGTGCTCTGCGAACCGGTGCAGTGCACCCGGATCAGAGAGAAGGACGCTCGTGTCAAGCACGAACGTCCTCAGGTCTGTGTCGGTGGTCTCAGTCGAATCTTGCCGAAGCTGCTCTTGTGTCATTTTGGGCTGCCTAACGCTGGATTTCCACTTGCAGTAAGCCCCGACCCAAGCGCCGCGGCTTCCGTCACTGATGACGCTACCCAGGCTCTGAGTTCTGCGACGTGCCAGACACACCGCTCCAGCCATTGTTCACCTGAAAGTCTCTTCAAGTGCAGCTTCAGGGTTGGCAGCAGCGCGCGGCGACTGCCAGTGCGTCACTTGCCGAAGCGTCGCGAGCGGAGGCCGTAGTCGCGCACGGCGCGAAGCAGATCGACCTCGCGCAGGTCGGGTCCGAGGGCGTCCATGAAGTAGAACTCGGAGTGCGCGCTCTGCCAGAGCATGAAGTCGCTGAGCCGCTGCTCGCCCGACGTGCGGATCACGAGGTCGGGGTCGGGCTGGCCCTTCGTGTAGAGGTTTGCGCCGATCATGTCGGGCGTGAGCTTGTCGGCCAGCTCCTTGGTGCTGCCCTCGTGGCTCGTGAGGATCTCGCGCACGGCATCGACGACCTCGCTGCGTCCGCCGTAGCCGACTGCGAGGTTCACCTGCATGCCGTCTTTCACCTCGGATGAGGTGCGAGCGCTCGTGAGCGAGTCGCAGACCAGGTCGGGCAGGTTCTTCGAGCTGCCCACGTGGCGGATGCGCCAGTCTTCTGTTCCGGCGAGCTGCTGCGCGAGATCGGCGATGATCTGAAACAGGTCGGTCAGCTCACTCGCTTCGCGTCCGGTCAGGTTGTCGTTCGAGAGCAGGAACAGCGTGACGACCTCGACACCGAGCTCATCGCACCATTCGAGAAACTCGACCATCTTCGCGGCGCCTGCGCGGTGGCCGTGGCCAACCGTCCGCAGCTCGTTCTGCCTCGCCCACCGGCGGTTGCCGTCGAGGATCATGGCGATGTGCCGCGGAACGGGGCGTGTCTGCAGCTCGCGCCTGAGCCGCCGCTGATACAGGCGGTAGGCGAGTGAAGGTCGACTGCTGGGTTCCACGTTCTTACGGTATCCCAAGAGAAGACACCTCTCAGCACAGGATTCCCCGACCGAACATGCTCGACAGCGCATGGGTATACGCCATAAACTGTTTGCGTGATGCCAGACCTCAGCGAACAGCCCTCCGAACACGGCCAAACGCCTGCCGAGGCTGCCAAGGCTGCAGCTGCGGCCGACCACAAGCCAAGCGCGCGCGGCTGGATCCATGCGATCACCCTGCCGGTCGCTCTGTTCGCAGGCCTCGTGCTCGTCGCAATTTCCGAGACACCCGCTGCACGCTGGTCAACTGCGGTGTTCGCCGCATCCGGCGTCATCCTGTTCGGAATGTCGGCGCTTTATCACCGCTTCAACTGGACCCCGAAGTCGAAGGCCGCGCTGCGCAGGCTCGACCACGCCAACATCTTCATCCTCATCGCGGGCACGTACACGCCCATGGCCATGCTCGCGCTGCCGTTTCCGAAGTCGGTGATCCTGCTCTCACTCGTCTGGGGCGGCGCCGTGATCGGCATCCTGCTTCGGGTCTTCATTCTCAACACCCCACGGTGGCTCTACGTCGCCCTCTATCTGCTGCTCGGATGGGCGGCCGTCATGTACATGGTCGACCTGTTCACGTTCAGCCCTGCGATGGCGATCCTGATCATCGTCGGTGGCCTTGCATACTCGGTCGGTGCCGTCGCCTACGCGCTCAAGCGTCCGAACCCGTCGCCGAAGCATTTCGGATTCCACGAGATATTCCACACCCTCACGGTCGTCGCATGGGGCTGCCACTGGGCCTCCGTGCTGGTCGCGACCCTCACGGTCTCGCAGCAGTAGGCCTCAGCCCCTCACCAGGATCCGCTCAGCCCATGCCTCTAGCATCCTGAACGTGACGACCCGACGCATCGCGAGGCTGCTGCTCGCCGCAACAGCCGCGGCGGCAATGACGCTGACCGCGACCGGCTGCGTGGTCGTGCCTGCCGTCATCGACCAGCTGCAGCCCGTGCCCATCCAGACCGACCCGCCCCCACAGCCGAATCCTCCCGGCCCTGACGGCGAGCCCGACGGCCAGGACGACCCCACACAGGGACCGAATCCCGACGGTGGCGAGCAGGTGCCTGCGCCCGACCCTGACGAGCTCGGTCTCTACCTCGACGGGGCGACAGACACGAGCGGCTCACAGCTGCTGCACGACGACCCCGTCGACGTCGTCGTCCCTCCGAGTGCCGGCACCCCTGACAACTGGACGACCGGCCCCAACCTCTACGCCGAGGAGTCTGCCGGGTCGGCCTTCATGCCGAACACAGAGCCCGGCAGCGCCTTCCACCTCATGCAGTCGTCGGTCGGGCGCATGTACGCGACGATGGCGAACGGCAGCCGCAGCGCCTGCTCGGGCACTGTCGTGAACTCCGACAACGGCAGCGTCATCGCAACCGCCGCACACTGCGTCTGGGACTTCGACGCGAACGCGCCCCTGCGCGAGATCCTGTTCGTGCCCGGCGACCGCGGCAACGCGCAGACGAGCCCGTGGGGCATCTGGGCAGTCGACCGGGTCTGGGTCCCCGACGAATTCACTGACACCGCGATGGTCGACTCCGACGGCCGCACCATGGGCGAGGGCTGGGCCTACGACTACGCGTTCGCCACGATCGCACCGAACAGCAGCGGCGAGGTCATCCAGAGCTACACCGGCGGCCAGGGCATCTCGTTCGCGCAGCAGTACGCAGGAATCGTGACGGTGGGGTACCCCTCAGACCCGCCGTACGACGGGCAGTCGCCTCGGTACTGCGCCACCGCATCCCCGGGCTTCGGAACGATGTACTGGCCGCACACCACCATTCGCTGCAACATGACCGGCGGCTCGTCCGGATCGGGCTGGCTGACCGGCGCGAGCTTTCAATCCGGTGCCGGCTACCTGACAGCCGTAACATCGACAGGAAACTCATATTCAGAGGCAGAGCCTCCGTGGATGCTCTCAGGAGCACTCTTCGGAGCCACCGCCCACGAACTGTTCCAAGCCGCGGAGGCAGCATGAAGAAGCTCACCCGATCACTCAGAGCGCTCGCTATTGCGACCGTCGCGGCCACTGCGCTCTCCGGCTGCGTCTTCGTGCCGGCGCTGCTCGAGGGACCTCCCGTGCAGGATCCCGACCAGTCGCCGACCAGCACGGGCTTCACGCCGCCGCCGACCCCGACGACGACGCCGACTGCTGAGCCGACCGAGACGCCCACCGCGGACCCCACGGCACCGCCTGAGGCCGAGAGCGTGAGCCTCGGCGAGCTGCGCGACGGCAACCCGCTGACCTCCGACTCGGGCGAAGCAGCAGACGAGCCGATCGACGTCACCATTCCCCCTTCGACCGGCACCGCGGCCCCAGGGCCCAACCAGTACGGAGACGTCAACGACGGCCAGGCGTTCACGCCCTCTGACGGCGAGCTCGTGGCCTCGACGGTCGGCCGCCTCTACATCGAGTTTCCGGGCGGCCGCACGATGGTCTGCAGCGGCACGGTCGTGAACTCCGAATACGGCAACATGGTCGTCACAGCAGCCCACTGCCTCTACAGCGCGATCGACGGCGAGATGTCGAGTCGTGTGCAGTTCGTTCCGGCCGACGCCGACAACGGCAACACCGCCCCGTACGGCCTGTGGGAGGGCGACGAGTGGATCGTCCCGCAGGTCTTCGTCGACACGGCCAAAGAGGCCGACAACCGATCGACGGGGCGCGGATGGGCATACGACTTCGGGTGGGTGCGCCTGCTTCCCGACGGCTCAGGGGCGAACGTGCAGGACTACACGGGCGGTCAGGGCATCAGCTTCAACCAGCAGTACCAGGGCGGGCTGCTCGTGGGCTACCCGAGCGGCCCTCCGTTCGACGGCAACTCGCAGCGCTACTGCTCGCAGCAGCACCTCGGATTCGGCACGATGTACTGGCCGCACCTGACGATCAGCTGCAGCATGACCCCTGGCATCTCAGGCGGCGGCTGGCTGACCGGCGTCGACCCGTCGACGGGCGCCGGCTACGTGGGCGCCGTCTACTCGACCGTGCTGCCTGACAGCGGCAGCGGAGCGATGCTCGGCTCGCTCGCCTACGACCTCATGAAAGAGATCGAGCAGCCCTAGGGCTGCCCGATCTCTCTGATGCTTCTGGCCGTCGTGCGGCCCTGCTACTGGTCTTCGACCTGGCCGAACGCGCCCCGCTGCGGCTGCTTGCGCGCCTTCTTGGCTGCGGCACGGCGATCCTGACGGTTTCCGCTGGCCTCCTGCTTCGCGGCACTGGCCACTGCCGGGTTGCCCGAGCGCTGACGCTTCTTGTTGGCGTTCTTGGCTGCCGGTGCGCTCGATTTCTTGCCGGTGTTCGAGACCTGCGCTTCGCCGTCTTCTGACGGCGCCGTGTAGGTCATCTTCGACTCGTCGACAGCGGGCGCGTCGAGTCCGCCGCCAGTGACCTCAGGCCCCTGGTCGCCGTCCTTCTGCTGCACCTGCACATCGAGGTTGAACAGGTAGCCGACCGACTCCTCACGAATGGCACCCATCATCTGCTGGTAGAGCGAGTACCCCTCGTTCTGGTATTCGATCACGGGGTCGCGCTGGGCCATCGAGCGCAGGCCGATGCCCTCGCGCAGGTAGTCCATCTCGTAGAGGTGGTCGCGCCACTTGCGGTCGATCACGCTCAGCACGACACGGCGCTCGAGCTGGCGCATGACCGGGCTCGTGAGCTCTTCTTCGCGCTTCTCGTACTGGATGTGCGCATCCGACTGCAGCTCGTCGATCAGCAGCTGCGGGGCGATCTTGCCATGCGCCTCTGCGACGACCTCGTCGATCGTGATCGTGACCGGGAAGATCGTCTTCAGGTCGGTCCACAGCGCGTCGAGGTCCCAGTCGTCGGAGTTGCCCTGGGCCGTGTGCTCGCGCACCATGTCGGCGATCGCCGAGTCGAGGAACGCCTGCACCTTGTCGCCCAGGTCGTCGCCGTCGAGGATCTCGACGCGGTCAGCGTAGATCGTCTGGCGCTGGCGGTTCATGACGTCGTCGTACTTGAGCACGTTCTTGCGGATCTCGGCGTTGCGTGACTCGATCTGCGCCTGCGCGTTGGCAATGCCCTTCGACACGAGACCCATCTCGATGGGCTCGGTGTCCTCTTCGGGGTCGACGTCAGAGAAGCGCTCGAAGAGCGAGCCGCCCATGAGGCGCATGAGGTCATCTTGCATCGAGAGGTAGAAGCGGCTCTCGCCGGGGTCTCCCTGACGACCAGATCGACCGCGCAGCTGGTTGTCGATGCGTCGCGACTCGTGGCGCTCGGTGCCAAGCACGTAGAGACCGCCGGCCGCGATGACCTCTTCGGCCTCCTTCGCGACCTCGGCCTTGACCTCGGCGTAGACGTCGTCCCAGAGCTCTTCGTACTCTTCGGGGTTCTCGTCGGGGCTGAGGCCCTTCTCGTTCATGCGCTGCACAGCGAGGTGCTCGGCGTTGCCGCCGAGCATGATGTCGGTTCCTCGTCCGGCCATGTTCGTGGCAACGGTGACAGAGCCGACTCGGCCCGCCTGCGCGATGATCGTGGCCTCATGGGCGTGGTTCTTCGCGTTCAGCACCTCGTGCTTGACGCCGCGCTTCTTCAGCAGGTTCGACAGGTACTCGCTCTTCTCGACGCTCGTCGTGCCGACCAGCATCGGCTGGCCGTCTTCGTGACGCTCGGCGATGTCTTCGACGACCTGCATGAACTTGCCCTCGACGGTCGCGTAGATGCGGTCCTTCTGGTCGAGGCGCTTGATGGGCTTGTTGGTCGGAATCGGCACGACGCCCAGCTTGTACGTCGACATGAATTCGGCGGCTTCGGTCTCGGCTGTACCGGTCATGCCCGCGAGCTTGTCGAAGAGCCTGAAGTAGTTCTGCAGCGTGACCGTGGCGACCGTCTGGTTCTCGGCCTTGATCTGCACGCCCTCTTTGGCCTCGATCGCCTGGTGGATGCCCTCGTTGAAGCGGCGGCCGGGCATGATGCGGCCGGTGTGCTCGTCGACGATCAGCACCTCGCCGTCCATGACGACGTAGTCGGTGTCGCGCTTGAACAGCGCGCGTGCCTTGATGGCGGTGTTGAGGAACGAGATGAGCGGGGTGTTCGCCGACTCGTAGAGGCTCTCGATGCCGAGTGCGTCTTCGACCATCTCGATGCCGGCTTCGGTGACGCCGACGGTGCGCTTCTTCTCGTCGACCTCGTAGTGGCGGTCGACCTTCATGCGCTTGGCGAGCTTGGCGAACTCGGCGTACCAGCGGTTCGCCTCGCCAGCCGCGGGGCCCGAGATGATCAGCGGGGTGCGAGCCTCGTCGATCAGGATCGAGTCGACCTCGTCGACGATCACGTAGTGGTGGCCGCGCTGCACCATCGATGCGCGGTCGTGCGCCATGTTGTCGCGCAGGTAGTCGAAGCCGAACTCGTTGTTCGTGCCGTAGGTGACGTCTGCCGCATACTGCTCGCGACGCTCGTCAGGGGTCTGGCCGCTGACGACGACGCCGGTGGTCATGCCGAGGGCGCGGAAGATGCGGCCCATCAGCTCAGCCTGGTAGCTGGCCAGGTAGTCGTTGACCGTGACGACGTGCACGCCCTTGCCGGGGATCGCGTTGAGGTACGCGGCGATGGCTGCGACGAGCGTCTTGCCCTCACCGGTCTTCATCTCGGCGATGTTGCCGAAGTGCAGGGCGCCTGCACCCATGATCTGCACGTCGTACGGACGCATGCCCAGTGTTCGCTGGGCTGCCTCGCGGACGGCGGCGAAGGCTTCCGGGAGCAGAACGTCAAGGTCTTCGCCCTGTTCGTACCGCTCCCGGAACTCCGCTGTCTCACCAGCGAGCTCTTCGTCTGTCAGGTCAGAGAAAGCATCTTCAAGCTCGTTCGTCGCCTTGACGTACTTCTCAAGCCGACGCAGGATGCGTCCTTCGCCTGCACTGAGAATCTTCTGAAGTAGGTTGGCCACGAAATGCTCTCCTGAAAAATGTTACGGAACGGTAACCGCGTTCAATGGTAACCGCTCCTGTGGAGGAGAGACTACTCGTCTGCTCCCAGCGAGATCACTCCGTACGACCATCCCTTGCGCCGGTAGACCACATTCGCCTCGTTGGTCTCGGAATTCTGGAACAGGTAGAACGGATGCCCGACCAGCTCCATCTGGTCGATCGCCTCGCGAGGTGTCAGCGCGACTGCCGCGAATCGCTTCTCGCGAATCACGACGGGCGACCACTCTTCTTCTTCGAATGCGGCGCCGTCTGTGCTCGCGGGGGCCTCGCCTGCTGCGACGCTCTCGATGGTCTCCGGGGGCGCGGGCTGCAGCCCGTGGTCGGCGAAGCCGTTGGTCGCCGCCTCGACGAGCGATGACTTGTGACGGTTGCGGTGGTCGGTGCGCTTGTCGTGCAGCCGACGAGCGCGCTCCATCACGCGGTGGTAGGCCTGGTCGAACGCGCGGTACTTGTCGGCTCCCTCGGCCTCAGACCGGATCACGCCGCCCGGTCCGCGAACGGTGATCTCGACCCTGGCGCCGGCAGCCTGCGCGTCGTGAGCCTTCGAGTGAGAAGACAGCTTCACTGAGAGCACCTGCGCCCTCGGGAGCAGCTGGCTCACCTTGTTCACCTTCTCGGTCGTGTACTCGCGAAAGCGATCGGTGATGGTGGCATTTCGGCCGGAAACAGTGATGTCCACGATGACCTCCTGAAGTTGGGGTTCTGCAATTCTAATCAGCATTTCGACCACTGCGGCGCACCGTTCTGGCGATTGCTGCGCCTCCGACGAAATCGGCCCCCGCATCCTGCACCGCCCGAGCGGCTGCGAGCATGGTCGCACCCGTCGTCACGACGTCGTCGACGACCAGCACGCGAAGTCCGGAGAAGTCGGATGCCCGCCCCAGTCGTCGCACCGGCTCGAGTTCGCGAGCGGCCGAGAGTCGCTCGTCCCTCGACCGCCTCTTCTGCGTGCCCGGCACTGCTCCGGTCGTGAAGCGCATCCGCACGATCTGCAGCTCTCGCCGCCTGGCGATCTCGCCTGCCAGCCACTCGACGCAGTGGAATCCGCGGCGACGCACCCCCGCCCTGCTGGGCGGCACGACTGCCACTGCGTCTGCAGCCGGGCATCCGTCTGCCAGCGCCTGCCCGAGCCTTCTGGTCGCCGCCACGCTGCCGCGCTCCTTGCAGGCGAGCACCGCCGACTTCAGGTCGCCGTCGTAGTCGCCGAGGGCGGTCAGCTGCTCGTGTTCGCCGAGTGCGAACCGCCTCGGCTGCCAGCGTGTCAGGCACGCGTCGCACAGCGATGCCGCCGAGACGCCGCAGCCGACGCACGCGACCGGCCACAGCACATCGGCCGCTTCTCGCAGCAGGCTCGCGATCTTCATGACTCCCCCGTTCAGGAGACGAGGAACTCTGCCTCGCTCACTGCGGCGAATCGTACGACGCTGCCGGGGGACATCGAGTAGATCGACCCGCTGCCTGTGAGTGCGACGACCCCGTTGGTCGTTCCGCTGGCCGCTATGTCGGCGATCGGGTCGGCTGGTGACACGAGTCCTGTGACGGATCCGTCGAGCCCGAGGATCGACACCTGCGTCACGCCCGCGTCTGTCGTCAGCAGCGCCATTGACGACAGACTCGTCCATTCGAGGTCGAGCGCGGTTCCGGCGGTGGGGGTGATCGTCGGGCCCAGCACGACGCTCGTCGGCTCGCCCGCTGCCCTGACGACGCTGAAGAGATGCACCGTGGTCGCGCCTTCGGTTCGCGTGGCGACGGCGATGCGCGTGCCGTCGGGCGAGACCTGCATGGCCGAGGCGCGCTGGCCTCCGAGATCCATGAGGAAGGTGTTCTCGACGCCGTCCATCCACGTGTGGATGCCGGGGCTGTCGCCGTCGTCGATCCACCAGACGGCACCGTGGCGATCCACCGACGGCGTCGTCGAGGCCTTGGCTGTGATCTCGGTCGTCGCGCCGTCTGAGAGCCACGAGATCTCGCCGCCCGACTGCACGGCTCCGGCCTGCACGGTCTCGGCGCCGGGAATCGGCGTGAAGGCCGTCGCACCGAGGTCGTCGAGCTGCGATCCGATGTCGGGCACGATCTCGCCATCGGTCTCGGCAGCGCGCAGCACTCCATCTGCGAACATCAGCGGCTCGTGCCACAGCACCGACTCGTCTGCCGGCTCGGCTTCGGTGCTGAGCCCCACGGCGGTGCCGCCTGCGACGCGCACTTCGACTGCTCCGACTCCAGTGCCGATGAGCGAGTTCTTCACCTGCAACGCAAAGCGAGAAAGCTCCTGCCAGGTCGCAGACTGCGGGCTCGCGACGTCAAGCGTCATGGACAAGCCGCCGCCTGGCCTGTCTGACACGGAACCCTGCAGCGTGGCGCCGGGAGCCGCGGCCGAGACGACAGAGGACTCGAGCCAGGTCGCGGGGCCGGCGAGCAGAGCTTCTATGACCTGCTCGTCGAGTGACGCGTCGCTGATTCTGAACCACCTGTTGTCAGGCACCATGTACCCGCCGTCGAGCGTGAACCACTGCACCGGCTGGGCGCGGTAGAGGCGCTCGAAGTGGAACGACGACACGAGCACGCCGTCTGGCAGGCTCGCGAGACGCCACTCGCCATCGACCTGCTCGAGGCTGAAGTTGAGAATGCTCGTCTGCTCGACCGCTTCGTTCATGAGTCCGCGCGAATTCACGCGGCTCGACAGCGTCACAGCGACCTCACCGGTCGACTCGCCCGTCATCGAAACCTGCGGCTGTCCCGAACGCACCTGGACCTGCGCATCCGGATTCCATGCCGCAGCAGCCTGCGGGGTCATGAACTCGCGGGCTACCGCGTAGTCGTCTTCTGGGCTGACACCGGCGAACAGGAAGCCGAGGATGATCGCCTCTGGGCTCGCACCCTCGGCCGGGGGCTCTGCGATGAACTCGACGCCCGCGGCCTCCACGACCTCAGTGGGATCCGCAGCTGTCACAGGACCGGAATCGGGGATGCGCACACAGCCGACCGCGGTCGCGATCACTGCAAGCACGGCGAGGGTCACGCTGAGCGTACGGCGCCTCACAGTGCACCTCCTTCGTCGGGGAAGCGTATCGGCGGAATCACCGGCAAGCCGCTCTCGCGTGGCAGCGTGAGCCGGAACATGCTGCCCTTGCCCTTCACCGACCACACGTCGAGCGTGCCTCCGTGCAGCCTGGCGTCATCGCGGCTGATCGCGAGCCCGAGCCCGGTGCCGCCCGTTCGTCTATGACGCGAAGGGTCGGCGCGGTAGAACCGGTCGAACACGTGCTCGGCGTCGTCAGGGTCCATGCCCACGCCGTGGTCGCGCACGGCGATACCGGCGGCGTTCTGGTTCGAGTCGACGATGACCTCGATCTCGTGCCCCTCCCCGTGGTCGATCGCGTTGCCGAGCAGGTTCTGCAGAATGCGGCGGATGCGGCGCGGGTCGACCTGGGCTTCGAAGTGGCCTCCGGTCGCGGTCAGCACGAGCTCGCTGCCGCGCTCTTCGGCGAGCGGCTCGACGGCTTCGATAGAGATCTGCGCCAGCTGCACGAGGCTGGTCGGCTCGGTCTCGAGCGTCGCGGCCCCCGCATCGAATCGGCTCAGCTCGAGCAGGTCGGCGAGCATGGCCTCGAAGCGGTCGACCTGCGCGTTGAGCAGCTCGGCCGAGCGCTTCGCCGAGGGCGAGAACGACTCGCGCTCCTCATAGATCACCGAGCCCGCG
The DNA here is from genome assembly GCF_900163565.1 of Agrococcus casei LMG 22410. Classification (GTDB taxonomy): domain Bacteria; phylum Actinomycetota; class Actinomycetes; order Actinomycetales; family Microbacteriaceae; genus Agrococcus; species Agrococcus casei. The sequence continues at coordinate 65,072 of NZ_FUHU01000036.1, forward strand.
AGCCCGATCGTGGTCAGCGGCGTGCGCAGCTCATGCGAGACGTCTGAGACGAACCGCTGCTGAATGGTGGAGAGCTTCTCGAGGTCTTCGATCTGCTGCTGCAGCGAGTCGGCCATCTTGTTGAAGTTCTTGCCGAGCGTCGCCAGGTCGTCGTCGCCCTGCACGCGCACGCGCTCGTCGAGCTCGCCGCCTGCCAGTTTCGCGCTCACAGCCGTCGTTGCGCGCACAGGCCCCACGACCATCCGCACGACCAGCCACGACACTCCGCCGATCAGCAGCACGATGGCGAGCCCGCCGATGAGCATCACCAGCTGCACGGTCGCCAGTGTGTCCTGGGCGTCGTCGAGGGTGGCGACGACATAGAGCTCGTACGAGCCCGACCTCGGCACCTCGACCGTCGAGCCGACGATGAGGCCGGGACTGGTCTCGCCGTCGGCTGCAGTCACGCTGACGGACTGGTAGTACGGGGTTCCGCGGTTGCCCGAGACGGATGCGCGCAGCTCTTCTGTGATGAGGCTGCCGTCGAATCCCTGCGACTGGATGTCGCCCATGGCGAGCGGCTCGTCGGGCTGGCCGTCGGTTCGGGCGAGCGACCAGTAGGTGTCAGAGACGTTCGAGATCACGCCGCGGGAGGCCGCGAGCGCGTTCTCGCGGATGGTCTCCATGTCAGCAGAGGTGGTCGTGCCCGAGACCGCCTGCACGAAGTGGTCTTCTGCGGCTACCGAGGCGAGCTGCGTCTCGACGACGACCTCGTCGCGGCGCTGCTCGAACAGCGACGAGCCGATCGACACAGACATGTAGCCGCCGATGATGAGCACGGCGATGAGCGAGAGCGACACATTGATCGAGACGATTCGCAGGGTGAGCGACCGCCGCCAGAAGTCAAGGAGTCGCTGCACGGCTAATCAACCGGATCGCCGGCCTTGTACCCGACTCCGCGAACGGTCACGATCACCTTCGGGTTGTCGGGGTCGCTCTCGATCTTGGCGCGCAGCCGCTGCACGTGCACGTTCACGAGGCGGGTGTCGGCCTTGTACCGGTAGCCCCACACCTGCTCGAGCAGCATCTCGCGGGTGAACACCTGCGACGGCATCGACGCGAGGGTCACGAGCAGATTGAATTCGAGCGGGGTCAGCGGGATGCGCTCATCACCACGGCGCACATCATGCGCGGGCACGTCGACCACCAGGTCTCCGATGCGCAGCGTCTTCACCTCGGCCGCCCGCACGGGGCGCAGGCGGGCGCGAACACGAGCGACGAGCTCTTTGGGGTTGAAGGGCTTCACGACGTAGTCGTCGGCGCCGGCCTCGAGGCCCTTGACGACGTCGGTCGCGTCGCCCTTGGCAGTGACCATCACGATGGGCGTGCCCGAGACCTGGCGGATGTCGCGACAGATCTCGATGCCGTCTCGGCCCGGCAGCATCAGGTCGAGCAGCACCAGGTCGGGGTCGGTCTGGGCGAAGCGCGCCATGGCGTCGTCACCGTGGCTGCAGAACTCGGTCACGAATCCCTCTGCACGCAGAACGATTCCGACCATCTCAGACAGGGCGGTGTCATCGTCGACAATCAGCACCGTGGGCTCGGTCATGTGAGATCCCTCCTCATCAATGGCAGTCTACGGACTCGGCGCGAGCTGGAGGCCATCGACGCCCCTCGCGCCGGAATCGTCCACAATGGAGTGACTGACATTCGACGCTTCCGCGCTCACGCGGTCGCTGCAAAGGAGCATCGTGGACATCGACCTCATCCTGCGCGGCAGGTTCCTGACCATGACCGACGCCGGCACTGTTGACGCGATCGCGGTGCACCAGGGGCGCATCCTCGCGGTCGGCCCCGCAGTCGAAGGGTTCACGGCTCGCACCGAGCGCGACCTCGGCGACACCACCGTCACGCCCGGGTTCATCGACGCGCACGCGCACTCGGTCTGGTTCGGGCTCACGCTGGTCGAGCTCGATGTGGCACCGGCGACGACCCTCGACGAGCTCTACGCGCTGGTGGCTGAGCGAGCAGCCGAGACGCCCGAGGGCGAGTGGGTGATCGGCGCAGGCTTCAACCAGATGTACCTCGACAACCAGTACCCCGACCCCGCAGACCTGAACCGCGCATCCGGCGGACGCCCCGTGTGGCTGAAGCACACCTCGGGCCACGCGTGCGTCGTCGACCAGCGTGCGCTCGAGATCATCGGCGCCGACGACCACCTCGAAGACGGCATCGAGGGCGGCCGAATCGTGGTCGATGCTGACGGCAGGCCGACGGGCCTGCTCGAGGAGCAGGCGATGACGCTCGTGCAGAACGTGATGCTGCCGTATCCGCTGGCCCGCATAGAAGAGGCGCTGACGACCGCGAGCGCCCACTACGTGACCGAAGGCCTCACGAGCATCACCGACGCCGGCATCGCGGGCGGCTGGATCGGCCACAGCCCGCAGGAGTTCAACGCCTACCAGAACGTCGCAGACCGCGGCGATCTCGTCACGCGCCACCAGGTCATGCCCGAGTCGTCGGTGCTGACCGAGCACGGCGAGGCCGGACGCGACGGGCACTTCCTCGGCATCGACGCGGGCATCCGCTCGGGGCTCGGCGACGAGCGCCTGCAGGTCGGGCCCGCGAAGTTCTTTCTCGATGGGTCGATTCTCGGCGCCACCGCGCGCCTCAGCGAGGAGTACAACCACTGCGCCGGCAGCCACGGCTACTTTCAGGGCGACCCCGACGAGATGCGCGACCGCGCGCTCGCCGCGGCCCGCGCCGGCTGGTCGATCGCGATGCACGCACTCGGCGACGAGGCGGTCGAGCTGGCGATCGGCATCGCGAAGACGCTGCGCGACGAAGGAGTCGAGCCTCCCCTGCCGCTGCGCATCGAGCACGGCGGCGTCGTGCTGCCCGAGCAGGTCGAGCGCCTCGCAGCCGTGAACCTGCCGATCGTCGGCCAGCCGTACTTCCTGTCGGCGTACGGCGACGGCATGCGCAGGTTCCTGGGCGACAAGCGCGCCGAGTGGTCGTTCCGCATGAAGTCCATGCTCGAGGCCGGCCTCACGGTTGCGCTCACCTCAGACCGTCCGGTCGCGCAGGGTGCGCCGCTGCGCATCATGCAGTCGGCGATCGAGCGCACGACGCAGTCGGGGCACCTCTACGGCGGCGGCGAGCGGCTCACGGCTCACGAGGCGCTCGCGGCATACACGAGCGGGCCTGCGGCGCTGACCGGATGGGCGGGTCAGAAGGGCGTGCTGGCTGCCGGTGCGCTCGCCGACCTGACCGTGCTCTCAGCAGACCCGACCGCGGTGCCGACCGGCGAGATCGGCGACATCGAAGTCGTTGCGACGATCGTGGGCGGCGTCGCGGTGCACGACCCCTCGGGGCTCATCGGCTCCTGAGCGCCTGGTCGACCGCTTCGACCGCGCGCTGCAGCGTCGGCACGTCGGCATCGGCGCAGTTGAGCACGATGCCGTGCGCTGCCTCGGTGCCATCGGCGACGGCTGCCCCTTTCGAATCTGCCCACTGCGAACCTGCCCAGTACTGACTGAGGCGACCGACCGCGACTCCGCGTGCCGCGCATCCGGCTTCTGCTCGCTCGGCCTCTGCGGTTGCGCCGAGCACCACGAGGGCGTGGGCGCCCGACACCATCTCGACCTGCCAGTCGGCCAGCCCGTCGAGCAGGGTGCGCCGCCGCCTGAGCAGCTCGCGCCGTCTGCGCGTGATGTGCCGCCTGAGGCCTCCCGACTCGAGGAATGACGCGACGGCGCGCTGCGCCACGAGCGGCGGGCCGGCTCCGAGATCTGCGCGGGCATCGGCCAGCAGGGCGCGGTGGCGCGGAGGCGCGATGACGTACCCGATGCCCGCCGAAGCCGTGAGCACCTGGCTGAAGGTGCCGAGGTGCAGCACGGCGTCTGCGTCGAGGTCGCGCAGCGTCGGCATGGGGGCTCCGATGTGGCGGTAGTCGCTGTCGAAGTCGTCCTCGATCACGATCTGCCCGTGCTCGCTCGCATGGCGCAGCAGCTCGATTCGTCGGGCGGCGGGCATGTGCGTGCCCGCCGGAAACAGGTGGTTGGGCGTGACGAGCACGGCCCGCGCATCCGCCGGAATCCGCTCGGCGATGACGCCGTCGGCATCGACAGGGGCATCGCGCAGCTCGACGCCGCGCCTGTGCAGCACGCGCCGCAGCCCCGGATACCCGGGCGACTCGACGGCAACCGGCATCGCTGTGTCGCCGAGGGCCGCGAGCACGAGCGAGAGCCCGTCGCGGGCACCCGACGTGACGATCACGTCTCTGGGGTCGACGCGCATGGCGCGCAGCAGCTGCAGGTGCTCGGCGATGGCCGTGCGCAGCTCGACGAGGCCCTGGCGATCGCCCTTCGGCGTGGGCTCTGCAGACGCCCTTCGCCAAGCCTCGCGCCAGGCTGGGTCGTCGATCGCGGCGCTCGGACGCCGGTCTGGAGTGAGGTCGATCGCCGCGGCCCAGCGGGGCTCGGGCGGTGCCGATCGGCGGATGCGCGGGCCGGCGCTCAGCGGCTTGTGCGGGCGCGCATCCGGGTGGATTCTGGTCGTGCCGCCGGGGGTGCTGACGAGGTATCCCTCGGAGGCAAGCTGGTCGTAGGCGGCGACGACGGTGCCGCGCGAGATGCCGAGCTGCGCCGCGAGCGCACGCGTCGAGGGCATGGCCTGGCCTGCTGCGAGGCCGCCGGTCGTCACGAACTCGCGCACAGAGGCTGCGAGCTGGGCGGCGAGCGGGGCCGCGGATGCGCGGTCGAGCACGATCGGGATCACGCGGCTCAGTCTACGCAACTGGTCTAGTGAAAGTCTTGCCTACTGGCACTTGTCATAGTCCAGTGGGCGTCAGATGCTGGAAGTCTGGCGGCAGAGCAGCCGCATTCGAGTGACTATCAGGAGAACCAGTGCCAACAGAACGCGTCAACACCGGACTCGCCCGCATGCTGAAGGGCGGCGTGATCATGGACGTCGTCACAGCCGAGCAGGCCCGCATCGCAGAGGATGCCGGAGCCGTCGCCGTGATGGCGCTCGAGCGCGTGCCGGCCGACATCCGCGCGCAGGGCGGCGTGGCCCGCATGAGCGACCCAGACCTCATCGACGACATCATCTCGACCGTGTCGATTCCGGTCATGGCGAAGGCCCGCATTGGCCACTTCGTCGAGGCGCAGGTGCTGCAGTCGCTCGGCGTCGACTACATCGACGAGTCCGAGGTGCTCTCGCCCGCCGACTACGTCAACCACATCGACAAGAGCACGTTCGACGTGCCGTTCGTGTGCGGTGCTACGAACCTCGGCGAAGCGCTGCGACGCATCACCGAGGGTGCTTCGATGATCCGCTCGAAGGGCGAGGCCGGCACCGGCGACGTCTCTGAGGCGATGAAGCACATTCGCACGATCAAGGGCGAGATCGCCCGGCTCGGCGTGCTGTCGGCCGACGAGCTCTTCGTTGCGGCGAAGGAGCTGCAGGCGCCGTACGAGCTCGTCGCCCAGGTCGCCCGCGACGGCGAGCTGCCGGTCGTGATGTTCGTCGCCGGCGGCGTCGCGACGCCCGCTGATGCCGCGATGATGATGCAGCTCGGAGCAGACGGCGTGTTCGTCGGCTCGGGCATCTTCAAGTCGGGCAACCCCGAAGCACGCGCTCGCGCGATCGTGCACGCCACGACGCACTTCGAAGACGCTGCCGAGATCGCCAAGGCCTCGCGCGGCCTCGGCGAAGCCATGGTCGGCATCAACGTGTCAGACCTGCCCGCACCCCACCGCCTCGCAGAGCGCGGCTGGTGACTGCAGGCGCGCATCCGACACGGCGCATCGGCGTCCTCGCGCTGCAGGGCGCCGTGTCGGAGCACGCCTCGATGCTCTCCGCCCTCGGCGCCGAACCGGTGCTCGTGCGGCGACCCGAGCAGCTCGACGGGCTCGACGCGCTGGTCGTGCCGGGCGGTGAGAGCAGCGCCGTTGCCCGGATGGCCGCCCGAGTCGATCTGCTGCCTGCGGTTCGCGGTTGCATCGATGCGGGCATGCCGGTGCTCGGCACCTGCGCGGGGCTGATCCTGCTGGCCGAGCGAGTCGTCGACGCGGGAGCCCTCGACGGCTTCGATCGCATCGGCGGACTCGACGTGACCGTGCGGCGAAACGGCTATGGCGGCCAGCTGGCGTCGTTCGAGGCCGACGTCGAGCTCGACACTGCCTCGATGCACGTCGCGTTCATTCGCGCCCCGATCATCGAGCACGTCGGGGCGGATGCGCGGGTGCTGGCGACGCACGACTCTCGCCCGGTTGCTGTGCAGCAGGCGCGAGTCTTGGCAGCGGCGTTTCATCCCGAGATCACGGGCGTCGACCGCCTGCATCGGATGCTGCTCTCGCTGATCGACTGACGACTCGCGACCCGAGGTGCGCGGCAGTACGCTGAGCACCATGAGCAACGTGCCCGCATACATCGCAACTTCCGTTGACGCACCGCTTGAGGCCGGCACGGTCTGGCGCCGTGACGTCGGCCCGAACGACGTGCTGATCGACATCCGCTGGTCGGGCATCTGCCACTCTGACATCCACACCGTGCGGGGCGACTGGGGTCCGACGGTGTATCCGCTGGTGGTCGGCCACGAGATCGCCGGAACCGTCGCTGCGGTCGGCTCGGCCGTGACGAAGCATGCAGTCGGCGACCGCGTCGGAGTCGGATGCCTCGTCAACTCGTGCCGCGAATGCGCCAACTGCGTTGCGGGCGCCGAGCAGTACTGCCTGAACGGCAAGACCGGAACCTACGCCGAAGTCGACCGCGACGGCACGATCACGCAGGGCGGCTACGCGACCCAGGTAGTCGTCGACGCCGACTTCGTGCTGCGGGTGCCCGAGTCGATTCCCTTCGAGAAGGCTGCGCCGCTGCTGTGCGCCGGCATCACGACGTACTCGCCGCTGCGCCGCTGGAACGCCGGCCCCGGCACCCGCGTTGCGATCGTCGGACTCGGCGGCCTCGGCCACATGGCCGTCAAGCTCGCGCACGCCATGGGCGCCGAGGTGACAGTGCTCTCGCGCACGCTGAGCAAGCGCGACGACGGCCTGCAGCTCGGCGCCGACCACTACTTCGCCACGAGCGACGAGGCGACGTTCACCGACCTCGCCGGATCATTCGACCTCATCCTGAACACGATCAGCCAGAATCTGGCGCTTGACCAGTACCTGGAGCTGCTGGCACTCGACGGCACGCTCGTGACGCTCGCTGCATCCGCGGAGCCGATCACCATCTCGGAGTTCGCCCTGCAGGGACAGCGCCGGTCGCTGTCAGCCTCAACGATCGGCGGCATCCCCGAGACGCAGGAGATGCTCGACTTCTGTGCCGAGCACGGCATCGCTCCCGAGGTTGAGATCGTGGCAGCCGACCAGATCAACGAGGCCTGGGACCGCGTGCTGGCGTCGGATGTGCGGTTCAGATTCGTGATCGACATCGAGACCCTGCCGGCGCTCGTCGGCTGACACCACCGTGAGCAGCCGAGACCCGCACGAGAGCCTCTCGGGCGCGCTCGGCTTGGCGCTCACGGTGCGCTTTCTGCTTGAGCTGGCGCTGCTGACGGGTGCGGCAGTCGCCGCCTGGCGTCTGATCGGCGGATGGGTCGGCGTCGTCACTGCGATCGCTGCCGTCATTGCACTGGCTGTGGTGTGGGGCCTGTTGCTCTCGCCCAAGGCCCACTTCACAGTGGGTGCCGTGTGGCAGCTCGTGATCGAGGCAGTGCTGTTCTTTGGTGTCGCCGCTGCGCTCTGGGCAGCAGGGCTCTGGCTGCCCGCGCTTGTCGGAGTGGCTGTCTGGGCAGCGGATCGAGTCGCGATCGCACTGCTCAGACAGCTGTCTCGTCAGTAGCCGACGGCGCTGGCCCCGTATTCGGCCTGCTCCTGGGTGAAGCCCTCGTAGAGGAGCTGGTCGATCAGGCCCTGGCGTGAGAACGACATGAGCTCGAGGTACTGCTCGGCCTGAAGCGCCGCCTGTTCGTTCCAGTCGACGTTGATCGCGTCCACAGCGAATGTGGCGTCTGCATTCGAGTACCCCTCGTACTCGAGCTGCTCAATCAGGCCTTCACGCGAAAACGCAGTGAAGCTGAGATAGGACTCAGCCTGACCGATGGCGTTCTGCTGCGCGAGCGTGAGATCGGAATCGGCTTCAGCCTCTTCGACAGCTTCGGTCTCGTCTGCTTCTTCGACGACATTCGCCTCTTCGACCGCTTCGGTCTCGCTGGGTGTTGCAACGGCAATGGTTGTTTCGGTGGTGTCTTCGGGTACTCCGGAAGGAGTGAACACGCAGCCGGTGGCCAGTAGCGCGATCGTGGTGGACAGTGCAAGTGCAAGAGTGATCTTCTTCATGATGCTCACAGTAGAAGCCACCACTGACACGGTCTCACGCTCTCCACAGAAACAGTTGTCCACACCACCTCTCCCGCGTCAGTGGCCGCCTCTAGTTTTCGGGCATGACTCAGCACTCGCCGTACCGGATTCCGTTCACAGTCGACATCTCTGGCGACACCATCGAGCTCACGAACGCCTCCGACGAATGGCTGCCGTGGGTGAACATCGACGTCGTCTCGAATGACCTCATGGCACCGGTCGCACCGGGCGAGATGCCGCCGCGGCACTGCGTGAGGTTCCCAGCGGGCACCCTCGCCCACTCGCCTGCCGCAGCCCTGCAGGTGACCTGGCTGCGTGAATCCGGCGACGGCCCCTACGTGTGGCGGGCCGTGCTCTGACTCAGCCCCGGCTCATGCGAGCCCGAGTGAGGTCTTTCGCCGTGAACTTGTGCGTGCGGCCCGGGTACATGTCGGCGTGCATGTCTTTGACCAGCACGCTCGGGTCGAGGTTCAGAGCCGTTGAGATGCGCACGACGGTCTCAATGCTCGGGCTGACTTCGCCGCGCTCGATCTTGGCGATGTTGGTCCAGGCCAGTTCGGCCAGCTCACCCAGGTCTTCGAGGGTGCAGCCGCGTGCCCGACGCTGTTCTCTGATGCGCTGACCAAGGAATTTCGCGGCTTCGGAGTGCTGTGCGGCCATCCACTCAGCACACTCGCATCGCGCTGGAAAGACCAGAATCTCTGTGCACTGTGCTTCTGTGGACAGTTGCATTGCGGCGCGCTGATCTGCCGAAATGCTTGGATCTGCCCAAATGCTTGCGGTTGGCAAGCAGTTCGACAGAAAGCGACCAGAAACAAGCAGTTGCGCGCGCAGAGAAGCCAGCGCGTATACTCGTATACATGAGCGATCTGAGAGCACGCCGGCAGGCTGCGGGCCTGACGCAGGCTGAGCTCGCTGCGAGGGCCGGCACCGCGCGCCCCAACATCGCGGCGTACGAGTCAGGGGCCAAAGTGCCGTCTCCTGAAGTCCTCGCGCGTCTGCTCGAGGCGATGCGCCCTCGGCCCTCCGATGCCCTTGCAGGCAACGAGAGCGCTGTCAGCGAGCTCGCGCGCAAATTCGGCGCCGAACGGCTGCGGGTCTTCGGATCGACGGCGAAGGGCATCGACACTCCTGGGTCAGACCTTGACTTGGTCGTCGACCTCTCCCCCGGCACATCCTTCTACTCACTGGTCGAGATGGAAGACGCACTCTCCGACCTGCTCGGAGTGCCTGTCGACATCATCTCGGAGCCCTCGGCCACCGACGAGATTCGCGAGCATGCACGCGACCTCGAACTTCCGACTTCAGCAGCATGAGCACCGCTGAACGCGAAGCTCGAATCGATGCCAACCTCGCAGCGATCGAGCTGCATCTGCAGGAGTGCGTCTCGGTCGCCGCCCGCGGTGAAGACGCCTTCTTCGGCTCTGACTTCGTCTACCGCTATGCCGCCTATGCGGCGCTCATCCAAGTGGGCAATGCGGTCAAAGACCTGCCCGACGAGTACCGAGCCGCGCATCCGGATGTCCGCTGGCGGGCGCTCTCTCGCACACGCGACAAAGTCGGCCACAGCTACGGCAACACGATCGACTGGCGGATCATCTGGGTGGCAGTCGTCAACGACATTCCCGACGACCTCGCCGCGGTCACTGCGATTCGTGCTGGACGCGGCTGACCACATCTGCCTGAGAACAAGCAGTTGGGCAGATGCTCCCGCAGCCAAGCCCCTCAGGCCGACTTGGCAGCTACGACGAACGCCCTGATCAGCTCCTGGCTCTTCACACCCCGCGATGACTCGACACCGCTCGAGACGTCGACGCCCCAGGGCCGCGCATCCGCCACCGCCTGAGCGACATTGTCGGGCGACAGCCCGCCAGCGAGCAGCCACCGGCCCTCGGGAGTCTCGAGCGCGCCCAGATCCCATCGCTCTCCCGAGCCCGGCACGGCCGAGTCGAGCAGGAGCGCTTCCTCGCCAAGACTGCCGGCAGCGGCCGATTCTCCCGCCGCAGCCCGCCAGACCCGCGGCAGCGCGGCAACGGCCCTGCGCACGTCGTCATCGCTGTACCCGTGCAGCTGCAGCACGTCAGCTCCAAGCCGCTCCACCGCCGCGATGGCGTCGTCGATCGACAGGTCGTGCACGACGAGAACGGAGTCTGCAGAGGCGGACGCGCCGATCACGTCGAGCGCTTCGGCATCGGTGGCCGCACGCGGACTGGTGCTGCTGAGCACGATGCCCACCGCATCCGCTGCCGCTTCGACTGCCACTCGCGCATCCGCCGCCGATCGCAGCCCGCAGATCTTGACGTACACGCCCGACACGCTCAGCCGACCTGCTCTGACAGCTCGAGCCACCGCTCTTCGAGTCCGGCGATCTGTGCATCGGTGTCGGCGAGCTCCTGCTGCAGCTCGAGCAGCCCGTCGAAGTCGCTCTGATCGTGCGTCTCGAACTTGGTCATGAGCTTCGCGCGAGCGTCGGTCGTCTTCGCGAGCTTGCGATCGACTGCCGAGAACTCCTTCTCGAGCGCTCGCAGCTCGGCACCGCCGAGGGCCGCGCGCTTCTGCTGAGCTGCCGAGACCTGGGGCTTGCCTGACGCCTCGGCCGCAGTTGCCGCATCTCGCTCGCGGCTGCGTCGCAGGTACTCTTCGACGCCGCCGGGCAGGTGCCGCAGCTCGCCGCCGATCACCGCATACTGCTGGTCGGTGACGCGCTCGATCAGGTAGCGGTCGTGGCTGACGACGATGAGGCAGCCGCCCCACGAGTCGAGCACGTCTTCCATGGCTGCGAGCATGTCGGTGTCGAGGTCGTTGGTCGGCTCACCCAGCATCTCAGAGGCAGATATAGAAGGAGTACCTGCCCACTATGGACGCCAATGCAATCACCCGCCCGTCCGAATCAGGGACCGACGCGCTGATCTATACCCGCGCCTCGATGGATCGTCACTATTTGATGCGGTCCACGAGTGACCAGGAGACGGACTGCCGTTCCTGGTGCGAGCAGCAGGGGTGGAGGGTCGCCAGAGTCATTACCGATGCAAACCGCTCCGCATCGCAGTGGCGCACTCGGGAGCGTGAAGGCTTTGAGGAGGCCTTGCAACTCATCGCATCCAAGCAGTATGCAGCCTTTGTGACCTGGGAGCCGTCTCGTGCCGGACGCGAACTCGCGGCTTACATTCAACTCCGCGCTGCGTGTCAGGCAGCGGGTGTTCTCTACTTGACCAAGGGTCGGGTGTATGACTTCGCGCGCAGTGACGACGCCTTCATGATGGGACTCGAGTTCCTGACTGCGGAGAAGGACGCGGCGGTTATCCGGGAGCGGCAGCTTCGCACGGTCCGGCTGAACGCGCAGAAGGGTCGGCCACACGGACGACTCCCCTACGGCTACCGCAGGGTGTACGACGAAAACACGGGCGCTCTGCTGCGACAAGAAGTCGACCCGGAGAAGGCTGCGGTCATCACGACAGCAGTCGATGAGATTCTTCACGGAGTACCGGTGAACCGGATCATCACGCGTCTGAACCGTGAGGACATCCCAACACCGATGAAACCGTTGAGTGACAAGACGCGCGGCTGGATGAATGCGACCCTCGTGCAGATCATCCGGAGCCCCACGATCGCGGGCTTGCGCAAGTACCAAGGTGAGGTGATCGGTGAGGCCGACTGGCCTGCGATCATCCCGGTCGAAAAATGGGAGAAGGTCAACCGTGTTCTCGCCGACCGGGCACGACGAACTCGGTACGTCGAGAAGGACAACCACAGTCACCCGAAATGGCTGCTGTCCTTCATCGCTCGGTGCGGGTTCTGCGGCCGCTTCCTCGCTCGGGTGCACAATGTGGTTCCTCGCAAGAACGGGAGGCCGCGCAACAACTATGTGTGCCAGCACATCGGATGCCGGCGGATCAGCATTGATGTGGAGAGGACAGATACATACGTTCTCGAAGCCTTGCTGGGCTGGCTCTCCACCCCAGAGAGCTTGACGGTACTTGCCGGCCCGGATGATGACTGGAACGATCGCGTTCGCGAGGCTGAGGAACGACTGGCGGCTCTCCGCTACCGGCTGGACGAAGCCGCCGAACAGTACGCGGAGGGCGCGATCAGTCTGGCGATGCTGTCGAATGTGGAGCAGCGACTGAATCCGCAGATCGAGCAGGCGGCGAGGGAAGCGGTGCCGCCGGTGGCAGACGCAGCCGTGCTCGATCTCATCAGCGCCGACGATGTCCGTGCAGCTTGGGAGCGACTTGATCTGCTCGAACAGCGTCGGCTCATCAAGATGCTCTTGGAAATCCGCATCGAGAAGTCGCAGCTCATGGGCGGCATCTTCGACTATGGGCGAATCAAGATCGCACCGCGGTTCGTCGCTCCGGAGACGTACAATTGGCGGCGCGCAGCGTAGCGCGCAGCACCACACCCTGATCCTTCGTGATCGGAAGGAACGAGGCCCCGAGTTCCCGCCCAGCTTTACGCAGCGCAGTGATCTCGGGGCTCTCCTCATGATTAAGGGGCTCACTCATGGCACTTCTCCCGTGCTCAGCACTAAGCCTGCGATGAACTGATCCTCGGCACGCCGGCGCGCTTCCACGTCGGCGTGCATGTACTCCACGAAGTCTTCCTCCCGATTCGGGATGACGGTGTCTTCGATGGGGTCGGTGTCGGGTTCGCCGGGCCAGGCGATGCGGCGGGTGGGGCGGTCGGTGGTCAGGCGCGTGCCGCAGGCGGCGGTCCAGTGTCGGAGTCGTTCTTGGGCTTCGGTGAAGTCGCGGTGCCAGACGAGCATGGCGGACCCTTTGGCCTCGGGGTGGATCGCGCATAGCCAGTGGATGTGCAGCGCGGACAGCTCCCACACCAGTCCTGGGTGGCGGTGCCAGAACGGCGGGATCACGGCGACGGGGAGTCCGTAGGTGTGTCGGAGCCAGTGCACCCATTCGTTGAGCGCGAGCCATTCTTCTTCTGCGGCGTCGGCGGTGAGGAGGTTCCAGTTCACCGGCCCCGGAGGCCCCGACTGATCCTCACCCTGGGTACCAGGGGTGTCGGGGTCGGGATCGTAGCTTTCATCGAACTCGTCCTCCGCCATCTCACCCGGATCAACATCACCCGAGCCTGATAGGCCCGTGTCTGACAGTTCGTCGACCATGATGTGCTCTCACCTCCCGACCGCAGCAGCAGCACCGGCGGAAGCACGACGTGGCGCGTCGGGCGATAGTGCCGTGTCTTCGAGTCCGGCGTCGAGTGAGTCGGATTCTGGTGTGCGTCGGGGCCGGTCGACGGTGTAGCGGGTGCGGGCGAGGTCGTGGCCGATCTTCTTCGCGACGAACTCCTCAACCTTGACCGTCTGCCCGTTGTCGTCGGTGCGGTCGTAGTGGTGGGTGTAGCCCTCGGCAACGAACTTGTCGCCTTTCGCGAAGCGCTGGTGGGCGCGTTCGGCGGTCTTCCGGAACGCGACGAGGTCGTGGAAGGTGGTCTCGGTCTGCGTGAACGATCCGTCGTCTTCGCGACGGTAGTGTTCCTGCCCGATCTTCACGAACAGGCGCGCGTCACCCTTCTCGGTGAACGACAGGTGGGGTTCGGAAGCGATGAACCCGGACAGGGACTCTTGCGTGTGGATGGCCATTGGACACTCCTCGTGACGTTCGGCACCCCGCGGTTCGGGGTGCTCTGTCACTCAGGTGCGCCCACAACCCCCTGCTCGCTGGCCGACGCAGGCGTGCCGTGTTGCAGCAGCCGCTCAACCTCACTGCGTTGCGTCTGCAGCTCGCCGGCGTTCCTGCGGCCCGTCCAGGCACGGAGTTTCGCGACGATGGGTGGTGCTGCGCGGAGAAGGATGAGGCCGGTACCGAATGGGAGGGTGCGGATCACGTCGGGTGGCATGATCGTTACCCGCCGGATCGAGCGTTGTGCCGAGCGTGATCCGTGGTCGCCGATGGTGGTGGAGTCGGTGATCTCATCCCGCTCGCCGATGAGGGTGGTGAGGTCTTGGAGGTCGCGGCTGTTGGATGCTCCGCCGAGGATGATCTTCACAATGCTAGCGTCCCAGATTGCGCCGGCCGCGTTATCCGACCACTTCTCCCGCGCTTGCGCGAGTGACTGCAACACCGGCATCGTCGTGATCCCCGTACCCCCGCCCTCTGCCATCAGCGTCGGCAGGGACGGCAACGGTGCGAGGTTCCCGATCTCATCGAGCGCGAGCAGCAGGGGCGGGTCGAGGCGTGCTGCGGGCGATCTCGCGGCGAGCCGGCGAGCGGCTTCGACGAGGTCTTCCACGAACGCCGACACCAACGCCGCACTGTTGTTCGCCCCAGCCCCCGTCGCCAACAGATAAACCGTGCCGCGCTTTCGCAGAAACTCCTCGGGATCAAACCTCTCGTCAGGGCCGGGGCTAACAGCATCGAGCACACGCGGATCGGCAAGGGCAGCGAGCGAGAGCGATACGCCCTGCCAGATCGAATCCCTCGTGCGGGGGTCGGAGTCGATCATCGCCTGCAACGAGTCCGCCCACCCCGTCGCAGCATGCGGGTTCGCGGTGAGGATCGCGACCGCATCCGACGCTGCGGCGGGGTCGAGGGTCCACCGGAACATCTCCGCTGGCATGCGGTGGTCGAGGGCGGCGGCGTGGAGGAGGGCTTGGAGGGCGGTGCGGGTTTTCCCTTCCCAAAAGTCACCACCTTCGACACCGCCCGCGGAGAGGCCGGTGCCGGCTGCGAGGCCGGTGGCGCGGATCATCGCCGTCAACGGGTCCTCACACCCCCGAATCGGCGACCAACGGAGCCCCGCCGGAACACCTTCGGCGAGATGTTGCGGGTCGAACACCGCGACCGGCCGCCCGTCAACGCTGCGGGCGGTGAGTGTGGCGGTGAGGTTGTCGGGACGGGTGGAGGTGGTGACAACGGCGCCGGGTGCGTCGAGGATCGCGTTGATGACGACGTGGAGGCCTTTCCCGGAGCGGGGTGGCCCGATCAGCAGGATCGAGTCCTCCACGCTCGCCCACACGTTCACGCCCCGCGACGCCCCGAGCAGATAGCCCACGTCCTGCGCGTTGGGCTTCGTCAGTGAGGGGCGGAGTTGCCCGCCTCGGCGCAGCAGTGCCCTCTCCGACGCGGTAGTGGTGACATCGGTGCGGGTCGCGATTCCGACGATCCGATACGGGTCGATCTTCGTGCGCCGGTTTTGCTCCCGGAACATGCGCCACACCCACCACCCCGCCGCACCGACACCGAGGATTAGGAGCCCCGCGACGATCCAGTAGATGACGGCGTTGAGGCTGTCGGCACCGAGCGGGCTGCCTGGGTCGGCGGGGTGCAGGAGTACGCCGAGGCCTGCTTCGATGCCGCCGCTCGGCTGTCCGATCCCTGTCACCCAGGCGGCGATCGTGCCGGCCACGCGAAGGATGACAGCGAGGGCCGCGGCGGCAATAAGCGCGATGATCCCGAGGTTCGCGAGCTCATCACCAAGCGCCCCGCCCTGCCGCGGGGTACTCATGAGAGCCTGCTGACGACGAGGGTGCCGGAGACACGACCGAGGAGAATCACTTCACCGGTCACCGCGGCCGCTGCTTGCTCCGTGGTGAGGAGCGCCCGGACGGTGCCGTCAGGGCTGGCGTCGGAGTGTGCGTGGATGATCGCAACCCCGACATCCTCACCCGGCACGAACCCCGCACCCGCGACCCGATGCAGCACCGGCGGCACCGCTGCCACCGGACGCGTCGTCGCCTCCGGTGCGGGTCGTTCCCAGGGTCTCGCGCTGGGTCGTTCGCGTGGTGGGGTGATGATGTCGGTGAACGTCGACCCGTCCGCCTCCCTGACCTGCACCCTCAACGGCGTCCGATAGCGGGCAGCGAGGGTGTCGAGAATCGCGGGGAATGATTCTCGCCGCAATGCCGGTGCGAACGGCTCCGGCAGATACGGTGCTCCGTCGAGGGTGACCGCCATCGAGCCGTCCGCGCTGATGGTGAACTGCACCACTGGCACCACGACCGGCCCACCATTCGGAGGCGCAGGTGCTGCCGTGGGCTGAGCGTCGGGTTTAGTGCGGCGGTAGCGGGGCTTCGGGGTCACGGGCGGGTCCTTCCAAGACGAACAGCAGTCGCCATGCAGGTGCACCCGCGCCGTCTGGACGCAGAAATGGTGGGAGGGCACGAACCTGGGGTTGGTTCGTGCCCTCCCGTGCTGACCCGCCATAGTGGGGGTGCCAGCAGGTCAGCAGCCTGTGGTTACTCCTCCTTTGCTCCCTCGAACTGGGCCTTGAACTCCTCGAACGCCTCGTCCTCTTCACGGACGTACCCGTCGCGTTCGCGGGCGATCGCGAGACGGCGACCGAACAGCAGCACCCCACCGGTTACAGCGGCGATCAGGCCACCGGCTAGCCCGAGCGGCCACCAGTTGCCGTCCGCACCGGTCTGCGCCAACTCACCCGGCTTGCCGGGCTCCTCCGGCGTCTCCGGTACAGGGGTGACGGTGGTGGTCTCGTCGGGTGCGCCGCAGAGGCCACGGTGCAGGATCAGGCCGTCCTTGTCGATCACGGCCTCCACCCAGTAGTACGTGCCGACCTCATCGAAGACCACCACATCCGAGGTGTACTCGCCGGGACCGTCAAGGTTGATCACGGCGGAGGTGAACACGAGCTCTTCCGCCGTGCACAGCGCCTCACCTGTGTGCTGCCGGTACGCCTCAAACACGAGCCGCGCCCCGTCAGGGACGGTGCCGGTGACGGTTGCGACATCACGCGCCGCCTCACCCAACACGACCGTGGGCACCGCGTTCGTCTTCACCCGCAACTCGTCCGGCTGCTCGGCGACGACCGTAGTCTCACCCGGTGCACCACACGTCCCCTCAGCGATCACCTCGCCATCGGCGGCGTAAAGGGTTTCGACCCAGAACACATTCCCCGCTGTATCTGCGGTGGTGGTGCCGGAAGCGTAGATGCCGGCCTGGGTGACGGAGATCTCGTCGCTGACGTAGAACGGCGACTCACACACCGCCCCCGCCTCTGCCGGATACGGCCCATAGGCCCGGAACACCAGGTACGCACCGTCGGGAATCGTCGTGCCCTGCACCAGCGCCGTATCCGAGAACGGCTCACCGACGGCCGCTTCCGGTGTCGCCTGCGTGATCACCGACACCGGAACCTCCGTATTCGTCGGTGGGACGTAGAAGCGTTCCAGCACATCCGCCGGCGACGACTGATAGGGCTGCACCCGGTCGTCACCGGCGAACGTCGTCACGAGCACATAGAACCCCGGCTCGGTCGGCACGATCATGTCGTCATCCGTGTAGCCGAGCTTGTAGACCCCGTTACGTGCCGGCGTCGTGAGCTCTGCGAGCACCGGCGCGATGGTGAGATCGAGATCATCGGTGAGTTCGCGATCGGTGGCGAAGGGACCGTAGACGGTGTGACGGAGTTCATCGACATCGGCGTTCCAGTAGCCGTCGCCCGTGAAGTCACCGTGGTTCGCCGGGAACCCGCTGACGGTGACGACATCGAACGCGCGCCCTCCAGGGTGCACGTTGTACTCCCGCATCAAAGAGGTCACCGTGACCGGCCACCGCACCGACGTCGTCTCGACATTGATCCCGTAATCGTCCTGCCAGTCGGCGGCGAGGTAATCTCGCACCCACTCCGGCTGCGAGACCTTCTTCACCTCCCACACCCAGGTCACGAACCCACCCGACGGCGCCACCACCGAAGGCGACGTGTAGACGCCGGGGCCATCCGTGGTGACCGTCACAGTGCCGAGAGCAACCGCGTTCGAGTCGATCGCCGTGTTCTGCGCTGGGGGTAGGGTGCCGGGGACTTGGTAGGCGGTGCCCTCGAACAGCACCGGAATGTGCGCGCCATCCTTCTTCAACCAGACACCATTGCTGCTGCTGACGGTGATCGTGTCTGTCAGCGCGTCACCGGGTGCGGCGAGGCGCTGGTCGGCTTCGGAGACGGCGACGGGTTGGAACGGCACCACCGAGGTCTCAGCGACCTGTCCGAACCGGTCGGTGAACGAGTCGGTGAGGTACTTCGCGTTCTCGCCGTGCGCGGCCTTGTCGATCGACCACACCCACGTGTAGAACCCTGACTCCGGGGCGATGATCGTGCCAGGCGACGTGTACGACCCCGCACCGGTGAGCGTGACCGCCTCGACGCCCGCGACCGGGGCACCTGCGGGCGGGGTGTCAGCTTCGGTGGGCTGCTCATCGAACGGCCCATACAGCGTGCCGGTCCCCGTCACCTCGATGGGTTTCCCGTCGCGGTGAATCCAGGTGCCCTTCGACACCGACACCGTGAGCCCATCCACGAACGCATCACCCTCAGCGACGAAACGGGACGCGACCTGGGTGGTGATCTCCGGCTGGAAATCCAAGTCGATCACCGGCGACTCCACCGACGCGGACAGCCCCGTGGAGGAGCCTGTGACGGCGGCGATGAGGCGCTGCTGCCCGGGCGTCGCATACAGATCCAGCGCGGCCCCGTACCCGGCGGCGGCGATGTTGGGTCTGATGCAGGAACTGGTGACATCGAGCGTGGCTAGCCGAGAGGGCTGGCCTGGAAGGAT
>NZ_FUHU01000039.1 GCF_900163565.1 Agrococcus casei LMG 22410
TGAAGCGCCCTGGGTCTGATGGAGACTCGCGCTATTTGATTCCCACCAGCTGATCGTGGTTGGTTTTGACAGCATAGAACGACTGCTCGAACTCTGCAGGCGGGACGTCTCCCAGATAGCCATGGAGGCGTTGCGTGTTGTGCCAGTGCACCCAGCCGAGGGTCGCGAGTTCGAGGTCCTCGACCGTTCTCCAGGGCCCTGATCGTGCCGGTCCGCGGACGAGTTCGGTCTTGTAGTAGCCATTCACCGTCTCGGCGAGGGCGTTATCGTAGCTGTCGCCGACGGTCCCGATCGATGGTGTCGCTCCGATCTCGGCGAGGCGTTCACCGTAGCGAATGGATGTGAATTGACTGCCCGCATCGCTGTGACAGCGCAGATCGGCGTGCTGGGTTCCGCGTCCCCAACGGGCCATCTCGATCGCGTCGAGCACCATCTCGGTGCGCATGTGAGACGCGCACCGCCAGCCGACGATCATGCGACTGAACACGTCGATGATGAAGCACACATACGCGACCCCGGCCCAAGTCGGAACGAATGTCAGATCGGTGACCCAGAGACGGTTAGGCGCGGTCGCGGTGAACTCCCGATTCACAAGATCTGGGTGCCTCACGGCGGTCGGATCAGGCCTGGTCGTCGTGACACGCTTAGTCCGTGTTGCGCCCTCGATGCCCGCGGCTCGCATGAGCCGGCCGGTCTGGTCTCGGCCGATATCGATCCCGGCACGTCGTGCACTTTTCCAAAGCTTGCGGACACCATAGACGCAGTAGTTGTCCTTCCACAGCGTCACCAGCTCCGGAATGAGCGCCGCGTCGCTGAGCGCCCGCGCCGACGGCGCACGACTCTTCGCGGCGTAA
Source organism: Agrococcus casei LMG 22410 (assembly GCF_900163565.1). Classification (GTDB taxonomy): domain Bacteria; phylum Actinomycetota; class Actinomycetes; order Actinomycetales; family Microbacteriaceae; genus Agrococcus; species Agrococcus casei. The sequence goes on from NZ_FUHU01000039.1 coordinate 855, forward strand.
TAGGTGCTCGGAGCTACCTGCAACACCTTGCAGATGGGCTCGACTCCGAGCGGGCGGCCTTCGACGACGTCGTTCTTGTTCGCGTCGATGAAGGCAACTATTTCCGGTGTTGGCGGTCGAGCTCCGCCCCGAAGAAAGACGCGGCCCGTTTCAGAATCTCATTGGCCCGACGCAACTCCCGATTCTCTTGCTCGAGCTCGCGCACCCTCTGCGCTTCCGACGTGCTGACCCCCTGGGCATGGCCGTCGTCGATGTCGGCCTGCTTGACCCACGTCCGCACGGACTCGATCCCGTATCCCAGTTGCAACGCCACACGCTGCACCGTCCCGCGATCAGTTCCGAGCTCTGTTCGCAGGGCCCGCACCATCCGGACCGCGGCAGCCTTCTCCTCTGTCGAATACCGACGCGTCGTCGGCTTCCCTGATGTCTGCTCTTTCGGCATAACCCCATCCTCGTATCCAAGGTCAGGAGCCTCCAACAAAACCAGGGCGCTTCA
>NZ_FUHU01000040.1 GCF_900163565.1 Agrococcus casei LMG 22410
ACGACCTGGCCCTCGCGGCCTAACCAGAACTGTCACCAGTTCCTGCATCAGACCCCTCCACCTCCGAACCCTCCAACGACCCCTGCCGAACATCCGGTGGCTCAGCACGGTTCATCTCTGCAACGTCGTTCACGATGTCTCCTCCTTCACTTCACTGCCGAACCAGCGCCCCACGGTCGACGGATGCACGCCCAGGTGCCGGGCAATCTGCTTGTTCGACCACCCCTCCACCTCCCGAAGCCGAGTCGCTTCCGCCCGCCGCGCACTCACCGGCAGCACCTCGACCGGCGACGTCGGCGTCGGCGCGTCTGCCAGAACCGATACGGCGTCACGGGTCACTGCCTCAGTGCGCTCACCCAGCCCCAGGCCCGGCGGTTCCTCACGCGCATCGGTAGTCGTCGTGGCGGGGCGGGTGAGGATGACGGTCAGGTGGGTGATCGCCAACAGCACCAGCGGCGGAATCGCAGCGACCGATGCGGCAAGCACGCTGGGGACATCGGTGTCGGCGGCGATGATCGCGTGGATCGCGTTCGCCGTCACCGACACCACCGCCCCCGCGGCAAGAAGCGTCCAGGGGTACCAGGTGGCGCGGTGCTGGTTGGCGAGAGCGACAACGGCGACGGTTGCGACGACGATGATGCCGTCCACGATCAGCGGCCACGCCCACGCCTGCCCCTCATCAATCCCTGACCGCCGCGCGAGATCAGCAAGAGCGGTGAACGATAGCCAGAATGCCCCAGCGGCGATGAACACGGTGCCCGTGATCGCCGTCACCACCGCCAACCGGCGCCCTCTCGGCTGCCCAACCTCGGCGACGTTCATGAGAGCACCCGCCCTGGTGATTCACGCACGAGACGCCGCTCATTGGACACGGTGTCGACAGCGCGGGGTACGGGGTGGGTGGTGCGGTAGGCGGAGCGGATCGTCGCCATGATCTCCCGCGAACCCAACCCCGCGTGTTCTGCCGCTGGCCCGAGGGCTTCGAGGGTCGCATCGGGTGGGGTGCCGGCTTCGGCGAGGCGGCAGGCAGCCCAGAACAGGCCCCGGTTCCGCTCACCCTCACTACGCCCCGCCACCCACCCCGCGAGCACCTGCGCATCCGAACCCCGCTGCTCAAACCGTGACGCACGGATGCGGTCGAGTCGGATCATGGTGCGGGGGTCGAGGAAGTCACGCAGCCGCGCCGCATCAACCGGGGCCGGGGTGTTGCCGGCGACGATCAGCCGATACGGGGCCCGCACCCCGCCGGGACGCAGCACACGGGAGGGTGGGGCGATGATGTAGCCGCCGTCACCCCGAAAATCGATGTGCGCCTCGGATGCCTGCCACGACGACTGTGACCGTTCTGGGTCTGCCGGGTAGTAGGCGTGCAGCCCGCCGGAGGGGGTGCGCACGAGCGCCGCCCACCCTGCGGCAAGGCCTTCACGGTGTGCTGCACGGAAGGCTGGGAATCCGGTGCCGGTGGAGTGCAGGTCGACATCGACGACCTCCACCCCGGACGCGGCGCCGGTCGGGACGCCGATGTTTGCCGCCGGCCACCGCCGCCACCACTCCGATACCTGGGCAAGGTCAGTGGCGGCGTCGTGGAAGCCGCGGCGCACCAGCGGACGCTTCTCACCAGGAACACACGGGAACACTGGAACTCCCGCAGCGGCGAACCGTGCCGCAGCCTGCGGGAGCGGCATCCGACCGACCTCGGAGAACAGATCAACGGCACCCATCACAGGCTCCTCGCCGAAGAGGTGACCGGGCGGCGGGGTTCCTCGGCCGACAAGTCAGCCGCAGCATCGACCATCGGCGCGGGAGTCTTCTTCGCGGAGGGATCACGGCCGAGACCAGGAGGATCACCGTTGCCGATCTGCGCGGTCGGGAGCTGATCGAGAATCGCGGCGGCCGTCTTCCGGACGCTTTCGCCGGTGGCTTGGACGACCTCGACCGGGGACTTCTCCGGCACCGTCGCTGCCCACCCCGACACATACGGCACCGTGTAATCACTCGTGTCCTTGCCGTGCGTGGCAGCGACCATCAACGCCACGGAGTCCGCCTCGACCTCGCCGATTCCGCGATGCCCCGTCGCATCCGGATTGTCAGGCCCGTGGAGGAGGACGTGGGCGAGCTCATGCACGAGGGTCTTCACTTGCGCTGCGTCGGGCATGTTCTCCCGCACCGCCACCGTCTTCGCGCTGAAGTCAGTGAGGCCGTTGGCGCCGTGGATCATGCCCTCGTGCGGTACTCGCATCACCGTGAACCCTTGCGCTTCGACCTGCGCGGCGACGCCCTCCCAAAGCCCATCGGGCGCCTCACCTTCGAGCAGCCGAGGTGACGGTGGTGTAGGGATCGGATCGCCCGCAGTCTGCGAGACATCCCAGACGTAGGCGGGGCGAACCCCGACCATGCGGGAGCGCACCGCCTCACCCGGCTTCGGCTTCTCAAACCTGCCGAGCCTGCGCCACGACTCCGCCACCTTCGGCGTGAACGACGCGAACCGGCCCGTGACCGGGGCGAGGATCATGTACCCCGACTGACCTTTCTCGACTTGCCGACCGAGCGCCTGCCACTGTTTGAACCCCGCCACATACGACGGCACCGGCTCCGGCACCCGGCCTGCCTCGAACGCGGCCTGATGCTGCACGAAGATCAGCAGCGTGTTGTTGAACGAGCGAGCACGAAACCTGGCCGCGAACTCCAACGCCTGCTTCCAGTCCTCACCCGACACCAACGACTCCACCGCGCCGGTGAGCTGTTCATGCAGGGCGTCGAGCTTCGCATCGCGTGCTGCGCGTTGCTGCTCGGTGGTTGCCATCGTTGTCCTCCTTCCGCGAGGCTCCGCACACGGCGGGTGACCTCTGCGACCAGAAGGTGCGCGAAGGAACTCAGAGACGACAATTGAGACGGACGACGGACAAGTTTGTGAGCGACCGTCAGGTGCATCACTGGACCCGACGTGGTCAGCCCTGGTCTACCACCTGTTCAAAAGCATCTCTCGGACTGCTGGCTTTCGCGACAGGATCCTCTGAGAAACATGGCGTTTCTGTCGTAGATTGAGCAGGCTGGGTTCGCCTATAGTTTTTGCGATAGCGTTGCGGATTGACCCCCGCCCGTCGCCGAAACTGCATCGAGCCATATGCGGGATCCTCCCAGCCAACTTCTTGGCATATACGAGAGATGGGCAGATCTGTTTGTCGTAGCAAGTCCGCCATACGATCAGTCCTAAGTATCCTCAAGAACGCAGACGGTGTCTTTCCATAGGCCTCAATGAAAACGCGCCGTAACTGTGATTCTGAGAGATGAACAGACTGGGAAAGCTCGCTTAGGGTCCAACGGCGTGAGATGTTCCTGCGCAGCTGCTCCGCCACACTACGCGCCTCAGATCTAGTAGGACGATGAAGAGGTGCGAGACTCTGGGCACCTGCTCCAGATCGATCAGTAGATTCCTTGCGGGCTTTCAACGTCGGAACAACTTCGTCAAGAAAAATCGAAAGCAGTGCTTGGAATCGATGAAGTCTACTTTCAGAATTCCCGCCTTCACTGAGGCATGCCAGCTCATCCAAGATCCGCGAGAGCCTCAATACGGCTCGCTCCCCGAAATGGATTAGCTGAATAGGTTCAGGATAATGCGTTTCGATAAACCAGACGACGTCTCTACGAGTAATGAACTTATCAGCATGCTGCCAGAACAGTTGGTCGAGCACATAGTCCTCATTGACGTATACGGTTGTTGCTGAGACCGACTCTTGAGGTATGGTGCCGCAAATCGTGTTTGGGCTGACAATCGCGATGTCGCCGACGGCAACGTGATACTCATCATCTTCACTCAGTAGTCGTGCTTGTCCGCTCCGAACCACAACAAACTTGACACAGCCATATGCAACTGGGGCCACCTCTTGGTTAAAAATCGTGGTCGCGGCATGGAAAGGTACATGCCGCTGTCGTCCTCGCTCACTGGCACCCATCTCCATCTGCGCTCAAGCTCTCGCCGCACAAGGTCTTCCGCGCATCACCACCATGACTACTTGAGGCAAAATCAGCGGGAGCCCGAAAAACCCTGAAGCCGAAGGCTGTTGTAGACCACAAGCACGGAAGACAGCGCCATAGCACCCGCTGCAATGAGAGGGTTCAGGAGTCCGGCTGCCGCAATCGGAATTGCCGCGACGTTGTAGCCGAATGCCCAACCAAGATTTACCCGGATTGTTCTCAGCGTCTTTCGGGAGAGCGCGATGGCGTCCGGGATGACTGCAAGATCGTCTCGAACAAGGATGATATCTGCGGACTTGAGGGCGATGTCCGAGCCGTTGACCATCGCGAGACCGAGGTCTGCGGCGGCGAGCGCGACGGCGTCATTGATGCCGTCGCCGACCATCGCGACCCGTTCTCCTTGGGCTTGGAGGGCACGCACGGTTTCGGCTTTGTCGGTAGGAAGGACCTCGCTGAGGGCGGTGTCGATTCCGAGTTGTGCGGCGGTGTAGTCGCCTGCGGCCTTGGAGTCACCTGTCAGGAGCACGGTTTTGAGTCCCTGCTTCCGGAGAGCGTCGACGGCATTCTTGGCCCCAGGCTTGATGGTGTCGGCGAGGTTGATAGCGCCGATCAGCTTCCCATCGACCGCGACAAAAACCGTGGTCTCGGCGGGATTCTCGTGAAGTTCTATCCCGTTCGGTTCGTTGGAGTTCAGGGCTACGCCATGCTCTGCCAGAAGCGCCCTGTTGCCGACAATGGCGAGTTTGCCAGAGACCGTCGCTGTCGCTCCCTTCCCGGGAACGATATTGAAATCAGTTGCGGACTCTAGATCCGTAATTTGCTTCTTTGCTGCGGACAGGATTGCGCGTGCAATGATGTGCTCTGAGCCCTGCTCGACTGAGGCTGCGATGCGGAGTAAATCGTGTTCTTGGATGTGTTCCGCGGTGGCTGTGCCCGTCACTGTCATGGTTCCGGCGGTCAGTGTGCCGGTCTTGTCCAGGACGACTGTGGTGATGGTGCCGCTTGCCTCGAGTGCGTCTTGTCCTTTGACGAGGATGCCGAGGCTGGCACCTCGGCCGATACCTACCATGAGCGCGGTGGGCGTTGCGAGGCCGAGTGCACAGGGGCAGGCAATGATCAGGACGGCGATGCCGATGCCGAAGGCGTCTTGGAATGCGGTGCCCGCAAGCGTCCATGCGAGTGTCACGAGAATCGCGAGGGCAATGACTGCTGGAACGAAGTAGGTGGTGATGCGATCTACGAGTGTCTGCACTCGGGCCTTACGAGATTGCGCTTGTTCGGCGAGCGCGGCCATCTGCGCAAGTTGGGTATGCGCTCCGACAGAGGTTGCGCGTACTTCTAGTCTTCCGTTCGTGCTGATCGTTCCACCGACGACGCTGTCTTCAGGACTGAGATCTTTCGGGACAGGTTCCCCGGTCAACATGCTGGTGTCCACTGATGCGTATCCGGCACTGATCGTGCCGTCCGCAGGAATTGTCTCGCCTGGAAGGACGACGAAAGTATCTCCGACGCGCAACGACGCGGCCGGTTCGATGCTTTCGCTGCCGTCTCGGGTAATGCGCACGTGGGTAGCGGCAAGCTGACCCAGCGCACCGAGAACGTCTCCTGCTTTTCTTCTGGAGCGTGTTTCGAAGTAGCGCCCAGCGAGCTGGAATGTCGTCATCCCGGCAGCGACATCGAGGTAGATGGAGTTCGCACCTTCCGGGGTGGCTCCGAAGCCGAGCCAGTATCCGGCGCCGTCCTGCCCGATACCGAGCAGAAGGGAGGTGACCGCCCAGCCGAACGATGCTGCGATGCCGAGTGACACGAGGGTGTCCATGCTGACATTCCCGTGGCGTAGGTTGCGGAGTGTGGCTTTGTGGAACGGCCAGGCAGCCCATGTAACGATGGGTAGGGCGAGCAGAATGCAGAGCCATTCCCAGCCGGGGAAGCGCCAGCCCGGAACCAATGCGAGAACGATCGTGATATCCATCAGTGGAACTGTGAGTATCGCGGCGACGAGGAGCCTACGCCGCAGGGATGTGATCCTCACTTCTGTTGCGCGCCTCGACCAGGCGTCATCGGCATCGTCGTGAACGCGCGCTCCGTATCCGGCCTTCTCTACACGACGCACTGCTAGGTCGGCCTCGTCGGGTGAGAGCCCAGTGAGAATCGCTCGTTCTGTCGCGTAGTTCACACTTGCCGTCACCCCATCGAGTTGCCCCAAGGCACGCTCTACTCGACCCGCGCATGCGGCGCAGGTCATGCCGGAGATATCGAGTTGAAGGGGATCCGTGGCGCTCTGTTGGATCGTCATGAGCTGCTGCCTTCCTCCGTGCCGGGAACTCGTGGCCCTCGCAAGTTGCGAGCTTGTCGAGCACTGAGCTTTTCAAGCATCCGGTTGTAGTCGTCGAACTCGTCATCGAGCCCCGCATCGAGGTGACGATCTTTGCGGCGTGCGTCCTTCGCGTCCTGTCTCGACCACTGCACGCCGAGCGCGATGATGACGAGGAGGAGAGGGATTTCCCCGCCTGCCCAGGCGACGCCGCCTCCCAAGTATTGGGAGGCCTTGAGGTCGGCCCAGGGCAAGGCTAGATAGCGATAAAAATTTTCAGCGATGATGTCCCCGCCGGACATCAGGATGACGCCGAAGAAGGCGTGGAAGGGCATTGCGGCAAGTACGAAGCCGAGTTTGCCGATGTGAGGAAGGGGTCGTGGGGGCCGGTCTACGCCGATGACCAGGCCGTAGAAGAGGTAGCCCGCGATGAGGAAGTGCACGTTCATGAGCTGGTGGGCCCAGTGGAATCGCATGTACTCGCCGAAGATTCCCGAGAAGTAGAGGCCGTAGTACGAGCCGACGAACAGCGCAAAGACGATCAAGGGGTTGTAGATGAAGCGAAGCACACGCCAGTGCAGTGCCCAGGTGACCCAGTCATGGATCCCAGCAGGTCGTTTCGGGTTCGACCTCGTTGAGCGTAGGAGGAGCGTGACGATGCCGCCCATAACGAGGAGGATCGGTGCCAGCATGTTCAGGCTCATATGCACGATCATGTGGATGCCGAAATCCGGAGCGGAGTATTTGCCGAAGCCTGAGCTAGTGACGAACGCCACGACGATCCAACCGCCAATCCAAGCCACGGTCCGGCCTGCCGGCCATGCGTCCCCGCGGCGACGGAGTGTGTTCACCGCGACGAGATAGACCGTCACAGCGGCGACCGACAGAAGCAGGAAGAGGATATTCGGACGCCAGTGCGTGAACAATACGAGCGGAGTGGGCGCTTCGGTCACCTCGAACCCTAGGAAAACTTGCGAGATGCTCGTGGGAACGAAGTAGTGCGGAGGTGGAAAGCGAGTCATCGCGGCCGTGATGCCCACCCAACCGGCGATCGCGACGGCAAGACCTCCGAGCAGGCGGGAGAGCCGTTTCTCGTTGATGCGCCGGTGCCGCCAGATGGACCATGCGTACACCGTCACTCCGCAGATGAGCGCGAGACACACCCATCGTGCAAAGATCTGCCAGCCGGTTACTGAGTCGAAAAGGCCGGTTCCCGTCAGCTTGAACCATGCGAGAAGGACATCGGCTCCGACGACGACTGGCAGAGCGAAGACGAGGAACAAGAACAGTCGCGGGAGGATCTCAGGCGAGATCAAACGACCGGATGCGACCCGGATCGCCGCGAGCAGGATCACGCCGAATACTGCGCTCGTGAGGAGCGACTGGTAGACGCCCGCGTCGCTTCCGAAGTCGTGTTCAGGTCCAACCAGGATCTGGCCGACGACAACCGGAGCCAGCACGCCGAAGCAGGCTGCCCATAGCGGAATCAGCAGCCCCGTCCACTGTTCTACGAACATGCTGAAGAAGAACACCACGAGGGCGGCCAGCAGTGTCACTGTCCACGCCTTGGGGAAAGAGCTTGCCTCGTAAAGAAATGACAAGGAGCTCGATGTCCCCAATCTGGCGAAGGGCTGCCCATTGCTATCGAGCATGGTGAGAAACACCATTGCCGCCGCCGCAGACGCCCACACCCCGGAGCTGACTTGGAGCACTTTCAGTTCAAGCGGGCTTCGCAGAAGATCAGCGTTTCGACCTCGCGCGTCCCGGAAGAACAGCAGAGTCAGTAGCGCACCGACGGTCACCATTGCTGCAGCATCAGCGGTGGCCTGACCTACTGCCGTGAGAACTCCGACATCAAGTCCCGGAAAGCTCCGGCGAAGCATGTCGTATGGCTCCTGCCCAACGAGCACTGTGACCAGCGGTGCGGGAACCAGGACGAGCGCACCGCAGAGGACTGCAACCACACGGACGAGTACTGCATTCCGTGCGACGATCGCGGGGTCGACCGAGGAAGATGCAGTGCGAGATGACGAGAGGGCAGCAGTCAAGAGCTTTCGTTCTCCCACGACACGAGTTCGAAGCCTGCCTCCGAAACGGCTCCTTCGATAGCCGTCCGTTCGACCATGTCGCCATAGTGCAACACGACCGCTCCCGATGCTGCGTTGACGTCTGCGCCAATCACTGCATCGACCCTCAGGAGCTCAGCGGTGAGCGCCTGCTCGCAGTGGGCGCAGGTCATTCCGTTCACGCGGAACTCCAGTTCATTCATCGGGGCATGAGCCTTTCGCTTCATCTGACGCAATCACTACTAAGTCTACGACATGTCGAGATGCAGGAACTCTCAGGACACTCGCAGCAACTACGTCATGTAGAGTTACTACGTCTTGTAGTGCTAATAGGAGGAGGCAGACGTGATCGTAGAGCAGGGTAACGACGACACCGGGCCGTCCCCTTCATTCGGTCCGGTCGCTGTGCGAGTCGTCGGTTTCCGATTGATGGGTGCATTGCCGAGCGTA
>NZ_FUHU01000009.1 GCF_900163565.1 Agrococcus casei LMG 22410
GTCGGTTCCCAGGCTGCGCAAGGATCGCGAAACATGCCGATGTCGATCACACCAAAGACTGACAGCACGGGGGCAAGACCACGCCAGACAACCTCGCTTGTCCCTGTCGACATCACCACACACTGAAACATCGATTAGGCCCCGACGAGGGATGGAAAGTCAGGCAGCTCGAACCCGGGGTACTCGAATGGACCGACCCACAGGGGCAGATCCGAACAACGGAACCACCACCGGTGCCGGCGGCGATTGCGATCAGGCGATGCTAGCCCAGCAGCGCCTGCAATGGCCCGCGCACGAAATAGACGACGAAGAGTGCCGACACGATCCAGAGCAGCGGCGAGATGCGCTTGAAGCCGCCTGCGATGGCGTGCAGCAGCACCCACGAGACAAAGCCGACACCGATGCCGTTGGCGATGTTGTAGGTCATCGGCATGATGACGATCGTGAGGAACGCCGGCAGCGCAATCTTGAAGTCGGTGAAGTCGATGTCAGTGATCTGCGCCATCATGAGCGCACCCACGACAACGAGAGACGCAGCGGCGACCTCCAGCGGCACAACCTGTGTGAGCGGCGTCAAGAACATGGCCAGCAGGAACATGATGCCTGCGACAACAGAAGAGAGTCCGGTGCGAGCGCCTTCAGCGATGCCGGCCGCCGAGTCAACGAACACCGTGTTGCTCGACGAGCTTCCGGCGCCACCTGCGACGGCCCCGACACCCTCGACGATCAGTGCGCGGCGCAGGCCCGGGAACTGCCCGTTGTCGTACGCGATGCCCGACTGGCGCGCGAGACCGGTCATTGTTCCCATGGCGTCGAAGAAGTTCATGATCACCAGCGTGAACACGAACATCATCGCGGCGAGGAAGCCCACGCGCTCGAACGCACCCAGGAACGACACCTGGCCGATGAGTGACAGGTCGGGCAGCGCCACGATGCCAGCGGGAAGCTCTGGTGCATTGAGATTCCATGCATTCGGGTCTTCGCCGAGCGAAGGGCCGACCTTGAAGATCGCCTCGAGGATGATGGCGATGATCGTCGTGCCGACGATGCCGATCAGAATGCCGCCCTTGACGCGCAGGGCCAGGAGTCCTCCGATGAGGATGACGCCGATGACGAACACGATCGTCGGGAGGCTCGTGATCGAACCGCCCTCCCCCAGCTCAAGCGGGGGTGAAGCGAGTGTCGTCGAGCGCACGAAGCCCGAGTTCACGAAGCCGATGAATGCGATGAAGAGGCCGATGCCGACGCTGATAGCACTCTTCAGAGGCCCTGGAATCGCGTCGAAGATCATGCGCCGGAGGCCGGTGGCTCCCAGCAGCACGATGATGAGGCCGTTGATGACAACGAGGCCCATGGCTTCGGGCCACGTCAGATCCTGAACCAGGGTGAAGGCCAGGAAGGAGTTGATGCCGAGTCCGGCGGCGAGGCCGAACGGCACATTGGCGATGACACCCATGAGGATCGTCATGAGGCCAGCAGTCAGCGCTGTGACAGCAGCCAGCTGGTGATTCGGCAGCCAGCCGCCTTCGACGTCGGTCGCCGCCTGATCAGCGGTGAATCCACCCATGATCAACGGGTTCAGAATGATGATGTAGGCCATCGCCACGAACATCACCAGGCCACCACGCACCTCCTGACCGAAGGTGGTGCCGCGCTCTGAGAACTTGAAATAGCGTCCCAGGGCATTCATGACTAGGGCAGGTGACGTTCTGTCGGGCCCACGTAGAGCTGCTGCGGGCGACCGATCTTGGTCTGCGGGTCGGCGATCATCTCACGCCAGTGAGCGATCCAGCCCGGCAGACGGCCGATGGCGAAGAGCACCGTGAACATGCGCTCGGGGAATCCCATCGCCTTGTAGATCACGCCGGTGTAGAAGTCGACGTTCGGGTACAGCTTGCGCTCAATGAAGTATTCGTCCTGGAGGGCGACCTGCTCAAGCTCTTTGGCGATGTCGAGCAGCTCGTCCTGCACTCCGAGGGCCTGCAGCACGTCGTCTGCGGCCTCCTTGACGATCTTCGCGCGAGGGTCGTAGTTCTTGTACACCCGGTGGCCGAAGCCCATGAGGCGCACGCCCTTCTCCTTGCGCTTCACGCGCTCGACGAAGCGCTGCACGCCTTCGCCCGAATCGCGGATGCCGCGCAGCATCTGCAGAACTGCCTCGTTCGCGCCGCCGTGCAGCGGCCCGGAGAGCGCGTGGATGCCGGCCGAGACCGACGCGAAGAGGTTCGCCTCGGTCGAGCCGACCAGGCGAACCGTCGATGTCGACGCATTCTGCTCGTGGTCGGCGTGCAGGATCAGCAGCTGCTCAAGCGCCCTGACCATGGTCGGGTTCATCTCATACGGCTCAGACTGCAGGCCGAAGTTGAGCTGCAGGTAGTTCTCGACGAACGACAGCGAGTTGTCGGGGTAGAGGAATGACTGCCCGATGCTCTTCTTGTGCGCGTATGCCGCGATGACCGGAAGCTTGGCCAGCAGACGCACTGTCTGCAGCTCGACGCTCTCGGGGTCATGCGGGTCGTGGTCGTCTTCGTAGTACGTCGACAGCGCCGAGACAGCACTCGACAGTGCGCTCATCGGGTGAGCGTCGCGCGGTAGCGAGTCGAAGAACCTGCGCAGGTCTTCGTGCAGCAGCGTGTGACGGCGAATGCGCTGGTCGAAGTCTGCGTGCTGTTCGGCCGTGGGCAGCTCGCCGTAGATCAGCAGGTAGGCCACTTCGAGGAAGGTCTTGCCGCTTGCCAGCTCGCCGATCGGGTAGCCGCGGTACCGCAGGATGCCCTCGTCGCCGTCGATGTAGGTGATCGAGCTCTTGGTCGCGGCAGTGTTCACGAAGCCGTAGTCGAGCGTCGTGAACCCGGTCTGCTTCATCAGCTTCGAGATGTCGAGGCTGGAGCGTCCGCTCGTGGACTCTACGACGGGAAGTTCGTGCTGCGCCCCGTCAACGGTGATGGTAGCCGCCTTGCCGGGAGCATTCTCTGGTGCATTGTGGGTCACCCGAACAGCCTACCTGACTGAGTTCTTTGTGCGCTTCAGAGTCCTGAGTCGATGTGCAGCCGCCGCGATCGTCTCGTCAGTCGCCGTCAGCGCGATGCGAACGTGACGATCGTCGCCGTAGAAGTCGCCGGGTGCGACGAGAATGCCGATCTCGGCCAGTCTGCTGACTTGCTGACGGGCGTCGGTGCCGTCGGTCGCCCAGAGATAGAGTCCAGCGTCAGACTCGGCCTGCCAGCCGGCTTCGCGCACGGCGTCCAGCAGCGTCGCACGGCGGCTGCGGTAGCGCTCTCGCTGTTCTTCAACGTGCGCTGCGTCGTCGAGTGCCGCGGTCATCGCTGCCTGCACTGGAGAAGGCGGCATGAGCCCGAGGTGCTTTCGCACACCGACGACCTGCTGCACGAGCGCTTCGTCTCCGGCGATGAACGCCGTGCGATAGCCGGCATCACTCGACTGCTTGCTGAGCGAGTGCACAGCCAGCAGCCCCGTGTTGTCTCCCCCGGTGACGCGCTCGTCGAGAACGCTGGGAACATCGGCGACATCCCACGGCAGCAGTGCGTAGCACTCGTCACTGGCGAGCACGGCCCCGAGCGAGCGTGCCTTCTCGACTGCTGCGCGCATCCGCTCCGCACTCAGCACTCGCCCGGTGGGGTTCGACGGCGAGTTGATCCAGATGAGCCGAGTCGTGGCGGGCCACTGCTCGGGATCATCGCCGACGTGAATGTCTGCTCCGACCAGGCGTGCTGAGATGTCGTAGGTCGGGTATGCGATCTCGGGGATCACGATGGTGTCTCCGCGCCCGATGCCCAGCCAGAGCGCGAGCGATGCGATGAGCTCCTTTGAGCCGATCGACGGCATGACAGCGCGCTCGGTCAGCCCTTCGACGCCGCGCTCGCGCGCGAACCAGTCGATGATCGCCTGTCGCAGCTGCGGCGTGCCCCAGACCTGCGGGTACCCGTGCGCATCGGCTGCCGCTGTGAGTGCATCGCGGACCACCTGCGGAGTCGCGTCGACAGGTGAGCCGACCGACAGGTCGATCAGCCCGTCAGGGTGACCGCTTGCAGTCTGCTTGGCCGCGGCAAGCGAGTCCCACGGAAACTCGGGCAGGTCGAGAGCCACGGATGCGCTAGCTGTGGTCTTGCAGCGGAAGCGCCGCGACAATCGGGTGGTCACCGGGAATGACGCCCACCTTCGCGGCACCGCCGGGCGAACCGACCTCTTCGAAGAACTCGACGTTCGCGTTGTAGTACTCGGCCCACTCTTCGGGAACATCGTCTTCGTAGAAGATCGCCTCGACGGGGCAGACAGGCTCGCACGCACCGCAGTCGACGCACTCGTCGGGGTGGATGTAGAGCATCCTGTCGCCCTCATAGATGCAGTCGACAGGGCATTCGTCGACGCAGGCCCGGTCTTTCAAGTCGACACAGGGCAATGCGATCACATACGTCATTCTGCGGCTCCTTCCCGAACTCTCATCCTACTCCGACGCATGGCGCCGAAGTCCGGAAGCGCAAGCGTGGCGAAGGATCCGATCGCGACTACTCCGATCCAGATCCAGCCGAGGGGCGTTGCAGGCACGAGCACACTCCCCTGACTCGCGGACGATCCGAACGGGTCGGCAGACAGCAGCATCACGGTGAACAGCAGCACCACCGCCGCGACCGCGCTCGGCGTGCGATAGGGCACGGATGCGCGAGACCCGACGAGCAGGCCCGCTACAGCGAGTCCCGACACCAGGATGCCGACGGGCGGCATCGAGAGGTACGAGAATGTTCCTGCGATTCCGACGACGAGCGCAAGGACGCCTGCTGCAAATGTGCTCACCCAGAACGTGCCGGTCCTGATGTGCCCGCGCGCTTCAGGGGGCCGCTCGATGCCGATCTCGCTGAACCGAGTGCCGGCTAGCGTGATGTCGCGCTTCTTCGGCTCCCCTGTCGCGGGTGCCCACAGCGGGATGTCGCACACGGATGCGGCTTCGACCGCTGCTGCACGGAGGGCAGAGCCCTCTGGCTCGAGCACGACGATGGACTCCGCATCGATGCGCCCTGCCAGCGCAATCGCGACCTCGTCGACCGGCAGCTGCGCATCCGCCACGGTCGTCTGACCGCCTTGGGCAGCCAGCAGGCTGACCAGTTCGTCGTCTGGTCCGTCAGCAGACACCACCAGAACCGAAGGCCAGCTCTTGGCGTCGGCAACCGCTCGCACCAGCGCGGCCAGACCCTCCGGATCAGAGGGCCGGGCCGTGACGATGAGAACGCGCTCCCGTGCCATGCAGCCTTGTCGCTACTGGCGCTTCATGCGGCTCGCCTCGCGGCCGCGCAGCGTTGCATCGAGCGTCACCTTGCGGATGCGGATCGCCTGAGGCGTGACCTCGACACATTCGTTATCACGAGCGAACTCGAGGGACTCTTCGAGCGACATGTCCTTGGCGGGCGTGAGCCGTTCGAGCTCGTCACCGGTCGCCGAGCGCATGTTCGTGAGCTTCTTCTCCTTGGTGATGTTGACATCCATGTCTTCACCTCGGTTGTTCTCGCCGATGACCATGCCTTCGTAAACCTCTTCGGTCGGACGCACGAAGAACGTGCCGCGGTCAGCCAGCGTGATCAATGCGAACGGAGTTGCAACACCGGTGCGGTCAGACACCAGCGAGCCGTTGTGGCGCGTCACGATGCTGCCGGCCCAGGGCTCGTAGCCCGCGGACATGCCGTTGGCGATACCGGTTCCGCGCGTGACCGTCATGAACTCGGTGCGGAAGCCGATCAGACCTCGCGCAGGAACCTTGAACTCAATGCGAATCCAGCCGGTGCCGTGGTTCGTCATGCCCTCCATGCGGCCCTTGCGGCCGGCGAGCAGCTGTGTCACAGCACCCATGTGCTCTTCGGGGATGTCGATGGTGAGCGACTCGAAGGGCTCATGGACCTTGCCGTCGACCAGGCGCGTGACGACCTGAGGCTTGCCGACCGTGAGCTCGAATCCTTCACGTCGCATCTGTTCGACGAGGATCGCGAGAGCAAGCTCGCCGCGTCCCTGGACTTCCCAGGCGTCGGGGCGGCCGATGTCGACGACCTTCAGCGAGACGTTTCCGACGAGCTCGCGGTCGAGGCGGTCCTTGACCATGCGAGCGGTGAGCTTGGCGCCCTTGACCTTGCCGGCGAGCGGTGACGTGTTCGTGCCGATCGTCATCGAGATCGCAGGGTCGTCGATGTGGATGGCCGGCAGCGGACGAACGTCGTCGGGGTCTGCGAGGGTCTCACCGATGGTGATCTCGGGAATTCCTGCGACTGCGACGATGTCGCCAGCGTGCGCCTCGGTCGTCGGAACTCGGTCGAGAGCTCGTGTTTCAAGCAGTTCGGAGATGCGAGCGCTGTGCACTTCGCCGTCGTGGCGCACCCAGGCGACAGTCTGACCCTTGCGAATCGTTCCGGCGTGGACGCGCAGCAGCGCGAGACGGCCGAGGAACGGCGACGCGTCGAGGTTGGTCACGTGCGCCTGCAGCGGTGCCTCGTCATCGATCGTCGGCCCCGGGATGTGCTTGAGGATCGTCTCGAACAGCGGCTCGAGGTTCTCGCTCTCTGGCAGGGTTCCGTTCTCGGGCTTGACTGTCGACGCGCGACCGGCCTTGCCCGATGCGAACACGACGGGCACGTCGAGGACTGCGTCGAGGTCGAGGTCTGGAACCTCGTCCGAGAGGTCGGAGGCGAGGCCGAGAAGCAGGTCTTGCGCCTCGCTCACGACCTCGTCGATGCGAGCATCCGGGCGGTCGGTCTTGTTGACTGCGAGGATCACCGGCAGCTTGGCTTCGAGCGCCTTGCGGAGCACGAAGCGGGTCTGCGGCAGGGGTCCCTCGGAGGCGTCAACCAGCAGAACCACTCCGTCAACCATCGACAGGCCTCGCTCGACCTCGCCTCCGAAGTCGGCGTGACCAGGGGTGTCGATGACGTTGATCGTCACCGGCGAGTCACTGTGCTCGCCTGTGTAGCGAACAGCAGTGTTCTTCGCGAGGATCGTGATCCCCTTCTCGCGCTCGAGCTCGTTCGAGTCCATGGCGCGCTCATCGTGCGTGTCGTGTGAGCCGAACGAATTCGTCTGAACGAGCATCGCATCGACGAGCGTGGTCTTGCCATGGTCGACGTGCGCGACGATCGCGACGTTTCGAAGGTCCTGGCGGGAGGTAATAGCCATGAGGCTGCTTTCTGAATCGACGTATTGGGGCGGTGGCCCAGTCGACCATCTTACTGCCGCCGGGCGAATTCCTAGGACGCTTCGAGGATCTGCTTGCGCAGCTCGCGGCGCGAACGCTGCTTGTCGGGGTCAGGCACGGGAATGGCTGCGATGAGTCGCTGCGTGTAGGGATCCTTCGGAGCCCGCAGGATCGAGTCGCGGCTTCCGGTCTCGACAAGCTTGCCCTTGCTCATCACGGCGATGCGGTCAGCCATGTAGTCGACGACCGCCAGGTCGTGCGTGATGAAGAGGCATGCGAAGCCGAGCTCGTCCTGCAGTTCCTTCAGCAGCTCGAGCACCGTGGCCTGCACCGAGACATCGAGCGCGCTCGTCGGCTCGTCGGCGACCAGGAGCTTCGGGTTCATCGACAGCGCACGCGCGATGCCGATGCGCTGCTTCTGACCCCCCGAGAGCTCGTGCGGGTATCGGTTGCGGTAGTCCTTCGGCAGACGGACGCTGTCAAGGAGAGCCTCGACTCGCTTGTCGAGCTCGTTGCCCTTGGCCTCGCCGGAGAGGAGCAGCGGCTCGCCGATCGACTCACCGATAGGAAGACGGGGGTTGAGCGACGACGACGGGTCCTGGAAGACGATGCCGACATCGGTCATCAGGCCGCGCTTGGCAGTGTCGTCGTAGGTGGAGAGGTCGCGGCCGGCCACCTTGAGCTTGCCCTCGGCAATCGGGTGGAGTCCGATCGAGACTCGGCCGATCGTCGACTTGCCGGAACCCGACTCGCCCACGAGTCCCAGGACCTCGCCCGGGTAGATGCTGAGCGAGACGCCGTCGACTGCGCGGAAGGCTCCCAGCTTGCCCTTCTTGCCGTACTCGATCGCAACATCTTCCATGTAGAGCACCGGCTCGCCGATCTCTGTGACGCGTGTTTCGTCACCTGGTTCAGATTCGCGCATCCGTTCCGCCGACTCAAGGTTGCGCTTAGCGCGCTCCTGCAGCTCTTGGTCGAGCTCTGCTTCAGAGCTGAGAGCAAGAGTCGCCGTCAGGTCGATGGCCTCTTCGCCGTCGCCTTCACCAAGGCGGAGGACGGAATCCAGCAGCTCGACCGTGTACGGGTGCTTCGGGCTGCCGAGGATCTCGCGGACCCCTCCCTGCTCGACGATCTCGCCCTTCTGCATGACGACGACCCAATCGGCGAGGTCGGCGACGACGCCCATGTCGTGGGTGATCAGCAGCACAGCCGAGCCCAGGCGATCCTTCAGATCACGCATCAGGTCGAGGATCTCTGCCTGCACCGTCACGTCGAGAGCCGTCGTCGGCTCGTCGGCGATCAGGAGCTCAGGGTCGAGGGCAAGCGCCATGGCGATCATCGCGCGCTGACGCTGGCCTCCCGAGAGCTGGTGGGGGTACGACTTGAATCCCTTGACGGGGTCGGGCATCTCGACGAGCTCGAGCATCTCGAGCGCGCGCTCCTTGGCCTCGGCCGGAAGCATCTGTCGGTGGATGCGCAGTGCCTCCATGATCTGGTAGCCGACGGTGAACACAGGGTTCATTGCTGTCATCGGCTCTTGGAAGATGGCCGAGACGCGGTTTCCGCGAACCTTGCGCATCTGCGCGTTCTGCAGGCCGATCAGCTCGTCTCCGTCAAGCCGGATGGAACCCGAGACGCGGGCCGTGTTCGGCAGGAGGTCGAGGATCGCCATCGAGCTCACACTCTTTCCGGAGCCGGACTCGCCGACAACGGCGACGACTTCGCCCTTGCCGATCTCGAATGACACCTTCTTCGCAGCCGGCGTCCAGTAGCCGTCGACGGCGAAGTCGACACTGAGGTCGGTGATCTGCAGTGCAGGGTGTTCCAGGTGACGTGTGTCGTTCATCGCGTCTTCTCCAACTCGCGTTCCATCG
The DNA here is from genome assembly GCF_900163565.1 of Agrococcus casei LMG 22410. Taxonomy (GTDB): domain Bacteria; phylum Actinomycetota; class Actinomycetes; order Actinomycetales; family Microbacteriaceae; genus Agrococcus; species Agrococcus casei. The sequence goes on from NZ_FUHU01000009.1 coordinate 9,064, forward strand.
GTGCGTGGGCAGCTCTGACAGGCCGTGCGAGAATAATCGCATGGCGCATGGCTACACATCGAACCGCTTTGTCTCCAAAACCAACCGCATCCTTGCGGGGGCATGTGCATTCTTGATAATTGCCTTGAGCATCGCCATTGCGACATTCGCTCGTGACTGGACCGGCATCGCCATCGCGACGCTCGGATGCATCTGGCTGCTCTTCGTGGTCTATGCAGGCCTCTGGCGACCCAGGATCGACATCGACGAGCACTCGGTCACGATCGTGAACCCCCTGCGCACAGTGGGCATCCCGCTCTCGAGCCTCATCCACGTCGACACCAAGTTCTCGCTGACGCTCATCACCGAGTTCGGCCGTTTTCCGGTTGCCTGCGCCCCGCAGCCCGGAGCCTTCGCCGCCCGCAAGGCTGCCAAGCGCAGCACTGAGGAAGCGAGCTCGCGAGCTGCCCTCGACAGCGGGCGCCGAGTGGGCGACATCCCCGGAACCGAATCCGGAGATGCCGCCGCGCTCGTGCGCGATCGCTGGGAGCGCTACCGCGACACGCACGGTGACAGCGCTCCCGACACGGATGCCTTCCCGCCGTCGCGACAGCGACACGTCGGCACGCTCGTCGTGATGGGCGTGCTGCCGGCGATCATCGTGGCGCTCAGCCTGATTCCCGGCTAGTGCCATCATGCGCTTTCGGGCAGCTCTTTGGTGCGTCGACGGCTGAAGCGCTTCTGCCTCGGGTCGAACGCCTCACGCAGGCCGTCACCGACGAAGTTGATCGCCAGAGCGGGCACCACGATAAACAGAGCGGGCCACCAGTAGAGCCACGGACGGTTGCTGAATGCCGACTGGTTGTCGGAGATCAGACGACCGAGTGACACCTCGGGCGGCAGGATGCCGTAGCCCAGGTAGCTGAGCGAGGTCTCGAGCAGGATGGCGCTCGCTGCGAGCAGCGTCGAAGCCACGATGACCACGCCGACTGCGTTGGGCAGGATGTGCTTGAAGATGATGCGACGGTCGGTTGCACCGGCGATGCGAGCAGCATCGACGAACTCACGCTCGCGAAGTGTCAGGAACTCTCCGCGCACGAGACGGGCGATGCCCATCCAGGTGACCAGACCGAGGCAGATCGCCAGCAGGTAGATGCCGAGACCGCCCGAGATGCGTCCGATGACGGCACCCACGACGAGAGCCGGGATGACGATGAACACGTCGGTCATGCGCATCAGGAACGAGTCGACCCAGCCGCGGTAGTAGCCCGCGAGGGCACCGATGACGGTTCCGACGATGGTGCCGAGTCCGCCGATCACGATCATCACGAAGTAGCTGTTCTGCACACCTCGCATGGTCATCGCGAAGTAGTCCTGACCGATTGTGGTCTGACCGAACGGGTGCTCAGCGACCGGTGCGCCGTTCGGCGCTACCTGCGTGTAGGGGGTGGAGTAGTTGAGATCCCAGATGCCGGGGATCGGGCCGAGCCCGACCATCACCACGCTGAACAGCCAGATGCCTACGAACACTACGAGGGATCCCATTGCCAGCGGGTTCGAGAAGAACCGCTTGGCAATCAGGGTCCACTGGTTTTCACTCTTGACTTCGGCCTTGACCGATTTGTCGCTCTTTGTCTTGTCAGTCATCACTTCACCCTCACTCTCGGGTCAAGCACCGCGTACAGCATGTCCGCGATGAAGTTGAACGCGATGGCAAGGATCGCAATGACCAGGAAGTAGCCCATGATCGGATTCAGGTCGAGCACGCGGAGTCCGTTGTTGAACATCGCGCCCATGCCTGCGATCGCGAACACTCGCTCTGTGATCAGTGCTCCTCCGAGCAGCGAGCCGATGTCGGCCGCGATGATCGTCGTCAGCGGGATCAGCATGTTCCTGAACGCGTGACGCATGACGATCGTCTGCTCTGAGAGACCCTTGGCACGTGCAGTGCGGATGTAGTCCTGGTTGAACACCTCGAGGAGACCGGCGCGAGCAAAACGGGTGTAGAACGCGAACGACACGAGCAGCATCGAGATGGTCGGCAGGGCGAAGTGCATGAGCTGGTCGATGCCCGTGCCCCACACGTCACCGCTGTATCCGGTCGTCGCGTCCTGTGCGGTCGCCACGGGCCGGCCGTTGATGCGGGGGTTGGCCATGTACGAGGGCCATGCCTGCATGAAGCGGTCGATCAGCACAAAGAACGAGACGAAGAATCCCGTGATTCCTGCAGCGCGGATCACCTGGCCCTTGTCGGGACCGAAGTAGCTCACCGCGAACCCAACGAGCACGCTCACGACAATCGCAACGACTCCGAGAATGAGGAGCGTCCAGATCGTCGAGACGTCGAACAGGCCCTGCAGGGTGAAGTAGCAGATGTACCCGATGACACCGACGATGCCGGCCGCGATGAGTGCCCGCCTGTTGCGGAGCCCCGCGGTCAGGGCGGTGACCCCGACGATCGTGAGAGCGATCAGCAGGAACAGCAGCACCGGGCCGAGCGAAGGCTCGAGGAAGAAGTTTGTGAGGTTCATGTAGACCAGGGCTGCGGCAGTCGCAGCGCCGGCCACACCGAACGTGATCAGACGCCGATACGGAGTGCCTCCGACGATAAGCGACCACACGAGACCAGAGACGACCGTCAGGCCGATGATCCAGATGAGGCTGATCTGGGGTGGATCACCCCGTTGAATGAAGTTGTTCATTCCGATCGCACCGAACTCCTTGAGCAGCACTGCTACAAGGAACGACGGAAGCGAGTAGAGGAAGAACGACACGAAGGTCGTGCCGATGTCGAAGGCTGAGTTCTGGCGCAGTGCGGTGACCATGCCGACGACAACGCCGAGAATGATGGCGAGGATGCTGGCGGCAGTCACGAGGCGGATGGTCGAAGCCATCGCAGGAGGCAGCAGAAGTGCAACTTCGAAGCCTTCGATCGAGTTGCCAAGCGTGCACTCGAACGCGAATGGAGCGAGGCACGAGGCCACGCCGCCAACCCACATCAGCCATCGAAGCGGTGGGGCGACGTCGAGCTGCAGCAACTCGATTCGTCGTGCAATCAGTTCGTCTTTGTTGGGGGCGCTTGATGTTCGCAGCTCTTCTAGCGGGTCAGCCGATAGAGCCGTGAGCATATACATGAGGAAGGACGCTATGAGTAGCGTCAGAATAGAGACGAGGATTCGTCTCACTACGTATGAGAACACGTCGTTGTACTCCGAGTCGTCAGTGTCAAACTACCCCATAGTACACAGGGGAAAGCGTGGTCAGCGCACGAGCGGCCGTGAGCGCAGTTTGTGCACTCACGGCCGCTCGCACGGTCAGCTGAGCTTGTCAGCCATTGGGATTACTCGACCACTGACCACTCGAGGATGTTGTGAACAACACCTGTCTGTGTCGGGTTGTAGACGAGGCCGTCGACCGAGCCGTCTGAAGCGACCAGTCCGGGCGACTGGAACAGCGGGAGACCATAGAAGTCCTCAGCAGTTGCAGTGTCGATCATGATCTGCAGCTCGAGCATGCGCTCTTCGTCGTCGATCAGCGTCTGGGTCTCATCGATCCAGCCGTCAATTTCAGTGTTGCTGTAGTTGTTGTAGTTACCGCCGCCGCCAGTCTTGAAGATCTGCGGCAGGCCAGCGTAGCCGGCACCCGGTGAGATCCAACCGAAGATGGTTGCATCGTAGTCGCCCGAGCCGAGGCGTGCTGACCACTCAGGGTCTGCCTCGTCGACGATCACGAAGCCGGCCTCTTCAGCGCTCTGCTGAATGAGACGGAACGCGTTGACACGGTTGGGGTTGTCGGAGCTGTACAGGATGCGGACCTCAGGGGTCGCACCTGCGAGGAGCTCCTTGGCGCCCTCGATGTCGGGCTCGGTGAAGCTGTCGTAGCCGTTGGCTGCCTCAGCCTCGGCGTACTGCTCCTGGCTCGAGACGAACAGCTGCGAGTTCAGGACCGAAGCCTCGGGGTTGACCGGCTTGACGATCGAGTCGACGATCGCCTGACGCGGGATCGTCTTCAGGAAGGCCTCGCGCACGTTGGCGTCAGCGAAGACACCGTCGAACGTGAGGTCGATGTGGTCATACGACAGCTGGTCGCCCTGGATGACATCCGAACCCTGCGACTCGAGTGACTGGAGCGTGTTCGCGTCAGCCTGGGGCTCGATCACGTTGACCTCACCGTTGGCGAGCTGCTGGATCTGCGTCGAAGCGTCACCGATGAACTTGAGGATGATGGTCTCTACCTGGACCGGGTCGCCCTGCCAGTTCTCGTTCGGGGAGAGCTGCACGAATCCACCGTCGTTAGCCTGGAAGTCGCTCACGACGTAGGGGCCAGCACTAACGAGGAGACTCTCGTCAGTCGGCATCTGCGTGATCGCGTAGCCAGTGTTGTGGAACTCGCCCAGGGTCGAAAGGGTCTCGTTGCCCTGTTCGCCCTTCTCGGTGTCGGTGAAGAACTGTGTCAGCTCTTCTGCCGACATGTCGACCTGCTCAGCAAAGACGTGAGCGGGCTTGGTGATGAGGTTCACCAGGTTCCAGTCAACGTAAGCCTCGCTGTAGTTGAGCGTCAGCGTGCGGGCATCACGATCGATCTCGGGGAAGTCGGTGGTGTTCAGACCTGCCGTCGAGCCAGCGAGTGAGAAGTAGTTCTCATCGCCGTCGCCGAACCAGCCTGAGCCGATGACCCAGGAGAGCAGAAGGTCGTCGACGGTCATCTCTGTGCCGTCAGACCACACTGCGTTCTCATTGAGGGTGTACTTGACCTGCAGCGGGTCCTCGGAGACGAGCTCCATGGTTCCGTTGGTGGTGTCAGGAACAACCTCGAGTTCGTTCGAGATGGTGAGGAACGAGCCAAGGCCGCCGTTACCGGTCAAGTAGTCGACCATGCCGTTGGTGTTCAGGTTGTGCTCTGCCGTGCCCGAGTGGAGCGAGGTCAGTGCGTTGGTGGTTGCGATCGAAACGGTCGAGCCGGTCGCGCCGTCGCCGCCGGTGCTCTCGTCTGTGTCGTCGCCACCTGTTGTGGTGCAGCCGCTTACGACCATCGCTGCAGCAGCCGAGAAGGCAATTGCAGTGGTGAGTGCGCGGCCCCGCTTGAAGCTGTTGCTCAAGGGATCCTCCTTGCGATTCGCACCGAGCACACAATTGTGCCCGGTTGTTTGCACTAAGCGTAGGAGCCTCGGGAGCCATTAGGGCGACGCCGTATCGAAATGTTACGAAGCGGTGACCTAACTGTTATGGCTTGACGTCCCATCCATAAGCGTCCTGCCCGATGTAGGGTGCATCCGCGGTCATGCTGGCGCCCTCGACGCCGTCGGCCGACACTCCTAGAGCGGTCAGTTGGTAGAGCGGATAGCCCACTGCATCACCCACGAGACGCTTATCGATCTCGACCATCGCATTGAGCGCGTCGTACTGGTCAGCGGCGGTCTTGGCGGTCGCCACGAGCTCATCGAGCTCCGGAGAGCTGTAGCCGGAGTAGTTGAGCGTGCCGTCGGTCAGGAAGCGTTCTGCCAGCAGGTCGAAGCTCTGCCCGCTCGTGTCGTCGACGGTGATCGCGACATCCCAAGCGGTGGGATCCTTCAGTGCTGCGCGCCAGTCGTCAACGCTGCAGTCCTCGAGCGTCCAGCCGAGCTCGGACGACGAGGTCTTCATGAGCTCGAACTGCTGCTTCTGCACGTCGCTTCTGGCATCGAACAGCACGCAGACATCGCGACTCTTCACACCGGCCTCGCTGAAGATCTTGTTGGCCTGATCCTCGTCGATTCCCGTGAGGTTCGCGAAGCCTGTCGCCTCAGCGGTGGGCTGCGACTCCGGGTGCGAGGAAGGGAACACCCAGCTGCTGCGCGCCTCTGCCACTCCCATCGCGTTCGTCTGCACGGCCAGCACATCCGAGATCTTCACCGCCGAGAGGAAAGCCTTGCGCACACCGGAATTCGCAAACAGATACTCGTGCTTTCCGGCTCCGATGTTGAAGTCAAGCCGCAGGAAGGACTCCTGGGGCCCCGAGATCGCGGAGAACCCGCGGCGGTCCATGCCCTGAATCGCGTCATAGTTGGCGACCGTCGGCTCGGGCATGGCAACGTTGATCTGCTTGTTGCGCAGCGCCTCGAGCATGGCGTCAGAGCTTTCGAACGGCACGATGCGCACGGTCTCTGCGAACGCGCTGTTCTGCGTGCGGAACTCCTTGTTGGGCTTCAGCGTCACGACCCCGGCCGGATCGATCGAATCGAGCAGGTACTGCCCGTTCGAGACCATCGCACCTGCAGCCGGTGATCCCTCGAGGAGGAACGCCTCGCGGTAGGCGTCTGCCAGCTTGCGGATGGTAGCAGTGTCTTCAGTGAGGATCGCCTCGGCCACCGCGTGCTTGGCGACCATCGGATCAGAGATGCCGAGGGCCGTCTCGGCCACGACATGGGCAGGCAGCACCTGCTTGAGGCTCTCGCGCCACTCGAGTGCCGGCTCGGTGTACTCGATCAGAATGCCCCTGTTGCTGCCGTCAGACTGTGCGAGTTCGGTCTTGCCCTTCATGGGCGACCACCCGGTGTTGAAGAACACCGCGTCGTCAGGCAGCTCTCGAAGCGAGCCGTCGTCGGCCGTGTACTCGGCCGGGTCGAATCCCTCGGGAGCGAAGTGCTCGGATGCGGCGGCCCATGCCAGCAGAAGATCTGCTTCGTCAGTGGGCACGGCGTCGCTCCACGCCTGCCCCTCGGCGATCTGGTAGTTCACGATCAGCGGAGCGGTGCTGACAGCCTCGACCGAAGCGAACTGCGTGTTCACCGTCGCGGTCGGCACCGTCTGCGTGTTGAAGGGCAGATAGAGCAGGTTGCCGATCATCTGCTCGGCGCTCGACGTGACCGCGAGCGGATTGCCGAGGGTCGCATCTTCTGCGTTGACGGTCATCGCTGTGTCGAGCACACCGATCGAAAGCGTCGAGCCCTCGACCACGTTGTTCATGCCCACACCCTGTGAGCAGCCGACCAGCAGCAGAGACGCAGCGGCCGCCATGGCAATGCCGGCTCGACGTTTTCTTCGCACGCGAACATCCTTCCGAAGAGACAGAGATGATCGTAGCAAGCGCGCATTGCCCGTTGCTGAACCGATCGCCCCCGGGCGACAGCCGTAGACTGTGAACATGGCACCAGGGCTCCTGATCTATGACGGCGACTGCGCCTTCTGCACTTCAGCCGTGCAGTGGCTCGAAGCAAGACTTGAGCGCTTCCCCCGGTCGATTCCGCAGCAGCACATCGACTTCGCACAGTACGGGCTCTCGCTCGACGACGTGACGAACTCGGCCTGGATCGTCGACACCCGCTCTCCCCTGCGGATGTGGAGCCACGGAGAGCTCGCGGCCGCGCTGCTCGCCGGTCAGCCGTCGTTCGCGCTTCGCTGGACCGGACGCATGCTCGCCCTCCCGGGCATCCGTCACGCCTGCGACCTCGGCTACCGAGCCATCGCGGTCAACCGACACCGTCTGCCAGGAGGAACACCAGCGTGCGCAATGCCGCCTCGGGCCTGACCGAGCTTCCGCTCACCACGGGCCCGGCGCGAACGCGCCTCAAGCTCGAGATGGTCGCGGTGGCCTTCGTGTCGCTCGGCGCGAGCGCCGTGTGGTCGATCGTGCAGATTCTCGATGCGCTCACGCGTGAGAGCAAGCTGAACGAGCAGCAGATCGCGCTCAACCCCTCGCGAAGCGACCGCGAGTGGCTCGACTTTCTGAATCAGACAGTGGGCCACGTGTTGGCGTTCGCTCCCGTGCTGCTGGTGTGCGTGCTGCTGTGGCAGGCATCGAAGCCGCACCTCGGGCAGATCGGCATCGATGGCAGGCGCCCAGGCAAGGATGCGCTGCTGGCACTCGGCATGGCGGCGCTCATCGGTGTTCCGGGCATCGCGTTCTACTTCGTCGCGGTGGGCCTCGGCATCAACCGGGTCATCGACCCGGGATCTGGCTCGCCGTACTGGTGGTCGACGATCGTGTTGCTGCTGGCGGCAGCCCGCGCCGCGTTCGTCGAGGAGTTCATCGTGCTCGGCTACTGGTTCGAGCGGATGCGGCGCCTTGGGGTTTCGCCCATGGTGACGATTGTCTCGGCAAGCGTGCTGCGCGGCTCGTACCACCTGTACCAGGGCTTCGGCGGATTCATCGGAAACATCGTCATGGGGCTCGTGTGGGGCTGGGTGTACCAGCGCACGGGCAGGCTGTGGCCGTTCGTGGTGGCGCACTTCCTGATGGACGCGCTCGTCTTCATCGGGTATCCGCTCGTCGCACACCTGTTGTCAGTCTGAGCTCCCCTTGGAGTTCGGCCGAGGGCAGCAAAACGCAAAGGGGCAGCTGAGCTCCAAATGGAGTTCAGCTGCCCCTGCGGATGCGCGAGCGTCAGACTTCGAACGCCTCGGGAGGCGGGCACGCGCAGACCAGGTTGCGGTCGCCATACGCGTTGTCGACGCGACCCACCGGCGGCCAGTACTTGGCCTGGGACTGCCTGTTGGCGCCGACTCCGCCCGCGGGGAACACCGCAACGGTGCGGTCGTACGGGTGAGTCCACTCCCCTACGATCTCCTCGCTTGTGTGCGGAGCATTGACGAGCGGATTGTCGTCCGCCGGCCACGTGCCAGCTGCGACTGCGTCGGCTTCCTCCTTGATCGCGATCATCGCGTCGATGAAGCGGTCGATCTCGGTGAGGTCCTCTGACTCGGTCGGCTCGACCATGAGCGTGCCCGCAACCGGGAACGACATGGTCGGGGCGTGGAAACCGTAGTCGACCAGACGCTTTGCGACATCGTCATTCGTCACGCCGGTCGCCTCGGTGAGCGGGCGCAGGTCGAGGATGCACTCGTGAGCGACAAGGCCGTTCTCGCCTGCGTAGAGCAGCGGGAAGTGGTCCTTGAGTCTCGATGCCACATAGTTGGCTGCAAGAACAGCGGCCGCTGTGGCCTCGACAAGACCGCTCTCGCCCATCATGCGCACGTATGCCCACGAGATCGGGAGGATCGATGCCGAGCCGAACGGCGCCGCCGAGACCGGCTGCGCACCGATCGTCAGGCCGTCGACCTCGAGAGGAGCCTCGCGCGGGTCGCGGGGCAAGAACTCGGCGAGATGCTGCTTCGCAGCAACCGGACCGACTCCTGGGCCACCGCCGCCGTGCGGGATGCAGAAGGTCTTGTGCAGGTTCAGGTGCGAGACGTCGCCCCCCATGTCGCCGAACGTCGCGTGACCGAGCAGCGCGTTGAGGTTCGCACCGTCGATGTACACCTGGCCGCCGGCCTCGTGCACTGCGTCGCAGACCTCGCGGATCGTCTCCTCGTAGACGCCGTGCGTCGACGGATAGGTGACCATCAGCGCCGCGAGCGAGTCGCGGTTCGACTCGATCTTCGCGTGCAGGTCGTCCATGTCGACGTTGCCGAGCGCATCCGTCGCCACTACCAGCACGCGCAGTCCGGCGAGGACTGCCGACGCCGCATTCGTGCCGTGTGCCGAGGCTGGGATGAGGCAGAGATCGCGGTGCTCGTCACCCCGTGACTGGTGATAGCCGCGAATTGCGAGGAGGCCGGCCAGCTCGCCCTGGCTTCCGGCGTTGGGCTGCAGCGACACGATGTCGTAGCCGGTGAGCTTGGCGAGCCAGTCGGAGAGCTGGTCGATGAGCTCGAGCGAGCCGTTGGCGTCTGACAGCGGCGCGAACGGGTGGAGGCCCGCGAACTCGGGCCACGTGATGGCCTCCATCTCAGCAGCCGCGTTGAGCTTCATCGTGCACGAGCCCAGCGGGATCATGCCGCGATCGAGCGCGTAGTCCTTGTCGGAGAGGCGACGCATGTAGCGCATGAGGGCCGTCTCGCTGTGGAAGCTCGAGAACACCTCGTGCGTCATGAACTCACTCGTGCGCGCCAGTTCGGTGCCGAAGCCTGCCGTTGCCTCGGCGGCTTCGATGCCGAGTGCGGCCAGAAGATCGGCGACACCTGTCTCTGCCCACTCCTCGTCGACCGCGACCTGCACGGTGTCGGCATCAGGAGTGTGCACAAGCACGCCGCGTTCGCGCGCCGTGTCTGCGATCTCCTGTGCCCTGCCCGGAGCCGAGAAGCGAACCGTGTCGAAGAACGACTCGGTCGCCAACTCGTAGCCTGCGGACTTGAGCGCACCCGCAACCTCACGAGCGCTCTCGTGCACCGCACGCGCGATCTCGCGGATTCCTTCGGGGCCGTGGTAGACGGCGTACATCGACGCCATCACAGCAAGCAGGACCTGCGCGGTGCAGATGTTGCTCGTGGCGCGTTCACGACGGATGTGCTGCTCGCGAGTCTGCAGCGTCAGTCGGTACGCGGGCATTCCGTGGGAGTCTTTCGACACGCCCACGAGTCGACCCGGTAGCTGACGCTCGATGCCCTTGCGCGTGGCCATGAAGCCGGCGTGCGGACCGCCGAAGCCCATCGGAACGCCGAAGCGCTGCGACGAGCCGACCGCGATGTCAGCGCCGAACTCGCCAGGGCTCTTCACAAGTGAGAGCGCGAGCAGGTCTGCCGCAACGACAGCGAGGCCGCCGACAGCGTGGATCGCGTCGATCACGGGCGACGGGTCGCGCACGAGACCGCACGAAGCGGGGTACTGCACGAGCGCGCCGAAGGCTCCTTCAGCATCGATCGTGTCGAACGTGAACTCTCGCAGCTCGATGCCGACGGCGGCAGCGCGGTGCTCAAGCAGCGCCTTGGTCTGCGGCAGCGCGTCCTTGTCGACCAGGAACACGTTGCCCTTGGCCTTCGAGGCACGACGTGCCAGCAGCATGCCCTCGACGACTGCGGTCGACTCATCGAGCATCGACGCGTTCGCGATGTCGAGGCCGGCCAGTTCGGCGATCATGGTCTGGAAGTTGATCAGGGCCTCGAGGCGCCCCTGCGAGATCTCGGGCTGGTACGGCGTGTATGCCGTGTACCAGGACGGGTTCTCGAGGATGTTGCGCTTGATCGGTGCCGGCGTGACGGTGCCGTGGTAGCCCAGGCCGATGGCGGAGCGCCGAACCGTGTTCGTGTCGGCCATGCCGCGCAGCTCTGCCAGGGCAGCGGCCTCGGAGACCGGCTCGCCGAACGGCGTCTCGGCGCGGATACCCTTGGGAAGCACGGCGTCCATGAGCTCTGCCAGCGAGCCGTAGCCGAGCTGGCTGAGCATGGCTGACTGCGCCGCCCCATCTGTTCCGATGTGACGGCTTGCGAAGCTGCGCATTACTTCGTCAGCTCTGCGTACTCGTCAGCTGAGAGCACCTCGGGCTGCTCGCTGAAACGGACCTTGACGAGCCAGCCTGCGCCGGTCGGATCGGAGTTGACGAGTGTGGGGTCGTCTGCGACCGCGTCATTGACCTCGACGACCGTGCCCGCTGCAGGTGCGAAGAGCTCGCCGACCGACTTGGTCGACTCGATCTCGCCCAGGCTCTCGCCTGCGGTGAACTCCTGGTCGACCTCGGGAAGGTCGACGTAGACGACGTCGCCCAGCGAGTTCTGCGCGAAGTCGGTGATGCCGACCGTGGCGATGTCGCCCTCAGCGCGGATCCACTCGTGGTCCTTGGTGTACTGCATTTCAGTCATGGTTCAAGCCTCTCGCTTGTAGAACGGAAGAGAAGTGATGGTTGCGGGGATGCGCTTGCCGCGCACGTCGATCGAGAGCTCGCTGGAGTCGCGAGCAGCGGGGTGCACGTAGGCCATGGCAATCGGCACGCCGAGGGTGGGCGACAGCGCACCCGAAGTGACGACGCCGACCTCCTGATCGCCGTCGAATACGGGGTATCCGGAGCGACCCGCTCGTCGGCCCTCAGCCGTCAACGCGACCAGCACCGGCGCATCCGCCGACGCTCCCTGCTCGACAGCCTTGCGACCGATGAAGTCCTCGTCCTTGGTGAGGGCGACGACCTTGCCGAGCCCTGCCTGCTCGGGCAGCCAGTCGAGGCCCAGCTCGTTGCCGTAGAGCGGCATGCCGGCCTCGAGGCGAAGCGTGTCGCGTGCCGCGAGGCCGCACAGCTGCAGGCCCTTGCTCTCGCCGACGCGAGCTAGAGTCTCCCAGAGCGACACAGCGGCGTGGTTCGGCACATACAGCTCGAAACCGTCTTCGCCGGTGTAGCCCGTGCGGGCGATGAGCATGTCCTCGCCCTCGAAGATGCCCTCCATGGCGCGGTAGTACTTGAGCCCGTCGAGCGGCTCGGACTCGATGCCGGCTGCGGACACGATCTCAGCGGATGCGGGGCCCTGCACCGCGATCAGTGCGGTCTCAGAGGACTCGTCGGCCACTGTGGCGTCGAATCCGGCGACGCGCTGCTGCAGCTGCTCAAGCACGGTCGCGCAGTTCGAGGCGTTGGCCACCACGAGATAGTTCGTGTCGCCGAGTCGATACACGATCACGTCGTCGAGGATGCCGCCGTTCTCGGCCAGCAGCAGCGTGTACTTGGCCTGCCCGAGCTTCATCGTCGACAGGCGGCCTGCGAAGGCCATGTCGAGGAAGGCGCCGGCCTCGGCACCCTGCACGCGGATCTCGCCCATGTGCGAGAGGTCGAACATGCCCGCGGCCGTTCGAACAGCCTGGTGCTCTGCCAGTTCGGATGTGTACTTCACCGGCATCTGCCAGCCTGCGAAGTCGGTGAAGAGCGCCCCAGCGCTCTCATGCACTTGCGCCAAAGGCGTCATTGCTGTCACAAGGTCTCCTAGTTTCGGATTCCCCCTCAGTCGCGCACCGTGCGCTCCAAAGCGGCCTGCCGACTGCGGTCCTGTGACCTGAGAGGTTAGCGGGGAGCTTGCTCCTTCGGTGCCATATGGCTCTTCCGCGTCGGCTGCAACGGCCTGTTGTGAAGTTGCTCGTACAACTATAACCCGCGCTGGTCGCTTTCTTCGGTCTCGGCGAGTCCGTCATCGACCAGCTGCAGGTCTTCGCGGTACTGCTTCGTGCGATACGCGCTGCGGGCCATCATCTGCGATGCGGTCGTCGCCGTCACCAGCTGCATGCCGGCCACCAGCGTCAGCATCATCCATGCTCCGTTGTCGCGCAGGATGAGGCCCAGCCCGATGCACACGACGACGATTCCGAATGACTGCGGCTTCGCGGCCGCGTGAAGCCGGTTGAGCGCATCCGGCAGCCTGATCAGGCCGATCGCAGCGACCAGGCCGAAGGCCGCGCCGAGGGCGATGAGGACTCCCCCGGCGATGTTCATCCAGGTCTCTGGTGTCATGGTCGTTCGGCCTCCCCTTCGGTGCCCTTCGCTCGTCTGCGCTTGCCTCTGACGACCGGAATCGGGCCCGTCTGCTCGACTGCCCCCGGGTACAGGTCGCGGCGTTCGCGACCGACCTGGTCGTTGCGGATCGAGACGAACCTGCTGACGGCGACCGTTCCTGAGAACGAGAGCATCGACGTGATGATCATCACCGGAATCGTGTAGCCGTGACGATTGATCGCCGCCTCGATGGCGAGTGCCACGACCAGCAGCGACAGCATGACATCGGTGGCGATGATGCGGTCGACGGCGCCGGGCCCCTTCACGAGGCGGATGAGCCCCAGCACGAGTGCTGCGACGAGCAGCACGCCGGCCACTGTGAGCGCGATGATCATGCTGTCTCCTCCTTGCCGGTGCGTCGTTGTCGGGACTCCTGGCGGATCGCTGCGACTTCCTCGGGTGTGCCGAAGGCGCGCAGCACCAATGCCTCCTGCTTGTGGACGCCTTCGATCCAGTGCTCGAGCGAGGCTTCGTCCTGGGTGTCGAACACGTGCACGAGCAGCCGGCCGCCATACACCTCGAGCACAACTGATCCGGGCACGAGCGTGACCAGCACCGCGGTCAGGGTGGACGAGAATACGTCCTTGCTGCGCAGGTCGACGTTCACCACCGAGTTTCGGGTGCGGCGCCTGAACGCGAGCACCTGTGCTGCGACGACAAACGATGCTGTCGCGAGTCCCCACAGGGTCACCAGGATCATCCAGATCAGACGGAGGATGCGCATCCGCCCCATCTGCGGGATGACCGGCATCGGAAACAGCAGCTGCACGGCAACGGCCACGATGAGGCCGAACACCGCTGCGCCGACCGTGATCTCGCCGACGAGCATGATCCAGACGACGACGAGGCCCAGTGTCATCAGCACTGAGAATCGAACGGACCTGCGCCGGCGAAGCTTCTGCTCTTTCATGGTGTCCCCAGCTTTCTGATCGACTCCTCGACGGCAGCGGCATATGCGCCAGCATCGATGTCGACCGCAGCGCGCTCGGTGAACTCGAAGATGGGCTCTGCGAACACCGTCATTGCGACCGTGACTGCAACGAGCACACCCGCTGTCAGAACCCATCCGAGCGGAAGCGTCTTGTTCGTGCGTTCGGTGCCCTCAGGAAGAGGACGCCAGAAGGCGGTGTGCCAGATTCTGAGTATCGCCAGCAGTGTAAGCAGGCTTGTCACGATCGCACCGGCGATCACAGCCCATGAGACCCAGGTGCCGAGTTCGACACCCGCTTCGACGAGTGCGACTTTGCCGAGGAACCCGCTGAACGGCGGCACTCCTGCAAGGTTCATCGCAGGAATGAAGAACAGTGCGGCAAGCGTGGTGTTGGCCGCGAGTCCGCCGAGCTTGTCGAGCCTCGTGGAGCCTCCGGCTCGCTCGATGAGCGCAGCCACCAGGAAGAGCGTGGTCTGGATGAAGATGTGGTGCGCCGCATAGAAGATCGCGCCGGAGAGCCCGGCCAGGTTGCCGACTGCGATGCCGAAGAGCATGTAGCCGATGTGGCTGATGAGCGTGAACGACAGCAGTCGTTTGATCTCGCTCTGAGTGATTGCTCCGAGAATGCCGATCACCATGGTCGCCAGCGACACCCAGAGCAGCGGGGTCGTGAGCGTCGAATCCGGAAAGAGCATGGTCTGCGTGCGAATGATCGCGTAGACGCCCACCTTGGTGAGCAGCCCCGCGAACACGGCGGTGACGGATGCGGGGGCCGTCGGGTAGGAGTCCGGAAGCCATGCAGAGAGGGGGAATATCGCAGCCTTGATTCCGAACACGACCAGGAGCATGAGCTGGATCACGAGCTGCATCCCCGGATCAAGACCCTGGAGCCGCTCAGCCAGTTGCGCGAAGTTGACGGTGCCCGTCGCGGCGTAGGTGATCGCCAGTGTGATCAGGAACAGCATGCTCGACAGCAGGCTGACCACGACATATGTCGATCCCGCGCGTACTCGCTCACGCGGGGCACCGAGCGTCAGCAGCACGTATGAGGCGAACAGCAGCATCTCGAAGCCGACGAAGAGGTTGAACAGGTCGCCAGCGAGGAACGCGTTCGAGATTCCCGCCGCCAGAACCAAGTACGTGGGGTGGAAGATCGAGACCGGCGCCTTCTCGCTCGCCTCGTCCATGTCGCTTCGGGCAGAGAATACAAGGACTGTGATCGTGACGACGGACGAGACCAGCAGCATCAGGGCCGAAAGACGATCTGCCACCAGCATGATGCCGAGACCCTCTGGCCAGGCTCCGACCCAGAGCACCTGTGGTCCTTCGGTGTCCGCTGTCACGAGCAGGATGATCGCGACAATAAGCACGAGGCTGAGGCTCACCGACGAGACGACGCGCTGCATGCGCGGGAATCGGCCGAGTGCCAGCGCGAAACCGGCACCGATGAGAGGAATCAGCACCGGCAGCGGAAGCAGCTGCGGGATGTCGACGTTCACTCGCCACTCCCCTTCTGCTCTTTGGCCGCCGCTTTGGCTGCGGCCGCCTCGACTGCCGCCTCGTCGAGGTCTGTGTCGTGGTCGATGCCCGCTTCGGTCTCGTCGAACGTTGCCGATGTGAGGTCGGCCTCGGCACGGCGTCGCACGATGGCGTCCTCGACGTCGTCTGCGACCTCGTCGTGGCCGTCAAGCTGGAACGACCGGTACGACAGCGCGAGCAGGAAGATGTTGGTTGCGAGCGAGATGACGATTGCTGTCAGCACCATCGCCTGCGGCAGCGGATCAGTGATCGTGCTCGAATCGCTGCCGTCTGCGACGAAGGAGGCGCCTCCCGGGGTTCCGGCGGAGACCAGGAAGAGCATGCTGACGCCGTTGCTGAGCGAGAGCAGGCCAGCGAGGATGCGCATCAGCGATCGCTCCATGAACAGGTAGACGCCTGCGGCGATGAGCACTGCGCCCGTTGCTGCGAGGGCAAGGCTTGCGGTCATGACTGAGCCCCCCTGCTGCGAACCGGCACGGTTCGGTCGGAATGCGCGCTCGGGCGCGGCGTCTGGTCGTTGCGCCACTGCGTGTCGATGCCTGCGCCGAGCGAGCGGATGAAGTCGAGCACGGTGCCCAGCACCACCAGGAAGACGCCCACGTCGAAGAAGACGCTCGTGACGAAGTGGATCTCGCCCATGGCCAGGATCTCGATCGTGTAGTCGTAGGACTGACCGACGCTTCCGCCGAAGAACACGGGTCCGATCAGCGAGAGCGCGGCGAGGATGATGCCGCCTCCCAGCAGCTTTCCGGCGTCGATGGGCGCTGCCTCGGCCAGCTCGAGGGCTCCGGCCGCCAGGTACCTGACGCAGAGCGCGAGACCTGCCACGATGCCTGCGATGAATCCGCCGCCCGGATCGTTGTGGCCGGCGAACAGCAGGTAGATCGCGACGACCAGCATCACGGGGAACAGCAGCCGCGTCATCATCTCGAGCATCGGAGCACGGCCCTGCATGTCTGCCGTGGCCCCCGCGCGCAGCCATCCGGGGCCGACCTTGCTCGTGTCGGGCCTGCCTCGTCGGCCGCGCAGCGTTCCGACGGGGTCGACCACGCGGGTGCGAATGAAGATGAGGCTTGCAACGCCCGTCGCTGCGGCCAGCAGCACCGAGATCTCACCGACGGTGTCCCAGGCGCGGATGTCGACCAAGGTGACGTTCACGATATTCCGCCCGAAGCCGAATGAGTACGCGAGCTCGTAGAAGCGGTCGCTGATCGACGCCTCGTTGCGGGAGTTCGCGGCGAACAGGGCACCCAGCCCAGCGACTGCTCCGACGCATGCTGCGAGGAGCGCACGCAGCCAGCGGACCCCGCGAAGCGGACGGTTCGTGAAGTACTTCGGCAGGTACCTGAGCACCAGCACGAGCAGCACCAGCAGCACCGTTTCGGCGAGAATCTGCGTCAAGGCGAGGTCGGGTGCTCCGTGCAGCAGGAACATCATGGCTGTTCCGTAGCCGACGATGCCCATCAGGAGGAACGTCTTCAGGCGACCTCGGGTGTTGGCTGCGACGAGCGCACAGACGCTCACCGCGATTCCGACGACGAGCTGACCGACGCTGTCGGCGACGACGAGCTTCGGAGCTCCGAGCGATGCGAAGGCCAGGCCCGCTCCTGCGAGCACAGTGACCGTGACCGCGATGGTTGAGACGTGCACCGGCAGCGAACCCGACTGGGTGCGACCGGTCACCTCGACGGCGAGGCGGTCGAGCCCGCGCATCATGCCCGCGTAGGCGGCGGCAGCCGAGAATCGCGGCTCGACGGGAGCAGCCATGGAGCGACCGAACAGGCGCCACACGATGAAGCCCCCGACGACGGCGATCGCGCTGCCGGCAAGAGCCGGCGTGAATCCGTGCCACAGCGCGAGGTAGCTTGCCTCTCCTGCGGGGGCAGATGCAGTGGCGCCTTCGAGGGCCGCAGTGATCGGCTTCCCGAAGAAGCCCGAGACGATGCCGAGCATCGCGAGCACCATGGGGAAGAGTGCGACCAGCTGCGGCCACATGCCGTGTCGAACGATGAACGGCTCGTCGCCGTCGAGGGCCTCGCGGAGACGGGAGTCGACGAAGAACGTGCCGATCAGGAAGCGCAGCGTGTAGGCGACGGTTCCCATCGATCCGACGACGATCCCCGCAAACGCGAGGACGCCGAGCCAGGTCGGCACGCCCGGAAGCGAAATGGCCTCCCATGCGGCTTCGAGCCCGGCCTCCTTGGCCGCGAATGCCATGGCCGGCGGCAGGCCGGCCATGGCGATGGCGGCGAGTGTGGCCGCGACCGCAAGCAACGGCCTGTCTTTGCGAAGGGTGCCGAGCTTCGTCAGCTGTCGTGTGCCGTACTGCCGGTCGATTGTTCCGACGACCATGAACAGCGAGGCCTTGAACATCGCGTGCGCCGCGAGCATCGCGAGGCCGCCCATCAGCGCCGTCTTGGTGCCGATGCCGACGATGGTCATGAGCAGGCCGAGCTGGCTGACGGTTCCGTGGGCCAGCAGCACCTTGATGTCTGTCTGCAGCAGCGCTCGGTATGCCCCGACGAGCATGGTCGCGACGCCGAGGACGATGAGCGTCGGCCGGAAGAGCGGGATGTCTGCGAATGCAGGCACGAGTGCGGCCGAGAGGTAGATGCCCGCCTTGACCATGGCCGCTGCGTGGAGGAACGCGCTGACGGGCGTCGGTGCCGCCATGGCACCGGGCAGCCAGAAGTGGAACGGGAAGATCGCCGACTTCGACAGGGCGCCCGCGAGCAGCAGCATGACCGCGACAGTGGTGATGGTGCTCTCGGGAGGCTGCGCCAGGATCTCGTGCAGCATGTATGTGCCGGCTTCTGAGCCGAGCATGACCGCACCGACCAGCATCGCGAGGCCGCCGGCGGTCGTGACGATGAATGCCGTCTGGGCTGCAGACCTGTTCTTTCTGGAGTGGTGGTTCAAGCCGACGAGCAGGTAGCTGAACACGCTCGTGAGCTCCCAGCCGATGACCAGCAGGATCACGTCGTCGGCCAGCACCAGCAGCAGCATCGACGCCGCGAACCCTGTCAGCAGACCGACCGTGCGCGACTTCAGCGTCTTCGACTCGAAGTACCAGACCGAGTAGGCCAGGATCATCGCGCCGACACCCGTCACGACGAGGGCGAGGAGCAGCTGCAGGGCGCCCATCCGGAATGCCAGCGTGATGCCGAGGGAGGGTATCCACTCGATCGACTCCTCCACGGCTTCGCCGGAGAGGATCGCGGGGGCCAGCGTCAGGAAGTAGACGAAGGCGACACCGCTGGCGATCGCAGGGATCAGGAACACCCACCGGCCCATGCGCGGTGACAGCGCGCTCGTCATCAGTGCAAGGAGAGCACTGGCTGCGAGCGTTGCGATCACAAGGGCCTTTCTGAGCTGCGGACACGGCAGATTCGCCCAGATGCAAGCGAGGCATCCTGGAAATCGTTCAGGGGCAGACCCCAGTTTATCAGCCGCTCTGCCTCATGTCTGACGTGCCAGATACGTTTGGAGGCATGCGACTGATCCACACCTCCGACTGGCACGTCGGCCGAACATTTCACCGGCATCGCACGATCGAGCATCTCGAGTCGGTGCTGACGGGCCTGGCCGACCTCGTGCGCGAGCACGACGTCGATGCGGTGCTGGTCGCCGGCGATCTGTTCGACCTCTCGATGCCGGCAGCCGAGCACTTCGACGTGCTCGACCGGGCCTTCTCGCGCATCCGCGACGCCGGTGCAGTGATCGTCGCGACCCCCGGCAATCACGACTCCGCTTCGAGGCTCGGGTTCCAGAGCACCTGGGCAGCCAAGGCCGGCGTTCACGTCATCGCGAAGTGGCCCAGCGAGCCGGTCGTGCTGCACGACGACCACGGGCCAGTGCATCTGTTCGGAGTCCCCTATCTCGAGCCGTCCGCCCTCCGGGTGCAGCATCCGCGGCTGGCCGAACAGGGGGTCGACGTCTCGACCGCCGACGGCGCCGTCTCGTGGGCGATGGGGCAGATCCGCGAGGCGCTCCACGACTCCCCGGCGCGCAGCGTCGTGCTGGCGCACTGCTTCGTCGGGCGCACGTCCACGGGTGACGAAGTCGTCGACGACGCCCCCAAAGACATCACCGTCGGAGGGCAGAGCCTCGTCTCTGCTTCACACTTCGACGGCATCGACTACACGGCTCTGGGCCACATCCACTCGCGCCAGCGCATCACCGAGAGCGTTCGCTATTCAGGGGCTCCCCTGTACTACTCGTTCAAGGAGTCCTCGCCGCACAGGGGCGTGTGGCTCGTCGACCTCGACGACGCCGGTCTCGCCGACGTCACCTGGCTCGACCTGCCGATTCCGAGGCGCACCCGAACGATTCGCGGCGAACTCGAGTCGCTGCTCGCAGACGCATCCCTCGACGGAACAGAAGACGAGTGGATCCGGGCGATCCTGACCGATGCGCAACGGCCCGCAGACCCGATGAGCCGCCTCCAGAAGCGGTGGCCGAACTGCTCGACGCTGCAGTTCGAGCCTCCAGAGCACGAGCGCGAGTCGCGCACGTATCGCGAGCGGGTCGCCGGACGCCGCGACATCGACGTCGTGGCAGAGTTCGCGGGCGATGTGCGCGAGAACGAGCCGCTGACCGAACTCGAGCGCAGCATCGTCGAAGCCGCCTTGATCAGCGTCGCGGCCGAGGAGGCGGCACGATGAGACTCGTCACGCTCACGCTGCAGGCGTTCGGCCCGTACCCCGGCGAGCACACCATCCGCTTCTCCGACTTCGACAGCGCTGGCGTCTACCTCATCAGCGGCCCGACCGGGGCCGGCAAGTCGTCGATTCTCGATGCCGTCGTGTTCGCTCTGTACGGCCACATCCCCCGGTTCGACCTCTCGGGCGGTACCAAGACCTCGGTGCGCAGCGACCTCGCGAGCGATGATGCCGAGACTCTCGTGTCGCTCGAGTTCGAAGTGGCCGGCACGCAGCACCGCATCGAGCGCTCCCCTGCGTACGATCGCAAGAAGCGCAGGGGCTCCGGAACAACCCCGCAGTCTGCCAAGTGCACGCTGCTGGTGCACCGCGAAGGCGAATGGAAGACCGTTGCCTCGAGCGTCAGCGAAGCCGGTGCCCAGATCGAGCAGATTGTCGGGCTCAAGCGCGATCAGTTCCAGCAGATCATCGTGCTCGCACAGGGCCGATTCGCCGAGTTCCTGCACTCCGACAGCTCGAAGCGAGAGGTCATTCTGCGGCGGCTGTTCGACAGCGGACGCTTCCAGCGAGCCACCGAGATGGTCGCGAAAGAGGCCGAGGCGACCAAGACCACCCTCTCTGACATCGGGCGGCAGATCGAAGAGTCGCAGGAGCGCGCCACGGCCCGAGCAGCACAGCTGGGCGTCGAGCCAGACGACGCAACCGACGTCGGCGAGCTGGTCAGGCTGCTCGACGCGATCGTCGCTGAGCGAGCTGCAGCCCGCTCCGACGCTGAGGCAGCCAGCGACCTTGCATCAGAACGCCTTCGTTCGGCAGAGGCGCTCGCCAGAGACATCACAGTGCGCGAGAAGAGCCTGACCCAGTTGTCAGCACTCGACAAGCTGAGCCCGCAGACAGAGCGGATGCGCGAGCAGCTCGATCGCTCAGATCGGGTTCACGAGGTCTGGCCGAGTGTCGTCGCCCTCGATGCTGCCCGCGTCCGCCTGTCTGCGGCAGACGAGCGGCTTGCCGACTTCGACACCGAGAAGACGTCACAGGGCGTCGAGCAGCTCGAACAGCAGAACCGTCGACTGCAGGACGAGGTTGCGGTGCTTCGCACGCTCGCAGAGACCGAGCGCAGGATTCCCGCACTCGAGACTGCCCGCGACGACGCCGTCACGGCTCTCGAGAAGGCGACCGCAGCCGCTGCCGAGGCAGCCGAGCAGACAGTTGCGTTTCCGGCCAAGAGAAAAGACCTGGCGACTGCCATCGACCGGCTGAAGGCCGATCGAGACGCACTGGGTTCAGTCGACAGCGAGCTTCCGAGGCTCGAGTCCCTGCTGGCCGAGGCCAAGCAGCGCGACACCGCCCGCAAGGCACACGCCGACGCCGTTGCCGCCGAGCAGAAGGCGGCGTCCCGTCACCAGGAGGCCGCCGATGCGACTCGGCTGGTGCTGCAGCAGTACTACGAGTCGACATCAGCGCGCCTGGCCGCCAGTCTGCAGGACGGCGAGCCCTGCCTCGTCTGCGGTGCGACAGCCCATCCGTCTCCGGCGTCGGCGCATGACGCCGAGATCGTGAGCAACGAGCAGGTTGACGCCGCCCAAGCGGCCGAGGCAAAGTGCCTCGCCGAGCTGCAGGCGGCACAGAGCCAGCGCGCCGAGGCATCGAACGAGGTCTCGGGCCTCGACCGTGTGCTCGAGGGCGTCGACGCCGACAGCGTGCCGCAGCAGATCGAGAAGGCGCGAGAGCAGTCAGCCGAGCACGCGAAGGCCGCGGATGCAGTCATCGAAGCCGAGAAGGCACTCGACCTGCTCGAGGCCGAGAACGAGCGACTGACAACGGCGCTCGAGGCTGTCAGAGCTGATGTGACGAGGCTCCGCAGCGATGCAGACGTCGCTGCAGAGCGACTCGAGGCGGCCAGGCAGACGGTGCGCAGTGACGACGATGCGAGCGACGAATCTGTGGCCGACCGGCTTGCGCGGCGCACGGCAGAGTCCGCTGAGCAGGCTTCCGTGCTCAAGGCTGTGCAGGATCACGCCACGCGAGAGAGCGAGCTGAAGGCCGCGCAGGCGAGCTTCGACGAGCTCATCGCCGATCACCCCGCCGAGGACGAGGCGACGGTTCGAGCGTGGCGCATGACCCGAGACGAGTCGCTCGCAGCACGCGAGCAGGTTAAGCAGCACGACAGCGACCGGGAGCGCATCACAGGCGTTCTGGCGCAGCCCCACATCGTTGCGCTCGACCAGCGCATCGCCGACGCCTCCGATGACGCTGCCAGCCTCACAGCAGCCGCCTCAGCGGCGAAGGCAGCCCTCGCAGAGGCGGCTGACCATCTGGCAGAGGCCCGATCCGCTGCCGCTGATGCCAAGCGCGAGCTGCAGACGACGGGCGACCTCCAGAAGCGGATCGACGACCTGGGCGAACGCGCCGTCGCCGTGGCACGACTTGCGGCGACGCTCAAGGGCGACAGCCCGAACAGCCGCCGGATGCGCCTCGAGACCTATGTGCTCGCGGCTCAGCTCGAAGCGATCCTCGAGGCGGCGAACCTGCGGCTGGCAGCACTCACCGACGGCCGATTCTCGCTCGAGCACTTCGACGGTGTGGCTGCACGAGGAGCAAGCAGCGGGCTCGGAGTCGTGGTGAACGACGCCTTCACCGGCATGACCCGGTCGGTGTCGACGCTCTCGGGCGGCGAGACGTTCCTCGCATCGCTGGCGCTGGCACTCGGCCTTGCGGATGTGGTGCAGCAGAACGCGGGCGGCATCTCGCTCGAGACCCTGTTCATTGACGAGGGCTTCGGGTCGCTCGACGCCCAGACGCTCGAGCTCGCAATGCAGACGCTGAGCGAGCTGCACGCAGGAGGACGGACCATCGGCGTCATCTCGCACGTCACGAGCATGCAGGAGCGCCTCCCCCAGCTGATCACCGTGACACCGCTTCCGGGTGGGCAGGGCAGCACGATCAGCGTCACCGACCCCAACTAGGCTGGCACCCATGCATGAAGCACACCACGGACGGATTCTGGCCGTTGACTCTCTCGATCAGTTCGATGAGCTTGTCGCCGCAGGAGCACTGCACATGAGCGGCTGGCGGCTGCAGGATCTCGACCTGCTCGAACGCAGCGATGCCCTGCGGCGTCTCGACCCGGCCGGCGCCCTCTTTCTCGGCTGCGATCTGACCCGAGAAGACACGCGATCGATTCGCGACCGCGGCGGCATTGTCTTCGGCGAGGTGCCGGGCATGCCGTTCAGCGCGTACCGCGCGAAGCTGTATTCAGGCGACGAGCTGATCGAGGGCATCGAAGCCGGCTACGAGCACTGCTTCGACGCACGCGTCTACGCGTGGTCGAGATCCGGCGAGCAGGACGTCGCTCGCGCCCTCGCCTCAGCACTGCACGACCACTCGATCGACACCGAGCTGCGCGAGTGGGTCGTCGGTCGCCAGGTCGTGGGCGTCATGGGAGGCCACGCGATCGAGCGCGGCAGCCGTGAGTACCGACAGGCGGCCGACCTCGGCCGTCGGCTCGCGCTGGCCGGCAGAACGGTTGCGACAGGCGGCGGTCCCGGCATCATGGAGGCCGCGAACCTGGGTGCCCGGGCATCCGCTGTCGATGCGCAGACCCTCGACGCGCACATCGACACCCTTGCCGCGCATCCGTCATTCAAGAACCGCTTTCTCGAATGGGTCGAGTCGGCTCAGGAGGTCAATCGGCAGCTGCCTCCGGGCACCGAGAACCTCGGAGTGCCGACCTGGTTCTACGGTCACGAGCCGCCCAACCTGTTCGCATCGTCGATCGCAAAGTACTTTCAGAACTCTGTGCGCGAAGACACGCTGCTGAAGGTCGCGAACAACGGCGTCATCGTGACGCCGGGCGGGGGCGGAACGACGCAGGAGATCTTCCAGGACGCCTGCGAGAACTCGTACGCAGACGAAGGCGGATGGGCTCCCCTGGTGCTGCTCGGGCACGACTACTGGACGCAGACGCTGCCCGCGTGGCCGCTGCTGCAGGCGGTCATGCGCGACCGTCCGGGGGCAGCAGGCATCGCGATCGTCGACACGGTCGACGAGGCGCTCGAGCGCATCCTTGCGTTCACGCCGTCGACGACCTGAAGCGCCCTGAGACACGCACCATTCGGCATGCAGAACATGGCAGACTCATGACAGCTGTGCGATCCGCAGCCACATCTCAACGAGGAGCCTCGCCCATGAACGCGAACACCGCACCTGATTTCACCCACGAGCGTGTCATCACCGCAACCGGAGCCCGCTCAGGACTCACCATCATCGTCGCCCTGCACTCCAGCGTGCTCGGCTCCGCACTCGGCGGCTGCCGCGTGTGGCAGTACGACAGCTACGTCGACGCCCAGGCCGATGCACTGCGCCTCTCGTCGGCAATGACCCGCAAGAACTCGGTCGCCGGCCTCGCAGCAGGCGGCGGCAAGTCGGTCATCATGGTTCCCCGCGGCGAGAAGCTCGAAGGCGAGCGCCGCCGCAATGCGCTGCTCGACCTCGGCGACATCATCGAGATGCTCGGCGGCAAGTATCGCACAGCCGAAGACGTCGGCACGACCGAGCACGACATGCTGGTCGTGCGCGAGCAGACGGCGCACGTCGTCGGCCTGCCCGCTGAAGACGGCGGCGCCGGCGAGCCCGCTGACGCAACGGCGCTCGGCGTGTTCTCGTCCATCGCGCCGACGCTCGAGGCCGCCTTCGGCTCCGGCGAGATCGCAGGCCGCTCATTCGTCATCTCGGGTCTCGGTCAGGTCGGCTCGAGGCTCGCTCGTCGCCTGGCAGAAGCCGGCGCGACACTCTCGGTCACCGACATCGCAGACTCGAAGCGCGCACTCGCCGACGAGCTCGGAGCCACATGGATCCAGCCCGCGGATGCGCTGACGACTCCCGCTGACGTCTTTGTCCCCGCAGGGCTCGGCGGCGTCCTCACCGCTGAGACCATCCCCGCACTGCCGTTCAAGGCAGTCGTCGGGCCTGCGAACAACCCGCTCGGCCGCGCTGAGGACGCACAGCTGCTCGCAGACCGCGGCATCCTGTACGCACCCGACTTCGTGGTCAACGCCGGCGGTGTGATCTACCTCGAGGGTGCCGTCAACGGCCTGTCTGCCGATGAGGTCGACGAGCGCCTCGTCGGCGTGGGCGACGTGCTGCGTCGGGTGTTCGCAACCGCAGTCGAGCGCGAGATCACTCCCCTGGCTGCCGCTGAGGCAATCGCCTGGGAGCGCATCGACGCCGCTCGCGCCTAGGAGTCGCGAACAGCCTGCACGGCCGCGGCGGCGACATCTGCAACAGCGGTGTCGCCGCCCGAGGCCGAGACGGTGACGTGGTGGAGGCGCCCCTGCACCATGGGCTCGATGAGCTGGGCGATGAGTGCAGCGACGTCTTCGCGAGCGACCGGTGTGCCGTCCGCAGGAAGATCCACCGCCGCGTCATCACCGTGGCCGTCAGGCACCGTGATGTCGGCGCTGATCGTGCCGCGCCCGGTCTCGAGGGTCAGAGCCGCCGGTGCGACGATCACCCAGTCGAGCGATGACGACCGCAGTGCCGCATCCGCCTGCGACTTCGCCTCTGCGTACTGCCACATCGGGTGCTCCGGATCGAGCCCGTGGCTCGGCCCTGCACCTCGGTAGCTCACCATCAGGAAGTCTCTGACGCTGTTCTTGATGGCAGCGTCGATCATGCGTTTGGCGGCCTCGAGGTCGACTGCCCGAGTGCGTGCGGGATCTCCGCCGCCTGCACCGGCCGACCAGATGACGACGTCGGCTCCCTCGAGCAGTGCGTCGAAGTCGGTCTCTGCCGATTCGATGTCAGCGAGCACCGGCTCGCCGCCGTACTCGCGCACGGTGTCGAACTGCTGTGCCGAGCGCACGATCGACCGAACCTGCATGCCCTGCTCTGTGAGCAGGCGTGTGGCGATGAGCGCAATCTTGCCGTGGCCGCCGATCATGGCGATGCGAGTAGACATGAGCACCAGGCTACATGCGCGACTCAGTCGGTGAGCGGCGGAAGCCTGTCGCAGAGTGCCTGCTGCAGCAGCGCCGCCATGGCCTCGATCTGGATCTCGTTCGACGACTGCGTCATCTCGGGAGCGCCGTCGAGGGCACGCCCGGCCAGGTTGGCCTTCGCGTCGATCAGCTGTGCAATGCGCGTGTCGACAGTCTGAGCCGCAACGATGCGCCACACCGTGACGGGCATGTCCTGCCCGATGCGGTGGATGCGGTCGATCGCCTGCGTCTGCTCTGCGTTCGTCCACGAGAGCTCGGCGAGCACCATGTTCGACGCGACCTGCAGGTTGATGCCGACTCCGGCCGCCTGCAGCGAGCAGACAACGACCTCGACCTTGGGGTCTTGCACGAAGGCGTCGATCGCCTCCTGACGCTGTGTCGGCGTCTGGTCTCCGCGGATCGAAGTGAAGCGGATGCCGTGGTTGGCGAAGTGCTCTTCTGCTGCGTCCATGACGTCGATGTGCTTGGCGAAGAACACCACCTTGCCGACGCTGCGAGCCAGTTGGCCGGCGTAGTCGGCTGCGAGGGGTGCCTTCGCCTTGCCGATCCGGCGGACCATGCTGAAGACGTTCTGCGCCTCTTTCGCCGATTCGCCGCCGTCGGTGTCGATCTCGCTGCGAGCGATGCGCATGATGAGATCGTCGTCGAGGGTGTCGGCCGGCAGGCTCTGGCGCTCGAGGACGCGGTCGTAGCGCGCGAGCATGCGCTGCGTGAGCTTTTCCTCCATCTCGCGAATCGAGCGGATCGATGCCTCGTCGAGCTCGACCGGCAGATCTGCGATCGTGCGGGCCGGGATGTCGGCAGCAACGTCTTCTTTGCGGCGCCGAACGATGCCCATGTCGATGACCGCACGACGGGCTTCGCGATAGAACGCGCTGTTCATCGGAGTTAGGCCTGTCGACTCAAGGCGATCGGCAAGCTTGGCCTTGGGGCCCTTCTCATCGGTCCAGCCGAGGAACTGCCAGATGGTGCGGAAGTCATCGATGTCATTGATCAGAGGTGTTCCGGTGAGCGCGAGCATCAGTGCTTCGGAATTGCGCTCGAGAATCGACTTCGAGATCTGCAGCACATGCTTTGAGCGCTTCGAGTCGGCGTTCTTGATGAAGTGCGCCTCGTCGACTGCCATTCCCTCGAAACCGTGCTTGCGCATCCATCCGACGTGCCTGTCGAGCACCTCGTAGTTGATGATCACGATGTCGGCAAAGCCGTCGATGTCATTCGCGTCGCCCTGCACGACTGCGACGGAGCGGCCCGGGGTCCAGCGGGCGGCCTCTCGGGCCCAGTTGACCTTGACGACGTTGGGTGCGACCACCAGCAGCGGATATGCCTGTGCGGCCTGGGCCGCGAGCAGCGCCTGTGCGGTCTTGCCGAGGCCGGGCTCGTCAGCGAGCAGGAACGACCTGTGGCCTTGTTTCGCAGCTGCGACGAAGCGCGCCTGGTGATGCATGAGCTCGAGGCCCTTGGGGGCATGAGAGACCTCAGGATCTGGGAGGTCCATGCAGGCGGGGCTGCCGTCTGCACCGTACTGGAACGACTGGAAGAGCGGATCGAGCAGATCGAATCCGGCAAGCCTGTCGAGCCGCGGCTTGTGCCGATTCGGCGACATGTCAGGCTGCAGGAACGGGCGCGCAAGCTGGCTGGCTGCGACCGAAGCGGGAACGACCCGCTTGGCGACGTCTTCGGCCGACTCGTCCGCGGCTTCGGGCTCTGGCTCTGGCTCTGGCTCGGCTTCGACGCCGGCAGCTGCAAGCACTTCGCGCTTGTACTCGCGTACGGCGTCTGTGATGGGTGCGCCCTCGCCCAGCAGCGGGAGCAGCGTCGGGTCTTTCGAAGCTGAACGCGCCAGGATGAGCGCGATGCCGTCGAGCCGCTTCAGCTCTTCTGTGCGCTTCGACGAGCTGAGCGTCGCATCGGCCTTGATGCGTGCACGCTCCTTGCGCACGAGAATGGCGACCGTCTGCAGCTTCGTTCGCCCGGTTCGGCTGGCTGCGCGGCGCTGCACACTCGACTCGACCTCTCGTGCTGCACGAGCAAGCCGTGGGATCACGCCGGTCTCGTCGCGGTGTGCGCGTGTGGTCGAAGCCTGTTGCACAGTAGTCATACTCGAAAGAGTCTCCTCGAAAAGCCTGCGACGCGGGTCGCGGTCAGTGAGCCTGCAACCGCCGGGCGAATCGCGAGGCGGGCGATGCGAAGGGCACTGATACGTGCAGATCAATCGCAACACGGCCAGTGTAGCCGACTTCGCCGGACGTTCCTCCCAGGTTGCAGAACCGTCATCTTCAGCGCCTACCCTGTCAGCACAGACGAAAGGCACATCAATGAAGATCGAACTGCCGACAGACTGCGGCAATGCTCCGAGAATCACGATCGTCAGCGACTTCGTCACGGCCTGGGCAGGTCGGGATCTCGCGCGGATGTTCGAACGACTCGCCGACGACGTCGTGTGGAGGATCGCGGGCGGTCAGGAGCATGCGGGAACCGACGCCCCTGCCAGCGCGGCGCCGCCAGCTGCTGCCGACCGGCTTGTGCTCGCATCCGTCATCACGCACGGCCGCCTCGCAGCCTGCGACGGGCACTACGAGTCGGGCTCGAGCACTGTCGAGTTCAGTCACGTCTTCAGGTTCGCCAGCACCGTCAAGACGGCGCGGATCGCGGAGGTGCGAAGCTATCTCATCGAGCGCAGCGTGAACTCCTGACTCGAGAACTCCGCACCAGCCTGCGGCGCATGCGGTGAGGGCTGCACATCGGCCCCCAGAATGTCGCTCGCATCGTCGAGCGGCGTGTAGCCGACGGCGTGCCCGGGCTCGAGCGACCAGAATCGATGCCGATTCGCCGAGACGCCGTAGAACACGCTGAACGGCTGCTCTGCCGTCATGGCGGCTTCGAAGGCGCGCGTCATGTCGCCGGGGCTCAGCCAGGTCGCTGCGTCGCGAGGCACTACAGGCGCTGCCTTGAAGCTGCCGATGCGCAGGTTGCAGACGCGCAGGCCGAACTTGTCTGCGTAGAGGCGTGTGAGGGCCTCGACAGCTGCCTTGCTGGCTCCGTAGAGGCCGTCGGGGCGGATGGTCGACTGGTCGTCGAGCATCGCGTCGACAGGGTGGAATCCGGTGGCCCGGTTGCTCGAGGCATAGACGAGGTGCCGCACTCCCTGGGTTCGCATCGCCTCGAGCAGATTGTGTGTTCCGAGGGCGTTGACCCTGAGCAGCGCTTCGTACGGCGCCTCATCGGGCACCGCAGCGAGGTGGATGACGCCGTCGACACCCGCGACGACGGGCGTGATCGACGCGGGGTCGGTCACGTCGAATGCGAGGCTGACTTCGTTGTCTGCAGGGTCAGCCGGCGCCTGCAGGTCTGCAACTACGAGGCGCTGCACCCGATCGCGCAGGTGGCGCCGAAGCACCCTGCCGATGCTGCCGTCAGCGCCCGTGAGCGCCCAGGTCGATTCACTCAGCTTCATGCCCCCAAGGTACGCGGGAATGCAGGCCCAATGGGCTTGGTTCCACCTGCATGCGCGCATTCGGATTCTTGAGTTTCGGCCACTACGGCTCTGGCCCCGCCGACAACGGCTTTGACGCCAGGGCATCGCTGCACAGTGCGCTCGACCTCGCGGTCGGAGCAGATGAGCTGGGCGTCAACGGCGCGTACTTCAGGGTGCATCACTTCGCCAAGCAGAATGCGTCGCCCATGCCGTTGCTGAGCGCCATCGCCGCCCGCACCAAGGGCATCGAAGTCGGCACCGGCGTCATCGACATGCGGTACGAGAACCCGCTGTATCTCGCAGAAGAGGCTGCTGCTCTCGACCTACTCTCAGACGGACGAGTGGCTCTCGGCATCAGCCGCGGCTCACCCGAGCCCGCACGCCGTGGCTGGGAGGCATTCGGCTACGAAGGCGATGCGCCAGCGGGGGCCGACATGGCGCGCGAGAAGTTCGCGAAGTTCATGCGGGCAGTTCGCGGCGAGACGATGACGGATGCCGACCCGGCGCAGTTCGGACCGGGCCAGCGCCTGCGGGTCGAGCCGCACTCCCCCGAGCTGCACAAGCACATCTGGTGGGGCGCCGGCTCACGCGACACAGCGCGCTGGGCTGGCGAGCAGGGCGTCAACATGATGAGCTCGACCCTGCTCACAGAAGCAGACGGAACCGCCTTCGGCGACCTGCAGGCCGAGCAGATCGACGTGTTTCGACAGTCGTTCGCGGATGCGGGGCACGGCTGGACGCCGCGGGTCTCAGTCAGTCGCAGCGTGTTTCCGATCATGGACAACCGCGACCGGCTGTATTTCGGGCTCGGCGGTCGGGAGTCGAACGACCAGATCGGCGTCATCGACGGCCTGCGGTCGACCTTCGGCAAGACCTATGCCGACACCCCCGACAGACTCATCGAACAGCTGCGGGACGACGCTGCGGTCATGAGTGCAGACACCCTCATGCTGACCGTGCCCAACCAGCTCGGCACCGAGTTCAACCTGCACATCCTCGAGTCGTTCGCGAAGCACGTCGCGCCGGAACTCGGTTGGAAGCCGAACACAGAGGGGCCGGTCGAGGGCGACGCAGCCTGAGTGCAGCGATCGACTCTACGACGCAGCTTCCGCCGCCCGGTTCGCGGCGGCGGCGGCCGCAATCAGACACCCAACCATCCACACGCTGGAGCCGAGGATGAACGTGGCCGCAGAAACCATTGCAATGTGCTCTGCAACCCCCACCAGCGGAAGCAGTCCGCTCAGGACGGCGACGGAAGAACCGACAATCGACCCGACTGCTCCCACGGCTGTCTTCCTTGCTCCGGCGCGGTGTCCTGCGGCCCAAGCGGCGTCGGACGCCAGCGTCTGGCGCGTGCGAATGCCGACGAGTCGGTTTCGCTTCAGCGCGCCCTGCGAACCGAGCCTGCCCACCCACAGAACGACGAAGCTTGCGATCAGGAGGAGCACGGCCGCACCGAGGACCGCAACAACGTTCATCGTCCGATCCTAACCAGGCGCACCATCCGCTGGTGTGGCGGGTGGACGAGCGCTTCGAGAGTGAATCAGCCTTCAGGCTGCATCAGAGACGGGCCGCCGCAAGCGCCTGGGGCCGTCAAACTGCAGGCATCGAGCGCGACTGCAGCATCACTGGTTGAGGCCTTCGCCTCGATCTCGAGCCGCGTCGCGAATGCCGGCCGCGACGGCTTTTCGGATCACCCAGTACAGGGCATAGAAGCCGACTGCTGCGAATACGACCGAAAGTGCAAGACCTGTCAGGGGATCGCTCATGAGGGAATGCTATCGCTGAGGCCACCGCCCGCTGCCGAGTTCTGCCGTCGTCCAAGCGATAAGCCGAGCGCCGCAGCCAGCATCTGCGAGTCTCTGGGTAGGATTCGACCGTGGAGTTCGACCCAATGCAGCTCGGACGCATGCCGCCCTACGGAACAGAGCATGTCGCGATGCTCGTCGTGCTCGTGGCGGCCGCAGCAGCCGCGGTGATCTGGGCTCGCCGCAGCGGCCTCACACCCCGCACTGAGCGCATCCTCTCCGTCGCCGGATGGGCGTATCTCGTGCTGTCGCTCGCCTGGTCGACCTGGGACCTGCTGCCGCAGAACTTCACTGTCGAGCAGTCGATCCCCATGCACCTGTCGGATGTGCTGCGCATCATCACGGCGATCGCCCTCATCACGAGAGCGCCGCTGGCGATTGCGATCAGCTTCTATTGGGGCCTCACCCTGAACCTGCAGTCGATCGTGACTCCTGACCTGAACTACATCACCCATCCGTCGATCGACTTCGCCTCGTACTGGATCTTCCACGGGCTCGCACTCATCGTGCCGCTTGTCATGGTGTTCGGGCTGGGCTACCGCGTCACCTGGCGCGCGTACGCCTGGGCGTTCGGCAGCCTCCTCGTCTGGGCCGGGGTCGCCGCACTCGTGAACACCGCGACCGGCAGCAACTACGGCTATCTGTCACATGCTCCGGCCGGCCCCTCGATACTCGACATCATGGGCGGCTGGCCCACGTATCTGCTGGTGGAGGCAGTCGCGATCCTCGCCGTCTGGGCGCTGATGACGCTGCCGTGGGCGATCCTGCAGCGTCGCTCCCCTGCCCCGGCGGTGGGGCGGATGCGCGTCATGCGTCTCGCAGACAGCCGCCGCCCCGAAGTAGTCTGACGGTGTGCAGACACCGATACCGGAGTACCTGACAGAACTGCTCGACGACTGCGCGGGCGACACCAGCGGTGCGACAGCCGACTACATCCCTGAGCTCGGCGAAGCCGACCCCAATCGCCTCGCTCTGGCACTCTGCACCCCCGATGGCACGGTCTACAGCGTCGGCGACGACAGCATCGAGTTCACGATCCAGTCGATCTCGAAGCCGTTCGCATACGCGCTGGCGCTGCGCGACCGCGGCATGGAAGAGGTCGACGAGCACGTGGGCGTCGAGCCGAGCGGCGATCCGTTCAATGAGATCTCGGTCGATCCTGAATCGGGCAGACCGCGCAATCCGATGATCAACATCGGCGCCATCACGACACACTGTCTCGTCGGCAACCCGTCGCTCACCACAAAGGCTCGCGCCGCGGTCGTGCTCGACGGGCTCTCGCGATTCGCCGGACGCACGCTCGAAGTCGACGAGAGCGTGCACGCCTCCGAGTACTCGACTCGCTACCGAAACGTGGCGCTGGCCTCCATGGCTCGCAGCAACGGCTTCATCGACATCGAGCCCGATGACGCTGTCTGGGGCTACACGATGCAGTGCTCGGCACTCGTGACGGTGCGCGACCTGTCAGTCATGGCGATGACGCTGGCCCTCGGCGGACGCAACCCCGTCACCGGCGAGCAGGTCGTGCCGCAGTGGGTGTGCCGCCAGGTGCTCTCGGTCATGACGACGTGCGGAATGTACGACGCTGCCGGAGACTGGCTCTCGCACGTGGGCATTCCGGCCAAGAGCGGAGTCTCGGGCGGGCTGCTCGGGTCGCTGCCCGGTCAGGTGGGCATCGGCGCGTTCTCGCCCCGTCTCGACGACTTCGGCAACAGCGTGCGCGGCGTGCAGCTGTGCGAGCGGCTCTCGGCCGACATGAGCCTGCACATCATGGAGCTTCCGCCGCCCTCGATCGACGCGATCGGATGGCGCAGCCAGACCGATGACGGTGACCCGCTGATCGTCGTGCAGGGGCCCATGACCTTTCCCACTGCCGAGCTCGTGCTTCGCAGGTTCGAGCAGCTGCCCGACAACGGCTGCGGCATTGTCATCGATCTGAACCCTGTGACGCGCATCAACAGGGTCGGTGCGCGCATGCTGCACGAGGGCATCCGCAGACTGGAGCAGGACGGCCACACCGTGACCGTCCTGCAGCCTGAAGGGCTTCTCGCTAGTCTCTCGTGACCGAGCTGTCGTCGACCCAGACCTCGAGGTCGTCGTCATCGTCGGCATCCGTGTCGATGTCGTAGTGCAGGCGCCCGTCGTCCCACGACAAGGTCCAGCCTTCGAGCACGGTGTCAGCGCCGACCTCGGCCGCAGCCAGTTCGAGTGCCTCGGCAGGAGTCATGTCGTCGAACGTCACTTCGCGCTCGCTGTCGTCCTCGTCGTCGCGCTCGTGCTCGAGCACCTCGCCCGACGCTGCGCTCAGCGTGATGTCGTGGTCGGTCGTGCCGTCGAGCACGCTCACCTCGTAGACCCACTCGCCAGCGTCATCCGAGTGGTCGAGCTCGATCTCGTAGACGATGCCGCCGCCGGCAGCTTCGACAGCGGCCGAGACAGCCTGCTCGTGATCGGTCTCGGGGCTCTGGCCCCGCACGTCACGCTCGTCGTACTCACCCTCGGCCGTGTCGTCACCCTGTGACTCGTCGGTCGAGGTCGCCTCTTCGGTGCCCGTCGACTCAGTGGTTCCGCTGGCCCCCTCGGTCACTTCAGTCGCGTCGTCACCGGCGCTCGCGCATCCGCTCAGGGCCAGTGCCGCAGCCACCATGCCTGCGAGTGCCATGGTCGTGGTTCGATTTCTCATGTGATCCTCCTTGCCTTCGCAGCTTAGGAACACCGCATTGCACGGGCTATGAAGCCTGCGTGAGGGTGCTCTCATCATCGGTGTAGAACGCGCGGATCGCTCCAGTGATCGCAGCGAGGTCGGCCGCCGAGGCCATCTCGCGCGCCGAGTGCATGCTGAGCAGCGGCACCCCGACGTCGACGGTGCGGATGCCGAGGCGCGTCGCAGTGAGCGGGCCGATGGTCGAGCCGCACGGCACGTCGTTGTTCGAGACGAACGGCTGGGCTGTCGTGCCTGCTGTCTCGCACGAACGGCTCCACAGCGCAGCGCCCTCGGCGTCGCTGGCGTAGCGCTGGTTCGCGTTGACCTTCAGCAACGGTCCGCCGCCGAGCACCGGGTGGTGGCTCGGGTCGTGGAAGCCGGCGTAGTTCGGGTGCACCGCGTGCCCAGCGTCAGACGACACGCACCACGACCTGCGCAGCATGCGGCGCCTGGCATCCTCGTCATTGCCGATCGCACGCGAGGTGCGCAGCAGCACGTCTTCCAGAATCGGGCCAGAAGCGCCGGAGACCGTGCCGCTGCCGACCTCCTCATGGTCGAAGGCGGCGAACACGAGCACGTCGGTGCCGGTCGAGCCCTCGCCTGTTGCGTCGAGCATTGCCACGAGCGATGCGTGCACGCTCGAGAGGTTGTCCATGCGGCCGGCAGCAACGAACTCGCCGGCTGAGCCGAACAGTGCGCCGCGAGCAGTGTCGAACGCATAGAGGTCGTGGCCGGCGATCTCGTCAGCGGGAATGCCGGCGGATGCGGCGATCACCTCGAGCAGCGACGGCCCGCCTGCAGAGAGGGTCGCCGTGACCGGTGCTGTGTGCTCCTGCTTGCCGAGCTTCAGGCCCTCTTCATTGACGCTTCGGTTGAGGTGGATTGCCAGCTGCGGGATGCGCATGATCGCATCGGTTGCGACGAGGTGGGTCACACCGGCCTTGTCGACGACCTGGCCTGCGAGGCCGAGCTCGCGGTCGGTCCACGAGCCGATCAGGGGCCCGCCGTAGACCTCGACGGCAGCCTGCTCATAGCCGACCGCCGCGGTGCGAACGCCGGGCTTGAGCTTGAACGACGGCGAATCGGTGTGCGAGCCGACGATGCGGAACGCGGTCGTGTCGTTGGTCTGCTCGGGAATCCACCAGGCGACCACGGCTCCTCCGCGAACGATGAAGTGACCGCCGGGCGTGCCGCTCCAGGGCTCTCGCTCGTCCTGCTGGCGCCATCCGGCATCGGTCAGCCTGCGGGCCGTCTCGGCGGCTGCGTGGTAGCTCGACGGCGAGGCCGCCACGAAATCGAACAGGTCATTTGCGTGCGTTGCAGACATGCCGACAGCCTAACCGGGGTGGCGCTGTGACTCACGGCTCATAGACTGGACGGATGACTGACGAACAGCAGGATCAGCCCGAAATCGACTACGCGCCCCTGACGGATGTTGTCAACGCGCTCGGCCGAGGCGAAGAGCCGCCCGCTGAGTTCAACGCGACGCTGCTGGACTCAACGCTCGTCATGCCGCTTCGCATGAATGAAGAAGACCCGAGTGCGTCGCCTGAGCCGCTCACGATCGAGGCGCAGGGCAACAAGCTTGTGCTGTGCTTCACTGAGCCGTCGCCCAAGCTCGCGGCCAAGGTCGCCGAGGCGACCCAGACGTTCGCCCCCGTCAAGGCAGCCCTCATCATCAAGGGGCTCGGCGAAGGTTTCGGCCTGCTCGTCGAAGCCGAAGAGGGCGCCGTCGGCATCCGCGAAGCAGACCTCGCAGAGCTCAAGGCCTCGCTGCAGTAGCGGCCGAGGCGGTCACTCGGCGTCGAGGAACGCGCGAAGAATTGCAGTGAACTGCTCGGGCTGCGCCGAGTGCACCCAGTGTCCCGATTCGCGGATCGTGACTTTGCGCGCCCTCGGAAAGAGCTCGCGCATCCGATCATTCGACGCGTCGGTGACGTAGTCGGACTTGCCGCCAGCGATCCACACGACCGGGCGGTCGTACTCCAGGCCCTCGCTGGCCGGGAACCCACCGATCTTCGCGAGGCTGTCGAACAGCAGGTCGAGGTTCGGCTGCCACTCGAATCCGTCGTCTCCCCTGCGCAGATTCTGCATCAGGAATCCGCGAATCGTGCGGCTCGGGATCGGGTCTGACAGCAGCTCGTCAGCGTCGGCGCGCTTCGACACGGCATCGAGGTCGAGCGCCTTCAGCGAGCCCAGCAGGTGCACGAACTCGTCGCCCGCATTCGTGCGGTCGGTGGGTGCGATGTCGACGACCGCCAGCCGGGCGATCAGGTCGGGGTGCCGCAGCGCCATCACCATGGCGACCTTGCCACCGAGAGAATGGCCGACGAGCGTGAAGTCGCCGAGGTCCATCGAGGCGAGGTGCTCAGCCACGCTGTCGGCCAGCGCCTCGTAGTCGAACGTCTCGGTCCAGACCGAGTCACCGTGGTTCGGCAGATCGACGAGCACCGAGCGGTACTCGGGCTCGAGGCCCTTCGCGATCGTCAGGAAGTTCTTGCCGCGCCCCATGAGGCCGTGCAGGAACACGACTGCCGGGGCCGTCTCAGGGCCGATCACCTGGGTCTTGATGCTGGATGCTGTGGCGGAATCGTTCACGCTCCCCAGCGTACTGACCGTGACACGCAATGCACCCTGTTCAATCAAGTGACGCTGTGCAAAGCTGAAAGCGAGACGCGTGCCAATCGACGCGACAAGGGAGTCACGATGGACATCATCCTCATCCCCGGCCTCTGGCTCGACGCTGGTGTCTGGAGCGACGTGCTCGAGCCGATTCGCGCATCCGGCCACACTCCGCACGCCGTCTCGCTGCCAGGCCAAGGCGGCGAGCCGCTGAACGCAACGCTCGACGACCAGATCAATGCGGTTGCCGCCACTGTCGACGCCGCAGACGGCCCAGCGCTCGTGGTCGGGCACTCGGCGGCCTCGACGCTTGCGTGGCTGGCAGCCGACAGACGACCGGATGCGGTGGCCCGGGTCGTGATGATCGGCGGAATGCCCGCACAGAACGGCAGTCAGTACGCAGGCTTCTTCGAGCCCGAGGGCAATCTGATTCCGTTTCCGGGGTGGCAGGAGTTCGAAGGACCCGACTCCGACGACCTCAGCGAGGAGCAGAAGACAGCCTTCGAGCACGCAGCCATTCCTGTGCCGAGCACTGTGTCGCACGCTACGGTCACGTACCAAGATGAGCGTCGTCGCACCGTGCCGATCACGATGATCTGCCCCGAGTACTCGCCTGCTGACGTGGAAGAGTGGCGCGCGGCTGGTCAGATTCCGGAGCTCGACGGGCTCGAGATCGAGCTGATCGACATCGACTCTGGTCACTGGCCGATGTTCACGAAGCCTGCGGCGCTCGCAGGAGCGCTCGCGGCAATCGCCGACCGCAGCTGACAGCAGCCATGAGCACCGTCGCACAGCTCGAGCCCCATGCGATGCAGCGTGTGCAGGCCCTTGCGGGCGGGCCAGATCTCGCCGAGATCGACGTGATGGATCTCGCAGATGAAGCCGGGTACAGCGCCTATCACTTCAGCCGGATGTTTCGGGCGACCTTGGGGCTCTCTCCGGGCCGATACCTGTCGGCGATGCGTGTGGCCGAAGCCAAGCGCCTGCTGCTGACCTGCACAGAACCGGTCATCGATGTCGCCGCCGCTGTAGGGTTCTCGTCGCTGTCGAGCTTCACGAGAAGGTTCGCGGCATCGGTCGGGCTGCCCCCAGGCGACCTGCGACACCTCGCCGACGAGGTTGCCGAGCAGCCGTTTCGCGAGTTCTCGCTGTGCTCTGCGCTCGAGGGGCCAGGCGATCCGCGCACCGTCGACATCACGCTTGACCTCGACGAAGCAGAAGAGCCCGGCACCGGCATCTGGGTGGGCTGGTACTCGGCACCCGCGCCGATCGGGCTTCCGAGCGCAGGCATGCTGGCGATCGACCAGCGGCACGTGCAGCTGCCCGTCTGCCCCGGCAGCCCCTGGCTTCTCGGGTTCGCTGTGCCGCTTGGCGGCCATCCGCACGACCATCTCGCGCCACCCGCACCGCTCACCGCCGTGCACATGGCTCCCGTCACGACCGGCTGTGCGATCACGCTCGCATTCTCGCGCCAGACGCGACCTGCCCTACCGCTCCTGTCGGCTCTGCCCGTGCTGCGCCGCCGCCTGCTCGACTGAGCACGTTCGGACAAAGACCGCGCATCCGCCGTCCGTACGCTGAGAACACAATCAGACCGAAACATGAATCAAGGAGGAATCATGACACGGCCACTCGGAACCCCGACATGGATCGATCTCGGCAGCAATGACTTCGCAAGCACAAAGGCCTTCTACGAGGGGCTCTTCGGCTGGCGCTTCGACGACGCTGGCGAAGAGTACGGCCACTACTGCATGGTCTACAACGGCGACGCCCTCGTCGGAGGCGCCATGGATACCTCGGGCATGACCGGCCCTGACGGCGCTCCCCTGCCGAGCAGGTGGGATGTCTACCTCGCGGCATCAGACATCGACCAGCGCGTCGAACTCGCCAAGCAGCACGGCGCGCAGGTGCTCATGGAGCCGCACGATGCCGGAGCCGCCGGACGGTTCTCGATGCTGCTCGATCCGTCAGGGGCCGTCGTCGGCCTGTGGGCGGCCGGCGACACTGAGGGGTACGCGTTCGAAGGCAAGCCAGGAGGCCCCGTCTGGTTCGAGCTGATGACGCCCAAGTTCGACGCCGCCGAAGAGTTCTACACCGCCGTGTTCGACTTCGACTTCGTCAGCGAGACCATGAGCATGGAGGGCAGCGACTTCCGCTACGCGACGAACGGGCCCGAGCAGGAGGCAAGCTCAGGCATCTTCGACACGAGCGTCTTCCCCGACGGCGGCGACGCATACTGGCGCGCATACATCGCCATCGAGAGCACGGATGCGGCACTCGCCAAGGTCAAGGAGCTCGGCGGCACGGTGCTCGACGGACCCGACGACTCGCCGTTCGGTCGCATCACGACCATCGCTGATCCGCAGGGTGCTCAGCTGCAGCTGTGCGCGATGTCGGAGTCGACCCCCGACGAGTGATCGTCACCCGACGGCTCGGCTTCTTCAGTTCGACGGAGCCGGGCCGTTGTTGTTCCACTCGTCGCCGTCGGCGTACGGCGGCAGCTCGCCCTCCCGGTCGATGGAGAATGTGACGTCGCTCCACGTGTACGTCGACATCGACTCCGTGCGCTTCTCGCCGTTGCGGTCAATGGCTTCGGGGTAGGTCCAGGTGACAGTGACCGTGGCGTCGTCGATGCGCTCGACACTCGTCGGAAACGCGAAGTACTCGTCATACGCGGTGGAGTCATACACGCCGAAATGGAAGAACGCCACTTGCTCAGGTGCGCTGTCGCTGCCCGACTCGGTCTTCAGCACGACCCAAGACAGCGACGAGCACGCGTTGAACTCGGTGATGTCTGATGATTCGACGCTCCAGCCCTCTTCGGGAGCTGCTGCCTTGTCGATCGCCGTCTGCAGGGCTTCCACAGGCCTTGCGTCGCCGCAGGCGTTCTCGGTCGGCGATGGAGTCGGCGATGTGCTCTGCTCGGGCCCGGTCGCGGGGCCGCAGCCTGCCGTCACCAGCACAGCCGCGAGCGCCGTTGCCGCGAGTGCCAGCCGTCGTCGTGCCGTTGTGTCGTTCATGGCTCAACAGTAGGTCAGATTCTGCAAAGCCTCCCGTGAACCGGCGCGATAGTGTGCCCCCATGCAGCGACGACCATCGCCCCTCGGCGGGCGCAAGCCGACGAAGGCCGATCTTCTGGAGTTCGCGAACGACGATCCCGATGCCATTGATGATGTGCTGCCCGCACCCGGTGTGCAGCTGCGGCTGCTGATCGTCGGCATCAATCCGGGTCTCTGGACTGCCGCTGTCAACGCCCCGTTTGCGAGGCCCGGCAATCGCTTCTGGCCGTCGCTGCATCTGGCCGGTCTGACCGATCATGTGGTCGATGCCTCGCTCGGCCTCGACGACGCCGACTTCGATCATCTGCTCGCGCGAGGCATCGGCATCACGAACCTCGTCGGCCGTGCCACTGCTCGGGCTGATGAGCTGAGCAGGCAGGAGCTGCTCGACTCCGGTGTTCGCATCGTCGAACGCGTTCGCGAGCTGCGCCCTGAGCGCGTCGCCATCGCGGGCATCACGGCGTTCAGATCCGCGTTCGCGCTGCCGAAGGCGAAGCTCGGTCGGCAGGACCCAGCGTCAGTCGCTGGATGGCCGACGGATGTGCAGCTGTGGGTGGTTCCGCAGCCGAGCGGCCTCAATGCGCATGAGTCGATTCACACCCTCGCCGAGAGATGGAGAGCAGTGTGGGATGCGCGCTAGGGGCGCCGTGTCAGCGTTCGGTCGCGTAGGGCGGAAGGTCGCCGTCTCGCTCGACCTCGCCTGACTCGTCGTTCCAGCTGAATGCAGACGTGGCCTCGCCACTGGGGTTCGCGTTGCTGTCGCCGTCTTCCGGATACCTCCACGTGACCGAGACAGTGTCTTCGTCGGTCTGCTCGACTGCCGGCCAGAATCCCATCGCCGGCTCAGTCGCCGTGCCTGCGTAGTCGTCGCCGTGGAAGAACACCACTTGCACCGGCGAAGACCCGGTGCCCTGCTCGATGGGAACGATGAGGTACGACAGTGCCGCGCATTCGGTGTAGCCGTCGAGGTCGGCATGGTCTGCAGACCAGACGACGTCGCTCATGCTCTCGTCTTCGAACGGCGGCGGCATCTCCTCCAACGCGATCTCGAGAGCTTCGTCAGCGCTGATGCCGGTGCAGGCTTCCTCCGATGGCGGTGCCGAGGGCTGGGTTGGCGTTGGGGTCCATGGCTGCGAGCACATCGCGAACGCGTTGCCGCAAGGTTCTGTGTCGTCGGCCATGATTTCATCGATCACGGAGCAACCGGAGAGTCCTAAAGCCGCTGCTCCGACGACGACGGTCAGCGATGCGAGACGACGGGCGATGTTCATGAAGGAGGCTCCTATTGCTTGGGTGAAGCCAGTCAACTCGACTGAGCTTGCAACAGCCTGAACGCTCGGGGGCGCACCTCGATCTCGACTGAGCATCCGCTGTCGGTCGCAGCGGCGAGCTCGTCTCCGTCGGCGAACACGGGCACCCCTGCCGGCACGTCGATGCTGATGCTCTCAGCCTCGCGAGTCGAGAGCGGCTTCAGCCACTTGTGCCTCCTCAGCATCAGCAGCGGAAACAGAGCGACGAGACCAGGCTTGGCTATCGCTTCGACGAACGACACCGACATGCGTCCGTCATCGATGCGCGCATGCGGTGCGAGCGCGATGCCTCCACCGATGAACGGCCCGTTCTGCACGCAGATCAGTGCGAGCCGCTGCTCCTGCCTCGCTGACCCGTCAACAGAGTGTCCGAACGCGATGCCTTCGAACTGCGGCACCTCCTGCGCCAGCGCAACCAGGTATCGCAATGACCTCGGCGTCGTTCGTAATCCGTTGGCGCGCTGATTCACCTTTGCGTCGAAACCGATGTTGACCGAGTTCGCGACCCAATGCTGCCTGTCTTCGTGGCCGGGCCGGCGCACTGTGGCGACCAGCGCATCCGCTTCGACGACTTCGG
The DNA here is from genome assembly GCF_900163565.1 of Agrococcus casei LMG 22410. Classification (GTDB taxonomy): domain Bacteria; phylum Actinomycetota; class Actinomycetes; order Actinomycetales; family Microbacteriaceae; genus Agrococcus; species Agrococcus casei. Next base: position 50,953 of record NZ_FUHU01000009.1, read on the forward strand.
GGCTGTCGTCTTCGAGTGCAGTCAGCAGGCCGTCGAGCACTGCACGTGGCCTGCTGCGATCGATGCCAGCGGCCCGTGCGAAGTCGTTGCCGGTTCCGGCCGGCACGATGCCCAGCGGAACAGGCCGGCCGGCAACCAGGTTGATCGCGCCGCTCAGTGCGCCGTCGCCACCGTGCACGAGCACGGCGTCGACGCCCTCATCGACTGCGGCTCGGGCCTCGTCGAGCTGTCGTGCCTGGTCAGAGGCATCGGGCACGACGAGCTCGACGCGCATGCTGCGATGCGCAGCCACGTCGCGAACAGCCGCGACTGCACTGCGCCGGTTGCCCGCGGCTGGATTCAGCAGAACAAGGATGCGGCGCATGCAAGAGCTTTCGACGTCGAACGGGAGCACCCCATTCAACCCCAGCGTCAAGCCCCTGTCACCTCGGCCCCCTGCATGCGAGAATGTCGCCCATGACGAAGCCGGGCGACGCGTTGCTGCTCATCGACCTCCAAGAGGCGTTCTTCGAGTCAGCTCCGCTCGCCAAACGGCGACCTGACCTCCTCAGCCGGATCAACCGGCTCGTCGAAGAGGCGCGGCCGCTGGGGATTCCCGTGCTGCTGGTCACGACCGAGCACAGCCGCGACCGATCGACGTGGACCCTGAACATGCTCGATGACGATCAGGGATTCCTCCTCAATGGGGATCCGAAAACAGCTGTAGTCCACGAACTTGACACCAGCGGGACCACACGCATCGAGAAGACGCGAGACAGCGCGTGGTTCGGCACCGACCTGCACTTGCGCCTGCGCAACCTGGGAGTGTCCCGCGTCATACTCGGCGGCATTTCAACGCACGGCTGCATCGCGCAGACGGCCAGGGACGCGTACGCGCACAATGTTCGCACTGTGCTCGTCGCAGACGCCATTGCCGACGAACGCCGCGAGCTGCACGAGCCCATGCTTGCGCAGCTCGAAGACGATCGTCAGGCAGAGGTGCGTTCGTGCGATCAGATGATCGCTGACTGGCGCAGGCGACAGTGAGCACGGCTGCCGCCGTGTGTGCTTAGCGAATCGCTTCGGCGATAGGCGTCGGTCCGTCGTAGAACCGCACCGTGTCGCGGACTGCGGCATCCTGATCGATGACGTGCACGATCACTTCTGCGACGTTCTCGCGTGAGGTGTTGCGCTCGTCGCCGTCGGGGTCGCGGCCGTCGATGCGACCCTGGTCATCGACGAGGCGAAGCGACTTCGAAGCTGCATCGAGCGTCAGCATGCCCGGGCCGAGGATCGTGTAGTCGAGCGACGACTCGCGCAGACGAGCATCAGCGTCGTGCTTTGCCTTGGCGTAGGCATAGAAGCTGTCGTCGGGGTCGAGCGAGTCGATGTCGACGTCTGCACGCGAGTACGAGACCATCACGTATCGGCGCACGCCGCTCTTCTCGGCCGCTTCGATCGATCGTGCAGCAGCCTCGTAGTCGACTGCGTGCGTGCGCTTCGGGTCGCCACCACCTGCGCCAGCGGAGAACACGACTGCGTCTGCGCCTGCGAACAGGTCGGCGAAGTCTTCGACGCTGGCCTCTTCGATGCTCAGCTCAACGGGGTTCGCGCCTGCGCTCTCGACGTCGGCACGGTGGTCTGGATTGCGGATGGCCGAGTCGACTGTGTAGCCGGCTGCGGCGAACTTCGGTGCGGCGAGCAGGGCGATCTTTCCGTGTCCTCCGAGGATCACGACGCGCTTGCTCTTCTGGCCTGTGGTCTCTGTGGTGTCAGTCATGGAATGTGACTCCTTCCGTCACAGAGGGCAACGCTGTGATGCTGTTCGCATTCCGGAATGCAGGCTGCAGAGGCACATCGTTCGCTTGTGTGGCTACTGTCCTCCAGGCGCCTGCGCGCCGCGGCTGCACCTTGCGGCTAGCCTGGCGTCATGAGCGACCACCGGCATGACGCACACGCAGACGGGCTCGAGCAGCGACGGCTCGAGGTTGAGCAGCTGCTCGCCTCGACCGATCAGCAGCTCGCTGACCTGCGCCAGATGCGCGAAGGCCTCAACGATGACGACGAGCACGATCCAGATGGCGTCTCACTCTCATCCGAGTGGTCGAGGCTCGAGGGACTCCGGCAGAATCGCATCGACCAGCTGGCCGCGATCGATGCGGCAGCCGAGCGGCTGGCTGAGGGGTCGGATGCCGTGTGCACCGTGTGCGGCGGCCCCATTGCACCTGAGCGGCTCGAGGTGAGGCCAGAGGCCACCACCTGCATCGACTGTGCTCAGCAGCAGTCAAGCCTCGGCTGAGGCTGTTCCTTCCCAGCGAATCTCACCGTCGACAATCGTGTCTGTCGAGTGCATGCCCAATGATGCGGCGATGCGCTTCGATGCCTCGTGCCGTGGGTGGATGTGAGCGCGGATGCCCTGCACGCCACGCGAGGCAAGCTCCCGAACCAGCAGAGCGGCAGCCGCTTTCGCCAGGCCTCTCCCCTGCCACGGGAGCCCGATCACCCAGGCGATCTCGGCGTCATCGCTGCCGTCGGACAGCGTCGCCTGCACATAGCCGATCGGCTCGCCCTGCTGGCGCACGATCCAGTTCAGCCACTGTTCTGACCCGTCAGCGGGACCGCCTTCGGCTTGTGCCGCGTACTGCCGACGCAAGGCGTCGAGGGCTGGCGGCTCACCTCCCGTGTACTCGTACAGAGCAGGCGAAAACAGCACGTCGACCATGTCGACTGCGTCTTCGACACGAAGTGGTGTGAGCTCAAGCCTGCCGTCGTTCACCATTGCCGCATCATGGCAGAGTCAGCCGAAGACCTCGAAGCTGCCCGACTTCTCGGGTTCGGTGAGCTCGAAGCGCACCGCCATGTCAGTTGCTCGCAGCAGCTCGACCTGGTGCTCGAACTGCTTGCTCACGACGAATACGACGTTGCTCATCTGCCACTCGTCTCTGAACCAGGCCCGCAGCGCCTCCAGCAGTCGCGCATCCATGCCCGACTCCATTCCGCTCGATCGCACCCAGAAGTAGACGACCGCATCCGTTGCAGTCCAGTCGTCGTCGCCGACAGCGACGACGGTCGACTTGGCGAGGAAGGTCGCGTCGTGCGGAAACACATAGACGCAGCCGAGGCACTCGCTGTCGTCGAGACTGAGCACCGTGTAGCTGAATGCGCGTCCGGCGTTGTGCCGGGATTCCATCTCGGCGAGGTCCTGGCGGTTGTCGCCGACCGTGAAGTGGTCTTCGGGCCAGGTCGACTGCTCCCACAGCCGCAGCGACACGCGAGTGTCCATGACCGCTTCATAGTCAAGCGCGGCATCGTCGACGGTGATCGGGCGCAGCTTGAATTCGTCGGTCCTCAGCTCTGAGGGGACTGGCTTGTTCGAATCAGTGAACGACACGTGGGCCTCCTGCAACCAGTATGACTCATCACCTGTTCAGTTCAGGCTCGAGACAATGACCCGGGCACCCTGGTCGCCGGCCCAGGTCGGCAGCAGCGCGAAGACATGCAGCTGCCCCCTGCCTTCGTGCCATGACACCGGCACCCCCTGCGCTCGTGCTTTTCGGCGCAGCACATGTGCATCCGGATTCAGCACGTCACGAGCGCCCGTGACGATCGTCAGAGGTCCAAGGCCGCGCATGTCGCCGAACAGCGTACTCACCGCCGGGTCTTCAAGCGCATCGCCCGCACGCCATTCATCGGCCAGCACGCGCCCGCCCGGCCGTGCAAGCCAGGGGTCACTCGGCTGCACCGCCTCGATCTCGGGGTTCTGCCAGGTCAGATCGAGGCCGGGCGACAGCAGCACCGTCGCGGGCAGCACCGTGCCGGCATCGCGCAGCGCCAGGGCGGCCGACAGCGCGATCTGGCCGCCCGACGAGTCGCCGGCCAGCTTCACCTGCACGCCGCTGTCGAGCTCTGCGCGAATCAGTGCGATCACTCCGTCGCGCACGGCACGAGCAGATCCGAACGGAATGAGCGGGTACACCGGCACCACGACCCGCTGCCCTGTCTCGCGAGCGATGCGCGCGATGAGCTGCCAGTGCGGTTCGACGATCTCGTTGACCCAGCCACCGCCATGCACGTACACGACTGCCGACTCGGGCCGCGCATCCGCTTCTGTGGGCTCGACGTCGTAGACGGGCCATCCCTCCGGCTGCGGCACCCTGCGGCTCACGATCACGCCGTCGAGACGCTCTGGAGGAGCAAACGAGGCCGGGCGCAGCAGCCGCTCGTGCATCCGCTGACGCGCTCCGGCCTCGGAGACGAACGGCACGTTCGACTTTCGGGCTGTGAGTATGAGCGGAACGATGCATTGCGGCAGCAGAACAGGCACGGACTCCTCCAGTCAGAGTGATGCAGAGTCAGGGGTCTTGGCAAGCACTTCGGCAGTGGTCTGCACGGTCGCGAACTCGCCATGCAGGTTCGCTGCCGTCACCGCCGAGAGCTGCTGCGCGGTGAACACAGTGCCATCGGGAGCCGCTCGGCCGAACGTGTGGGTCGCGTCGATCACAAAGGTGACGTCATAGCCCAGGTTGCCCGCCATGCGGGCTGTGGTCTCACAGCAGTGGTTGGTGGTGATGCCGCAGATGGCGATCTGCGTGATCCCACGATGCTGCAGCCATGCATGCAGATCGGGGGTGCCGTAGAAGCTGGAGTTGACCGACTTGCTGACCAGCAGATCGGGAGCCCCCGTGAGCGCATCCTTGAATGCATGCCCCGCACTGCCCGGAAACAGCGGCGATTCGGGGTTCCGCGAGTCGTGCTGCACGAACACGACGGACGACGAGCGCTCACGCCATCTCGCGAGCAGCTGCTCGATGTTCACCTCGCAGACCGGGTTGTCGCGCTCACCCCCAGAATGCCGCGTCGTCAAAGCCCTTCTGCACGTCGATGACGACAAGAGCGGGGCTGTCAGAAGTCATGCAGTCATCCTGTCACTGCGAAGGGGTCGGATGCGCGCTCGTGTCAATCAGGCTCAGGCGGGTTCCGAAGCCGGCAGAGAGCACGTGACTGTATGCCAGCGGGGTCCACCAGCAGGTCCATCGCTTCGGCGGGCCTCCGCTTGAAGGAAACTCCTCGCCTGCACTCCACCGCTCTGATACGTCAGCACCGCGCGCCTCAGGGTCGAGCAGCTCGAGCTGAAAGAAGTGCCGCTCGTGAATCTCGGGCTTGGTCGGCCAGACGTCGTACCGCTCGACACCGAGCGAGCGAACGATGCGAGCCTGCACGCCCGACTCCTCGAGCACTTCGCGCACGACTGCTGCCTCGGGTGATTCACCGGGCTCGATGGTTCCGGCAGGCACCTGCACGCCGGCCACCTCGAGCGGCACGTCGTCGTGCGTGAACACGAGCAGGCGATCATCATGCACGACGTACGCCACGACCTTGCCGATCACCCGTCGGTTCGACTGCACGGTCGCCTGCCCATCCGTGATTCGCATGCACCTGAATATAGTCACCGACGGTCAGGGTGCAGAAGCCTCAGTGCTGCCCCTGGCCGAGCATCGCGTCGAAGAGCCGCTCAGTCTCAGCGCGCTGCTGTTCGACTGTGGCCACCGTCGACGGGTCCACTGGCTCGAAGGTGTCGAGCAGATCCTGTGGGCCTGCCTCTGTCAGCAGATACACGCGGTGACCTCCGCCCTGATCGCGAGCCATGCCACTGGGCCAGACGTCGGCCCGTGCACCGGTGACTCCGACGCGCCAGCCAAGCGGCTCCAACACAGCGCGCACGCTGCACAGCGCTTCGAACGCGTCGTTCTCAGTCGCCTCGACCGCTTCGAACTCAGCGGACTCGAGCCGCACCGTCCAGAATGCTCTGCCGTCGAACCAATAGCTGACGACTGCGTCACAGGTGACCCCGTCGCGACACACCTGTACGACCTGTGTTTGCTTGTCCATGTGCCAGTCCCTTCATCCAACTCGGGCGGGGCGACGAAGCGTGTCGCGGAATCCCCCGAAGCACCAGAGGTTGAACTCATCGCACACTTCATCATGCTGCACGGCCGCGAACCCGAGATCGGGCATATTCTGTAGCCCCCTTCACCAATGCCATGTGCGTATGATCGGACAATTAGACTAGACGGAAATGACAATTGAACCTGCCACACTTGCCCCTGCGCCCGAATCGACTGCGATGAGGGGCAACGCAACAACTCGGCACTCGAATGTCGCACTTCTCGGCATCACTGAGGCCGTCGCTCCAGTTGAGGTGAGCTCAAAGTCGTTCGACGACCGACTCGCCGACACGCTCAAGACGCTTCGCCTTCCGAAAGGCCTGCTGCAGCGCGTCGCCGGCGTCACCACCAGACGCAACTGGGAGCATCCCTCTGACTACATCGAAGGCGCTGCTGACGCGGGCCGCCGCGCGCTCGAAGAAGCCGGCGTGCGCCCCGACCAGATCGGGCTCCTCATCAACGCGTCGGTCTCACGCGAGATGCTCGAGCCCTCGGTCGCCGTTGCCGTGCACGACAGCATCGGCCTCAGCCCCGCAGCGATGAACTTCGACATCACGAACGCGTGTCTCGGCTTCGTGAACGGCATGACCGTCGCAGCCAGCATGATCGACGCGGGCCAGATCGACTACGCACTGATCATCGCGGGCGAAGACATGTCGCGCGTACAGGAGTCCACCGTCGAGCGCCTGCGCCGCGACGGCATCACACGCGATGAGTACCTCAACGAATTCGCGACCCTGACACTGGGCTCGGGTGCCGCAGCCGCAGTGCTCGGACGAGCCGACCGCCACCCAGAAGGACACCTCATCAAGGGCGGCGTCACGCGTGCCGCCACCTGGAACCACGGGCTCTGCATCGGCGACTACGACGGCATGTTCACCGACACCCAGGGGCTGCTCGACAACGGCATGCAGCTCATCTCGGAGGCGTGGGCAGAAGCGCACGACAACGGGTGGGAGTGGACCACGATGGATCACTACATTCCCCACCAGATCTCGCACGTGCATGTGAACGCCCTCACCGAGGCCACGAAGATCGATGCCGATCGAGTCGCCAAGACCTACCCCGAGCTCGGCAATGTCGGCCCGGCGTCCCTGCCGATCACGCTGGCACGCAAATCCGGCGAGATGAAACAGGGCGACCGCATCCTGTGTCTGGGGGTCGGTTCGGGCCTCAACACCGCAATGCTGGAGATCACTTGGTGAAGTTCAACGCGCAACCGGCCGCTGTTCCCGGCCCGCTCCCCGAGTGGGACGAACGCTGGTCGAGACTCGTCACGGTCGACACCGTCGACGGAGAGCGCACCTTCCATGTGCTCGACACGCTGCCTGCTCTCAAGGAGCAGGGGCTCGAGCCCACTGGCACCATCATCGCCCTGCACGGCAACCCGACCTGGTCGTATCTCTGGCGGCGGCTCGCGGCAGCGTCAATCGACGCCGACGGCCGTGTCTGGCGCGTCATCGCCCCCGACCAGCTCGAGATGGGCTACTCCGAGCGCCTCGAGCACGACGCGCTGCCGACGACGCACGGCTCCGGCTACCGCAGAATCGCCGAGCGAGTCAGCGACCTCGACGCAGTCGTTCGGTCGCTGCTGGCAGACACGGCGGATGCGCAGGGCGAGCAGCACCCGGTCGTCACGATCGGGCACGACTGGGGCGGCATCGTCTCGCTCACCTGGGCCTCGCGCAGCCAAGACATCGTCGATGCGGTCATCACCCTCAACACCGGTGTGCACCTCGCCGAGGGCACTCCCCTGCCCGCCCCGCTTCGTGTCGCACTCGCAGGCCCCGCACTGCCGACGACGACTGTGCTCACCGACTGGTTTCTGCGCACGACCCTCTCGCTCGGGCAGGGTCCGATCTCAGACGAGGTCAAAGACGCCTTCCGCTCCCCGTACCGCACGGCCGAAGACCGCGGCGGCATCGGGGCATTCGTCGCTGACGTGCCGGCACAGCCGAGTCACCCCTCGTATGGCGAGCTGCAGCGCCTGGCCGACGACGTCGCGAGCATCGAGAAGCCCGCGCTGATCGTCTGGGGCCCCAAAGACCCCGTGTTCGTCGAGCACTTCCTCCGCGATCTCCGCCACAGGATTCCCCACGCAGACGTGCACCGGGTCGAGAAGGCGTCGCATCTCGTCAGTGAAGACGCGGATGTGCCCGGCATCGTGCTGCGCTGGCTCGCCAGGCAGTTTCCCGACGATGCCGTCTCGGTCGCCTCGGGCGAAGAGCCGACCGATGATCCGGCGCCCATGATCTTCGAGGCGCTCGATGCGCGCCGCAGCGACGCGACGGTTGCCAGCGTCGATATGACGCAGAACCCGCCGCAGCAGATCACCTGGAAGCAGCTCACTCGCGTCACCGACGGCATCGCCCGCGGCCTGCAAGAGCTCGGGCTGCAGCGCGGCGACCGTGTCTCGCTGCTCGTGACCCCCGGCAACGACCTCACGGCTGTGCTCTACGGAGTGCTCAAAGCCGGCGGAGTCGCCGTCGTCGCTGACACCGGCCTCGGAGTCGCGGGCATGACCCGTGCGATCAGGGCCTCTGACCCGCAGTGGGTCATCGGACTGAAGCCCGGCCTCACCCTCGCGCGCGCAGCCGGCTGGCCCGGTCGTCGCATCTCGATGCACGGGCTTGGCCCGATCGAGCGAGCAGCACTCGGCGTCGAGACGAGCGTGACTGCACTCGCGCGCACCAAATCGACTGAGCCCATCCGTCATCCTGGTCGTGAAGACGATGCGGTCATCCTGTTCACTTCGGGATCGACCGGCCCTGCCAAGGGAGTGCGCTACACCCACGCCCGCCTCGGCGCCCTCGCCCGCACGCTGCGCAAGCAGTTCGAGGTTCGCGCAGACACCGGCTGGGCGGCAGGGTTTGCCCCGTTCGCACTGCTCGGCCCCGGACTCGGCATCAGCAGCGTCACGCCTGACATGTCGGTCACGAAGCCGCGCACGCTCACTGCTGCTGCCCTGGCAGATGCGATCGAGGCAGGCAAGAGCACGATGGTGTTCGCCTCCCCCGCCGCATACAACAACGTGCAGGCGACCGCCAGCGACCTGTCACCTGAGCAGCGTGCTGCATTCACGAAGATCGAACTGGTGCTGTCGGCCGGTGCTCCCGTGCCGCTGGCGCTGCTCGACGGGCTCGCAGAGCTGTTTCCGAATGCGCAGATCCGCTCGCCCTACGGCATGACCGAGGGGCTCATGCTCACCGACATCGATCGCGACGGCGTGGCAGCTGCCGAGGCACAGTCGCGAGACCACGGCGTGTGCGTCGGCCGTCCGGTGCCCCGTGTGCGATTCGCGCTCGCACCGCTCGACGCCGACGGCCGCGCATCCGATGAACTGCTCACCGGCTCAGGCGCTGCCGACGTGCTCGGCGAGTTCGTCGTCTCGGCGCCGCACATCAAGTCGGGCTACGACCGTCTCGCAGACACCGACGCTTCATCGAAGCGCGACACCCTCGACGACCAGATCTGGCACCGCACCGGTGACATCGGGCACATCGACCCCGAGGGCCGCGTGTGGATCGAAGGCCGCGTGCAGCACGTGCTCTCGACTCCCTTGGGCCCGCTCGGCCCGGGCGGCCTCGAAGCCGTCGCCAACACTGTGGAGGGCGTGTACCGCTCTGCTGCCGTAGGCGTCGGACCAGCAGGTGTGCAGACTGTCGTCGTCGTCATCGAACCGGATGCGGGGGCAGGTCGGCAGGCGGGCCTTGCGCCCCAGCAGCTCACCGATGCCGTTCGCGCATCCGTGGCCGAGCACTACCCGCATGACGTGGCCGCTGTGCTCGTGTCGAATGACTTTCCGACCGACATCCGTCACAACTCGAAGATCGACCGCACGCGCCTGGCCGCATGGGCCGATCGCGTGCTGCGCGGAGAGCGCGTCGGTCGGCCGTAGCGCAGAGGGAGATTCGACGTGAAGATTCTGGTCACTGGAGCCTCTGGGCTGCTGGGCTCCTCTGTCGCCAGATCCCTGATCGTGCTGGGTCACGAAGTGACGACGCTGCAGCGCCGCGCATCCGGAATTCCTGGAGCCCGGGATGTGCAGGGCAGCACCACAGACCCCGCTGCGGTTGCCGAGGCAATGACGGGTGTTGCAGCGGTCATCCACCTGGCAGCGAAGGTGTCGATGGCCGGCGACCCTCGTGAGTTCGAGCGCGTCAACATCGGTGGCACCCGGAACGTGCTCGATGCGGCGCAAGAGGCGGGCGTGACGCGCTTCGTGCACATCTCGTCGCCTTCGGTTGCCAATGCAGGCAGCTCTCTGATCGGAGCTCCGGCTGAGCCCGCGACGCCTGCATCGGCACGCGGCGAGTACGCCCGGACGAAGGGCGAGGGCGAGCTGCTCGCGCTGGCTGCGGATTCCGACGAGTTTCCGGTGCTCGTGCTCCGCCCGCACCTCATGTGGGGGCCGGGTGACACCCAGCTCACCGAGCGCATCATCGAGCGGTCTCGGCAGGGGCGCATGCCGATTCTCGGTTCTGGAGCCGCGCTCGTCGACACCCTCTACGTCACCAATGCCGTCGACGCGATCGTCGCAGCGCTCGATGCTGTGACGCGAGTGCACGGCGAAGCGCTTGTGGTCACCAACGGGCAGCCGCGCCCCATCGGCGAGTTCATCGAGAGCCTGGCACGTGCCGGAGGTGCCGCCAAGCCGAAGCTGCGCATCCCTGTCGCCCCGGCCATCGCGGCGGGTACCGCGGTTGATGCGATCTGGAACCTGAGCGAGCACGACGACGAGCCGCCGCTGACCAGGTTCCTCGCCGAGCAGATGTCGACTGCGCACTGGTTCGGCCAGCGCCGCACGCGCGAGGTGCTGCAGTGGCAGCCTGCGGTCAGCTTTGCCGAGGGCATGGCTGCCCTTGCCCAGCACTACGACCGGTGATCGGTGGCAGTCATGACTTCGATGCGATTGCCGAATCCGTCGCGAGCGTGAAATCGCACGTATCCCTCGAAGGTGTCGCGCTCGGCCCATGAGAGCTCGAAGCCGGCGTCTTCGATGCGCCCGGCGATCTGCTGCAGCTCTTCGACGGATGCGCACACGAGTCCCGGGTGCGCTTTCTTTGCGGGCACGAAGGGGTCATCGACACCGAGATGAATCTCGGCGACAACTGTGTCGCCCTCGAAGGCCCTGAACCAGCATCCGCCGCGGCCTGCCAGCGAAGGCGGCTTCTCGGTCTCCTGCATGCCGAGTGCGTCTCCGTAGAACCTGCGTGCCTCAGCCTCTGCTCCGCGCGGCATCGAGATCTGCACGTGGTGAAGCCTCACAGCGGCACCTCCTGAAGTGTCTTGACGTCAAGGTGAATCTAGCAGGGGTGCCGCGAGTGCGTCAGTGGCTGGACGCTCTGATCTTGGCGGCCGTCGCGGCGTAGAGGTCTTCGGGTATGGCTCCGAGCGATCGCATCTGCTCGAGTGCTGCGAGCTGCTGCTCCGGCGGCAGTGACGAGTCGATGTTGATATCGGGGCTCGCGGGCTGCACGAACTGGTCGCGCGCCGCCACTGTCGCCTGTGCGAACTCCTGCACATCCTGCGGGTCGAATCCCAGGCATCCGATGCTGTAGTCGTTGGTTCCGTCGCTGCCGCTGACGAGAATGCCGTCGTCGCCCTCGTGGCTGAATATTTCAACCTTCTGCATGCCCCCGAACGGCAGGTCGGCCCCGTGCACCTCGAGCTCCGTGCCTCGGATCCCGCCGTAGCCGCCCCAGCGCATCGTCAGCCCGCTGTCGAAGAGCACGCCGACGTAGGAGGTGCCCGTGTAGACCTTGGTGCCGTGCAGCACTCTGCGAGGCTCAGCACCAGCGGGAACCGCCTCGAGATACAGGGCAACGCGATCCCTGCTCGGCATGTCCGCCGACTGTGCGAGCGGTTCGAGCAGCTCAGGCGTCATGCCCGGAACATCTGCGTACTTGTTGCGGACCTTCGCCGCACGGCGTTCACGGGCTTTGGCGCTGCGGCCATAGAACATGTCTGCAATTCCCATGGGCACGAGGGTAGCTGACGACAGCGAACTAGAATCACCCCATGAACATCGACAGTGCCTGGGACATCATCGATCGAGTGCTGGCTGACCAGCTGCCGCAAGTTGCCGAAACGCTGCGCGGCCCAGTCGACGACGCTGACCTTGCACGTCTCGCGCAATCGGTCGGACGCGAGCTGCCTGAGGACTTCGTGACGAGCCTTCGACGTCACGACGGTCAGCACAACCCGACAGCACTGCTCGATCTCTTCGACCACCACACGCTCCTGAGTGCAACAGCGATGATCGATCACTCCAAGATGCGCATCGAGGCACTCGGCGACGACATCGACGACACCATCGACTGGATGACGCCAGACAAGGTGCGCCCCATCATGAACTGCCGCGGATGGCTGCAGTTCACCACGGCCGAGACCGACGGGTACGCGCTGGATCTCGCTGCCCGCTGGTGAAGCCGGCCAGATCCTCTACCTGCCGATCGACGGCCCAACGCCTGCCCCGGAGTTCCCGTCGTACCGAGCGTGGCTGTCGAACTACGCCGAGAAGCTTGATGCCGGAGCGTTCACCATCGACGACACCCTCGGCCTCTGGCTGACCTGATTGGGATTGGCAGCATCAGGGTGATCAGTCGCCTGCGCTGCTCAGTTCGAGTCTGATGCGCTGCCACTCGCTCCAGCAGTTCTCGGGGTCGATGTCTGCGTAGCCTCGCTGTGCGGCCATCGCGTCGGCCGCGGGCTCCTGCAGCGCCATGCACGTGGCGCTGTCTCGCAGCTCGATGACTTCGTCTTCGCTGAGCGGTGTTCCCTTCGCGCGCTCCGACGCGGCCAGCAGATCGACCAGTGGCGGCATGAACACGAGAACGAGGGGCTGTTCTTCTGACATGATCCAAGCGTACGACCGTCTGCATGGAGGCCCACTGTGAGAAGAAGTGACCTGCACAAGATCGTGCGCGAGGCCGCTGAGGCCCTGCCCGGATCAGGCATGAGTCATCCGTTCGGACCCGAATACGAGGTCTGGAAGGTGCGCGGCAAGGTGTTTGCGCTGCTGACCGATCTCGCCGACGGCCCCATCGTCGTGATCAAGTCAGACCCTGAGGATTCCAGGGCGCTTCGCGAGACCTACGCCGACATCACTCCCGGCTACCACATGAACAAGAAGCACTGGATCACGCTCAGGCCAGGCCCGAGCATCGACAACAGCCTGGCTCAAGAGCTGGTGACGGAATCGTATCGGCTGGTCGTCATGGGCCTTCCGCGAGCGCAGCGGCCGATTGATCCCGACAATTTCGCAGCAACTGCCCAATGAGCGATATCGATGCGGCAGCGAGCGGTTGTCACGTCATCATCCGTAGGAAACCTCAAACCGCTTGACCTGGGCTGAACGGCAACTGATACTCAGCTCACTGCGCCTCCGACCGAAACCAGCTCACCAGCGGTGTCTTCGAGAGTGCCAGAACGCGAATCTCTCGAATACAAGCACGTATACCCATGACCGATTCTGCCCTCATCACCATCGGCCTGCCGATCGCCCTGGCGATCATCATGTTCGGTCTCGGACTGTCGCTGACACCAAGTGACTTCCGACGCGTTGCGCGATCGCCGAAGGCTGTCGCAATCGCACTCATCCTGCAGATCCTGGTGTTGCCCCTCATCGCATTCGGCTTGGTCGTCGCGTTCAACATCGACCCGCTGCTCGCAGTCGGCGTCATGCTGCTCGCCGCCTCCCCCGGCGGGCCCACGGCGAACCTCTTCAGCCACCTCTTCCGTGGCGATGTGGCGCTCAACATCACGCTGACGGCCGTCAACTCCGTGCTCGCGGCATTCACGATCCCGCTGATCACCAACCTCGCCATCAACTACTTCGCTGCAGACGGCGAACTGGGTCTGCAGCTGGGCAAGCTGCTGCAGGTGATGGTGATCGTGCTCATCCCCGTTGCCGTGGGCATGGTCGTGCGCCACTACTCCAAGAAATTTGCCGACCGCGCCGACCGACCGGTGCGAATCTTCTCGATCATCGTGCTCGTCGTGGTTGCCGTCGGCGCACTGCTCGGCGAGCGGGAGCACCTGCTTGACTACTTCCAGCAGATCGGGCTCACCACCGGACTCTTCTGTCTCGCGAGCCGGACCATCGGGTATCTCGGTGCGCGTCTGATCAAGCTGGATTCGTCGCAGTCCATTGCCGTCTCCATGGAGATCGGCATCCACAACACCACGATCGCGCTGACGATTGCGCTGAGCGTGCTCAACAGCACCGAGGTCGCGATCCCCGCGGCCATCTACTCGATTCTGATGTATGTGCTCGCGACTGCCTTCGGCTTCCTGATCACCAGGGGCACGCGCAAGGCGGCTCGCAGCGAGACTGCTGCGGCTGCGAGTGCAGTGCGCGACTGAGCACTACGATGACCGGATGACAGAAGACCACGCCGCAAGCCTTTATGACGCTGTCAACACCTGGGGTGCCGACGACGAGTACTTTCTGAAGTTCGGTGCGGGCGACGGCCAGTCGCGCATCCTGGATCTCGGATGCGGGACTGGCCGCATCACATTTGCGATCGCTCAGACAGGCGCCCGCGTCACCGGTGTCGACCCTGATCAGCCCTCGGTCGCGGCTGCCCAGCTGAAGCCGGGTGCCGACCGGGTCGAGTGGATCGTCGGCGATTCACGTGCCATTCCAGAAGAGCGGATGTTCGATGCGGCGATCATGTCGTCGAACGTCGTGCAGGCGATCCTGGATGACGCTGAGCTCACCCGCACCTTCAGTGACATCGCAAGCCACCTGGTGCCAGGCGGCCGGCTGACGTTCGACTCGCGTGATCCGAATGCTCGAGGCTGGGAGCGATGGACGAAGGAGAACAGCCACCGCGTCGTCGAACTGCCCGACGGCGAGAGTCAGCACTGGTACCAGACGACCAGTGTCGATGAGCCTGCAGGGTTGGTTGACTTCGGTGCCCACGAGGTGGACGCCGGCGGACACGAACACGTCACTGCCGATCGCATCCGCTTTCGCAGTGAAGAGCATCTGCGGTCATTGCTGGGCGAAGCCGGGCTCGTCGTCGATGAGGTGTTCGGAGGGTTTGACCGACAGCCGGTCGGACGCGGCGTCGGGACCCTCGTCTTTGCCGCTCACCGCATCCGCGTGCTTGACGAGGCAGAGATTCCGCCGACCCGCACCAAGTCGCCGACAGTGGCGGAGCTGCAGTATGCGCTCATCTCGGCGCGACCGTATGAGATGACCCGCGACGATGTGCTGTTCGAGGTCTTTGCGACTCGGAATGAGATTGCTGCCGACAAGCGCACTGAGGCGCGTGAGGCGTTCTTTGCGAAGGATCAGGCGTGCTTGCGGTCTTCGCCGCTCGGCAAGCGGTACGGCTGGGGAATCCACCACGACGCAGACGGCCGCGTTGCTCTCGTGGCAGTTGGTTCAGATGACTATCGTGCACTCGCGCTGACCCCGAGGTGAAGCAGCTCAAGGCAATGCGCTCGAGGCGCGCCTGACCAGAAGCGGCGCGCGTCCCTGTCGTCGCGCGGCGCTCTACGACCTCGCCCGATGAGCCGATACAGAATCCGGCTGGCTCCATCTTCGCTTGCTGCACCAGCCAGCATGCATTTTCGTGTGTGGGAGTACAGTCCAAGCAGGAACCCCATTTGGTTCCCCGATGATGGGAGACCGGATGTCCGGCAATGCTCAACCGTCCACTGGTGTGTCCCTCTCTTCTTCGGACGAAGCTACGCCACACACTCCCCTGCTCACGTTGGGGCTGCTCGCCGAGTCCACGATGGAGAACGAGCGGAGGCTGGCGCTGCACCCGCACCACCTGGATCGAATCGACCCCGACCTGCGTGCGCGAATGATCGTCGAACACGGATACGCGTCTGATTTCCAGCTCGCGCCCGGGTATGTCGAGTCTCGTGTGGGCCGTGTCGCAGATCGGGCCGAGGTCATCAGCTCTGCGGACGTTCTGCTTCTGCCGAAGCCGCAGTCGGTTGACGTGTCGGCGATGCCCGAAGGCGGCATTCTCTGGGGATGGCCCCACTGTGTGCAGGATGCCAGCATGACGCAGACTGCAATCGACCGTCGTCTCACGCTCATCGCGTTCGAAGCGATGAATCACTGGACGCGTCAGGGAGACTTCAGCCTCCATGTCTTCCACAAGAACAACGAGCTTGCTGGATACTGCTCGGTGCTGCATGCGTTGAGCCTCATCGGGTCAACCGGCAGCTACGGGCCGCGACGCAGTGCAGTCGTAATCGGGTTCGGCGCAACGGCACGAGGAGCGGTCACTGCGCTCAAAGCACACGAGATCTATGACATCCAGGTCCTGACGCAGCGTGATGCCTCTGCAGTCGGCTCGCCCATCCACAGCGCTCACATCACCCAGCTGAATACCGACGACGGCCCCATTCATCTCAGCACGGTGCCCACGAAAGACGGTGACGTCTTGCTTCCCGATTTTCTTGCGTCGCACGACATTGTCATCAACTGCACGCTGCAAGACGTCGACGCACCCATGACGTATCTGCGCACTCAGGATCTGGAGGGCTTCCGGCCGGGCAGCCTGATCATCGATGTCTCGTGCGACGAGGGAATGGGCTTCGAATGGGCCAAGCCAACTGCATTCGAGGACCCGATGTTCGCTGTCGGTCAGGGCGTGAATTACTACGCTGTCGACCACAGCCCGTCATACCTGTGGAACTCGGCGACATGGGAGATCAGCGAGGCCATTCTGCCGTTCCTTCGCACAGTGATGGAAGGACCGGCCGCTTGGGAAGAGGATCTGACCATCTCCCGTGCCATCGAGATCCACGACGGAGTCATCAAGAATCCGAGTGTTCTGACATTCCAGAACCGCGAGTCTGAATACCCTTACCCGCGAATTTCCGAAGCGGTCTGAGTCGCATCACGATTAGCCTAGGAGCATGACTGTGTCTCGTGCCGCCATGAGCTATGCCTCTGCGCTCAATCGAAACGAGCTGTTCGAGAGCCCTGGACTGCGCCGCGACATACCTGCCTTGCTGCATCCTGATGAGGAAGTCCTGCTCGTCCTCCCTGGTGTAGCGGGTGACTTTCCTGATCTCATGATCGCCACCTCGAGTCGATTTCTGCTGGCCGCCGTCGCGGGCCCCATCAAGAAGGCGAAGATCAAGCGAGAGGTCCGGGCTATCGATGTTGCCGGGGTACGGTACCGGCCTGGCCTCTTCACTCGAATGCGCGTCGAGACGACCGCCGGTAAAGGCATCAAGATGATTCCGAATCGCAAGGTCGATGCCCAGCGCTTTGCCCTCGAATTCGATCACCTTCTGCGAACGGGGTCGCTCCCCTCCTAGACACCGAGTACACGGTACTCGGCAGTCCAGACCGGATGTCCCAGGATGGTCATTCGATTCGGCTCGCGTAGTCGTCGCTCGCGTGAACGGTGAGCTCGTGGGTCTGGCAAGAATCATCGGCGATGGTGCGACCATCTGCTATCTGCAGGATGTGCTGGTGAGCCCGAGTGCGCAGAGGACCGGGCTCGGAAGGGCGCTGGTTCGGGAGGCGTTCGCGCCGTATTCCTCGGTTCGCCAGCACGTGCTCATCACCGACGAAGAGGCTGGGCAGAAGTCCTTCTACGAATCGGTGGGCTTCGCCCAGCTTGGTGAGAGCGTCCCCGGACGTGCCTTCGTGAGATTCGCGAACTGACGCGGAGTCCCATCACAAGGTGTCGAGCAGGCGTATTCGCTCTCAGCGCAGGACGATCCAGAACACCCAAGCGATGGCGAATACGGCAATGACGAGTGCCGCCCAGAGCATGGGCCCGCCAAGCAGCTCTCCAACACTGACGGACCTTGGATAGCGTCGCGACGCCTGAATCGGAGTCAGCGGCTCACTGACGACTGTCGACTGCAGGCCGTGCGATGCCAGCATCTCCACCACACCGCGTTCTTGAGGAGTGAAGGCGAGCACAGTTCGATCACCGTGACGGAGCAGCACGCGTGGAACCGCTGACACCCCTCCCCTTCCGGGCAGAACCAGACGCTGCAGCAGCACAACCTCATCGATCTCTGACAGCAGCACAGACCGACGTGCACCCACCACATGCCGGACCGTGATGCGGTCGGGGCTGACAGACACTTCGACGAATTGGGAGAACGTCAGAGCTCCGACGACTAAGAGAACGAGCGCGACGAACCCGATCAGCGAGGGGGCGACGAAATCGCCCGGCACTGCATCCGCTATGAACCAGACGATCCCGATCCACGTCAGGGAAGCCACGAGCAGCACACCGGCGAATGCGAGGAACACTCGACCCGCGCGTATCGACATCCGATGGCTCCTTCCCGTTCGGCAAACCTCGGTCATTGCGCTCACAGTGGAGCGGGAACTCGACTATACGGCGAAGCTGAACTCCACCACGTCGCCGCGGTTAGCGAACCTTTGGCGCGACCACCGGTTCACTTCTTACCCGCAGAGGTTGTATTGTGCCGCCATTCGCAGCAGTGCCCACAGGTGCCAACCTTTGACAGGAGTGATCTCGTCACTGACTGGTCGAAGGCACGTGATATTGCCATTTTCATGGTTCGTCCACGAAGGCTGCTCCACGCGCTTTCAATCATTGATTTCAATGAGAAGCCAATCAGCTAAAACGCGTTACTCCGCGGGTACGATCACGGAAGCCCCGTCATCTTCGATCATTTCCCACTGGGCCTCCGGCTTGAACGTCTCTTCAGCAGAGAAGGAACGTGAGCAGAAATCAAAGTCGATGCGGGACAGTTCGAGAGTGCTGACGTCCTCGTTGCTGCGGAATATTAGCCACTGCAAGTCGTCAGAGCTGTCGGCATCTACTTCAGAAGCTGCAGCGGCAAGCACTGGATGAACATCGCCCTTCGGCTCGGCGTAAGGACAGACGATGAGCAACTCATCCCAAGCCATGTCGCCACCGACACTCGAAGGCAAATTAAACGTTCTACTTTTCGAAGAGATATCCTCAAGCTCGGCCTCGAACGAACTTGCCGTCGAGCACCCTGGCAGCAACAGCACTCCCGCCAACGCTAGAGAAAGCGTTGATACAGCTTGCACCGATCGCACTTTCACGTCAGACATCGAACCACCTTATCAAGCAATCTCGACGCGATCCGAAACCCCTAACATTGTCAGGTGAGCCAATACCGGGCGCTGCTGGATCAACCAAAGCCAGCGATGCACACCACACGTCTGCCATTCGGCAACGATTGCACTCCTAGCTCACCGTAGCAAAGCGCCGAACCCCGACAGGGATCCGGCGCTTGCATAAGACGTTAAAGCGAAACGCGACTAGACGTTAAACCGCCACTCGCACACGTCGCCGCACATACCAGCCTCACGGGAGGGGTCTACGGCCCAGCGCATGCGGCGGCACGACAAGCTCGGAATCGTCAACTTGCGTAAAGCGAGCTGTACATGTCAAGCTAGCTTCACATGTCAAACGAGCTTCACAACGGAGAGGCTATGAGCACCGAACCACGAACCGACACCCGAACGCGCTGGGGCCGCATCAAGTTCGCCGGAGGGCGCATCCCCGCGATGGCTGTTGCGATCCCGGCCGGGCTGATCCTGGCCGCGGGAGTTGGTGCGCTCACACTTTTGACTGGAGTCTCCCAGGGCGAGCAGGCCTTGATCATTGCCGGCGTGTTCACCCTCATCATGTCCTGGGGGCTCATCGGCCTCATCTGGGCCCTAGTCGTGGATCACTCAAGCCTGCGGGGGGCACTCGACAGGCCAGATGAATCGATCGAGTCAAAGTGGCTGGAAGCCGCTATGGCTGGTGCGCTCTGCGACACGATCATGCTGACAGGATTCGCGCTTGCTACTCTCGTCATCACCGGCTTCGAACTCGATGTCACCTGGGCGCTCATCGGCGTCGTCTGGGTTGCCTTCTTCAGTACAATTGTGCGGTACCTCATGGCGAAGAAGCGGGGCTGACCGTGAAGAACTCGCTTCACGAACGCCGACAGGACCGCGGATGGTCGCAACAACGCCTCGCCGATGAACTCGGAGTCTCCCGCCAAACAGTCATCTCCATCGAACGCGGACGGTTTGACCCATCCTTGCCGCTAGCTTTCCGTCTGGCCGAGGTTTTCGAATGCAGGATCGAGGAACTCTTCGATCCCAAAGGAGAAGACGCCCGGCCGAGCTGAGGCCCGATATGTATCGAGGATACAAAAATGCCCCGGTTTCTAAGAAGAAACCGGGGCATCAAAAGCGCTAAAGACTAGACGTTAAACCTAAATTCCACCACATTCCGTAGCCGAATAACCTCTACGTCGCGGGTGACTCGTGGGTAGTCGTAGCCCGGTCACGTGCGTTCGTCGGATCGCACCATCAGTCCCTCGAGTCGCGTCGTTGGCAAACGGCCGGTCACCTATCGCTTCAGCGTGACTGCCACTTGTACGCCGAGTTGGGTGAAACCCAATCGCTGTGCGAGTCGGCGGGATGCCTCGTTTCCCTGACGACTGCGCCACTGTGCGACCAGACCGATCCCCAACGCCTCCTGCGTCGCTACAGCTGCGGTGGCATAGGCGAAGCCCGCCCCTCGGTGCGCCGGACTTGCGAGGACCGCCATCTGGGCGAGCTCCGAACGCCAGCGTTTGAAGGCTCATCGCATTCCAGAGTGTAGGTGGGGCCTGAATCCTCCGGACTCGAGCAGCGATCTGGCGATGTAGTTCGTGAGGTTGCGGAAGCCGAGGGCGGATCCGCGGAGGTGTTCGAGGCGGCCGTTGATGGCCTCGGTCGGTCCGTTGCTGGTCCCGGGGCGGTCGAAGAACGCGAGGATGTCGGCGGCCCGCTTCTTCAGTGTCCGGCCGAGCTTGCGGAGTTCGACCAAGCGGGCCGGGACGCCGGTGGCGACGGCGTCGATGACCGCCTGCATGGCCTGCTTCCCGAGCTTCTTGTCGGGTTCCCGGTAAGCGGCGATCATGCGCTGGTAGATGCCCCAGGTCGCTTCGACCTCGACATGCTGCTCGTCGGCGAACAGCACCTGGATTCGCGTGACCTGCTTCTCGGTGAGGAGGGCATCACCGGTGTGCAGGGTGCGGCGGGCTTTGTAGAGCGGGTCGTTCTTCATCCCGCGCCTGCCGTGGAGGTCCTGCTGGACGCGCCGCCGGCAGACGTCGAGCGCGTCGCCGGCGAGGCGGACGACATGGAACGGGTCCATCACCGCGACCGCTTTCGGGAGCTCTTCGGCGGCGGCGGTCTTGAATCCGGTGAACCCGTCCATCGCGACGACCTCGATCCCGTCCCGCCACGACTTCGGGCGTCCCGCGAGCCAGTCCTTGAACACGGCCTTCGATCGCCCCTCAACCATGTCCAACAAGCGTGCGGGGCCGATCTTGTCGCGGTTCGGGGTGAGGTCGATGATCACGGTGACGTATTTGTCGCCGAACCTTGTGTGCCGCCAGACATGCTCGTCGACACCGATCACCCGGACCCCGTCGAACCGGTGGGAGTTGTTGATCAGGCGTCGGCGGCCCTCGGCGAGGACCGCGCTGTTCGCGGTGTGCCAAGACACCCCCAGCCCTGCCGCGACGCGGGTCACGGTGAGATGGTCGACGACGATCCCGGCGAGAGCCCATCCCAGTCCACCGCGGGAGATCTTCGCCCGAGACGGCGCAGCCCTCGTGGTGTCTTCCCGCCAAGTCCGCCGGCAGTGATCACACCGGAACCGGCGCACCCGGAGCAGGAGCGTCGTGGGCCGGTGGCCGAACGGCGCGTGCGCGAGCCGCCGGACGACCGTGTCCCGGACCACCCCTTCGGCACCGCATTTCCGGCACCACGGGTCTGGCTCGGCGACGCGGCACTCGATCACCGCGCGCTCAGGCTCGAGTCGTTGGCCGACGGCTTGAAGGCCGAGTTCGTCGAGGCGGCAGAAAGTGGTCAGGCACGGTGCGGCGAAGGTAGCGTTGAACAACGTCGAGGTCTTTCAGATGGACAGCTTAGGAACTTCCATCCTGGAAGACCTCGACACCTATCCGGCGATCGCCGCGCGGCCCCGACCTACACTCTCAACTGCGAAGAGCCTTTCTGGCTCTTCGCAGATGAGGGTGTAGCTGCGGAGTGTGGGGTGGGCGCGTCGGTGCCGGGATAGACGTCGAGGTCTCCCGATGATGGAAGTTCTCACGCTCGCCATCAGGAAGACCTCGACGTGCCCAACGCTACCTTCGACAGCCCCGATTTGACGACCTTCGCGCGCCTGGACGAACTCGGTCTGGTCGCCGTCGGTCAACGCCTCTCGGCCGAGCGGGCGGTGCTCGAGTGTCGACTCGCGGAGGAAGATCCGTGGTGCCGCGCCTGCGGGGCGAGGTCGACCTCGCGCGGCACGATCACTCGTCGCCTCGCTCACCAGCCGTTCGGCCACCGCCCCACGACCCTGCTGGTGCGGATCCGGCGCTACCGGTGTGATCACTGCGGCAACCGCTGGCGAGAGGACACCACCGCCGCCGCGCCCGAGCGGGCGAAACTCTCCCGCGGCGGGATGCGGTGGGCACTGGAAGCCCTGGTCATCGATCACCTCACGATCGCAAGGATCGCCGCCGGGCTCGGGGTTGCCTGGCACACCGCCAACGACGCCGTCCTGGCCGAGGGCCAGCAGCTGCTGATCGATGACCCAGCCCGCTTCGACGCCGTCCGCGTGATCGGTGTTGACGAGCACCTCTGGCGCCACACCCGGCGCGGCGACAAGTACGTCACCGTGATCATCGACCTCACCCCAGCCAGGGACAAGACCGGCCCGGCGAGGCTGCTGGACATGATCCCCGGCCGCTCCAAAGCAGCGTTCAAGGCCTGGCTCAAGGCCCACCCCAAGGCATGGAAGGACCGCATCGAGGTAGTGGCGATGGACGGGTTCACCGGATACAAGACCGCCGCCGGCGAGGCCCTCCCAGGCGCGGTCGCGGTCATGGATCCCTTCCACGTCGTCCGCCTCGCCGGAGACGCACTGGAACGACTGCCGACGACGCGTCCAGCAGCAGCTCCACAAGCGCAGGGGCCGCAAGGACGACCCCCTCTACAAGACTCGCCGCACCCTCCACACCGGCACCAAGCTGCTGACCGACCGCCAATGCCAGCGCCTCAGCAGCCTGTTCGAGCGAGAGAAGCACGTTGCGGTCGAGGTGACCTGGGAGATCTACCAGGCGATGGTCGCCGCCTACCGAGAACCCGACCGGGCGAAAGCCAAAGCGAAGATGGAGAAGCTCATCACCGCGCTGAGCAAGCGCGTCCCGGACGCCTTGCCCGAGCTGGCCAAGCTCGGCCGAACACTGACGAAACGGGCTCTTCACAGATGAGGGTGTAGCGCGTAGTCAAGGATCGAACGGCGTGGCGCTGCCCGGGTAGGCATCGAGGCCTTCCGATGATGGAAGTTCTCACACTGCCCATCTGGAAGACCTCGACGTGCCTGACGCTACCTTCACCGACCCTGACCTGACCATGTTCTGCCGCTTGAATGAGCTCGGCCTTGAGGCCACCGGTCAGCGCCTCGAGCCCGCCGGTGCGGTCCTGGCCTGTCGAGTCGTCGAACCCGACCGCTGGTGCCGACGCTGTGGCTGTGAAGGAACCGCGCGCGGCACGGTTGTCCGCCGGCTGGCCCACGAGCCGTTGGGGTGGCGTCCGACGACGTTGGAGGTCACGGTCCGCCGCTACCGGTGCACCGGCTGCGGCCACGTGTGGCGCCAAGACACGTCTTTGGCGGCCGAGCCACGCGCGAAGCTCTCCCGGCGAGGGCTGGCGTGGGCGCTGGAGGGCATCGTCATCGCCCACCTGACGGTCGCGCGGGTCGCTGAGGGGCTCGGGGTTGCGTGGAACACCGCCAACGATGCCGTCCTGGCCCAGGGCACACGCGTCCTGATCGAGGACCCGAACCGCTTCGACGGCGTCCGCGTGCTCGGCGTCGACGAGCACGTCTGGCGGCTCCAAGCGAGTCTTCAAGGAGTGGCTCGCCGCTCGCCCTCAGGCATGGCGTGAGGCCATCGAAGTCGTCGCGATGGATGGCTTCACCGGGTTCAAGAGCGCCACCGCCGAGGAACTGCCCGACGCGGCTGCGGTGATGGATCCCTTCCACGTCGTGCGCCTTGCCGGTGATGCCCTCGACCAGTGCCGACGCCGAGTCCAGCAGGAACTGCACGGGCACCGCGGCCGCAAAGACGACCCGCTCTACCGTGCGCGTAGAACGTTGCACACCGGCGCGGGCCTGCTCACCGACAAGCAGCAGACCCGCCTGCAGGAGCTGTTCGTGCTCGAGGAGCACGTGCCCGTCGAGGCGACCTGGGGGATCTACCAGCGGATGATCGCGGCCTACCGCGAGAAGGACCGATCCCTCGGCCGCGCGGCGATGGAGGCGCTCATCGACGCCGTCAGCCAAGACGTCCCCGCCGGGCTGGACGAGTTGCGCAAGCTCGGTCGGACCCTGAAGGCTCGCGCCACCGACGTGCTGGCCTACTTCGAGCGGCCTGGCACCAGCAATGGCCCCACAGAGGCGATCAACGGACGCCTGGAGCACCTGCGCGGCTCGGCCCTGGGCTTCCGCAACCTGACCAACTACATCGCCAGATCCCTGCTCGAGTCCGGCGGATTCAGACCTCAACTACACCCTCATCTGTGAAGAGCCGCTTTAGACATCCCTCATCGTCACGGACCACTATGAACGATGTCCCGACTCACCTATGAACGATGTCCTGAACCTACACACCTTCAGCTCCACCAATATGTTCAGGCAATGTGTTTCAGCAATAGCCTCCGGGCTCGTCGATGTGGCCGGTGGCGAGGATTTCGCCGGTGTGCCGGCCGTCGCGGGTCAGCTGACGGCGTGAGGCGATGACCCGTTCTCGGACCGGGCGCGGCCCTCGCCGCCACGCGATTCTATGGCCTGCCCAGCCTCTGACCGATGTCTCGACTCATCCGTCCCGGTGGACCTAGGGAGTCGAGCCCTAGGTCCACCCGAGATGGATAAGACATCGCTCAGGCTCTCACGGCGTCGCGCTACCTTGGGGACTTAGGCCCAGTCCTTGTGCGGCGACGTGCCGCCGATACCGGCGTTGAACGTATTCGTCGGATCGAGCTCCTTGAAGTGCTCTTCCATGGACTCCGGCAGCTTGTAGATGCGACCGTAGTTGTGCTCGGCGGGCAGCTTCGCGCCGCGCTCCTCCAGCAGGTGCTGGATGCGGTCGTGCAGCGCCTCGGGATCCACGCCCTGCTTGGCGACATAGTCCTGGTGCATCACATGGCAGAAGAAGTGCCCGTAATACGCCTTGACCTCAAGCTGGTCGTCGATCTCCTCCGGCAGCACCTCGAGCCAGTTCCAATCGTCGCGACGCAGGGCCACATCGATGGGGATGAGCCCTGCGATGTGCCGGCGCTTCAACGCGGCGTAGCGAGTGGCGGCACTGGCCGCGCCGAACCGGTTGAGCGACGCGCTCTTTTCTTCATCAGACGTGCAGATGAAGAACTCACCAGTGTGCTCGGGCTCTGCGAAGAACTCCTTGAGCATCTTCTCGCTCGCGGCCTTCTGCGACTCGCTGACGGTGAGCAGCAGGTGATGCTCGAAACGGTTGCGGTACTCCATCATGCGCTTGGGCAGCTGGTTGGGCAGCACGCTGAACATGGCTTGCGATACCGTGTCGGCGAAGGTCGGACCAATGCCGGGAATCTTCGAGAACAAGCCGTTGGCCCACGTCTTGAACGAGAACATGCGCGTCTGCAGCGCTGGACTCATGAACTTCAGGAAGACGAAGGTGTCTTTGCCGTACTTCTCGGCCAAGTCGAAGGCACTGCGGCCCATGTACTCACCAGAGATAGGCAGCGGCATGTCGGCTTCGAGGAACAACCGACGGATCTCTTCGAGCTCGTGCGTGTTGTTCGTGCCGATGTAAAACACGGTCGGGTGCACTTCGCGAGGGAAGGTGCGGGTGCGCACCGCGAACACCATCAGCTTGCCGGCCGAGCCGGAAGCCTCGAACAGGTACTCGGGGTTCGCATTGTAGCGAGCAGGCGAAGGCACGATCTTGCGCAAGTGCTCGGCGTACTCGGTCTCGTTCGAGTCTTCGGGAGCTGGGGTGACATCCTCGGGAGACCACTCGCCGCGCTGTAGACGGTCGAGTGCGACCTCAGGGTCGTCTCCGAGCGAGATGCCCAGGTGATTGACCAGCTCGACCTTGCCGTCGTCGTTGACGCGGGCGAAGATCGCTTCGCGCGTGAATGCCGGACCCTTGCGAATCTGGCTGCCGCCCGAGTTGTTCGCGATGCCGCCGATGACCGAGGCGCCGATTGATGTCGACCCGATCACCGAGTGCGGCTCGCGCTGGTGCTTGGCGAGCGCGTCGGTCAGGTGTGTCAGCGGGGTGCCCGCGAGCGAGATCGCCTCGCGCGCGTCGTTGATGAGGTGCACCTCATCGATGCGGTGAGTCGAGATGATCACAATGGGGCGATCGTAGTCTTGGAAGCCGGGGCCGGATCCACCAGTCAGGCCCGTGTTCGATGCCTGCGGGATGACGATGAGGTTGTTGTCGACGGATACCTGCAGCGCCCGCCACATCTCGACCAGCGTGCCGGGGCGCACCACGGCGAAGACTGGTCCTCCGCCGAATCGATAGCCTTTGCTGAATGGCATCGTGGCACGCTCAGAGGTCAGTACATGTTCGTCGCCGACGATTCTCTTGAACGCATCGATCGCTTCGTGCGAAGTCGTGGTGGTCTGTCCTGGTTGCGTCATCTCTAAGCTTCCTATATTCAGTTGCATCACAAGCGCGTCATGATGCTGAGGGGATGTCGCCTTGATCCGAGCTAGTCCGCGGTCGTTCATTTTTTGATGGGCGGGGAAACGAGCCAGGGGGACGACGCCTGCGACCGTCTGCCCGGAAGCTCGCTACGGCGTCCAAGGAGTGTGCGTGTGCGTATGCATGTGCATACGCGCATCCTCATTGTAGAAGATGCGCATCAGATAGTTTCGGACCGCGGTACTTTCGGACTCCGGTAGGTTCGGACCGCGATAGTTCGGACCGCGATAGTTCGGACCGCGATGTCGGCCACTGCCCTCACCCCATAGATCGACGCAGCAATCAGACTCGCCTAGCGCCGCTTGAACCGTCCCAGGTTTGGTGGCTCTTCACAGATGAGGGTGTAGCGCGTAGTCAAGGATCGAACGGCGTGGCGCTGCCCGGGTAGGCCCCTCCTTCATGTTCCGCCTAATAGGGCTCATCGCATTCCAGGGTGTAGGCGGGGTCTGAAGCCACCCGCCCCGAGCAGGGATCGGGCGATGCAGTGCGTGAGATCTCGGAAGCCGAGGGCGGATCCGTGGGGGTGTTTGAGCCTGCCGTTGGTGGCCTCGGTGGGGCCGTTGCTGGCGCCGGGTAGGTCGAAGAATGCCAGCACGTCGCTGGCTCGCCGACGCAGAGCTCGACCGAGGCGGGCCTGTTCGTCGAGGCCTTCGGGGATAGCCGTGCGGAGGACGTCCATGACGGCCTGCATCTCTGGTTTCCCGAGTGTGCGGTCCGGGAGGCGGCGATCATGCGCTGGTAGATGCCCCAGGTCGCTTCCACTTCGACGTGTTGCTCGTCGGCATACAGGTCCTGGATCCGTTCGACCTGGCGGTCGGTGATTAGCGCTGCTCCAGTGTGAAGGGTGCATCGGCAGGAATAGAGCGGGTCGCCGGCGCGGCGCGGTGTCCGTGCAGGAGTAACTGGATGCGCCGTCGGCAGACGTCGACCGCTTCCCCGGCGAGCCGCCCGACGCGGAAGGGGTCCATTACCGCGACCGCGTCCGGGAATTTCTCGGCTGCGGCGGTCTTGAACCCGGTGAAGCCGATTGTCGCAACAACTTCCACTGCCTCGCGCCAAGTCTAGGGGCGGGCGGCGAGCCAGGTCTTGAACACTGCCTTGGAGCGGCCTTCGACCATGTCCAGCAGCCTGGAAGGGCCGCTGTCCTGGCGAACCGTGGTCAAGTCGATGATCACCGTACAGTGCGGCCCGATATGCGACGGCGGGCTTGCAGGGCGGAGACCACCCGCGCGCAGGATCCTTGGCCTCGTCTACCCCACACCGAACAGATCCTGGCGGAGCGTGCTACCTTGTGGTGCATGGAACCTGACGCTGTTCACCTCGTAGGGCAGTTGCGCCGCGGCGCTCTCGAACCATGTGTCCTCGCCGTCATCGCCCAGCAACCGACCTATGGTCTCGACCTGGCTCGAACGCTGAGCGAACGAGGACTCCTCGAGAGCGAAGGGACGCTGTACCCGCTCCTGTCGAGACTCCGAAAACGCAACCTCGTGACCACTGCCTGGCAAGAGTCCCCGAGTGGACCCCCGCGCCGCTACTACCACATCACCCCGGCAGGCAAGACCGGACTTGCTACATTCACCCAGGAATGGGGCCGCTTCCGGCAAGCCGTCGACCTCGTCATTGGAGACCACGCATGACCACTCTGCCCTCGTCCGCCGCCGCCCAGGCCTACCTCAAGCGCCTCACTGCCCTGACCGAATCGCTCCCCTCCAGCGAGCAGCTGGATCTTCTCACCGGAATCGAGGAACACCTCAGGGACGCCGAACAGCGAGGCGTGATCCAGGCGGCACTCGACAGTCTCGGCCCACCTGAGCAGATCGCCCTGGAAGCCGGGGCAGAGACGGCCGGCACACCGCGGTGGATGCGGCTGCTCGCCGTAGCAAGCGCCGTGGCCACAGTGGGAGGCTTCATGGCCCTGGGGGCACTGCTGTGCTTCACGGCGTACTTCGACGATGACTCCGAATACGCTCTACACCCGATGCTCATCCTGCTCGCCTTCGGTGCCGGCAGCATGACAGGAGTCTTCTCGACCGTGCTGTCCTTCCTCGTCAGAGAGCTGACCGGACAGCAGCGGGTTCTGCTGACCGCTTCGTGGATCGCCTCCTCGCTGCTGGCCATCGTGTTCGGCATCGCGGGCGGGAGCGTCCCGGTCGGAGTCAACCTCCCTCTCAGCGCCCTCCCGCTCCTGATGGGTGCCATCGGGGTCGTCCTCGTCCTGCGCTACACCGCACCGAACCCCGCTCGCAAACTGGTCCGAAGCTGAGCCACCCTGGGCCCCATCGCACGTCGCGCTGGGCCGGGTTTCGGGGCTCTTCACAGATGAGGGTATAGCTGTGGTGCGACCTGGGGCGGCGCGTCGGTGTCGGGGTGAGGGTCGAGGTCTTCCGATGATGGGAGTTCTCACACAACCCGTCCGGAAGACCTCGACGTGCCTGACGCTACCTTCACGCGCCCTGACCTGACTACCTTCACCCGCCTCGACGGCCTCGGTCTGGAGGTCACCGGCCAGCTGCTCGAGCCTGACCGGTCCGTGCTGGCGTGCCGGGTCGTGGAGCCGGACGACTGGTGCAGGCGGTGCGGCTGCCAGGGCGTGCCCCGTGACACGGTGAGCAGGGAGTTGGCGCACGAGCCGTTCGGGTGGCGCCCTACCACGCTGGTGCTCACCGTGCGCCGCTACCGCTGCAAGGAGTGCTCGCACGTGTGGCGTCAGGACACCACCGCTGCGGCGCCGCCGCGGGCCAAGATCTCCCGCGCCGGCCTGCGGTGGGGTCTGGTCGGGATCGTCGTCGGCCACCTGTCGATGGCCCGAGTTGCCGAAGGACTGGGCGTGGCGTGGAACACCGCCAACGACGCGGTCCTGGCTGAGGGCCGGCGTCTGCTCATCGAGGACCCGACCCGCCTGGACGGTGTCAAGGTCGTCGGGGTCGATGAGCACGTGTGGCGGCACACCCGGCGCGGTGACAAGTACGTCACCGTGATCATCGACCTCACCCCGGTCCGGGACGGCACCGGGCCCTCAGGGTCTGCTGAAGGTTCGGTTGAGTCTATGACCGCATGATTTCTGACTGGGGTCGTGCTGGAAGGATGGCAATCGTGCCGAAGATCTATTCTGATGAGTTCAAGCGGGATGCTGTTGCGATGGTCGCTGCTGGCTCTTCGCAGAGGA
>NZ_FUHU01000045.1 GCF_900163565.1 Agrococcus casei LMG 22410
ACACCAACGGACTCTTACGCCAGTACTACCCGAAATCCGTCACCGATTTCCGCACCATCACACAAGACGACCTCGACACCACAGCCCACGAACTAAACACCCGACCACGCCAAACACTGCAATGGGCCACCCCAGCTGACAAACTGAACCAACTACTCGTTGCAACGACCATCTGAAACCGCCCACGAGAAGCCGCAGAATCTGCGGTTTCTGGTGACATTGCGGCATCTCGTGACGCGCCGGCGCAGCACGCACCGCGCACGCGCCGCCGCACCGCAGCACCGCCGTCACTCGTACCCGAGCTGCCCCATCGCCTCGCGAACTGCAGACATCACAGTGTCGATCCGCGCAGCCGGAGCAACGGTCGACCGCAGGGCATAGATCTCACGCCGCATCGGAAAGTCGTCGACTTCGACCTTCATCACACCTGCCGGCATGCGCTCGACGATGGGCCGCGGCACGAACGCCGCAGCCATGCCAGAGGCCACCAGGTCGAGTGTCGCAGCATAGTCATCAGACCGGCCGACAACCTGCGGCCGGATGCCGCGGGACGCGAACAGCTCGGCGATCACCTCGGCGTCGCTCGAGTTCGGGTGGTGCAGTATCCACGGCCGCTCGGCGAAATCGTGAATCGACGCACCGCCACCGTCGCCGCCGCGCATGCCCCACGCCGCCGGCGCGACGACCGTGAACTCGTCGTGCGCGAGATGCTCCGGCTCGTACGACGAAGGCCACCAGAGTCCCGTGCCGCCCATCCGGTAGACGAGGGCGACGTCGATCGTGCCGTGAGCGCGTAGCTCCTGAATTGCCAGCGACGGGTCGTGCAGGCTGACCGAGACAGACAGCTGCGCCGCAGCCAGGTCGGGGGAGTCGAGCAGCAGGGGCACGATGCGCGAGCCGAGGCTCGGATACGCACTCAGCCGCGCAACCCCTTCCTGCCTGTGCGTCGCGGTCGTCGCCGCGATCATCGACTCCATGCTCGCCAGCACGGCTGCGGCGCGCTCGGCCATGGCAGCGGCCGCGGCGTTGGGGCGAACGCGCCTGGCAGACCTGTCGAAGAGCTCGATGCCGAGCTCGGTCTCGAGTGCGGCCATCTGCTGCGACACCGCAGACGGCGTGTACCCGAGGCGATTCGCAGCTCCGACGAAGCTGCCCTGGCGCACTGCCTCCTGCAGCGTGCGCAGGTGGACGGGGTTCAGCATGTCGGTCCTTCCGCTTCACGAGCGACTTCTCTCCCAACAGTTAAGCATTGCTAATTCTCGTCATGTCGAGCCCGCGCGCAGACGTGACGGTTCTGTGACCGAATCCGGCGCATCGCACCGTAGAGTCAAATCACTGTTCAACATCGCTGTTGATTCGAAAGGCTGCAATGACCACCGCCCTCTACTTGCACCCGCGCATCCGCACTCTCGCGGACGACCGCCACATCGACGGCGCGATCGCCGTCCGTGATGGCCGCATCGCACACGTGGGCACGATCCAAGAGGCGCGCGATGCCCTCGGGCGGTCAGCAGACGAGATCGAGCTGCCGGGCGCAGCGGTCATTCCGGCATTCCACGATGCGCACATCCACTGCGGCAACCTGGCCCGCGAGATGGTCGCGCCAGACCTGCGCGATGCCCTGTCGCACGATGACGTGGTGAGCCGACTGCGCAGCTACGTGATTCCCGCAGGAGCAGAGTGGGTCGTCGGCGGCCGCTGGGACCGCAACGCCTGGAGCGACCGCACGGCACCGCACCGCAGCACCCTCGACGCGATCTTCGGCGATGCTCCCGTCTCGATGCCGAGCATCGACGGCCACGCCAACTGGGTCAACAGCGCAGCCCTCCGCATTGCCGGCATCGACAGCTCGACCCCAGACCCGGCCGGCGGCAGGATCGAGCGCGACGAGCACGGCGAGCCGACCGGCCTGCTGCTCGAATCGGCGGCGAGCCAGGTGCGCGTCATCGCCGAGGCATCGCTCGACAAGCAGCTGCCGGCGCTCATGCTCAGCGTGCAACGCGAGCTGCTCACGGCTGGCATCAGCCATGTCACAGACCTCGACGGCGAAGACGTGCGCGCTGCGCTGCTCGCCATGCACTCCAGGGGCGAGCTCACCGTGCGAGTGCACAAGGGCGTGCAGGCGAAGTTCCTCGACATCGCAATCGAAGAGGGCCGTCGCACCGGCGAAGGCGACGCACGCTTCACCAACGGCCCCGCCAAGTTCTTCGCAGACGGAGCCCTCGGCCCCAAGAGCGCACTCATGCACGCGGCCTACGAAGGCACCGATGACACCGGCATCGCCGTGACAGAGGCGGATGCGCTGCTCGACGGAGTGCGACGTGCAAACGAGCGCGGCATCGCGGCGGCGGTGCACGCCATCGGCGACCTGGCCAACTCCACCGTGCTCGACGTGTTCGCGCGGGTGGCCGAGACTGCACACGCCCACGGCCTGCGGAACCGCATCGAACACGCGCAGCACCTCCGCCCATCCGACCTCGCCCGCTTCGCCAGGCTGGGCGTGATTCCCTCGCAGCAGCCGGTGCACGCGACGACAGACTTTCCGCTCAGCGTGCAGCTGCTGGGCGACCGGGCCACCATGCACTACCCGTGGCGATCGCTGCTGGGCTCAGGAGCAACGCTCGCATTCGGGTCGGATGCGCCGGTCGAGCCGATCAATCCGTTCTACGGGGTGCACGCCGCAGTCACGCGCAAGACGAGAGACGGCGAACCCGATGGCGGCCGCGAGCCGCAGGAGCGGCTGAGCGTGCTCGACGCCCTGCGCGGATTCACCTCAGGCCCTGCATACGCAGCCGGCCTCGAAGACTCGACCGGCGGCGTCGAGGTCGGCAAGCACGCCGACTTCATCGCCGTCGACCAAGACCCATTCACCATGAGCGGCGACGACCTGTGGAAGGCCAAGACGCTGACCACGGTCGTCGCAGGCGCAATCGCACACACAACAGCAAGTTAGGAAGACATCATGAAGAACACCAGAACCATGCGTCGGGCGATGGCGCTCGCCCTTGCCGGCATTCTCGCAACGTCGCTCGTCGCCTGCGGCGGCCAGTCGCTCGAAGAGGTCGAAGGCGGCGGCGACGGCGAGGCAGTCGACCTCTCGTCGGTCGAATTCGCCGAGGTGCACGACGAAGAGGCAGCGAAGGACATCATCGAGGCACTCGAGCCCGTGCAGGAGATCCACGACCTGCTGCCAAACGAGTACAAGACCGGCCTCACCTGGACGACCTCGAGCGGCTACCCGCCCATGGAGATCTTCGCCTCGAACAACAAGGACCTCCTCGGCGTCGACCCCGCCATGGCCCACGCCATCTCGCGTGTGCTCGGCGTGCCGATGACGATGGAAGACGCTGACTTCAACGCGATGATCCCGGGCCTCGTCTCTGGCCGCTACGACGTGCTCGTCTCGTCGATGACCGACACCGAAGAGCGCCGCGAGACGACCACGTTCGTCAACTACGTGCAGTCGGGCAACGCGTTCCTCGTCGAGGGCGGCAACCCGCTCGGCATCGAAGAGCCCATGGACCTCTGCGGCAAGACCGTCGCAGTCGTCGACGCGGGCTCGAGCGCAGCATTGGCAGAAGAGCTGTCGGCTGCATGCGAGGAAGCCGGTGAGGCTCCCTACGACATCCTGCCGTTCCCCGGAGACCAGGACGCCAACCTCTCGCTCGAGAGCGGACGCTCGCAGGCGACCGTGACCGACTACCCGGTCGCAGTGGCTCGCGCCGCCGACGAGAACAACAACATGGACGCAGTCGTCATCGAAGGCGGCGAGTCGGTGTGGGGCATCGGAGTCGACAACGCCAACGCCGACCTCGCGGTCGCAATCCAGGCTGCGCTCCAGCACCTGATGGACGACGGCGCATACGCCGAGATCCTGGCCGCATGGGAAGTCGACGCCATGGCGCTCGACACCGCGACCATCAACGGCGAATAGGCATCAGGGCAGAAGGAGGCACGCAGTGACTCGCAGAACGGCACCATTCATAGGCCCGCAGGGCGAAGAGCTCTCGATTGCGCGGCGATGGCACATCAGACGCTGGATCGTCGGCGCGATCGCGCTGGCGGCAGTGCTCTGGTTCGTGAGCATCTTCGTGTTCAGCGACCGCATCCGCTGGGAGCGCGTCGGAGAGTACCTCTTCTACGAGCACATCCTGAACGGTGTCGTCGCGACGATCTGGATCAGCCTCGCGGCAACGGTGCTGGGCCTCGTGCTCGGCGTGCTCTTCGCGATCATGAAGCTCGCGAAGAACCCGGTGCTGAAGTGGATCGCAGAAGCCTACATCTGGTTCTTCAGAGGCACCCCGGTGCTGGTGCAGCTGATCTTCTGGTTCAACCTCGCCCTCCTTCTGCCCTACATCACCCTCAAGATCCCCTTCACCTCGATCGGGATGCGCTGGGACACCAACTCGCTCATCTCGGGCGACACCGCGGCGATCCTCGGCCTCGGCCTCAACCTCTCGGCCTACTTCGCCGAGACGGTGCGCGCCGGCATCATGGCCGTCGACCGCGGCCAGACCGAGGCGGCGAAGGCCGGTGGCATGACGAGCTCGCAGACGATGCGCATCATCGTGCTGCCGCAGGCGCTCAAGATCATCATCCCGCCGACGGCCAACGAGTTCATCTCGATGCTGAAGACGACCTCGCTGATCGTCGTGGTGGCCGGAAACGACCTCATGACCAACGCGAGCAACATCTACAAGCAGAACAACCTCGTGATCGAGCTGCTCATCGTCTGCAGCATCTGGTACATGTTCATGACAGCGATCGCGACGTATCTGCAGTCGCTGCTCGAGAAGCGATTCGGAGCAGACCGGGTGCGTGCCATCCGAGGCACATCGATAGGACAGCGGATGCTCGATGCGGCGACGGGCGCCATTCGGCTTCCCGTGCGCAACGGCGGAAAGGGAGCGCGATGAGCGAGTCGAACAGCCTGCTGGTGCAGGCAAAGGGAGTCCGAAAGTCGTTCGGCACGCACGAAGTGCTCAAGGGCATCGACTTCCAGGTGCACAAGGGCGAGGTGAGCGTCATCGTCGGGCCCTCGGGCTCGGGCAAGTCGACGTTCCTGCGAGCCATGAACGGTCTCGAGCTGATCGACGCCGGCAGCCTCATCGTCGACGGCGAGCAGGTCGGCTACAGCCTCAGCGACGGACGCTACCGTGAATGGGGCGACGGCGACTGGGCGAAGTTCCGCAGCCGAATCGGCATGGTGTTCCAGCGCTTCAACCTCTACGCGCACTTCGACGCCCTCGAGAATGTCGCCGCCAGCCTCATCCACGTCAAGAAGCTCTCGAAGGCGAAGGCTCGTGAGCGCGCTCGCGAGCAGCTCGACCGCGTGGGCCTCGCCGACCACTCGCACAAGCGGCCGCACCAGCTCTCGGGCGGCCAGCAGCAGCGCGTGGCGATCGCAAGGGCGCTCGCGATGGACCCCGACCTGATGCTCTTCGACGAGCCCACCAGCGCGCTCGACCCCGAGCTCGTCGACGAGGTGCTCGAGACGATGAAGGCGCTCGCAGAAGGCGGCATGACGATGGTCGTCGTGACGCACGAGGTCGGATTCGCACGCGAAGTCGGCGACTCGCTGGCCTTCTTCGACGAGGGAATCGTCATGGAGAAGGACGAGCCCGAGCTGCTGCTGAAGACCGAGAATCCTCGTGTGCGCAGCTTCCTCGATCGTGTCCGCTGAGGCAGGCGGCGCGTCGTGTGCTGGGGTGCATCTGACCGCGCAGAAACTCGGCTAGCGTCTAACCATGCCGAAGTCGACGCTGTTCCTGCACCCCCGCATCCGCACCCTCGCAGACCCCGAGCCGTTCGACGGCGGCATAGTCGCCGTCGACGGCCGGATCGCGTTCATCGGCGCTCCTGACGAGGCGCGCGAGTTCGCGGGCCACGGCGCAGAGACCGTCGAGCTCGGGGGTGCGGCGCTGCTGCCCGCGTTCCATGACGCGCACATCCACACGGGCATGATGGCGATCGACAGGCTCGGCCCCGACCTGCGCGGCATCGGGTCCTACGCAGAGGCGCTCGAGGCTCTGAAGGTCTTCCGCGACGAGAACCCCGGAGACGGATGGGTTGTCGGAGGCAGCTGGGATGCCAATCCGTGGACAGACGGCGCACCGCACAAGTCTGATCTCGACGCCATCTTCGGCAGCCGCCCGGTCATGCTCGCCACCATCGACGGGCACGCCGACTGGGCGAACTCTGCAGCCCTCGAACTCGGCGGAATCGGCCCCGACTCGGTCGACCCGGAAGGCGGGCGCATCGAGCGCGACGCACAGGGCGAAGTCACGGGCGTGCTGCTCGAGTCGGCGTCAGCGCCGCTTTC
This sequence comes from Agrococcus casei LMG 22410, assembly GCF_900163565.1. Lineage (GTDB taxonomy): Bacteria > Actinomycetota > Actinomycetes > Actinomycetales > Microbacteriaceae > Agrococcus > Agrococcus casei. The sequence continues at coordinate 6,323 of NZ_FUHU01000045.1, forward strand.
AGCAGTTGCGATGCCCACCCTCGAGCACCGCATGGCTGAGCTGCTCGACGAGCTCCAGCATGAGCTGCTCGCAACCGGCCTGGCACACGTCACCGACATCGACGGCGAATCGGTGCGCGAAGGCTACCTGCAGCTGCGCGACGCCGGGCGACTGCACCTGCGCGTGCACAAGGCGGTGCAGGGCGGCGACCTGCAGAGGGCCATCGCCGAGGGCCGCCGCACGGGCGACGGCGACGACTGGGTCACGACAGGCCCCGTCAAGCTCTTCTCAGACGGAGCACTCGGCCCCCACACCGCGCACTTCCACGAGGAGTTCGAGGGCGAGCCGGGCAACACCGGCATCGCCGTGACGTCGGCCGAGCAGCTGCGCGAGTCGATGCGCGCGGCGTCAGAGGCTGGGCTCGCCATCGCCGTGCACGCGATCGGCGACATGGCCAACACGATCGTGCTCGACGCATTCGAGGCGACCGCGAAGCATGCGCCTCAGACCGGGCTGCGCAACCGCATCGAGCACGCGCAGCACATCAAGCCCGCTGACCTGGCGCGGTTCCACGAGCTCTCGGTGATCGCTTCCATGCAGCCGACCCACTGCACGAGCGACTATCCGCTCAGCATTCGCCTGCTGGGCGAGCGCGACACCCTGCACTACCCGTGGCAGACGCTGCTGAACGACGGCGCTGCGCTAGCATTCGGGTCGGATGCGCCGGTCGAGCCCGCAGACCCATTCTTCGGCATTCACGCGGCGGTGACCAGACAGCGTCGTGACGACGAGCCTGCCGGCGGGCGCGAGCCGCACGAGCGGCTGACGGTCTGGGATGCGATGCGGGCCTACACGCTCGGCGCCGCATACGCGGCAGGCCTCGAGCACGAGACCGGAACCCTCGAGACGGGCAAGTTCGCCGACTTCATGGTCGTCGACCAGGATCCGTTCGACATCGATCCAGAGGCCCTGTGGCGCACACAGGTGCTGACGACAGTCGTCGGGGGAGTCGTGCGCTTCGAGCGCTGACCAGGCGGCCTGAAGCCGTCAGATCACGTACTCGATCAGCCCGACGTCGGCTGCGCTGCTCGGCTCGAGCAGCTTGGCCGGAATGCCGACTGCGGTGTGCTCTGCCGGCACGTCCTTCAGCACGACGGCGTTGGCGCCGACCTTCGCGCCGTCGCCGAGTGTGATGGGGCCGAGGATCTTCGCCCCTGCGCCGACCAGCACGCCGTTGCCGAGCGTGGGGTGGCGCTTCTTCTGCTCCATCGAGGTGCCTCCGAGGGTCACCCCGTGGTAGAGCATGACGTCGTCGCCGACCTCTGCCGTCTCGCCGATCACGACGCCCATGCCGTGGTCGATGAAGAAGCGACGGCCGATGGCTGCGCCCGGGTGGATCTCGACGCCCGTGAGGAATCGGGTCCACTGTGAGCCGGCACGTGCGAGCGCGCTCATGCCGCGCTGCCAGAGCCAGTGGTTCCAACGATGGCCCCACACGGCGTGCAGGGTCGAGTAGGTCAGGAAGACACCGAGCGAACCGCGCGCCGCCGGGTCATGGCGGCGCGCGTTCGCGATGTCCTCACGGATTCGGAGGAGGCTCAACTCAGCCGAGCTCCGCCCAGACCGGCATCGAGAGGTAGCGCTCTCCGGTGTCGGGGAGGATCACGACGATCGTCTTGCCGGCGCTCTCGGGCTTCTGCGCCTCCTGCAGAGCAGCCCAGACGGCAGCGCCTGACGAGATGCCGGCGAAGATGCCCTCCTTCGCAGCCAACTCGCGAGTGGTCGAGATGGCGTCGTCGAGCTGCACGGGAGCGACTGCGTCGTAGACCTCGCGGTCGAGCACGTCGGGCACGAAGTTGGCGCCCAGGCCCTGGATCTTGTGGGGTCCGGCCTTGCCCTCAGAGAGCAGCGGCGAGTCAGCGGGCTCGACGGCGATGACCTTGACGTCTGCATTGCGCTCACGCAGCAGGCCGCCGGCGCCCGTGATGGTGCCGCCGGTGCCGATGCCCGAGACGAACACGTCGACGTTGCCGTCGGTGTCGCGCCAGATCTCTTCACCAGTGGTCTCGCGGTGCACGCGGGGGTTGGCCTCGTTGGCGAACTGGCTGGCCAGCACGGCGTTCTCGGTCTCGTCGGCGATCTGCTGCGCCTTCTCGACTGCTCCGCGCATGCCGTCAGGGCCGGGGGTCAGCACGAGCTCTGCTCCGAACGCCTTCAGGATCGAGCGGCGCTCGACCGACATGGTCTCGGGCATCGTGAGCACGACGCGGTAGCCCTTGGCGGCGCCGACGAATGCGAGCGCAATGCCGGTGTTGCCGCTGGTTCCCTCGACGATCGTGCCGCCGGGCTTCAGCTTGCCGGACTGCTCGGCGGCTTCGATGATCGCGAGGCCGATGCGGTCCTTCACGCTCGAGGCCGGGTTGCCTGCCTCGAGCTTCGCGAGCACCGTGGCGTCGCCGGTGTTGAGGGCGTTGAGCTTGACGAGCGGGGTGTTTCCGATGGTCTTCGTGATGTTCTCAGCGATGTTTGCCATTAGTAAGCCTTTCATGTGCTCTGAGCAATGCTTTTATCCTATGCAGTATTCAACGGAGCCGCGACTTCAGAATTCCACATGCGACACGGTTCGTCACACTGCTGCGGGCAATCTGCGGCGTTCTGCATGCGACGATGGGACTCGTGACTGACTCTGAGCCTGCCGACAGCGCGCATGACCTGCTCTCTTCGGCGCGGCGTCAGCTGTCGAACGCAGGAGTGGTGGGGCCGGATGCGCAGCTGCTGCTCGCAGACGCGCTCGGCGAGTCGCTGGGTCGCGTGCGGATGCTCGAGGCCATCGACGCAGCAGTCGAGGCCGGCGCGGCCCTCCGCTTCAGGCGAGCGGTCGACAGGCGCGCCGCTCGTGAGCCGCTCCAGCACATCGTCGGCCACGCCCCCTTCAGATTCCTCAGCCTCGCGACAGGGCCGGGCGCGCTCGTCCCCAGGCCCGAGACCGAGCTGCTGGCCGAGCTCGCCATGCAGCGGCTGCCGCAGGGTGGCAGAGTGCTCGACGCAGGCACCGGCACCGGAGCGATCGCCGTGTCGATCGCGACCGAGCGCCCCGATGCCGAGGTCATCGCCGTCGAGCTCTCGCCTGCCGCGTTCGTGTGGGCGAAGTGCAACATCACGACCCTCGCTCCATCGGTTCGGCTGCTGCATGACGACTTCGCTCGTGCGCTGACCGAACAGGCCGACCTCGACGTGCTGGTGTCGAACCCTCCATACGTGCCGTTCTCGAGCATCCCGCGCGATCCCGAGGTGTTTCTGCACGACCCGGGCTTCGCGCTCTACTCAGGCAGCGACGGACTCGACGCCATCAGGCAGCTGAGCATCTCGGGGCATGCGGCGGTGCGCTCGGGCGGCAGCATCGTGCTCGAGCACACAGAAGACCAGGGAGAGCGGATTCGCGAGCTCCTCGCACAGGACGGCTGGCAGCAGGCGTCCACCTCAGAGGACCTCACAGGTCGGCCGCGGTTCACGGCAGCCGTCCGCCCGTAGGCGACTACCATTGGGGACGTGCCAGACACCTACGATCTCTCGGACTCCGCCCAGCTGCTCGCGGGCATGCGCCAGGCGCGCCAGGCGATCGGCCGCGGCGAGCTCGTCATCGTGCCGACCGACACCGTGTACGGGGTCGCAGCAGACGCCTTCAGCGCGGCTGCGGTTGCGAAGCTGCTGAGCGCGAAGGGCCGCGACCGCACGTCGCCCCCTCCCGTGCTCATCGCCAACAGGGCCATGGCCACAGCACTGGCCGAGCACTTGCCCGAGAGCCTCGACCCGCTGCTTGAGATGCACTGGCCCGGCCCGCTGACGATCATCGTCCGCGCCCGCCCGAGCCTCGGCTGGGACTTGGGCGACACCAACGGCACCGTCGCGCTGCGCATCCCTGCGCACCCGCTCACGGCTGAGCTGCTCGAAGACACCGGACCGCTCGCGGTCTCGAGCGCCAATCTGCACGGCATGCCGGCACCGCACACGGCCGGCCGCGCCGCCGGCATGATCGGGGGAGCAGTCGCAGTCGTGCTCGACGCCGGCGAAGTGGGCGAGGGCTACGAGCCGCACGAGAAGCAGAACGGTTCGACCATCATCGACGCCTCCCGCGACGACGGCTTGCTGCGCATCGTGCGCCAGGGCGTGCTGAGCGAGGAGACGATCCGCGAGCTTGTCGGCGACGACGCGCTCACGGTCGATGCTCCCGAGGCTGAGCCGCCGGTCGAAGAAGCGCCGGTCGAAGAGCCTCCCGTCGAAGAAGCATCCGCCAAGGACGACTGACCTTGCTGCTGTTCCTGCTCATCACAGCCATCGCGGCGGTTGCGACCTGGCTCACGAGCCTCGTCGTCTATCGCGTGGCGATGAACTACAAGATCCACCCGCCGCTGCGCGAGCGCGACGTGCACTCGCGGCCGACGCCTCGGCTCGGGGGAGTGGCGATGTTCATCGGCGTCCTCGTGGCGATGCTGGTCGCATCGTTCATCCCATCGTTCCAGCGCGTCTTCGACGAGCCGTTTCGCATCCTGACGCTGCTCGGGGCCGTGACGCTGATCGTTGCTGTCGGCGTGCTCGACGACCTCGTCGACCTCGATTGGATGCTCAAGCTCGGCGCCCAGCTGGCCGTCGCCATCGCCATCGCGCTCTTCAGCGTGCAGATCGTGTCGCTGCCGATCGCGGGGCTCACCGTCGGGTCGTCCACGCTGTCCATCTCGCTCACGGTGCTCGTGCTGGTGCTGATCATGAACGCGGTGAACTTCATAGACGGGCTCGACGCGCTCGTGGCGGGTACGACCATCATCGGCTCTGCCGCGTTCTTCGCCTACATCTGGATGCTGAGCCAGAACCTCGGCCAGCAGAATGCCACCTTCTCGCTCGCGAGCCTGCTCACGGCGATCGTCATCGGCGTGTGCATCGGCGTGCTGCCGCTCAACTGGCACCCCGCCAAGATGTTCATCGGCGACGCAGGGGCGCTCATGGTCGGCCTGCTCACCGCTGTCAGCGCAGTCGCGGTGACGGGGCAGATCGACATCGCGGTCGTCGGCGGACGTTCGCAGATCCTTCCCGCGTTCATCCCCATCCTGCTGCCGCTCGCCATCCTGCTGATGCCGCTGCTCGACTTCGTGCTCGCAGTGGTGCGCAGGCTGCTCAACGGCCAGAGCCCGTTCGCGGCCGACCGCAAGCACCTGCACCACAGGCTGCTCGACATGGGGCACTCGCACTTCGGCGCCGTGCTCATCTTCTACAGCTGGACGGCGGTCGTCTCGGTCGGCTGCCTGCTGTTCATGCTTGTTCCGGCATGGGGCGCTCTGCTGTTCGTCGGAGTCGGATTCCTGCTCTGCGCCGTCTTCACCGCGCTGCCGGTGACCGGCAGACTGTGGCATTCTTTTCTGAGGCTCGTCATGGTGCGCTCCCAGGAGATGCGCGGGCGGGCTCAGCTGACCGAAGACGACCGCGAACCACATGAGGAGACCAGAGCATGAACACCCAGGCGATACTGAAGCGCATCCTCCTCTGGAGCGCCATACTCGCAGGGCTCGTGGCCGTCATCGGCGGAATCGTCGGATTCGCTGTAGCGGGCACCGCAGGACTCCTCGGCGCAGTCGTGGGCACCGCAGTGGCCGCGCTGTTCGGGGCACTCACCGCCCTCTCGATCCTGCTGGCGATCAAGGTGTCGGGCGGAGACATGTTCTCAGGGGCATTCTTCGGCATCGTCCTCGGCGGCTGGCTGGTGAAGTTCATCGCGTTCATCGCACTCATCTTCGTCATCCGCGACGCAGACTGGATCAACCCGATCGCCGCATTCGTGAGCATCGTGGCCGCGGTGGTCGGCTCGCTGATCGTCGACCTCGTCGTCATCGCCCGGTCGCGTCAGCCGATCATCGAGGACGACCGTCCAGACGAGTCGACCCTCGGCAGGCCCGCCGGCCAGCGCTGACCTTCGCATCCGGTCAGAACCCGCTCTGCCTTCTGATAGGCTCTTGCAGTCCCTTCCGCGCGCGATTCTGCTGTTCTGCTCGCGAAAGGCAACCACGAATCTTACGACGTAGGCGCCACGGCGCCTTGAGTGTACGGAGACAGCGCTGAACCCCCTAACTGCACTTCTTCCCGCTGCTGAAGGCGGAGCCGACGAGTTCCACCCACCGTCGATCAGCGACTTCTTCCCTCCCATCTTCCTCTTCGACAGTCCCACGATTCCGTGGTTCGACGGCGAAGAGCCGCTCTTCGGCATCAACCGCATCATCCTGATGCGTCTGATCGCACTGCTTGCGCTCGTGCTGATCTTCTGGCTCGGCACGAGGCGGCTCCGCCTCATCCCCGGTCGCGGCCAGTCGCTCGTCGAGATGGGCCTCGGCTTCGTCCGCACGAACATCGCGGTCGAGCTGCTGGGCGAGAAGGACGGCAAGCGCTTCCTGCCGCTGCTGACGACGATCTTCTTCGTGGTGCTGTTCTCGAACCTGACGGGTGTGATCCCGGGGCTCAACATCGCCGGCACCAGCGTCATCGGCCTGCCGCTCGTGCTCGCCGTCGTCGCGTATGTCGCGTTCATGTACGCGGGCATCAAGAAGAACCCCGGCGGCTTCTTCCGCAACGCGCTGCTGCCGAAGGGCGTGCCGTGGCCGCTCTACATCATCCTCACGCCGATCGAGTTCATCTCGACCTTCATCCTGCGTCCGATCACGCTGACGCTTCGACTGATGATGAACATGTTCGTCGGGCACATCATGCTCGTCCTGTTCTTCTCGGCAACCCACTTCTTCTTCCTGAGCGCACCCGGCGCCATGAAGCTGATCGGAGTCGGCTCGCTCGGCATGGGCTTCGCCTTCACGCTCTTCGAGCTGATGGTCTCGGCCCTGCAGGCGTACGTCTTCGCTGTCCTGACCGCGGTCTACATCCAGCTTGCGCTGGCTGAAGACCACTAGAGCAACAACAACAAATCCACTGACCTGGCACTCCTGCCAGACCAATAGGAAGGAAACACCGTGGACACTGCCACGACTCTGCTTGCCGCTATCGAGGGCAACATCGCGACTGTCGGCTACGGCCTCGCAGCAATCGGCCCCGCAATCGGTGTGGGCATCATCGTCGGAAAGACCGTCGAAGCCATGGCCCGTCAGCCCGAGATGTCGGGACGCCTGATGATCACCATGTTCATCGGTGTCGCATTCGCTGAGGCTCTGGCCTTCATCGGCATCGCCACCTACTTCTTCATGGTTTAAGGACGACACAATGATCCGCACCGTTGTCACCGCGGCCGAGGAGACGGTCAATCCGCTCCTCTCCGCGCCTTATGACATCATCTGGTCTGCGGTCGTCTTCGTCGTCGCCCTGCTGCTCTTCTGGAAGTTCGCGCTTCCGAAGATGCAGAACCTCCTCGACGAGCGCGCCGCGGCTATCGAGGGTGGCATCAAGAAGGCTGAAGAGGCTCAGGCCGAAGCAGCCGCCGCTCTCGAGAAGAACAACGCTGAGCTCGCAAGGGCTCGTGAAGAGGCCGCTGAGATCCGCGAGAAGGCTCGTGCGAACGCAGCCAGCCTCGAGATCGAGCTCAAGGAGCAGGCCAACGAAGAGGCAGCTCGCATCGTGACGAACGCCCAGGCTCGCATCGAGTCCGAGCGTTCGGCCGCCGCATCGCAGCTCCGACACGAAGTGGGCACGCTGGCCCTCGACCTGTCAGAGAAGGTCGTCGGCGAGAGCATGAGCGACGAGCGCGCATCAGGCATCGTCGACCGATTCCTCGCTGACCTCGAGACCCAGGAGGCTGGTCGCTAGTGAGCAGCACATCCCGAGCGTCGTTCGAAGCCGTCCAGTCGGCGTCGAACGCAGCTCTGACCCCGTCTGCAGCCGAGGCTCGCGAGATCCTCGCAGCGGCACGCCTGATCGAGACGAACAGTCAGCTGCAGGCTGCGCTGAGCGATGCAGTCGCGAGCCAGGATGCACGAGCGGCACTTGCCGAGCGAGTCTTCGGACAGCTCTCGGCGACCGCCCGCACGGTGGTCGTGAGCGCAGCTCGGGGCCGCTGGTCGCAGCCGACCGACATGATCGACGCACTCGAGGCGGTCGGCATTCAGCTGGCAGCCAAGAGCGGCGACGCCCGGGCCATCGGCGACGAGCTGGGCCAGTTCGCGAAGTCGGTTGCCTCGGCACCCGATCTCGAGCTCGCGCTCAGCGATCGCCGTGCCGCAGGCGACGCCAAGGCATCGGTCACCGACCGTCTCCTCGAGGGCAAGGCCTCCGAGCAGACCGTCGCGATCGTGCGCCACCTCGTTCTCAGCCCTCGGGGCCGACGCATCCGCCCGATGCTCGCTTCCGCGCAGAAGTCCGTCGCAGACGCGACCGGCGAGAGCCTGGCTACGGTCACGACCGCGCGCCAGCTCCCTGCCGCACAGCTCTCGAGACTCACAGAGCGTCTGCAGCAGCGCTACGGCCGCTCCCTGCGACTCTCACAGGTCATCGATCCGTCGATCATCGGCGGACTCCGTGTCACTGTCGGCGACGAAGTCATCGACGGCACGATCCGCTCCAAGTACAACGACCTCCGACTGAAGCTCGGCTAGGTCGGGCACTACAAACCCAAGAGGGAAGACAATGTCTGACATCACCATCAGCCCTGAAGAGATCAAGGGCGCACTCGCCGATTTTGTGTCGTCGTACGAGTCCGAGAACTCGAAGACCGCTGAAGTCGGCCACGTCACCGACGCAGCTGACGGCATCGCCCACGTCGAGGGACTCCCCGGCGTCATGGCGAACGAGCTCGTTCGTTTCGCGGACGGCACGCTCGGCCTCGCGCAGAACCTCGACGAGACCGAAATCGGCTGTGTCGTGCTGGGCGAGTTCGCCGGCATCGAAGCAGGCATGGAAGTCACGCGCACCGGAGAGGTCCTGTCCGTTCCGATCGGCGACGGCTACCTCGGTCGCGTCGTCGACCCCCTCGGTGCTCCGATCGACGGTCTCGGCGAGATCGCCTCGGAAGGCCGCCGCGCCCTCGAGCTCCAGGCTCCCGGCGTCATGCAGCGCAAAAGCGTGCACGAGCCCATGCAGACCGGCATCAAGGCGATCGACGCCATGATCCCCGTCGGCCGCGGACAGCGTCAGCTGATCATCGGCGACCGCCAGACCGGCAAGACCGCACTCGCGATCGACACGATCATCAACCAGAAGTCCAACTGGGACTCGGGCGATGTCAACAAGCAGGTTCGCTGCATCTACGTCGCCGTCGGCCAGAAGGGCTCGACCATCGCTTCGGTGAAGGGCGCCCTCGAAGACGCTGGTGCAATGGAGTACACGACGATCGTCGCTGCCCCCGCATCCGACCCCGCCGGCTTCAAGTACCTCGCCCCCTACACAGGCTCGGCCATCGGGCAGCACTGGATGTACGGCGGCAAGCACGTCCTCATCATCTTTGACGACCTGTCGAAGCAGGCTGAGGCATACCGCGCCGTGTCGCTGCTCCTCCGCCGCCCGCCGGGCCGCGAGGCATACCCCGGTGACGTGTTCTACCTCCACTCGCGTCTGCTCGAGCGCTGCGCGAAGCTCTCCGACGAGCTCGGAGCGGGTTCGATGACGGGTCTGCCGATCATCGAGACCAAGGCGAACGACGTCTCGGCATACATCCCGACCAACGTAATCTCGATCACCGACGGCCAGATCTTCCTGCAGTCCGACCTCTTCAACGCCAACCAGCGCCCTGCGGTCGACGTCGGAATCTCGGTCTCGCGAGTCGGCGGCGACGCTCAGGTGAAGTCGATCAAGAAGGTCTCCGGAACCCTGAAGCTCGAGCTTGCCCAGTACCGCTCGCTCGAGGCATTCGCGATGTTCGCATCCGACCTCGACGCGGCAAGCCGTCGTCAGCTCGAGCGAGGCGCACGCCTCACCGAGCTGCTCAAGCAGCCGCAGTACTCGCCCTACCCGGTCGAGGACCAGGTCGTCTCGATCTGGGCCGGCACCAACGGCAAGCTCGACACCGTGCCCGTCGAAGACGTGCTGCGCTTCGAGCGCGAACTGCTCGACCACCTGAAGTCGAACACCTCGGTGCTCACCACGCTGCGCGACAGCAACGTGCTCGACGACGACACCAAGGCGACCCTTGAGACCGAGGTCGACTCGTTCCTGCAGACGTTCAAGCGCTCTGAAGAGGCTCCCCTCGGCACCGAGTCCGGCAACGAGCAGGAGCTCGAGGACGTCAACCAGGAGAAAATCGTCAAGGGCAAGCGATAGCCCATGGGTGCTCAGCTCAGGGTCTACACGCAGAAGATCAAGTCTGCGCAGACGACCAAGAAGATCACGAAGGCGATGGAGCTCATCGCAGCTTCGCGCATTCAGAAGGCACTCGCTCGGGTGCACGCGTCGGCGCCGTATGCGCGCGCCGTCACGCGTGCCGTGAGCGCGGTCTCGGCGCACAGCGACGAGAACCACGCACTCACGACCGAGCGCGACAGCATCACTCGCAGCGCGATCGTCGTGCTGACCAGCGACCGCGGTCTTGCTGGCGCGTTCAACTCGCAGCTGCTCCGCGAGGCGACCGAGCTCAAGACCCGTCTTGAGAACGAGGGCAAAGAGGTCGACCACTACCTGGTCGGTCGAAAGGCTGTGCAGTTCTTCGAGTTCCGTCGTCGTTCATTCGAGCGCGAGTGGCAGGGCATCACCGATGCTCCGACAGCCGCGGTGGCACGTGAGATCGCGGATGCCGTGATCGAGTCGTACAACCTCGGCGGAGCAGAGGGCGGGGTCGACGAGATCCACGTCGTCTACAACCGCTTCGTCAGCATGATGACGCAGGAGGCCTCGACCATTCGTCTGCTGCCTCTCGAGGTCGTCGAGGCCGACGAGGTCGGAGACAACGAGGCGCTTCCGCTCTACGAGTTCGAGCCCGAGCCCGACAACGTGCTCGACGCGCTGCTCCCGGTCTACATCGAGAGCCGCATCCTGAATGCGCTGCTGCAGTCTGCCGCAGCGAAGCAGGCTGCGACGCAGAAGGCCATGAAGTCGGCGAGCGACAACGCAGACAACCTCATTACGGACTACACCCGCCTGCGCAACAATGCACGTCAGGCGGAGATCACACAGCAGATCAGCGAGATCGTGGGCGGCGCAGACGCCCTGGCCTCGTAACCCGCCAGGAAGGGCAAACAGCTATGACCATCACAGAGACGAACACGACGGGGACCAAGACCCCGGGCGTCGGTCGCGTCGCTCGCGTCACCGGCCCCGTGGTCGACATCGAGTTCCCGCACGACTCGATCCCCAAGATCTACAACGCGCTCAAGACGACTGTCAGCTTCGGTGAGGGCCACGAGGAGTCCACACTGGTGCTCGAGGTTGCGCAGCACCTCGGCGACGACCTCATCCGCGCCATCGCGCTGAAGCCGACTGACGGACTCGTCCGCGGCCAGGAAGTCCACGACACGGGCGAGGCAATCTCGGTCCCCGTCGGCGACATCACCAAGGGCAAGGTCTTCAACGTGACCGGCGACGTGCTCAACCTCGGCGAGGGCGAGACGTTCGAGGCGACTGAGCGCTGGCCGATCCACCGCAAGGCACCCGCATTCGACCAGCTCGAGTCGAAGACCGAGATGTTCGAGACGGGCATCAAGTCGATCGACCTCCTGACACCGTACGTGCAGGGTGGAAAGATCGGCCTCTTCGGAGGTGCCGGTGTCGGCAAGACTGTGCTCATCCAGGAGATGATCCAGCGAGTCGCACAGGACCACGGTGGCGTCTCGGTGTTCGCCGGTGTCGGCGAGCGCACCCGTGAGGGCAACGACCTGATCCACGAGATGGACGAAGCGGGGGTCTTCGACAAGACCGCTCTTGTCTTCGGCCAGATGGACGAGCCGCCGGGAACGCGTCTTCGTGTCGCCCTGTCGGCACTGACCATGGCGGAGTACTTCCGCGATGTGCAGAAGCAGGACGTCCTGCTGTTCATCGACAACATCTTCCGCTTCACGCAGGCGGGCTCCGAGGTCTCGACGCTGCTCGGCCGCATGCCTTCGGCAGTGGGTTACCAGCCCAACCTCGCTGACGAGATGGGTGTGCTCCAGGAGCGCATCACCTCGACGCGCGGCCACTCGATCACGTCGCTCCAGGCAATCTACGTGCCCGCTGACGACTACACCGACCCGGCTCCGGCAACGACGTTCGCGCACCTCGACGCGACGACCGAGCTCAGCCGTGAGATCGCGTCGAAGGGCCTTTACCCGGCCATCGACCCGCTCACGTCGAGCAGCCGCATCCTCGACCCGCGCTACATCGGTGAAGACCACTACCGCGTGGCCACGGCCGTGAAGCAGATCCTGCAGAAGAACAAGGAGCTGCAGGAGATCATCGCGATCCTCGGTGTCGACGAGCTCAGCGAAGAAGACAAGATCACGGTGTCGCGTGCACGCCGCATCCAGCAGTTCCTCTCGCAGAACACCTACATGGCGAAGAAGTTCACCGGTGTCGACGGCTCGACCGTGTCGATCAAGGAGACCATCGAGTCGTTCGATGCGATCAGCAAGGGCGAGTTCGACCACGTCGCTGAGCAGGCGTTCTTCAACGTCGGCGGCATCACCGATGTCGAAGAGAAGTGGGCGCAGATCCAGAAGGAGAACGGCTGATGCCACTCCAGGTCAACGTCGTCTCGGCAGAGCGCGAAGTGTGGTCCGGCGAGGCGAAGCAGGTCTCTGCTCGCACCGCAGAGGGCGAGATCGGCCTGATGGCCAATCACACGCCGATTCTGGCGATGCTCGACGAGGGCCGTGTGCGCATTGCGCAGGCTGATGGCACCACCGTGCTGATCCAGGCAGACGAGGGCTTCCTCTCGTTTGACCGCGACGTCGTGCAGATCGTGGCACGGAACGCTGATCTCGTATAGATGCTGATCCTGCTTCCGCCGAGCGAGACGAAGATCTCGGGCGGCGAAGGCAGACTGACACTGGCCAGCCTCGGGTTTCCCGGGCTGGCCAGTGGTCGTTCTGCAGCGATATCCGCGGTTCGGGAGCTCGTCGCAGCGGGCCAGGACGAGTCGACGCCTGCCAAGCAGCGAGCAGCGCAGGCCAATGCCTCGCTCGAGTCATCGCCGGTCATGCCGGCGATCGAGCGGTACACAGGCGTGCTCTACGACGGGCTGAGCTTCGGCACGCTCGACGATCTCGGCCGAACGTGGGTCGGCGACCACGTCGCGATCGGTTCGGCGCTCTTCGGACTGCTGCGCGCATCCGACTCGATCCCCGACTACAAGGTGTCGCACGGCACCAGGGTTCCGGGCACGACCTTCGCCCGCATCTGGAAGTCGGTGCCGCCCCTCACCGCAGCGGCACTCGCTGACGACTCGCTCGTGATCGACATGCGCTCGAAGGCGTACGCGGCGCAGCTTCCGGTCGAGGGAGCCGTCTCGTTCGACGTGGTCGACGAGCGCGGCAAGGCGCTCTCGCACTGGAACAAGCACGCCAAGGGCGCCTTTGTCCGGATGCTTGCCGAAGCGCGGGCAGAGCCTGGCGACATCGAGTCGCTGTTGCGCGCCGCCCGCGGTGCAGGAGCCGACGTGTCGATGCGAGACGGCGAGCTGCTGCTGCTCGACCGCCGCTGAGCCAGCCGGATCTCGGCCGCACACAGACAGCAGATAGAGACTGCACAGGTGCATCCGCTCTGATGGAGACATCAGCAAGAGGGGAGCAGTCATGACCATTCGGCCCAGGATGCCCGCGGCCCTTGCAGCTGCCGCGCTGCTGACGCTCGCAGGATGCAGTGACGCCGTCGCCGACGACATCATGAGCTCGACCCCTGTCGACGATCGTCAGCCGTGGACCGCTGCCGCGCCCGACGAAGTCGGAGGCACGCTCGAACAGGGCAGCGGCGAGCTAGGCTGACACGTATGAGTCGCACCCTCGGAACCTCAGGAATCGAAGTCTCGGCAATCGGCCTCGGATGCAACAACTTCGGCAGGGGCGGCACCGTCACCGAGCACCAGAGTGGCTCGACACGAGTGCTGCACGCGGCCGTCGACCACGGGATCACCCTGCTCGACACGGCCGAGATGTACGGGGTGCCGCCGACGACCAGCGAGACGCACATGGGCGTTGCGCTCAAGGGGCGTCGCGACAGCGTCGTGATCGCCACGAAGTGGGGCAACCGCGACTTTCCGATTCCCGGGCAGGAGGGGTGGGGCCCCATGGGTGCCGCGCCCTACATCCGCAAGGCCGTCGACGCTTCGCTGACCCGTCTGCAGACCGACTGGATCGACCTCTATCAGCTGCACACGCCCGATGACGAGACGCCCATCGGCGAAACCGTGCAGGTGCTCGACGAGCTCGTGCAAGCGGGCAAGATCCGCGCATACGGCCACTCGAACTTCAGTGCCGCGCAGATCGCCGAGGCTGATGCGGCACCGGCCCAGTCAGGGTTTCAGACCGCCCAGAGCGAGTACTCGCTGCTGCAGCGCGGAGTCGAGCAGGATGTGCTGCCTGCTGCGCGTGAGGCAGGGCTCGGCTTCCTGCCGTTCTTCCCGCTGGCCAACGGCCTGCTGACCGGCAAGTACACACGCACGGAGCGGCCCGCAGACGGCCGCCTCACGAACCTCAAGCCGCAGATGCTTGAGTCAGCGAACTGGGACGCGCTTGAGCAGTACGCAGCGGCTGTGCGCTCCTGGGGCGTGTCGATGCTGGATGCGACGTTCGCGTGGATGCTCGCCCAGTCGCCCGTGGTCAGCGTGATCGCCGGGGCCACGACCCCCGAGCAGATCGCAGCCAATGCCGCGGCCGCAAACACGACGCTCGACGCCGAGCAGCTCGATCGCATCTCCGAGATCTTCGCGGTCAGGGCTGGCTGACAGCTTCTCCACAGCCCGACGCTCTCCACAGGCGGCCGGCTGAGCAAGCCGTGCGCTCTGGGCGGCGGCACGCTGTCTGCATGACACAGATCATCAGAACCAGTGACCCCCGCCGATTCCTCACCCTTGCGCCGCAGCTGGCAGGAGGCACGCCGAGCGACAGCGCGCTCGTGCTTCCGTTCATGGGCAAGCGCGCGTGGAGCGCCATCCGCATCGATCTGCCTGCCGGAACATGCGGCAGCGACTGCAGCGTGCTCGAGCCGCAGGCCGACTGCATCGACCCGCATCACGCGACTGCGATCGACTGGGCGGTCTCGATCACGAGAACCGTGAAAGACCTCGGAGCCGACGGGCTCGCCGTCGTCGTCTACCCGGGCTGCGACCTCGGCATCGGCGCTCTGCCGTTTCAGACCGCACTCGAAGCGCTCATGATCGACTGCGAGATGAATGGCCTCGGAGTCGTCACGGCGCTCGTCGCAGGAACAGACAGCTGGGGCGACTACCGGCACCCCGAATCTGCACGCGGACCCCTGGCCGAGCTTGACGGGATCGTCGAGGACGGCATCGACAGCGTCGACCCCGGTCGTCTCCTCACAGGGGCAGAGGCGCTGCCGGAGGCGCCGTCGCAGGAGTGGTGCGAAGAGCAGACGGACCTGCTGAGCAGCCTCGAGGACGTCACCCCGGTGCTGTTCGACGATCCTGTGCACGCCGTGGGCATGGCGCTCGAGTGTGCGACCGACGAGCTGACTGACACCCACATCGCGATGCTGACAACCCAGGTGCAGCGACCCGTCGTCCGCGACGAGATGCTCATGACGATGATCGGGGGAGAAGGCGAGGGGTATCGCACCCGCGCCGCGGCACTCGAGTGGAACGCCTGCGGCCAGTCGAAGCGAGTCGAAGAGGAGGCGGCGCTCATCATGGGCATGGCCGGCAGCCCCGAGCGCGCGCGCATCCGTCGCGCCCTCGAGCTCTGGACCCACGTCGCCTCGCGCACCGTTCCCGAGCAGGAGGCGGCTGTCTACGCGGTGCTCGGCTGGCTGCACTGGGCCATCGGCACCTCCAGCGCGGCCGACGCGTGCGTGGAGCGTGCGCTCGCGGGGGATCCTGACCACGGCTTCGCCCGCATCGTCGCCTCGATCCTCGACGCCGGCCACGTGCCCTGCTGGGTGGTCGACGCATTCCGCGACCGTAGCCCGCAGGACGCCGGACAGATCGTCTGACAGGAGAGATTTCGCATGAACGTCGAAACGTGGGAAGATTCCACAGTGACTTTGATGGGCTCTAGCGTCGGTGAGCACCTGGGCGTCGGCCCCGGTGGGCAGTCTTTCCGCGTTCGATGGGCCGGTGCAACCGACACCGGACTCCGCCGTGCGCACAACGAGGACTCCCTCATCATGAAGCCGCCGCTGTTCGCCATCGCCGACGGAATGGGCGGGCACGCGCACGGTGATCTCGCATCACGCGCCGTCGTCGAGGCCCTCGCCGACCTCTCGTCGCTCGAGCGAGTCGAGCCGAGCGACGTCATCGAGGCGCTTCGCGAGGCGACGACGTACATCTCCGAGAACACCGACGAGGGCGACAACGGCACCGGCACGACGGTGACCGGATGCGCGTTCGCGGCACACGAGCAGGAGCCGTACTTCGCCGTGTTCAACGTCGGCGACTCGCGCACGTACGCGCTGCTCGGCGAACGGCTGACGCGCATCACCGTCGACCACTCGGTCGTGCAGGAGCTCATCAACGCGGGCCTCCTGGCTGAAGAAGAGGCTGAATCGCACCCTGAGGCCAACGTCGTCACGCGGGCCGTCGGATTCGGCGCTGAGCCGGTTCCCGACTACTTCCTTGTGCCGATCATGCCGAATCTGCGGCTGCTGTCGTGCTCAGACGGTCTCACGAAAGAGCTGCACGACGACCAGATCGAGCAGATCATGAACGAGAACAGCGACCCGGCGAAGGCAGTCGACGCACTCGTGAACGCGGCGCTCGACTCGGGCGGTCGCGACAACGTGACGGCGATCATCCTCGAGGTCGTGCAGGCTCCCTCCATCGACGACATCGACAGAACGGTTCCGAGAGCCACGGTCTGACGACCCTGTCGGTATCGTTGACAGGTAGCAATCGTCAACGGAACGGGGTATGCATGGCGCAGCGCTTGCCATCACCGCCCCCTGTCCTGCCCGGATTCGAGCATGTGCACATCCTCGGCCGCGGCGGCTTTGCCGATGTGTTCCTCTTCGAGCAGTCGCTGCCGCGCAGAAACGTCGCGGTCAAGGTGGTGCTCGCAGACCTGATCTCAGACATCGAGCGAAAGCAGTTCCGCAACGAGGTCGACGTCATGGGCCGCCTGTCGGCGCACCCCAACATCGTCACGATCTACTCGGCGTCGGTGTCAGACGACGGCAGGCCGTATCTGGTGATGGAGCTGTGCACGACCGAGGTCGGAGCCCGCTACCGCGAAGACCCCTACGACGTCGAGTCCGTGCTCGACATCGGCATTCAGATCGGCTCGGCGCTCGACGCCGTGCACGCGGCGGGAATGCTGCACCGCGACCTGAAGCCGTCGAACATCATGACCACCTCGTACGGAACCCCGGTGCTGAGCGACTTCGGCATCGCCGCCATGCACGAGCAGGTCGATGCGCCGCTCATGGCGGTCTCGGTGCCCTGGACGGCCCCTGAGGTGCTGGACGAGTCGTCGAACGGATCGGTTGCCGCAGATGTCTACGCGTTCGGCGCGACGCTGCACTCGCTGCTGGCCGGACGCAGCCCTGCCGAGCGCCCGCACGCCTCGAACCGGCCCGAGAAAGTCGCTGAGCGCATCCGCCAAGGAGAGCTCGACCGGCTGCCGTCGCACGTGCCCGTGCAGCTGCGCACCGTCATCGAGCGGGCGCTCTCGCGCAAGGCCGCAGAGCGCTACGCGTCGGTCGGCGAGATGCTGGCCGAGCTGCGCCGAGCACAGACCGACCTCGAGCTTGCGCCGACGGCTGTGCACCAGCTGGTTCCGTCGTGGGAGCCCGTGCGCCGAGACGCCGAGGAAGCGCCTGACGACGGTGCTATTCCGCTGCGACGCCACAAGCAGCGGCGCACCCGCGACTCGGGGCTGCCAGGGCTCATCGACGTCTCGACCTCGTCTCGGCCCGTCAGCGTGCAGCGCAGAAGGCGCAAGCGCGCGACCTGGGGGCTGCTGGTCGCCGGCGGGAGCTTCGCAGCGCTCGCGATCCTCGCGATCGTGGCCGTCGCCCTCTCTCAGCTGGCCGGCAGCATCCCGAATGTCGAGACCGTGACCGCCCGGCCGTCCGAATCGGGCGTGACGTTCGTCTGGGACGACCCGGGGCTCGTCGACAGCGATTCGTTCCTGGTGCGCACATCCGACGGCGACGCGATCATCCAGAGCGGCACCCAGCACTTCATGACGGGCGACCCGGGCGAAGAGCTGTGCGTGACCGTCCTGGTCAATCGCGACGGCTCCACAGGCGAGGGCGCTGAAGCCTGCGGCAAGGTCGCTCAGTGAGACGCCGCACGAAGAACCGGCTGGCAGCGGGCATCGGCCTGGGGCTCGCTCTCGCTGTCGCGATCGCCGCAGTGCTCGTTCCGGGCTACAGCTCGATCCAGCCCGATCTCGACTCGGGCTCGGTGTGGGTGGCGAACGGCAGGTCGAACCAGATCGGCGCCGCGAACGCGAGTATCGACGGGCTGCAGGACATCCTGCGGGTTCCGCCCGGCGACGTGCGCATGGAGCAGTCGGATGCGGGGGTGCTGCTGATCGACGACACCAACGGCACGCTGCGCGCGGTGGTGCCGAGCAACGCGACGCTGGGGCCGACCGTGCCGATTCCTCCGGGCGCGGATGTGCAGCTGCGGCAGGACCGAGTGCTGCTGACCGACCCGGCGACCGGTGACGTGTTCTCGGCGACGTTCGAATCGATCGCGGCGGGCGAGCCGATCGAGAGTCCCGTAGTGCAGCTGGGCCGCGGAGGCGTGGCCGTGCTCGGCGAGACGCAGATCCTCGCGGCGTCGGCCGGGCTCGGGCGAGTGATCACGGTCGACCCCGGCACCGGTGAGACGGTGAAGTCAGAGCCCGTGTCGATGTCGGCAGGTGCGCCGAAGCTGCAGGTGACGGCGCTCGGCGACCGCTGGGTGCTCTACGACAGCACATCGCACACGATCTCGTCGGGCGGCTGGAGCAAGCCGCTCGACCACTCGCTCGTCACCCTGCAGGAGCCGGGGGAGGCATCGAACCAGGTGCTCTTCGCAACGCAGAACGGTCTGGTCAGCGCGACGATCGGGCTCGGCGCCGAAGACGTGCTGATGGCCGGCGTCGAGGGAACCCCGACGGCGCCGCTCCTGCACGAGGGCTGTGTCTACGGGGTCTGGTCGTCGGGCGCGGCGTGGCGCGACTGCGGCGAAGGCGAGCTGCTGCAGCTCTTCAGGCCCAGCGGCGACGCTGACGTGCGGATCTCGGCTCGTGGCGCATCCGTCGTGGCCAGCGAGCCCTCGAACGGCAACACCTGGGCGCTCTCGGGCAGCGGTGATCTCATCAGCGACTGGCTCGAGCCCAGCGACGTCGACCCCGAGCAGGACGACGGCCAGCAGGAGACCCCCATCGAGCAGGAGATCGAAGAGACAGCGCAGGAGCCTCCCGTCGCAGAAGACGATGAGCTCGGTGCGCGCGCGGGGCAGGTGACGGTGCTCTCTGTGCTGCGCAACGACTCGGATCCGAACAACGATCCGCTCATGATCACAGAGGTGACCGGGCACAGCGGCGCCACGATCACCGACTCCGGGCAGGAGATCCGGCTCGAGCTCGCAGACAACGCCAGGAGCGCCGAGCTGCAGTACACGGTCTCAGACGGCCATGGCGGTGAAGACTCGGCGACCGTCACGGTCGATGTGCGGCGCTCGGGCAACGAGCCGCCCCAGCAGCAGCGGCAGACCACCGTGACTATGGGCGCCGGGGGCAGCACGTCGATCGACGCTCTCGCCGACTGGGTGGATCCAGAAGGAGACCCGCTCACCCTGGAATCGGTCGAGGCGTCAGGCCCCGACTCGGCCACGACCCGCCCCGACGGCCGGCTCGAGATCCGCGACGGCGGCGCAGGCGGCGTGCGGCAGTACACGATCACCGTCTCCGACGGCGTGTCGACAGAAGAGGGGGTCGTCATCGTCACGACCACCGAGCAGCCGCCCATCCACGCTGAGCCGGTGACAGCGACCGCCGCGGTCGGATCGACGATCGAGATCGACCCCATGCTGAGCGCCTCGGGCGGCGAGGGAGAGCTTCGGCTGCACAACGTGCAGCTGCCCGAGTCGGTCGGAGGCGAAGTCCGGTACGACAAGGGCACGCTGACGCTCACGCCTGACACAGAGGGCGATTACGTGTTCCCGTATGTCGTGACAGACGGCACGTCGACGAAGCAGGGGCAGATCAGGCTGCAGGCGACCGAGCCGCTGACGGCCTCGAGTCCTCCGCTGCCGATTCCCCACGCGGTGACGATGCTGCCGCTCGGCAATGCCGAGATCGACGTCTCCGAGATCGTCTCCGACCCGGCGGGCGGAGCGCTCATGGTCACAGACGTGTCGACGGATGCGCAGAACGTCTCAGTCTCGCTGCGCGACCTCCAGCGCATCGGCATCGACATCACCGGCCCGCTCGACGAGCGCGCCACGATCTCGTACACGGTGTCGAACGGAACAGCCAGCGCGACCGGCGTCGTCAGCGTGAGCGAGTCTGCATCGTCCGGCGCGCAGGCCCCGATCGCCCGAGAAGACGAGGTGCGAGTCTCGCCGGGCTCGGCTGTCGCCGTGCCTGTGCTCTCGAACGACGAGCACCCCGACCTCGAGGCCGTGTCGCTCGAGCCGGAGCTGCTCGAGGGGCCGCAGGACGGCATCATGTTCGTCTCCGGCAATCAGATCAAGTTCCTGGCGCCGGAGGAGGAGGGCGTCTACTCGGGCGTCTACGAGATCACGGCTCCTGACGGCCAGCGTGACAGGGCCAGAGTGACGGTCACGGTGGGCGCCCAGGGGAGCGGCACGAACCAGCCGCCGAACGCCCCGAATCTCGATGCCAAGGTGCTTGCCGGATCGAGCGTCGAGATCTCGGTGCCGCTCGCCGGAAGCGACCCCAACGGCGACAGCGTGCAGCTGCTCGGCCAGTCGAGCACGCCCTCCCTCGGAACACTGTCGCGCATCGACGCAGACACCTTCAGATACACCGCCGGCCCGTACTCGACCGGAACCGACGTGATCACCTACCTCGTGGCAGACGAGGGCGGCGCCCAGTCGGAGGGAACGCTCACGGTGGCGGTCGCACAGCCGGCCGACGTGCCGCTGGGACCCAATGCCTATGCCGATCATGTCGAGATGCGACCGGACACGCTGCTGGCGGTCGACGTGCTCGCGAACGACGTCGATGCCGCCGGACTGCCGCTTCGGCTCAAGAGCGTCGAAGTCCTGCGCGGCGATGCCGAAGCAGAAGTGCGCGAGGGCGCACTCGTCGTCACTGCCGGAGCAGACGAGGGAGAAGTCGGCCTGGTCTACACCGTCGAGAATGAGCGCGGCGCGACGTCAGTCGCGTGGGTGACGGTCGACGTCGACGAGAACGCCGAGCCGCCGCCTCCTGTCGCCGACGATGTCGAGGTGTCGCTCGCATCCATCCTCGATCGCGAGAGCGTGTCGGTGCAGCCCCTCGACGTGGTCTCTGTCGCCGACGGGCGCAGCGACCTGCTCGTCGCATCCGTGGTGGCGGGCGGCGAAGAGGTGACGCAGCGCGGCGACGGCGCCTTCGACATTCCGCTCAGCGAGACCCGGCAGGAGCTCGCCTACAAGATCGTCAGAACTGACACGGGCGCAGAGACGTTCGGCATCATCCACGTGCCCGGCACGCGCGACTCGCTGCCGCAGCTGCGCGACGGCACGAATCCGATCACCGTGCCCAGCGGCCAGACGCTGTCGATCGACATCAACGACCACATCATCGCGGCAACCGGCAGGCCGGTGTGGATCACCGACGCGTCGCTCGTGCAGGCGACCAACTCCAATGACGCCCCGCTCGTGCGTGACTCCCAGACGATCGAGTTCACGAGCGCCCCCGGGTACTTCGGACCCGCGAACGTGTCGCTCGAAGTGACCGACGGCGACTCTCCGAGCGACCCGGACGGCCGCGTGGGATTCATCGTCCTGCCGATAGAGGTCGTCGCCGACGCCTCGATTCCGGCCGCGGTGCAGAACACGACCCTGCAGATGGAGCCGGGGTCGACCCGTGACATCAGCCTGTCGCTCATCACGACGAACCCGGCGGCCGCTGCCCTGAATTACAGCGTGCTCGAAGGCGCTGGCGGCGACTTCACGCTGAGCATCGTGGGCGACACGCTTCGGGTCCAGGCATCGCCAAGGGCCGAGGTCGGAGCCGTGTCGTCGGCCCGGATAGGCGTGCGCAGCCCCGACGTCGACGGGGTGCCCGGCACGCTCTCGCTGCAGGTGGTGTCGTCGACGAGGCCCCTGGTCAGCACTGCCCGCGACTTGGTCGATCTGCAGCGAGGCACGACCGAGAATGTGCAGCCGCTGCTGAACGACGAAGCGACGAATCCGTTCTCGGATCCGCTCATGATCGACCAGGTGGAGTCTGCGTCGTCCGATGTCACAGCGACCCTCGCGGCTGACGGCCGGACCGTGACGGTGCAGGCAGACGCCGATGCCGACATCGAGACGGTCAGTGTGCGATATCGCGTGCTCGATGCCACGCGTGATTCCGCGCGGGCCGTGTGGGGCGTCATCTCGGTGCGCCTCCAGGATGTTCCCGAGGCGCCGGCGGCTCCCGTGCAGCGAACCGATGACCACATCGACGGCGTGCTGCTGATCGACGTCGAGACGCCGGACGAGAACAACAGTCCGCTCACGGGATACACGCTGACCGATCAGAACGGCGCGGAGTACGACTGCCCCGCCTCGGGCCAGTGTCAGGTCGAGGGCCTGCCGAGCGGCGTCGACTACCGGTTCACCGCGGTCGCGCACAATGAGCTCGGATCCAGCGAGCCCAGCCAGCAGAGCGATGTCATGCGATCCGACTCGCTGCCGAACGCCGTCGCGGGCGTCACGTCGAGACCGACCGGCACTCCGGGCACGATGCAGGTGAGCTGGAGGGCGGCAACCGTGCCCGAAGGCGGAAGCCCCGTCGACGGCTACATCGTGCAGGTGCAGGGGCCGGGCGCCAACATCACGCAGCGCGTCGACGGCAGCACGCTGTCGGCGACAATCCGCGGCCTCTCGGCAGGCGAGACCTACAGCGTCACAGTCGCCGCCACGAACGGGGCCCAGGTCGCAGACGACGTCTGGCAGCGCACGAGCCCGCCGCACTCGATGACTGCGGTCGGGCGGCCGAGCGAGACGACCGTCGTGCTTCGCGACTATAAGCAGGCCGAGAGCACGGTGGGTGCCACATGGGACGCCGCCTCCGCCGGCGGCGCCTCGCGGGTGCGCTACCGGATTCAGGTCATTGCGGCCAGCGAGCAGAGCTCGTTCGCGTGCACCAGCGCGGGCGGCGGCAACCCGCAGGGGCAGCAGGCGCGATCCGTCGACGGGCTGCAGATTGAACGAGGCAGTCGCAGTGTCGTGGCGGTCATTGCTGACAACGGCTGGTTCTGTCAGACCTCGTTCTCGCCGATCGTGCAGGGAGCCCCGGATCCGCTGCCGAGCACGCCCGCTGTGGTGCTTGTCGAGGCCGGTGACTCGGTGGATCCGAACGTCGGCGAGACGCCCACGCTGCGCCCCGGCCACACCCTCGAGGCGCGAGTGCGACAGGGCGCCGACACGCTGCAGGGATGGCGTGCCGCCGCAGAAGGCGATCGCCTGACGTCGCCGATGACCGGCAGGCTCGAATACAGTCAGCCGGTGAGCATCGACTTCCGTCAGTGCGTCCGGGATGCGAGCTTCGGCAAGCAATGCAGCGACCCGACGAGCGCTGTGCTCGTCACGCCGTTCTCGCTCAAGGTCGACACCGTCTGCCGACCCGGCTCGCCACTCGACCACTCCGCGCAGCTGCCGATCGGCGCATCCGCCCGCTACGAGAGCGAACTGCGCGTCGACGGCGACTGGACCGACCACCCCGAGAACGCCGCCGTTCCCGGTGACGCGACAGACGGACGCACGACACTGTTCGTGACCTACCAAGGCAAGGTCTACGAATCCAGCCAGCAGGGATTCACATGCCAGAACTGATGAGGAGCACACATGAGCGATGACATCGCACGCCTGCAGGAGACTGCCCAGGCGCTGACAGACAGCATCTCGCGCGTGCTGGTGGGCAAGGAGCACACGATCCGGCTCACGCTCACGAGCCTGTTCGCCGGCGGCCACCTGCTGCTCGAGGACAACCCCGGAACCGGCAAGACGTCGCTTGCGAAGGCGCTCGCGAAGTCGGTCGAGGGCAGCGTCTCGAGGCTGCAGTTCACGCCCGACCTGCTGCCCGGCGACATCACGGGCATGAGCATCTGGAACCAGGGCACAGGGTCGTTCGAGTTCCACAACGGCCCGGTGTTCGCGAACATCCTGCTCGCAGACGAGATCAACCGCGCAAGCCCCAAGACGCAGTCGGCGCTGCTCGAGGTCATGCAGGAGCGCCGAGTCACCGTCGACGGCGTCTCTCGGCCCGTTCCCACGCCGTTCATGGTGATCGCGACCCAGAACCCCATCGAGCAGGCGGGCACGTATCGGCTGCCGGAGGCGCAGCTCGACCGGTTCATGCTGAAGTCGTCGATCGGGTATCCCGACCATGCGACGCTCGTCGACATCCTGTCGCAGGAGCGCGAGATCGACGCGTCCGAGCTCGACTCGGTGGTCACCACGGCCGAGATCGATGCGCTGCAGACCGTCGTCGACAAGGTGCACGCGGCGCCTGCGATCGTCGACTACGTCGCGAGGCTGGTGGGGGCGAGCCGTCGCGCAGAAGAGGTGCGACTCGGCGTGAGCGTGCGCGGAGCGAAGGCGTTCCTGCGCGCGGCCAAGTCGTATGCGGCCATCGACGGCCGCGACTTCGTGACGCCCGACGACGTGAAGGCACTTGCGTCTCCTGCGCTTGCGCACCGGCTCGTGCTGGCGCCCGAGGCCGAGTTCGACGGCGTCACGCCCGAGGTCATCGTGCAGCAGATCGTGCTCGAGGCGAAGCCTCCGAGGGAGCGCGGATAGGCGTGCACCAGATTCGTCAGGCGTTCAAGGCGCTCACCGGGTGGGGGTGGGCGCTTGTCGCCACCGCGCTCGTCGGGCCTCTTGCCGCCTGGCTGCTCGGCTGGCAGGAGCTGCTGCTGTTCGGCGTCGGCGCTATCGTGCTGCTGGTGAGCGCCGTGCCGTGGGTGCTGCGAGGACGCAGCATCGGCATCGAGCTGTCGCTGTCGGCTCCGCGCGTTGCGGTCGGGGCTCCCGCCCAGGCCCTCCTTCGGGTGCGCCGCAGCGGGCGGTTCGCCCTGCCGAACTCGGTTGATCTCGAGCTCGGCGGCGTGCCGGTGACGATTGCGCTGCCGAAGCTGTCGCGCGGCGACCAGCACGACATCCGCCTGCCAATTGACACGTCGAGCCGCGGGCGGATCGACGTCGGTCCCGTGCACCTGTCGCACACCGACCCGCTGGGCATCCTCGAGCGCCGGACTCGCCTGAGCGAAGGGCTCTCGCTCATGGTGCACCCGCGCACGGTGCGCATCCCGGCTGCCAGCTCGGGGCTTGTGCGTGACCTCGAGGGCGAGGCGTCACAGGATCTCTCTGCTGACGACGTCGCCTTCCACTCGCTCCGCGACTACCAGCCCGGCGATGATCCGCGCATCGTGCACTGGCGAACGAGCGCGAAGCACGGCACGCTGCTGGTTCGGCAGTTCGAGCCCTCGCGTCGCAGCGACACCGTCATCTGCTTCACGAGCGCGCCCGAAGAGGTCTCGAGGGAGGACTTCGAGCTCGCGCTCTCGATCGTCGCCACGATCGGATCGGCGACGCTCATGGATCGCCGTGCGCTGCGCGTGATCCACAGTGCGGCGGCAAAGGAGGTCGGTGCACCCGAGCTCGACGTCGTCACGCGCGACCGCATGCTTGACGCGCTGACCGAAGTGGATCGCGCTGAGGCCCTGCCGCTGCAGGAGACCCTGAATTCGCTCGCGGCCACTCGTGAGGCGGCGATCCTGTGGCTCGTCGTCGGGGGTGACACCGGCACCCGCACGCTTCGCGAGGCCCTGGCCCGTGTGCCGGTCGACGTCGCACCGGTCATCGTGCGCGCGCACGAGTCGGCGCCTCCGCAGATCTCGAAGCTCGGCAGTGTTCCGGTGCTGACGATCGGCGTGCTCGAAGACCTCATCCGCGAGCTCAGCCACGGGGTCAGCGCATGATGGCCGGAAGGCTTGCGTCGGCCTCGTTCTTCTCCGCTTCGGTCGCTGTCTCAGCGTCGATGGCGTATCCGATGTACGGAACCCCGCAGCTGCTGGTGGCGATCACGGTCACCATGACCACCGCGGTGCTGATCGCAGCCGTGGCGCACATCCGCCGATGGACGCCGCTGCTGCAGCTGGGCGCGACCATCGCCGCACTGGCCGTCCTGGCCATCCCGCTTGCTGCTCCAGGAGCTCTGAGGGGCGCCATGCCCCTGGGCGAGAGCGCAGTCAACGTCTTCAGCGCCATCTGGACGTCGTGGCGTCGTCTCACCACGATCGACCTACCGGTCGGAACCGACGACGGCCTGCTGATGCCCGTCATCCTGCTCGTGCTCACGAGCACTGTCATCGGCGTCGGCATGATCCTTCGCACGTCTCGCGGCGAGCTGGCGGCGCTGTTTCCGATCGCGATCATGTGCTGGGCGCTGCTGTGGGGAACCCCGAGCCCCTCACCGATCTGGCAGCCGCTGCTGCTCGCGACGACGACGGTCGCGCATGTCACGATCCTCAGGCAGGCGCGTCGGCGCCGCCGCGCTGAGCGCACGACCTCGTCGCTGCCGCGCAGATTCGGCGCAGGTCTCGTCGCGGTCGTGCTGGCCGTGCTGATCGGAGCCGGTGCAGCGCTCGCCGCCGACCTCGGCGACAGGGTCGTGCTGCGCGAGAGCCCGCGCGACCCGGAGGTCGAGCTTGTGGCGACGAGTCCGCTGGCGCAGTTCCGTGCGAACTTCGACCCCGAGACACGCGGCGACGTGCTCATGACCGTGTCGGGCCTCTCGACTGACGACCGCATCCGTGTCGCGACCCTCGACCAGTACGACGGCGAGGTGTTCTCGGCCGGCACTTCTGATCTGGCTCGCACCAGCGGACGAGCCCAGGGCGCAGTCGATAGCCGCCAGATCGGCGTGTCGATCCAGGGATACGAGGGCGTGTGGATTCCGACGGTCGGCCAGGTTGAGTCGCTCACCTTCGTCGGCCCGCGCGCGCCGCTGCTCTCGCAGTCGCTGGTGTCGGACCGTGACGAGACGCTGCTGGCTGCGACCGAGGGCCTCGTCGCAGACGATGGCTATTCGCTCATGGTGCAGCCGTCGCCGACAGCCGATTCGCTGCAGCAGCTCGAGCCGGTCGACTCCGAAGGCAACGGTGCACAGCTGCCGGTCTCAGCCCTCGACTGGTTGGCCGGCACGACCGCTGAGGCGTCGACCCCCGGCGAGGCGCTCGCGAGCATCGTGCACTCGATCCGCGACGAGGCCTACCTGAGCCACGGAACCGACGACAGCGAGGCTGCCTCGCGCCCCGGTCATTCGTCGGCCCGGCTCGATGCCGTCTTCTCGGGCGAGCATCTGATCGGCGACCAGGAGCAGTTCGCCGCAGCGACTGCGCTCATGGCGAGGGAGATCGGATTCCCGTCTCGCGTCGTCGTCGGATACATGCCTCCTGAAGGCGGCACAGTGTCGATTCGCGGCCATGATGCGACTGCCTGGGTCGAGGTGCACACCTCGATCGGCTGGGTCGCCATCGACGTCGTGCCGAGCAACACCGGCATTCCGGAGGAGCAGGAGACGAGCTCGCAGCCCGACCAGCAGCCGCTCCCGCCGGTTCCGCCCGCGCTTCCGGAGGGCGGCCAGCCGAACACCGACGATGCCGGCATGCACACGAATCCCGTGCAGCCGCCTGTCGACCCCGCCGACCGCATGCTCTGGCTGCGCTGGGTGCTGGTCGTCGTCGGGCTGCTCCTGCTGCTCGCGCTGCCCCTGGCGACGATCGTCGTCATCAAGCTGCTCAGGACGAGGTACCGGCGATCCGTCGGCGATCCCGAGCAACGGGCGCTCGGAGCCTGGCGCGACTTCGTCGACCTCGCGATAGACAGGGGCAGAGACCTCGAAGGCGACCGCACCCGTCAGGAGTATGCGGGGGAGGACTCCCAGGTGCTCGCGTTCGCAAAGGCGACGGATGCGGCCGTGTTCAGCAGATCGCAGACCGACGAGGAGACGGTCGACGACCTGTGGCGTCGGCGCGCCGAGCTGCTGGGCGAGATCGACCGCTCGAGATCGGGCTTCGACCGGCTGCTGTCGCACGTCACGCTGCGCTCGCTCACTCCGCAGCTGTTCGGCGTGCCCGCCTCTGACGCCGAACAGACCGCTCTCCACAGACGCCGAGAGTCCACAGTCGCGCTGCAGGAGTGACGCGAAGGCGCCGACTGTGGTGCGCTTGCTCGCATGACGAGTCAGCGCTTTCATCTTCCCTCTGCTCCCTCTGACCCGCCGCCGAACTCGTTTCCGGTGTTCGCAGTGCTGGCGCCTGTCGTGGGGGCACTCGTGATGTTCGCGATCCTGCAGTCGCCGTACGTGCTGATGTTCGCGGTGCTCTCGCCGATCATCGCCATTGCCAGCACGATCGACGGGCGCATGGCCAGGCGCCGGCACCGGCGACTTGAGACCGGCAGGTTCGACGGCCGCGCCGAGCGACTCCGCGAGGCCGTCGATAAGCATGCAGAGGCCGCCCTGCAGGAGAGCATCAGGCAGCGCCCCGAGGCGCGCGCCCTGCTGCGCCGCGATGACCGGCACCCAGAGCGCTGGCGCTGGAAGGGCGGGAGCCTGCCCGCGACGCTGGGCATAGGGCCCATGGGAGGCCGTCTGCCCATCGATGAGCCGCAGGAGCTCGAAGGACTGCAGCGAGAGCTGTACGAGTCGCTGCAGAGCGAGCACAGGAAGCGGCGAGGTCCCGTGGCCATCGACGTTGCCGACGGCGTGGGGCTGTACGGCGAGCCCGTTGCTGCCCAGGCGATCGCGAGGGGCCTGCTGGCGCAGGTGCTCGAGGCGGTGCCGCCTGAGGGTGCATCCGTCATGGCCCCCGAGACTGAGGCCTGGAACTGGCTGGCGGAAGGCGCGCATCCGATCGTCCGCGCGGCCGACGACGGCAGCAGCACCGTCATCAGGGTGCTGACCGACTCCGGCGACTTTACGGTCGCGACCGCCGCCGAACGCGAGAGCCTGCCGCGCGAGTGCCGCATCCGGCTCGATGCATCGCTCGCCGGCATCGACACCGACGAGGGCCGGGTGCTGCCGTTCGCGCTGTCGCGGCATGACGCGGCGGCCCACGTGCGGCTGCTGTCGACTGCGGCCCGCGCCGCTGGCATGCAGGCTGCCGGAGCGATTCCCTCCTCGGTCGACCTCGGCGACCTCATCGAACGAGAGCCGGGGAGTGGCGGAGCACTCGCCGCCAGATTCCTGGTCGGGCAGAGCGAGATCGATGTCGACATCGTCGCAGACGGCCCGCACGCGGTCGTCGGCGGCACGACCGGCAGCGGCAAGAGCGAGCTGCTGATCGCGTGGGTGTGCGCGCTCGCGAATGCCTACTCGAGTGCAGAGCTGAATGTGCTGCTGGTCGACTTCAAGGGCGGGGCGTCGTTCGCGGGCCTTGAGGATCTGCAGCACTGCGTCGGCCTCATGACCGACCTCGACGAGGCCGGGGCGCTGCGAGCCATCGAGAGCCTCCGCAGCGAGCTGCGCCGACGCGAGCGCGTGCTCGCCGTCGAGGGCGTGCGGTCGGTCGAAGAGACGAGTGCGCTGCCTCGGCTGCTCGTGGTGGTCGACGAGTTCGCCGCGATGCTGCAGGAGCATCCCGACCTGCACAGGCTCTTCGTCGATATAGCGGCGCGCGGCAGATCGCTCGGCGTGCACCTCGTGCTCTGCACGCAGCGGCCAGCAGACGCCGTGCGCGACGCCCTGCTGACCAACTGCGGGCTGCGCATCTGCCTGCGAGTCAACGACGACGCCGACTCGGTCGCGGTCGTCGGAGCGCCTGACGCAGCGCGCATTCCGCTGGAGGCGAGAGGCAGGTGCATCGTGCAGATCTCGGGGCGAAGCCGCACCGCTACCCAGGCGGCGCTCGCGGGGCCGGAAGTCATCGGTGCCACGGTGCAGCGGTCGAAGCAGGGGCCCAGGCCGCGCAGGCCGTACCTGCCTCCGCTGCCGAAGACGATCGAGGCGCGTGACATCAAGGCCGCCGCGCGTGACGGCGGGGTCGTGTTCGCGGTTGCGGACCGGCCGGGCCAGCAGCGGCAGGATGCGGTGCAGTGGGCTCCCGAAGACGGCAGCGTGCTCGTGCTCGGCGGCGCAGGCTGCGGCAAGACCACCCTCGCCGGGAGGTTCGCCGAGGCGAAGGGCTCCGTCTTCGTCAACGACGTCGAGGCGCTGTGGGACGTGCTCGACGACCCGGCGGACGCCAGCGTCATCGTCGTGGACGACCTCGACCTGCTGCTCATGCAGGCGGGTGACGAGCATGCGCACGACATCACGACAGCACTGGCGAGGCGGATGCGCGAGGGTCGCGGGCGCGGACGCGCGTTCGTGCTCGCAGCAAGGCGCACGAATGGCGCGATCGCGAATGCGGCAGGGCTCGCAGAGCTGCAGATCGTCATGCGCATGCCGACGAGGCAGGAGCACATGCTCGCCGACGCGTCAGGGGAGTTCGACTCGAGGATGCAGCCAGGGGGCGCGTGGCTGCTGGGGGAGCGTGTGCAGGCAGTGCGGCCGGGCAGGCAGCCGACGCCGCTTCCGGCCGCCCGGAAGGCATACGACTTCAGCCGGTGTGCGGTGGTTGCCGCGCATCCGGAGACGCTTCCGATCGACCTCGGTCGAGCGGTGGCCCCCGGGGCAGTCGGCGACCTTGTGGTCGGAACCCCCGCCCAGTGGGAGCAGGCATGGGGCGCGCTCGACGCGATTGCTGCGGAGCGGCCCGTGGTGCTGGCAGATGTGACAGATCGGCAGCTGCGATCGCTGTGGCGTTCAGCGGTGCGGCTGCCGATCTGTCAGGGACCGGGGCGGTGGCTCGTCGAAGGAGGACGAGCCACGCGCCTGCAGTGGTGAGGGTCAGCTCAGGCCGAGGCGACCTCGCGGAAGACCTCGCCGATGACGTCGAATGCGTCGTCGAGCTGCTCGTCTGTGATGACGAGCGAGGGCAGGAAGCGCAGGATGTTGCCGTCGGCGCCAGCCGTCAGCACCATGACGCCGAGCTTGCCGGCAGCCTCTGCGATGGGGCCTGCCGAAACGGGCGTGCCCGCCTCGGTCTGCAGCTCGACTGCGATCATGGCGCCGCGTCCGCGGATGTCGGCGATGATCGGGTACGACTCCTGCAGCTTGCGGAGGTGGCCGGTGATGACCTCTTCGATGTGCTTGGCCTTGCCGTTGAGGTCACGGCTGGTGACCTGCTCGAGCACTGCGACTGCCGCTGCACACGAGACGGGGTTGCCGCCGAACGTGCCGCCGACGCCGCCCGAGTGCATTGCGTCGATGATCTCGGCGCGACCGGTGACACCAGCGAGCGGCATGCCGCCTGCGATGCCCTTGGCCGAGAGCACGATGTCAGGGGTCCAGCCGAGCTGCTCGGATGCGAAGTTCGTGCCGGTGCGGCAGACGCCCGACTGCACCTCGTCGGCGATCATGACGATGCCGTTCTTGGTGCACCACTCCTGCATGGC
Source organism: Agrococcus casei LMG 22410 (assembly GCF_900163565.1). Taxonomy (GTDB): domain Bacteria; phylum Actinomycetota; class Actinomycetes; order Actinomycetales; family Microbacteriaceae; genus Agrococcus; species Agrococcus casei. The sequence continues at coordinate 38,014 of NZ_FUHU01000045.1, forward strand.
AGGCAGGTAGCCGTCGGCCGGAACGATGAAGCCGCCCTCGCCCTGGATGGGCTCGACGACGAGGCACGCGAGCTCTTCGACGCCGACGTGCTTCTCGAGGTACCACTGGGTGCGCTTGGCAGCGTCGGGGCCCGAGAGTCCGTCGCGGAAGGGGTACGAGTTGGGTGCGTGGAAGACGCTGGATGCGAGCGGGCCCTGGCCGTTGCCGTAGGGCGCGATCTTGAAGTTCATCGCAGCGGTCAGGTTGGTGCGGCCGTGGTAGCCGTGCTCGAGCACTGCGACGCCGCCGCGGCCCGTGTACTTGCGAGCGACCTTGACGCCGTTCTCGACGGCTTCAGCGCCCGAGTTGACGAAGAACGACTTCTTCTTGAAGTCGCCGGGGGTCAGTTCGGCGAGCAGCTCTGCTGCGCGAACGTAGGGCTCGTAGGGGGTCTGGCCGACGAGGGAGTGGGTCAGCTTGCCGACCTGCTCGCGAACGGCGGCGACGACTGCGTCGTCGGTGTGGCCGATCGTCGTCACGCCGATGCCGCAGCCGAGGTCGAGGAAGGTGTTTCCGTCGACGTCGGTGAACGTGGCGCCGTGTGCAGACTCGATGAACACAGGAAGGTTGGCGGGAATCGCATTTGCGACTGCCTCGGCCTTGCGGGCAAGGAGCTCCTGGCTCTTGGGGCCGGGGATCTCGGTCACGACCGAGCGGGCGGGGGCTTGAGTGGCGATGGTGTCAGTCATGTCTCTGACTGTACATGCCGGAACGTTCCAGCACCAGACCGCAAGAGGATGATCTTCGCGTGTCGCGGCTACGCTGATGGCATGAGCATGCAACACGGATACGACGTCGAAGTCGAATGGACGGGGGCAGGCGACGAGGGCACGGCCACGTACCGCTCGTACTCCCGCCAGCACGTCGTCAGGATCGACGGCCTTCCCGACATTCAGGGGTCTGCAGACCGCACCTTCCACGGCGACGCCGACCGGCACAATCCCGAGCAGCTGCTCGTCACCGCGCTCGCTCAGTGCCACATGCTCTCGTACCTGCACCAGGCCGCGAAGAACGGCATCGTCGTGACCGCGTACGAAGACACGGCCCACGGAACGATGGAGACCGAAGGCCAGGGCGGCAGGTTCACCGAGGTCACGCTGCGGCCCGTCATCGCGATCACCGATGCCGCCAGAGCACAGGAGGCGATGGATGCGCACCTGCAGGCGAGCGCGAACTGCTTCATCGCGCAGTCGGTCGCGTTCCCGGTGCACCACGAGCCGACCATCGTCGTCGACGGCGAAGTCGTGGCAGGAGGGGCGGCCTGATGCGCCGCGTCATCCTGCTCGGCTCGACCGGGTCGGTCGGCACACAGGCGCTCGACGTCGTCCGGACGAATCCCGATCTGTTCGAGGTCGTCGGGCTCACGGCAGGAACGAATGCGAAGCAGCTGGCAGAGCAGGCCGCCGAGTTCGGCGTCAGCGACACCGCTCTCGGCGCTGACGGCGCGGTCGCCCTGATCGAGCGGGTCGAGGCCGACGTCATCGTCAACGGCATCACCGGCTCTGTCGGCCTGGCCCCGACGCTCGCCGCGCTGCGCACAGGCGCGCTGCTGGCGCTCGCGAACAAGGAGAGCCTCATCGTCGGGGGCGACCTCGTCAAGCGCGAAGCGTCAGAAGGGCAGATCATCTCGGTCGACTCCGAGCACTCTGCGATCACGCAGGCACTGCGCAGCGGCACCCCCGACGAGGTGCGCAGACTCGTGCTCACCGCCAGCGGCGGGCCCTTCCGCGGCCGGACGCGCGCTGAGCTCGAGGGCGTGACGCCCGAGCAGGCGCTTGCGCACCCGACCTGGAACATGGGCCGTGTCATCACGACCAACTCGGCGACCCTGGTCAACAAGGCTCTCGAAGTCATCGAAGCGCACCTGCTGTTCGACGTGCCGCTGGACCGCATCGAGGTCACGGTGCATCCGCAGTCCATCGTGCACTCGATGGTCGAGTTCATCGACGGCTCGACGATCGCTCAGGCGTCTCCTCCCGACATGCGGCTGCCGCTCGCGCTCGGCATGCACTGGCCGGCTCGCGTTCCGGGAGCGGGGGCGCCGCTCGACTGGAGCACCGCATCCGACTGGCACTTCGAACCGGTCGACCACGAGACCTTTCCGGCGATCGAGCTCGCCAAGCACGCTGCGGGCCTCGGCGGCACGCACCCGGCCGTGTTCAACGCCGCGAACGAGGTCGCGGTCGACGCCTTCCACGACGGGCAGATCGGCTTTCTCGACATCGTCGAGGCGGCGCGCGCTGCGGTCGAGGCGCACGAGGGATTCGAGCTCACGCTCGAGGGCGTGCTCGAGGCTGAGACATGGGCGAGGGCGCACGCTGCAGAGCGCCTCAGCTGAGAGATCAGCCGTTGGGATGACATCGCCTGCAGAAGCGAGACTCGTGCATGCACGCGCGCATATGCTGATCGCACAACACGACAGGATTCCCAGTGCAGCCGAACCACGAAGCGCCCAGCGCGAAGCAGCAGAAGGCACTCGATCGCGAACGAGCACGGCTCGAGCGCGCTGAGTTCAGAGACCGAGAGCGTGCCGAGAAGGCAGCCAGGGGTCCCGGCGCCTGGAAGACCACGGTGCTGCCGATCCTGCGAGTGGCGCTGCTGGCAGTGATCGCCGTCGCCCTGGTCAAGTTCGCGTTCTTTCCGGCGAACGCGCCGGATGCCGCTGAGGCGCTCTACCCCGACGGCGCGCTGATCGATCCGGTCATCGCCGTCGAGACGGGCGACATCGTCAACGACATCGAGCTCGAGGGCAGTGTCGTTCGCGACCCCACGACGAAGGTGCTGGCAGATGTGCAGGGCGAGATCGGCACGATCTTCGTCACCGAGGGCGCGTCGGTCGAGCGCGGCGAGCCGATCTACCAGATCCGCACCGAGCACGAGCCAGAGCCCGTCATGCCCACAGAAGACGAGCCCGATCCCGAGCAGCCGCAGCCGTACTACACGTTCACCGACGTCGTATCGCCGGCGTCGGGTGTTCTGGTCGGCTTCCCGTTCCTGGTGGGCATGCCCGTAGACATCGGCCTCGAGACCGGCGCGGTGCAGCCGTCGTCGTTCCATGTCGAGGCGCCGCTCACGGCAGCGCAGCAGTATCGCCTGCTCGATCAGCCGAAGACCGCCACGATCGAGATCACCGACGGCCCCGCGCCCTTCGAGTGCGAAGACGTCGAGATCGTCGAGGCTGAGGCCGGCGAAGACGGGCAGGGCGGCGGTGCGCAGATCAGCTGTGCGATTCCGTCGGATGTACGGGTCTTTCCGGGTCTCGCGCTGAAGGTCACAGTCGCCGGCGGCAGTGCGGAGGGCGTGCTCACGCTGCCCACCACGGCCGTGATCGGCACGAGCGGCCAGGGCGTCGTGTACCTGCCGGCCGCTGAAGGAGAAGATCCCGAAGCAGTCAATGTGGGCCTCGGACTCAACGACGGCAGCTTCGTCGAGATCACAGAGGGGCTCTCTGAGGGCGACGAGGTGCTCGAGTTCGCACCGGGCGCCGAGCCCGACGTCGACTGTGAAGACCCCGAGCAGTACGATCCGACCGTCTGCGACGACTTCGGCATGTTCCCGTGAGCCTGGTGAGGCTCGAAGACGTCACGCGGCAGATCGTCCTGCGTGACGCCCCGCCGCTGCAGATCCTGAAGGGCATCTCGATCGAGATAGAAGCAGGAGACCGGGTGTCGATCGTGGGCCGCTCCGGCAGCGGCAAGTCGACGCTGCTGAACATCCTCGGCCTCGTCGACTCGCCGTCCACGGGCCGCATGAGCTTCGACGACCGGCCGGTGCAGCTCATGCGCGCAAAAGACCGCGACCGTCTGCGCGGCAGCAGCGTCGGCTTCATCTTCCAGCAGTTCAACCTCATCGACGGCCTCACGGCAACCGAGAACGTCGCGATGCCGCTGACGTACTCGGGCGACTCCACGTTCTGGCGCAGGCACGACCTGGCTCGCGAGATGCTGCACAGGGTCGGCCTCGGCCACCGTCTCGACTCGCCGGTGTCGACGCTCTCGGGCGGCGAGCAGCAGCGCGTCGCCATCGCCCGCTCGCTCGTGCGCTCGCCTCGGCTGATCCTGGCCGACGAGCCGACGGGCGCGCTCGACATCGACACGGGCGAGTCGGTCATGCGGCTGCTCGACGAGACTGCGACCGAGATCGGGGCAGCCCTCGTCGTCATCACGCACGATCAGGCTGTCGCCCAGCGCGCGCGAAGCCGCTACCAGCTCGACGCAGGAGTGCTCACGCCCGCGACAGCCGCAGCGCAGGCGGCATCATGACGCGGCTGCTGTCGGTCTTCATCGATGCGTGGGAGCAGCTGCGCCTGCAGCGCGTCCGCGTGCTCATGAGCCTCATCGGCGTCACGCTCGCGGTCGCCGCCCTCACGGCGTCGCTAGCCCTCGGCAACATCATGGCGAAGGTGCAGGAAGACACCTCGATCAGACATGCCGGCCCCGAGGCGACGTACAGTCTCACCGCCAGCGGCCCTGGCCCGCAGCCAGCGAGCGAAGACCTGGTCGCCGACCTGCGCGAGGCTGCCGACCGCTACGGCATCACGTATGCGACGCCGGTCATCAGCTTTGACCCCGTAGTGCCCCAGCACCCGGGCTACGTCAGCGGCTACGCGGTCGATCCTGCGTTCTTCCCGATGCACGCCCGCACCATCGAAGACGGCCGCGCACTCGAGCCGCAGGACGCCGAGCGTCTCGCGCCAGTCGGCGTGATATCGCGGGGAATGGCGGATGCGCTGGGCATCCAGTCCGTCGCAGAGCACCCGACCCTGCAGGTCGGCGATTCACGTGTCGCAGTGGTCGGCATCGTGGCGAACCAATGGCAGGACGACGCAAGCATCTACGTGCTGCCGGAGAGCTACTTCTCGCACTTCGAGGCAGCTACCGCAGAAGAAGGCGAGATGGGCGGAGGCGCATACACCGAGCTGAAGATCTGGATTCCCGCTGACGCTGACCCAGATGCGCTCGCGAAGCGCGTCGCGAGCGACATCGCGGCGGGACATGAAGGCCTGCGGGTCTCTGCAGACCGCATCGACGCCGGTGCGTACGCCGACTTCGGGCCAGACCCTGCCGTGATCACCACGATCGTGCTGGCAAGCGTCTCGGTGGCGATCCTGGCGCTCGGAGCGCTCTCGCTCATCAACATCGCCGTCGTGACTGTTCGGTACCGCATCCGCGAGTTCGGCATCCGAAGGGCATTCGGCGCATCGCAGCGGCGCATCTTCGTGGGCGTGATGATGGAGTCGGTCGTCGGCACGTTCATCGCCGGTCTCGTCGGCGTGGGCATCGTCGCGGTCGTCTACCGCAGCCCGTGGGCGCAGAGCATGTTCGGCACCGCCGGCATCGCAGGGCTGCCGCCGTTCCCCGTCGAGGCGGCGGTGGCAGGAGTCGTCACGTCGATCGTCACCGGTGTGATCGCAGGCATGATCCCGGCAGTCATCGCAGTGCGCTCGAAGGTGATCGACGCCATCCGCTTCTGATCCCGATTCTGCCGGAATCGGAGCGCCTCGCGGGCCTGTCGGAGGCCCGCGGTTACGCTGATCCGCATGGCCACATCTGCGAAGCAGAACACGAAGCGCACCCGCTCGTCCAGCCCCGCCAAGAGCGAGGCCGCGACGAAGGTGCTCGTCGCCGACAGCGGCCCGAACGCCGGTGTCAGATTCTGGATGGCGCTCGCACACGCGACAGGCGGCGCCGCACGAGTCTTCGGGCGCGAATCGCTCGCGAAGGAGGAGCGCCGCGACGGCGTCCCGTTCTTCCTGACGCTCGTGGCGATCGCCGGCGCGGTCGTCGAGTGGTTCCTGCCGACCAACGCGGTCGCCCAGGCGATCAGCGCGTACACGTTCGGCGGCCTCTTCGGCCAGGTCGCCGTCGCATTGCCGGTGGTATTCGTGCTGCTGGCCCTCTGGATGTTCCGCCACCCGGCATCCGTCAGCGACAACGGCCGCGTTGGCGTCGGCATCACGATGCTCCTGGTGTCGATCAGCGCCGCATGCCACGCGCTGCTCGGTGCCCCTGCAGCAGCCGAGGGCATGCCCGTCCTCGCAGAGGCCGGGGGAGTGTTCGGGTGGGTGCTCGGCGCTCCGCTGGTTGCACTCACGACCGTGGTCGGCGCGACGATCATCAGCATCCTGCTCGCGCTGCTGAGCGTGCTCATCATCACGGGCACAGCGCCCACGAGAATCCCCGAGCGACTCGGCGACCTCTACCGCTACCTCTTCGGCATCAGGCAGCTGACTGATGAAGAGAAGGAGGAGGCACGCGAAGAGCGCGCTCGTCTGCGCGACGAGCGCAAGAGCCTCGAAGCCGCTGACGAGTCAGACGAAGACACCGACTCGCTGCCCTTCTGGCGCCGCAACAAGACCGGTCGCGAGGTCGACCCCGATCCCGCCTACGACAGCCCGATCATGCTCGACGATGCTGGGGCGGATGCGCCGCATCCGTCTCCCGACGACCGCACCGCGGTCATCGACAACACGCCGCCCGAGGATGCGTCGTTCGACCCGTTCGCCGGCATCGCAGGCGACGACAGCGAGTACGAGAACGGCGTGCTGGCCGACCTGCAGGCTGCCGAGAGCGCAGTGCAGCGAGCCACGGGCGAGGTGCCAGAAGCAGCAGAGGGTCAGACAGACATCGACCGCGACGCGGCCAAGCCCCTTTCGGAGCGCCCGTACCGGCTGCCGTCCGTCGCCTCGCTGGCCGAGGGCGACGCCCCGAAGTCGCGCACGCAGGCCAACGACGACATCGTCGAAGCCATTACGCAGGTGCTCGACAACTTCAAGGTCGACGCCAAAGTCACCGGCTTCTCGCGCGGCCCGACGGTCACGCGATACGAAGTCGAGGTTGCTCCCGGCGTGAAGGTCGAGCGCGTCACGGCCCTGTCGAAGAACCTCTCGTACGCCGTCGCCTCGAACGAGGTGCGCATCCTCTCGCCCATTCCCGGCAAGAGCGCGATCGGCATCGAGATTCCGAACACCGACCGCGAGACGGTCAAGCTGGGCGACGTGTTGCGCTCGAAGGCGGCACAGAACTCGACGCACCCGATGACGATCGGCATCGGCAAGGACGTCGAGGGCGGCTTCGTGGTCGCGAACCTCGCGAAGATGCCGCACCTGCTGGTCGCTGGCGCCACGGGCTCCGGAAAGTCGTCGTTCGTGAACGCAATGATCACGAGCCTGCTGATGAGCGCGACTCCGGCAGATGTGCGCATGGTGCTGGTCGACCCGAAGCGCGTCGAGCTGACGATCTACCAGGGCGTGCCGCATCTGATCACCCCCATCATCACCGACGCCAAGAAGGCAGCAGAGGCGCTGCAGTGGGTCGTCAAGGAGATGGACATGCGCTACGACGACCTGGCGTCGTTCGGGTACAAGCACATCGACGACTTCAACAAGGCCGTGCGGTCTGGCAGCGTTCGCCTGCCGGAGGGCAGCGAGCGCAAGCTCAAGCCCTACCCGTACCTGCTGGTCGTCGTCGACGAGCTGGCAGACCTCATGATGGTGGCGCCTCGCGACGTCGAAGACTCGATTGTGCGCATCACCCAGCTTGCCCGCGCCGCTGGCATCCACCTCGTGCTCGCGACGCAGCGTCCGAGCGTCGATGTCGTCACGGGCCTCATCAAGGCGAACGTTCCCAGCCGCTACGCATTCGGCGTCTCGAGCGTCACTGACTCGCGCGTGATCCTCGACGCTCCCGGAGCCGAGAAGCTGATCGGCCAGGGCGACGGGCTCTTCCTGCCGATGGGCTCGACCAAGTCGATGCGCGTGCAGGGCGCCTGGGTCGACGAGGCCGAGATCCACAGAGTCGTGCAGCATGTCACGGGCCAGGCCCAGCCGGAGTACCGCGAGGATGTGCAGCAAGCTGTGCAGAAGAAGGAGATCGACGCAGACATCGGCGGCGACCTCGATGACCTGCTCGCAGCAGCCGAGCTGGTCATCACGACGCAGTTCGGCTCGACCTCGATGCTGCAGCGCAAGCTGCGCGTCGGATTCGCGAAGGCCGGCCGCCTCATGGACCTGCTCGAGTCGCGAGAGATCGTGGGCGCATCCGAGGGGTCGAAGGCGCGCGACGTGCTGGTGCCCGCGGAGGGGCTCGCGGGGGTTCTGGCACAGCTGCGCGGAGAAGACGCGCCGCCTCCCGCAGCGCCGCCCGCAGAGGTGTCAGAGCCGTACGACGACCCGCTGTCGACCGAGGGACTCGAGGTCGTCGAGGGCGATGACGACGAAGACGCGTGGGGGCTCACGGGACGGTAGCCTGGGAGCATGAGCATTCTCGGGCCGTGGCGCGGGCGAGTCTGGGCCAAGGGCGAGAGCCCGGCATCTGTAGCCAGCGTGCCCAACCTCATCTCCGTCTTCCGCATACTGCTGACGCCCGTGTTCGTCATCGTGCTGCTGGCCGACGACGGTCGGCTCGGTGCCGAGCGAATCATCGCCGCGGTGCTGTTCGTCGTGCTGATCGCAACCGACTTCGTCGACGGGCAGATCGCCAGGCGCCGCAATCTGGTGACCGACTTCGGCAAGCTGATCGACCCGATCGCCGACAAGATCATCACGGGAGCCGGCTTCGTCATGCTCTCGGTGCTCGGCGAGCTGCCGTGGATCGTCACCATCATCATCCTGCTGCGCGAATGGGGCATCACGCTGCACAGGCTCATCGTGAGCGAGCGAACCGTGATCGCCGCAGCGTGGTCCGGCAAGGCGAAGACCTTCGCGCAGGCCATTGCCGTGCCCCTTGCCCTGATGCCGCTGTGGCTGTGGCTCGGCGACTGGGTGCACGCGGTCAACACGATTGCGATGACGGCAGCGCTCCTGCTGACGCTGTGGTCGGGGATCGACTACGTGTGGCAAGCTGTGCGGCAGAGGGGCGGCGCCGTTGATGCTCCGTCGACGGTCGACCCGAAGCACAGGAGCACCGAGTGAAATCCTTGACGAAGCAGGCCAAGCAGATCGTGCGCGACGCCAGGCGCCGCGGCGTGACGATCGCGGTTGCTGAGTCGATCACCGGCGGCAAGATCGCAAGCACGCTCGTCGGCATCCCGGGCGCATCGGCCGTGCTGCGCCTCGGAATCGTCGCCTACGCGACGGAGATGAAACGGCGTGTGCTCGGTGTCGACGGCCGTCTGCTCGACAAGCACGGCGCCGTGCACCCGAAGGTCGCGAAGCAGATGGCGCTGGGCGTCCGCAAGCTCGGCGCGATCGGCAAGGACGCAGTGACGATCGGCATCGCCACGACGGGCGTCGCCGGTCCAGACCCGCAGGACGGCGCCGAGGTGGGGCTCACCTTCATTGCAGTCTCGGTCGGAGACGAGACCGAAGTGCACGAGTATCGCTTCGAGGGCGGCCGCAACGAGATCCGCTACGAGGCGACGCAGGTCGCGCTCGCGCTGGTCGAAGAAGTTCTCAGGCAATTCAAAGCCTGATCCGACGCTTCCCTGGAATGAACAAGGTTGAGTCGATGTTAATCAAGATTAGACGGTCACGATAAGATGATCGCCAAGGAAACGGGGGACTCATGGTTCTAGTCAGGCAGGAAATCGGCGACGTGCTTCGCGACGTTCGCCTGCAGAAGGCTTTCACGCTGCGCCAGGTGGCACAGCGCGCTTCCGTCGCACTCGGCTACCTCAGCGAAGTCGAGCGCGGCCAGAAAGAGGCTTCGAGTGAGATTCTGGCGTCAGTGGCTGACGCACTCGAGGTGCCGCTTTCGATGATCATGCGAGAGGTGGGGGACCGACTCGCAGTATTCGAAGGTGTCTACGACATGCAGGCTCCGTACGGGGCAGGCATCGAAGTCGACTCGGCACGGGTGCCCGACACGCTCCCGCAGGAGCTCGTCGACGAGTACCAGCGCGTCACTCGCTGACATCCGGTGAGAAAGACCGAGCTGCTGCGCGCAGTCGCAGCAGAGTTCCAGCCCCTCGAACAAGTGATCATGCATGATCAGGTGCTCGAGGGGCTGAGCGGTCTCACTCCCAACGAAGCCCTCGCTCAGGGCTTCTCGCCCCGCAGCGTCTGGGAAGCACTGTGCAGCGCCCATGCGATTCCGGCCAGCCGGCGCAGCGGCACCAGGCTTCCCGATCCCGATCGCAATTGACTGACACGCCGCTGGTCATTCGAAACTTCGTACTACTTCCATTACGCTGGCAACGGCACTCTCCACAGGCGGAGTTGTCAACAGTTGTTCGATAGGCGACACCCGTGTCAGTGGCTCGCCGTAACGTCTCCGGCAACGGGAAGGACACACCAATGGCTACAGACAAAGATCGCGAGAAGGCGCTCGAGACAGCGCTCGCACACATCGACCGGCAGTTCGGCAAGGGCAGCGTCATGCGCCTCGGCTCAGAAGAGCGCGCCCCAGTCGATGTCATCCAGACGGGTTCGGTCGCACTCGATGCAGCACTCGGAGTCGGGGGGCTTCCCCGCGGCCGCATCATCGAGATCTACGGACCGGAGTCGTCAGGAAAGACGACGCTGACGCTGCACGCAATCGCGAATGCGCAGCGCAACGGCGGCATCGCCGCCTTCATCGACGCAGAGCACGCGCTCGACCCTGTGTATGCGGCAAAGCTGGGCGTCGACATCGACGCGCTGCTGGTCTCGCAGCCCGACACGGGTGAGCAGGCGCTCGAGATCGCAGACATGCTGGTTCGCTCCGGCTCGATCGACCTCGTCGTCGTCGACTCCGTCGCGGCACTCGTGCCCCGCGCTGAGATCGAAGGCGAGATGGGCGACAGCCACGTCGGCCTCCAGGCACGACTCATGTCGCAGGCGCTGCGAAAGCTCACCGGCGGTCTGCACCAGACCAAGACCACGGCGATCTTCATCAACCAGCTGCGCGAGAAGATCGGCGTGTTCTTCGGCAGCCCCGAGACGACCTCCGGCGGAAAGGCGCTCAAGTTCTACGCGTCGGTTCGACTCGACATCCGTCGCATCGAGACGCTGAAGGACGGCGGCGAAGCTGTCGGCAACCGCACCCGAGTCAAGGTCGTCAAGAACAAGATGGCGCCTCCCTTCAAGCAGGCGGAGTTCGACATCCTGTACGGCACGGGCATCTCGCGCGAGGGCAGCCTGATCGACTTCGGTGTCGACAAGAACATCGTCAAGAAGTCGGGTGCCTGGTACACCTACGAGGGCGATCAGCTGGGTCAGGGCAAGGAGAACGCCCGCAGGTTCCTGCTGCAGAACCCCGAGATCGCGGCAGAGATCGAGCACAAGATCCTCGTCGACCTCGGCATCAAGACCGACCCGAACGCGGCCGTCGAGGCAAGCGTCGAATCCCTCGACGAACGTCGGGCGGCAGGCGCGTAAGGCACCATGTCCGACAACGTCACGCCAATCGGCAGCGCCCCCTCGCTTCGCGGCGATGGGGCGCTTGCCGCTTCCGGCCGCACCGACGCACCCGAACCCGCGCCTGAGTCAGACGCCACGACTGTCTCAGCAGTCGAGCCCGAGGAGTGGGCAGTCCCTGTGGCCATTCACGGGGCCAGCGTCCCAGACTCCGCAGCTGATGACGCCACAGCTGATGACGAAGAGGGCCACTACCAGTTCGCCCTGCGTTCTCTCGGCGCTCGCGCCATGTCCACTGGAGGGCTGGTCAAGCGGCTCCAGAAGAAGGGGCTGACATACGCTGAGGCACAGCGCGTCGTCGAGCGCGTCGCCTCCGCCGGCTACCTCGACGATGCCGAGTTCGCTCGCGTGCGCATCGAGCGGCTGCGCGAGCGAGGCCAATACGGCGATCGCGCGATTCGGCAGCGGCTCATGCAAGACGGAGTGCCGAACACGGTGATCGACGAGGCGCTCAGCGAGTCCCCGCTCGACGACCCGGCAGATCTCGTGCTGCAGGCGGCCCGTGACCGCGCATCCCGGCTCCGTGGGCTCGACCGTGCCGTCGCAGAGCGCCGGCTGACCTCGTACCTGCAGCGTCGAGGGCATTCGGGCTCAGAGATTCGCGCCGCAGTGCAGCAGGCTCTTGACGAGGGAGACGATGACTGATCGTCAGCTGAGCCGAATCCATAGCTTTGCCAGCAGGCGCTCAGGAAACACTCACTGTCGATGCGTAGGCTGACGCCCATGAAGACTTCCAATCGACTCCTTGCATTCACTTCGCTGCTCGGTGTTTCAGCACTGGGCCTCACTGGCTGCGTCCTCCCCTTCGGCGGTGGCGACGAGCCCCCTGCTCCTCCGACAGAGACCGGCACGACCGAGACCGAGCCGACAGAGACCGACACGACCGAGACTGAGCCGACAGAGACAGAGACCGACGCTCCTGTCGACGTCGACCTCGGCGACACGGCCTGGACCGGCACGATCGACGGCGAAGACGTCGAGCTGACGTTCAACGCCGACGGCACCATCGACTTCGACTCATGGGGCGAGCTTGGTGAGCTCGACTCCGACAAAGACACTTGGGAAGTCACCGACGGTGAGCTGACCATCTCGCTGGCTTACGAAGACAACGAAGACAAGAGCCTCATCCAGGCTGAGATGAGTGGTCCTGTCGCAGAAGACTCGCTCTCGCTCTCGGGCACCCTCCAGGGCTACCCGATGACCGCTGAGCTCGATCGCGCATAGTACGACGCACGAGAACACGAGAAGGCACCCGCTTCGGCGGGTGCCTTCTTCGTTCGCCAACGAGCGGCGGGCCGGTATTCTGGAGAGCATGACTGTGACGATCGACCGCACCTATGAAGTGAAGACGTTCGGGTGCCAGATGAACGTGCACGACTCCGAGCGCATGAGCGGCTCCCTCGAGAGCGCTGGGTATGCGCGCTCGCTCGACGGCAAGCCCGATGTGCTGGTGATCAACACCTGCGCTGTGCGCGAGAACGCCGCTGACAAGCTGTACGGCACGCTCGGCAGCCTCGCGCAGGTCAAGCGCGAGCGGCCCGGCTTCCAGATCGCCGTCGGCGGCTGCCTCGCGCAGAAGGACCGCGACACGATCGTCGATCGCGCTCCGTGGGTCGACGTGGTGTTCGGCACCCACAACATGGGCTCGCTTCCGACGCTGCTCGATCGTGCGAAGCACAACGACGAGGCGCAGGTCGAGATTCTCGAGTCCCTCGAGACGTTCCCGTCGACGCTGCCCACCAAGCGCGAGTCGACCTACTCGGGCTGGGTCTCGATCTCGGTCGGCTGCAACAACACGTGCACCTTCTGCATCGTGCCGTCGCTGCGCGGCAAAGAGAAGGATCGCCGTCCCGGTGAGATCCTCGCCGAGATCGAGGCGCTGGTCGCAGACGGTGCCGTCGAGGTCACGCTGCTCGGCCAGAACGTGAACACCTACGGCGTCGAATTCGGCGACCGCCTGGCCTTCGGCAAGCTGCTGCGGGCCGCCGGGGCCATCGAGGGCCTCGAGCGCATCCGGTTCACGAGCCCACACCCGGCCGCCTTCACCGACGACGTGATCACAGCCATGGCCGAGACCCCTGAGGTCATGCCGCAGCTGCACATGCCGCTCCAGTCGGGCTCTGACGCCGTGCTGAAGGCCATGCGCCGCTCGTACCGATCGAAGCGCTTCCTCGGCATTCTCGACCGAGTGCGCGAGCAGATTCCGAACGCCGCAATCACGACCGACATCATCGTGGGATTCCCGGGCGAGACAGAAGAGGACTTCGCCGACACGCTGCGAGTGGTCGAGGAGTCGCGCTTCGCCAGCGCCTTCACCTTCCAGTACTCGATCCGGCCCGGCACGCCCGCCGCGACCATGCCGGACCAAGTGCCCAAGGAGGTCGTGCAGGAGCGCTTCGAGCGGCTGACGGCGCTGCAGGACCGAATCTCGCGTGAAGAGAACGAACGACAGGTGGGCACCACCGTCGAGGTGCTCGTCTCCGCTGCCGAAGGCAAGAAGGACGCAGCGACGCATCGGCTCACGGGCCGTGCCGAAGACGGCAGGCTCGTGCACTTCACGGTCGCCGCAGACGGCGAGCAGCCGCGTCCCGGCGACGTCGTCACTGTTGAGGTGACCGAGGCCGCAACGTTCCACCTTCTGGCGGATGCGGGCATCCAGCGACTGCGTCGCACGCGGGCGGGCGACGCCTGGGATCGCAGTCAGGCTGACTCCTGCGGTGTCCCCGCGACACCGGGAGCTGAGACGGCCGGCAAGGGGCCGGTCTCGCTGGGCATCCCGCTCATGCGGGCGCGCTGATGCTCCTGACCGTCGTCGGAGCGACGGGAACAGGCAAGAGCGAGTTCGCGCTCGACGCCGTCGAGGCGCTGGCCTCGCGAGGCATCGAAGCAGAGATCGTGAACGCCGATGCTCTGCAGCTCTACCGCGGCATGGACATCGCGACGGCGAAGCTGCCGCCGGCTGCCCGACGCGGCGTGCCGCACCACATGCTCGATGTGCTGGACGTGCACGAGGAGTCGACGGTCGCCGGCTACCAGCGGCGTGCCGGTGACGCGATCGCCGAGATCGAGTCGCGTGGCGCGTGGCCGATCCTGGTGGGCGGCAGCGGCCTCTACGTCAGCGCGGTCGTGTTTGGGTTCGAGTTTCCGCCACGAGACCCCGCGCTGCGCGCACGACTCGAGCAGCAGCTCGACGAACTGGGCGCATCCGCAATGCACGCCACCCTCGCTGTGCTCGATGCCGATGCGGCAGCAAGCATCGACCCGGCCAACGGTCGCCGCATCGTGCGTGCGATCGAAGCGGTGACCGTCACGGGCGAGCCGTTTCAGGCATCGCTGCCCAGCACCGAGCCGGTTCGCCCGACCCGGATCGCGCACCTGCGCTGCGACCGGGAGATACTCGTGCACCGTCTCAATGCCCGCGCGGCGGGGTTCTGGCAGCAGGGTCTGCTCGACGAAGTCGAGGATCTGCGAGGCCGGGGGCTCGAGAGGGGCGTCACAGCCAGGCAGGCGATCGGCTACTCCCAGGCCCTGGCGCAGCTGCGCGGAGAGCTGAACGAGCAGCAGGCCATCGAGGCGGCGCAGCTCGCCACGCGCAAGTACTCGCGCCGGCAGGTCTCGTGGTTCAAGCGGTATGCCGCCGACGAGCCCGATCCGCTCATGGCGGACGCATGGGTCGAACAGGTGCTCGAGACCGTACACTGAGAGCATGCAGCTTCGAATCACCAAGGGCCACGGCACAGGCAACGACTTCGTGCTGTTCACCGACCCGGACGCCGCCGTCGACCTGACCGACGAGCGCGTGCGGTGGCTGGCCGACCGTCACGTCGGCGTCGGAGCCGACGGTGTGATCCGCGCGGCTCGGGCATCGAGCATCGAGGGCACAGAGAGCACGACGGCCGTGTGGTTCATGGACTATCGCAATGCCGATGGGTCGGTGAGCGAGATGTGCGGCAACGGCGTGCGGGTGTTCGCCAAGTACCTGCTCGACGAACAGCTCGTCGCCCCCGACGCCGACGGCGCCATCGAGATCGGCACCCGGGCCGGAACAAAGCGTGTCGTCATCGGCACCGACGAGACCGGTGCCGACGCGTTCACCGTCTCGATGGGCGACTTCACGATCGGCGACGACCTCGCACTCGTCTCAGCGGTCGGGCTCGACGTTGCTCGGCCTGCCCTTGCAGTCGATGTCGGCAATCCTCACTTGGTCGTGACGCTCGCAGAAGAGAGCGAGCTGTCACGGCTGCAGCTGGCAGTCGCTCCCCAGACCGATCCCGAGCCGGTCAGCGGCGCGAACATCGAGTTCACGGTGCCGGGCGACATCGACGACGAGACGGGCGAGATCACGATGCGCGTGCACGAGCGCGGCGTCGGCGAGACGCTCTCGTGCGGAACAGGAGCCGTTGCCGCCGCAATGGCGATGCGGCACTGGGCGAATGACGCAGGCAAGCTCGACACGGCGCCGAACACGTGGCTCGTGCGTGTGCCCGGCGGCACGCTCGTCGTCACGGCAGACGGCACCTCGGCGACGCTCTCCGGGCCCGCTGAGCTCGTGTTCTCTGCCGACGTGACCCTCGACTAGGCCCGAAAGACCCGCAGAATCCTGAAGTTCTTCTTCGACTCGACGCGCTCGGCGTCGAAGCCGTCCAGCTGCTGCAGCCAGCGCAGGAGCGAGTCAGAGCCAAGGTGCTTCTGCACGACCAGCCAGGCTTCGCCGTCATCCGTGAGTCGTGGCAGCCAGCGCAGCAGCAGCTCGTGCAGCGCCGCCTTGCCGATTCGGATCGGCGGATTCGACCAGATGGCATCGAAGCGCACGGCGTCGTCGACATCGTCAGGCAGGCTCGTGCGCACGTTCGATAGACTGAGGGTGTGCGCATTCCGCGCGGTCGCCGAGAGGGCGTCCGGATTCACATCGACAGCCCACACACTGGCAGTGGGGGCAGAGAGGGCCAGATGTAGCGCTATCGGACCCCAACCGCATCCGAGATCGAGCAGACTGCCGGTCTCCGGAGGCTCAGGTGCGACATCGAGGAGCACCCGGGTGCCGATATCCAGCCCGTCATTCGAGAACACGCCCTTCGGGCTCTCGAGCAGCCGCTCCTCTCCGCCGATCGTCACCGCAATGGGTGAGGCGGCATACGCGCCCCCAGAATCAGAGAAGTAGTGGTCGGTCACTCATAGACCGTACCGAATGAAGGAGCACCTCATCCGAGACGACACGAACAACAGCGACCGAGACGTCGAGCGTATTCTGCGCTGGGCAGGCTCGGCCGATGACGACAAGGGCCGCGCGCAGGCGCTCGATGCAACGACGCACGAAAGCGACAGCGACGGCGACCAGATCGACCGCGAGGCGCGCAAGTCCCTGCGGCGAGTGGCGTGCCTCTCGACAGAGCTCGAAGACGTCACCGAGGTCGAGAACCGGCAGCTGCGACTCGAGCGGGTGGTGCTGATCGGCGTCTACCATTCAGACGCGCAGGAGGCCGAGAACTCGCTGCACGAGCTCGCGGCGCTGGCAGAGACCGCAGGAGCCGAGGTGCTCGACGGCATGCTGCAGCGCAGGCCGAACCCCGATCCCGCAACCTACATCGGCAGCGGCAAGGCCCAGGAGCTGCGCGAGATCGTGGCCGAGACCGGAGCCGACACCGTCGTCGCCGACAGCGAGCTGGCGCCGAGCCAGCGCCGTGCGCTCGAAGACGTGGTGAAGGTCAAGGTCATCGACCGCACCGCCGTCATCCTCGACATCTTCAGCCAGCATGCGACGAGCCGCGAGGGCAAGGCCCAGGTCGAGCTCGCACAGCTCGAGTACCTGCTGCCGAGGCTGCGCGGATGGGGCGAGTCGATGTCGAGGCAGGCTGGCGGCCAGGTGGGCGGCCAGGGTGCCGGCATGGGCTCGAGGGGCCCCGGCGAGACGAAGATCGAGCTCGACCGTCGTCGCATCAACACCCGCATGGCGAAGCTGCGCAAGCAGATCGCGTCGTTTGCTCCCGCCAGGGCGGCGAAGCGCGCCAACCGCGATCGGCATGAGGTGCCGTCGGTGGCGATCGCCGGCTACACGAACGCCGGCAAGTCGTCGCTGCTGAACCGCGTGACCAAAGCCGGCGTGCTGGTCGAGAACGCGCTGTTCGCAACCCTTGACCCCACGGTGAGGCGCACCGAGACGCCCGACGGACGCCTCTACACGCTTTCCGACACCGTCGGCTTCGTGCGCAACCTGCCGCACCAGCTGGTCGAGGCCTTCCGCTCGACACTCGAGGAGGTCGCTGACAGCGACGTCATCGTGCACGTGGTCGACGCCAGCCACGAAGACCCGTCGACGCAGCTCGCAACGGTGCGTGACGTCATCGGCGAGGTCGGGGCACGCGACATCACCGAGATCGTCGTCTTCAACAAGGCCGACCTGGTCGATGATGACGAGCGGCTGCTGCTGCGCGGGCTGGTTCCAAACGCGGTGTTCGTGTCGGCGAGAACCGGCGAGGGCATCGAGACGCTGATGGATCGCATCGCCGACGCCATCCCGCGGCCCGACGTCACGCTCGACCTGCTGATTCCCTACAGCAGGGGAGAGGTCGTGAACGAGCTGCACGAGAGCTTCATCGTCGACACCGAAGAGCACCTGGGCGATGGTACGCGGATGCGCGTCCGAGTCACCGAGGCCGCGAAGCCCCGGTTCGTCGAGTTCGAGTCGGCCAGGAGGGCCTAGCGCGCCAGCCTGGACGGAGGGCCTAGACCGAGCGCAGCACCGCCACGAGCTTGCCGAGGATCTCGGCGTGATCGCCGAGGATGGGCTCGAAGGCCGAGTTTCGCGGCAGCAGCCAGGTGTGTCCGTCGCGCTGGCGGAACACCTTGATGGTTGCCTCGCCGTCGAGCATGGCCGCCACGATGTCGCCGTTCTCGGCCGACTTCTGCTGGCGGATGACCACCCAGTCGCCGTCGCAGATGGCCGCGTCGATCATGCTGTCGCCCGTGACCTTGAGCATGAACAGGTCGCCGCCGCCGACGAGCTTGCGGGGGAGCGGCAGGACCTCTTCGACCTGCTCCTCTGCCGTGATGGGAACACCGGCGGCGATCCGGCCGACCATCGGGACCGCCGTCGTGCGGTCGGGCTGCGGCATGTCGCCGAGCGGCACATCGATGAGCACCTCGATGGCGCGGGGCTTCGCCGGGTCGCGGCGGATGGCGCCGGCGAGCTCGAGCTGGCCGAGGTGGTGCGTGACAGACGAGAGCGATGCCAGGCCGACGCTGTCGCCGATCTCGCGATATGAGGGCGGGTAGCCCCGCGTCAGCACTGAGCGCTGGATGCACTGCAGCACCGCCTGCTGCTTCTCAGAGAGACCTCGTGCCATGTGCGCTCCTTCATCGGGCCCTGAATCAGGGTCTGCGTCGGTCATGTCGGTGCGGGAGCTGACACGCTGCCGAAGCCGTGTCAGTGGTCTGCACTTGACTGACCCCTGTGCGAGAAGAGTATCCGACACAGACAGATGGAGCAAAGACTTGTTCTAGCGTGTCTCGAAACTCGCTTCCGCAGTTTTCTGCAGAAGTTCGCACTTGACAGTTCGAAAAGTAGAACGTAGATTCGATACACAAGTGCTAGGAGGCATCATGAAGAACATCGAGATCGATCACATCGACACTCCTCGTTCGAACGACGGTCGAACAAGGATGCGACTGACCCCGCGCGGTCGCCGTGCGATCCTGACCCTCCTGGCGGTTCCCGCGGTCGCGTTCGGCGCATTCGGCGTGACGCAGGCCGCAACCGCTGAGGCGGGCAGCGAGGCGGCAGACGTCGTGTTCGAGACCGTGACGGTGCAGCCCGGCGACACCCTCTGGGGCATCGCACAAGAGATTGCACCGCACGATGACCCGCGCGACGTGATCATCGACATCCAAGATCTGAACGACGTGACCGGTGCAGTGCAGGCCGGCGCAACGCTGAGCATCCCCGCGCAGTACTCCGAGTAGGCGACGCGGCCGCACCCGGCTGCGCGCATGCTTGGCATCAAAGGTCCGACGACTAGGATTGCCGGGTGACCAGCGCATCCGATTTCCAGCTCAGCGACCTGCCTCTGCGAGACGACCTGGTCGGTCTCGAGCCATACGGGGCTCCGCAGATCGAAGTGCCGGTGCGGCTCAATGTCAACGAGAGCGCGTTCGATGTTCCGGATGCGGTCGTCGAGTCGGTCGTCGAGCGCATCCGCAGCGCGACCAAGGGTGCGAACCGCTATCCAGACCGCGAGTTCACACGACTTCGCGAGCTGCTGGCCGATTATGTCGGCGAAGGCGTCGCACCCGAGCAGATCTGGGCGGGCAACGGCAGCAACGAAGTGCTGCAGCACGTGCTCCAGGCGTTCGGCGGCCCCGGCAGAACGCTGCTGTCGTTCTCGCCCACGTACTCGATGTACCCGCTCCTGGCACAGGGCATCGCCATGGACTACGTCGCAGCTCCGCGACGCGACGACTTCACCGTCGATGCAGAGCTGGTGCGAGAGGCCGTCGCCGAGCACGATCCCGACATCGTGTTCCTCTGCGGCCCGAACAACCCGACCGGAACTCCGCTCGACCCTGCAGCGATCACGGCTGCGCTCGAGTCGCGGGCGATCGTCGTGGTTGACGAGGCCTACGTCGAGTTCGCGACCGATCGAAGCCGCACGGCCGTCTCGCTGCTGCCCGAGCACCCGCGCCTCCTCGTCTCGCGCACCATGAGCAAGGCGTTCGCCTTCGCCGGGGTCCGACTCGGGTACCTGATCGCGCATCCGGCAGTCACCGACGCGCTTCGTCTCGTTCGTCTCCCGTACAACCTCTCTGCGCTGACGCAGGCTGCCGCGTGCGCTGCGCTCGAGCACTCCGACATCATGCTCGCGCAGGTCGACGAGCTGCGCGCACAGCGCGACCGCCTCGAGACCGGCCTCCGCGAGCTCGGTCTTGCTCCGCATCCGTCAGACTCCAACTTCGTGCTCGTCGGCGGCATCGACGACCCGCAGCGTGTGTTCGAGGCCCTGCTGGCAGAGGGCGTGCTCGTGCGCAATGTGGGTCTTCCCGGCACGCTGCGCATCACGGCTGGCACGCACGACGAGACATCGGCTGTGCTCGCGGCTATGGCGAAGGCGACGGGGCGCGTCGAGCCGTCGCAAGACGCCTAGGATTGACGCATGGCACGTACAGCATCGAACAAGCGCGTCACCAGCGAGAGCACTGTCTCGGTCGAGGTCGATCTTGACGGAACAGGCACGAGCTCGATCTCGACGAGCGTTCCCTTCTTCGACCACATGCTCACGGCGCTGTCGAAGCACTCGCTCATCGACATGCGCATCGAGGCGACCGGCGACACCGAGATCGACGTGCACCACACGGTCGAAGACACCTCCATCGTCCTCGGCCAGACTCTCGCTGAGGCGCTCGGCGACAAGCGCGGCATCACGCGGTACGGCGACGCCACCGTGCCCCTCGACGAGGCACTCGCCCGTGCTGTCGTCGACGTCTCCGGTCGTCCGTTCCTCGTGCACGAGGGCGAGTCAGAGGCATTCGTGCACCACCTGATCGGCGGTCACTTCACCGGGTCGATGGTTCGCCACGCATTCGAGGCGATCACACTGAACGCGCGCATGAGCGTGCACATCGACGTGCTGCGCGGTCGCGACCCGCACCACATCGCCGAAGCCGAGTTCAAGGCGTTCGCCCGCGCGCTGCGCGTCGCTGTCTCGCCGGATCCCCGGGTCGACGGCGTTCCCAGCACCAAGGGAGCCCTGTAGTGCCGACCGTCGCGCTGCTCGACTACGGCAGCGGCAACGTCCACTCGGCCAAGAAGGCCCTTGAGGCGGCCGGTGCGCAAGTCGATCTCACTCGTGACCGCAATGCCGTGATGTCGGCCGACGGGCTCGTGGTGCCGGGCGTCGGCTCCATCGCCGCGTGCATGGAGGGGCTTCGCGAGGTGAACGCCGGCGAGCTGATCGGCCGGCGCCTTGCCGGAGGCCGTCCTGTGCTCGGCATCTGCGTCGGCATGCAGGTGCTCTTCGACGAGGGACGCGAGGGCGGCGAGACAACCGAGGCCCTCGGCGAATGGCCGGGCGTTGTCGACAGGCTCGACGCACAGGTGCTCCCGCACATGGGCTGGAACACCGTCGAGGTGCCCGAGGGCTCGCGCCTCTTCGAAGGCATCGAGTCGGAGCGGTTCTACTTCGTGCACTCGTACGCCGCAAAGGAGTGGCTCATCGAGCAGCACCCGCGCATCCGCACGACTGCCCTCACCTGGGCGACGCACGGCGAGCGATTCCTCGCGGCCGTCGAGAACGGGCCACTGACCGCGACGCAGTTCCACCCTGAGAAATCGGGTGAGGCCGGCGTCCGGCTCCTGGCAAACTGGCTGGCGACACTCAGCTGAATCGAGAGAGAAGACCATGACCGACTTCAACCAGTCCCCGAAGCTCACGCTGCTGCCCGCAATCGATGTGGCCGACGGCAAGGCTGTGCGACTCGTCCGAGGCGAGGCCGGCAGCGAGACGAGCTTCGGACATCCGGTCGACGCCGCTCGCGACTTCGCAGAGCAGGGCGCCGAGTGGATTCACCTCGTCGACCTCGACGCGGCGTTCGGCCGCGGCAACAACACCTCGGTCATCAAGAAGGTCATCAAGGCCGTTCGCGACGAGGTCAGCATCGAGCTCTCGGGAGGCATCCGCGATGACGATAGCCTCAAGGCCGCGCTCTCTACTGGCGTCAAGCGCATCAACCTCGGCACCGCGGCGCTCGAGAACCCGCAGTGGACCGAGGCCGTGATCTCGCAGTACGGCGAGCAGATCGCCATCGGGCTGGATGTGCGCGGCGAGACGCTCGCAGCCCGCGGCTGGGCGAGCGAGGGCGGCAACATCTGGGAGGTCCTCGAGCGACTCGAGCAGGCCGGCGCCGCACGCTACGTGGTCACCGACGTCAACCAGGACGGCACGCTCAAGGGGCCGAACATCGACCTGCTCCGAGCAGTCGCCGAGCGCACCGACAAGCCCGTCATCGCATCGGGCGGCGTCTCGAGCCTCGACGACATCGCAGCGCTGCGCGAGCTGGTGCCGACCGGCGTCGAAGGCGCGATCGTGGGCAAGGCCCTCTACTCGGGCGCCTTCACGCTCGCGGCAGCACTCGACGTGGCAGGAGACTGACGCTTGTCCGGTGCAGACAGAGACGCCGACTCCGCAGGGTTTCCCTGGGAGGGGCGCACCTTCAACCACCACGACACCGAGTACAAGGACGACGACGGCTCGATTCCGGCCGGCTTCGCAGCTGCGATGGCAGCGTTGCGCGCGCAGGGCGACAAGGCAGCAGAGACGGATGCGCTGGCACGGGCGGTCGCGTCCCTCGCCGGCCAGCGGCTCCTGATTCCGCTTGTGGCCGAGGCTGGCGAGACCGGGCACACGCCTGCGGGCAAGCTCGTCGACAAGTCGCAGGAGCTCTCGATCCCCACGGTCGAAGGCCCTGACGGAGCGCCCATCCTGCCGGTCTTCTCGAATGCGGCAGCCATGAGCGCGTGGAATCCCAAGTCGCGGCCGGTGCCGGCCTCGGTGCAGCGCGTGGTGTTCGCGGCGCTCGAAGACGATGCGCAGCGCGTCGTGATCGACGGCGGCACCGACACCGAGCTCGTGCTCACCGCTCCCGTCCTTCGTGCCATGGCGGCCGAGCGCGATTGGAGCCCTGCCTACGCCCGCGCCGATGTGATGGAGGCGATCGGGCTCGCGGCGACGCAGCTGCAGACGGTCGCCGCGATGGCGGTCGTGCCGGGGGATCCGCAGTCGATGCTTCGCGGACCCGAGATCCTCATCGTGCTCGTGACCGGTGACGAGGCCGAGACGCGCAGCGAGCTGCCTGCGTTCGTGGCGGCGCTCGGTCAGGCAGAGCCTGTCGCGCTGCATGCGGCGTCTATCAAGGTGAGCCTCTACCCGCTGGGCGAGAGCGGGCTCGACGTGCAGTTTCCTCCCGGAAGCCGCGTCGCCGGGCTTCGAGCCTGACGAGCGGCCCCGGCTCAGATGACTGAGCCGGTGTACTTCTCGCCGGGGCCCTTGCCGGGCGCATCGGGGTGGTGCGAAGCCTCGCGGAAGGCGAGCTGCACCGAGCGCAGGCCGTCGCGCAGGGGAGCGGCGTGCGAGCTCGAGACCTCGGGCGCAGCGGCCGTGATGAGGCCTGCGAGCGCGTTGATCAGCTTGCGCGCCTCGTCGAGATCCGTCTGCGTCTCGGGGCTGTCGGCGAGGCCGACCTTCACCGCAGCTGCGCTGAGGAGGTGCACGGCAACCGTGTTGATCAGCTCCACTGCCGGCACATCTGCGATGTCTCTGGCCTCGTCGTTCCCGTTCAGCTGCTCGTCGCTCATGCTTCTCCGCTCGTGGTCGCTCTTGGCCAAAGCCAAGTTGCCTGGTAGTATCTTGCAGGTTACCGGGCATTTGTCCGGCGAAGAGGAGTCACTCCCACCCGCAACCGACTCAAGGTTACCGGGTTCCGAACGCCCCGCCGCTCGCGGCAGGTGCATCTTCATCAGATGCCAAGGGTGTGGTTGATGCTCCGCTTTGCTTTGTACCAAGCAGATTTAAGGAGCACGCTATCAGCGACGACCACCGCATCAATGAGCGCATCAGAGTCCCCGAAGTACGTCTTGTCGGCCCCAGCGGCGAACAGGTCGGCGTCGTGGCCGTGGATGTTGCGCTCCGTCTCGCACGGGAGGCCAGCCTCGATCTCGTGGAGGTCGCCCCGGGATCGCGCCCGCCGGTGGCCAAGATCATGGACTTCGGCAAGTTCAAGTATGAGCAGGCGCAGAAGGCCAAAGAGGCACGTCGCAACCAGGCGAACACGGTGCTCAAAGAGGTGCGATTCCGTCTGAAGATCGACGAGCACGACTACGAGACCAAGCGTCGCCGCGCCGAGGGATTCCTCCAGGCTGGCGACAAGGTCAAGGCGATGATCCTGTTCCGCGGCCGCGAGCAGTCGCGTCCCGAGATGGGCGTCAAGCTCCTCCAGCGCTTCGCAGAAGACGTCGCTGAGTTCGGTGCCGCAGAGACGCGCCCGACGATCGACGGACGCAACATGACGATGATCGTCGGCCCGCTGCGCTCGAAGTCCGATGCACGTGCCGAGATCAACGAGGCACGCAAGGTGCAGCGCAACCGCCAGCAGGAGAAGCGTCGCGAAGCCGCCGAGAACAAGGCTGCGCACCAGGCCGAGGCTGAGGCTGAGCGTGCGAAGCGCCCCGCGGCCAAGGTAGATGCGACGTTCGACGTCAAGCGCAACCAGACCACCGCTTCTGCGGCGGCCAAGGTCGCTTCGGCACGCCCTGCCGCTGAGAAGAAGCCGAGCACGGCTCCTGCTGCAGCCGCAGAGAAGAAGTCGAGCGCTGCGTCAGCACCGAAGTCGGCGTCCGCGCCGGCCGCCAAGAAGCCCGCTGCAGCTGCAGCACCGAAGTCGACCGCCACGACCGGCCAGAAGCCGGCGCCCGCAGCGGCCGAGAAGAAGCCGCGCGCGGCAGCTGACAGCAAGTCGGCAGCGGCTCCGGTGAAGCCCGTCGCCAAGGCGACACCCAAGCCCGCGGCCAAGCCTGCTGGCGGATCGACCCCCAAGCCTGTGGCCAAGCCCGCAGACCGGCCGGCCGCCAAGCCTTCAGCCAAGCCCGCAAGCCCGAAGCCGAAGCCCAGCTCCGGCGATTCCCAGTAGGAGAAGAACAATGCCAAAGCAGAAGACGCACTCCGGTGCGAAGAAGCGATTCAAGGTGACCGGCAGCGGCAAGATCCGCAAGCAGCAGTCGGGCATGCGCCACAACCTCGAGGTGAAGTCGTCGGTGCAGACCCGTCGTCTTAACCGCGACAAGGTGGTTGCACCCGCTGACGCCAAGAACATCAAGCGGCTGCTCAGCAGCTAGACGCTTCACACAGGTTTATAGGAGAGAACAATGGCACGAGTAAAGAGGGCGGTAAACGCCCAGAAGAAGCGTCGCACAATCCTGGAGCGCGCAGAGGGCTACCGCGGACAGCGGTCACGCCTGTACCGCAAGGCGAAGGAGCAGGTCACACACTCCTTCAAGTACTCATACCGCGACCGTCGCGCGAAGAAGAACGAGTTCCGTCGCCTCTGGATCCAGCGCATCAACGCTGCGTCACGCGCCAACGGCCTGACCTACAACCGTCTGATCCAGGGCCTCGGCCTGGCAGGCGTCGAGGTCGACCGTCGCATCCTGGCCGACCTCGCAGTGA
Source organism: Agrococcus casei LMG 22410 (assembly GCF_900163565.1). Taxonomy (GTDB): domain Bacteria; phylum Actinomycetota; class Actinomycetes; order Actinomycetales; family Microbacteriaceae; genus Agrococcus; species Agrococcus casei. The sequence goes on from NZ_FUHU01000045.1 coordinate 63,599, forward strand.
ACGACGCAGACACGTTCGCCGCCCTGGTCGCCAAGGCGAAGGCAGCGCTTCCCGCCGACACCTCCGCTCCGAAGAGCGAGTAGTCGTGCTGTCGTCTCCGCGCTCCCCGAGAGTGCGCGAGGTGGCAAAGCTCAAGACGAGAACAGCCCGGTCCGAGACCGGGCTGTTCTTGCTTGAGGGGCCACAGGCGCTCGGCGAGGCCGTCGCAGCGGATGCGCGCGTGCACGAGGTGTTCTTCACAGAAGCCGGTGCCGAGAAGCACCCTGCGCTCATGCAGCACAGCGACGCCGAGTACGTCGAAGTCAGTGAAGAAGCACTTGCACGGATGGCCGACACGCGCACTCCGCAGGGGTTCGTCGCAGTCGCCAGTCAGTTTCCGAAGACCCTCGACGATGCCCTCGAAGGAGCATCACGTGTCGTGATCCTGCACGAGGTCAGAGACCCGGGCAACCTCGGCACCATCATCCGGGTCGCCGACGCAGCGGGCTTCGACGCCGTCATCGTCACGGCTGAGTCCGTCGACGTGTACAACCCGAAAGTCGTCCGCGCGACCACAGGATCACTGTTCAACATGGTGCACTCAGTCGAGGTCACCACGATCGACGCCATCGCGGCCGTGAAGCGACTCGGCATACAGGTCATCGCAGCAGACGTCTCGGGCGATGATCTGCGCGAGCAGACGGCGGCGTTCGAGCAGCCGCACGCCTGGGTGTTCGGCAACGAGGCTCGCGGGCTCGACGACACGACGCGCGACCTCGCAGACGTCACGCTGCGGGTTCCGATCTTCGGCAGAGCCGAGTCGATGAATCTCGCGACCGCAGCTGCGGTCTGCCTCTATCAGAGCGCGTTCGCCGCTCGCTGAGGGCACCAGCCTCGCGGGAGGGGAGTTCTCCCCTCCCGCGAGATGACAACCATTCGGTCACGATTGTGCCTGCGCTGTCAGCAAAGAGACGAAACCTAGGGTTTACTGTCAGCATGATCCCTGTCATCGAGGTCGAGCACGTCAACAAGCACTACGGCGAATTCCACGCGCTCAAAGACATCAGTCTCACGGTGAGCAAAGGCGAAGTCGTTGTCGTGATCGGCCCTTCGGGCTCCGGCAAGTCGACCCTCTGCCGCACCATCAACCGTCTTGAGACCATCACCGACGGTGAGATCCGCATCGACGGCAACGTGCTCCCGAAAGAGGGCAAGGGCCTCGCGAAGCTCCGCGCCGACGTCGGCATGGTCTTCCAGTCGTTCAACCTCTTCGCGCACAAGACGATCCTCGAGAACGTCATGATCGGGCCCATCCAGGTCAAGAAGATCCCCAAGGCCGAGGCCGCAGAAGACGCCCGCCGTCTGCTCGACCGCGTCGGCGTGGGCCACCAGGCCGACAAGTACCCCGCGCAGCTCTCCGGCGGCCAGCAGCAGCGCGTCGCGATCGCGCGCGCCCTGGCGATGAAGCCAAAGGCGCTGCTCTTCGACGAGCCGACCAGCGCGCTCGACCCCGAGATGATCAACGAGGTCCTCGACGTCATGATCGAGCTCGCCAAGGAGGGCATGACGATGGTCGTCGTCACGCACGAGATGGGCTTCGCTCGCAAGGCCGCCGACCGTGTCGTGTTCATGGCAGACGGCGAGATCGTCGAGGAGTCGACGCCCGACGAGTTCTTCACGAACCCCCAGACTTCGAGGGCGCAGGATTTCCTCTCGAAGCTCATCACCAACTGACCACTCAAGAAGACCCATCACCCCACAAAGGAGTAAACGATGATGAAGCGACGTTTTGCCGCCATGGCGGCAGCTGGTGCCGCAGCGGCACTGGTCCTGACAGGATGCGCGGGCGGAGGCGGCGGCGACAACGGCGACCAGCCCTGGACCGTGGCTGAAGACGTGACGATCGAGGGCTCGGCCACGTTCGAGGCGATGCAGTCGGCCGGCCAGATCGTGATCGGCGTCAAGGAAGACCAGCCGGGTCTCGGCTACCTCGACGCAGCCACGGGCGAGCGCACCGGCTTCGACGTCGACATCGCGCGCTGGATGGCAGCAGAGCTCGGCTTCGGCGAAGACCAGATCGAGTTCAAGGCGATCCCGTCGGCCAACCGCGAGCAGGAGCTCGTCAACGGCAACATCGACATGTACGTCGGCACCTACTCGATCACCGACTCCCGCAAGGAGCAGATCGACTTCGCAGGCCCCTACGCCATCACAGGCCAGGGACTCCTCGTCGCTGCTGACAACGACTCGATCAACGGACCCGACGACCTCGCAGGTACCAATGTCTGCTCGGCAACCGGCTCGACCCCGATCCAGAACATCCGCGAGAACTACCCTGAGGCCAAAATCCAGGAGTTCGACACCTACTCGCAGTGTGTTGCCAAGATCGAAGACGGCTCGGCTGACGCAGTCACCACCGACGCCCTGATCCTGCTCGGCTACGCAGCGCAGTCGCCCGACACGCTCAAGACCGTCGGCGACACCTTCAGCGAAGAGATCTACGGCATCGGCGTCCCCAAGGGCGACGACGCATTCCGTGACTTCCTGAACACGGCGCTCGAAGAGGGCGGCGAGACCTGGACGGCAATCTGGGACGCCAACCTCGGCGAGACCGGTGTCGAGGGCGAGCAGCCCGCTGTCGACCGCTACTAGCAAGTGAGAGTCGGGGCGGCAGAGCGCTGCCGCCCCGACTTGCACCGCAGATTCATCTCAACCCCGCACCAACTGGAGGAGCGCGCCAATGGGCGTCATCACCGATAACTGGGATCTCTGGGTCGACGCAACCGTCGGCACGCTCCAGATCTTCTTCTTCGGACTCATCATCGCCTTGGTGCTGGGATTCATCGTCGGCGCCATGCGCGTCTCGCCCATCCCGATTGCGCGATGGGTCGGCACCGCCTATGTGAACCTGGTGCGCAACACCCCGCTGACGCTCATGTTCTTCGTCTTCGCCTTCGCTGTTCCGGTCGTGTTCGAGATCCGAGACCTGAGACTGCTCGGCATTCTCGCGATCGGGCTGTACACAGCGACGTACGTTGCAGAGACGCTCCGAAGCGGCATCAACACCGTGCCTGTCGGCCAGGCTGAAGCAGCTCGTGCCGTCGGCATGAGCTTCACGCAGGTCATGGGGCACATCGTGCTTCCGCAGGCGGCCCGCAGCGTGATCCCTCCGATGATGAGCGTCATCATCGCCTTCCTCAAGAACACCACGGTCGCAGCAGGGTTCTCGATCATGAACCTCGGCTCCATCCGCGCGTATCTCTCCGAGCGCGGTGAGAACGCGATGGTCGTGCTGCTCTGGGTCGCGCTCGTGTTCGTGGTCATGGTGTTTGCCCTCAGCGGCGTCCAGCGATATCTCGAGAAGAAGTGGAGGGTGGCCCGATGAGCGGTGGCGCCTCTGTTCTGTATGACGTTCCGGGCCCGAAGGCAATCGCCCGCAACCGCATTCTCGGCGGTCTCGTCGTTGTCGTCGTGCTTGCCGCGTTCGCCTTCACCATCTTCCGGCTTGCCGACTCCGGCCAGTTCTCGGCCGAGAAGTGGGAGGCCTTCACCTACCCCTTCATCTGGCAGAACATCGGCCTTGCGCTGCTGCGCACGCTCAGCGCGTTCGTCCTGTCTGCTGTCGGCGCACTCGTGCTCGGATTCCTGCTCGCGGTCGCACGCCTCTCCACCGTTCGGGTGCTGAGCATCCCGGCCACAGTCGTGACCGAGGTGCTGCGGGCCATCCCCGTGCTCGTGCTCATGATGCTGCTGTACTACGGCTTCGGCTCCATCGGCGTGCCGATGTCGTCGTTCGCGGCAGTCGTCATCGCGCTGATCGCCTACAACGGCTCTGTGCTTGCAGAAGTATTCCGTGCCGGCGTCGAGTCGCTGCCGAAGGGCCAGGGCGAAGCCGGCTTCGCGATCGGCATGACGAGCCGTCAGGTCATGAACCTCATCCTCATGCCGCAGGCAGTTCGAGCGATGATGCCCGTGATCATCGCGCAGCTCGTCGTGACGCTGAAAGACACAGCCCTCGGGTTCGTCATCACATACAACGAGCTGCTGTACTACGCTCGCTACCTCATGTCGCAGACCACACTCGGCAACCCGATCATTCCGTCGATCCTGATCATCGGCGCGATCTACATCATTCTCTGTCTGCTGCTGTCGTGGCTTGCCCACACCGTGCAGAAGCGCACAAGCCGCTCGGTCAAGGTCAAGGTCAAGGTCGCAGCGCACCACCCGGGCAACCCGGGCGGAGCCACCGACACGCAGATGATGGCCGCGCAAGACGTCGGCACCGACGATCAGACCGGCCACTCGCAGGCCGGCGGCTAGCGCGATTCCCCAACCAGTCACCGAATCACCGGCACGCCGCCCGCTGGCGGTCGTTAGGATAGATGCTTGTGTCATCTCTCACTCTCGCCGAGCAGGTGGAGTCCGCCGTGAGCCGAGCGCTCGCTGAGATCAATGCGGCAACCACCAGCAGGCAACTGCAAGCGGCCAAAGCCGCCCACAATGGTCCTGACTCCGAGCTTGCGAAGCTCAACGCGTCGCTCAAGTCGCTCGCGCCCGAGCAGCGGAAGGACGCCGGTGCAACCATCGGCGGCGGCCGCAAGCAGGTCGGGCAGGCCCTGACCGATCGGGCCGTCGAGGTCGCGGCAGCCGAAGAGCAGGCAAAGCTCGAGGCCGAGTTCATCGACGTGACGGCGCTTCCGCAGCGACTGGCTTCCGGTGCACGGCATCCGCTCGCCCTCATGCAAGAAGAGATGAGCGATGTGTTCGTCGGCATGGGCTGGGAAGTCGCCGAGGGGCCCGAGGTCGAGCACGAGTGGTACAACTTCGACGCGCTGAACGTCGACCCCGACCACCCCGCCCGCAGCGAGTCCGACACCTTCTACGTCGAGCCCGAGGGCAGCCACCTCGTGCTGCGCACGCAGACCAGCCCCGTGCAGATCCGGTCGCTGCTGACCCGTGACCTGCCCGTGTATGTCGTGTCGCCCGGTCGCGTGTTCCGCACCGACGACGTCGACGCGACGCACCTTCCGGTGTTCACGCAGATCGAGGGGCTCGCGATCGACCGCGACCTCAACATGGGGCACCTCCGCGGAACCCTCGAGCACCTCGCCAAGGCGATGTTCGGGGCGGATGCGCGCATCCGGCTTCGCAACAACCACTTTCCGTTCACCGAGCCGAGCGCCGAGATGGACGTCTGGCACCCGGGCATGCGCGGCGGACCTCGCTGGGTCGAGTGGGGCGGCTGCGGCATGGTCAACCCGAACGTGCTCCGCGCGGCCGGCGTCGACCCCGACGAGTACCGAGGCTTCGCATTCGGCATGGGCATCGAGCGCTCGCTGCAGTTCCGCTACCAGCTCTCTGACATGCGCGACATGATCGAGGGCGATGTTCGCTTCTCACAGCAGTTCGGAATGGTGATCTAGATGCGGATTCCCCTTGACTGGCTTGCCGACTACGTCGAAGTGCCAGCAGACGCGACTCCTGAGAGCGTGCTCGAAGCGCTCGTGAACGTGGGCCTTGAAGACGAGGCGATCCACGGCGGCGACGTGCGCGGGCCGCTGACGGTCGGTCGCGTGCTCGAGTTCGTCGGCGAGCCGCAGAAGAACGGCAAGATCATCCGCTGGGTGCAGGTCGATGTTGGCGAGGCAGAGCCCCGCGGCATCGTGTGCGGCGCCGACAACTTCGAGGTCGACGACCTCGTGGCTGTTGCCCTGCCCGGCACAGTGCTGCCCGGCGGCTTCGAGATCTCGGCCCGCAAGACGTACGGCCATGTCTCCGACGGCATGATGGCCTCCTCTCGCGAAGTCGGTCTCGGCAGCGACCACGACGGCATCATGCGCCTGAACGAGATGGGCTACGACGCGGCTCCCGGCGACGACGCGAAGGCCCTGCTCGGCCTCGACAAGGTCGCGGTCGAAGTCGCTGTGACGCCCGACCGCGGCTACGCGCTCAGCATGCGCGGCATCGCGCGCGAGTTCTCGAACTCGACGGGCGCCGCGTTCACCGACCCCGCGCTCATCGAGACCGGCAGCGGCTCGGGCTACACCGTGACGCTCGCCGACGACGCACCCGTTCGCGGCCGTGTCGGCTGCTCGCGCTTCATCACGCGCTCGGTTCGAGGCATCGATGCGCTCGCTCCGACGCCGGCCTGGATGTCGCAGCGACTCACCCTCGCAGGCATGCGCTCGATCTCGATCGCGGTCGACGTCACGAACTACGTCATGCTCGAGTTGGGGCAGCCGCTCCACGCGTACGACGCCGACCAGCTGACGGGCGGCATCACCGTGCGCCGCGCCCGCGCCGGCGAGACGATCACGACGCTTGACGACAGCGAGCGCAAGCTGAGCACCGAAGACCTGCTGATCACCGACGAGTCGGGCCCGATCGGCATCGCCGGCGTCATGGGCGGCGCGACGACCGAGGTCACCGACCAGACGCAGAACGTGCTGATCGAGTCGGCGTGGTTCGAGCCGGTCACGATCGGCCGCTCATCCCGCAGGCACCGTCTGCCGAGCGAAGCGTCGAAGCGCTACGCACGCGGCATCGACCCGACCATCCAAGAGGCGGCAGCCGAGCGCGCGGTGCAGCTGCTCGTCGAGTTCGCGGGCGGAACAGCGGATGCGCTGGGCGGCATCGCAGAGATCGACGTTCCCGAGACGGTCGCCATCAGCCTCGATCGCCAGAAGGCGCCTGCCATCATGGGCATCGCATACACCGATGCCGAGCAGCGCCAGGCTCTTGAGGCGATCGGCGCAGACGTCGCCGACACCGAGAGCGGCTGGCTCGTGACGCCTCCTGCCTGGCGCCCTGACCTGACTGGTCCAGAGCAGCTGGTCGAAGAGGTCGCCCGCATCGTCGGCTTCGACCGCATCGAATCCCTGCTGCCGGTGCCTCCCGCAGGCCGCGGCTACACGCAGAGCCAGCGCATCCGTCGCGAAGTCGAGCGCCAGCTCGCCGCCGCAGGTGCCACGCAGGTGCTGCTTGCTCCGTTCATGTCGCGGGCTCAGATCGACATGACGGGCGAACCCGCTGCCGAGCTGTCGAACGCGCTCGACAACGAGCGACGCTGGCTTCGCACCGGTCTGACCGCAGGGCTCGTCGAGGCGCTTGCGCGCAACGTCGCCCGAGGGCTCACCGATGCTGCGATCTACGAGGTCGGCACGGTGTTCCTGCCCTCGGGCGAGCACGGAACGGCTGAGCTGCCTTCGGCGGCGCAGCGACCCGATGCAGCGACGCTCGAGCAGCTCGACAACCTTCCGAAGCAGCCGAAACACGTCGGCATCGCGCTGACGGGTGCTCGCACGCCGAAGCAGCCCGGCCAGCCGGCTGCGGCGTACGATCTGGCGGATGCGATCGACCTGCTGCGCGTTGCCGCACGGGCCGCCGGTGCCGAGTTCGGCGTGCGCCAGGGGCAGCGCTCATGGACGCACCCGGGCCGCACTGCAGAGCTGACGGTCGGCGAAGCCGTCGTCGGCTACGCGGCCGAGCTGCTTCCGGCGGTCGCCAAGGAGCACGCGCTGCAGACGGTGATCGTCGGCGAGATCGATCTCGACCTGCTTGAGCAGCTGCGGCGCGCATCCCTCGCTCCGGGCGAGATCGCCGCAGTGCCGGCAGCCACACAAGACCTGTCGCTGACGGTCGCGAGCGAGATTCCTGCTGGCGACGTGCTCGCCGTGGTCAGGGAGGGCGCCGGTGGGCTGCTCGAGTCGATCACACTGGTCGACGACTACCGCGGTGCCGGCCTGGCAGAGAACGAGAAGTCACTGACATTCGCGCTGCGCTTCCGCGCGGCCGACCGAACCCTGAAGGCCGAAGAGGCGTCTGCTGCGAAGCTCGCAGGCGTCGCCGCGGCAGAAGCGCGCTTCGGCGCGACACTTCGCGCTTAGGAGAACCCATGGTGTATTCCGTTGCCGTAGCAGGAGCAAGCGGCTACGCAGGCGGAGAGCTGCTGCGTCTGCTCGCAGCTCATCCTGAACTCGAGGTGGCCACAGTCACTGCGCACTCGCGAGCGGGCGAGCCGCTGGTGAACGTGCACCCGCATCTGCGCTCGCTCTCGCACCTGGGTCTCATGGAGACATCGGCCGAGCGTCTGGCCGGCCATGACGTCGTGTTCCTGGCGCTGCCGCACGGTCACTCGGCCGAGCTTGCCGAACAGCTGGGCGAAGACACGCTCGTCATCGACTGCGGTGCCGACCACCGTCTTGAAGACCCTCAGGACTGGGTCGACTACTACGGCACCGAGGCGGTTCCCGCTTGGCCGTACGGCATGCCCGAGCTCGAGACTGCCGACGGCAAGCAGCGTCGTTCGCTGCGCAGCGCCAACCGCATCGCGGTTCCCGGATGCAACGCGACAGCGGTGACGCTCGCGATGATTCCCGGCATCGAGGCGGGCCTAGTGGACACCCAGCACATCGTCGCGACGCTCGCGGTCGGACCGAGCGGCGCCGGGCGAACGGCGAAGACGAATCTGCTGGCGGCCGAGCTGATGGGCAACGCTCGCCCATACTCTGTGGCGGGACACAGGCACATCCCCGAGATCAAGCAGAACTGGCGCACGGTCACCGACGCCGAGATCGGCCTGACCATGACACCTGTGCTCGTGCCGATGTCACGCGGCATCCTGGCGACGGTCGTGGCACCGCTTGCCGAAGGCGTGGCTGCTGAGCGAGTCGATTCGATCTGGCGCGGGGCATTCGACGGCGAGGACTTCGTCACGGTGCTGCCCAAGGGGCAGGTTCCCCAGGTGAGCGACGTCGTGGGATCGAACCAGGCGCTGATCGGCGTGGCCGTCGACGAGCGGGCCGGCACCGTCATCGCGATGTGCGCCATCGACAACCTCGGCAAGGGCACCGCCGGCGCTGCAGTGCAGTCGGCGAACATCGCCCTGGGGCTCGATGAGCACCTGGGGCTGTCTGCAGACGGGATCGCGCCGTGAGCGTCACAGCTCCCCGCGGGTTCGCGGCCGCCGGTGTCGAAGCCGGCTTCAAGCACTCCGGCGGACGCGACCTGGCCCTCGTCGTCAATCGCGGCGAGGCCCGATCCGCGGCCACGGTGTTCACGAGCAACCGTGCGAAGGCGAATCCGGTGCTCTTCAGCGAGAAGGTCGCAGCGGCCGGCGACGTGCGCGCGGTCGTGCTGAATGCGGGCGGCGCCAACTGCTTCACGGGCGACGAGGGCTACCGCGTGACCGAAGCCACTGCCGCGCTGACTGCGACAGAACTCGGACTCGACGCCATGAACGTGCTCGTCTGCTCGACCGGCCTGATCGGCGAACAGCTGCCGATCGCGTCGTTCGAGCGGGGTGTTCCTGCCGTGGTCGAGGCACTGAGCGACGATGCGGCCGGCGGCGATTCCGCAGCCGACGCGATCCGCACGACAGACACCGTCTCGAAGCAGTCGGTGCACCAGGCAGACGGATGGTCGGTCGGCGGGATGGCGAAGGGCGCGGGAATGCTGGCGCCAGGACTTGCGACGATGCTCGTGGTGCTGACCACCGACGCCGTCGCAGCGCCGGACGTGCTCGAGAAGGCGCTTCGCGCATCCGTTCGCGTGACGTTCGATCGCCTCGACTCCGACGGCTGCATGTCGACCAACGACACCGTGACGCTGCTGGCGAGCGGCGAGAGCGGCGAGACGCCGAGCGAAGCCGCGCTGACCGAGGCGATCACTGCGGTGTGCGCTGATCTCGCGCAGCAGCTGCAGCTCGATGCAGAGGGAGCCAGCCACGACATCACGATCGAGGTCGTCGGCGCCGCGAGCGAAGACGACGCCGTGACCGTGGGCCGCTCGTGCGCGCGCTCGAACCTGCTCATGACCGCGATCTTCGGCAATGACCCGAACTGGGGCCGCGTGCTCGCCGCGATCGGCACGACCGATGCGGCATTCGACCCCTACGACGTCGACGTCTCGTTCAACGGCGTGCGCCTCTGCCGCAAGGGCGGCCCCGACCGGCCTCGCGACGAGGTCGATCTGACGCCCCGCGCGACGCACATCCTCATCGATCTCCACGCGGGCGACGAGACCGCCACCGTGCTCACCAACGATCTGACTCACGACTATGTCCACGAGAATTCCGCGTACTCCAGTTAGCCGCGAGGCCGCGAAGGGCAAGGCCCTCACGCTGATCGAGTCGCTGCCGTGGCTCGAGCGCTTCCGCGGCACCGTGATGGTCATCAAGTACGGCGGCAACGCGATGGTGTCGCCCGAGCTGCAGCGCGCGTTCGCAGAGGACGTCGTCTACCTGCGACACGTGGGAATCCTGCCGGTCGTGGTGCACGGCGGCGGGCCTCAGATCTCGAGTGCGCTCGAGCGCTTCGGCATCGAGTCCGAGTTCAGGGGCGGGTACCGCGTGACGACTCGCGAGGCGATGGACGTCGTGCGCATGGTGCTCACCGGCCAGGTCTCTCGCGAGCTCGTGTCGCTGATCAACAGGCACGGGCCGCTCGCGGCGTCGGTCTCGGGCGAAGACGCGGGGCTGTTCACCGGCAGGCGCAAGACCGTGCAGGTCGACGGCGAGACGGTCGACCTCGGTCACGTTGGCGACGTCGTGTCGGTCGACGCGTCGCGCGTTCGGCGCATGCTCGATGCCGAGCTGATTCCGGTCATCTCCTCGGTCGCACCCGACGAAGAGCACCCGGGCGACTCGCTCAACATCAACGCCGACGCCGCGGCCAGTGCGCTCGCGATCGCGCTGCAGGCCGAGAAGCTCGTCATCCTGACCGATGTCGAGGGCCTCTATGCCAACTGGCCCGACCGGTCGTCGCTCATCTCGTCGCTCGATGCGGCCGAGCTCGAGCGCATTCTGCCGTCGCTGGCGAGCGGCATGATCCCCAAGATGCAGGCGTGCCTCGACGCAGTGCGCGGCGGCGTGCCGAAGGCTGCGATCATCGACGGCCGCGACGAGCACTCGATGCTGCTCGAGGTGTTCACCGACGACGGCTCCGGAACCGAGGTCGTGGAGCAGCTCGAACGGTAGACTCCGGGCCATGCAGACCGAGACGATGCACGCAGACGTGGCGGTGATCGGCTGGGGCAAGGCCGGCAAGACGATCGCAGCCAAGCTGGCGGCCGGCGGCACGCGGGTCGTGATCGTCGAGCAGTCGGATGCGATGGTCGGCGGCACGTGCATCAACATCGGGTGCGTCCCCACGAAGACGCTGCTGCACGATGCCGGCGGGCGCCGCGCAGACGATGACCCGCAGTCGTTCTTCGATGCCGCGCAGCAGCGTCGCGATTCGCTCATCGCCAAGCTCAACGGCGTCAACCGCACGATGGTCGAGCAGCACGAGCAGGCGGTCGTCGTCATGGGCCGTGCTCGATTCTCGGGTGAGCGCACGATCGAGGTGACGGCGGGCGACGACCTCCTCACGGTCACCGCCGACAGGTTCGTGATCGGCACGGGTGCTGTGTCGCGTCAGGCTGATGTGCCCGGGCTCGACCCTCGATCGCCTCGTGTGCTCGATTCGACGACTGCGCAGGGCGTGCATCCGCTTCCCGATCACTTGGCCATTGTCGGCGCAGGCCCGATCGGGCTCGAGTTCGCCACCATGTTCGCGCTGTTCGGCTCTCGGGTGACGCTGATCGACCGCGGAGCACGCCTGCTGCCAGAGCACGACGAGCAGCTCTCGGCCGAGGTCGAGCAGCGGCTGCGTGAGCAGGGCGTCGAGGTGCTGCACGACACCATGGTTGTCGAGGGCAGCGAAGAAGACGACGGCGTGCGGCTTGAGACCGACACCGGCTCCGCTGTGACGGCAGACGCGGTGCTCTTCGCGATCGGCCGCACACCTGCCACCTCAGGCCTCGGGCTCGAGGCTGCCGGCGTCGAGACCGACGAGCGGGGCGCGATCGCGGTCGACGACCTGCTGCGCACGAGCGTCGAAGGGGTGTGGGCCGTCGGCGATGTCAACGGCGGGCCGCAGTTCACCTATGTCTCGTACGACGACCACCGCATCGTGCTGCCGCAGCTGCTCGGCCGCGAGCCCGAGCACACTCGCGCAGATCGCACGGCGGTGCCGACCACCACATTCATGCATCCGCCGCTGGGGATTGTCGGTCTCACGGCCGACGCCGCCCGAGAGGCAGGGCACGCCGTGCGCGTGGCAACGAAGCCGGTCGCGAAGATCGCCGCGATGCCGAGGCCCAAGGCGGTCGCGAACACGGCAGGGCGCATCACCCTCGTCGTCGATGCAGACACCGATTTGGTGCTCGGGGCCCAGCTCTGGACGATCGATGCGCAAGAGCTCGTCAACCTGGTAGCACTGGCGATGCGAGGCGGAGTCTCGGCGTCGAAGCTGCGCGACGGCATCTGGACGCACCCCTCGACGACCGAAGCCCTCAACGAAGTGCTCGCCGAGCTGGATTAGGCTTGGTGCATGACACGGCACTTCCTGCGCGACGACGACATCACCAAGGCTGAGCAGACCGAGATCCTCGATCTCGCGATCGCGATGAAGGCCGATCGATTCGCCAGGCAGCCGCTCGCCGGCCCCCAGACCGTGGCCGTGATCTTCGACAAGACGTCGACGCGCACGCGAGTCTCGTTCGCGACCGGCATCGCCGATCTCGGCGGCTCGGCGCTCATCATCAACCCGGGCGAGAGCCAGCTGGGCGGCAAGGAGTCGATCAGCGACACAGCACGTGTCATGGAGCGGATGGTCGCAGCGATCGTGTGGCGCACCTTCGGTCATGAGGGGCTCGAAGAGATGGCGCGGGGCACTTCGGTGCCCGTGGTCAATTCCCTGAGCGATGACTTCCACCCGTGCCAGCTGCTGGCCGACCTCCAGACCGTGCGCGAGCATCGCGGCGACCTCGAAGGCCAGCGGCTCGTGTTCTTCGGTGACACCGCGAGCAACATGGCGCACTCGTACTTGCTCGCCTGCGCGACCGCAGGCATGCACGTGGTTCTGGCGGGCCCCGCATCCGCGGCTCCGAGGGCCGACATTCTGGCTGACGCCGAGCGCATCGCGATGGCGAGCGGCGGCAGCGCCGTGTTCACGACTGACGCCGCAGAGGCAGCCGATGACGCCGACATCGTCGTCACCGACACCTGGGTCTCGATGGGGCAGGAGTCCGAGAAGGAGCAGCGCATCGCGCAGTTCGGCGAGTACCAGGTCAACGGCGCGGTGATGGCGCGCGCGAAGAGCGACGCGATCTTCCTGCACTGCCTGCCCGCATACCGAGGCCTCGAGGTTGCAGCCGACGTGATCGACGGCCCGCAGTCGGTCATCTGGGACGAAGCCGAGAACCGTCTGCACGCGCAGAAGGCTCTGCTCGCGTGGCTGCTCGAGAACAGCTGAGCAGTAGGCTTGCCAGGGGATTGCGGAGCATCCGCAGCGCGTGACTGAGAGGACGACGGATGACCGAGGGCGACGCCGCACAGCGGCACGGAACCAATGAGGGCTCACTCTGGGGAGCCCGATTCGCTTCTGGCCCTGCTCCCGAGATGGCGATCCTGTCGAAGTCGACGCACTTCGACTGGCGCCTCGCCCAGTACGACATCGCCGGGTCGCGAGCACACGCGATCGCGCTGCACGCTGCGAACTATCTCAGTGACGACGAGCTGCGCGGCATGCACTCGGCGCTCGACGAGCTGAGCGCCCGCGTCGCCGACGGACGATTCCAGGCGGCAGAGTCTGACGAAGACGTACACGGTGCCCTCGAGCGCGGCCTCATCGAGATCGCCGGCGCCGAGCTCGGCGGCCGACTCCGCGCTGGCCGCAGCCGAAACGACCAGATCGCCACGCTCATCCGCCTCTGGATGCGCGATGAGTCCGAGCACATCGTGCGCGGGCTCCACGGCATGATCGCGGCGCTCATCGAACAGGCCAAGGCACACCCGAACGCGCCCATGCCGGGCCGCACCCACTTGCAGCACGCGCAGCCCGTGCTGCTGTCGCATGATCTGCTGGCCCACGCATGGCCGCTCGTGCGTGATCTCGAACGACTTCGCGACTGGCGCGTGCGCGCATCCGAGTCTCCGTACGGCGGGGGAGCCCTCGCCGGATCATCGCTGGGACTCGACCCGCGCCTCGTCGCCGGCGAGCTCGGCCTCGGCGCCCCGAGCCACAACTCGATCGACGCCACGAGCGCTCGCGATGTCACCGCTGAGTTCGCCTACGTGCTGACGCAGATCGGCATCGACCTGTCGCGCCTCGCCGAAGAGGTGATCTTCTGGGTGACGCGTGAGGCAGGCATCGCAAAGCTGCACGATGCGTTCTCGACCGGCTCGTCGATCATGCCGCAGAAGAAGAACCCCGACATTCCCGAACTGACGAGGGGCAAGGCTGGCCGGCTGATCGGCAACCTGACCGGGCTGCTGGCCACGCTCAAGGCGCTGCCGCTCGCGTACAACCGCGACCTGCAAGAAGACAAAGAGCCGGTGTTCGACTCGGTCGACCAGCTGCGCATGGTGCTGCCGGCGATGGCAGGCATGGTCGCGACGCTCGAGTTCGACACCGATCGGATGCGCGATCTGGCACCGCAGGGATTCTCGCTGGCGACTGACGTCGCCGAGTGGCTGGTGCGTCAGGGGGTTCCGTTCAGGGATGCCCACGAGGTCTCGGGCGAACTCGTGCAGTTCTGCGAGGAGCGCGGCCTCGAGCTGCATGAGCCGAGCGACGACGACTACCGCTCGATCAGCGAGCACCTGCTGCCGGCAGTGCGCGACGTGCTGAGTGTCGACGGAGCGATTGCGAGCCGACGCGGCGTCGGAGGAACAGCGCCGGATGCAGTGGCAGAGCAGCTGCGCGCGCTCGAGGAGCGTCTCGCCTCACTGGTCGGCTGACCCTCGGCTTTCGCGCGCCTTCAGGTTCGGAAGAAGTATGCGACCGTACCCCCGCGCTGGAGCTCTGGAGCGGATGCATCGCATCCGCCGCGACGCCAGCGTCCCTGAGCGTTCAGGTGCGAAACAGGTAAGCCACTGTTCCCCATAGCCCCGCCACCCCCAGCGACGCCAGTGTTCCGATGATGAATCGCTCGCGGGATGCGGGCTTGTCGAGCTCGCCGAACCGGCCGACGGCTTTGACGGCGACGATGACGGCAACCGCTCCGAACTGGCCGACGCCGATAGCGACCGCGGTCGCAGTGCGCTCGAGCAGCCCGATCATCCAGCCGCCGCGCATCGTGCCGTCGGGTGCCTCAAGCGGCGGGCGACCGGTCTCGAGCGCACTCTTCGGCGGATCAGCGATCGCGAATGCCGCTTTCACGATGAACCAGCCGTGCACCGCTGACGCCACTGCAGCGAACACGGTGATCAGCGCATTGAGCCACACGGGAAGCACAGGCAGCACGGCACCGACGAATACGAGTGCGAGTGCGAGCGCGAGCCCTCCGGCGCAGGCGATGACGAGCGGGATCGTCAGGCGGTCGAGTCTCATGCGTCCACCTTGTCAGCTACCTCTGTCATCTTGGTCGATGCATCGGCTCGGGCGAGCAGTCGCTCGGCGAGCTCGATGCCTGCCTGCTCGTGGCGGAGGCCCGCGATCCGTGCTCGCTTCGACGCCGCGCTGACAGAGATTCCGAGATGCTCGGCTGCGGCGGTGACTGATCCGAGCCTGTCGATGAGCTCTGCGATCTCGTTTCCGGCGTCTGTCCTCCGAGACTGCAGCGTCTGCAGCAGGGCGAGGGCCGCTTCGCAGTCCTGGGCGGCTTCGGCATCCTCGGATGAGCGCACTGCGATGTGCCAGGGGAGTGGCTTCGCCGCATTCACCGCATCACGCGCGGCTTGAAACGCGGTGCCATGCGAATCTGCGGCAGAGGTCGAGAGGCTTCCATTGCCGATGCCGATGCCGACATGCCAGTCGTCGCCGGCGAGGTCGAGCGCGACTGCCGCAACAGTGGTCGGATCGTCGGTGATGAGCTGCAGCTCGTCGCCGGCGAACTGCGCCGCAGGAAGCAGCAGACTCTCGCCGTGCTGCTGCTCGAGCTGACGCATCTGCTGGGCGGCTCTGTTGCCCGCTGTGGTCGAGTTCTTCTGGTCAACGGTGATGACGAACATGATCCTCCAGACCTCCTGGGCAATATGAACCGCACACGCTCCACTTTGCATACAGAACCCTACAAGGTTCACCACGACGATACAACCGTTTTCGGTTGTCACACGCCAGACGCTCGATGCGCGCAATTGCCGAGAATCCCACTACGCTGGTGGCATGACTGGTGCTGCACCCATCCGGCTCGACCCGACATTCGACAATGTCTGGGACGAACTCGTCTGGCGAGGAAGCGTGCACGTCTCAACTGATGAGACGGCTCTGCGAGACGCCCTGGCCGGAGACCCGATCACCTTCTACTGCGGGTTCGACCCGACAGCACCGAGCCTCCATCTCGGCAACCTGGCGCAGCTGATCGTCATGCGGCGACTCCAGTTGGCCGGCCACAAGCCGCTTGCGCTGGTCGGCGGATCCACTGGCCTCATCGGAGACCCCAAGCCCACCAGCGAGCGGCAGCTCAATGAGCGCGAGACCGTGGCCGAGTGGGTCGAGTACCTCGGAGGGCAGACGCTGCGCTTCCTCTCCGAAGACGGCGACAATGCGGTTCGCCTCGTGAACAACCTCGACTGGACGGCCCCGATGTCGACCGTCGACTTCCTCCGCGAGATCGGCAAGCACTTCCGGGTCGGCACCATGCTGAAGAAGGACGCCGTTGCCGCGCGCATGGATTCCGAAGACGGCATCTCCTACGCCGAGTTCAGCTACCAGGTGCTGCAGGGGCTCGACTTCCGTGAGCTGTACCTGCGGCACGACTGCCTGCTGCAGCTGGGAGGCAGCGACCAGTGGGGCAACCTGACAGCCGGCACCGAGCTGATCCGAAAAGCCGAAGGCGTGCACGCGCATGCACTCGGCACTCCGCTCATCACCGATGCCGATGGCCGCAAGTTCGGCAAGAGCGAGGGCAACGCGGTGTGGCTCGATGCCAACCTGACGAGTCCCTACGCGATGTACCAGTTCTGGCTCAACCAGGATGATGCGATCGTGGTCTCGCTGCTGCAGAAGTTCACCTTCCTGTCGCGCGAGCGCATTGCCGAGCTCGAGCGCGCGGTCGCCGACGAGCCGTTCCGCCGCGAGGCGCAGAGGGTGCTCGCCTACGAGGTGACGTCATTCGTGCACGGAAGCGACACGACTGACGAAGTCGTGGCCGCATCCGCAGCGCTGTTCGGCGGGGGAGCACTCGATGCCCTGAACCCCGATGTGCTCGACCAGGCACTGAGCTCACTGCCAACGGTCACGGTGACTCCAGACTCGAGTGTGCTCGAGGCTCTGCGCGAGACCAAGCTGGTGTCGAGTCTGTCTGAGGCACGACGCGCAGTCACCCAGGGTGCAGTGTCAGTGAACAACGAACGGATCACGGATGCCGAATCGACGTTCGAAGGCCGCCTTCTGCACCAGCGCTTTGCAGTGCTGCGTCGAGGCAAGAAGACACTCGCCGCAGTGAGAGTGCAGAGCTGACTGCACTCCTGACAGTGGACGCCCCGCCGGCATTTGCCGCGGGGCGTCCGCTGTCTCCGAGGGCGACACGCCCGAGATGCTGCCCGAATTGGGGGCGGGGGCAGAGCGTGCGTAAAGTATCTCCTTGTCACCCCAAAGGAGTTGAAGCCGAAAGGGCCTCCTCCTCAAGCGGGACACCATTCGAAATATCGAATGAACTACCACTCAATGAAGCGAAACAGTCAGGTTTGACTGGCACACGGTTGTGTGTATGATGGAGTTCTGCAAGTTTAACAAGCAGTGAACATCTACACAGTCCCGGCCAGTCAATTTGACAGTGAGTTTCGGGTGTGTATGATGGACAAGTTGCCTCGGCAACATAAGCCCACCACACACACTGGGTCGCAGGTCGATTTGACAGGCAGTTTCGAGTGTGTATGATGGACAAGTTGCCTCGGCAGCGAAAGACCACCACACACTCTGAACCGCGAGTCGATTTGACACAGCGAAGAGAAGTGGTAAATTAGAGAAGTTGCCTCAGAGCAAGCCGCAAGGCCCAACTGAGAGCGTCCGATCCTTGAGAACTCAACAGCGTGCACAATGTCAAATGCCAAATAACTCGTTGTGTTGTTTACAACACACGATTCCTTTGGACAAACGAGATTGTCAGCAAGACAGTCTGAATTGTCAGCATCAAACTCGTTTCTGCAGCGATATTCCTCGCAGCAGAAACAACATTTCTTTACGGAGAGTTTGATCCTGGCTCAGGACGAACGCTGGCGGCGTGCTTAACACATGCAAGTCGAACGATGAAGCCGGAGCTTGCTCCGGTGGATTAGTGGCGAACGGGTGAGTAACACGTGAGTAATCTGCCCCTGACTCTGGGATAAGCACTGGAAACGGTGTCTAATACTGGATACGAGCTGCGAAGGCATCTTCAGCAGCTGGAAAGAACTTCGGTCAGGGATGAACTCGCGTCCTATCAGTTAGTTGGTGAGGTAATGGCTCACCAAGACGACGACGGGTAGCCGGCCTGAGAGGGTGACCGGCCACACTGGGACTGAGACACGGCCCAGACTCCTACGGGAGGCAGCAGTGGGGAATATTGCACAATGGGCGAAAGCCTGATGCAGCAACGCCGCGTGAGGGATGACGGCCTTCGGGTTGTAAACCTCTTTTAGTAGGGAAGAAGCGAAAGTGACGGTACCTACAGAAAAAGCACCGGCTAACTACGTGCCAGCAGCCGCGGTAATACGTAGGGTGCAAGCGTTGTCCGGAATTATTGGGCGTAAAGAGCTCGTAGGCGGTTTGTCGCGTCTGCTGTGAAAATCCGAGGCTCAACCTCGGACCTGCAGTGGGTACGGGCAGACTAGAGTGCGGTAGGGGAGATTGGAATTCCTGGTGTAGCGGTGGAATGCGCAGATATCAGGAGGAACACCGATGGCGAAGGCAGATCTCTGGGCCGTTACTGACGCTGAGGAGCGAAAGCATGGGGAGCAAACAGGCTTAGATACCCTGGTAGTCCATGCCGTAAACGTTGGGAACTAGATGTGGGGACCATTCCACGGTGTCCGTGTCGTAGCTAACGCATTAAGTTCCCCGCCTGGGGAGTACGGCCGCAAGGCTAAAACTCAAAGGAATTGACGGGGGCCCGCACAAGCGGCGGAGCATGCGGATTAATTCGATGCAACGCGAAGAACCTTACCAAGGCTTGACATATACGAGAACGCTGCAGAAATGCAGAACTCTTTGGACACTCGTATACAGGTGGTGCATGGTTGTCGTCAGCTCGTGTCGTGAGATGTTGGGTTAAGTCCCGCAACGAGCGCAACCCTCGTCCTATGTTGCCAGCACGTAATGGTGGGAACTCATGGGATACTGCCGGGGTCAACTCGGAGGAAGGTGGGGATGACGTCAAATCATCATGCCCCTTATGTCTTGGGCTTCACGCATGCTACAATGGCCGGTACAATGGGCTGCAATACCGCAAGGTGGAGCGAATCCCAAAAAGCCGGTCTCAGTTCGGATTGAGGTCTGCAACTCGACCTCATGAAGTCGGAGTCGCTAGTAATCGTAGATCAGCAACGCTACGGTGAATACGTTCCCGGGCCTTGTACACACCGCCCGTCAAGTCATGAAAGTCGGTAACACCCGAAGCCGGTGGCCTAACCTTTTGGAGGGAGCCGTCGAAGGTGGGATCGGTGATTAGGACTAAGTCGTAACAAGGTAGCCGTACCGGAAGGTGCGGCTGGATCACCTCCTTTCTAAGGAGCATCTGATTGCGAAAGCAATCCAGAGCCTGATTGATCACATGTGTTGATCACAGGTCAGCTCAAGGGTGGAACATTGACATTGGTGCTGCGGAAGCAAAATCAGCTGAGTACGATCTTCGGATCTGGAAAGACTGGTGGAGCTGAAGCAGCACATGCACGTTGTTGGGTCCTGAGGGACCGGGCCGGCGAAAGCCGATCTGGTACCTTAGCGGATCTGTTCTGGCAGCCTGGCTGTCCGACAGATATCGCCCGTACTTTGAGAACTACACAGTGGACGCGAGCATCTTATAAATAAGATCAAAATTGGTCGTGTCAATTTATTGACACGTCTTAACGTGATAACTCATGCAATCAAATTTCTAAGAGCAAACGGTGGATGCCTTGGCATCTGGAGCCGAAGAAGGACGTAGTAATCTGCGATAATCCTCGGGGAGCTGATAAACGAGCTTTGATCCGAGGGTCTCCGAATGGGGAAACCCAGCTGGCGATCATAGCCAGTTACCTCTGCCTGAATATATAGGGCAGTTGGAGGGAACGTGGGGAAGTGAAACATCTCAGTACCCACAGGAAGAGAAAACAACATGTGATTCCGTAAGTAGTGGCGAGCGAACGCGGAAGAGGCCAAACCGCACGTGTGTGATAGCCGGCAGGCGTTGCACGTGCGGGGTTGCGGGACGTCTCTGTTGATCTGCCGATCAGCAAACGTTACAGCGCAGGATAGTCGAAGAGCTTGGAACAGCTCATCAAAGAGGGTGAGAATCCCGTAGACGAAATTCTGTAATGGCGTGAGACCCATCCCAAGTAGCACGGGGCCCGAGAAATCCCGTGTGAATCTGCCAGGACCACCTGGTAAGCCTAAATACTCCCAGATGACCGATAGCGGACAAGTACCGTGAGGGAAAGGTGAAAAGTACCCCGGGAGGGGAGTGAAATAGTACCTGAAACCGTTTGCTTACAAACCGTTGGAGCAGCCCTAGTAGCTGTGACAGCGTGCCTTTTGAAGAATGAGCCTGCGAGTTAGTGATATGTGGCAAGGTTAACCCGTGTGGGGAAGCCGTAGCGAAAGCGAGTCTGAATAGGGCGATTCAGTCGCATGTCCTAGACCCGAAGCGAAGTGATCTATCCATGGCCAGGTTGAAGCGAGGGTAAGACCTCGTGGAGGACCGAACCCACTTATGTTGAAAAATGAGGGGATGAGCTGTGGATAGGGGTGAAAGGCCAATCAAACTTCGTGATAGCTGGTTCTCTCCGAAATGCATTTAGGTGCAGCGTTGCGTGTTTCTTGCCGGAGGTAGAGCGACTGGATGGCCGATGGGCCTCAACAGGTTACTGACGTCAGCCAAACTCCGAATGCCGGTAAGTGAGAGCGCAGCAGTGAGACGGTGGGGGATAAGCTTCATCGTCGAGAGGGAAACAACCCAGACCATCATCTAAGGTCCCTAAGCGTGTGCTAAGTGGAAAAGGATGTGGAGTTGCTTAGACAACCAGGAGGTTGGCTTAGAAGCAGCCACCCTTGAAAGAGTGCGTAATAGCTCACTGGTCAAGTGATTCTGCGCCGACAATGTAACGGGGCTCAAGCACACCACCGAAGGTATGGAATTCAGACAATAGGCCGGCACTTTGTGTCCAGCCGTCTGGATTGGTAGGAGAGCGTCGTGTGGCGAGCGAAGCGGCGGGGTAACCCAGCCGTGGATGCCACACGAGTGAGAATGCAGGCATGAGTAGCGAAAGACGGGCGAGAAACCCGTCCTCCGAAAGACCAAGGGTTCCAGGGTCAAGCTAATCTTCCCTGGGTAAGCCGGGACCTAAGGCGAGGCCGACAGGCGTAGTCGATGGACAACAGGTTGATATTCCGTGCTAACGAAGAACCGCCCAAGCTAATCTAGTGGTGCTAAGAGTCTGAAGCGTTTATCAGATCCCTTCGGGGTGACGATTCACGTGGAGCACTCGACCCCATGCTAGTGCGGCTAGCGTATTAACAGGTGTGACGCAGGAGGATAAGTGAACCGGGCGGATGGAAGAGCCCGGGTAACGGTGTAGGACTGAAGATTGGCAAATCCGTCTTCTATATGTCTGAGACCGGACGCCGAACCGTAAAGGGAAGTCACTGATTCCATGCTGCCTAGAAAAGCATCGACGCGAGGTTCTAGTTACCCGTACCCCAAACCAACTCAGGTGGTCAGGTAGAGAATACTAAGGAGATCGAGATAATCATGGTTAAGGAACTCGGCAAAATGCCCCCGTAACTTCGGGAGAAGGGGGGCCGGAAAGGTGATGGCACTTGCTGCCTAAGCCCAGAAGGCCGCAGAGACCAGTGGGAAGCGACTGTTTATCAAAAACACAGGTCCGTGCGAAGTCGCAAGACGATGTATACGGACTGACGCCTGCCCGGTGCTGGAAGGTTAAGAGGAGGGGTTAGCTTCGGCGAAGCTCTGAATTTAAGCCCCAGTAAACGGCGGTGGTAACTATAACCATCCTAAGGTAGCGAAATTCCTTGTCGGGTAAGTTCCGACCTGCACGAATGGCGTAACGACTTCCCAGCTGTCTCAACCGTGAACTCGGCGAAATTGCAATACGAGTAAAGATGCTCGTTACGCGCAGAAGGACGGAAAGACCCCGTGACCTTTACTATAGCTTGGTATTGGTGTTCGGAGTTGCCTGTGTAGGATAGGTGGGAGACTTTGAAGCTTGGACGCTAGTTCAGGTGGAGTCATTGTTGAAATACCACTCTGGTAACTTTGGATATCTAACTTCGAACCGTGATCCGGTTCAGGGACAGTGCCTGGTGGGTAGTTTAACTGGGGCGGTTGCCTCCTAAAGAGTAACGGAGGCGCCCAAAGGTTCCCTCAATCTGGTTGGCAATCAGATGTCGAGTGTAAGTGCACAAGGGAGCTTGACTGTGACACCGGCGGGTGGAGCAGGGACGAAAGTCGGGACTAGTGATCCGGCAGTGGCTTGTGGAAGCGCTGTCGCTCAACGGATAAAAGGTACCTCGGGGATAACAGGCTGATCTTGCCCAAGAGTCCATATCGACGGCATGGTTTGGCACCTCGATGTCGGCTCGTCGCATCCTGGGGCTGGAGTAGGTCCCAAGGGTTGGGCTGTTCGCCCATTAAAGCGGCACGCGAGCTGGGTTCAGAACGTCGTGAGACAGTTCGGTCCCTATCCTCTGCGCGCGTTGGAAATTTGAGAAGATTTGACCCTAGTACGAGAGGACCGGGTTGAACGAACCTCTGGTGTGTCAGTTGTCCTGCCCAGGGCACCGCTGATTAGCTACGTTCGGGATGGATAACCGCTGAAAGCATCTAAGCGGGAAGCCGGCTTCAAGATGAGATTTCCATGCCCCTCGGGGCGAGAGGCTCCCAGTAGACTACTGGGTTGATAGGCCGGATGTGGAAGTGCAGCAATGCATGCAGCTGACCGGTACTAATAAGCCAATAATTTGATTACATGCTTACTTCTAAGTAATACTTGCGTCCACTTTGTGGTTCTCGATGTACGGTCGAGAACAAAAATGATCTAACTATTGATCGACTGAAACATCCATAGTGTTTCGGCGGCCATAGCGAGAGGGAAACGCCCGGTCACATTCCGAACCCGGAAGCTAAGCCTCTCAGCGCCGATGGTACTGCAGGGGGGACCCTGTGGGAGAGTAGGACACCGCCGAACTTTCTTTGAGAGGGGCCCCAGCTATTCAGCTGGGGCCTTTCGCTTTTTCTGGGAAGTTGTTACCTGCGTCGAATCCATCGGTTCGCGCTGAGATCTGGGAGGCTTGTTCCATGGCAGAGCAGCATGATGACGAGCGTTCGGATCGCTCACGCGGCGGCGACGATCGCCGGCAGAGCAGCAGCGGACGCGGTGAGCGCGGACGTCGTGATGGTGACCGTCGGGGTGGATCCTCGCAGGGTGACCGTCGTCCGTCCTATGGCAACCGCAAGCCCTATGGCGAGCGCAGGAACGACCGTGGTGAGCGTCGCTCCTACGGTGATCGTGACAACCGCAGTGACCGTGGCGAACGTCGTCCCTATGGCGACCGTGACAACCGCGACCGCAAGCCGTACGGTGATCGCAGCAGCGACCGTGGTGAGCGTCGCTCCTATGGTGACCGTGACAATCGTGATCGTAAGCCATACGGTGATCGCAACAGCAGCGACCGTGGCGAACGTCGTCCCTACGGTGACCGCGACAACCGTGACCGGAAGCCGTACGGTGATCGCGACAACCGTGATCGCAAGCCCTACGGTGACCGCAACAATGATCGTGGCGAACGTCGCCCCTATGGCGACCGTGACAACCGTGATCGCAAGCCCTACGGTGACCGCAACAGCAGCGACCGTGGCGAACGTCGTCCCTATGGTGACCGTGACAACCGCGATCGTAAGCCATACGGTGATCGCGACAGCAACGATCGTGGTGAGCGTCGTCCCTATGGTGACCGCGATATTCGTGATCGCAAGCCGTACGGTGACCGCAACAACGACCGTGGTGAGGGTCGCTCCTATGGTGATCGCGACAACCGTGGTGACCGCGACCGCAAGCCTTACGGTGTGCGCAACCACGCACAGCGTGGAGGTCGCGACCGCGAAGACGACGGCATGCCCGATCTGCGTCCAGTCCGCGAGCGATTCCGGGCGCCGGATCTGCCGGCGGATGTCACACCGGACGAGCTCGACGGCATCGCCCGCATGCAGCTCAAGACGCTGCAGAAGGAGAACGCAGACGTCGCGGCAATGCATCTTGCGATGACAGCCCGTCTGATCGACGACGACCCCGAGCTAGCGCACCAGCACGCGCTCGCCGCATCCCGAACCGCGGGACGCATCGGAGTCGTCCGCGAGACGCTGGGCATCACTGCGTACACGACCGGTGACTTCGCACTTGCCCTGCGTGAGCTGCGCACCTACCGTCGCATCACCGGCAATGACGATCAGATTCCACTCATGGTCGACTGCGAGCGTGGCCTTTCGCGCCCTGAGAAGGCACTCGAGCTGGCACGCTCTGTCGACGCGTCGAAGCTCGACACCGAAGTCCGTGTTGAGCTCGCCATCGCGAAGAGCGGTGCACGACTCGACCTCGGACAGGCTCAGGAAGCCCTTGAAGAGCTGCGCATCCCCGAGCTCGATCGCACACGTGCATTCGACTACTCGCCGGCGCTGTTCGCAGCACACGCGACAGTCCTCGAGGAGCTCGGCCGCACAGAAGAGTCGGCTGAATGGTTTGCACTCAGCGACAAGGCTGTCGATGCACTCGAGAATGCCTACCTCGAAAAGGGCACCGAAGAGGTGTCCATCGAGGAAGAGCGTCTGCCAGAGCCAGAGCCAGAGCTCGAGCCGGAGCAGGAGCAGGAGTCTGACGAAGCAGTTGCTGACGAAGTAGTTGTTGATGAAGCAGTTGCTGACGAAGCACCTGTCGAGGTCGAGGAAGCAGCAGCTGACGAATCTCCTGTCGAGGCAGCTCCCGTCGAAGAAGCACCGGTCGCGGAAGCGCCCGTGTCAGAAGATGAGGCGGCACCCGTCGCTGAAGTCTCTGAGACACCAGCTGACGCAGCTGGCGCAGCTGACGCTGACGACGCTGAAGACGACATCGCCCTGTTTGACTTCAAGGAGGACTAGTGCGGCCGATTGACGGCATCGACCTGCTGCTGCTCGATCTTGACGGAGTCGTCTACAAGGGCGCGCACGCGATTCCCCATGCAGTTGAGGCAATCAACGGCTCGGGCGTGCCTGCGGCGTACCTGACGAACAACGCGGCGCGCACCGACACCCAGGTTGCTGACCACCTGGCCTCGTTCGGCTTGGCTGTGCGCGCATCCGACGTCGTCACGAGCCCGCAGGCGGCGATGAACCTGCTTGCGTCGCACGTTCCCGACGCGGGACGCGTGCTCGTGGTGGGTGGCGAAGGCATCACAGCTGAGATCGCGAAGCGCGGCTGGCAGGTGGTGCGCAAGGCATCCGAGCAGCCGCACGCGGTCGTGCAGGGCTTTGCTCCGCACGTGTCATGGACAGATCTCGCTGAGGCGAGCTTCGCTCTGCAGCGCGGAATCCCGTGGGTCGCAACGAACATGGACTGGACGATGCCCGTTGCCGAAGGCATCGCGCCGGGCAACGGAACACTCGTGTCTGCTGTGCACACCGCTGTCGGGCGGATGCCCGAAGTGGCGGGCAAGCCTGAACGCCCCATCTTTCAGCTGGCGAAGGGGCGCTTCGGCGCTTCGTCGCCCATGATGATCGGCGACCGCCTCGACACCGACATCGAGGGCGCGAACAAGGTCAAGATGAAGACGCTGCATGTGCTCACTGGCATCGATCAGGCACGGCAGCTGATCGCGGCGCCGAAGATGCGGCGCCCGGATTACATCGTGCAGGATCTGCGCGAACTCGGCGACGACTACGAGGTGCCGCGCGAGACGCTCGAGAAGTCGACCGGCAACGTGTTCTTCGAGGTCGGCCGTGCCGCTGTGAAGCGCAGCGGCAACCGCGTCGAGCTGCTGCGAGCAGGGGAGCGCCATGTCGACACCGTGCGCGCTGCGTGCATCGCTGTGTGGACGAGTGACTTCAACATCCACGGCATGCACATCGGCAAGGAGATCCTCGAGCTCTGACGCTCAGTCTTCGCTGTCGTGCCAGTCGAGCCATCGGCGGATGCGCGCTGCATCTGGCGCGATGCCGTAGGCGTCGAAGAACAGCGGCTCGAAGCCCTGGCCGTAGTTCCAGCCGAGCGACCTTGAGGCGATCGCGAGATCGAGCCATCGGTCGGCCACGCCGACCCTTGCGACATCGACGATTCCGGCGAAGGATCCGTCGGGCGCGATGACGGTATTCGGTGCGCACGCGTCGCCGTGCGAGACGACGAGGTCATCGTCGGCGGAAGCCGGTGCGCTGCTCATGAACGGACAGTCAGCCGCATCGAGGGTGTGCAGTCGCCGCAGGCCGGTCGCGATGGCGCGCACCGCATCCGATGGTCTGCGCAGCCACTCGTCGGTGACCGCGCCGGCTCCGGGGAGGGCGGCGGTGACGAGCACCTCGCCGTCGTCTTCGGCTGCGAACTCGATCGGCTGGGGTGCGGGGAATCTGCCGTCGAGCCAGCGCATGCGCATGAATTCCTCGCCGAGGGACTCGGAGCTGTCTGCGGGGTCGCACTTCACGTATCGGTCGCCGGCGAACCAGGTCGTGCCGCCGGCCTGATTGAGCCAGATGCACTCGGCGTCGTCGCCGAGGCGGCTGCGCACCGAGTCGGGAATCGGGGGCCTCGTTGCGGGCCTGCCAGCGAGATCAGTGCGCATATCGCTCACACTACGCGGGGCGCGAGCCGGTACGCTCGTGACGTGACCGATGAACCGCACCGCGAGGAAGACCTCATAGACGAGCTCGACATCATCGAAGAGCAGCCGCTTGAGGCACGCGCCCCCATGTACGGGCGCATTCACGAACGGCTGCAGGCAGAACTGGACGCATAGTGCGGCTCGACGTCGCCCTCGCCGCTCGCGGCCTGGCACGCAGCCGCTCGCACGCACGGCAGCTGATCGACGCGGGCAGCGTGCTCGTCGACGGCGCGCACGCCAAAGCGGGCGCTCAGGTCGATGATCAGACGGTGCTCGAAGTCGCCGAGGATCGCTACGTGTCTCGCGGGGCCCAGAAGCTGCTGCGAGCGCTCGACGTCTTCGGCGTTGACGTACGCGGACGCAGCGCGATCGACGTCGGTGCATCGACGGGCGGATTCACCCAGGTGCTGCTCGAGCGCGGCGCACAGCACGTGACAGCGCTCGACGTCGGCCACGGGCAGTTCGCGCTGCCCAACGAAGTCGAGGCGGGCCGGGTGCGGCTGCTCGAGGGCACGAACGTTCGCGATGTGGCACCTGGCGACCTCGACGCTGCGATCGACCTTGTCGTCACCGACATCTCGTTCATCTCGGTCGCCTTCATCTTCGAGCCGCTGGCGGCGGCACTGCCTGGTGTGGCCGACTGGGTGCTGCTGATCAAGCCGCAGTTCGAAGTCGGCCGCGGCAGCATCGGCGACGGCGTCGTGCGCGATGCAGCGCTTCGCGAGAACGCTGTCGGCAGCGTGGTCGAGGCGGCGGCGGGCTTCGGGCTCGCCCTGCGCGGTCTGGCGAAGAGTCCGATCGCAGGAGCCAAGGGCAACGTCGAGTATCTCGCGCACTTCGTGAACGGTGCCGCTGATGCGACACAATGGAGGGCGATGTTCGCAACCACTGAGGGAGGAGCAGAAGCATGCGCAGATTCCTGATCGCCTTCCACTCGGGGCGGGCAGACTCCGTGACCATGGCCGCAACGATCTGCCGACGGCTGCAGGCGGCCGGCATCGAGCCGCTCGTGCTTCGCGCCGATCGTCCGGCGCTGCTGGCTGCGGCCCCCGAGCTCGAGACTGTCGGCGAGTACGCAGACGGTCACATCGACATCATCCTGACGCTGGGCGGCGACGGCACCATTCTGCGTGCGGCTGAGCTGCAGCGCAGCACGGGAGCACCGCTGCTCGGCATCAACATGGGCCACGTCGGCTTCCTGGCCGAGGCCGAGGTGCGCGACGTCGACGCCGTCATCGAGCGGGCGGTCTCTGGCGACTACACGGTCGAGGAGCGCACGGTGCTCGACGTGCAGGTCATCGTCGAAGCCGAAGAGGTGTACCGCACATGGGCCGTCAACGAGGCGGCGATCGAGAAGGTCGACTCCGGCCGCATGATCGAGGTGATGCTCGAGATCGACGATCGCCCGATCTCGTCGTTCGGCACTGATGCTGTGATCCTCGCGACGCCGACTGGCTCGACCGCATACTCGTTCTCGGCGGGAGGCCCGATCGTGTGGCCCGAGGCCGACGTGATGCTCATGGTGCCGCTCGGGGCGCATGCGCTGTTCACCAGGCCGCTCGTCGTGGGGCCGCGCTCGCGCATGACGGTGCGCATCGCCGACCACAGTGTCGACGGAGCAACGCTGTGGTGCGACTCGCGGCGCACGTTCGAGCTGCCGCAGGGGGCCGAGGTGCACGCGACTCGCGACACGCAGCCGCTGCGGTTCGCGCGCCTGTCGCACGCACCGTTCGCAGACCGACTCGTGGCGAAGTTCGACCTGCCGGTCGAGGGCTGGCGGAGCAGAAGAGCATGAGCAGACCCGCTCTCACTGAGCTGAGCATCCGGGGCCTCGGCGTCATCGAATCCGGCGTGCTGCCGGTCGGCCACGGCTTCACCGCCATCACGGGCGAGACCGGTGCAGGCAAGACGATGGTGCTGCAGGCCCTGTCGCTGCTGAGAGGCGAGCGCGCCGACAGCGGCGCTGTGCGCCGCGGGGCTGATCGCGCATCCGTGCAGGGCATCTGGTCGGGAGTCGAAGCGGATGCGCGCCAGCTGGTCGAAGACGCCGGCGGCACCGCAGACGACGACGAGGTGATCCTCGGGCGAACGGTGCAGAGCACGGGCCGATCGCGTGGGCAGGCCGGCGGAGTAGCGGTGCCCGCGAGTCTGCTGGCATCGGTGACCGGACAGCTGGTCGCGGTGCACGGACAGGCCGATCAGCAGCGGCTGCGATCGGCGACGGCACAGCGTCAGGCGCTCGACCGCGGAGCCGGCAGGCAGCTCGAGGCGACATTCCTCGACTACGCAGATCATCTGCTGGCCTGGCAGCGGGCGAAGGCCGAGCTCGACGACATCACGGCGAACCGCGAGGCGCGTGCTCGCGAGGCGGCGATGCTGCGCGAGGAGCTCGAGCAGATCTCGGCCGTCGACCCGCAGCCCGACGAAGACGAAGAGCTGGCAGCGCTCGCGAACCGCCTGCAGCATGCCGAGGGGCTGCGACAGGCTGTCGCGGAGGCGCAGGCGTCGATCTCGAATGACACCGACGCGCCCGATGCCGTGACGCTCGCGGGGCAGGCTCGCAGGCTCGTGGAGCGCGAGGACGACCCGCTGCTGGCTCCTGTGACCGAGCGGCTGATCGCCGCCGAGACCGCGCTGTCTGAGGCTTCGAGCGAGCTCGTGAACTATCTCGACGCGCTCGCGGCTCCTGAGCGGTCGGCCGACGAGGTGCAGACGCGACTGCATGAGGTCATGGCGATCGTGCGCCGCTACGGCTCCATCGACGAGGCGCTCTCGCACGGCGCGTCGGGTGCTCTGCGCATCGCCGAGCTCGATGACGACGACGCCAGCACTGAGCGCCTGCAGGCCGAGGTCGAGCGCGAGCATGCGAAGGCGCTCGAGCTGGCAGAGAGCATCACACAGCAGCGGCAGGCGGCCGCGCAGCGGCTGTCTGCTGCCATCGAAGCCGAGCTGCGGCAGCTCGCCATGCCCAACGCGAAGGTCACGATCGACGTGGTGCCCGGCGAAGAGCTGCACCAGCACGGCCGTGACGAGGTGCGCATCCTGCTTGCTCCTCACCCCGGTGCTGATCCGCGGCCGGTCGCAACGAGCGCTTCGGGAGGCGAGCTCTCGCGTGTGATGCTCGCGATCGAGGTCGCTCTGGCCTCTGGCGATGTGCCGACGCTCGTATTCGACGAGGTCGACGCCGGTGTCGGCGGCGAGGCGGCGATCGAGATCGGACGACGCCTTGCGAGGCTGTCGGAGCACGCGCAGGTGATCGTGGTGACGCACCTGGCGCAGGTCGCGGCATTTGCATCGACGCATGTGCGCATCGAGAAGGGCACCGACGGCGAGGTGACGTCTTCGAGCATCGCCGAAGTGCGTGGCGAAGCTCGTGTGTCAGAGCTGGCTCGTATGCTTGCCGGAACAGATTCGAAGGTGGCGCTCGCACACGCACGTGAGCTGCTGGCAGACGCTGCGGGCTGAGCCTCGCGAACGAAACCGAAAGAGTGAGATAGCATTGAAGCCCGTGGACGCAACTACTGGCAAAGTGACCAAGCAGGTTTTCATCACGGGCGGAGTAGTCTCCTCTCTCGGCAAGGGATTGACAGCGGCATCCCTCGGTCGAATCCTCACCTCGCGCGGACTGCATGTCGTCATGCAGAAGCTCGATCCGTACCTCAACGTTGATCCGGGAACCATGAACCCGTTCCAGCACGGCGAGGTCTTCGTGACCGACGACGGCGCTGAGACTGACCTCGACATCGGACATTACGAGCGCTTCCTCGATGTGAACCTCTCTCAGGCAGCGAACGTGACGACCGGGCAGATCTACTCGCGCGTCATCGAGCGCGAGCGTCGCGGCGAGTACCTGGGCGACACGGTGCAGGTCATCCCGCACATCTCTGACGAGATCAAGCGCCGCATGCGTCTGCAGTCGCAGAACGATCCGCAGCCTGACGTCATCATCACCGAGATCGGCGGAACCGTCGGCGACATCGAGTCGCAGCCGTTCATGGAGTCGGCGCGTCAGCTGCGTCACGAGCTCGGTCGTTCGAACGTGTTCTTCGTGCATGTCTCGCTGGTGCCGTTCATGGGTGCTGCGGGCGAGCAGAAGACCAAGCCGACCCAGCACTCGGTTGCGGCTCTGCGATCGATCGGAATCCAGCCGGATGCGCTGGTGCTGCGAAGCGACCGACCCGTCTCAGACGCCAACCGCACGAAGATCGCGCTCATGTGCGACGTCGAAGAGCGCGCTGTGCTCAACGCCATCGACAAGCCGTCGATCTACGACGTGCCGTCGATGCTGCACGAGCAGGAGCTCGACCAGGTCATCGTCGAGCAGCTGCAGCTCGACGCCCAAGAGATGGAGTGGGGCGACTGGAACAAGGTGCTCGACTCGGTGCACAACCCCCGCAACACCGTCACCGTCGGGCTCGTCGGCAAGTACATCGACCTGCCCGACGCCTACCTGTCGGTGACCGAGGCACTCAAGGCCGGCGGCTTCGCCTCGCAGATCAAGGTCAACGTCAAGTGGATCGCCTCCGACACGTGCGAGACGCCAGAGGGCGCGGCTGCTGCGCTCGCCGACGTCGACGGCATCATCGTGCCGGGCGGCTTCGGCATCCGCGGCATCGAGGGCAAGCTCGGCGCACTCAAGTTCACGCGTGAGAACGGCATCCCCACGCTCGGCGTCTGCCTCGGCCTGCAGTGCATGGTCATCGAGTACGCACGCAACGTGGCCGGCATCGAGGGCGCGTCGTCGACAGAGTTCGACGAGGCGACCGAGGCTCCTGTCATCGCGACGATGGAAGAGCAGATGCAGCACATCCACGGCGGCGACCTGGGCGGCACGATGCGCCTGGGCCTCTACGAGGCGAAGCTCGAAGAGGGATCCCTCGCGGCACGCGTCTACGGCAGCGACACCGCATCCGAGCGTCACCGTCACCGCTACGAGGTCAACAACCGCTACCGTCAGCAGCTGGCGGATGCGGGGCTCAAGTTCTCGGGCCTCTCGCCCGACGAGACGCTCGTCGAGTACGTCGAGGTCGCCGACCACCCGTACTACATCGCGACGCAGGCGCACCCCGAGCTGAAGAGCCGCCCGACGAAGGCGCATCCGCTGTTCAAGGGCCTCATCGACGCATCGCTCGAGCGCCAGCGCGCTTCGCGACTGTTCGACGAGGAGTGAGCATGCTGCGCGACGAGGACGGCGACGCAACCGAGATCGGCCGGCAGCGGGTCTTCACGGGCCGCATCTTCGACCTCGACGACGTCTCGATCGACTTTCACGGCGAGACGCTGCGCAGGCAGTGGCTCGTGCATCCGGGCTCCGTTGCGGTGCTGGCGATCGACGAGCGCGACCAGGTGGTGCTGCTGCAGCAGTTCAGAGCGCCCATCGGGCAGCGCATGTGGGAGCTCCCGGCGGGGCTTCGCGACGCACCGGGTGAGCCGGCTGTGTCAGCGGCCAGGCGCGAGCTCGCAGAAGAGACCGAGCTGCAGGCCGCTGAGTGGCAGAAGCTGACCGAGTTCGTGCCCACAGGCGGCTCGTCAGACGAGACGGTTCAGGTGTTCCTCGCAGAGGGCCTCAGCCATGTCGCGACCGACTTCGAGCGCACGGGCGAAGAGGCGCAGCTGCGCGTTCGCCGGGTGCCGTTCGACGAGGTGCTGGCCGCAGTGCTCGCAGGCGACGTGCGCAACGGCGCACTCATGATCGGCGTGCTCGCCCTGGCGGCCAAGCGGCGCTGATGCACCCGCGCACGGCGATCGAGCGGTACCTGCGCCAGCTGGCTGTCGAGCGGGGGCTGTCGAAGCACACAGCGGCCGCATACCGTCGTGACCTGGCTGCGTATGAGGCCGTGCTCGAGGCTCGCGGAGTCTCAGCGGTCGCCGACATCACCGCTGACGACGTGGCTGCCTTTCATGTTTCGCTGGCCGATCGCGAGCTGGCGGCCTCGAGCGTCGCACGGCATCTGAGCTCGGTTCGGGGGCTGCATCGCCACCTGATCGAGGAAGGGCTCGCGACCGAGAACGTCGCGGCCGACCACCGGCCGCCGAAGCTGCCGCAGCGGCTGCCCAAAGCGATCGGCGTCGACCAGATGACGACGCTCATCGAGGCCGCCGGCGGGGGAGTCGACGCGACGCCTGCGCAGCTGCGCGATCGTGCGCTGCTCGAGCTCCTCTATGCGACCGGCGCCCGCATCACCGAGCTCGTCTCGCTCGACGTCGACGACGTGCAGGAGGACATCGTGCGCGTCACCGGCAAGGGCAACAAGCAGCGGCTCGTGCCCGTGGGGCGCTTTGCGCGCCGTGCGCTCGACGCCTGGCTCGTGCGCGGCAGGCCCGTCTTCAGCAAGAAGGGCACGTCGACGCCTGCGCTGTTCCTCGGTGCTCGCGGCGGCAGGCTCAGCAGGCAGAACGCGTGGCTCATCCTGCAGGCCGTCGCTGAGCGCGCCGGGGTCGAGAACGTCTCGCCCCACACGTTCAGACACTCGTTCGCGACGCACCTGCTCGAGGGAGGGGCGGATGTGCGGGTCGTGCAAGAGCTGCTGGGCCACGCGTCGGTGGCGACGACGCAGATCTACACCCACCTCACTGCTGACGCGCTTCGCGACATGTACACGAGCGCGCATCCGCGTGCTGTTCATCGCTAGTCGCACGCTGTTCACCCATCCGTTGCATTCTCCCCGTACTCTCGAATGGTCTCCTTGATGCAACCGAAGAGAAATGATCCACGTGCGCACACTCACGAAGAAGCTGGGCATCGTCGCCCTGTCAGCCACGGTCGCAGCCAGCGGCCTCACAGCGATCACGCCGGCACCAGCAGCGCAGGCTGCTCCGTCGACGGGACTCGTCATCAGCGAAGCGTACGGAGGAGGTGGCAACGGCGGCGCGAAGTTCAACCAGGACTTCATCGAGCTGTACAACTTCTCTGCTGCAGAGGTCTCGCTCGACGGCGTGACCGTCTCGTACTACTCGTCGAGCGGCAACCTCGGCGCCTCGACTGAGCTCGAGGGCTCGCTGCAGCCGGGCGAGCACTATCTCGTCGGCGCCGCGTACGGTTCGAACCGCGACCTGCCCTCGTTCGAGTCGGATGCGACCTTCAATGCGGCCATGAGCGGCTCAAAGGGGTCGGTCGAGATCGCGGCAGGCGACACCGTCATCGACCTGGTCGGATGGGGCGATGCAGCGCTGTTCGAGGGTGCTCCGGCTCACGGCACGAGCAACAGCGTCTCGGTCGCTCGTGTCGACCCGGCGTCTGACACCGACGACAACAGCGTCGACTTCGCCACGGGCGAGCCCACGCCTCAAGGCCTCGCAGAGGACGGCACGGAAGAGCCTCCGGTCGACCCTCCTGCAGATCCCGAGACGGCAACGATCTCTGAGATCCAGGGCGAGGGCGCTGAGACGCCCTTCATGGACCAGCCCGTCATCACCCAGGGCATCGTGACCGCTGTGTACACGGGCCAGGGCAGCAAGAACGGCTTCAACATCCAGGAGCCGGGAGTCGTCGACATCGCATCGCACGCGGCATCGACCGGTGTGTTCGTGTACGGATCGAGCCACGCCGAGAGCGTGCAGATCGGCGACTCGGTCGAGGTGCACGGCACAGCGACCGAGTACTACGACGTCACTCAGATCGAGGCGTCGAGCGTCACAGCACTCGGCGAGTCGCTGGGTGAGGCGACTGCGGTCGAGCTGGCCGAGTGGCCCACAGAAGAAGAGGTTCGCGAGCTGTTCGAGGGCATGCTGCTGGCGCCGCAGGGCACCTACACGGTCAGCAACAACTACGCGCTCAACCAGTACGGCGAGGTCGGCCTCGCATTCGGCGACAGCGCCCTCGTGCAGCCGACTGAGGTCGGAGCCCCCGGGTCAGACGCCGCATACGCACAGGCTGAGGCGAACGCCGCAGCGAGCGTGCTGCTCGACGACGGCCAGACCTGGGACTACATGAGCAACGACGCCGCGAAGGACTCGCCGCTGCCGTACCTGACGCTCGAGACCCCGGTCACGATCGGCGCAGTCGCAGCCTTCACCGACGGTGTCGTGCTCGACTACAGCCACGGCACGTGGCGCTTCCAGCCCACGCAGCCGGTGCACGGCACTGAGAACGCGCCCGTTGCATTCTCGGATGTGCGAGAGCAGGCTCCTGAGGACGTCGGAGGCGACATCACGATCGGCACGTTCAACGTGCTCAACTACTTCACCACCCTCGGCGACACCGAGGCCGGCTGTGAGGCGTACGAGGACCGCGACGGCAACCCGATCGCGACCGACTACTGCACGCCTCGCGGTGCATACGACGCTGAGAACTTCGAGCGCCAGCAGGCCAAGATCGTCACCGCGATCAACACGCTCGACGCTTCGGTTGTGGCGCTCGAGGAGATCGAGGACTCGTCTGACTTCGGCAACGACCGCGATGCTTCGATCGAACACCTCGTCGGCGAGCTCAATGCTGCTGCTGACGAGGACCGGTGGGCATTCGTTCCGTCACCGGAGTGGATCCCCGCGACGGGCGATGACGTCATCCGCACCGGCTACATCTACAAGCCGGCTGAGGTCTCATACATCGAGGGCAGCGCAGAGCTGCTCGACGATGCGGCGTTCGAGAACGCCCGTGCTCCGTTCGCGGCACTGTTCGCACCGGCAGACGAGGCGCTTTCGGGCAACGAGTTCCTGGTCATCGCCAACCACTTCAAGTCGAAGGGCGGCAGCGGAGACGGCGACAACGCCAACCGCGACGACGAGCTCGGCCCGGCACACGCTGTCGGCGGCTGGAACGGCGACCGCGTTCGTCAGGCAGAGGCTGTTGTCGAGTTCGCCGACACGCTCGAGCAGCAGCACGGCACCGACCTGGTCTTCATCACCGGTGACCTCAACTCGTATGCACAGGAAGACCCTGTGACGACGATCCTGAACGCCGGGTACACCAACCTGACTGCGGGCGGCCCCGAGTACTCGTACGCCTTCGGCGGCATGGTCGGATCGCTCGACCACGTGCTCGCGAGCGAGGCGGCGACTGCGCTGGTCACCGGTGCTGACCTCTGGACGATCAACGCCTACGAGCCGGTCGCGCTGGAGTACAGCCGTCACAACTACAACGTGGCTCAGCTGTACGCGGCTGACCAGTTCCGCTCGTCTGACCACAACCCGGCACTCGTGGGCGTCTCGTTTGCTGAAGACGACGACATTGAGGCGGATGAGCCGCTGCTGGTCATCGAGCAGGAGCAGTACACGCAGACAGAGTCGATCGACGGCGTCTCGTACGCTGCCACAGGTTTGCGTGAAGGCACCGCTGTGGTCGAGCTGATCGATGCAGGCGGCAGCGTCTCGGTCATCGAAGGTGCGGCTCAGACTGAGGCGGGTGCTCTCGCGGGCGAGGTCTCCTACGAGACCGAAGCCGGTGAGCGTCTGCGGATGCCTGTCGGAACGTACACACTGCGAGTGACGCAGGAGGGTTCTGGCGGCGCTGAGAGCATCGTGCTCGAAGCCGCATTCGAGGTCGTCGCAGACGAAACCGGCGATGACGGAACCGGTGACGACGGTTCGTTCGACGGAGACGAAGACGGCCAGCCCGACCTGCCCGAGACGGGCTTCGACGGCGGTCTCGCACCGTTCGTGCTCGCTCTCGCGCTGATGCTCGGCGGAACCGGATTCGTGCTGCTGCGTCGTCGCAACGCGTAGACAAGCAACGGATGTGGGGGCGGACCGAATACGGTCCGCCCCCACATTGTCTCGGAAGTCAGCCGCGCGCGAGTCGGGTCGCGTCTACGAGACTCCTCAGGCTCTCTGAGGTCTCTTCGTAGCCTCGCGTCTTCAGTCCGCAGTCGGGGTTGATCCACAGCAGCTGCTCGGGGATGTTCGCGGCCGCGATTCCGATCAGCTCAGACACCTCGTCAGTCGACGGCACTCGTGGGGAGTGGATGTCGTAGACGCCCGGGCCGATGCCTCGGCTGTATCCGTGGGCTGCGATGGCCTCGACGACCTCCATCTTCGAACGGGCAGCCTCAATGCTTGTGACGTCGGCGTCGAGCCCGTCGATTGCGTCGATGATCGTGTTGAACTCGGAGTAGCAGAGGTGCGTGTGGATCTGCGTCTCAGGGGCTGCCTGACCGGTTGCGAGTCGGAAGGAACCGACTGACCAGTCGAGATAGGCGGCACGATCGGATGCGCGCAGCGGCAGCAGCTCTCGCAGCGCGGGCTCGTCGACCTGGATGATGCTGGTGCCAGCCGCTTCAAGGTCGGCGATCTCATCGGCAAGTGCAAGCGCCACCTGGTCTGCGGTGTCGGCCAGCGGCTGGTCATCACGCACGAACGACCACGCGAGGATCGTCACGGGGCCGGTCAGCATGCCCTTGACCGGCTTCTCGGTCAGTGACTGCGCATAGCTGATCCACTCGACCGTGAACGGCTTCGGACGCGACACGTCACCCCAGAGGATCGACGGACGTGTGGCGCGCGACCCGTAGGACTGCACCCATCCGCGCTTCGTGACGCTGAAGCCGTTGAAGTTCTCGGCGAAGTACTGCACCATGTCGTTGCGCTCAGGCTCACCGTGCACGAGCACATCGAGCTCGAGGTCGCTCTGCAGGTCGATGACGCGACGGACTTCAGCCTGCAGCGCCTCCCGGTACTGCTCGTCAGACGACTCGCCCTTGGCATGAGCGGCACGGGCAAGGCGGATGTCGCCCGTCTGAGGGAACGAGCCGATCGTCGTGGTGGGCAGCGCTGGCAGCGGGGTCTTCTGCCGCTGCAGCTGTGCTCGCTGGTCGTACGGGAGCCGCGTTCGCGCATCCGCCTGAAGGGATGCGACGCGCTCGCGAACGGAACCGTCGCGCACGCCCTCGGCTGCAGCGCGGCTGCCGAGGGCAGCGCGGGCCTCGTCGAAGGCGGGGCTCGTGGTGCCGGTTCGCAGGGCGTCAGCCAGGGTGACGACCTCAGCGACCTTCTCGTCGGCGAAGGCGAGCCATGAGCGCAGCTCGTCACCGAGGTCGGATTCTGGCTCAAGCGTGTGGGGCACGTGCAGCAGCGGTGTCGTGGTGCCGACTGAGACGTCTGACCCGCTGGCTCGAAGCGTCTCGAGGGCTTTGTCGAGATCGGTTCGCCAGACGTTGCGGCCATGGACGACACCGGCGACCAGTGGTGTGTCGGTCACAGCGGGAAGCCCGCCGCGGACGAGGTCGAAAGCGATCGCATCGACGTCGGAGGCGAGAGCTTCGACACGACCTGATGATTCTCCGTAGCCGGCGGCGAGCAGCACCTTGAGGCCGCCCTCGCGAACAGCACGGGCGCCGCTTCGCGCGATCCCCTGCAGCTCGACAGGTGTGAAGCCCTCAAGGTCTGCGACCAGTGCCGGCTCGTCGAGCTGCAGCCAGGTGGCGCCGGCGGCGGCCAGCCGCTCAGCGAGCTCACGGTAGAGCGGCACGAGCCTGTCGGCGAGCTCGGTCGTGCGCACGCCTTCGGCCTTTGCCAGTGCGAGGTAGGTCGCGGGGCCGACCACGGCAGGGCGCGTATGGAATCCAGCGGCCCTCGCCTCGATGAACCTGTCGACGATGCGGGTGTCAGCGAGCGAGAACGTCGTCTCTGCATCGAGCTCTGGCACAAGGTAGTGGTAGTTCGTGTCGAACCATTTGGTCATTTCGAGCGGGGCGCGGTCGACGTCGCCGCGGGCCAGCAGCCACTCCCAGGCGAGTCCGTGCGTGACTGCGTCGCGCAGCCGCGGCGGAACGGCGCCGAACGTGAGCGTGGCATCGAGCACGTGGTCGTAATGCGCGGTCTCGAGCGGCAGCGACGCGTCGTCTGGGCTGAGGCCGAGCTCGACGAGCCGCTGCAGGTCAGCGAGACGCAGCTCACTCGTGCGGCGGGCGAATTCGGCGTCGTCGATGCGTCCGCGCCAGTTGGCCTCGAGTGCGCGTTTGAGCTCGCGGTCGGGGCCGATGCGCGGGTATCCGAGGATCGTGCCGTTGGGAAAGAGGGTCATGGTGCTCCTATGCAGGTGAGGCCCCGACGCTGGTGAGGCCGATGTGGTCGAGCACATCGAACGCGGGGCGATGATCATTGAAGGTGTAGAGGTGAATGCCGGGTACGTCGTGGTCTCGCAGTTCGTCGATGAGTGCGACTGCGGTGTCGACGCCGATGCGGCGGGCGTCGTCGTCGGATGCCCCGTCGAGTCGACGGGCAAGCTCGGTCGGCAGCCGCTCGCCAGAGAGCTCGGCCGACCGCTCGAGACGACGAAGAGACGTCGGGATCACGATGCCGGGGACGATGGGGATCGTGACGCCCTTGGCTCTGGCGAGATCGACGAACTCGAGGTAGTCGAAGGGGTCGAAGAAGAGCTGGGTGATCGCCATGGTCGCTCCGGCAGACTGCTTCGCAAGCAGTGCGGCCACGTCGCTGCGGTGCACGCCGGCGCCGGGATGCCCGTTGGGGAACGCGGCCACCGAGATCTCGGTCTTCGACTGACGGTCTCGGATCTCTGATCGACGCAGTCCGGGCAACAGCAAACTCTGGTACGGCTCGCGCTCGGTGTCGACACGATCGATGAGCTGCACCAGCTCAGCGGCAGATCGCAGGTCGGTGACCCGATCTCCGGCGTCGTGGGGCAGGTCGCCTCGCAGTGCGAGGAAGCGCGTGATGCCCGCGTCAAGAAAGCTGCGCACGAGTCTGCTCGCCTGCTCGACGTCAAGGCCGACGCAGGTCAGGTGGGCCATCGGCGGAACACCTGCATCGAGCAGCCGCTGTAGCACGCCGAGTGAGTGGCGGCTGTCGGAGCCGCCCGCGCCGAACGTGACCGAGACGAACGCGGGGTCGAGTTTCGCGAACATCTCGACCGTGCGGTCGATGCGGTCGAAGCCGTTCGGGGTGCGTGGCGGGAACAGCTCGAATGAGTAGGGAAGCGTCATGCAAGCCCCTCTGTCTTGGCAAGCGCCTGGGTCAGATCCGCGATGATGTCGCTGACGTCCTCGAGCCCTACCGAGATGCGCACCAGGGAGTCGGAGATGCCGACCGCTTCGCGCTCCTGGTCGGTGAGCTTGCCGTGGATGGTCGAGGCCATATGGATTGCGAGCGTCCGCACGTCTCCGATGTGAGTCATCTGGGTCACCAGGTCGAGCGAGTCGAGAAAGGTGCGGGCGGCTGCGCGTCCGCCGTGCAGCTCGATCGTCACGATCGATCCGGCGCCGAGCGGCGTGAAGCGGTCGGCGAGTGCGCGGTAGGGCGAACCGGCCAGGTCGGCGTGATGCACACGGGCGACTGCTGGGTGCCGACTCAGTGCATCCGCCACTGCATGCGCGTTGCTGATGTGCCGCTGCATGCGCAGGCTGAGCGTCTCGATGCCGTGCAGTAGCAGGAACGAGCTGGTCGGCGGCATCGTCGGTCCGTACTCGATGATCGTGCTCGAGCGAAGCAGCCCGGCATATGCCGCGCGACCGCATTTCGCCACAGCGCTGGGCCGACCGTGAGGCCCCGGAGCTGTGAACTGGGGAAACCGTTCCGCGTTCGCGGCCCAGTCGAAGGATCCTCCGTCGATGACTGCGCCGCCGATGACCGACCCGTGACCTGCGAGCCATTTCGAGGTCGAGTGGATGATGATGTCGGCACCGAACTCGAACGGTCGACACAGATACGGCGTCGCCACCGTGTTGTCGACGACGAGGGGCACGCCAGCCCGCTTGGCCACCCGGGCGAGCAGATCGAGATCGGTGACGCCGCCGACCGGGTTTGGGATCGACTCGGTGTAGATCGCCTTCGTGTTCGGCCGCACGGCGGCAAGCCAGTCGGCCTCTGTCGCGTGCTCGTCGAGTGCGGTCGAGGTCACGCCCTGGCGCAGCAGCGAGCCCCGCAGCATCTCGCGCGTGCCCTCGTAGAGCAGCTGGGTGGTCAGCAGGTGGTCGCCGGCGCTCGCGAGCGAGAACACCGTCATGGCGATTGCCGCCTGTCCGCTGCCGACGAGCACGCCGTCGACGCCGCCCTCGAGGTCGGCGATGCGCTTGGCCGCAACGACGTTGGTGGGGTTGTCGGTGCGGGAGTATGCGCGCAGCGGGCTTGTTCCGGCGAAGCGCTCGGCCCCCTCGTCGAAGCTGTCGAAGACGTAGCCCGAGGTCTGGTAGATCGGGGTGACACGCGCTCGCGACTCGGCGTCGACGATCGAGCCGGCGTGGATCTGCCGCGTCGAGAAGCCGGCCTGCGCTGTGCTCACAGCGCTGCTCCGATCGCCTTGATCGCCTCGGCGAGCACGGGCTTGGGAGTCGCATAGGTGAGGCGCACGAACCGCTCGTATCCCTGGCCGCAGGCAGACCCTGCGGTGACGGCCACGCCGGTGCGCTCTCGCAGCCGCGCTGCCGCATCCGAACCGCCTGCTTCGCCGAGGTCGAGCCAGGCGAGGTAGGTGGCTTCGTTGGGCGTCCAGCTGATCTGGGGCGCATGCTCGGCGAGCAGGGCTGCGAGCACGGCGCGGTTCGATGCCAGGTACTCGATCGACTCGCGCTGCCAGTCGCGAGCCTCGCGGTAGGCGGCGATCGTCGCGACGACGCCGAGTGTCGAGGGGCCGTGCTGGCCGCCGAGCCCGCTGTCGACGAAGCGCTGCTGGTCGGCGTCGTTCGAGGTGATGAGCTGGGCGGTCTTGAGCCCGGGGATGTTCCAGGCCTTCGACGCGCTCGTCGAGGTGATCGTGTGCGCCGCTGCGGCTTCTGAGACCGATGCGTAGGGCACGTGCGGTCGGCTGTCGAAGCGGATCGGCGCGTGGATCTCGTCTGCGAAGACGCGGCCGCCGTGCCGGTCGACGATCTCTGAGATCGCGACGAGCTCTTCGCGGGTCAGCACCGAGCCGGTGGGGTTGTGCGGGTTGCACAGAAACAGGGTCTTGGCGCCTGCCCTGAATGCCTCGTCGATCGCGTCGAGGTCGTGTGCCCAGCGGCCGTTCGAGGCGGTGCCCGGCACTTCGACAACCGGATGGCCGAGTGCCGGCAGCAGCGTCAGCACGGGCATGTAGGCGGGCGTGGGCACGATCACAGCACTGCCCGCAGGAGCGTACGCGCGAACCGTGATCGTGAGTGCGGCCAGCACGTCAGAGACTGCGTGCACCCTCTCGGCGGGAACCTGCCAGCCGCAGGAGTCGCGGAGCCACCCTGCCCCCGCATCCGCGTGCTCCGCTGCGAGCGGATCGGAAAGGTAGCCGAGCGTGCCTGCGTCGACGGCTCGGTGCAGGGCAGCCGTGACGGCGGGGGCTGTGCCGAAGTCGGCCTCTGCGACCCAGGCGCCGATGGTGCCGGGGTGGAGGCTCCATTTACGGGACTCGGGGCGATCGAGGTCGGTGCGAGTGATCTGGTCGTAGGGGTGCAGCTGACAGTCGGGCATGGTTCGAGGTTCGCGCCTCGAGGCACTCGCAGACAACGCTGCGCGACACAGTCCGTAACCTTGCACCCTCAAGTGGAGGTTGAAATACACGCCGCCTCTGCCTGGGCGGCCAGGTCAGTCGTCGCTTCTAGACTCAAGGTGTGACTACCAACGGCTACGACGCGCTTCCTGGAATGGATGCGCCCGAACTCGGACCCACAGGTCGTCCGCTGCGCGAGTTTCCGGTGCCTGCGCCGCTGGCCGACCACGGCCCCGCGCGCATCATCTCGATGTGCAACCAGAAGGGCGGTGTCGGTAAGACGACGACATCGATCAACCTCGCAGCTGCGCTCGCCGAGTACGGCCGTCGTGTGCTGGCTGTCGACTTCGACCCGCAGGGTGCGCTCTCTGCAGGGCTCGGTGTGCAGAACTACGATGTCACGACGATCTACGACCTGCTGCTGAACCCCAAGCTCGACCCGCATGAGGCGATCCAGCCGACGAGTGTCGAAGGCCTTGATGTGATTCCGGCCAACATCGACCTCTCGGCTGCCGAAGTGCACCTCGTGAGTGAGGTCGCGCGCGAGCAGATTCTGGCACGCGTGCTGCGTCGGGTCGCCGATGACTACGACCTGATCCTGATCGACTGCCAG
The DNA here is from genome assembly GCF_900163565.1 of Agrococcus casei LMG 22410. Taxonomy (GTDB): domain Bacteria; phylum Actinomycetota; class Actinomycetes; order Actinomycetales; family Microbacteriaceae; genus Agrococcus; species Agrococcus casei. The sequence continues at coordinate 106,560 of NZ_FUHU01000045.1, forward strand.
CCGTCGCTCGGCCTGCTCACGGTCAATGCGCTCACCGCGGCGCACGGTGTGCTGATTCCGCTCGAGAGCGAGTACTTCGCCCTTCGCGGTGTCGCGCTGCTGAAAGAGACGATCGACAAGGTGCAGGAGCGCCTGAACCCGTCGCTCGAGCTCGACGGCATCCTGATCACGATGTTCGACAGCCGCACCCTGCATGCGCGCGAGGTGCTCGAGCGTGTTGTCGACGCGTTCGACAGCCAGGTGCTCGACACCGTGATCCGCCGCACCGTGAAGTTCCCTGACGCATCGGTTGCCGGCACGCCCGTGACGCAGTTCGCGCCCAACCATGCGGCGGCTGAAGCGTACAGAACCCTTGCCCGAGAGCTGGTCGTGCGTGGAGCAGTCGCTTAACGACGGCGAAGTGAACGCCGAGCAGTCGCATAACGACACTGCCGAAGTCGAAGGGTCGGGCGGCTTCGAGCTGCATCTCGAGAACTTCGAGGGTCCGTTCGATCTGCTGCTGACGCTGATCGGCAACCGCAAGCTCGACGTCACCGAGCTTGCGCTGAGCACGGTGACGGGCGAGTTCATCTCGTATGTCTCGAAGCTCGAGGGCGAAGGCAGCCTCGACAAGGCGAGCGAGTTCATCGTGGTTGCGGCGACGCTGCTCGACCTCAAGATCGCGAGTCTGCTGCCTGCGGGCGATGTCGTCGACCGTGAAGACGTGGCGCTGCTCGAGGCACGTGACCTGCTGTTTGCGAGGCTGCTGCAGTATCGGGCGTTCAAGCATGCGGCGAAGTGGCTGTCAGGCCACCTCGACGCCGAGAGCGGGCGTCATGCCAGGCAGGTCAAGCTCGAGCGCAAGTTCGTCGAGCGCACGCCCGAGCTCGTCTGGACGCTGACCCTTGACGACTTCGCGGCGCTTGCGCTGCTGGCGATGACGCCGCGTGAGATTCCGACGGTCGGCCTTGACCATCTGCATGCTCCGCTGGTGTCGATTCGCGAGCAGGCTGCCGAGATCGTCGCGCAGCTGCGCGGTGCCGGCTCGCTCTCGTTTCGTGAGCTCATCGCCGGGGTTGCCAGCAGGGGAGTGATCGTCGCACGCTTCCTGGCGGCGCTCGAGCTGTATCGTCGGTCGGCGGTGACGTTCGAGCAGCTCGAGCCGCTGGGTGAGCTGACGATCACCTGGAGCGGTCACGACTTCGCCGACGAGTCGCTCGCTACGCTGGGGGCTGACTACGACTGAAGCGAGCCCAATGCCAGCTCGACTCGTCCTGGGTACTCGGCGCGCAGCTGCTGCAGAATGCTCCCTGATTCGTCAAGGTATGCGGCACGATGCCGGCTGCTGCTCCAGGCGCCTGTTTCAACATCGAACTCATTGAGCCAGATCTGATGCCATCGGCGGATGTGCTCAGTCAGTGCCTGCGAGAGCCCGAGCTGGTGGGGCGATACTGCATACTCGTCTGTTCCCGGCAGCCACAGCGGCCACGGGTGTCCGTAGTCGGGAAAGATCTTCAGATCCGGTTGCATACGTCGAGCCTGGCACAATGAGCACATGACCGAAATCGACCGCAAGCTCGAAGCGATCTTCACTGTCGCCGACGAGCCGCAGTCGCCGACCCACCTGGCCGCCGCACTGCAGGAGCCGGTCGCAGCCGTCAAGGACGCCATTGAGCGCATCCGTGCAGACTTCGACGGCGAAGGCGACGGTCCCGCTCGAGGCTTCGAGCTGCGCGAGGTCGGTGGCGGCTGGCGGCTGTACGTGCGAGGCGATTACGACGACACGGTCGCTGACTTCGTGTCGACCGTGACACCGTCGAAGCTCTCACAGGCAGCACTCGAGACCCTTGCCGTGATCGCCTACCGACAGCCAGTCACGCGCGGACAGGTGGCGGCCATCCGTGCTGTCAATGTCGACTCTGTCGTGCGCACGCTGCTGGCCCGCGGCCTCGTCGAAGAGGCATTCACCGACAGCGACACGGGCGCGATCCACTATCGAACCACCGACCTACTGCTGACGCAGCTGGGCATCAATGACATCACCGAGCTGCCGCTGATCTCGCCGCTGCTGCCGGATTCACCCGAGGAAGAGGCATTCGCATGAACAACCAGTCGACTGAGGGCGAGCGCGTGCAGAAGGTGCTCGCGGCTGCGGGTGTCGCAAGCCGACGTGTCGTAGAAGACATGATCGTCGACGGCCGCATCACGGTCGACGGCAAGATCGTGACCGAGCTGGGCACCAGGATCACGCCGGATGCGCGAGTGACGGTCGACGGCAAGGCGATTCAGCTCGACGTGAGCAAGCGGTACATCATGCTCAACAAGCCGGTGGGCGTCGTATCGACCATGAAGGACGAGAACGGCAGACCCGACCTGCAGCAGTATGCCGACCGTGTCGGCGAGCGCGTCTACAACGTCGGCCGGCTCGACGAGATGACCAGCGGACTGCTGCTCATGACCAACGACGGCGAAGTCGCGCACCGACTCGCGCATCCGTCATTCGAAGTGCCGAAGACGTACATCGCGCTCGTGCACGGCCAGCTCGAGACGCGCACGCTGCGACGCCTGCGCGAGGGCTTCGAGCTCGAAGACGGCTTCATCGCAGCCGACGACGTGCGAGTCAAGGGCGTCAAGGGCGGCCTGACCATGGTCGAGATCACCCTGCACTCGGGACGCAACCGCATCGTGCGACGCATGATGCTGCACGTCGGGCATCCGGTGCAGGAGCTCGTGCGTCGCAGCTTCGGGCCGCTGAATCTCGGCACTCTCGGCGCTGGAAAGACACGTCAGTTGACTACGATGGAACTTCGCGACGTGCTCACCCTGGTGCGCGATTCGCCCAACACGTAAGGAGTCACCGTGCCGCACCGCCTGCAAGGACCCGTGCGCATCGTCGGCACGGGGCTTCTCGGCACGAGCATCGGCCTCGGGCTGACTGCTCGGGGCGTCGATGTGCAGCTCGCAGACGCCAGCCCTTCGCAGGCTGCGCTCGCGGCTGACTACGGTGCGGGGCGTCTCGCGACCGCTGACGATGCGACGCCGCAGCTGATCGTCGTGGCAGTTCCGCCCGATGTCACCGCTGAGGTCGTCGCCTCTGAGCTCGCGCGCTTTCCTCAAGCGATCGTGACCGATGTCGCGAGCGTCAAGCAGCTGCCGCTGACGCAGCTGCGCGAGCTTGGAGCAGACGTGTCGCGCTACCTCGGCAGCCACCCCATGGCGGGCAAGGAGCAGTCGGGTGCGCTCGCGGGCACGGGCGACCTCTTCTTCGGCAGGCCGTGGGTCATTGCGAGCCACGATGACATCTCGTACTCGAGCGGCAGCCTCATCGACGATCTCATCCTCGACCTCGGCGCGGTTCCGATCGAGATGTCTGTCGTCGAGCATGACCGGGCTGTTGCGCTCGTCTCGCATGTTCCGCAGCTGGCATCGACGCTGGTTGCATCGCTGCTGCAGGAGGCCCCGTTCGAGTCGCTGAGGCTCGCTGGCGGCGGGCTTCGCGACGTGACGCGCGTCGCTGGCAGCGATCCGGCGCTCTGGATGCAGATTCTCAGTGCGAATGCCGAGGCAGTCACAGAAGTGCTGAAGCAGCTGCGCGACTCGCTCGACGGCGTCATCGAAGCGCTCGACACTGCGGGGGAGCCCGGCTCGCTGCGAGCCATCGCCGGTGCGCTCGTCGAAGGCAACCAGGGCGTTGCCAGGCTGCCCGGCAAGCACGGAACGCACACGAAGTTCGCGCGCACGCTCGTGCGGGTCGACGACCGCCCCGGCCAGCTGGCGCGGCTCTTCACCGACATCGGCGATGCGGGAGTCAACCTCGAGGATGTGCGGATCGAGCACGCAGAGGGTGCCCAGTTCGGTGTCGCCGAAGTGCTCGTCGCGCTCGATGCAGAGCTCGAGCTCGAAGCGGCGCTGACGGAGCTGGGCTGGAAGGTGCTCGGATGACCGATGCTGAGAAGAAGGATGCACGGATGAGTGAGAACGTCGTCGTCGGAATTGACGGCCCAGCAGGCAGCGGCAAGTCGTCGGTGGCGCGGGCTGCGGCACGCGAGCTCGGCTTTCAGTTTCTCGACACCGGTGCCGCCTACCGCTCGCTCGGCTGGCTCGTGTACGACCGCGGTGCCGACCCGGGCATCCGTGAGCACGTGCTCAAGACCCTCGAGCAGTTCGACTACGAGATCAGCCTCGAATCGGGCTCGCAGCGGGTGCTGGTGAACGGTCTCGACGTGACGGCGCAGATTCGTGCCGAGCACATCTCGGGCGCTGCCAGCAGGGTTGCTGTCGTGCCCGAGGTGCGCACGCGCGTGAATGAGATCTTCAGGGGTCTCATACAGTCGGCAGAACCCGGTATCGTAGTCGAGGGCCGCGACATCACTACTGTCGTTGCCCCGGATGCCGATGTGCGCATCCTGCTGACGGCCAGACCCGAGATCCGCGCAGAGCGACGAGCTTCTGATGTGGGCGAGGACGCAGACGCCATTGCCAAGCGCATTCGAGATCGAGACGATCGCGACATGGGCAACAGTGACTTTATGGAGCCGGCTGACGGCGTGCACCTGGTTGACTCGAGTGATCTGAGCTTCAACCAGACTGTGCAGGCGGTCGTCAACCTGGTTCACGGAAGGACCCCAAGATGACGAATGACGAGACGAACCAGGAGTTCGAGGCGAGCGAAGAGTTCGACCCGACCCTCGAGCTCGACGACGCCCGCATGCGCACCCTGCGTGCCGGCCTCGACGACTACGAGTTCGAAGACGACGACGAGCAGCTGCTTGCTGACTTCGACTTCGACCCCGATGCGCCGATTCTCATGCCTGCGCTGCCGGTGCTGGCGATCGTCGGCCGGCCCAACGTGGGCAAGTCTGCGCTCGTCAACCGCATTCTCGGTCGCCGCGAAGCTGTCGTCGAAGACACTCCGGGTGTGACGCGCGACCGCGTGAGCTACAAGGCCGAGTGGGGCAACCAGCCGTTCACGCTGGTCGACACCGGTGGCTGGGAGCCGGATGCGCGGGGCATCGACAAGTCCGTCGCTCAGCAGGCAGAGATCGCCGTGGAGCTTGCGGATGCAGTGCTGTTCGTCGTCGACATCAATGTCGGCCCGACATCCACTGACGAGCACGTCGTTCGGATGCTGCGCCAGTCGAAGAAGCCCGTGCTGCTCGTTGCCAACAAGGCAGATGATGCGCGTCGTGACATCGAGACTGCTGACCTCTGGAGCCTCGGCCTCGGTGAGCCGCACCCTGTCTCTGCTGCGCACGGCAGGGGAGTTGCCGACCTGCTCGACAAGGTCATCAAGGTGCTGCCGAAGGAGTCGGCTGTTGCCAAGGAGGAGTATGGCGGGCCGCGTCGCGTTGCCATTCTCGGGCGTCCGAATGTCGGCAAGTCGTCGCTGCTGAACAAGGCAGCAGGCGAAGAGCGTGTTGTCGTCAATGACATCGCAGGCACCACGCGTGACCCGGTTGACGAGCAGATCGAGCTCGGCGGACGTGTGTGGCGCTTTGTCGACACGGCTGGCATCCGTCGCCGTGTGCACCTGCAGCAGGGTGCTGACTTCTATGCGACGCTGCGCACGCAGGCGGCGCTCGAGAAGGCTGAAGTCGCTGTCGTGCTGCTGGATGTCACGCATGTCATCAGCGAGCAGGACATTCGCATCATCGATCTCGTGCTCGAGTCGGGCCGTGCGCTCGTGCTGGCGTTCAACAAGTGGGATCAGCTCGAAGACGAACGGCGTCGCTACCTCGAGCGTGAGATCGAGCAGGATCTTGCGCATGTCGAGTGGGCGCCTCGTGTCAACATCTCGGCACGCACCGGTCGTCACCTCGAGAAGCTCGTGCCGGCGCTCGAGACGGCGCTTGACTCGTGGGACATGCGCATTCCGACTGCCAAGTTCAATGCGTTTCTCGCTGAGCTCACGGCGGAGCACCCGCACCCGCTTCGTGGTGGCAAGCAGCCGCGCATCCTGTTCGGAACACAGGCTGCGTCGCGTCCGCCGACGTTTGTGCTGTTCACGACCGGATTCCTTGACCCGCAGTACAGAAGGTTCATTCAGCGTCGACTGCGCGAGGTCTACGGCTTCGAGGGCACGCCTGTCATCGTCAATCAGCGCATTCGCGAGAAGCGTCAGCGTCGCACGTAGGCGCCAAGCGCAGGCTTCACAGCACCTCGAGCAGGGTCGCCTGCACGTAGCCGAGCCAGTCGGTGACGCCCTGAAATGCCTCGTTGCCCTGCTCGACTCGCGTCGTCAGAACGAGGCGCATGTCACTGAGGGCGCGCAGCCAGTCGTCGATCTCTTCTGAGCCGACGTGCACAGTCGCGGTGTCGCCCTCGCGCTTTGCTGTGACAGAGCCGACGATCACTGCGTCGTGGTAGCGCTCGCGTGCAGCTGCGAGCTCGGGCAGGGCGAGCCTGCGGAACTCGTGGGCCTCTTCTGCGTCGTCGTAGGCGTCGGGGTAGAGGCGCAGCACCGCCGGGTCTTCGAAGTTGAGTGCGCCCTGGCCGGCAGCGCGGTGCAGGCGCTTGAGCTGCTCGGCGAGATTCTCGAGCATCTTCGCCTCGTCGAGGTCGAAGACGGCCTCGACGCCGTCGTGCACCTTCTGCCAGGCGTGCATCAGAGGGCCTCGACCGTTGCCTGCAGGCCGTACGCGTGCATCGCAGAGACGTGGCGCTCCATGGTCTCGCGATCGCCTGCTGCGACAGCGGCTCGGCCCTCGTTGTGCACGAGCAGCATGAGTCGCTGTGCCTTCTCGCGCGAGAAGCCGAAGTAGCTGCGGAACACGTACGTCACATACGGCATGAGGTTGACCGGGTCATCCCAGACGAGGGTGATCCAGCCGCCCGTCGTGAGCGCCTCGGTGTCGAGCTCTTCGAGCACTGCGTTGTCGGCCATCACTGACATGGTGTCACGGAATGCGCAGTTCTTCTGTGATCGGGTCGATCGGCTTGCGGCGGATGCGCGCGAATGCGATCACCAGCAGCACAAGGCCGAGGGCGGATGCCATGGCTCCGAAGAGTCCGGGCGCCAGGTATCCGAGGCCGCCGGCGATGACGATGCCGCCGAGCCATGCGCCGATGCTGTTGCCGATGTTGAAGGCCGAGTGGTTCATGGATGCGCCCAGCAGCTTCGCGCGTCCGGCCGTGCGTATGAGCAGCGACTGGATGGCCGGCGTGAACGACGACGACGTGAAGCCGATCAGGAAGAGCGAGGCGAACAGCATGACAGGGTTGGCTGCCGTCGCCCAGAACAGGAGCAGAGATGCGACGAACGCGCCGACCCCTGCGACAGCCGTGCGCTCCATGGCGCGGTCGCTCGCCCATCCGCCTGCAATGTTGCCCAGTGTCATGCCGACGCCGACGAGTGCGAGTGCGAGGGGGATGAAGCCGGCTGTGAGACCGGCCTCTCTGACGACGGTCTCGGCGACGTAGGAGTAGACGGTGAAGAAGCCGGCGAGGCTGAGGGCTCCGGCGGCGACGACCAGCCAGAGCCTGGCGCTTCTGAAGGCGCCGAGCTCGGCGAGGGCGCTTCGGGTCGGGTCGCCCTTGACGCGGGGCACGGCGATGATCGTCATGATCATTGCGAGCACGAAGAGCACTGCGACGAAGGCGTAAGTCCAGCGCCAGCCGGCGAGCTGCCCGAGCCAGGTGCCGAGCGGAACGCCGATGACGTTGGCGATCGTGAGGCCCGAGAGGGCGATGGCGATGCCGGCTCCCTGTTTGCCGGGGCCCATGATGCGGGCGGCGAGCAGCGACGCGACGCCGAAGTAGGCGCCGTGGGGGAGCCCTGCGATGAACCGGGCGATCGACAGCGTGAAGAACTCGGGTGCGACGGCTGAGAGCAGGTTGCCGAATGCGAGGGCTGCGAGCAGCACGATCGCGAGCTTCGACTGAGAGAAGCGGGCTGTGGCCATGGCCAGCACGGGTGCGCCGACCACGACGCCGACGGCGTACCAGGTGATGAGCCACCCGGCTGCGGCGATCGACTGCTCGGGCTGCGTCTGGAAGTTGTCGGTCAGCTCGCTCGCCATGAGCGGCAGGATGCCCATGGTTGCGAACTCGGTCGTGCCGATGGCGAAGCCACCCAGAGCGAGGGTGATGAGCGCGAGGATCCGGCGACCGGGAGTGAGCTGAGGCACAGCCGTCTATCCTACGCCCTGAGAGGATGTGCGAGCATCGGGAATACGCGCCGAGGGGGTGCGTTATCGTTCAATGTTGCAATACTTCAACGAGAGGATTCGCCACTATGGCAAAGGTCATGATCATCGTCGCTTCTGTTCGCGAGGGCCGCATCGGCCTGCCCGTCGGTCGCTGGGTCGAGGAGGAGCTTCGCGGTCGCGATGTCGAGGTCGACTGGGCTGACCTCAAGGAGATCGGGCTGCCGTTCATGGACGAGCCCAACCACCCGGCGATGCAGCAGTACACGCACGAGCACACCAAGGCGTGGTCGGAGCGGGTTGCTGCAGCGGACGCATTCATCTGGGTCACGCCCGAATACAACCACTCGTACACCGCGTCGCTCAAGAACGCGATCGACTACCTCGTGCACGAATGGCGCGGCAAGAGCGTTGCGTTCGTCTCGTACGGCGGCCAGTCGGCTGGCACGCGCGGCGTTGCAGGCCTCGGCGAGACGCTCGGATTCCTGGGCATGAAGCGCACGCAGGGCAACCTCGAGATGGCCATGCCGTGGGAGTGCCTCGAAGACGGCGTCTTCGTCGGTGACGAGGGCAAGAACCGCGCGCTCAAGGCGACGGTCGACGAGATCGTCGCAGCTGCAGACGCTCACGCTGCGAAAGAATAACGATAGTTTCACTTTCTAGCATTTGCTGACTTCGTGACCGCCGGTTTGCCCGGCGGTCACGTCGTTTCTGCGTCAGAATGGAAACATTCAACGGAGAGGAAGCCGTACGTGAACGAGTCGTACAACGAAGCCCACGAGAACTGGCTGACCAAAGTCGCAGCCGCCGAGGAGTCGATCCCGCTGATCGGCCGGCTCTATCGTGAGCACAACGTGGTGACCAGTGTCTTCGGTCGCCAACTTGTGAACCAGTCAGCCATCGAGGTCGTCAAGGCCCACCGGTGGGCACGTCGCATTGCAGACGGTGAGCTCGACCTCTCCGACACGCTCGCTGCGCTGCGCATTGCTGAGGAGCTCGGCATCCACGACACGTCGCTCGACGTGGGCGTGCTCGCTGCCGGTGCTGCCGCATCCGACCAGTCGTTCGTGGAGTTCGCGCGCACTGCACTCGCCGCGCTCGACGTCACCCAGCCCAACCAGCCGCAGGACATCGTGCTCTACGGCTTCGGTCGCATCGGCCGTCTGCTCGCACGCATCCTGATCGCACACCACGGTGCTGGTCTCGGCATGCGCCTGCGTGCGATCGTCGTGCGCAACTCGGGCCCCAGCGACCTCACGAAGCGTGCGAGCCTGCTGCGTCGCGACTCGGTGCACGGTGCCTTCGACGGCACGATCGAGGTCGACGAAGAGGCGAGTGTCATCATTGCGAACGGCACGCGCATTCAGGTCATCTACTCGAACGACCCCGCATCGGTCGACTACACCGAGCACGGCATCGAGAATGCGATCATCGTCGACAACACGGGTCGCTGGCGTGACGAAGAGGGTCTGAGCCTGCACCTGCAGGCAGAGGGCACCTCGCGCGTCGTGCTGACGGCTCCCGGCAAGGGTGACCTGCCGAACGTGGTGTTCGGCATCAACGACGAGGCGATCACGCCCGATGCGAAGATCGTCACTGCGGCAAGCTGCACGACGAATGCGATCACCCCTGTTCTTCAGGTCATCAACGAGCGCTACGGCATCGAGTACGGCCACGTCGAGACGGTGCACTCGTACACGAACGACCAGAACCTGATCGACAACTACCACAAGGGCGACCGTCGCGGCCGTTCGGCTGCGCTCAACATGGTGCTGACCGAGACCGGTGCTGCGAAGGCTGTTGCGAAGGCGCTGCCCGAGCTGGCGGGCAAGCTGACGGGCAATGCGATCCGTGTTCCGACGCCTGATGTCTCGATGGCGATTCTCAACCTCACGCTGAACGAAGAGATCGACCGCGACACGATCAACAACGTGATGCGTCAGGAGTCGCTCACGGGCGACCTGTCGTCGCAGATCGATTACATCGACTCGCCTGAGGTCGTCTCGACCGACTTCGTCGGCAACAACCGTGCAGGCATCGTCGACGGTCTCGCAACGATCGCGACCGGCCGCCACCTCGTGATGTACGTCTGGTACGACAACGAGTTCGGCTACTCGTCGCAGGTCATCCGCGTGCTCGAGAAGATGTCTAAGCAGAAGGCGTAAGCGCCAGCTGCTGACGGCCAGCTGAGCCGCTACCGAACCCGCGTGACCTCGAACTGGTCACGCGGGTTCGCGTATGCGTCCTGCGCGGCGATGAGCTGCAGTTCGCGCTCGCCCGAGTCGAGGGTGAGCTGCAGCAGGTCGAAGACGCTCGATGTGGTGTTCTTCAGTGCTTCTGCGGCCGACCCCGTGGAGCGGTAGTGCGCGGTGAAGAGCGCTGCCGTCACGTCGCCTGAGCCGTTGGCCTTGAGCGGCAGGAACGGCGTCTGGATGATCCAGGCTCCGGTCTCGTCGGCTGCGAGCATCTCGATCGTGCCCTCAGGCCGGTCGGGACGCTCGACGCTCGTGACCAGCACGGTCTTCGGCCCCATCTGCATGGCGGCGTCGACGGATGCGAGGGTCGAGTCGAGATCGGTGGGCTGTGTGTCGGTGAGGTAGCCGAGCTCGAACTGGTTGGGTGTGATGATGTCTGCCTTGGGCACGACGCGGTCGCGCAGCAGCGGTGGGATCAGATCTGAGACGAAGCAGCCGCTCTTGGCGTTGCCCATCACCGGGTCGCAGGTGTAGGTGGCAGAGGGGTTCTCTGCCTTGACCTTGTCGACCGCCTCGAGGATCACGTCGGCGATGTCGCTGCCGCCCTGATATCCCGAGAGCACGGCGTCGATGTTTGCGAACTCGTCGCGCTCGCCGATGCCGGTGATGACCTCTCGAACGTCGTCGGCGGGCAGCATCGGGCCACGCCAGGCGCCGTAGCCCGTGTGGTTCGAGAAGTGCACTGTGTTGACAGGCCACACCTCGTGTCCGAGCCGCTGGAGCGGAAACACCGCTGCAGAGTTGCCGACGTGGCCGTATGCGACCGATGACTGGATCGAGAGGAACTTCATTGTTCTATCTTGCTCCCTGTGCGGGCAGTTCTACGACAACACCTCAGCGAGTCGACTCGTGCCCTCGCGGATGTCGTCTTCTGAGACGCGCGAGTACGAGAGTCGCAGGTTGCGCTTGCCCTGGCCGTCGGCGAAGAATCCGGGGCCGGAGATGAAGACGACCTTCTTCTCGATTGCCTTTGCGAGCACCTCGTCGGAGTCGGTGCCTTCGGGCAGTGTGAGCCACGTGAAGAAGCCGCCCTTGGGGGTGGTCCAGGTGACGCCTTCGGGCATGGTCTCTTCGAGGCCGGCCACGAGTGCTTCGGCGCGGGCCTTGTAGCGCGAGATGCCCGACTGCACGTGTGTGCGCCAGTCCATGTGCTCGAGGTACTCGTAGGTGAGCTCCTGGCTCAGAACGCCGGCCATGAGTGCGCTCGCTTCGCTGGCGAGCAGCATGCGCTGGTGGAACTCGGGCGGTGCAACCGTCCAGCCGATGCGAAGGCCGGGGGAGAAGATCTTGCTGACTGAGCCGAGGTAGATGACGCTGTCGTCCATCGATCGCATCGAGGGCAGCATGGTGCCGTCGAACGACAGGATGCCGTAGGGATCGTCTTCGACGATCTGGACGCCCTCGGTGCGGCAGATCTCGACGATCTGCTGGCGACGCTCGACCGAGAGGCGGATGCCCGTCGGGTTCGAGAAGTTGGGGATCGTGTAGAGGAATGCGATGCGCTTGCCGTCGGCGCGAGCCTTCTGGATCGCTTCGATGAGTGCCTCAGGAACAAGGCCGTCGTCGTCGCACATGACGTGGCGGATATCGGCTTCGTGGCCGAGGAACGATCCGATTGCGCCGACGTAGGTCGGGCCCTCGGCGAGGATCACATCGTGCGGGTTGCACAGCAGAGTCGTGGTGAGGTTGATGCCCATCTGCGAGCCAGGGGTGACCATGACGTCATCGGCGTCGATGTCGTGCACGCCGCCGGACTCCATGAGCTCCGTGAACTTGGTGCGCAGCGACGGGAGGCCCGCTCCGGCACCGTACTGCAGGGCATCCGTTCCTCGTTCCGTGATGATTCGCTGGGCGGCCTTGCCGAGCTCATCGAGCGGGAGGATGGAGAGGTCAGGGTTGCCGCCTGCGAAAGAGATCATGCCGGGCTGCATCGAGACATCCCAGACGCTCCTCACCGGTGAGGGACGGAAGAACTCAGCGCGATCCGCGTAGGTGTAACGGTGCTCCATGCGTGTGCAAACTCCTTGCGTGCGAAGTGTGGGGAATGGCGGTCATAACGCTTATGTAACCTTCTAGGCGCAACATACCTGCAAAACTTGACGTTTTCAAGTGAGATATCCAGACTATGAACCACGGGCTCGGTTGGCAAAGGCTGGCAACCACGGCTCTTCCTGAAGCAGACACCTCAATGAACAAGTCCCTGACCAAGGTGGCAGCCGTGTTCGGCGCCATCGCATTGTCTGTGGGAGTCGTATCCTGCACGTCAAACACTGAGGAGCCTCCCGCTGGCTCTGACGGTGAGTCTTCGGTCGACGAGATCCCCACGGCAGGCCGCGATGCAGCCGAAGCAGTGGAGGTCAACGCCGACGTCGAGGCGCTCGTGCCTCAGGCACTGCTCGATGCCGGCAAGATCCGCATCGTGACTGACCCCACATACGCGCCGATGGACTTCACCGATGAGAACGGCGACATCGTTGGTCTCGACTCTGACATCGCAATCGCAGCAGTCAACGCCATGGGACTTGAGATCGAGTGGTCGACGGTGACCTTCGACGGCATCCTGGCCGGTATCGAAGCCGATCGCTACGATGCGACGTTCTCATCGTTCTCGGTTACCGACGAGCGACTCGAGGCTGTCGACATGGTGTCGTACTTCTCGTCTGGCTCGGCGATCATGGTCGCTTCGGGCAACCCCTCCGAGATTGCCAGCGAAAGCGACCTCTGCGGCAAGTCGATTGCAGTGCAGAGCGGCACGACGCAGGCTCTTGAGATCCTGCCGGCGATCGACGAGACCTGCGACGAACCGATCGACCTCATGATCATGCCCGCACAGGACAACGCCAACCAGGCTCTCGCTTCGGGTCGTGCTGACGCAGTCGTCGCAGACAACGCGCTGATCTCGTACTACGCACAGCTGCAGCCCGACGCCTTCGAGTTCATCGACGGCATCCTGCTCGACCCGGCACCCATCGGTGTCGCTGTTCCGCAGAAGCCTGAGGGCGAGACGCTGACGCTCGCATTCGAGGCTGCCTTCCAGTCGATCATCGATGACGGCACCTACGCCAAGATCTTCGAGGCATGGGAGCTGCAGGACAGCATGCTCGACGCACCCGCGATCAACTCCACAGAGTAAGCGGCATGACGGTTCTTCCAGATGAGTCGACACCGCCGACAACGTCGGTGTCGACAGACTTCCTCGCACTGACCGAGAAGCCGATCAAGCGACGCCCGAGAATCGGGCAGATCATCGGCATGATCGTGGTGGCCTACTTCATCTTCGTGGCCATCGTGATCGTTCTCACCAACGAGAACTTCAACTGGCCGATCGTTGCGCAGTATCTGTTCGATGTGCGCATCTTCGGCGGTGTCGGGGTCATGCTGCAGCTCACGCTGTACTCGATGATCATCGGCTTTGTACTCGGTCTGCTGCTTGCCGTCATGCGAATGTCGCCGAACTGGCTCATTCGCGGAGTCGCTGGAGCATACGTCTGGTTCTTCCGTGGAACACCGCTGCTGGTGCAGCTGCTGTTCTGGGGCTTTGCTGGAGCACTCTTCCCGCAGCTGATGATCGGCATCCCGTTCGTTGATCCGTGGATCAGTCTTGACACGAACCTCGTGATCTCACTGTTCACGGCTGCGGTTCTCGGACTCGGACTCAACGAAGCGGCGTACATGGCTGAGATCGTTCGTGGCGGCATCCTGGCTGTTCCTCACGGGCAGGCAGAGGCTTCGCGGGCGCTCGGATTCAGCACTGGGTCGACGCTGCGTCACGTGGTGCTGCCCCAGGCAATGAAAGTCATCATTCCGCCCGTGGGCAACAACGTCATCTCGATGCTGAAGACCACGTCTCTGGTGTCTGTGATCGGTGTGAGCGATCTGCTGTACAACGCACAGCAGATCTACGCTCGCAACCTCGAGCAGATTCCGCTGCTGATCGTCACGTGCTTCTGGTACATCCTGTTCACGACGATCCTGACGTACTTCCAGTCACTGCTTGAGAAGCGATTCTCGCGCGGATCGTCCGCTGCCGTTCAGAAGGGAGTCCGCTGATGTCAAAGGTCAACTCTCTGAATGTGCACAAGTCGTTCGATGACCTGGAGGTGCTCAAGGGCATCAACCTTACGGTCGAAGATGCCACGGTCGTGTGCCTCATCGGTGCGTCGGGGTCGGGCAAGTCGACGCTCTTGCGCTGTGTGAACCACCTCGAGACGCCGACAGCAGGCGCAATCCTCGTCGACGGTCAGATGATGGGATACAACGTCAAGAACGACCAGCTGGTCGAGGCGAGCGAGAAGGAGATCAACAAGCGTCGCGAGAGCGTCGGCATGGTCTTCCAGGCATTCAACCTGTTCTGTCACATGACTGCGCTCGAGAATGTCATGCACGCTCCGATGCGGCTCAAGGGCCTGTCGAAGGCGAAGGCTCGCGAGAAGGCGACTGCGCTGCTCGAGAAGGTGGGGCTGGGCGACCGGCTTCGCAACTATCCTTCTCAGCTCTCAGGCGGTCAGCAGCAGCGTGTGGCGATTGCCCGTGCGCTTGCCATGGACCCGAAGGTCATGCTCTTCGATGAGCCGACCAGCGCGCTCGACCCTGAGCTCGTCGGTGAGGTGCTGCAGGTCATGCGTGACCTTGCAGACTCGGGCATGACGATGGTCGTCGTCACGCACTAGATGACGTTCGCCCGTGAAGTGGCCGACAAGGTCGTGTTCATGGACAAGGGCGTCATCGTCGAGATGGGTGAGCCCAACGAGATGATCAACAACCCGCAGCACGAGCGCACCAAGGAGTTCCTTGCGCGCGTGAGTCGCTAGAGCGGCATCCCCAAGACGTACGCGGCCTGGCCAATGTGCTGGGCCGCGTCGTCGATGATGCTGGCAATTCGCACGCCTCGTGTCACTGGCGGATCCCAGGATTCGTCAATGACATCGTCGAGGTCTGCATCGCTGAGGGTCTGCACGTAGGCGACCAGTGCATCCGTCGACTCTCTGAGGTATGCCAGCAGGAGGTCTGCGTCATCAGTCGTGATGGCGCGGGCCTCCTCGGCTGTGTGGCCGTAGCCGATGGTGTCTGATGCGGGGCCGAGGTCGAAGCGCTTGTCGAAGCCGTTTGCGTGCCAGATCTGGTCGGTGCCGGCGAGGTCAGCGGTCTGGGCATCGATCTCTCGTGCAGAGTGCCAGAACAGCCATGCGACGGAGTTGTCGTGGTTCTGCGGATGTGCGTTCAGCGTTGTGGGCGAGAGCTTGGGTCGCAGTCGCTCGGCGGCGTCGATGGGGCGGGATGCGAGGTCGATGAGCACTTCGGTTGCCTTCATGTCGGTCACGATACGCCCGAGACTAGACTTGTGCCATATGGCCGCTGCAGATTCTCTCGACGTGATCGGCATCATCGGTGCTGGCAAGCTCGGCAAAGCTCTTGGGCAGCGATCGGTTGCTGCGGGGCACCGCACGCTCATGGCTGGCAGCGGAGATGCTGGGGCGATTCGCGGGCACTTGCAGCTCGCTGTGCCCGGTGCTGAAGCCGGGACGGTCGACGAGGTGATCGAGGCGGCCGATGTCGTGATTCTGGCTCTGCCGCTTGCGCAGCATGGTGTGCTGCCGGCTTCGGCGCTCGCTGGCAAGGTCGTCGTCGATGCGATGAACTACTGGTGGGAGAGCGACGGCATTCGCGACGAGTATGCCGACCCGCTGACGTCGACGAGCGAGATCGTGCAGAGCACATTCTCGGATGCGCGGGTCGTCAAAGCGTTCAACCACGTCGGATACCACGACGTCGAAGACCTCTGGGCTGATGCCGGGTCGCCCGACCGCATCGCTGTGGCAATTGCGGGTGACGATGCTGATGCTGTGGCTCGTGTCGGCCGGGTGGTCGACTCGTTCGGGTTCGACCCGCTGCCGATCGGTGCGCTGCGGCAGGGCGTGATGCTCGAACCGAACACGATGGCGTTCGGTGCGAGTGAAGACGCGGATGGGCTGCAGCGGGTCATGGCGATGTTTCCGAAGACGGCGCGCGGACGTGCCGTGCTTGCGGCACGAGGTGGGCACATCTGAGGGGCATCGTGTTCTTCGGGCGTCGTCTTCGAAGAACCGGCACGCACTGCGGGACCATGCGCTGGCTGTAGGTGCACGGGAAACCGCAATTGGCGCATCCGTGCACCAGAAGCCGCAGCTTCTGCGGTTTCTGCTTACATTGCGGCTTCTCGTGACGCGGCCGGGCGTCACGGGTGGCATCAACGGTCGGGCATCATCTTCGGATTGCCCTGACTGCTTTCCATTTCTGGGTTTCGGGATCCTGGGTCATCTTCAGGCGTTCGAGATGCACTTGATGGTGGTGGAAGTTGCAGAGGTTGACGCCGTTGTCGAGGTCGGTTCTGCCGCCGGCTGACCAGTGTTGTATGTGGTGCGCTTCTGTCCAGACTGACGGGATCGTGCATCCGTCTGTCGCACAAGTGGGGTATGCGACGTTCAGTGCCTTGCGTTGCGAGGGCGAGAACAACCGCTGTGACCGGCCGAGCTTGAGGACGTTGCCGGTGTCGTCGGTGATGGCCGCCTGTACGGCGCCATTGCAGATGATGCGTGAGACCTCTGCGACCGGTACGAACTCCTGCGTGCGGCTGACGCGTGCGAGTGCGGGTGCACGGTCTGCGAACTTGTGGACTTCACTGACGGGCACGGTGACGAGCAGCGTCGGTGCTGCTCCGCCTTGGGTGCTGGAGTCTTTGGTCTTTGCGGCGGTGGTGAAGGCGCGGACGAGGGCGTCGGCCATCTTCTGCTTGCGGGTGCGCATGTCGATCTCAGGGTTGCCTTCGGGTGCTGAGAGGCGGGTGCGGGGTGCGGCGTTGGCGTCGAGGAACTGCTTCACCGCCGCACCATCGGTTGCCGTGAGCAGCGCGTTGAGGGCGACCATGCCGTCGTCTTGCACCCACGCGGAGCATTCGCGACGTGCCTGCTGCTGTGCAGCCTGCAGCTCGACCTGCTCAGGATCGTGCACGGCGAACCAGCCGCGGATGCTGTCGCGCAGGGATTCGGGGCTCCAGGGCTGACTGGAGTCTTGCCCCTCGGCGAACGCGACCGCGCTGCGATCAGCGACAGCAAGGAACTCGGCGTCGTAGTGATTGCGCTGCCGGTCGAACTCGCGCGTGATGATGATCGCCTGCTGGGACGACACCGTGCCTGCTTCGATGGCTTCGGCAAGCACCGGGTATTCGCGGTGCTGCAACAGCTTGCCGAGTCGCACGTAGGCGTCTGCCTGCCCCTTCGCGAACCCGACTTCATGCTGAAGCAATGTTGCTGTCGATGAGTACCGGAGGTCTTTCGCGACACTCGACAGTGTCGAGCCGGAGTGTTCAAGCACCTGCGCAAACCTGGCCAGATGCGCCTGATGCTGCAACGCGAACTCCGTCATCGCGTTGAGGGTCGCGAACCGGTCACCGGTGGAGCATGAGCTGAAGTCGTCGAAGGCGGCGTCGAACACCTGGGCAGCCTCAGCGGTCAGTTGCTGAATCGCGGTTGCGGTGCTCATGCTCACCTCCTTCGTTAGAACGAATCTACTACGCACTACTGACACGAGATCCGAGAATCGGCCCCTGTGGAAAAGAAATCCTGTGGAGAGCAACCGAAAGGCAGTCGGTGACTGCTCTAGGAATCTGCCGTTCGCCGTGCGATGTGCAGCCACGCTCGCCATCGGCCACAAAGACTGTGGGGGAGTCGAAGGTCACGAGCTCGCCGTCTTCATGTGTGACCTGTACCAAGTCTTCGACGTCTCCGACTCCTGGAACCTGCACGACTCGGTGGCTGGCAGCCTTCGTCCACCGCTCCCAAGCGCGATCCTCTGGTCGTCTGGCCTCGAACACGAGTGTGCCACCGGGGCGAAGCGCGTTGCGCGCGGCCTGTCAAGAGCAGTGCGAACGTGCCTGTTCTGCATTCGATGAGGAGGACGCGTCAGATCCGGCGAGAATTGCGGTGCACGAGATGCCGGAAAGCGCACGCTTGTGCACCAGAAGCCGCAGGTTCTGCGGTTCCTGGTGACATTGCGGTTTCTCGTGACGCGGGCGGCGTCACGGGCTCAGCCAAGCCCGACCCAGCCAAGCCCGACCCAGATCAGCTCAGCGCATTCTCGGCAATGTACGCGCGCAACGCCTCTTCGTCGTTGGCCATCTTCACGACGTGCTGGGGTGCGTCGAGCAGCTTGGCGAGCTCGGCCGGCACCTCAGGGGCAACACCTGCAGCCTCACGCACGATCTCGGCGAACTTGGCCGGCTTGGCAGTCTCGAGAACGAGCATCGGCACGCCAGCTTCGACGTGCTCTCGCGCAACCTTGACTCCGTCGGCCGTGTGCGGGTCGAGCAGCACACCAGTCGAACGGTAGACGTCGCCGATTGTCGCGATGCGGTCGTCGTGACGGCTTGTTCCGCTGGCGAAGCCGTACTTGTTGTGCAGGTCGTCGAGGTGCTCGCTGAGGTCGAGCTCGCCGGTGTCGTCGAGCTGCTTCCAGACAGCGCTGAGCTTCTCGGGGTCGCGCCCCAGCAGCTCGAAGATGAAGCGCTCGATGTTCGAGGCGCGCGAGATGTCCATGGAGGGGCTGCTCGTCGCGTGCGTCTCGGCGGATGCGCGGGGCCGGTACGCACCCGTGCGGAAGAACTCGTCGAGCACATTGTTCTCGTTTGCGGCCAGCACGAGGCGGCGGATCGGCACACCCATCTGCTGGGCGAAGTGGCCGGCCAGGATATTGCCGAAGTTGCCGCTGGGCACCGTGACTGAGAACTCGAAGGACTCACGCTGGTCGTCGCTGAGCGCATCCGTCAGACGAAGGTACGCCCAGAAGTAGTAGACAGACTGGGCGGTGACGCGTCCGAGGTTGATGGAGTTGACGGCGCCGATCGAGTGGCGCTTCTTGAACTCGAGGTCGGTTGCGAGTGCCTTGAGGTGGGCTTGGGCGTCGTCGAAGACGCCTTCCATGGCGATGTTGTGGATGGTCGGCTCGGTCAGCGAGTACATCTGCGCGCGCTGGAACGGGCTCATGCGCCCCTGTGGCGAGAGCATGAAGACGGCGACGTTGGGCTTGTCGCGGAATGCGTACTCGGCTGCGCTGCCGGTGTCGCCGCTGGTGGCGCCGACGATGTTGAGGTGCTCGCCGCGCTGCTCGAGCACGTGCTCGATGGCCTGGCCGAGAAACTGCATCGCCATGTCTTTGAATGCGAGTGTGGGGCCCTCAGAGAGGCCGAGCAATGTGAGGTCGTCGCCGATCGGCTTCAGCGGCACGACACCCTCGGTCGGAAAGTTGGCGCTCGAGTATGCGCGCTCGCACAGTTCGCTCAGCGTCTCGCGGGGGATATCGGTCGCGAAGAGCCGCAGAATCTGTGCGGCCAGCTGCGGGTAGGTCAGCTTGCGCAGGTTCTCGATCTCGTCGAAGTCGAGGTGGGGCATCCGCTCGGGAACAACGAGGCCGCCGTCTGGCGCGAGCCCCTCGATGAGCACATCGCTGAAACTGGCCGGGGTCATGCCGCCGCGGGTGGATACGTACTGCAAGGGTGCTCCTTCGTTTGGCCTCATCCAGTCTAGTTGGGGGCGGATGTACGTGGGAGGCAGTTGACATACTGGAAGACATGCAACCGGTGACTGAAGAACAGCTGCGTTCATCGTTCATCAACGCGACAGACGACGAGCTGCGACGGCTGCCGATGCCGGGGCTGCGCGAGTCGATCTGGGAGGAGCGCGAGTACCTCGGCTGGCGTGACATGCAGGCGGCGCAGCTCGGATACGTGAGTCTCTGGCAGGGGAGTGAGCTCGTCAGCATCGTGGTTCGCACGTCTGGCAGCCTCAGGCCCGGCATCGCTGCGATGTGCTCGATGTGCCACTCGACGCAGCCGGCGACGCAGGTGCGGCTGTTCACTGCGCGGTTTGCGGGCAAGAAGGGGCTGGCCGGCTCGAGTGTCGGCACCTATATATGCGAGTCGCTGTCGTGCCCCATGGTCATTCGTCGTGCTGCCCCGCACATGACGACGCCGTCGCAGCTGGAGCGACGCGGTGGAGCAATGCTCGAGCGGATCACGCGCTTCGTCGCCAAGGTCGCTGACGAGAGCTGAAGCCGAGCATTCTACACAGATGCATTGCTCTGCACCAGAGCACAGGTGAGTCTTTTGACGCCTGTTTGTAAGACTGAGTTGAGCTTATAATTGAGCAATGCTGTATTCAGAGGAAGATGCATTGCGCATCGGTCGATGGTGCCGCTCGATGACCGCACCCGAGGTTCGGCCGTTTCTGCATTTTCTGCCGTGGATGCACGACTCGCGCGTCGTGCTCTATGAGTATCAGGCGGGCACCGGTCGCTACTACGTGTTCGCGCACCTGCTGTTCGATGAGGTCACGCAGCTCTGGACGCTGTTCTCGAGGCGCCGCGCCGGCGGTATCAGGCGGTACGCGGAGGTGGAGCCTGCGCGAGACGTGCAGCGGATTCTCGACTACCTCTGGGACTGTGACGACCCGATCTTTCACGAGCGTCTGCCGCAGAGCTACCCGAATCCTGAAGTCTCGCCGAAGTAGCGTTTTCATGGGGGCGGATGCGCGGGTGCAGCCGTGTGCCGAGCACCTGTTTCGTAGGCTACAATGGTGCAGTTGCCTTCTGGCATCGCGGGCTGTGGCGCAGCTTGGTAGCGCACTTGACTGGGGGTCAAGGGGTCGCAGGTTCAAATCCTGTCAGCCCGACCAAAAAATCGCGGAAACTCAAGGGTTTCCGCGATTTTTCGTTGGTGAGATTTGATCCGGCCATCTAAAACCCATCTAAAACCCCTACTGAATGACCCTCTGACCAGTGCTTTGCTCGGTTCGCGAAGGTCGCTTACGGATAGTTTCGGTTGCTTCGGAGCGTGTGGCGCACCTGGTCTGCATGACCAGCCCAATACCGCTTCCGCATCCTCTGCCCGACCTGCCGCCGCTGCTCGATATCCGCGAACTCTCGGAATATCTCGGCGTTCCCGTCTCGACGATTTACGACTGGCGCTCGCGCGGCGTTGGCCCGCGTGCGTACCGCTTCGGCAAACACCTCAAGTTCGCCTTCACAGACGTGACCGAGTGGATCGAAGCGCAGCGCGACCCCGCGCCTGCTGCATCCTCTCAACCTCCCCGGAGGTGACACGATGAGCCGTCCGCGCCTGACGATTGGTACCTACGGCGAGATCACGACCCGTCGTCGCCCGAGTGGGCGCATCGAAGCTCGCGCCCGCTACCGGGACTGGGATGGCGCCACCCGGCTCGTGCAGGCGAGCGGGGACACCGCAGCTGCTGCAACCCACGCGCTGAAAGCCAAATGCGTCGACCGCAATCTGATTGCACCGAGTGCGGGATCGCTCACGGCCGACAGCCCGTTCCCCGATCTGGTGGCGTACTGGCTCGAAGACATCGACTTGGAGGACCGGCTAGCGACCGGCACCCGGCAACTGTACGAGCGCGACATGCGCACCCTCGTGCTGCCCGTATTTAAAGATCTGACGTTGCGCGAGATCGGTGTAGCCCGATGCGACCAATTCTTGAAACGGCTTGCGAAAGATTCGTATTCGAAAGCGAAGCACGCGCGTGTGGTGCTGCGACTCGCGCTCGCGCTGGCCGTGCGACACGAGGTACTGCTGCGCAACCCCGTTGACCATGTTGCGCGGTTGCATCGCGACGTGCGGATGCCGGACGCGTTCACGTCCGACGAGATCAATGCGATCCGTGCGGCGATCACGTATTGGGAGGACGGACGAGAGGTGTCGGGGCCGAAGCCAGACGGACAACTCGGCGCGATCATCGAGCTCATGCTGGGCACGTCGGCGCGCATCGGCGAAGTGCTCGCGATTCGTCGCCGTGATATCGACTTGAGTGTGCCGTCCGTACGGATTGCAGGAACGATCATCAGCCCGAAGGGCGAACCGACGACCCGGCAGGATCACCCGAAGACCGCGCGGTCACGGCGCACGATTCAACTTCCGGGGTTTGCCGCGACGGTCGTGCAGTTTCGATTGAAGCAACTCGACACGATCGACCCCGACGCACTGCTGTTCTGCTCTCGTGAGGGCACCCCGCTCACGACGAACAACGTGCGTCGTCAGTTGCGCCACGTCATGAACCTGGCGGGAATCGAGGGTGTCACCCCACATAAGTTTCGGCGTACCGTCGCGACCACGATCAACGAAAGCGCGGGCGTGGAACTGGCATCGCAGTTGCTCGGCCACACCGACCCAGCGATCACGATAAAGCACTACATCCGCCGCAATGAGACCGTAGACCCCACGACGGCAGGACTGTTGGAGAGAGCATTCGGATGACGAGGTTCGGAGCTCTGGCGATCAGAAACAGTAACAGATATGCTGTATGTGTAACTAGTTCGATTCGGGTGGAGGTGAACATGGATGCTGCACTGCTGCCAGACATGCTGGGATACAAGGATCTCGCAGACGCGGGGTTGACGCGAAGGCAGTTCGACCGGCTCATCGACGCCGAGGAATATGAACGAATCGCACCCGGTCAGTTCCTACGCGCTGGTGCAACGGATGACACCACAGCCGCGTGGATGGCAATCGCGACGAAGCGGCCACAAGCAACACTCTGCTTGCTGACTGCGCTCTCGATCCATGACCTCACAGACGAGATCCCAACGCGCAGCAACATCGCCATCCCGCGGGGCACAAAGCCACTGACCGTATGGAGCGCACCGATCAGTTGGCACCACTTCGATGCCGCAACTTTTAACATTGGTCGTACCGAACACGCACTGCCTAGTGGAAGGACGATCGGGCTGTACTCCGCGGAACGCACGATCGTCGATTTGTTCCGCCTCAGCCATGACTGGGGCAGCGACCTCGCAATCGAAGCGCTCAAACGATGGCTCCGTGTCAAAGGGAACAGCCCGTCCCAACTGCTCACCATGGCCAAGAGCTTCCCGAAAGGAAAACCCGCACTACAGAACACCCTGGAGATCCTGCTATGACACCGAAACCACAACGAGGCACGCCCGATGGTGATGCAACACTGGCAATTCAGAAACTCGCACGTGAGACCGGCGCAGACGTACAAGAGTTGCAGATCCTCTATGTACTCGAAGCGCTGCTTGCTCGCATTGCCGCGTCACCGCACCGAGATGACTTCGTACTCAAAGGCGGAGTGCTGTTGGCGGCCTTCGCCGCACGCCGCCCTACCAAAGACATCGATCTCCAAGCCACCGGGCTATCTAATGATGCCGACGACGTGGCCGGGCGGTTCCGTGAGATTGCAGCCATCGCACTGTCGGACGGGGTGGCCTTCGACGCAGACAGCATCACCGCATCTGCCATTCGGGACGGCGATGCTGATGAGTACGCTGGCGTGCGCGTGCGACTCGTCGGTCACCTCGGTCGTGCTCGGCTGACTGTCGGGATCGACGTCAACTTCGGTGACCCCATATGGCCAGCTCCTCAACTCATCGAGCTGCCGCGCATCGTGCCACTCGATCAACCGCCGGTTACGCTGCTCGGCTATCCGCTCGCCATGGTGCTCGCCGAGAAGATCGTTACGGCGTTGGACCGAGGGGAAGGCAACACGCGATGGCGCGACTTTGCTGACGTCTACATGCTGACGCGGCTTCACTCTGTGGAGGCGGACATTCTCCGAAGCTCGTTGGAGGCCGTGGCCGCTTACCGAGGCGTCACCCTCGCTCCAGTGTTACCGGCACTCGCGGAGATGCCCGAGCGTGCGCAACCCAAGTGGCGTGCCTGGCGTACACGCGTAAATCGTCAGAAGGAACTCCCCGAAGCCTTCGCTGACGTACTCAACGAAGTTGCCCGCTTCAGCGACCCCGTGTTGCTGGGGACGGCCAAGGGGAGCTGGAAGGCCGCAGAGCGGGCTTGGACGGATCACAATCGGTAGATCTGTGGACGAATTGGGAACGTGAGCGTACCTTGGAGGTATGGGATCGATCTCCGTTTCCGGCGAAAAACCGTAGCGATGCTCCGATCACAGTAGGAAGAACGGTGACGCAAAATTTGCGTCACCGTTGTTTTGTGTCTCGCAGAGAAGTCAGAGGCACTGTACTTGTCTCCGACACTCTCCAACGACCTGCCGCAGACGACTGAGTAGCCCTCTGCCTTCGATGAAGTTTCTGAACCTTGCATCCGACTGGTGACACTTAAGAACCCCCGCTCTGATGCTGCCACGCGTCTTGCAGATCGAGGTACAAGGTCCCGAGCCAACCCAAGGATTGACCGCACTGCGAAACGTGGCAACACTGCTCGGATGTGCCACTCGGTAACAAATGAGTGCGGACGGTGGAAAAGACCCAGCTGATTCCAGTGCGATCGGTCTACCTCCGATAAGATCCGCTATAGCGGGTCGATTTCATCGACCCATCGAGGAGGAAACTTGACCGAGCCGTGGGTATCTGCTGATGAGATCGCCGCCCATCTCAGTGTTTCCAAAGACACCGTGTACGTCTGGATCAATACACGGAATATGCCTGCTCACAAGGTTGGGCGACTCTGGAAGTTTCAGGCGAGCGAAGTTGACGAGTGGGTGCGCCAGGGTGGCGCCTCGACTCGGGAGGACCGGTAGCCAATGTCACGATTCTGTGGTCCGCGTAAAGACATTATCCGCTGTTTTTATCGGTGGCACGATGGCGCTGAAGTCGTCAACAAGAAGGGTGGGGAAACTGATGTCAAAACTCACTGAAGAAGATGTGAAGCAGCGATTCATCACTCCTGCGTTGGTTGAGACCGCGGGGTGGCGCAAAGACCAGCTATTCATGGAGAAGGTCATCACGCCGGGGCAGGTTATCGTTCAGGGCACGAAGACCAAGCGGGGCGAGATCGGCAAGGCCGACTACGTGCTACTCGGCTCGAAATCACGCAAGCCTCTCGCCGTCATCGAGGCCAAAGATATGCAGCACACGATAACCGCAGGCATGCAGCAAGCTCTTGGCTACGCTTCCAAGCTCGATGCCCCGTTTGCGTATTCGTCAAACGGTAAAGGTTTCATTGAGCACGACTTTTTCACAGGTATCGAGCGAGAAATCGGGATGGACGAGTTCCCAACCGAGGAAGCGTTGTGGCAGCGCTACCTCGTTGGTAAAGGCTTAGATAAAAATGGTGCGGCGCTGGTGGCAGAACCGTACTACGTTGACCCGTTCAATCGGCAGGAGCCTCGCTATTATCAGCAGGTTGCAATCGACCGCACCCTGGAAGCAGTTGCACACGGGCAACGCCGCCAGCTGCTCGTGATGGCAACTGGCACTGGCAAGACCTTCACCGCGTTTCAGATCATCTGGCGGCTACTGAAGGCAGGCAACGTAAAGCGGGTGCTGTACTTAGCTGACCGCAACGTGTTGATTGATCAGACAATCACCGGTGACTTTGAGCCGCTCTCTGGACGGATCACCAAGGTTAAGGGTAAACAGCTCGACTCCTCATACGAGGTTTACATGAGCTTGTACCAACAGCTCGCAGGTGAAGGTGGCGAGGAGCCATTCCGCCAGTTCAAACCAGAATTCTTTGACCTCATCATCATTGACGAGTGTCACCGTGGCTCAGCCCGTGACGAATCGCTGTGGCGGCGAGTACTCGATTACTTCTCGAGCGCCATTCACATTGGTGTGACCGCGACGCCGAAAGAGACCAAAGATGTATCGAACATCGACTATTTCGGCGAGCCTATCTACACCTACAGCTTGAAGCAGGGCATCGAGGATGGTTTCCTTGCGCCTTACAAGGTTATTCGTGCTGGCCTCAATGTCGATCTTGAGGGGTGGAGACCTAGTAATGGCCAGGTAGATGTTAACGACCTTGAGGTTGAAGATCGCGAATACAACGTCAAAGACTACGACCGGAACCTGATCATCGATGAGCGCACTCAGATGATCGCTAAGTACGTCACATCGTGGCTTGAAAAACATGGCACTGATTCAAAGACCATCGTCTTCTGTGTCGATATCGAACACGCGGAACGAATGCGCCAAGCTCTCGCCAACGAGAATCTTGAACGCATGGTCGAGGACTACCGGTACGTCATGAAGATCACGGGTGATGACAAAGAAGGTAAGAGTCAGCTAGACAACTTCGCTGACGTTAACGAGCAGTATCCAACAGTCGTAACCACTTCAAAGCTGCTGACAACCGGTGTGAACGTCAAGACCATCAAGCTACTGGTTCTTGAATCCAATATTGGGTCAATGACTGAGTTCAAGCAGATCATCGGGCGAGGCACTCGTCTTGACGCGGAGCACGGCAAAGAGTTCTTCACGATCATGGACTTCCGTGGTTCTACCCGCCACTTCGCTGACCCTGACTTCGATGGGGCACCAGTATCTATCATTGAACTGCCTGTCCCAGAACCCGGTGACGACGGTGAAATCCTTGAACCAGTCTGGCCAGACGAGGACGAATTAATTGACGGCACAGAAGGCCCTGACTTGGAGTCAGCCGGTGGCACGGTCATTATCTGTGACCCGCCATGGATCACCGACCCAGGTGAGGACCCGGAGGGCAAAGTGCGCGTGCGCGGAGTCGAGGTCAAGCTGCTGAACGAGCGCATCCAATACGTCGACCCAACGACCGGCAAACTCGTGACTGAGTCCATCAGGGACTTCTCCAAGAAATCCCTGCTGAACACCTACTCCAGCTTAGATTCCTTCCTGCATGCCTGGTCTGCTGCCGAACGCAAAGACCAACTCGTCACCCAACTCAGTAGCCGTGGAGTGTTTCTCGAGGCTATCAGGGCAGAAGCTAACGGCACGCTCGATTACATCGATGACTTCGACATAATTTTGCATGTCGCATACGATAAACCACCGTTAACCAGGCGGGAACGAATCAACCACGTGAAAAAACGCGGTTACCTGCAGAAGTACTCGAGTGCGGGTGAACAGGTTCTAGAAGCTCTGCTCGACAAGTACGCAGATATCGGTATATCTGAAATCGAGACCACCCGGATTCTCAACAACGACCCGTTTACTCAATTCGGCTCGCCTAAGAACATTGCCAGCCTTTTTGGTGGCCGCGATGCCTACCTTCAAGTGGTTCACGAATTAACAGAAGCCCTCTACCAAGCCGCCTAAGGAGCGCCCCTAAGCTTATGAGCCTCAACACCTTCATTTCCACCTCCCGCAAAATCATGCGCGGAGACGCCGGAGTCGACGGCGACGCCCAACGCATCGCCCAACTCACCTGGCTATTATTCCTCAAGGTGTATGACGCAAAAGAAGCTGACTGGGAGTTCCACAATCCCCACTACAACTCCATCATTCCCGAGGCACTACGATGGCGCTCCTGGGCGCCGGATCTTAAAGATGGCCGCTCCAAAACTGGCGACGAGTTACTGACGTTCCTAAACGCGGAGCTATTCCCAGCGCTTAAAGCACTGCAGATCACTCCTGAAACCCCGCTGAGCCAATCAGTAGTGCGCGCAGTGTTCGAGGACTCCAACCAGTACATGAAAGACGGGATCCTCATCCGTCAACTAGTGAACCTTATCGATGCGATCAAATTTGAGGAGTATGCAGACCGTCATGCTTTCGGTGACATCTACGAAACACTGCTGAAAGAACTCCAAAGCGCAGGTAGCGCTGGCGAATACTACACACCACGTGCCGTCACTGACTTCATGATCGAAATGATCAACCCCAAGCTCGGCGAGACAGTCGCTGACTTTGCTGCCGGTACCGCAGGGTTCCTCACCTCAACCCTCAAACATCTCGACGGACAGGTCGAAAGTGTCGAAGACCGTGTCGCCTACCGGGCCAGCGTCTACGGCATCGAGAAAAAGCCGATGCCCTACCTGTTAGGTGTCACAAACCTGTTGCTACATGACGTGGATCAGCCCCAGTTCTTCCACGGAAACTCACTAGAACGCAACGTACGAGATTTCAAGGACCACGAGAAATTTGACGTGGTAACCATGAACCCACCCTACGGTGGAACCGAGCAAGACTCAGTGAAGGTCAATTTCCCGCAAGCCTTCCGCTCTTCCGAAACTGCCGACCTTTTCATAACTCTGATCACATATCGGTTGAAACGAAACGGTCGTGCCGGAGTGGTTCTACCTGACGGGTTCCTATTCGGCAAGGGTCTGGTGCAGGAACTGGTGACATCGAGCGTGGCTAGCCGAGAGGGCTGGCCTGGAAGGAT
>NZ_FUHU01000046.1 GCF_900163565.1 Agrococcus casei LMG 22410
GAGTCTCTGTCGTGCCTTCCTGGTAACGACTGTCTACAAGAAGTGTCACACCCCATGCGTCCATTCAATTTATCCATGTGATGTCTCAGGCATAGCGGACAGTTCTGTATCAGGACATGTCGGACACTTCAGAATGCGGGGGCTGTTTCAGTGCGGTGGCGGTTCGGTTGTAGCGGACGAATCCGACATGTTTAATCCCGGGTTCAGTGAACTGGGTGTTCGGCGTTGAGTTCCCGGTGCCAGTCCCCAGAACATGATGATCATTTCGCCTGCGATGACGTGGAGTTTTGCGGCAACCTCAGAGTTCGCGTTGGAAATCCACCCAACTCCGCAACAAGAGGTGAGCACCATCACGATCGCCCCTTTCTTGCCAAAGAGGAAAGACTAGATTAGGGTTTCCTGTATGGAAAACAATGAAGTTGAGGCACGGGAGGCGCTTGCTGAGGTCGACCGCATCCGCGAGGTGAACGAGCACCACCTGCGTCGCCCGAAACGGTACTGGATCATGTTCGCCGCTTTCTTCGCGTTGTGGGTGCTCAGCCCGCTGCTCTACGCGGTGGTTCCTGAGCCGTACGGTTATTTCCTGCCAGTAGTGCTGGTTGCCGTCGTCGCTGCAATCTTCCTGTGGCGGAAGCCGCGCGACATGCGCATCCGGTACACACTCGATGAGACCATGCTGCGGCAGTTGATGGTCGGCGTTGTCGTACCCTTTGTCGTACTCAAGGTTGTCAGTCTCGGGCTATTCCAGCTACTCGGATGGTGGTGGGTGCTGCCTGTGGCAGCCGTGGCAACGTTCGTGATCATCTATCTCCGATTCGGGGCCTTGGACCGGCAGTGGGCACACACCGTCAGCCACCGTGAGTAACAAGCGACGAGCGCACGCCCAGCTCGATCCCATCATCCACCCCTTGCCACGACTCCGGCTCTGCGCGATCCTCGCGCCGCTGGACTGGGAAGAGTTTCAAACGCTGCGTGACCTGCTAAAGACGAGTGACTCCGCACTCAGCAAACAGTTAAGCGCGCTCACAGAAGCGGGATACGTGGAGCAGCTCCGAGCCTCTCGCGGCGGACGGAGCCGAGTGCGAGTTCACTTGACTGCCGCCGGTCGTCGCGCGTTTCGCGCACACCTCGCCGCTCTTGCTGCACTCGCCCAGTCCGAATAAAGCTGACCGAGCTAATACTCCAAAGTGGTGGACGGTCGGCTCTATCCGTCGAATCGAACCAGCGCACAGTCAACGGTCGGTGGTTTTGTCGGATGGGCTCCGTACCTATCCGGTGACGGGCAAAGTGTGCACCGTCAGGAAGGGAGCGTGGCGGGCAATGCTGAAGTTCAATACGCTCGGAATATGTGCACCCGTAACCGGAGGTGCTTATGGTCCTCACCATGTGCTGAGACAATCGGAGGCCTCAGTTGGCTGTGGGTGCGGGAAGGCCGTTTCGGCACCCCCGCACCAGCTTCCGCTGTGATGGGACCGGTGGTGCCGACTCGGCGGCACCGGGTCTTTCGTCGCGGTGTGGCTACCGTGGCCCCACCGTCGGGATTGGTGCGCGGTGCCGGTGAGTCACCGGCACCGTTCGTCCCGGTTGCCGACCGCGACGGTGCGACCCGTCAGTGAGCAACAAGTCCACATATTGTACCCCAAAGACCAAGTGGCTACTAGATGTTGTGGTTATGGTGGCGCACCTGTCAGGTATGGACACCATCACCGACACCACACCCAGCAGCAAAACAATGACGACACAGACGTCGCGTTCGGAGAAGCGGCGGGCGCAGGCTCCCGGGCAGTTGCCGCCGGGATTCGATCCGGACGCGTTCACGCGGGAGGCCTGTGAGCGGTCGGGGGTGACGTTCGCGGTCACCGACCCGGTCGCGCTGTCGAAGCTCCGCGTGCTCACACGCCCCAGCACCTGACCGCAGCAGGCTACGGAGAACGGCGCAGAAGTTACGCTGCTGCGCCGTACGTCGTGTTCGCTGTTCAGGCTTTGAAAGTGATCTCGACCCGTTCGGGGCGGAACCTCGCCCCACCTCTCGGTAAAGGTTTGATGATGAGGGTGTCCACGAGCGCGGCAATGATGGCACGCTTCTGCGGGATCGACCACTGTTCCTCCCACGCAGCACGGAGTGCTGGTTCGTCA
Organism: Agrococcus casei LMG 22410; assembly: GCF_900163565.1. Classification (GTDB taxonomy): domain Bacteria; phylum Actinomycetota; class Actinomycetes; order Actinomycetales; family Microbacteriaceae; genus Agrococcus; species Agrococcus casei. The sequence goes on from NZ_FUHU01000046.1 coordinate 2,137, forward strand.
CCGATGGGGATGCCCTTCAACGCCGCCGACTTGCTCGTTCTGCCCAGGAGCCGTTCGGCTTCGATGATGGTGTGCCCTGCCGCGGTTTTCGCTGCATGCAACTCGGCACGGGTGAGGATACCTGCCCCGTAGTCGCGGGCCATATCCTCCATCCGTTGCCTCGCCGCGGTGATCTGCTCCATCGCGCGTGACACCCCGCCATCATCGCCGGGCGACTCATCAGGGAGCGTGGTCGCCGCGAGCCTTCGGATGATCGCTTCCGTGACGACCGCTTCAACGCCTGCCGCACTGGCCGAGAGCCCACCCCGTTCAGGTCTGCCTGGGAGTGGGAGGCAGCGGTAGAAGTGCTGCTTCGAAGGCGCGGTCTGCCCGGAACGCCAGCCCCCGGTGACGAGCGTGTTGCCGCACTTGCCGCAGGAGATGATGCCCGCGAGCAGACTCTTCGCGCTCCTGCCGACGCGGCGGTCGGGATTGGCGAACACAGCCCGGATGCGTTCGGTTTCTTCCGGGGTGATGATCGCTTCCCAATTCCCTGGCCCCATGATCGCCCGCCCGCCCGGTTTCTCGCCACCGCGAGGCGCGTCGGGGTCGTAGGCGCGCTGCCCCGAGATCCGCGCCGAGCACAGAATCGACCGCACCGTGGAGGCATGCCAGATGTTCAGACGGCTCTTGCCCTTCGACGGCGGTATCGGCCCGCCGTCACGGTTCAGCCAGACCGCGATCTGCCGGATCGACTGCCCAGCGAGGAACCGGTCCGCCATTTCACGGATCACGGCGGCTTCCTCGGGGATCAGGACACCGCCGAGGCCGTACCCATATTTCGGCGCTCCATGCCACTCACCGCGTTCGGCTTTCTGCCGATTTGCCCGCCGGATGCGATCCGCCTTATGGCCAGACTCATACGAGGCAATCGCGACGAGTTGCCGCGCCATCAGGCGACCTTCGTGTGCGTTGAGGTCGAACGCGCCACCCTTCACCGTCTCGATCCTGATCGGGTGCGACTCCACCAGGTCGATCAAGTCTTCCAACTCGCGCGGCTTCCGATACAACCGATCGACGTGCCAGGCGACGATGCGTGATGGGCCGAGCTTCACGCGTTCGAGGAGTTCAAGATATCCGGGCCGTTTCTTGTTCCCGTACGCGGAGATATCGTTATCCATGAACACCACCGGTTCATCGACGCCGAGCCGGGCGCAGAGGTCGAGGCAGTCTTGCCGTTGCCGATCGACGCCTGCCTCCGCGCCGGTACGATCTTCCGAGATGCGCAGATAGACGACGATTTGCTCCATGTCGCTGTTGTTTGTTGTTGTGCCGTTCATGACGACCTCCATTCACTGGGTAGGTACGTCGGTCAAACCCGACACGTCGACAAGACGACGACGATGTCTGCGTTGCGGCGGGCGTGGGAGAAACGCCACGGCAGCGGTTCTGTGATCGGTCTGGCACCGTCTGCGGCTGCCGCTGATGTCCTGGCCGGGGATTTGGGGATCTCGACGGAGAACACGGCGAAGTGGCTCCACGAACACCGCCGCGGCAACTGGAACCTCACACCCGGGCAACTCGTCATCATCGATGAAGCCTCCCTCGCAGGAACCCTCGCGCTCGACACCATCGCCACCCACGCCGCCGAGGCCGGCGCGAAGGTACTTCTTGTCGGCGACTGGGCGCAGCTCGCGGCCGTGGATGCGGGTGGGGCGTTCGGAATGGTCGTCCGCGACCGGGACGATGCCCCGGAGCTGACGGATGTGCGCCGCTTCCGCAATGAGTGGGAGAAACACGCCTCCCTCGGCCTGCGCATCGGCGATACCGATGTCATCGACACCTACCTCGACCACGACCGCATCACCCCAGGCGGCTACGAGGACATCCTCGAGCAGGCATACCAGGCATGGCGTGCCGACCTGGCTGCGGGGAAGGCATCGGTGTTGATAGCCGAGACCCTAGACACTGTTTCCGAGCTCAACACCCGCGCCCGCACCGACCGGATCCTCGCAGGCGACGTCGCCCTCGACGGCGTCCGGCTCCATGACGGGAACGAGGCCTCCCGCGGCGACCTCATCATCACAAGACAGAACGACCGCCGACTCGCGCTGGGACGGGGGTGGTTGAAGAACGGCGACCGGTGGACCGTCACCCGCGCCAACGATGACGGATCCCTCACCGTCCGCCGCGCACACTCCAAATGGCGCACCACAATCACTCTCCCTGCCGCGTACGTCACCGAGCACGTCGAGCTGGGGTACGCGATCACGGCTCACCGGGCGCAGGGCTCCACTGTCGATACTGCGCATGCGATCGTGCACTCACCCGAGATGACCCGGGAATCCCTTTACGTCGCGATGACCCGCGGCCGGGAATCCAACCGCGCCTACATCGCGACCGATGAACATCACCTTGAAGATCACCAGCACCGGGACGACCTGCAGATGACCGCCCGGTCCGTGCTCTACGGCATCTTGCAGCATGTCGGTGCGGAGCATTCCGCCCACGAGACCATCACGACTGAGCAGGACATGTGGGGGTCGCTGGCCCAGCTTGCTGCCGAGTACGACACCATCGCCCAAGAAGCGCAGCAGGACCGGTGGGTCACCCTCCTCGAACACGGCGGCCTCACCCCACAGGCGATCGATGAGCTGGTGGAGACGGACTCGTTCGGGATCCTCACCACCGAACTGCGCCGACTCGAAGCCGACGGGCACGACATCAACGACCTCCTCCCACGCATCACCCGCGCCGGAGGCCTCGATGGGGTGGAGGATCTCGGGTCGTTGCTGCGCTACCGGGTCCAGAAAGTCGCCGCCACCTACCAGCCGTCAGCGCGCCGGGTGTCGCTGATCGCCGGCCTCGTCCCGCGTGCGACTGGCATCACCGACCCAGCCATGCGGCAGGCGCTCCAGGAGCGGGAGCAGCTCATGCAGCAACGCCTCGACGCCCTCACCACCACGGCCATCGAACGGCCCGAGCCGTGGATGAGCATCGTCGACGGCCTGGACCCCGACGCACGGGCGACGGCGGTGCGGGTGGTGGCCGCGTATCGGGACCGGTGGGGCATCACCTCCACCAGCCCCCTCGGACCCGTCCCCGACGATGACGCAAAGAGGATCGACTACGAACGCGCCCGAGGGCTCCTCGCCAGCCATCAGCCAGACCAGCAGGACGCATCGCCCGGGGCTCAGCAACGGCGCAGCCGCACCCTGTGAGCACCAACGACCGCCCGGCAAGGGATTGCTCTTCCTTTGCTGCAGGGCCGCCGGTATCCTGATGGTGGCAGGAGCAACCACACGCCGAGCCCCCGGACATTGTTCAGGGGTGACGCAGACCGTTCGAGCAGCATCTCGGGCACTCAACCACTCAGGACCAGCCACACCGCAATAGTCCTGCGTGCGAAAGTGAGGCCCACACCATGCTCCTGAACCGGCTCTGGAACGCCAGCATCCACACCCGCATCTTCCTGCGCCGATGGATGCCCACCAACATCCTCCTCGACCGACTCCGCACCCGTCGCTGCCTGCGGTGGGGTGTTCCAGCGATGCTCCTCGGCGTCGTCTACATCCTGATCGCCGCCACCTGCACCGAGCTCATCGACCAGGGCTGGAGCGAATGGCTCTACCTGGCCTTCTTCTGGGCACTATGGAACGGCCTGAAGTTCCTCCTCTTCGGGCCGTGGAGCCTCATCCTCCTGGCGCAGGTGCGAACGCGGGAAGCGATCGCACGTCGGCGGCAGCATCGACATGCTGCACGCTCCGAACACGCTCCGGTGTGACACGCGCCCATGGCGCGTGGTCGGTCATCGTTCCTGCTCGGCATCGCGCCAGGCCTTGAGACATTGTTAGTCGGCGGACGGCACGTCCTCTTGGGGATCTCGTTCAGATGGCCGGTGTTGATAACGTACTCGTGCATGTCGCGGGTCTCATGAAAGGTCACCAATACCGCTTCCCGATGCGGGAGTGTCTCGTAGATCTCGTGTTGGGCCCGCCAGGGGTGTACCTCGGACGCGCGAATCCGCGCCCGTCGAAAGCTCAGTCACGCCTATCTAGATTGGATGGTTCCTCAAGATCGGTCATAGCGCGGCGTTGGGTGAACGCGACCGCATCGTCACGCATCCTCTGCAGCACGTCCCAGTTGTGGAGCATGTCATCTGCGTCGTGATCGAAGCTCGGCACGAGTTCGCGCATACGGGTGAGGACATCGGTATCGGGCAGCGATTCCAGCCAGGCCCGCACGTCCGCGAATGTTGGAGCGTCGGGCATGTCGGCGATGGTGCCCGTCATGTCCGCTCGTACCGTCGCCGCACTCAGCCGGTCGCGGTTGCGGTCATACGCAGGGACCCGACTCCCTTCGGAGAGCGCCACCCGCAGATCCGGGTGGCCCTGCGATATCTCATGCCACGCCGGGATCTCGGGCTGGGGAGGATCCGTTCCGGTGATGAGCCTCGGGATGGCCTGCGTCCGCACCCAGGCAGCGATCTCGCCCAGCTCGTTCATCAACACCGGCCAGCGAGCGGTTTCCGGCAGGTTGATCCCGACGGTGGGGAACAGCGTCACCGGCACCACCTGGCCCGTGGGAGCCGAGAAGATGACCTCGCCCGGCACGAGCGGTTCCTCAGGCCGCTTCGGTATGTCGCGCGGATGCCGCGGTGTCACGTCTTCGCGAGACACAACAGGGATTCGAACGGCCGTGACCGCCGGGGTGCGGTGCTTCGCGTGATTCGTGTAAGCCACCAGCCGTGCTAACGGATGCGCCTCGGGATCGGTGTACCGGTGAAGTGGCTGGAGATCGTAGATGCGCCGGTTCAGATCCGCACCGCTGCGAAGCGCCGACGGCCCGTTCTTCGCCCGTTTCTGGGTCCACTCCACGAACTTGTCGTAGCTCGACGCAGCAGGCATCTCCACGAGCTTCGCCGCTCTCTCGCTGAGTTCGGCTCCCGCGTCGGCCTCGGCCTCGATGTAGATCGTGTGCTCGATCGCCGCCCGAAGCGCGTTGAGAGCATCAGCGGCCAGCAACGGGATCTTCTGCGGGATCGGCGCCACACTGTCAACCACTAGATGCCGAAGCTGCCCGTCGAGCACTTCTCGGAGGCGAACGACGTCCGAGGACTGGGCCTGGTAGTCAAAGAGCATCTCGCCGACTCTTCCGATCAGCTCGTCGACATGAGCAAGCGTCGCAGCAACCCCGAGGTGCCTATCGGGAAGCCAATGAGCAACCATCACCGCACACCTCCCGACTCTCTCGCTTTTGCTCAATCCTCCCAGAACGCCCTGACATCCCCGATCAAGCCGCTCGGTTCCGCAACCCGCGCCGGAGATGCTCCAAGAACCGTAGGGATGGCGTTCACTGCTTCGAGAGCTTGCGTCCGACGCGACGAGTATTGGGCCTGGACTCGACTTCCGCCCGCTTCAACGCCCGCCACACCATCGAGTGCCCTATACCGAGCTCCCGTGCGATCTCACGCGTCGTCAGCCCCGACTCATAGCCGCGAACCGCGTGCGCAACTTGCTCATCGTCCAACCCCTGACGACGGATCCTGACACCAGCATCCACGAGCAGATCCCGCACCGTTTCCTTACCCAAACGATGCTCACGTGCGATCGAGATCAGCGACGCCCTGGACTCGTACGCCGCGACCATCGCCTGCAACGTCTCGGGGGCGACCGGGGTTCCAGCCGTCTCAATCGGCGTCACCACCGGCCCACGAACATCACTTCGAGGCACAGCTAGACTGGAAACCGACACGCCCTGACCTTCGGAAGATCCGCGTGAAATCAACGATTTCAAGGTGACGAACGAGGATACAGTTTTCTCCCGGTTGGGGCACGAGAATAAAAGGCCCCCTTCACGGGGGCCTTTTTCGTGCGCTCGGGTGCCGAATGCAGCCAATTCGCGGGCCGTTGCCGCGCGTCCGCTGCGCTCCTGTAGCTGCTTTGGCCGATAGTCTGAGCGCAGGGCGCGAGCCTGCGCCCGCGATGGCGAGAGGAGACAGCTGCATGTCGTATCGAGTCCAAGGTGTGGTCGTGAGAGCCGAGGGTGCTCCTGCGCAGATCGAGACGGTGATCGTTCCTGATCCCGGCCCAGGCGAGGCTGTCGTCGACATCATCACGAGTGGTGTCTGTCACACCGACTTCCACTATCAGCAGGGTGGGATCAACGACGAGTTTCCGTTCCTGCTCGGCCATGAGGCCACCGGTCGCGTGGCCGCCATCGGAGACGACGTCACAGAGGTCGCGGTCGGCGACCGCGTGATCCTGAACTGGCGCGCAGTCTGCGGCCAGTGCCGCGCGTGCATGAAGGGCAAGCCCCAGTACTGCTTCGACACCCACAACGCCACCCAGAAGATGACCCTCGAAGACGGCACAGAGCTTTCGCCAGCACTCGGCATCGGCGCCTTCATCGAGAAAACCCTGGTCGCCGCGGGCCAGTGCACCAAGATCGATGAGGAGTCGGATGCCGCGGCGGTCGGCCTGCTCGGTTGCGGCGTCATGGCCGGCATCGGTGCTGCTATCAACACAGCGGAGGTGCAGCGCGGTGAATCGGTCGCAGTGATCGGATGCGGCGGCGTCGGAACCGCGGCGATCGCCGGAGCACAGCTCGCGGGCGCGACCACGATCATCGCCGTCGACATCGACGACGCGAAGCTTGAGCAGGCGAAGCGGTTCGGTGCGACACACACCGTGAACTCGCGTGACCTCGACGCTGTCGAAGAGATCCGCAGCCTGACCGAGGGCTTCGGCGCCGACGTCGTGATCGACGCAGTCGGGCGACCGGAGACCTATGAGCAGGCGTTCTACGCCCGCGATCTGGCCGGCCGCGTCGTGCTGGTCGGAGTCCCGACGCCCGATATGAAGCTCGAGCTGCCACTGCTCGACGTGTTCGGCCGCGGAGGCGCGCTCAAGTCGTCTTGGTACGGCGACTGCCTGCCCAGTCGCGACTTCCAGATGCTCATCGACCAGTACCGCCTCGGGCGACTCGATCTCGACGGTTTCGTGAGCGAGCGAATCGGGCTGGGCGACATCGAGGCCGCCTTCAAGAAGATGGCCGAAGGAACCGTGCTGCGATCGGTGGTCGAGCTGTGAGCGCGCGCATCGAACGACTGGTCACGAGCGGCACGTTCTCGCTCGACGGCGGCACCTGGGATGTCGACAACAACGTCTGGATCGTCGGCGACGACTCCGAAGTCATCGTCATCGACCCCGCCCACGACGCTGCGGCTGTGGCCAAGGCCGTCGACGGACGCGCCGTCAAGATGATTCTGCTCACACACGGTCACGACGACCACGTGCGAGCAGCACGCGAGACGGCACGACTGCTCGATGCGCCCATCCGCCTGCATCCCGACGATCGGATGCTGTGGGATGCAGTGCATGAAGAGGCACCGGATGGGCAGATCGCCGACGGCGACGTGTTCGAGGTCGCCGGGGTCGAGTTGGAAGCTGTGCACACCCCCGGTCACTCACCCGGGTCGGTCAGCTTCGTCGCTCCGGCGCTGGATGCCGTGTTCACGGGCGACACGCTCTTCCAGGGCGGGCCGGGTGCCACTGGACGGTCGTACAGCGACTTTCCGACCATCGTCGAGTCGATTCGCACACGGCTGCTGACGCTGCCGGACGAGACCGTCGTGTATACCGGGCACGGTGACCCCACGCGTATCGGCGACGAGGCACCGCACCTGCAGGAGTGGATCGACCGCGGTCACTGATGCGCGGTGGCGCTGGGCCTGGAAACTTCGTGCATCTGGGCCCGCGCATCCGCCTTGCCTGTGCTGAATGTAGTCAATTCTCGGGTTGATGCCGCGGGGAGGCGTCGTTCGGGCACGTTTCGCGAGATTTGACTACTTTCGGGACACGCAGATGCCCCGGCGCGTACGGTGAGGGCATGAGCCAGACCTCGAAGACCAGCAAGACACCGCAGATCACCCTCAACGACGGCAGCCGCATTCCCGCAATCGGCTTCGGCACCTACCCGATGGTCGGACAGGCCGGCTTCGACGGCACCGCCTCGGCCATCGCCAATGGCTATCGCCTCATCGACTCTGCCGTGAACTACGAGAATGAAGGCGCTGTCGGGGCGGCGATCCGCGCATCCGGAATCCGTGACGAGATCACCGTGCAGACCAAGCTCGCAGGCCGTCACCACGAGACCGAGCGTGCCGTACAGGCCGGCTGGGAGTCGCGCTACCGCCTCGGCCTCGACCAGATCGACGTCATGCTCATTCACTGGCCGAACCACAGCACGGGCAAGTACGTCGAAGCGTGGCGCGGGCTCGTCGAGCTGCAGCAGCAGGGTGTCGTGCGCACGATCGGCGTCAGCAACTTCGCTGAACAGCACCTGCGCGAGATCATTGCCGACAGCGGCGTGACCCCCGCGGTGAACCAGATCGAGCTGCACCCGAGGTTTCCGCAGCCCGAGATGCTCGAGGTGCATCGTGAGCTCGGCATCCAGACGCAGGCGTGGAGCCCGCTCGGCAAGCGCCAGGCTCCGTTCGACGAGTCAGCGGTGGTCGCGGCGGCCGAGGCGCACAGCGTGACGCCCGCCCAGGCGATCCTGCGGTGGCACGTGCAGCGCGGTGTGGTGCCGATGCCGAAGTCGGCCACACCGGAGCGCCAGGTGACGAACCTCGACGTGTTCGGGTTCGAGCTGACGGATGCCGAGGTGCAGTCGATCTCGCAGCTCGCGCAGGCAGATGGGCGGCTGTTCGGCGGTGACCCGCTGACTCACGAGGAGATGTGAGGGGGCGCGGGGTTTCGGGGTTTCGTGACGTGCCTTCGGCACTCCTCAACCACCGGATAGGGTCGCTACTTCGCGGTGTAGCCGCCGTCGATCGGGATGTTGCCACCCGTGATGTAGGCGGCGCCAGGCGACGCGAAGTACGAAACGGCGTGCGCCACGTCGGCAGGCTCGGCCACGCGGCCGAGCGGCACAGCCTCTGAGACCTCGCGCTCCTTGCCGGCCGGGTCGTCGAACGTCGCAAGCCACTCCGTGAACATCTCGGTGCGGGCCATGCCAGGTGCGACCGAGTTGACGCGGATGCGGTGCGGCGCCCATTCGACAGCGGCTGCGATCGTGAACGACTTCAGGGCGCCCTTCGATGACGAGTACACGCTCATCTCAGGTACCCCGATCGAAGCCAGACGGCTCGTGACGTTGACGATCGAGCCGCCTTCGCCCTGCTTGATGAACTGGCGTGCTGCGGCCTGCGCCATGACAATAGGCGCAATCGCATTGGTCTCGAACGTTGCCCGAATGTCGGCGACGGGCGCCTCCTCGAGCTTTGCGTTGTAGTCGATTCCCGCGTTGTTGACCAGCACATCCAGCCGTCCGGTCGCAGACAGGGCCGCCTCGACGACCCTGTCTGCTGCACCGTCTTCAGTGAGATCAGCCTGTACAAACGTCGCCTTGTCTCCAATGGACTGGGCGACTGCCTCGCCGCGTTCGACGCTGCGGCCAGTGACGATCACGTCAAAGCCGTCATCGACGAGGCGACGGGCGATGTCTACCCCGAGCCCACTGGTGGCTCCGGTGACGATTGCTGTAGGCATGATGCTCCTTATTGTTGCTTTCAGCCGCTAGTTCGAGCGGTTGACCTTGCCGACGAGCTCCTCGCCGACTGCCAGGCGGTCCTGGTCATCGTCACCCGGCACGACATTGCCGCGCAGCGAGCGCCCGGCAGTCTCGTTGAAGGTGAGCACGGCGACAAGACCGATCGCGGCGGTGATCATCAGGTAGAAGCCCGGAACCGCGATGAATCCGGTGGCCTCGATCAACAGCTCGTTGAAGAAGCCAGCCGTTCCTCCGAGGAGGCTGGTCGCGATGTTGTAGCCGAGTGCGAATCCGGCGTAGCGGACCGACGTCGGGAACAGCGCCGGCAGGGTTGCCGAGATGTTCGCGAGCAGCATCACCAGGAAGACGCCGAAGATGGCGAGTCCGAGGATCTGCAGCGGGACGATGCCGCTGTCGAGCAGGTAGATCGCGGGCACCGAGCCGACCAGGAAGCCGATGCAGGCCGTGATCAGGATGGGGCGACGGCCGATGCGGTCCGAGAGGGCGCCGATCGGGATGATCACTGCCATCATGACCAGCTGCACGCCGACGAGCATGAAGCCCGAGGTCGTCGGGTCCATGTCGAGCGACGAGTCGAGGTAGGTCGGCATGTAGGTCAGCACGAGGTAGAAGGCCGAGTTGATCAGGATGACCAGACCCATGATCTTCAGCAGCTGCTTGGGCTGCTGCTTGACGAGGTCGACGAGCACCTTCCAGGCCGAGGACTTCGCCTCGCCGCTTGCCTGAGCCTCTGTGAAGGTCTCGGACTCGGTGAGCTTCGTACGCATCCAGAGAGCGAACAGACCCAGAGGCAGTGTGATGAAGAACGGGATTCTCCAGCCCCAGTCGTTCATGAACTCGTCGCCGAGCGTGAGCTGCATGACGGTGACCAGGATGGCAGCGCCCGAGAAGCCCAGCAGGGTTCCGAACTCGAGGAACGAGCCCCAGAAGCCACGACGGTTGTCAGGTGCGTGCTCAGCCATGTAGACGGCCGCGCCTGCGTACTCGCCACCGGCCGAGAAGCCCTGGATGATGCGCAGCGTGAACAGCAGGATCGGCGACCACCAGCCGATGGTGTCGAATGTCGGCAGCAAGCCGATGCAGAAGGTCGACAGCGAGATCATGAGGATCGTGAAGACCAGCACCTTCTGGCGGCCGATGCGGTCGCCGAGGGGGCCGAGGACTGCGCCGCCGATCGGGCGGACCAGGAACGACACGGCGAAGCCGAACAGCACCCAGAGGGTGGAGTTCTCGGAGTCGCCGAAGATGTGCGAAGACAGATACCCGGTCAGGTAGCCGTAGATTCCGTAGTCGAACCACTCGATGGCGTTACCGGCCATCGCTCCCATGACCGAGCGCTTGACGTCTTTGCGCTCGCCCGGTGAGAGATCGATCTCTCTTGTGATCGGTGGTAGGTCTTTGCGACCTCTTGCTGTGGCGGACATGTGTTTCCCTTCTTTAGTTGGGTTTCAAGGCGCGCGTTTCCCATTGCGTCATTGCAATGCGGGCGTAGGCGCGGGCTGCGAGTTCGAGATCAGAGATGGAGACGTGCTCGTTGGGCTGGTGCGCTTGGTTTCGAATGTCTCCCGGGCCGAGGATGATGATCGGGCATGCGTGGTGCTGGTGAACGTAACCACCTTCGCACGCTGCGGTCCAGGCTTCAACTGGACTCGAGAACCCGTCAGCTTCGAGTGCTCCGACACACGCCTCAGTGAGCGGATGCGCGGCATCGGTTTCGAAGCCCGGCATCTGCATGAGCAGCTCGACCTGTGTGTCACAGCCGTCGAGCGTGTGCTCGCGCGCGATGATCTCCTGAAGGTCGGCGAGGGCAGTGGCGCCGGTCTCGCCGGGCATGAGCCTGCGGTCGACCAGCAGCTCGCAGCGGTCAGGCACGATCGAGGTGCCGTGGCCGCCCTGGATCACGCCGACGCTCCACGACGCAGAGCCCAGCAGGCCGCGGCTGCCGGCGCGGAGGCGCTCGTGCTCGCCCGCGATCAGCAGCGCGATGCGGCTCGCGGCCGTGATCGCGTTGACGCCGTCTTCGGGCCTCCCGGCGTGGGCCGCCGAGCCAGTCACCGTGATCTTGAAGTTCGCGGCTCCGCGGCACGCGATCACCGTCGACATGTCGGTCGGCTCGGCGACGACGCAGGCGATATACGCGCGGCTCTCGTTCTCAAGCTCCGCGAGCATGCCGAGCGAGAGGTCTTCTTCGTCGACCGTCACGAGCAGCTCGAGCGGCAGCTCCGGGGCGGACGCGTTGACCGCAGCCATCGCCTGCAGCACAGCTGCGAGCCCGCCCTTCATGTCGACCGACCCGCGGCCATACAGCTTGCCGTCTACGACCCGGGGGCTGAACGGCTGCGTGACCGACCATCCGGTTCCGGCAGGCACGACGTCGGAGTGGCCGAGGAACAGCAGCCCCGGCTCATCGGGTCCGAACTTGATCGAGAGGTTCGGCCTGCCCGGGGCCACCTGGCGGCGCTTCGTGCGGCCGCCGAGCCTGGAGGCGATCATCTCGAGCACTTCAACCGTGCGGATTTCGGTGGTGCCTGGGTTCTCGCTGTTGGCGAGGATCAGCGAGGAGGCGTCGGCGACGATTGTCGCGCCGTCGATCAGCTCCAGTGCCTTCTCGATGTTGCTCACGGATGATTCCTTATTGGGCAGTTGCATAGAGGGTACCCGCCAGACGGGCGACTCCCTCGTTGATTCGTGCAGGTTCGTTGGTTGCGAAGCAGAGTCGCAGCTGGTTTCTGAAGTCGCCGCGGCTCGAGAACGCGGGGCCGGGGATGTAGGCGACGCCGTCGCGGATCGCGTCCGGCATCAGCGCGGAGGAGTCGCGGGATGCGAGCTCGCCTTGCAGCGTCAGCCACAGGAAGAAGCCGCCCGAGGGGTTCGTTGCGACAGCATCGTCGCCGAACGTGCTGGCGAGGACGTCGCGCATGCGGTCGCGGCGCTCGCGGTAGAGCGGCACGACGCGGTCCAGGTGCGACTGCAGATGACCCTCTGCGATGAAGTCGGCCACGAGGTGCTGCGTGGGCACGGGTGTGCAAGTGTCCATTGCCTGCTTGGCGGCGATGATCAGGGGCTTCAGCGACGGGTCGGCGTCGATCCAGCCGACGCGCAGGCCCGGTGCCAGCAGCTTCGAGAAGGTGCGCACCGAGAAGATGCGCTCGTTGCCCGGGTGGAGCTGATGGAACGTCGGCTCGGCCTCACCCTCGAACCGCAGGATTCCGTAGGGGTCGTCGTCAACGATGACAGCGTTCCACTCATCGGCCAGCTCGAGCAGCCGGCGACGGCGGTCGCCCGGCAGGGTGGTGCCGGTCGGGTTCTGGAAGTTGGGGATGCAGTAGATGACCTTGGGCTTCTGACCTGCGAACTTCACGAGATCGGGGAGTGCGTCGACGACCAGGCCCTGCGCATCCGTCGGCGCTTCGAGCACGCGTGCTCCGTACGAGAGCGCCGTGGCGATGCCGTTCGTGTAGGTCGGGCCCTCGACGATGACGAGGTCGCCCGGGTCGACGAAGAGCTTGAAGGCGATGTCGAGGCCCTGCATGGCGCCCGTCGTGACGATGACGCGGTCGTCATCGGTCGGTGCGCCGTGCTGCTGCGTGAGGTCGACGATCTGCTCGATCAGCTTCGGCTCGCCCGCGGTCTCGCCGTAGTCGAACCGGCCCTGGGCGTAGCGGCCCGCGATTGCGTCGAGCTGCTCGACCGGAATCAGGTCTTCACCGGGGGCGCCCATGGCGAACTTCACGATGTCGTGCGTCTGCGAGGCCAGCAGCGAGGTCGACGAGTCGATGACGCTTCCGACGAACTGGTCGGTGCGGCGGGCGAATGGCAGGGTGTGCGTCATGCGGATGTTCCTTTCACGATGAGCTGTCGGGGCGCGTCCGTGAGCGCTTCGACGCCGGTTTCGGTGACGGTGATCGACTCTGAGATCTCGCAGCCCGTCTCGAGCCACATGCCGGCGATGATGTGGAAGCACATGCCGGGGGCGAGGACGGTGGTGTCGTCGCCGCGAATCGAGACGGTGTGCTCGCCCCAGTCGGGCGGGTAGCCGATGCCGATCGAGTAGCCGAGGCGCGACGCCTTCTCATAGCCGCGGGCGGTGATGTGCCGCTGCCAGAGCGCGTGGGCCTCGCGCACCTCCATGCCGGGCTTCATGCCCTCGAGCACGAGCCCGAGCCCTTCGGCCGTGACATCGGCGAGGGTCAGCAGCTCTTGGCTTGGGGGTGCGAGGGCGATCGTGCGGGCGAGGGGCGCGTGGTAGCGCTGGTGCACGCCGGTGAGCTCGAGCGAGACGGCCTCTGCCTTGAACTTCGCGTGGCTGAAGGTGAGGTGCGGGGTGTCGACCGCGGGCCCTGCCATCATGAGCGGCACGATCGCGGGGTAGTCGCCGTTGAACTCCTCAGTTCCGCGGGCCTGGGCCTCCTGGATGATCGCGGCGAGCTTCGCCTGCGACATGCCGACTTCGATGGCGTCGATCGCGGTGCTCATGACGCGGCTCGACACCTTGCCAGCTGCGCGCATCAGCTCGATCTCAGCGGGCGACTTGATCAGGCGCACCCAGTTGACGAGCTCGTGCGACTCGACGAGCGTCCACTCGGGCATGGCCTTCTGCAGAGCCAGGTAGCCGCGGACCGGAAAGAAGTGCGCGTCGCCCTCGACACCGACCCGCGACTTCGCAGCGTGGCCTGCGTCGCGCAGCTGCTGGGCGATCCAGTCGAAGGGGTGGCGGTCGTGCTGCTGCACGAGCGACTCGGGGTAGCCGATGACGGTGCAGGTGCCGGGCTCTGCGGTGCGGTGCGCGCCGTCGGCGTCCATCGCGCGCATGAAGAGCACCGGCGTGCTGTCGTGGTCGACGAACATGGCCTGCGGAGTGTAGAACGACCAGGCGTTGTAGCCGGTCAGATAGTTCAAGTTGGCTGGGTCGACCACTAACAGGGCGTCAAGATCTGCCTCGCGCATTCGTGCACGCGTCTTCGAGAGACGATCCCTGTATTCCTGGGGGTCGATTGCCATATATGCTCCTTCGCTTGTGGTCACTCTAGGCCAAATCGCGTTTAGCACAATTGCACGGTTATGGTCGGTTATCTTAAGCTGTGCTTAAAGGAGGATCGGGTGCTCGATGTCGCGCGACTGCAGCTGCTCGCAGAGCTGCGCCGGTACGGAACGATGGGCGCTGTGGCGCTCGCCATGAGCTACTCGACCTCGGCCGTCTCGCAGCAGCTGGGCAAGCTCGAGATCGAGGCCGGAGTGGCGCTGTTCGAGCGTGCCGGGAGAGGTCTGCGGCTCACTCCCGCAGGCGAGCGGCTCGCAGACGAGGCGGATGCGGTGCTCGAGGCCCTGGAGCGGGCCGAGTCCGTGCTGGCGGTCACCCCGGACGACGCGGGCGAGGTGCGACTGGGGGTGGTTCCGACCCTGATGTGGACTGCGGTGCCGCAGCTGCGCACGCTGCTGGCTGCCGAGCATCCGTCTGTAAGGCTGTCGGTGTCGACCTTCGAGCCTGAAGAGGGCGTCAGCCGGCTGCTTGCTCGTCGCCTCGACATCATGGTGACCGACGAGTACCGGGGGCTGCCCCGCAAGCGGCAGAGCGGACTGCGCCGCGAGCCGCTCATGCGCGACGCCGTGACCGCGACGCTGCCGCGCGGAGTGCCCGCCGACGTCGATCCGCGAGAGCTCGACTGGGTGTTCGAGGCGCAGGGGAGCGAGGCCGAGCGCTGGGCGCTGTCGATCTGCCGCGAGCAGGGCGTCGAGCCGAACGTGCGCTTCTACACGCCTGACCTCGCGCTGCAGCGGCACCTCGTGCTGTCGGGGCTGGCGGCCGCGTTTCTGCCGAGCGTGATGCGCAGCGACGGCGACGAGTATCTGCCGGTGCCCGGGTTTCCGAGCGACCTCGAGCGACAGCTGTATGCCGCGGTGCGCCCGGGGTCTGGCGAACGCGGGGCTGTGAGGGCAACGGTCACCGCGCTGCGGTCGACGCTCAATAGACTCTTTGCATGAGCACACCACGCAAGCGCAACCCGACCGCAGTCTTCGCCTTCTGGATCGGGCTGCTCGGCCTCGTGCTGATGCCGATCCCGCTCTTCGTCGGCCTGATTCTCGGGGGCGGACTCGCGTTCGTCGCACTCGTGCTCGCTGTGATCGGTCTGCTGAAGTCGCGTCACACCGCGGGCCGCGGCATCGGCTGGAGCGTCTGGGCGCTCGTGTTCGTGGCGCTGACGTATGGCGGCATCAGCGTCGGCGGCGGGGTGATCTGGTAGCCGACTTGCTGACCTGACTCCGGCAGTGTCGAAGAACTCTGGTGTTTGACAGTCAAACACCAGAGTTATTCGACACTAATGGTTCTCCACAGGGCGAGACTCTCCACAGGCGGCAGGAAGTGCTGGCGAAGACGCGACCGGGTGCTGCAGAGTGCGCACATGGAACCGCACTACGAAGCATGGATGCCGCCGAAAGTCATCGGCGGGTCGGCGAGAATTTCAGACGCACAGGATGCGGGCATCGGCAAGTTCAAGATGTCGACAGGAAAGCTGGAGCGCCCCTTTCACGGGGTGCGATCGCTGACGCGGGCGACGACGGCACACGAGCGTGCGCTGCAATACCGCTCGAAGCTCAAGCGAGAACAGTGGTTTGGCGGCATCACTGCGATGCGACTGTGGGGGCTGCCGTTGCCGAGGCCGTGGCGCCTCGATGAGCTCACGCGTCTCGTTGTGCCGAGCGGAGCGTACCGTCCGCGCAGCCGCGGTGTGCAGGCCAGCAGTCTGATCCCGAGCCGTCTCGCTGTGACCGTGCTTGACGATCTGCCACTGCTCCGACCGGTGCAGGCAGTGCTCCATGCCGCCGACGAGCTGTCGAACGAGGATCTACTTGCAGCGTTCGATGCCATGATCACGAGCTCCAAGGTGTACCCCGGCCGACACCAGCAGCTGGAAGTCTGGTCTGCAGGTGGCATAGGTGCCGAGATCTCCGCGTGGGGTGGCGGATCCGCGGCTCGGCGGGCTGAAGCGGCGCTCGGACTCGCACGGCCTGACGTGGACTCACAGCAGGAGACACGGCTTCGGCACGTGCTGGTGGAAGGCGGCTTACCGGAGCCTGTACTGCAGCACATCGTGACTCTGCCTGGCGGTACACGGGTGCTCGACGTCGCTTGGCCGCAGTATGGCGTCGGCGGTGAGTACGAGGGAGACCATCACCGCAGCGATTCCGTGCAGTGGCATAGCGACATCAGCCGAGAGCGGTCTCTGACCTTGGCCGGATGGACGATGTTGCGTGTGACGAAACGCGATCTTCGGCCGGAGCATCGGGGTGCGTTGCAGCGCGAATTCTGGCGGGCGCTGTCCCGAGGTGGCTGGACCCCCAGTTAGTGTCGAGAAACTCTGGTGTTTGACCGTCAAACGCCAGAGTTTTTCGACACTGGCGGGGCTAGGCTCTTGACATGAGCAACGACGAGGCGACCACGATCGAAGGGGCCGCTGAGGCCTGTATCGAGCAGGCACGCGAGCACGGCGTCGAGCTGCTGCTTCCGCGAGTGGTTCCGCTCGGCGGACCGCGCGCCATTCCGGTTAGCCGCGTGCTGCCGAACAAGCATCGACACTTCATCGGAGCCTGGTGTTTCGCCGACGCCTTTGGACCCGCCGACCGCGAGACGTACGGTGCGATGGACGTGCCGCCGCACCCGCACACCGGCCTGCAGACCGTCTCGTACCTCGTCGAAGGCGGAGTCGAGCACCGCGACTCGACCGGCCAGAAGCACACGGTGCGGCCAGGCGGCGTCAACGTCATGACCGCGGGCCGCGGCATCTCGCACTCCGAATACCAGGCGGCCGACGCCGACGTGCTGCACGGCGTGCAGCTCTGGACGGTGCTGCCAAGCGGCGAGCGCGGTCGCGAGCCGTCGTTCTCGGGCGTCGACGCAGTGCCCGCCTTCGAGCTGGCGGCCGGCGTCGAGGCGCAGGTGTTCGCGGGGTCGTACCTCGGCCACACCGCCGATGCCCCGTACTTCTCGCCGCTTGTGGGAGTGGGATTGCGCATCCGCGCTGGTGAAGTCGTGACCCTGCCTCTCGAGCGGGGCTTCGAGCACGGGGTGCTGGCGCTGAACGACGGCGTCTTCGTGCTCGGCGACGACGATGCGCGTGTGCCGGTGCTGAACGGCGGCATGGCCTACTTCGCGCCCGGCACCGAGCAGGCGGTCGTGGTCGCCGAGACGGATGCCGTGATCGTGCTGATCGGCGGTGAGCCGTTCGAAGAAGAGGTCGTGATGTTCTGGAACTTCATCGGCGAGAGTCACGACGAGGTGCTGGAGTTCAGGGAGCGATGGATGCGCGAGCGCGCCGAAGAGGAGGCACGGGAGCAGTTCGGCACGGTGGTCGACGATGAGGCTCAGCCTCTTGCCGCACCTCGCCTGCCGGCTGTCGAGCTGTTGCCTCGCGGACGCGCCCGACGCCGCTGAAACCCATCAGTGTCGAAAAACTCTGGTGTTTGACCGTCAAACACCAGAGTTTTTCGACATTTTAGGGGAGGGGGTGGTCAACGTCATAGCGCGAGATCGACGAGCCGTTGCGCGCGATCACCGCCACCAGCCCGACGATCAGAATGCCGCCGAGCAGCATCGGCGACCACAGCCCGAGCCACGCAGCGAGGATGCCCACGTACATGTCGCCGACCCGCGGTCCGCCGGTGACGACGACGGTGAACACGCCCTGCATCCGCCCTCGCATCGAGTCGGGCGTCGCGACCAGCATCATGCTCGACCTGAAGATCGCAGAGACGTCGTCGGATGCGCCCATGCCGGCCATCGCGACGGCGGCAAGCGCGAAAGCGATCCAGTTGACGCCCGTCAGCGTGCTTGACGTCGAAGTCGCCCCGAGCCACTGCGTGACCAGGATCACAGCGCCGAACATGCCCACGAATCCGCCGTAGACCATGATCGCGCACCGAATCGCGACCCCGTGCATCCGCACTGACTTCACGTAGCCCGACAGCAGGCTCGCCAGCAGCGTGCCGATTGCGCCGGCGGCAGTCAGCAGCCCGACCGTGATCTCAGCACCGCCGATGACCACCGCGCCGACCGCCGGCAGCAGCGCATACGGCCGCCCGAACGACATCGCGATGATGTCGACGATGAACGACGTGCGGATGTTCGGCGCAAACCGCAGAAACCGCAGGCCCTCGACGAGGCTCGTCCAGCCGGGGCGCGACACGGTGTCGATCGGCCGCAGCTTCGGCAGCACCACAATGCCCATGAATGCCGCCGAGAACAGGATCGCGTCGACCAGAAACGCCCACGGCAGCCCGATGGTTCCCGCGATGACGCCTGCGAGCGCGGGGCCGACGGTGAGCATGGTGCCGAACGCCATGCCGTTCAGGGCGGATGCGCGGGGCACCAGTTCGGGCGGCAGCAGTCGCGGAACGATCGCGCTGCGTGCTGTGCCTGAGATTGTGGCGGCGACCGAGTTGATCGTGGTCAGCACATAGAACGGCCAGACCTCTGCGCGGTCGCCCGCGTCGATCAGCGCCTGGTCGTGGAATGACAGCGCAACCAGCCCGAGCACCGAGACCCAGCCGGTGATGGCGCTGGTCATCAGCACCGCCTTGCGGTCGAACGCGTCGACGAGCATGCCTCCCCAGAGGCCCGCGATGATCATCGGCACCAGTGCGACGCCGCCGACCAGGCCGACCATGAAGGTGTCGCCGGTCATGTCGAAGATCTGCAGGCCGACCGCCACGATCGTCATCTGCGCGCCGATGCCGCCGATGGCGTTGCCGACCCAGAGGCGAGCGAATTTGGGGCTGACTCTGAGCGGAGTGAGGTCCACCAGAATCTGTCGCGCCATGATTGTCGATCCTACGCCGCGGCCGGCCGACACGATGGCGGCGGTCACTGCCAAGATGGGTGGTGACATGAGCGATATCGAGAACCCCCAGGTCGCGCCGGCAGAGCACGATTCGACAGACAGCGTCGACGCGCTCGTGGTCGGCGCCACCGTCGCCGGTCTCACGGCCGCGCGCGACCTCGCCATGCGCGGCTACCGCGTGCTGGTGATCGACGAGGCGGCGCAGGCCGGCGGTGCCGCGGCCGCTGCCGAGCTGCCGAGCGGGGCGAGCGACTTCGACGCTGCTCCGTTCACAGACCCCGACGGCGACGTGGCGAAGCTGTGCGAAGAGCTGGGGCTCGATCTGAAGAGCCCCGCGACCCTGCGCAGCCAGCTGCTGCTCGGTGCCAAGCGGCTGCCGGTCCCATTGTTCTCGCTGCTCGGCATCCCAGCGTCGCCCCTCGCGAGCGAGGTCGCCAGCATCGTCGGCTGGTCGGGTGCGGTGCGTGCCTACCTCGACCGCCTCATGCCTGTGCTCAAGATCGGTCGCTACGACAACCTCGAGCACCTGGTGGGCAAGAGAATGGGGCGCCGAGTCGCCGAGCGGATGCTGCGCCCGACCGTGCGCGCGCGTCTCGGTGTCGAGGCGGGAGGGGTCGACATCGACGAGACCATTCCTGCGCTCAACAACGCCATCACGAAGGCCGGTTCGCTCTCTGGCGCGGTCGCGATGCTGGTCGAGCAGGCCGCCCACGACAGCGACGCGCTCGAGCGCGGCATCGCCGGCGGAACAAACAGGCTCGTGACCGCTCTCGTCGAGTCGATCACCGAATATCACGGGCGTACACGCCTCGGCACGCGCATCGACATCGCCGAGCGCGACGACCAGGGCTGGCTGCTGACGCTGACCGATGGATCGCTGCTGCGGGCCCAGACGCTCATGTATGCCGAAACCGACATGCAGCGAATCGACCGGGTGGCGCTCGAGGTTCCGACAAGTCAGCTCGCGGCTGCTCCAGACGTGCGCGAGGTGCTGCCGGTCGCCTCCGACGTGCACGCCGTGACTCGCGCATCCCTGCTCTGGCCTGAGAAGAGCGAGCAGGCGGCCGAGGTTGTGCTGCTGCAGTACGCGGCCGAAGAGAAGATTCCAGAATCAGAATATCTTGCGAAGGCCCGCGATGACGCACAGCGGGTGCTCGGTGTCGACCTCGAGCCCACCGCCGCCCGCCTGCTCGCGGCACCGCGCTATCGGATCGCGCCCGCCGCATCCGACCGTCATGCCGCGACTGTGCACGTGCTCGAGCCTGAGGCACAATTGTCAGACACCGTGAAGACTGCGCGTGAGGCGGCAGCGGCTGTTCGGCGCGAAGACTTCGCGGTTCCGGGCGTCTCGTGGGCGCAGCAGGTCAATGAAGAACTCCAGGAGGACGAATGAGCAGCGGCAAGACTGTCGAAGCGGCGACCGACAGGGCGCAGAAGCTCGTGCGAGCGCAGTTTCCTGAGGCGGTGACGAGCGCATTCGTCGAAGACAGCATGTTCTTCCTGACGGCAGAGGTGACCGACGGCGACGAGAAGCGCTCGGCGTCACACGCCTACACGCTCGACTCGACCAAGCCGGCCGAGCTTCAGGCGGCCGCAGAAGACCTCGCCAAGCGCGTGACAGAAGAGCTGCAGTAGATGACAGACGACCGCGAGCAGTCGATCGAGCAGCTGATGGCCTCGATCGACGCAGAGTTTCTGCACGGGGCCTCGGGGCACATCTGGCTCGAGCCCGGCACGACCGTGGCGCAGCTGCAGCAGCAGCTCGACGCGCTGGGCATGCGCCGAGTCGAGCTGCGGGCGGTCGGCATCGGCAGACATCGCAAGCGCGACCTGTTCTTCGTCGTGACCGTCGAGGGCCAGCAGGTGTTCGAAGACGGCGACCCGGGCTTCGCCTGGACGTCAGCCTCGGCGAGCACGCATGAGGCAGAGGGCGCGATGCCCGCGGTCACTGCCCGCTACGACGACCAGGGGCTCGAGAGCGGCTTCGTCGACTTCGTGCTCGATGCGCCCGAGCTTCGGCAGCGGGGCCTGCTGCTGCCCGACGACACGGGCGCCGCGAACCTCGGCATCTTCGTGCCAGAGCTCGACGTCGTCGTGCCGCTGACCGATAAGTCGGTCATCACGTGGCGCTCGCGGTTCGATGCGACCGACAACGAGCTCATCGTGCGCGATGGCGTGGCTTACCGCGACATGATGACGCGCTTCGGCGACTACTACTCGAGCAAGCCGCTCGACCCGGCGCGGGTCGATGCCGACATCGCCCGCATCAACGAGGTCATGACCCGGCTCGCGGCCGGCGAGCGCGTCACCGAGGAGGAATGGCATGGTGCGTAAGCCCGTACTCGACCACGGCGACAGCGACATCGACGACTTCTGGGACGGCGGTGGCGGCGACAGCCAGTGCGACTGGCAAGACAGCGTCTGCACCGAAACCCCCACGCACAACTACGTCGCGTTCTGCGACAACCCCGAGTGCCCCGACCGCCATACGGCCAACCTGTGCGCGAGGCACTACGTCGTCGAGATGAGCCGCCAGATCGAGCACATCCTGCAGTGCCCCGAGTATCTCGAGAGCAGAAGCGTCGACGACCGCAAGCAGGCGGTGATGGCGCACGTGGCGGCCTGGGGAGTGATCGACGGGCAATGAGCCAGGAGGCGCTTCGCGATGTGCTCGAGGCGATCGCCGACGGCCGCGAAGTCGACAGTGCGCAGGTGCATCGGCTGCGAGAGCACGATGCGGCGACGGCTGACCTGATCGAGCAGGTGACCGACCGCATGACGCGGCTCCGTCGCCGAGACAACGAGTTCGCGGCGGTCATCGCGATGACCCACGACCTTGTCGCGCAGAGAAGCGGCTCGCTGCTGCAGAGCATCGTCGACCGCGCGCACGAGCTGCTCGGCAGCGACATGACCTATGTCTCGGCCTTCGACCGTGCCGAGCGAAGCTTTGTGGTGCGCGCCGTGAAGGGTGCGGTCAGCCCCGACTTCCTGGGCATGGTGGTGCCGCCGGGCGTCGGCATCGCGACCCGCGTCGTCGACACGATGGCGCCGATCTGGGTCGACAACTACTTCGAGGCCGAGGGGTTTCCGCACGATGCTCGCATCGACGACATCCTGGTCGACGAGCAGGTCTACTCCATTCTGGGCGTTCCGCTGATCGCCAACCAGCGCATCCTGGGCGTACTGTTCGTGGCCGACAGGCGAATGCGCAGGTACTCGCCAGAAGACATCAGCCTCGCCAGGTCGTTCGCCGACCACGCCGCCGTCGTGATCGAGCAGAGCAAGCTCGTCGGTGACCTGCACTCGGCCACGCGCAAGGCCCAGGCCGTCGCTGATGACGTGCGCCGCGCATCCGCCCTGCATGAAGACCTGACCCGCCTCGTTGCCGGCGGATCCGACCCCGAGACCGTTGCGCAGGCGCTTGCTCAGGCCCTCGGTCGGCGCATCGCGGTCGTCGACGCCGATGCCGAGCTGCTGGCTGGCGAATCGACGCTGCTCGACGGCGGCGCTGAGCTGCAGCGGGCGCTGTCGAAGGCGACTCGTGATGCCGAGAGCGTGAGTCTGGCGGATGGGCGGGTCGACTACGTCGCCGCAATCGTCGTGCAGCAGAGTGCTGTCGGGGCACTGCTCGTCGAACGCAACGAGCGCGCGCTCACGAAGTGGGATCAGCGGTCGATCGAGCGCTCGGGCATCGCGTTCGCGCTGCTTCGCATGCAGCAGCGAGCCGAAGACCTCGCAGAGGAGCGCATCCGCGGCGAGCTCGCACACGAGCTGATCGACGCGTACGGCAACCGCGCCTATGCCATCGAGCGGGTGCGCACGCGCGGCATGAGCACGGCGAAGCCCTGGTCGCTGGCGCACTTCACGACGAACGCAGACGACGCCGAGCGGGTGCTTCGGGCCCTGCGCAAGAGCCCAGAGCTGCTCGTGACGCAGACCAACGGCGTCTTCTGGGCGCTGGCCGCGCAGTGTGCGGCGCCCCAGCGCATTGCACAGGCGTTCCAGACGCTCGGGAGTCGCCAGCCGCTCACTGTGACTGCCGAAGGCTCGAGCCTCCCCGTGCTGATTGAAGAAGTCGATGCGGTTCGCGGTGCGCGCGGGTTCCTGAGCTCGATGGGAGAGTCGCACGGCGTCTTCCCGGCCCACGCGTTCGCTCCCTACACGGTGCTGTTCGGAGGTGACGGGGCACGGGCAGACGCATTCATCTCGGCGTCGATCCAGCCGATCCTCGACTGGGATGCCAAGCGCGCGACCGACCTGTTTCAGACGTTGCTGGCCTCGCTCGACGAGCAGGGTTCGGTGACCGGCATCGCCCGCCGTCTAGGGGTGCACGCAAACACGGTACGACAGCGACTTGACCGCATCTCTTTGCTGCTCTCGGCAGGGTGGCAGCTGCCGGATGCGCGGTTCCGACTCGAGACAGCCGTGCGTCTCGAGGCGGCGAGGCGTTCAATGCGCACACATTAACGTCTCTAAGTATGGTGAAATCGGCCACAGCGGGTCGTGGGTGAAGTTGGTTGACTGTTCTCCGTTGCGCAACGAAGCGATGAAGGGAGCAACGTGGCTACAACCTCCAGACTCAGTGGTCTTCGGAACGAGACGCCTGAGGATCGACTGCAGAAGGTCATCGAGCAGGTTCCCGGTTTCTCTGACCAGGCAGACGCCCTGCGAACGGGCGGCCTCGACATCGAGCGGGCAGACCGCATGATCGAGCACGCGATCGGCCAGATCTCGATTCCGATCGGCGTCGCCACCAACTTCATCGTCAACGGTCGCGAGGTGCTCGTGCCCATGGCCACCGAGGAGCCCTCGGTCGTCGCTGCGGCAAGCAACGTCGCCCGCATGACCCGCTCGACCGGCGGATTCTTCACGTCGTCGACGCTGCCCCTCATGCAGGCGCAGATCCAGCTGCTCGACGTCGCAGACCCGCACGCGGCCAAGCTGCGCATCTTCGAGCAGCGCGAACGCCTGCTCGAGCTCGCGAACTCGAAGGACCCGCGCCTCGTCGAGATCGGCGGCGGCGCTCGCGACCTCATCGTGCGCGTCATCGACGGCCGTCGTCGCACCCATGTGGTCGTGCACCTCGTCGTGCACGTGGGTGACGCGATGGGCGCCAACGCGGTCAACACCATGGCCGAGGCGCTTGCCCCCGAGCTCGCCGAGATCTCGGGCGGCCGCTCGCTGCTGCGCATCCTCACGAACAAGGCAGACCTGCGCCTGAGCCGCGCTCGCTGCGTCATCCCCGCATCCGAGATCGGCGGCGAGCAGGTCGTCGCCGACATGGTGGCCGCTGCTGACTTCGCCCTCGACGACCCCTACCGTGCCGCAACGCACAACAAGGGCATCATGAACGGCATCACCGCTGTCGTGATGGCCACCGGCAACGACACCCGCGCCGTCGAAGCGGGTGCGCACAGCCACGCCGCTCGCGACGGCGAATACGCGTCGCTGTCGCACTTCGACATCGATGCCGACGGCAACCTCGCTGTCTCGATCGAGCTGCCCATGCCCGTCGGGCTCGTGGGCGGCGCGACTCGCACGCACCCGGCCGCCCAGGCTTCGGTCGCGCTGGCCGAGGTGCAGACGGCCCAGGAGCTCGGCGAGCTCATCACGGCAGTCGGCCTCTCGCAGAACATCGCCGCCGTGCGCGCGCTGGCAGCCGAGGGCATCCAGAAGGGGCACATGACGCTGCACGCTCGCAACGTCGCCGTCTCGGCTGGCGCTGACGGTGACGAGGTCGACCGCGTCTCAGCGGCGATGGTTGCGGAAGGCGCCGTGCGCGTCGACGTTGCTGAGCGCATCCTCGCAGAACTGCGCGCATGAGCGCCCTCGAACTGGGGCTTCCTGCCCCCATGCCCGAACTTGGCCTGCCCGAGCGAGTGACCATTTGGGAGATGAGCCCGCGCGACGGCCTGCAGTCAGAGAAGAACCTGATCTCACCGGCCACGAAGATCGAGCTCATTCAGCGCCTCGCGACCACCGGCTTGCCCGTGGTCGAGGCCGGCAGCTTCGTACGACCCGACCGCGTGCCGCAGATGGCCGGCAGCGAGGACGTGCTCCGCGGTGTGGCCGATGTGCAGGTGCGCAAGCCCGTGCTCGTGCCCAACCTCAAGGGCCTCGAGCGCGCCGTCGACGCGGGGGCCGCCGAGATCGCGGTCTTCCTGAGCGTGACTGAGTCGTTCGCCAACGCCAACCTCTCGACCGACCGCGCGACGTCTGAGGCGCGCGCGAAAGAGGTCGTCACCGCTGCCCGCGCCGCCGGCATGCCCGTTCGCGGCTACCTCTCGATGGTCTTCGGAGACCCCTGGGAGGGTCCGGTCGCGATCGACGAGGTCGTCGGACTTGCAACGCGGATGCGCGAGTGGGGAGTCGGCGAGATCTCGCTGGGCGACACCATCGGGGTCGCGACACCCGGCCTCGTCAAGGCCACGCTCGATGCGCTGACACCGGAGATACCCGTCGCGGAGCTCGGTCTGCACATGCACGACACCTACGGCCAGGCGCTCGCGAACGTCTATGCCGGGCTGCAGTCGGGAGTGTCGATCTTCGACGCATCGACCGCAGGAGTGGGCGGATGCCCCTTCGCAAAGTCAGCAACAGGAAACCTCGCCACCGAGGATCTCGTGTGGATGCTCACAGGACTCGGCATCGGAACCGGTGTCGACCTGCGTGCGCTGCTCGACATCTCTCAGTGGCTCGGGGCGGCACTCGACCGCCCCATCACCTCCCGGGTCGCAACGGCGCTGGTCGGAAAGGAAACACAGTGACATCGGAAACAAAACTGGGGGACAGCCCCTCGTACATAGAAGTGTGGGGCGACACTGTCTCGCCCAAGCACATGTGGCTCTCGATCCTGATGGGCGTGATCTTCGCGCCCGCGGCGTTCCTGACGAGCCGGTGGGCGTTCGAGTCGTCGGGTGTCGATGCCCAGCTGGCCGGGTCGTACTCGCTGCTGGTCGGGCTCGGAGCATGCCTGGTCGTCGCGGTGGTCGGCGCGAACCTCTTCAAGCCGAAGCGGGTGCTCGTCGAGAGCGAGCTCGGATCGCGTGAAGACGCGATGGACGCAATCGAAGCCGAGGTCGGCCCGATCGGCGACCCTGACACGTTCTCGGCTGGCGACCTCGCAGAGGTCAAGCAGCTGGGGCTCTACGACGACTTCAAGCGTCGCTTCGAGCAGAACAGCGCTGCATCGACGAATGAGGAGAAGAGCTGATGGAAGAGCTGCTGCCGATGATCGGCTGGGCGCTTGGCATGGCGCTCGCCGGCGCCATCGCATTCGGTCTCCTTGGGCTCGTTTCGGGCACCGACGAGACAGCGACGATCGCCCCCATCACGCTGCTGGTGATTCTGCTGGGCGTGCCGCCGGTCGGAGTCTTCGCGTTCTTCATGGCCGCGATCTCTGCCAAGCACATCACACACGCGATACCGACGACATTGCTCGGAATACCGGGCGACACCATGGCGGCCCCGCTGCTGAGAGACGCGCAGCTGCTGCGCGAACTCGGCGTGCCGCACATCGCCCTCCGCAAGGCCATCTCGGGCGGCGTGCTCGCAGCGCTCATCGCAGTGCCGCTCGCGGTGCTGTTCGCCTGGCTGCTGACGCCCTTCGCTGACGCCATCAGCAGCGTCGCCGGCTGGATCTTCCTCGCGGCTGCCGTGCTCATCGCCTTCCTCTCGAAGAGCCGCTGGGCAGCCGTCATCGCGCTGATCCCGTTCGTGCTGCTCGTGCTCGGCCTCAACGCATTCACCCTCGCAACGCTCGACAAGACGCTGACCGTCAGCTTCTTCCTGGGCATCGCAACCGGTCCGCTGATCGTCGACATGTTCCTCGCGGCGAGCCCCGTGGGGCGCAAGACCCTGCAGCGCGCCGACAAGCGCCGCTTCGAGCTGGCAGCCGACTCCCGCACCTGGAAGGGACGGATGCCGTCGCCGTTCGGAGTGCTCAGTCGCGGTCAGCTGGGGGCAACAGCAGGTGCAGCGACGATCTCGAGCGCGACCTTCGTGTTCTCGCCCGTCGCGATGACGGTGCTCATGGGTGAGCTGTTCGGCAGCCGCGTCAAGGGCGCCTACCAGCGCCTGACGACGCAGATGTCGGTCAAGAACGGCACGACTGAGTCGACCTACATCGCCGAGACGCTCATCCCGCTGATCGCAATCGGCCTGCCGCTCTCGCCGATGGCCGCTTCGGTCGCCAGCCCGCTGTTCAACGCGCCCCCGGTCTACACGATCGACGACGGTGTGCCGAACAACCTGCACACGCTGCTCGAGCCCTGGCAGTTTCTGGTGTTCGGTCTGCTGGCAGTCATCATCGCGGTGCTGCTGACGTATCCGTTCGCCATGACACAGGCGCACCGCGCTGCGAAGTGGATCATGCAGAAGGTTTCGCACGAGGCCATCATCGGAGCCTTTGCTGGCCTGCTCGTGGTCATCAGCCTCTACGAGGGCGGCGTGATCGCGCTGTTCGTGACGCTCACGGTCGGCCTGGTGGGCGGCATGCTCAACAAGCTGTTCGCCGTGCACACGGGCGTGCAGTTCATGGGCTACTACGTTGCTGTGCTGAGCGTGCCCGGAATCCTGGCGCTGTTCGCGTAACCGTCTCTGCTCTGTCAGCGGTGCCTCGTGTGGACAATCCACGTGAGGCACCGCTGCCGCATGCGCGGGCGGCATACGCTGGAAGCATGACCGACACAGACCTCTCCCCCGAGCACAACCGGGCCATTGCTGCGGCACGTGCCAGCGGCATCCGCTTTGATGCTCGCCGTCATGAGCCCGCTGGGTCGCTGGCCGAGGCCGCTGCCGCACGCGGCGTGACCCCGGGCGAGATCGTGAAGTCGATGGTCGTGCGCCTGGGCGAGAGCGATTACGCGATCGCGCTGGTGCCGGGCGATCGCCGGATCTCGTGGCGCAAGCTGCGGCAGGCGATGGGCGTGAACCGCGCGAAGATGCCCACGGCCGACGAGGCGTTCGGGATCACGGGCTTCGAGCGCGGCACGATCACGCCGTTCGGCAGCGAGGGCGATCTGCCGGTGCTGGCCGATGCGCATGTGCCAGACGGGCCGATCTCGATGGGCGGAGGCGCGCACGGCGTTGCGCTCTACCTCGACGGGGCAGACCTCAAGGCGCACTTTGCGGCGCAGGTGCTCGACATCGCCGAGCCGCTCGACGCGACCGCGTGAAATCCCCTCGCGAGATGGAAAAGTGGCGTTGAGATGGCATCTTGTCGGGAGTTTTCCATCTTGCGGCGGGCTGGCGGCGGGCGTGCGGCGCAGCTGAACTCCCTTTGGAGTTCAGGCACCGATTTCGTTCTTCAGGAGGAGACGGATGCGCGGGTGCCGCCGGTAACGTTGGGCGCGTGTTCGACGACTGGAAGCGCCGCCGAGCCGCCAAGCGCGTCAAGGCCGGAGACGGCCACGCCCTGAAGCGATTCCGCTGGTGGCAGCCGTTCTCGCGCGCCCTTATGCACATGCAGCTCGAAGACGGGCAGGGCCGCCGCGAGCAGTGGTCAGTCAGCGTGAGCCTGTGGGGCGAGGGCGACGACGGCGACGTCTGGGCGCACCTCTACCGAAACGGCGGGCACACAGCCAAGTCAAAGCTGCCGGCGGAGTTCGAGGTGCCGGGCGGCCGCATCGAGATCGCGGCGAGCGGCTACGGCCTCAAGCGCTGCCATTACGTCACGCCTGACGGCAATGCCCGACCGCTGACACCTGACCCCGCATCTGCCGAGGGCCGGCGTGCGCGGCTCGACCGACGCCATCCGTTCGCCAGCCGCATGGTCGGCGTGGTCTCCGTGCTGATTCTGGTCGTCGCGCTCGTGCTGGGGGTGCCGCAGCTGATCGAGACGGTGACGAGCATTCCTCCGGTGGCTGAGCGCATCGGCACCTTCGAATCGCCCATCATGCTGCCGGCGTGGTTCAACATCGGGCTGGTGGTGTCGGCGGCGATTGCCAGCACCGAGCGCGCACTGCGCCTGCGATACAACTGGCTGCTCGACGGCGGCCTGTTCGACGGCGAAGACTGACCAGCTGGCCGGAGTGATCAGCTGCGAAGTGACCAGCTGGGCGGTGCAAGGAGAGTTGCGCAGGCAAAGGCATGCGCTTCACCTGCGTGAATCTCCTTGCGATGGCAAAGCCCCGCTGAGATGGAAAAGTCGCGCTGAGATGGCATCTTGCCGGGAGTTTTCCATCTCGCGGCGGCCAGACGGCGGGCGTGAGGCGCATCTGAACTCCAAAAGGAGTTCAGGCCTCGAGCCCGAACAGCGCATCGAGCCCGCTCACGAAGTCGTCGTGCCGACCGGATGCGGCAAGCTCGCGGGCGCGCACGCTCGGCTTGTGCAGAATGACCCCGGCGAAGTGGCGCAGCGCAGCCTCTGTTGCACGGCGCTCAGCCTCGGTGCCACGACGTCCGATCCGCTCGACTTCGGCATCGAGCGCCTCGAACACGTGCTGGCGCAGTGCAGTGACAGCAGGCGCCAGCCGATTCTCATCGGTCACGCGCTCGAACACGGCGGCCGCCTTGCGCACGTAGGCTCGCGCATCGTCGGTCGTCACCAGATGCTGCACGGGCGCATGCAGCCGCACGGTCTCGAGGTCGAGCAGCTGCACTCCGGGAACATCCGCAACAGCCGGCTCGACGTTGCGCGGCAGCCCCATGTCGATCACGATCTGCCCGGCAGGCTCAGCAGCACCGGTCACGGGGCAGACGGATGCGCTGGCACGGTTCTCGAGTCCGAGCCGGCGGCCGCGCAGCAGGGTGTCAGCGCTGATCGCGTACCCCTCGCCCGCAGAGCAGGTGACGATGACATCGGCGAGGGATGCGGCGACATGCACGTCGCGCGAGTCGACGATGTCGATGCCGTTCTTCAGCGCGAACTGGCGCTGGCGGCCCGACGGGCTCCACACCTCGATGTGCTGCGCGCCGCGATCGCGGAGGGCCTTCAACGCAGTGCCGGCGTAGTTTCCGGTGCCGACGAGCAGCACCCGGGCATCCTGCCAGGATGCGAGCTGCGCTGAGGCGAGATCGAGCGCGAGCCTGATCACCGAGCGGTTCGCGCCGCCCACATCGGCCCGCCGCTTCACGATGCGCTGCGTCTCGTTGGCGCGCTGAAACAGCCGCTCGAGGTTGCTCGTCGTCGCACCGAGCTCCTGCGCTCGGCGGTGCCCGCGGCGCACCTGACCCGCGATCTCATCCTCGCCGACGACGACCGATTCGAGCCCGGAGGCCACCGCGAACAGGTGCTCTGCGGCGTCGCGGTCGGCGTGCACCTCGCCCGTCACAGCAACCCCTTGCGCCAGCAGCTCGTCGCGCACGAGCGCGGCCGCGGCGCCAGGGTCTGCGTCGGTTTCGAGGTACGTCTCGAACCGGTTGCAGGTGCTGACCATCACCGCACCCCGCACGGACTCGTGCGTTCGCAGGGTGTCGCTCAGCGCATCCGTGTCGATGCGCGACAGGGTTTCGAGAACAGTGAAATCGTCGGTGCGGTGACTGACCGTCAGAGTGATGAGCATGGCGAAACGCATACTAGCCTGGCCTACAATGCCGAAACTATGACCACCTCTCTTCCGGCCGAGCACCCCCTCCGCACCGTCACATCCGATTCCCGCCTCATTCGCGCCTACCGAGGTGAGCGCCCGGACGTGCTGCCGGTGTGGTTCATGCGGCAGGCCGGCAGGTCGCTGCCCGAGTACCGCGAGCTGCGCAAGACCGCAGAGGCAGGCGCCGACATGCTCGACACCTGCCTCGTGCCCGAGCTGGCGAGCGAGATCACCCTGCAGCCAGTGCGCAGGCACGGGGTCGATGCGGGCATCTTCTTCAGCGACATCATGATTCCGCTGCGTCTGGCGGGCGTGGATGTGCGCATCGAGTCGGGCGTCGGGCCGATCGTCGGCGAGGCGGTGCAGACGCCTGATGCCGTCGACCGCATCGTGCAGCTCGAGCTCACGCACGAGGCGCTTGCCCCGATTCGCGAGGCCGTCGCGCTGACCGTGGCCGAGCTCAACGAGACGGGCACGCCGCTCATCGGCTTCGCGGGGGCACCCTTCACGCTCGCCGCCTACCTCGTCGCCGGCCGCCCGACCAAGGATCACCTGCCGGTGCGCACGTTCATGCGCAGGCATCCCGAGGCCTGGAGCCGCCTGGCCGAGTGGGCCGCGAAGATCACGGGCGAGTTCCTGCGCACGCAGGTGATGGCGGGCGCGAGTGCGGCGCAGCTGTTCGACTCGTGGGCGGGCTCGCTTTCGCGCGGCCAGTACGTCGAGCAGGTCGTCGGCCACTCGCGTGCGGCGCTCGACCCGGTGCGCGAGCTCGGTGTGCCGCTCGTGCACTTCGGCGTCGGCGCGGGCGAGATCTACGGCGACATGAACATCGGCGTCGACACCATCGGCGTCGACTGGCGCGTGCCGCTCGACGAGGCGGTGCAGCGCATGCAGGGCGACGTGACGGTGCAGGGCAACCTCGATCCAGCGGTGCTCGCAGCCGGCTGGGATGCCATCGAGCCCGCCGTTCGCGACGTCGCCGAGCGCGGTCGCGCGGCCCGTGCCCACGTGTTCAACCTCGGCCATGGGGTGCCGCCCGAGACCGACCCGGCGCAGCTGACCCGCATCGTCGAGCTCGTGCACTCGCTGTGACCGACGTCGCCGTCGTCGGCGCAGGCATCGGCGGTCTGGTCGCGGCACGCGAGCTTGCCAGGGCCGGACTCTCGGTCGAGCTGTTCGAGGCGGCTGCGGTCGTCGGCGGCCTGGTCGGAGCGACGCGGATGGGCGACACAGCAGTCGACAGCGGCCCCGAGTCGTTCGCGACACGAGGCGGAGCTGTGGGCGAGCTCGTCGACGAGCTCGGGCTGACGCGCGTCGATGCGGCCGACCTCGGATCGTGGCTGGTGTTCGACGACGGAGCCGCGCCGAGCCCGGCGGGAGCGCTCATGGGGATCCCCGCTGACGTCACAGCGGCTGACGTCGTGCGCGTGATCGGAGCCGAAGCCAGCCAGCGAGCACTTCGCGACCTCGAGCTGCCTGCCCGCGCCGGCACGGCATCCGGCATGCTCGGCGAACTCGTGCGCGAACGCCTCGGCGAGACGGTGCTTGATCGGCTCGTTGACCCCATCGTCTCGGGGGTCTACTCGGCCCGCGCCGACGATCTGCCGGTTTCGAGGGTCTCGCCGAAGCTGCTCGACGCACTTGCCGAGCACGGGTCGCTGCAGGCTGCCGTGCGGCAGATTCGGGGCGGCGGGGCTGGCCGGCCCAGCGGGTCTCGACCCGGTGCGCTCGTGCAAGGCATCGACGGCGGGATGCACCGGCTGGCCGAGGCGCTCGCGGCCGACTTCGAGCGGCTCGGCGGCAGGCTGCGGCTCGGTCATCGCGTCGATGACATCACGATGCTGGATGCGCGGGCGGTCGTGGTCGCGACTCCCGACTGGGCGAGCGAGGCGAGGGGTGCCGAAGTCGAGCTCGTGACCCTGGCGTTCGAGGCGGGTGCGATCGACGGTGCTCCGAGGGGAACGGGCGCGCTCGTGGCCCCCGGTGCCGCCTCGATCAGCGCGAAGGCCCTGACCCACTCGAGCGCCAAGTGGCCGTGGCTGCGTGCCAGCGCCCCGCATCTCGACATCGTGCGGCTCTCGTACGGCCGACAGAACCAGCCGCCGCCCACGAGTTGCCTTGACGACGAGGCAACTGTCGCTCTCGCACGCTCCGACGCCGAGCGCATCCTCGGTCAGAGCCTGCCAGCCCCCGTGTTCACTGGCCGCCGGGCGCTTCGGCAGCCTCCTGCGCCGGGTGCTGTGCAGCCTCCGGACGGCGTTCTCGCAGTCGGATCGTGGGTCGCGGGCACAGGGTTGGCAAGTGTTGTTCCGGCTTCCATAGCCGTTGCAAAGGAACTCTCGCAACGATTGGCGGCAAGCACAGGAGGATTGACGTGAGCGACTTTACGGTCTTCACGGTGTTCGGCCGCGGTCTCTCGGCTGAACACCAGGGTGGCGAGCAGCTGGATGCCGTCATCGACGAATTGGCAGCGGCAGGTGTCGTCACTCGGGGCGTCTATGACGTTTCGGGACTGCGGGCCGGCGCAGACATCATGGTCTGGCTGCACGGCAAGGATGCGCAGGCGCTGCAGTCGGCGGTCCGCCGTATACGCCGCACGGCAGACCTCGCTGGCACCGAAGTGGTGTGGAGCGCCATGGGCGTGCACCGCGACGCCGAGTTCAACAAGGCCCACGTGCCCGGCTTCGCACGCGGTGAGCGCGCCCGCGACTGGGTGACGGTCTACCCGTTCAACCGCTCGTACGACTGGTACCTGCTCGATGACGCAGACCGCAGCCGCATGCTGGCCGATCACGGCCGACGCGGCGCCAAGTTCAAGGGCGTCGTCGCCAACACGGTCTCGGCGTTCGCCCTCGGCGACTACGAGTGGCTGCTGCCGATGGAGGCCGATGAGCTGACCGACCTGGTCGACATGATGCGCGACCTCCGCGCCTCTGAGGCGAGGCTGCACGTGCGCGAGGAGATCCCGTTCTACACGGGCCGTCGCATCGAGGTCGACGAGATCGCCGAGGTGCTGCGATGACCGTCACGACCGACCCCAAGAAGCCTGCCGAGGCCGCGGGCGTCTTCCTCGAAGCCGGCGCCGTCGTGCCGAGCGCCACCGCGCACGCGCAGTCGGGCAAGGCGCATGTCGAGGTGCCGACGCGGTACGACGCGATCCTGCTGTCGTCGTTCGGCGGCCCCGAGGGGCAAGACGATGTGATTCCGTTCCTGCGCAACGTCACGCGCGGCCGCGGCATCCCCGACGAGCGGCTCGAAGAGGTCGCCGTGCACTACCGCCACTTCGGCGGACGCAGCCCCATCAACGACCAGAACCGTGAGCTGAAGGCGGCCCTCGAGGCCAGGCTTGCCGAGCGCGGCGTCGACCTGCCGGTGGTCTGGGGCAACCGCAACTGGCACCCGTACCTCAACGACGCGATGCTCGAGGCCGACGCCGCGGGCCACGCCAAGCTGCTGGCGATCGCGACCAGCGCCTACTCGTCGTACTCGTCGTGCCGCCAGTACCGCGAGGACTGGGCCGATGCACTCGAAGACGCCGGGCTGCAGCAGCGCATGCAGATCGACAAGGTGCGCGCCTTCTACAACCACGAGGGCTTCGTCACGCCGTTCGTCGAGGGACTCCGCGCCGCAGTCGCAGAGGCTCACGACGCCGGCTTCGCCGACAGCGAGATCGAGGTGCTCTTCGCGACCCACTCGATTCCGATCGACGACGCGGCTCGGTCGGGCGACCCATCCGTCGAATGGCCCGCGGATGCACGGGGCCAGACAGGCGGAGCGTACGCGCTCCAGCACCACCAGGTGTCAGAGCACGTCGCAGCCGAAGCCGCACCCGGCATCGCGTGGCAGCTCGTCTACCAGTCGCGCTCGGGACCCGCTTCGCAGCCGTGGCTCGAGCCCGACATCAACGACGCGATCGACGAGCTCGCCGGCCGCAAGGCAGTGATCATCGTGCCGATCGGCTTCATCTCAGACCACATGGAAGTCATGTGGGATCTCGACGAAGAGGCGACCGAGACCGCTGAGAACCGCGGCCTCTGGGTGCGCCGCACGCCGACGCCCGGCGTGCATCCGGCATTCGTCGACGGACTCGTCGACCTCGTGCTCGAGCGCGTCGAGGGCCGGCCTGTCGCTGAGCGCAGCGCCGTGACCGCACTCGGTGTCGAGCCAGACGTCTGCCGGGCAGGCTGCTGCGAGAACACCCGCCGCGGATTCCGCCCCGCCATCGCCGGGCTGCAGCCGTGAGCGCCGCGCCGCTCGGCGGCACCGGTGAGTCGACTGCTGCGCCGCTTCGTGTTGGAACGCGCGGCTCGCTGCTCGCGCTCGCGCAGACCCACGACATCGCAGCGCGCTTCGCAGGCGTCGTCGAGATCGTCGAGATCTCGACCAAGGGCGACGTCGACCGCTCGCCGCTGTCACAGCTCGGCGGCACGGGAGTCTTCGTCTCGGCCCTTCGCGATGCCCTGCTCGGCGGCGAGATCGATGTCGCCGTGCACTCGATGAAAGACCTGCCCACGCTGCCGCAGGAGGGCATCCGTCTGGCTGC
Source organism: Agrococcus casei LMG 22410 (assembly GCF_900163565.1). Lineage (GTDB taxonomy): Bacteria > Actinomycetota > Actinomycetes > Actinomycetales > Microbacteriaceae > Agrococcus > Agrococcus casei. Next base: position 37,602 of record NZ_FUHU01000046.1, read on the forward strand.
TGTTCCGGTTCGCAATGACCCGCGTGACGCGCTCGTCGCCCGCGACGGGCTGCAGCTAAAGACGCTCCCGAAGGGCGCCAAGGTCGGCACGGGTTCGCCCCGCCGCAAGGCGCAGCTGCTGCACGCCAGGCCCGACCTCGATGTCGTCGACATCCGCGGCAACATCACGACGCGCATGAACCGCGCCCTCGCAGAGAACGCCGACCTCGACGCCGTCGTGCTCGCGGTCGCCGGCCTCAACCGCGGCGGATTCAGCGATCGCGTGAGCGAGGCGCTCAGCACCGCAGAGTTTCTGCCCGCCCCTGCCCAGGGAGCCCTCGGCATCGAGACCCGCGACGGCGACGAGCGCTCGCTTGCTGCAGTCGCGGGCGTCGACGACCCCGTCACCGCCGCGTGCGCTGCGGCCGAACGCATAGTGCTGCGCGGCCTCGAAGCCGGATGCGCGGCCCCGGTCGGCGCATTCGCCAGGGCAGACGGCGACACGGTGCAGATCGACGCCGCAGCCTACGCGCTCGACGGCTCGCGCAGCATCCGCGCATCGCGCAAGGGTGCTGTCGCAGACGCCGCAGACCTCGCCGCTGACCTGGTCGCCGAGCTGCTCGACGGCGGGGCCAAGGAGCTCGTGGGATGACCCGCGTGCTCATCTCCCGCGACGGCGCAGCAGCCGAGCCCTGGGCTGACGCCCTGCGCGCTCGCGGACTCGACCCGGTGCTGGTGCCGCTGACGCGCATCCGCGAGGTCGAAGACCGAACCGCGCTCGACGCGGCCCTCGCTGGGCTGACTGCCGGCGACTACGACTGGCTCGTCATCACCAGCCAGAACACTGTGCCGGCGATCGCTGGTGCGCTGCGTTCGGGTCTGCCTGAGTCGACCCGTGTCGCGGCAGTCGGAGAGGCGACGGCGGATGCGCTGCGCGAGTCGGGGGCGCGCGTCGATCTCGTGCCGCGCGTGCAGTCGGCCGCGGGTCTGCTTCGCGAGTGGCCTGGAGTCGAAGGCGAACGGGCTCTGCTGCCGTCGTCGTCGCGCGCGAAGCCGACGCTCGTGCACGGACTGCGCTCGGCCGGGCTCACTGTCGACCAGGTCGATGTATATGACTCTGCCGCGGAGTTCGCATCGCGCGATGAGCTTGCAGCGACTGGTTTTGCCGGCGCCGACGTCGTGGTGGTCTCGAGCGGCACCGTGGCCGAGCAGGTCGCAGCGCTCGAACTCGATGACCGGGCGCTGGTCGTCGCGATCGGCGAGCAGACGGCCGCCGACTGCCTCGAGCTGGGGCTTCGCGTCACGAGTGTCGCCGATGAACCCTCGGCCGATGGCATCGCGACCGCTGTCATTCGCGCGATCGAGCAGACGAAGCGGCCTGTTGCTGTTCCGGTCGACAGACCACGCCGCCTGCGCACGACCGAGCCGATGCGGCGTCTGGTGCGTGAGACGCGCATCCATGCTTCGCAGCTGGTGCTGCCCATGTTCGTCGCCGAAGGCATTTCTCAGCCCCATCCGATCTCTGCGATGCCGGGCCAGGTGCAGCACACGCTCGACTCGCTGGCTCGCGCCGTCGAGGAGTCGATTGACGCTGGCGTGGGGGGTGTCATGCTGTTCGGCGTGCCTGAGCACAAGGATGCCGAGGGCACGCAGGCGTCTGATCCTGACGGCATTCTGAACCGAGCGACCCGCTTCCTCGCCGACCGCTTCGGTGATGCGACGGTCGTGCAGACTGACCTCTGCCTCGACGAGTTCACCGACCACGGCCACTGCGGCGTGCTCGACTCGCGCGGCCGGGTCGACAACGATGCCACGCTGCGCCGCTTCAACGAGATCGCTTTGGCGCAGGCCGCAGCCGGTTCGCAGTTGCTCGGCATGAGCGGCATGATGGACGGCCAGGTCGCCAGTGCTCGCGCCGCACTCGATGCGGCGGGATACTTCGACACCGCCATCCTCGCCTACAGCGCGAAGTATGCGAGTGCGCTGTTCGGGCCGTTCCGCGAAGCGGTCGACTCGAGCCTCAAGGGGCACCGCAGGTCGTACCAGCAGGATCCCGCGAACCGACGCGAGGGGCTGCGCGAGGCGCTGCTCGACCTGGCTGAGGGCGCCGATGTCGTGATGGTCAAGCCAGCAACTTGGTACATGGACGTGCTCGCCGAGGTGAAGCAGCTGTCGCGGGTGCCCGTGTGGGCGTACCAGGTGTCGGGCGAGTACTCGATGATCGAGGCTGCAGCCGCCAACGGCTGGATCGAGCGCGAGCGCGCCATCGTCGAGTCGGTCACGAGCATCGTGCGCGCCGGAGCCGACACCGTGCTCACCTACTGGGCCACTGAGATTGCGCGGGAGCTTCGATGAGCGTCAACGACACCCTGTTCGAGCGTGCTCAGCGCGCGATTCCAGGAGGGGTCAACTCGCCCGTGCGAGCGTTCGGCTCTGTCGGCGGCACTCCGAAGTTTCTGGTGAGCGCTCGCGGGCCGTTTGTGACGGATGCCGAGGGTCACGAGTACGTCGACCTCGTCGGGTCGTGGGGCCCTGCTGTGCTCGGCCACGCGCATCCGGCTGTCGTCTCCGCCGTGCAGGAGGCCGCAGCGCGCGGGCTCTCGTTCGGCGCCTCGACCCCCGCCGAGACTGAGCTTGCCGAGCACGTCGTCGGCATGATCGGCCCCGTCGAGCAGCTGCGCCTGGTGTCGACGGGCACCGAGGCGACGATGACCGCGATTCGCATCGCCCGCGGATTCACTGGGCGCGATCTCATCGTGAAGTTCGACGGGCACTATCACGGGCACTCCGATGGGCTGCTCGCAGCAGCCGGATCAGGCCTGGCCACACTCGCGCTGCCCGCGAGCGGGGGAGTGCCCGAGGCTGTCGCCAGCCAGACGATCGTGCTGCCATACAACGACCGCGACGCTGTCGAGCAGGTCTTCGCCTCGCACGGCGACCGCATCGCCGGCGTCATCGTCGAAGCCGCTGCAGCCAACATGGGCGTCGTGCTGCCCGCCGAGGGCTTTCACGCCTGGCTCGCAGAGACCGCCCATGGGCACGGCGCGCTGCTCATCAGCGACGAGGTGCTCACGGGGTTCAGGGTCACGAGGCGCGGCGTCTGGGGGCTCGACGAGCTCGCGGACACGGCCGCACCCGACCTGTTCACGTTCGGCAAGGTCATCGGCGGCGGGATGCCGCTCGCTGCCGTGGGCGGTCGCGCCGACGTCATGGCGATGCTCGCGCCGCTCGGGCCGGTCTACCAGGCGGGCACGCTCTCGGGGAATCCGGTGGCGGTGGCCGCCGGGCTGACCACGCTGCGGCTCGCCGATGACGCGGTCTACGCACGCATGAATGCTGTTGCCGATGCGGTGTCGGGTGCGTTGACGGATGCGCTCAGCACGGCAGGCGTCGAGCATGCGGTCTCGCGGGTGGGCACGCTGTTCTCTGTGGCCTTCGCCCCTGAGGCACCCGCCGATTTCGCAGCCGCCAAGGCGCAGGAGGCGTTTCGCTTCGCGCCGTTCTTCAGGTCGATGCTCGAGCAGGGCGTGTACCTGCCGCCGAGCGCATTCGAGGCATGGTTCGTGTCGGCTGCGCACGATGACGGGGCTGTCACGCAGATCCTGGATGCGCTGCCCGCCGCCGCGCGCGCTGCTGCCGGTGCCGCGCCTCCGTCTGGCATCTGAACTCCCTTTGGAGATGAGATTGCGCGGTTTGGCTGGGCGGCTCCTCGCGGGATGGAAAACTCTCGACGAGATGGCATCTTGCCGGGAGTTTTCCATCTCGCGGCTGGCACCCGGCCCCAACTGAACTCCCTTTGGAGTTCAGCTCTTCGGCCGCTTCGCCTTCTGCACCGGCAGCATGCCCGTCTTCTCGCTCTGGCGCCACTCGATCCACTCAGGGCGCCCCTGCATGAAGCCGTCGATCGTGGCGGCATCTGCCGTGAGCTTCGGGTCGTGCTTGAGGTACCACTTGGTCTCGCGCGCGATGAGGCCCGACAGCACGAGCAGCCCGATGAGGTTCGGCAGCGCCATGAGGCCGTTCATGACGTCGGAGAACGACCACACGATGCCGAGCTGCGTCGTGCTGCCGACGAACACGATCACAGAGAACAGAATGCGGAACGGCATCACCATGCGCCGCCCGAACAGTCGCTCGATGTTGCGCTCGCCGTAGTACGACCAGCCGAGGATGGTCGAGTAGGCGAACAGGATGAGTCCGATCGTGACAATCCAGTGTCCCCATTCGCCAGGCAGGCCATGTGAGAACGCTTCGCCGGTCATGAGGGCAGGGCTCAGCTGCTCGCCGGTTTCGGGGTCGGTCTGGTTCCAGACACCCGTGACGATGATGGTGAGGCCCGTGAAGCTCACGACGATGATCGTGTCGATGAACGTCTGCGTCATTGAGACGAGGCCCTGGCGAACCGGGTGCGAGGTCTTGGCGGCAGCCGCTGCGATTGCGGCCGAGCCGAGGCCCGACTCGTTCGAGAAGAGTCCGCGCGCGACACCGAACTGCACCGCGATCATGATGGCTGAGCCGGCGAACCCGCCGACTGCGGCAGTTCCGGTGAAGGCATCCGTGAAGATCTGCGCGAAGGCTGCGGGCAGCGCCTCGAAGTTGGCGATGAGAATCCAGAGGCCGCCGAGCACGTAGAGGATGATCATGACGGGCACGAGGCCGGCCGTGACCTTGCCGATCGTGGTGATGCCGCGCAGCAGCACCACGAGGGTCATGACGGCGAGCACGATGCCGGTCGCCCATGTCGGCACGCCCCAGCTGCCTTCCATGTTGCTGGCGATCGCGTTGCCCTGCGTCATGTTGCCGATGCCGAAGCAGGCGAGCACCGCGAAGATCGCGAACATGAGGGCGAGCGTCTTGCCGAACCAGCCGCCGATCCCGTGCTGCAGGTAGTACTGGGGGCCGCCTGACTTCTCGCCCGCCGCATCCGTCGCCCTGAACCGCACCGCGAGGAACGCCTCAGAGTACTTCGAGGCCATGCCGACGAGGCCTGTGACCCACATCCAGAAGAGTGCGCCGGGGCCGCCGATGCCGATTGCGGTCGCGACGCCGACGATGTTGCCGGTGCCGACGGTTGCCGCGAGGGCCGTGGTCAGCGCCTGGAACTGCGAGATGTCGCCTTCTGAGCCGGCGTCCTTGCGCTTGAAGAGGCCGAGGTTGAGGGCCGGGATCAGCTTGAGAAACTGCAGGCCGCCGAGCCTGATGGTGAGGTAGAGCCCCGTGCCGACCAGCAGGGGGATCAGGAGCCACGGACCCCAGACGATGCCGCTGATGGTGTCGAGTGCTTCTTGCAGTGTTTCGGTGAATCCCACGTGCTGCTCCGCTCGAAAGGCCCCTTGGGGGTGCATGTACAGCGTCGAGTGTAAACCCGCCGGGGTGTCTCAGGCGCTTGGTTGGAGTGCCAATTGGCGGTGGGGTGTGCGGTTCGGCGCCGACGCCAGGAGATTCGCGCAGGTGAAGCGCATGCCTTGACCTGCGTGAATCTCCTCGCGGGATGGAAAACTCTCGACGAGATGGCATCTTGCCGGGACTTTTCCATCTCGCGGCGTGCAGTGCGGCGAGCTGAACTCCAAAGGGAGTTCAAACGGATGCGCGGCTAGAACAGCCGGGGCACGTTCGACTCGACGCCGCGCATCTCGTCATAGTCGAGCACGAGGCAGCGGATGCCGCGGTCCTCGGCGAGTGTGCGGGCCTGCGGCTTGATCTCCTGCGCGGCGAAGACGCCCGAGACCGGCGCGAGCTTCGGGTCGCGGTTCAGCAGCTCGAGGTAGCGGGTCAGCTGTTCGACCCCGTCGACGCCGCCGCGGCGCTTGATCTCGACCGCAACCGTCGCGCCGTCAGAGTCCTGCGCCAAGATGTCGACCGGCCCGATCGCCGTCATGTACTCGCGGCGCCACAGCCTGAAGCCGTCGCCGAGGGTCTCGATCTGATCGGCCAGCATCTCCTGCAGGTGCGACTCGACGCCGTCCTTCACGAGGCCGGGGTCGATGCCGAGCTCGAACGACTGGTCAGACTCGACCTCGTGCAGCTGCACGGTGAGGGCATCGCCGGTCTTCTTGTGCGTGACCTTCCAGACTCGGCTGGCCCCCGCATCCGTCTGCTCCTCAGTCGGCTCGCATTCTTCGAGCGATGCCGGCGGGCTCATCCAGTTGAGTGGCTTGTACGATCCGCCGTCTGAGTGCACGAGAATCGACCCGTCGCCCTTCAGCATCAGCACGCGCTTCGCGAGCGGAAGATGGGCGGTCAACCGCCCCGTGTACTGCACGGTGCATGTGGCCACAACCAGTCTCATCGACGAACTCCTGACAGTCGGTTCTCGCGGGTGAAGGGGGTGAGCAACCAGGATACGAGGCCGATCACCAGCAGAATGAGCATCGCCTGGCGCAGCGAGCCGAAAGCTGCGAGCGTGCCGATGACGGGCGGGCCGGCGAGCATCGAGAGGTAGCCGATGCTCGACACGGTCGCGACGCGAGCGGGGCCGAGGCGGGCGTCGTCGCCGGCGGCCGACATGGCGACGGGGAATCCGAGCGCGTTGCCGAAGCCCCAGAGCAGCACGCCCACAACCACCAGCGCGGGGATGTCTGTCAGCAGCACGAGGGCGAGGCCGACCAGGGCTCCGCCGAAGGTGATGCGCAGCGTCAGCACACGACCGAGCTTCTGCAGTGCGATCACGCCGAGGAGGCGGCCGGCGGTCATGCAGGCGAGGAACACCGCGAACAGCACGGCACCTGCGGTCTTCGAGAATCCGTGGCCGTCGACCATCAGCAGTGCCAGCCAGTCGTTTGCGCTGCCCTCCATGAGGCTCGAGCCCAGCACGAACACACCCAGCAGCAGCGTCGCAGGCTCGCGCCAGACGCGCATCCGATCTCGCATGGTGACGGGATCCTCTTCGTCGACCACATCGGGCGCGATGTGTCGACGCGTGATGAATGCGGCGACGATGAGCGCCGCGAGCACGAGCGTCGACTGCAGGCCGAGGTCGAGCTTCAGCCCTTCGAACAGTGCGCCGACGCCGGCGCCCGAGACCGTGCCGACCGAGTAGAACGCGTGGTAGATCGGCATGATCGGCTTGGCGATCGCGCGCTCGTTGGCCGACGCCGAGGTGTTCATCGCAACGTTGGTGATGCTAATGAAATTGCCGGTGACGATGAACCCCGCGAGCACCAGAGGCAGACTGCTGGCTTCAACGGCCCAGCCGGCGATGGAGAGGCCGGCTCCGATGAAGATCAGGCCCATAGACGTGAGGCGATCGGTTCCGAAGCGGTGAACGAGCCAGGATGCGCTCAGAAAGCCGATCGCACTGCCTGCGGCGATCGCGAGCAGCAGGTAGCCGACCTCGTCGACCTCGATTCCGAGCTGGTCGCGCACGTGCGGGATGCGCGCCATCCAGCCGGCGAAGGCGAACCCGACCAGAAAGAACACGGCGAATAGGGCGTTTCGCCAGTTGCGGGGTTCACTCACTGCAACAGTCTACGAGTCTTGTTGTCGAGCCGATGCGTCTGTCAGACTCATGAAATGGCAGAGCAGCAGATCGATGATGAGGGCCGCCCCGAACCGATCCTTGCGGGTGATGAGGTGGTCACGCTCGTGACCTTTCTCGACTACCAGCGTGCAACCCTCGAGTGGAAGACGCGGGGGCTGACGACCGAGCAGCTTCGGCAGCGGATTCCGTCTTCGGCAATGACGCTGGGCGGGCTGCTTGGGCACCTGGCGTGGGTCGAGAGCTTCTGGTTCGAAGAGACCGTTGCGGGGCAGCCGGCACCTGAGCCGTGGGGCTCGATCGACTTCGAGGCCGACGACGACGCCGACTGGACGCTCGGCGTGACGCTCGAGGGCGACGAGCTGCGGTCGCTGTGGGTCGCGAACGTTGAGCGGTCGCGGGCGGTTGTCGATGGCGTCATCGAGCAGCACGGGGCGGATGCGCTGGGCACGACGGTGCCTGCATGGGGCGGTCGCGAGCACGTGGCGGTGCGCTGGGTGCTGACTCACATGATCGAGGAGTATGCGCGGCACAACGGGCACGCTGACGTGCTGCGCGAGGCTGTCGACGGCGAGACCGGGGAGTAGCTGGCGGGTCTGGGTGCGGTGCTGGTTGCCACGCTGATTTCGGTGCGAGGAGATTCACGCAGGTGAAGCGCATGCCTTCTCCTGCGTAACCCTCCTTGCCTGGCTGCTTGCGCGCCCCTGTTGCCCGTTTCCTCGCAGCTGCCCGCCCGCAAGATGGGAAAGTCCCGTTGAGATGCCATCTTGCCGGGAGTTTTCCACCCAGCGGCGGCACGACGCCCAGCGGCAGCTCAGCACCCAGTGGCACCAGCCCAGCCCATCAAGCCCCGAGCACCATCCAGCGATCCGTGCGCGCCCGCAGATACAGTGTCGCCAGCCTCGCACCCATGTACCCCACGCCGAACGCCAGCCACACCGCGACCAGGGCCGCCAGCGACGAGGTCTGCAGCAGCGCGAGCAGCAGCAGCGGCAGGTAGACCAGCAGGTTCACGAAGCCCGTCCAGGCGAGATAGCGCGCATCTCCGGCGCCGATCAGAATGCCGTCGAGCACGAACACGAGGCCCGCCAGCGGCTGGGCAAGGCCGACCACGAGCAGCGCCCACGGCAGCAGCGCCAGCACCTCGGGCTCCGACGTGAAGACGCGACCGATGACGGGCGAGGCGAGCGCGAACAGCGCACCCACGATCACCCCGCTCCAGAGCCCCCACCACAGCAGCCGGCGCGTGACCTGCCGAAGCTCGGCGACATCGCCCGCGCCCAGAGCCTTGCCGATCATCGCCTGAGCTGCGATCGCCAGGGCATCGAGCGCAAACGCGAGCGTCGACCACAGCGCGAAAGCGACCTGCGTGGCAGCCAGCACCTCGGTTCCGGCGCTGGTCGCGACGAAGGTGGTCGAGAGCAGACCGAGACGCAGTGCCAGAGTGCGCAGAAACAGCCAGCCGCCGAACCCGGCCGAGGCGAGCATCCCGCTCCAGTGCGGCGCCAGTGAGACGTCGTGCTTGCGCGCCTGCCGCACTGCGATCCAGATCATGGCGAAGGCCATGCCCCACTGCGCGATGACGGTGCCGAGTGCGCTGCCCGGAACCCCCATCCCCATGCCGTAGATGAAAAGCACGTTGAGCGCGGCGTTCGTGCCGAAGCCGGCTGCTGAGATGATGAGCGGCGTCTTGGTGTCCTGCAGCCCGCGAAGCAGGCCTGTTGCCGCCAGCATGATGAGCATGCCAGGCAGGCCCAGAATCGAGATCGCGAGGTAGCTCGAGCCGATGTCGGTCACAGCCCGCTCGGCGCCGAACACCGAGACGAGCGGATGCGCGAGCGGCAGCAGCACCTGCAGCACGAGTCCCGCAGCGAGCGCCAGCCACATGCCGTCGATTCCTGCGCGAACTGCGTCGGGCATCCGCCCCGCTCCCAAGAACCTCGCAACCCGCGGCGTCGTCGCGTACGCGAGGAACACCAGCAGGCCCGTGACGGTCTGCAGCACGGCCTGGCCGATGCCGATGCCGGCGAGCTCGTTGACGCCGAGGTGCCCGACGAGCGCGGTGTCGACCAGCAGAAAGGCCGGTTCTGCGATGAGAGCGCCGAGTGCCGGAAGCGCGAGTGCGACGATCCGACGGTCGATCGGGGCAAGGCGGGGCACTCCATCACTGTAGTACCGTGCCCCCATGGCGATCACGCGCATCCTCGCGCCGAACCCGGGGCCCATGACCCTCGACGGCACCAACACCTGGCTACTGTCCGACGGCATCGTGATCGACCCCGGCCCCGAGATCGACAGCCACCTCGACGCGATTTGTGAGCACGAGGTGCAGCTGGTGCTCGTGAGTCACTGGCACCCAGACCACACGGATGCGGTCGATGCAGTCCATAAGCGCACCGGCGCACCCGTTCGGGCGCTCGACCCAGCCTGGTGTAGGGCAGCCGAACCCCTGACCGACGGAGAGGTCATCGGCGACCTGCGCGTGATCGCGGTGCCGGGTCACACTGCCGACTCGATCGCGTTCGTCACCGACGACGCCGTGCTGACCGGCGACACCGTGCTCGGCTCGGGAACGACGGTGATCATGCATCCCGACGGCAGCATCGCCGACTACTTCGCGTCGCTCGATCGCCTCGAAGCGCTCGGCGACCTGCGCGTGCTGCCCGGTCACGGCGACGAGCTGCCGTCGATCGCGGCGATTGCTCGCGAGTACCGAAACCACCGCCTTGAGCGCCTCGATGAGGTGCGCGACGCGCTTGCGACTGCGGGCATTCGCGCTGACGATGCGGCAGCGCTCGCGACCGTCGCCGATTCGGTCTACGCGTCAGTGCCCGACAGTCTCAGGCAGGCCGTCGAGGCGATCGTGCACGCTCAGCTTGCATTCGTGCAGCGATAGGGATGCGGGTATACAGTCGTTCTTCCGCCTGACTGTGATGCTTCACAGGGCGGATACTCCTTGGGGGGACCAGTGGCAGCAATCGGCATGGGGGCACTCGAGTGGATGTTCGAGAAGCTTTTCGGCGGCAGTCGTCGCGAGGCTGAGCAGAAGCACATTCAGCAGATTCCGGTGTACGACCGGTTCTGGCGTGCGCGAGCTCGTGAGGGGCGCATCCGTTATCTCGCTCTGGGCGACTCGTTGGCGCAGGGGCTCGGTCTTGACGACCCTGAGCAGGGGTACGTCGCGGGGCTCGAGCGGCTCATGCAGAAGGCGCTCGGCGAGCCCATTGCGACGCACAATGTCTCAAGTTCTGGTGCGCGCACGAACGAGGTGATCGAACGGCAGCTGCAGCACATTGCCGACGTCGACCCGCACGTCGTCACGATGTCGATCGGCGGCAACGACGTGACGCAGGAGGAGTGGCGGCCAGCCGAGTTCGCTTCTCGGATGCGCGTCATCTTGCAGGCGCTGCCGGCTGGCTCGATCGTGGCGGATGTTCCGACGCTGGGGTTCGGCACGTACGAGGGGCGCGCGCGTGAGGCGAACCGCATCGTGCATCGGCTTGTGCGCGAATTCGGCATGACGCTCGCGCCGGTGTATCGCAAGACGCGCAGGCATGTGCCGTTCGGCATCGTGCAGCGGATGAGCCCAGACTGGTTTCACCCCAACGCACGCGGCCACAGGTCGTGGGTCGCGGCGTTCGGGCCCCACGTGGTTGCTCGGGTTCGCGAGGTCGCGCGAGACAAGGTCGAGGTATCCCCAGCCCATTGACGTGGCGCAGAGTCAAGGGGAGTTCTCCTCTTGTGACATGCGGTTGCAGAAGTTTCGATGGCACTACCAGCCCCCGAAATGAAGGAGTGACTGCAATGCTCGCAAGAACCAGAAGGTTCGCGGCACTGATCGTGGGGGTTGCTGCTGCAGTCTCTCTCGTCGGAGTCGCGGATGCCGCACCCAGCGCCGAGGCGGCCGCCGGCCAGGTCTCGTCACCGATCCAGAAGGGCTCGATCGGCCTGCACCTTGCGGGCCAGCACTTCGGCGCAGACCGAGGCGGCAACCCGCACAACGGCTCCGACTACACCGGCATCACCAAGGGTGTGCCGGGCACGAACATCCACTCGATCATGGACGGCACCGTCATCGCGACCGGTCGCGGCAATGGCCAGTCCAACTCGGTCACCGTTCCCTACACGAGCGGCCTCGGCGTCGTGATCGACCACGGCAACGTGAACGGCCAGCGGCTCTACAGCTACTACGGGCACCTCCAGAGCTACAAGGTGTCGAAGGGCGACAAGGTGCAGGCCGGCCAGCACATCGCTGAGATGGGCGGGTCGGGCCCCAACGGAGCAAGCGATTTCGCGGTGCATCTGCACCTGAGCATCTTTGTGAACACGACGCGCCCGGTGGCGCTCTCGACGTTCCACAACCCGCACACGTGGCTTGCGAACAAGGGCATCACGCCCGGCAAGACGACGCCCATCACGCCCGGTGACACCACGCCTCCTCCGACGGGGTCGTGGCCGGATGCGGCACTTCCGATCACGGGGACGCACACGGGAGCGTCGCACGCCGCGTGGGTGCAGCTCATGGGTGACATCGGCTACAAGAACTCGTCGCTGACCGTCAACATTCAGAACTGGCTGAAGGCCAAGGGCTACTACAAGGGAGTGGTCGACGGGCAGTTCGGGCCGATGACCGTGAAGGCGTTGCAGTCGCTGTTGAAGGATCGCGGCTTCTACACCGGAGTCATCGATGGCGATCGCGGTTCGCTGACGGTGAAGGCTGAGATCAGGTTCTTGAACGACCAGCGCAAGTTCTACTAGTTTGTTGCGAACAACGCACCGGCTTGACGGTCAAGCCGGTGCGTTGTTCGCAGCTTCCGGGGTTGCGCCATGATGGAGGCATGAGTTCACCCGATCCCCTGTCGCTCGAGAGGCAGGTGTGCTTCGCGCTCACCGTCGCCTCGCGCAGCGTCGTCGCCGCGTACAAGCCGGTGCTCGAGCCCATGGGCATCACCCACCCGCAGTACCTCGTGATGCTCGCACTCTGGGCAGAGGAGCCGCTGACGGTGAGCGAGCTCGCCGAGCGCCTGCATCAGGATGCCCCGACGCTCTCACCTCTGCTGAAGCGGCTCGAGACGCGTGGTCTCGTGAAGCGGATGCGCAGCACGACTGACGAGCGCCGGCTGCAGATCTCGTTGACCGACGAGGGCGCTGCGCTTCGATCGCAGGCGGCCGAGGTGCCGTTCGAGATGGCGAAGCGGCTCGGCATGGAGCCGGGGCGGCTTGTCGAGCTGCACGAGGCCATGATCGAGCTCATCGAAGCCAGCCAGAGGTCACTCGAAACCGAGGCCTGATTTTAGTTAACGCACGAACTATTCATGGTATGATCTATGCATGGGCAAGCCGAAGCGTGAGAAGAAGCTGCACCTCTGGCATCCGAGCCCGTGGGACGGTGTTCCCGGGGTTCGCGCAACGGTGCTGCGTCTGGCCTTCAACCTCATCGGGCCCGCTGCACTCGGCGCCCGCCACTGGGAGGACGGCCCCGAAGAGCAGGCGCCTCCGGCACCCGAGCATCCGCCGTGCCCTGCCTGCGGCCAGCCGCTCGACGAGCACGACATCGTTCGCGGCGGGCCCGGCAAGTCCACGCACATGATCTGCCCGACCCCGAAGGCTGAAGCAGCCTGAAAGTTGCGAAAAACGCACCAGTTCGACAGTCAAACTGGTGCGTTTTTCGCAACTTTCGCGTGTGAGGCGGAGGCTCAGCCGCTCTTGCGTCGGTGAACGCGCTTCTGAGCGGCCGGCGCGGTGTGTGCGCTCTGCACGCCGCCCTTGTCAGCCATGCCCTCGCCGTGGTGGCCGAGGTTCTTCTTCGCCAGTGCCTCGCGGAACCGGCGACGCTGCACTTCTTCTGCAGTCTCGCTGCCTTCGGGGATGTCGCCCGGGGTCTCAGCCTCAGCCGGCTCGGCTTCATTGGTAGTCATGCCCCTACCTTGCCCCTATCCGGTGCGGTTGTCGAGCATTGACATGCGCTCCCGACACCCGTCTGTTGCGAAAAACGCACCGGTTTGACCGTCAAACCCGTGCGTTTTTCGCAACTCAAGAGCGCAGACGACCCACTGCTCGGGCGACGATTCGTACCGACTCGCCTTCCATGTACGAGACCGGCAGCTCTTCGATCGACGTAGTCTCGACAGTTTTGGGGTCTGCTCCCGCCTCGACGGCCCGCTCCACAGCTTCGGCCGACGCTGTCGCCCGCATCGCCTCGCGTGACGCTCCGCCTGCGACGATCTTCTCGACCTCGCCCGCGATGTCGCCGAGTGCAACGCCCACAGCATTCGCAGCGCCGAGGTTCGGCGGTTTCACGATGCTGCTGACCCCGCTCAGCTCGTCGCCGACGATGATGCCGCCGCCGCCGACGAGAATCACCGGAACAGGCGCGGCGCTCAGCTTCATCTGGTCAACGGCGTCCTCAAGCAGCGCTCGAATCGCACGGCCGCTCGCAGCGACGAGATCGGCAGATAGCGACACGTCTGAGGCAGAGTCGATTGTCGCGAGCCCAGAGGCGAGTGCCACGTCGGTCGCGGTCAGAGTATCGCCGCCGAACGAGAGCGCCTCCTGAAGCAGCCGGTAGCCAACGCTATCTGGACCGAGGCGGATGCCGTCATCCGACTCCCGCACCACGGTTCCGCCACCCAGCGCGATCGACAGGATGTCGGGCATCCGGAAGTTCGTTCGCACGCCCCCGAGCTTGAATGACTCGGACGACTGCCGCGGGAACCCGTCGACGAGCATGCCGATGTCGGTCGTGGTGCCGCCGACGTCGACGACGATGCCGTCGCGCAGTCCCGACAGGTGTGCTGCTCCGCGAATCGAGTTGGTAGGCCCGCCGCCGATCGTCAGCACTGGGTAGCGCAGGGCGTAGTCGACCTCCATGAGCGTGCCATCGTTCTGCCCGAAGAACATGTGCGCAGAGATTCCGCGCTCCGAGAGCGCCTGACGCAGCCCGTCGGCCATCGAGCGCAGCGTCTGCATGAGCGAGGCGTTTAGGATGGTCGCGTTCTCACGCTCGAGCAGCCCGATCGAGCCGATCTCGGCTGAGAGCGACACCGGAACACCGAGCTCCTCCGTCACGATCTCTCCCGCACGCTGCTCCTGCGATGCGTCGACCGGCGAGAACACGCCTACGACAGCGACTGCGTCGACCTGCCCGCGCATCCGCCTGCATGCTTCGCGGATCTCTTGCTCATCGATGTCGGCGATCGTGCGTCCGTCGACTTCGAACCCGCCCGCGACGACGGCGCCACGCCCGCCGATCGCACGCTTCAGGTCGTCTGGCCAGCCCTCGAGCGGGGGCACCGCGGTTGTGGCCGGCGCTGCGAGTCGTATGACGCCGACGCGGCCGAGACCACGACGCTCAAGGATCGCGTTGGTCGCGTGCGTAGTGCCGATCATGGCGAATCGGATGCGCGACGCGTCGATCTGCGCGGCCTCCAGCACCTGGTCGATCGAGGCGAGAACCCCGTCGCTCGTCTGCTGGGTCGTCGGCGACTTCACGGCGGCGATGACTTCGAGCGTCGCGTTGTCGAGGATGACGGCGTCGGTGTTGGTGCCGCCGACGTCGATGCCCAGTCTGTACTCGGTCATGATGCGCTCCTGTCGGTGCTTGCAGATCGGCTCTGTGCGGACAGTTGCTCGACTGGCTGCCAGTCAACGTCGAATCCGAAGTAGCGGGGGCCAGCGGTCTCGATGCCGATGTCGGTGCGCCAGCGTTCGTCAGCCGGAATGCCGACGACCGAGATGCGGTTGCCGTATCGCAGCGTCTCGGTGGTGATCGGATGCGCGGTCGCGGCATCGAGAATACAGATGAGGTCGGGCGTCACGGCAGAGAGCTGACCGTCACGCAGCGCGAGCAGCATCTCGTTCTGGAAGCGCAGTTCGTACTGCGAGCCCTTCCAGGCGCCGATGCCGTCGAGCATCGCCTTGCCGCGAGTGAACCCGGCGTCGAAGCCGCGCTCGAGATCGACGACTTTGCCGTCGAAGAGATGGAACGCGCCGAGCTCATCCGTGAGCACCTCGAGCAGCGCGGCGTCTGTGCGCTCGGCCCCGCGCCCTGACAGCAGCTGCCCGATGCGCTTGGCTAGTGTGAGCGTGCCGGGGATCGCTGCTTCACGCACGATGTCGCCGCCGAACATGTAATCGATCATGGTCGCCGAACCGCCCATCTCGGTGGTGATGGCGCGGGCGAGGCGCTCAGACCACGGACCTGTCACTGGCGTCATCATGACCTCGTTGCCGTGGTGGTCGACCATCACCGTGGCGCCCGGCTTGTAGCCGGCGAGGTGGAAGCTGACCATCTGCGACTCTGGGAACGCGCGTCCCATCGCATCCGCATCCACCAGAGGGAGGCCGGTGAGGGCTGCGGCGGCGATCGGCACCATCGAGTTTCCGCCTCCGACTTCGATGGGCATGACAGCAGTTGGCTTGCGGCCCGTGGCTCGCTCGGCAAGCTCGATCACGCGCACGAGCTCTGACTCGGCCATGATGCGCTCGACGCTCACTGAGGGGGCCCCGATCATGCCCACAGGAAGCACGAAGTCTTCGGCTGTGAGCTCTTCGACCGGCATGAGTGTGACGGCGCCGTACATGCCGATGAGACGCTTCGCGATGAGGGCGCCGACATGGGGGTCGCCGCCTCCTCCGGTGCCGAGCACTGTCGCGCCGATTGCGATGTCGTCGATGTCGTCGACGGTGATCATGGTGCGCGGCATTCAGATCTCGATTCCGTCGATCGAGACGGCGCGCTGAGCACGCCTTCTCACGAACACCTCGAATGCGAGCGCTGCGACGAATGCCACGAGCAGTCCGTCAAGAGCCGGAATCAGCGTCAGCGAGAAGAGTCCGAATCCGAGGCCGTCTGAGGTCTGGGTCGTCATCAGTGCGGTGGCGATTCCGAGCAGCCAGGCGATGACCGGCAGCACGGTGATGCGCGGCACGTCGCTGTGGTGCTCAAACCTCGTGTGCTTGCGGTTCGCGAAGAAGTTCGCGATGTAGACGCCGCCGAATGGCGCGATCACGATGCCGATGGCCGAGATGAAGTTGATGAACCAGTCGGCGGCTCCGAGCACCGCGACGATGATGCCAATTACACCGCCGATGATCGTCAGCGTGCGACGGCTGAAGCGCTTGCTGATCGACGAGAAGCTGATCGCAGCCGAGTATGCGTTGGTGGTGTTCGTGGTCCACTGCGCGAGGATCAGCACGATGACCGCGAAGCCGCCGAGTCCGAGCACGAAGAACATGGTCATGAGCTCGGTCTCGTTCAGCAGCTTGCTGAGGATGACGGCCACGATGATGATGATCGAGTTGCCGAACAGGAACCCGAAGAAGCCTGCGGCCATCGCCTGCTTCGGCGTCTTGGCCCAGCGCGCCATGTCGGGTGCCGAGACGACGCCCAAGACGAAGATGCCCATGACCAGCGACACAGCCCCTCCGAAGCTGTAGACGGCAGCGGTGTCTGCCGTCAGCGCCTCGGATCCGCGCGTTGCGAATGCGACGACAATGCCCACGATGAGCAGGATGAGCAGCAGTGGCACCGCGAGGGTGCTGAGTCGTGAGATCGAGCGGTATCCCCACAGCGCGGTGAGCAGCATCAGGATGCCGCCGAGCACGGTGAAGACGGCGACGGGCCAGTCGATGCCAGTGAGCTCGAGCATCGCGACCTGTGCGTTCGAGCCGAAGAAGCCTGCCTGCACAGCGAACCAGCCGATGAGGCTGATCGACATCGCCAGGGCGAGCACTGCGCCGCCGATCTTGCCGAACACCGCGCGCGAGACCATCGCGGTCGTGAGACCGGTCGCTGCTCCGACGTATGCGCACGCCATAGCCAGCAGGCCGAGCAGCACCGACCCCACGAGCGTTGCGCCGATCGCGGGCCAGAAGTCCATGCCGGCGGCGAGCTCAACGCCGAGGAAGGCGCCAGACAGGTCGATGCCGATGGCAATCCAGACAGCGGCAATGCTGATCCAGTGCTTGCGCTCGGATTTCGGCACTGTTCCGTGCTCGTAGTCCTTGGTCTCCATAGTTCAGTTCTCTCTTTCGGTCATCAATGACACGAGGTGCTGCCACGCTGCTTCGAATCGCTGCGCGTAGACCTCTGTTGAGTAGTGCGCTCGCTGCAGAAACAGGCCGTCCATGAGCATGAGCACGAGCGCGATGAAACCCGCTTCGTCTTGAGGTCCGCGGATGGCTTGGGTCTCAAGCCCTTCGCGGTAGGCGCTCCGAAACGCGTCGGCGAGGCTCGATTCGTAGTCGAGAAAAATCTGTCGCAGGCTCGGCAGCTCGGTGCTCTGCTCGTCTACGGCGGCGCGCAGACTGAACTCGGCGGCATCGGGGCGTTCGTCGTAGAACGCGTCGACGCCGATCAGCAGGTGGCGGATGCGCTCGAGGGGTTCGAGGGTGCGGCTGTCCTGTGCGAGGTGGGCGAAATAGGAGACGTGCTCGGCAGTGATCTCGGCGTACACCGACTCGAACAGTGCTTGCTTGCCGTCGAAGTGGGCGTAGATCGAAGGTGTCTTGATGCCTACGGCTTCTGCGATCTCGCGCAGGCTGGCTTCTGCGTAGCCCTTCTTGGCAAACACGTGACGGGCCGCATCTATGAGGCGCTGTCTCGACATTGTCCTACCTAACGTTAGTTAGGCAATGAGCCTACATGTCTCACGGCTGAAACGGAAGACGTGACACGTGTTGCGAAAAACGCACCGGTTTGACCGTCAAACCCGTGCGTTGTTCGCAACTCACGGCGTGCGCGGTCCTTCGGCTTTCGCCCGCCGCTGCGCCCGCATCGACACGAACAGCATCGGCAGGAACGACCCGATCGACACCAAATACACGACAGCAGCCACCATCCGGACGACGCCCGAAACGGGCAGCGTGCACAGCAGCAGTGCCGCGTTCGCGACAGTGACGCGCAGCACTCCGCCAACGTCGAGCACGGATGCCCCAGCCTTCACCGGATGCGGCCCGCCACCGAGCACGACCGGCACCAGGTGGCTGAGTGCACCGACGAGCACCTGTGCCACGAAGCCTGCCGCGAGAAATGGCACAACGCTGTCGACAGCCACGCGTACCGCGGTGAAGTCACCGCCTTCCGCCCACGCCAAGACAACCCGAACGATGAGCATGGCGAGGCACCCGATCCACCAGAGCACGGCGGCGCCCACAGACAGTGCGGCGAAACTCCTCGGCGGCTTCTGGAGTGCGGCCTTGCCCAGCGATACTCCGATGACCGCCAGCCCGACCAGATAGCCGACGAGTCCGAGCACCAGCACAAGCATCCACGAGCCGGCGGCGCCGATCGCTGCTACTGCGACGGCGGCGGCAAGAACGGGCAACGCTCGAGCAGCACCAGAGGCAGCGTGCTCGGCAGCGCGGGTTCGCAGGATGGTCGGCCACAGGGTCACGAGGGTGCCGGCGACTGTGAGGCCGATCCAGCCGAGCATATTGATCAGTACGTGAGCGAGCGCAAGCGAGACGGATGCGTCGTGTGCGAGCCACGCGCCCACGGCGGCTCCGAGAGGCAGAAAGGCAGCGGCCGCGATGTAATAGCGAATCGTGCGTCCGAACCGACCCGGCAGAGCGCCCCGCGCACGCAGCACCAGGCTCACTCCGTGCCACACGACCGCGATGATGAGCAACGTTGCCCCAGTGATCGTTGCGGCAAGCATCTGCCAGACCACCCCGATCATGACCGCAGCGGCACCGAGATTGGCCAGCGCCAGACGCCACGTCTGCCAGCGCTGGTGAGCGACAGTCTGCGCAGCGCGCAACAGAGCGAACGAGAAGTGCTGACTCCACACCAGAATCGCGTGGGTCGCGGCTCCGAGCAGCAGCAGGTGGATCATGAGCCAGCGCGGCGCCGGCACGTCACTCTGTACGAGGCTTACGACGACCACGAGCACGAACCAGATCACCGTGGGCAGATCACGCAGCGGCTGAAACCCTCGGGATGGTGCCCTGTCGGTGTCACGGCTGATCTCCACGGTGTTCATTCTACGAATAGGCGTGCCTGGGGTAGGGCGCTGCGGCTTTGTGGATGCGTAGGATTACACAGCGAGGAGGGCCGATGGACACGACGATTCAAGAGCTGGCCGCGGCTCGTGGGCTTGAACTACCTGGGGCAGAGCTGACGCATCCGTTCGGGCCTGAGTGGGACGTCTACAAAGTTCGCGGCAAGGTGTTCATGCTGCAGACGGCTCTTGGTGATGCCCCGATGGTGACGTTGAAGGCTTCGCCGCGAGACAGCGAGGCGTTGCGTGCCGGGTACCCTCAGATCACTCCGGGCTATCACATGAACAAACGGCACTGGGTCACTCTGCAACCGGGGTCGGGCCTCGACCGGCAGATGGTCAAAGACCTCGTGACCGAGTCATATCTGCTCGTGATCGAGAAGAATGTGCCGAAGGCTGCATGGCCCGTTGACCCTGAGACGTTCGGTCATGCCGCTGCTGGGTGATCGGCGGGGTCAGGTCTGAGTTCGCGTGCGCTTTGTCGCCTGCAGCAGTCGCGTGCGCGCTGAGGCTCGTGTCTGCTCAGGAGCGCTGGCGCCGATCGTACGCACGAGCGTCGTCAGCCAGACGAATATGATGCCGACCACGATCACTTCTAGCCCAGCGAGGTTGTAGACACCGAACGGACGCCAGAGCAGCACGGCGGTGACCAGAGCGATGCCTGCGCCGACCGTCGTGAGTGTCATCATCGGCGTCGGCCCGGGCATCACGATGGTCACGGCGAGCGCCGCGGCGGCGAACAGGCAGAGCGTGCCGATTGCGGCGATGTTGTGCGCAACGGATGCGGTGGCCACGGGAAACACACCGACTCCGGCGAGTGCGGCTCCGGTCGCCGTGAACAGCACGACCACGATGCCGATCGCTTTCAGACGGCTGTCGCCCATCCATCTGTGCAGATCACGCCCGATGTAGAGCCCGACCGCAGCCACCAGAAGACCTGCGACGATCACGGTGAGGTTGAACGCCCATGCGTTGCCGAGGGATGAGAAGTGCAGCTGCCACCACAGGGGATCAGCAGCGGTGATCATGGCGAACAGGGTTCCGATAGTGAGGTACCCGAACAGCAGCTGCGTCAGGTTGCGGGTGCGCAGCTCGATGCCTGCCTGAAAGGCGAGCCATGAACCGGCTGCGCTCGCGATGGCTGTGAGCAACGCCGCGGCGATCGGCGCCGGCACGAATCCCTGAAGGCCCAGCGCCAGGATCTCTCCAGCCGTCAGCACAGCCATGAACGCCACTGCACCGAACACGACTGTCAGCATTGCCGTCGAGATATGCGACACGGCCCGTTGCCAACCGGGCATGGCACGAGTCTCGTGGCGACGGTGCAGCAGGGTGCTGAGCAAGAATGCCGCAGCAGTGATGAGGGATGCGGTGCCAGCGGCCGGTTGCGTGACATCGAGTTCGCCAGCGTGCGCGGCGATCGGCCTGGCTTCGCCACCGAAGCTGATCAGCCCGAAGAGCAGCCCGAGCGCAGCAGCACCCCACGCTGCAAGAGTGGTCTGCTCTTCGAATCGGCGTGCGACTTCGCTCGTTGGCAGCGCTGTGGGTGAAGACATGACCCCATCGAACCATGCACCCCTGACGCGGGCGTCCGTGATGTGGTCTCTCGCCCGGGTAGCAACGACGGCACTGACCCGAGCCCGCTAAGTGGTCAAGCGCCAGTCATGTAGGTGACTGCGACTTCGCCTTCGCCTCCCATGTCGCTGACAGTGACGTTCCATTTCTGGTCGGCGATCATCACTACAAAGGTGGCGGATCGCATGCCCATGCCTTCGGCGATATCTCGGGACTCAGGAGTGATGCCGACGTCCGCGAGCCCGTCGTCTATCGAGGCCACCACGGTGTCAAAGTCATCAGTTGACGTCACGTTCATGGCTTTGAGAGTTTCGCCGTCGCTCTCGATCGATGTGGAGTTCACCACCACGTGGTTGTCGGGAAGGGGCATGTCGGTCGCGAACCACTCGGGAATGGTGGTGCCCTCGCCGCCTTCGACGGTCACCGAGCCTCCGCTGTCATCGGTGATCGTGACAGAGCCGTCATCTTCGACGTCGACATTGGGGATCACATTGCTCACGAGATCGGTGGCGCTGCATCCTGCCGCAAGTCCGAGTGCCGCTGCCAGCGCAGTAGCCGCCAATGCACGTTTCGCTGCCTTGTTCATCGGGATGCTCCTTTGTGAGATTCGCGTATGCGCAGTCAACCCCGACCCGCTCACGTACCGCTCACACACCGAGAAGGCGCGGCACCGCAGCAAAGCTGCTCCTCGTCCGCAGCAGCTACACCTCGATCAGCGACCGGTCGGCGTTGTTGAGGCACTCGGCACCGTCGGCGGTCACTGCCACGATGTCTTCGATCCGCACGCCGAGTTCGCCGGGAATGTAGATGCCCGGCTCGATGCTGAAGGCCATCCCCTCCTCGAGCACGGTCGTGTCGCCCGCGACCAGATACGGCGCCTCGTGCACGTCGAGGCCGATGCCGTGACCGGTGCGGTGCGTGAAGTACTCGCCGAAGCCAGCGCGTTCGATGACACCGCGCACGACCGCGTCGATCGACTCGGCCGTGACACCGGGCCGAACAGCTGCGAAACCGGCACGGTTGGCTTCAAGCACAACCGCGTGGACCTCGCGCAGTCGAGCCGAGGCAGGGCCGAGGCTCCAGGTGCGTGTCATGTCTGAGCAGTAGCCCTCCCGTGGCCCGCCAAAGTCAGTGAGTACACCCATGCCCTCTTCGAGCACGCGCGCACCCGGGCT
Source organism: Agrococcus casei LMG 22410 (assembly GCF_900163565.1). GTDB lineage: Bacteria > Actinomycetota > Actinomycetes > Actinomycetales > Microbacteriaceae > Agrococcus > Agrococcus casei. The sequence goes on from NZ_FUHU01000046.1 coordinate 59,810, forward strand.
GTGATGCGGCATAGCCGCGTTTGACCCGGCTGCAACGATGCTGAACGATCCGCTGAGGTCGTGCCCGGTCGCCTGCAGGTACTCCCGAAGGTCGTCCTGAACCGCAAGCTCAGTGCGACCGCGAAACTCTGTTGTCGCGAGGAATCGACGGTAGGTCTCATCGACAGCGGATGCGGCGCCCCGCAGCAGGGCGAGCTCGGTCGACGACTTGCGAACCCGAAGCGGCACAAGCACCTCGTCAGCGGGCACCCATGCAATGTCGCTGTGACGGTTGAACTCCAAGGTGAAGCGCATCGGCACATCCGCGCCAATTGCCACCCTCTGGCGGGAGCCCAGGCCGAGCCCCTCGATCAGCATCGCCGCCGGGTCGTCCCCGTCGCTCCAGGCGATCACATCGATGCCGATATCGATCACGGGCTGCATGGCATCGAGTTCGAAGACTGGCGCGACCGCGCGCACGCGGCCATCAGCCGTGATGCCGAGGGCGATCAGACGTTCCCGCAAGCTTGGGCGCGCACCGGTCAGATATGCAAAGTCTGTCGACGGCGTCACGATCATGGCGTCCGCGCCCGACCGGGTCAGCGCATCCGCGACGCGTTCGATGCGCTCCAAGAACACAGACTCACTCACTGGCGGCCTCCTTTGAAACCGGCACTCGATTCAGTGCCTCATCTATATGCGATGCCCATTCGTCAGGCGCCTCAGCAGCGGGTGCCTCGGGCAGCACACCTTTGCCGTCGGGGTGCGGAATCGCACTCAGCAGCGCCCGCGTGTACGGGTGCACAGGGTCGTTCCAGATCAGCGAGGTCGACCCAGACTCGACAACCTTGCCGCGATACATGACCATGAGCCGGTCGGCCATCAGACGCACGACCGAAAGGTCATGGCTGATGAACAGCATGCCCGCCCCCGCGTCGAGGCAGAGCTGGCGCATCATTGCGGCGACGGATGCCTGACTCGAGGCATCGAGGGCAGAGATCGGCTCGTCTGCAACGATCAGATCGGGCTTGGCAGCCAATGCCCTCGCGATCGCGATGCGCTGTCGCTGACCGCCCGAGAACTGGTGCGGATACCGCCCGACCATGTCGGCATCGAGGCCGACAGCCTCAAGCCACTCTTGGGGTGAGTTCGACTTCAGGCCGCGCGCTTTCGCGGCGCGGATGCCGTCGGCGATCTGGTCTCCGACGCGCTTTCTCGGGTTCAGTGATGAGTTGGGGTCCTGAAACACCATCTGCATCGCTGTGAAGTCTGGCCGTCTCGTGCGAAGGTCCAGCTTCGGCACATCGCTGCCGCGGAACAGCACGGTTCCCTCGGCAGGCTTGTCCATGCCGACGATGGCTCGCGCAGTCGATGATTTGCCGCATCCGGATTCACCGACAAGCGCCAACACCTCACCGGGTGTGATCTCGAGCGAGACGCCGTCGACCGCTGTGACCGGCCCGTATCGCACGTGCAGGTCGTCGACTCGCAGCAGCTCGTTCATAGCACTTCACTCTCCTGGGCATCGGGCATGGCTTCGAGCAGCTCGCGCGTGTAGGGATGTTCAGGGTCGCGGAAGAGCTTCTCGCGTGTGCCGGTCTCGACAATGCGACCGTGACGCATCACGGCCATGTCGTCGGCAACCGCGCTCATGACCCCAAGGTCATGGGTGACGAGCAGCACAGCGAGGTCGCGCTCTGCGACCAGGTCGCGCAGCAGGTGCAGGATGCCGGCCTGCACGGTCACGTCGAGCGCGGTCGTCGGCTCGTCAGCAAGCAGCACCTCGGGGTCACATGCGAGTGCCATCGCAATCGCGATGCGCTGCCGCTGACCGCCCGAGAATTGGTGCGGATAGCGTGACAGCGCCTCTTCGGGATTCGGCACACGCACGCGAGCCAGCAACTCGACTGCACGCTCCTTGGCCTCGCGACGCTTGAGCTTCAGGTGGTGCCGCACGTGATCGGTCAACTGGCTGCCCACGGTGATCTGTGGATGCAGGCTCGCCGAAGGATCCTGGAACACCATGGCCACGCGCATCCCGCGAATGCTGCGCAGCTGACGGGTTGGCATGCCGAGCAGTTCGGTATCGCCGAGGCGGATTGATCCGGTGACCTTTGCAGAGTCGGGCAATAGACCGAGTACTGCCATCGCGGTCACGGTCTTGCCAGAGCCCGATTCGCCCGCGAGCCCCTGGATTCGGCCTGCGGTCAGGTCGAGCGAGACGCTGTCGACGACCGTTCGACCGCTGCCCTTGGGGCCGAACTCGATGCTGAGGTCAGTGATGGAAAGGACTGCACTCATTGGTTTGGCTCCTGCCTGCCCTGTGCGAAGTCGGGTTCTGCACCCGGGTCGGCGGCCGCATCCGTCGTCACTGCCGGGGCTGCGGCTCCAGCGCCTTGACGCTCGGCCGATGACAGCGGGTCGAGCACGTCGCGGAGTGAGTCGCCAATGAAGTTGCATGCCATGACCACGGTGAGAATCGCAAGACCGGGGAAGACTCCGAGCCACCAAGCGTCGATGTTCTGCATCGCCCCAGAGATCATTGCGCCCCACTCGGCAGTCGGAGGCTGGGCTCCGAGGCCCAGGAACGACAGGCCGGTGAGCAGCAGAATTGCTGTGCCGATTTCGAGGGATGCGAGCACCAGCACGGGGCCGAGTATGTTCGGCAGAATGTCGGTGCGCAGTGACCGCCACGACGAGTACCCGAGCATGCGTGATGCCACGACGAAGTTCTGCGAGCGAAGGCTCACGACCAGCGATCGCGTGACACGTGCATACACGGGCCACGTGACGATGATGCCGGCAAGCACCGCGTTGAACAGCGACGGACCGAGGGATGCGGCGATCACCATGGCGAGAATCACCGTCGGGAACGCCATGAAGAGATCGGTGAGGCGACCAAGCACCTCGTCGACCCAGCCTCCGACATACCCGCCGATCGCTCCGATCAGGGTGCCGAGCACCATGGCGCAGAGCACCAGCATTCCCGCAAACGGGATCGTCACTCGGGCTCCGTGAATGAGGCGAGAGAGCACATCGCGGCCCAATGCATCCGTGCCGAACCACGCCAGCTCACTTGGCGGCATGAGACGCGGAAGCTCCTGTGCGAGCGGGCCATAGGGAGCGATCCAGGGTGCGAACACAGCCAGGATCAGCCAGATTCCGGCGATGACGACGCCGATGATCGCCAGGGGGCTTCGCCATGCGGCCGGCAGCCTGCGCCGAGCCTTGCGCTGAAGCTTTGCATCTGCGGAGCGGCCGATATTCGTGTTCGAGCTCATCGCAGCCTCACTCTCGGGTCGAGAACGCTGTACATGAGGTCGACGACCAGGTTGATGCCGACATAGATCACACCGACCACGAGGCCAACACCCATGACTGCGGGCAGGTCGAGGTTGATTGCGGCGTTATACGCGTAGGTGCCGAGCCCTGGCCAGGCGAAGATCGCCTCAACCAGCACGGTTCCTGACAACAGAGAGCCGAACGCGATGCCCAGCATGGTCAGGATCGGCAGCGATGCGCCGCGCAGCAGGTAGCCGCCGATGATGCGTCGGCCGGGCAGCCCCTTGGCGCGGGCCGCCCTGATGTAGTCGGAAGAGAGGACTTCGAGCACGGATGTGCGAATGAACCGAGTCAGGAGTCCCACGGTGAACAGCGACAGCACGAGCACCGGCAGCGCCAGGTGCGCAGCGGCGTCGATGAAGCCGACATGGTCGCCATCAATTGCGAAGTCGACAAGGTAGAGGCCAGTGACCTGGGGCGGCGGGTTCAACGTGGGGGAGAGGCGGCCAGAGCCGGGCGCCCACCCGAGTTCCATGAAGAAGAAGCGGTAGGTGATGATCGCCAGCCAGAACGTCGGCACGCTGAGGCCGATGAGCGAGAGTACGCGGATCACCTGATCAGGCAGCCGGCCTGCCCGGTAGGCGGCGATGGTGCCGAGCACCAGGGCAACGGCGAGCGAGAGGATGACGGATGCGACGGCCACTTCGATCGTCGCAGGCAGCGCGACCGCGAGTTCTTCGAGAACAGGGCGGCTGGTGCGAATCGACGTGCCGAGGTCGCCCTGCACGAGTGACACCAGGTAGATCCAGTAGCGCTCGGGCAACGGCCGATCCATGCCGTAGCGCTCTCGGTACGCGGCGACGGTTGCTTCGTTCTCTCGAGCCCCTTCACCGAGAGCAGCAGCGATCGGGTCGCCTGGAACTATCGCGGTGAGGATGAACGTGACGATCGTCACGCCGATGAGCAGCAGCACCGAGGTGATCAGTCGCTGCAGAATGTAGCGCGGCAGCGCGGAGCCGCGTGTGCGACTCCGCGCTGCCTTGGTTGCTGTGGTCATCGAACTACTGTGCCGGCGTGAGCTCGGCGAGGTCGATGGTCCAGTTCGAGTTGTAGTTCACGCCGTCGACTCCCGACGAAGCAAAGCTGCGAGCCGGCACGATGAGCGGAATGAAGGGTCCTTCTTCCTGCAGTGCGGTTGCGAACTCGGCAAAGGCCTGCTCGCGCTCGTCGACGTCGGTCGCGTTGCGCGCCTGGGTCACCAGGTCGGCGATTTCAGGTGCTGCTTCTGCCGGCCAGCCAGCACGGGTTCCGACCGTCTCGGACGGGCCAAACGGGAGGAACGATGACGAGTCTGCGAAGTCCGGGCCCCAGTACCACATGGCGAACTCTGCGGTGCCGTTCACGTAGGGGTCGATCTCGGTCGCGAACGGCGCAGGTGCGAGTTCGATGTTGATGTCGGCCTCGGCCAGCTGCGACTGCACGCGCTCAGCGAGCGTGGTGAAGTCAACGCCGCCGATGGGCTGGTCATTCGGGAAGCGAAGGGTCAAGGTGCTGCCGTCGTAGCCGGACTCCTCGAGAGCGGCTGCTGCACGGTCAAGATCCTGTTCGATGCCGCCGTCGAGTGCGCCAGGGAACATTGGCGGAATCACTCCGGTCGCCTGGGATGCACCCTCGCCAGAGAGTTCGAGCAGTGCGTCGTAGTCGAGTGCGTAGCGGATAGCCTCAGCCAGCTTCGGGTTGGCCAGGTCACCGCTGACTTCGTCGCTCTGGTTCACGAACAAGAAGATCTGCTGTGCGCCGGGGCCCGCGTTGATGTCGAAGTCTCCCTCGAGCTGCGCAACCTGGTCCCCTGAGAGGTCGAGTGCGAGGTGCGAGTCGCCACCGCGCAAGTTGGTCAGCTGCGTGGCTGCTTCGGTTACGTTGCGCACGACGATGCGGTCGTACTGAGCGGGCTGGTCACCGTTGTACTCGGGGTTCGGCACGAGCACGACCTGGGTCGTCAAGTTGAACGAATCGAGCTGGTACGGGCCCGAGCCAACCGATGTGCCGTTGAGGAACTCCTCGGCGGCATCGGTGTCATCCGTCGTCCCGCCGTTTTCAATCACGACCTCGGAGTTCAGGATGCCCAGGGCAGGGTTCGTCACGATGGCCGGCAGCTGCAGGTACGGTTCGTCGGTGCTGATCATGACCGTCTGGGTGTCGATCTTCTCGATATCGATGTCGACCACGAGGTGGTTGGCCTTCGAGGCTTCCATGCCCATCAGCCGCTCGAACGAGAACATGACGTCGTCTGCGTCGACGACCGAGCCATCCGAGAACGTGCGCCCCTCGTCAAGCGTGAACGTGAACTCGGTCGCCTCGTCGTTGACCTCCATCGTCGCCAGACCGGGCACGGGTTCGGATTCGTCGCCGCCTTCGAAGGTCAGCAGCGTCTCATAGATGGGGCGCAAGATCGTGTTGCCGGTCGGCACGTAGTTGCGGCCCGGGTCACCGGTTTCGAGGGAGAACGCGGTGTCGACCACCAGGGTGCCCCCAGAGGTCGAATCGCCATCGTTGTTGCTGTTATTGCTGGAGTTGCCGCCGGAGCACGACGTCAGGGCGAGCGCACCGACGATGCCGAGCGCAACGGCGCGACGGCTGAATCGTGTAGCCATTCTGGATCCTTTTCTTGGGGTGTGGGACAGCAGCGGGAGGCGCTGTCAGATACGGGAGTCAGCCGACCTGGGCTGATGCGTGGTGCAGGCTTTCGACGATGCTGCCCTTGGATTCCGAAGTGAATCCTTCGGCAAGGAATTCGTTGATGCCGTCGGTGCTCGACTGGCGCCACGGGTTCGATACCCAGCCGTCATAGTCAGCGGCAGAGTTCCAAAGAGCGGTGACGAGCAGGCGGTCGTCGTTTTCAGGGTCGGGATAGATCTCGGTCGACAGGCAGCCGGCTTCGCGCACGGCACGTTCCAGAGCGCCGGTCTCCTTGTACCAGTCGATGACGTCATCACGCCGTCCCGGTTTGAGATCAAGATGCAGGAAAGTTCGAATCATGGCGCGCTCCGTCGTTGGAATTTCTGTATGGCCAAAGCTATACACTCGAATAGCGATAGTCGATAGTTTCGCCCCAGTGTAATGAAAGTGTTACCAGAGCGAAATCTCGCTGAGTGCCATCGGTGCCTGGGATACCGGGCTGGGTGGCTATTCTTGGCGATAAGCAATGACGAAGGAAGAACTGATGAGTTCTGAGGATGACCTCGACCTGGACGGCACTGGCGCCGACTGGGTCCTGAGCAACATTGGCGGGCGCATCCGCGACTTCCGTCGTCATCGTCGGCTTACACTCGCCCAGCTTGCTGAACAGAGTGGTTACAGCGAGGGCTACATCTCTGCCGTTGAAACGTCGGCGACGGTGCCCAGCATCAGCGCTCTGAGCACGCTGTCTGCAGTGTTGCGCGTTGATGTCTCAGAGCTCTTTCCGCGTGAAGTCGAGGCCGAAGTGACGGTGCACCGTGCAAGTGGCCCGAACCACCTCCGCCTTTCGGAGTCTGCGACCGAGTCGTACTCGCTGCTCTCGTCGAGGCTCAACAATCCTTCGTACACCGCATTGCGGCACGAGTTCACGAGCATCGACAGCAGTGCGACCTACCGGTATCTGGGGGAGCGATTCTGCCTGGTGCTCGATGGTGAAGTCACACTGTCATTTGAGGGAACGAGCTTCACCATGGGTCCGGGCGATTCCCTGCACTACGCGTCACAGCCCCAGCACAGTCTGTCGATGCATCCGGATGCCGAGCGGGTCGAACTGCTCTGGCTCGTGACCCCGGCGCTGGTTCGATGAACGCCCCCGAGTCGGATGCGCTGGTGCCGCGGATCGGCCGCGCAATTCGTGATCGACGCAAGGCATCGGGTCTGACCCTGACGCAGCTTGCGCAGCAGGCCGAGATTTCAGTCTCACACCTGTCGAACATCGAGACGGGTCAGTCGATTGCGTCGCTTCCGCTGCTGTCAAAGGTTGCCTCTGCCCTCGGCATCAGCATGGCTGAGCTCACGCGCGACGAGAACCGACTCGTTGCGCACTCAGGTCGCCTGCCGACGCCTGGCGAACATTGGCGCATCCTGTCGCACGACGATCTGGAGACGCGGATTGCTGCCGGCGACTTTGCGGCAGGAGCTGAGCTGGCGTTTCCGTTCCCCCTTGAGGGTCGTGACTGCTTTCTCACAGTGCTGTCTGGTGCCGTGAAGGTGACCGTTGACGGCGGTGAGTATTCGCTCGGACAGGGTGATGCCATTGATGCGCGCAGTGCGGCGATTCTAACGATCGTGGTCGCGGATGACGCTCGGATCGTGTGCTCAACCTCACCGAGCTCGCGGGATACCGGCATCAGCGGCTGAGTGCGGCTGTCACACCGGCAGGTTTCGCGACTTCCAAGCAGCTCGGGCGAGGCTACTCGGTCCAGCTGAGCCCTGCGTCGTCGAGGGCGTCAGACAGGATGCGCAGGGCCTTCGGGCCGACACCGTGCAGGTTCCCGAGGCGCTTCTTGCCATAGTTGGCGGCCTCGGCAAGTGTCGTGATGCCTTCGTGCAGGAGGGCGCTGGTCGCGGGTCGGCCGATGCGTGGAAGGCCGCCAATCTGCTCAGGTGCGTCGCGTGTGCTCATGCTGACGCCATAGCGTCGCGGTTTATCTCAGCTGCCATTCGATGAGCTCGACCAATCTCTTTTCGAGTCGTTGCCTCCATGACATGGATATCGCCTTGCGCTGTAACGACAGTGAGATACACAGAAGCCGTGAATATGCCAGAAGGGCCATTGGCAATCTGCGCATAGGCGCCAGGCCCAAGCGGCCACTTTCCGGGGCTCCAAGAGTACATGACCGAACGGATCAGCACGCCGTTCTTGTACTTGTACTCGTGAATTCGCGGGACTCCGGCCATGCTTTGATCTTGGCCGAGAGTCTGTCTGAATGCCAGCGATTAGAGCGCAATAACTAAAAAGGACCCCGAACTCACATGGTGCGGGTCGGGGCACTTTCAGCTATGGGTTTCGTCTCGCTTCGCTTGGCTCAGACGCAGAACGGCTCAACGATGCATTCGCAACGTTGAGCCGATCGCTGTGGGTTTCGGCTCGCTCGCCTTCGGCGGGCTCGCTCAACCTTGACATGCGACGCATGAACGCCGCGCAGCGGCATTGATGCGACTCATATCAAAAGTCCCAGTCGTCGTCTTCTGTAGCCTCAGCCTTGCCGATGACATACGACGAGCCCGAGCCCGAGAAGAAGTCGTGGTTCTCGTCGGCGTTCGGCGACAGGGCCGAGAGGATGGCCGGGTTGACTTCGGCCGCCGTGTTCGGGAACAGCGGCTCGTAGCCGAGGTTCATGAGCGCCTTGTTCGCGTTGTACTGCAAGAACTTCTTGACGTCCTCGGTCAGCCCGACCTCGTCGTAGAGCGCCGCGGTGTACTTGACCTCGTTCTCGTACAGGTCGTACAGCACCGCATAGGTCTCGTCCTTCAGAGCATCCTTCTGCTCCTGCGGAAGACCCTCGATGCCGCGCTGGTACTTGTAGCCGATGTAGTACCCGTGCACAGCCTCGTCGCGAATGATCAGGCGGATCATGTCTGCGGTGTTGGTGAGCTTCGCGCGGCTCGACCAGTACATCGGCAGGTAGAAGCCCGAGTAGAACAGGAACGACTCGAGCAGCGTCGAGGCGATCTTGCGCTTGTGCGGGTCGGTGCCGTCGTAGAAGTCGAGGATGACGCGCGCCTTCTTCTGCAGGTACTCGTTCTCACGCGACCAGCGGAAGGCGTCGTCGATCTCAGGCGTAGATGCGAGGGTTGAGAAGATCGACGAGTACGACTTCGCGTGCACCGACTCCATGAACGCGATGTTCGTGTAGACGGCCTCTTCGTGCGGGGTCAGCGCATCCGGAATCAGTGAGACCGCACCGACGGTGCCCTGAATCGTGTCGAGCAGCGTCAGGCCCGTGAAGACGCGCATGGTGAGCGTCTTCTCGGCCTCCGTCAGCGTTCCCCACGACTGCACGTCGTTCGAGATCGGCACCTTCTCGGGCACCCAGAAGTTGTTGACCAGGCGGTGCCAGACCTCGAGGTCTTTGTCGTCTTCGATGCGGTTCCAGTTGATTGCCTCAACCAGAAGGCTCTTCTTCGTGTCTGTGTCAGTCATGTCCAAGCTTTCGTCTCGTTCGGCGCATCACAGCATGCAGCTGACGCAGCCATCCACTTCAGTGCCCTCGAGCGCGAGCTGGCGCAGACGGATGTAGTAGATCGTCTTGATGCCCTTGCGCCATGCGTAGATCTGCGCGCGGTTGATGTCACGCGTGGTCGCCGTGTCTTTGAAGAACAGCGTCAGCGAGAGGCCCTGGTCGACGTGCTGCGTTGCCGCTGCATAGGTGTCGATGATCTTCTCGTAGCCGATCTCGTACGCATCCTGGAAGTACTCCAGGTTGTCGTTCGTCATGTGCGGCGCCGGGTAGTAGACGCGACCGAGCTTGCCTTCCTTGCGGATCTCGATCTTCGACGCGATCGGGTGGATCGATGAGGTCGCGTGGTTGATGTACGAGATCGAGCCCGTCGGCGGAACAGCCTGCAGGTTCTGGTTGTAGATGCCGTGCTCCTGCACGCTCGCCTTGAGCTGCGCCCAGTCGGCCTGCGTCGGAATGTGGATCTGCGCATCCGCAAAGATCTTCGCGACCTTCTCGGTTGCCGGCACCCACTCCTGGTCGGTGTACTTGTCGAAGAACTCGCCGCTCGCGTACTTCGAGTTCTCGAAGTTCTGGAACGTCTCGCCCTTCTCCATTGCGATCTTGTTGGATGCGCGAATGGCGTGGAAGAGCACCGTGTAGAAGTAGATGTTCGTGAAGTCGATGCCCTCTTCAGAGCCGTAGAAGATGCGCTCGCGACCGAGGTAGCCGTGCAGGTTCATCTGGCCGAGGCCGATTGCGTGGCTCATGTCGTTGCCGCGTGCGATCGACGGCACCGAGGTGATGTTCGACTGGTCGCTCACTGCGGTGAGTGTGCGAATCGCCGTCTCGATGGTGGCACCGAAGTCAGACGAATCCATCGCCTTCGCGATGTTCATCGAACCGAGGTTGCACGAGATGTCCTTGCCGATCTCTTCGTAGCCCAGGTCGGCGTCGTACTCGCTCGGCGTGTTCACCTGCAGGATCTCGCTGCAGAGGTTCGACATGTTGATGCGGCCCTCGATGGGGTTCTCGCGGTTCACAGTGTCTTCGAACACGACGTAGGGGTAGCCCGACTCGAACTGGATCTCGGCGATCGTCTGGAAGAACTCGCGAGCTTTCATCTTCTTCTTCGAGATGCGCGAGTCGTCGACCATCTCGTAGTACTTCTCGGTGACCGAGATGTCGCTGAAGGGCTTGCCGTAGACGCGCTCAACGTCGTAGGGGGAGAACAGGTACATGTCCTCGCCCTTCTTGGCGAGCTCGAACGTGATGTCGGGGATCACGACGCCGAGTGAGAGCGTCTTGATGCGGATCTTCTCGTCGGCGTTCTCACGCTTGGTGTCGAGGAACCGCATGATGTCAGGGTGGTGGGCGTTGAGGTACACAGCACCGGCGCCCTGACGAGCACCGAGCTGGTTCGCGTACGAGAAGCTGTCTTCGAACAGCTTCATCACGGGGATCACGCCAGACGACTGGTTCTGGATCTGCTTGATCGGTGCGCCGTACTCACGGATGTTCGTGAGGTTGAACGCGACGCCGCCGCCGCGCTTCGACAGCTGCAGGGCCGAGTTGATCGAGCGGCCGATCGACTCCATGTTGTCTTCGATGCGCAGCAGGAAGCACGAGACGAGCTCGCCGCGCTGCTTCTTGCCGGCGTTGAGGAACGTCGGCGTTGCGGGCTGGAAGCGTCCCTGCACGATCTCGTCGACGATGCTGGTCGCGAGGCCGCGGTCGCCGTCGGCCAGGGCCAGGGCGACGTTGACGACGCGGTCTTCGTAGCGCTCGAGGTAGCGCTTGCCGTCGAACGTCTTGAGCGTGTACGAGGTGTAGTACTTGAACGCACCGAGGAACGTCGGGAAGCGGAACTTGTACCCGTAGGCGCGCTTCATGAGCGACTTGATGAACTCGAAGTCGTACTTGTTGAGCACCTCCTCCTCGTAGTACTCGTTCTCGACGAGGTAGTCGAGCTTCTCCTTCAGCGAGTGGAAGAAGACCGTGTTCTGGTTGACGTGCTGCAGGAAGTACGCGTTCGCAGCCTCGCGGTCCTTGTCGAACTGAATCTCGCCGTTCGGGCCGTAGAGGTTCAGCATCGCGTTGAGTGCGTGGTAGTCGAGCCCCGACTGGGTCGCGCTCGCCTGCGCGTGCTCGGTGGTTACTGTTGCCACAGTCTGTCCAATCCTTCGTTCACATTCATTACGTCTTCTGGAGTCCCGAATACTTCGAAACGGTAGAGATGGGGCACCTTGCACTTGGCTGACACGATTTCTCCTGCCAGACAGTAGGCGGCCCCGAAGTTGGTGTTGCCTGCCGTCACGACTCCGCGGATCAGTGACCGGTTGTGCTCGTCATTGAGAAACTTGATCACCTGTTTGGGAACCGCGCCCCGCCCGTTGCCGCCCCCGTAGGTGGGGAGGATGAGCACGTACGGCTCGTCGACATGCAGCGGGGGTTCGGTCGAGTAGAGGGGGATGCGCTGGGCGGGCCGTCCGAGCTTCTCGATGAATCGGTGCGTGTTGCCCGACACCGAAGAGAAGTAGACGATCGTCGAGACGTCTGAGATCGAGCTGCCCTGCATCGTGTCGTCCTGGACACTCAGCATGCTGCCTCCCTCCTGCGACTGTCGCTACGCGGCTGCGATTGCCGAGATCTTGTCGGGGCGGAATCCCGACCAGTGGTCGTCGCCGGTGATGACGACGGGTGCCTGCATGTAGCCAAGGTCTTTGACAGTCTCGAGGGCCTTCTCGTCAGCGGTGACGTCGAAGATCTCGTACTGGATGCCCTGGGCGTCGAGGGCACGGTAGGTTGCCGTGCACTGAACGCAGGCGGGCTTTGAGTAGACGGTTACGGTCATGGCTGCTGCTCCTGAGTGGTTGGGGCCGTTGAAGTAGGAGTTCCCACTATATGTAGTGTTCAAACTTCTCAGGCGACACAAGATGGTGTGTTACACGCTTGTCATTCACAACGCCTGTGGAGGGTTGGTTGTTCCCGTTTGCGACATCCGCATCAGGTCGCGGATCTCGCCTGTGGAAAGTGGTTCTCCACAGGTGCGAAAACGGTGGAAAGAAACTTTGCACGACACGCCGGTGTGTCTTACAGCGGTGTAGTTCCGGGCGCGCCGGGGGCCGAGTAGAAGAAGATTTTCGCAGGTCGAGGCAGGTGCTTGACCTGCGGAAATCTTCTCGCGGATGGGGTGGGTCCTGGGATTTCGTGACGCCGCGAAGCGGCTCCTCAATCACCGGTGGCGGATGGGGTGGGTCCGGGATTTCGTGACGCCGCGGCGCGGCTCCTCAATCACCGGTGGCGTTGCGCGCCTACGCCGCAGCGGCTCCGCCGAGGTAGGCCGCCCGTACTTCTGGCCGCTCCACGAGCTCGCTCGGCTTGCCCTCGAGCACGACGCGGCCGCGCTGCATGACGACGGCCCTGTCGGCGATCTTGAACGACGCGCGCACGTTCTGCTCGACGAGCAGCACCGCGAGTCCGCGCTCGGCAAGCCTCGTCATCACCGTCATGATCTCGCTGACCACCTTCGGTGCGAGGCCGACAGACGGTTCGTCGAGCAGGATCACCTTCGGGTCGGCCATGAGCCCGCGCCCGATCGAGACCATCTGCTGCTCACCGCCTGACAGCGTGCCGCACACCTGCTGCAGCCTGGGCTTCAGGCGTGGAAACAGCTCGAGCACGGGATCCAGGTCGAGCTTGCCGCGCCTCGACCAGCCGCCGAGGTCGAGATTGTCTTTGACGGTCAGCGACGGAAAGCACAGCCGGTTCTCGGGCACGTGCGTCATGCCGAACTTCGCCATCTTCTCGGTCGGCTTGCCCGTCACGTCGTGACCGTCGATCTCGACCCCTCCGGCGGTCGGCGCAACGATGCCGTTGACAGCGCGCAGCAGCGTGGTCTTGCCGGCGCCGTTCGAGCCGACGACCGCCACCACCTCACCTGCGGCCACATTCAGGCTGACGCTGTGCAGCACGCGCAGCGCGCCGTAGCCCGCATCGAGGTCCTTGACTTCAAGCATCGTCGTCCTCCTTGGGGTCGTCAGAGCGCACCGCATCGACGGCGGCAACGCCTTCGAGTACCTGCTCGGCCTCGTCTTCTTCAGTGCCGAGGTATGCGGCGATGACCTTCGGATTGGCCTGCACCTCTTCTGGCGTGCCGATCGCGATGAGGTCGCCGTCATCGAGCACAGCCACCTGGTCGGCGAGCGCCATGACCTGCGCCACGTCGTGCTCGACCAGCAGCACCGTCAGCCCCGCATCGCGCAGCCTGCGCAGCAGCTCGGCCAGCACCTCTCGCTCGGCTCCGGAGAGCCCCGCCATCGGCTCGTCGAGCAGCAGCAGCGTGGGCTCGAGCGCGAGGGCCCGGCACACTTCCATCATGCGCTGGCGTCCGAACGGCAGATCGCCCGCAGGTAGATCGGCCACGTCGCCGAGGTTCAGTGCATCGAGGATGTCGCGCGCCACATCTCGGTGCCGACGCTGCTCAGCGCCCTGCATCCCGAGCATGCCACGCAGCACACCCGCCCGACCGTTCCGGTAACGACCCATGTAGACGTTGCCCAGCACATCCGTCGATCCGAACACCTGCAGGTTCTGGAACGTGCGCGTGAGGCCTGCGCTCGCGGCCACGTTGGGCTTGCGCCCCTGCACCTCACGCCCGAGGAAGCTGACGGTTCCGGAAGTCGGAGCGATCGCACCCGAGATCATGTTGAAGCACGTCGTCTTGCCCGCGCCGTTCGGGCCGATGAGCCCCGTGATCCGGCCGGCGGGCACGTCGAACGTGACGTTGTCGACCGCCACGACGCCGCCGTAGCGCTTCGTGAGGCCCTCGAGCCGCAGCACGGTCTCGCCGGTGGCGACGGGCGTCGGCATCTCGGGCAGGTTCGCCGCCGCCTGCTCGACAGCGGAGTCGATGCGCTGGGCCTCCTCCTCAGCGATCGCGGCGCTGAATGCGCCGGTAGGAGTCTGGTCGGATGCGCCCTGCAGTTTTGCAGAACGTGCGGTGGTGCTGGGGCCCTTGCCGAGCATCCGTCTGACCCAACGGGTGATGATCTGCACCACCCCGACGAACCCGCCTGGCAGCAGGATGATGACCAGCACCAGCACGAGACCGTAGCCAATCAGCTGCACTTCGCCGGTGGCTCCCGGGATGATCGTGGGGATGATCGCGCGCAGGCCGTCGCGCAGCAGCTCGACGATGAACGAGCCCGCGACCGCGCCCCAGACCGAGCCGAGCCCGCCGAGCACGACCATGAGCAGGAACTCGACCGAGAGGTGGAATTCGCCGATCTCGGGGGTGACGATGCGCACGTGATAGGCGTAGAAGACGCCGCCGAGACCCGCGAATGCGGCCGACAGCACGAAGACCTTGAGGCGCAGGCTGTAGGTGCCGACGCCGAGGCTTTCAGCAGCCAGCTCGGAGTCGTTCACGGCCGAGAGCGCGCGGCCCGCCCGAGAGCGGGTCAGGTTGAGCGCGAGGATCAGCCCGATCACCACGAACGGCGCGACGAAGTAGAAGAAGAGGCCGTTGTTGCCGATCTCCATGCCGAACACCTCGGGGCGCTGGATGCCCGAGATGCCAAGCGTGCGGTTCGTGAAGTCGGATTCGCGGGCCACGATGTAGACGATGAAGCCGAGTCCCAGCGTCGCCAGCGCCAGGAAGTGCCCGCGCAGACGCAGCAGCGGCCAGCCGACGAGCAGGGCGATGAGCATGGATACGCCGACCGCGAGCACAGCCGCGAGCACTTCGGGAATCGGCGTGCGCGTGATGAGCATCGCGTGAGCGTAGGCGCTGATCGCGAAGAACGACGCCTGGCCGAGACTGACCTGGCCCGCGAGGCCCATGAGCAGCGAAAGGCCGATCGCGGGCAGGGCGTAGATCAGGGCGAAGACGCCGATGTTCATGAGCGTCGGCGACGCCACGAGCGGAAAGACGATGAGCGCCACGACGAGTGCGGCGACGCCGATCCACTGCACGAGAGCGTTCTGCAGGATGCGCGGGGCCCGTTTCTGAGCGGCGGGCAGGGCGGTCTTCTGAGCAGTCATGTCAAACCCTCACAGCACTCTGTCGCAGCACGAGGCCCTGCGGACGGATGATGAGCACGAGAATCAGGACGAGGAAGGCGACTGCGTCTTTGAAGCCGCCGTCGATGTAGCCCGCAACGTACTGCTCGAGCACGCCCAGCACGAGCGCGCCGATGATGGCGGCCCTGAATGAGACGAGCCCGCCGAGCACCGCTGCGACGAAGCCCTTGAGGCCGAGCAGCAGCCCAGCGCTCCAGGTCGCCAGGTACAGCGGAGCTGCGACGACGCCAGAGACGCCGCCCGCGAATCCGGCGATCGCGAATGCGACGATCGAGGCGACCACCGGCGAGATGCCGACGATCCGGGCCGCGACCGGCTGCTCGGCGACCGCGCGCAGCGCCTTGCCGAACTTGGTCTTCTCGTAGAAAAGCAGGATGCCGCCGCCGACTACCAGCAGAGCGCCGAGCATCCAGAGCTCCTGCGAGCGAATCGAGATGCCCGCCACGTTGATGTCACTGCCTGGGAAGGTCGGCAGACGACGCCCTTCAGCGCCCCAGGCGAGCAGCATGCACGCCTGTATCAAGGTCGATACGCCGAGGGTCAGGATGATCGACACAAGTGTTGTCAGATTCTTGACGCGCGAGATGATCAGCCGCTCCATGATCACCGACGCCACCGTGACGCCGATGATCGCGAAGATGACGGCCAACAGCAATGGAACGCCGCCGGCGACCATCGACACGGCGCCGAGACCGGCGAGCATCGCGAAGTCGCCCTGAGCGATGTTGATGACGTGTCTGACCGTGTAGGTCGCAATGAGGCCGACGGCGAGCAGGGCGTACACAGATCCCTGTGAAAGCCCTGCCACCGTCAGCTGCAGGAAGTCGACGAGCATCGAGTCGCTACTCGGCGAGGTTCCAGCGGCCGTCGCCTGCTTCGGCCATGATCAGCGCACTCGAGTCGAGGCCCGAGTGGTTCTCGGGCGACATCTCGAAGACACCCGAGATGCCGACGAATCCACTGACGTTCTCGATCGCGTCGCGCAGGGCGTCAGCGTCGGTGCCGGCCTCTTCGAGAGCGATCACGGCGATCTTCCATGCGTCATAGGCGTGACCCGCGAATGACGACGGGGGAGTGCCGAACTCCTCTGTGTAGTCGGCCACGAACTGGTCGATCACCGGCAGCTGGGGGTCATCGTCGGGCAGCTGGTCAGCGACCAGCAGACGGCCCATGGGGGCCAGCACGCCATCGGCAGCGTCGCCGGCGGCTTCGAAGAACGCGTCGTTCGCGACACCGTGCGACTGGTAGACGGGGGCGTCGATGCCGAGCTGCACGTACGCGGCCTGCGCGAGACCAGCTGAAGGCGTGATGCCCCAGATGATGTTCGCGTCAGCCTCAGCGTTGCGGATGTTGGTCATCTGCGCGGTGAAGTCGGTAGCGCTCGGCTCGAACGACTCGGTTGCGATGAGTTCGATGCCCTGCTCGGCGCCGACCTCGGTGATCATCTCGGCGATGCCTTCGCCGAATCCGGTCGCGTCCCGGGCGAGGGCGACGGTCTTGTAGCCCTTCTCGGCCATGTTATCGATGATCGACTGGATCACGACGACGTCATTCTGCGCGGTTTTGAAGACCCAGTCGGACCCTTCAACGATGGCGGCGTTGGCCGCAATCGAGATGTTCGGAATCTGCTCCGACTCGACGATTGGGCGCATCGCCAGACTGGGCCCGGTGCGGCTGGCGCCGATGATGAGGTCGACGTCGTCGTTCTGGATCAGCTCGGTCGTCGCACGTGCGGCGCCGTCTTCTGTTGACTGGTTGTCTTTGATGATGAGCTCGACTTCGCGGCCGTTGATGCCGCCTTCTGCATTGAGCTGGTCGGCCAGCATCTGAAGCGTGTTCTGTTCAGGAACGCCGAGGTTTGCGCCGACACCTGTGATGTCAAGCACTGCTCCGATGACGATGGGGCCCTCTTCAGCCTCGCCGTCGCCGCCTGTGTCGTCGTCTCCTCCGAAGTTGCCGCCTCCTCCGCAAGCCGTGAGCGTGAGGGCAGCGGCCGCCGCGAGCGCGACGGGCATGATGCGTCGATGTGATCGAGCCATGGAACTCTCCTTTGAGTTCGTGCTGGTGCACGGGGTGGTCGTCAGATGACCGAACGATCGGTCAGTAACGATCCTGCCCTGTCGCGCGGCTCATGCACAGACATCGGAGGTGATAGTGATCAAATCGTAATGCGGCGTCGTTGCAGTGCGGTGTCTGGAAGCCGCTCTCGTTGGCAGCGGAATCACGAGCTGGCGTCGCCAGACCACGTTGGCCGGAGGCTCGGTTCTGGGGTTCGGCGCTATTCTTCGGCGCTGAGCGAGGCGCGGTGTGGATTATGCGCCTGGCCTCGCGCTCAGGCACTGAAAATGGCGAAGGGGGTGCGTGCAGTCAGAGCCCTCGTGCGACCGCGGCACCCGCAGCAAGCCAGGCGCGCTGCGTCGTCGGGTCGAGTGACCCGAGGCGCAGCAGCCCGTCGACCATTGCCGGGTCGTGCGGAATCGCCACGACCTCGCGCGCGAACTCGCGGTAGCCGTCAGAGACGCGGCGCAGCTCGTGCTTCGACTCCTTGGGGTCTGCCTGGTTCACGATTGCCACAGCATTCGCAGCCAGCTTCGCCGAGCGCTCGTCACGCGCACGGAGTGCGTCGAGCAGCAGCGCGCCGGCTTCTGCGTGGTCGTCACGCGTCGTGGTCGCGACGACGATCTGATCTGCGTGGTCGATCATCTGCAGCCACAGCGGGTCTGACTCGTCGTTGCCCGAGTCGATCACCACGAGGCGGTAGTACTTCGAGGCGACCGCGTGAATGGCGTCGACATCGTCACCGCTGATGCGCTGGGCGGCAGCCAAAGCCATCGGCTTCGAGCGCAGCACGTCATAGCGGTCGCGAGTCTGGTGGTGCACGTAGCTTGCGAGGTCGGCACTCTGGGCGCCGGTGCCGAGCAGCTGCTGCACGTTGGGCAGCAGATCGAGCAGCGTCGACTCGTGCGGGCCCTGCTCGGTGCGCCATCCGAGGGTTCCGCGGGTCTGGTTGTTGTCCCAGGCGAGCACGCCGGCGCCGCCGTAGCGGGCCAGGATCGCCGAGAGCAGGATCGTGGTCGGCGTCTTGCCGGCCCCGCCCTTGCCGTTGACGACCGCGATGGTGCGCGGGCCGGGCCAGTGCTGCGAGACAGCCTGCTCGTCGGCACGCTCTGCTCGCTCGCGCTCGCTCGGCGCAACCTTCGCGCCCATCTTCGTCATGAATCCGCGGAAGCCCTGCTGAGCCGGCTCTTCCACGGTCTCCTGCACGAGGAACGACTTTCGAGGCCCTGCAGGGGCAGACGGATGCGCGGCTGCAGCCGCCGGCGTCGCCTGCGTCATCGAGGGCAGCGGGGGTGCCGCCTGAGGCGACTGCTGCGCGGGCTTGGGCGTCGGACGCTGCTGTGCCCGCGCGGGCTGGGGCGCCGATGCCTGCGGCTGATTCGGCTGCGGTGAAGGTGCCTGCTGTGACGGTGCAGCCTGCTGAGCAGCCGGTGCCGAGCGCGGCGGGCGGGTGTCGTGAATCGGAGCCGACGGCTCGGGCCGCGCGGGAGGCGAAGCGAGCGAGCCGCCCGGCTGGTCAGCTGCGGGCGCTGCGCTCGAATCACTGGGCGCAGCCGACTCCCGCCACGACGCGAGCGTCTGCTGCGGCGTGCTGAGGTTCGGGGCCGAGGGCGCGTCTGACACCGGGGCCGCCTGCGGTGCCGGGGCCGCCTCGGGGGCCGACGGCGCATCCGCTGGCTCCGCCGCACTGGGTGCCTCTGCTGCACTGGGCACTGGCGCCGCGCTGGGCACCACGGGCGCAGCGGCTGCCTCAGGCTCCGGGGCCCCTGTCGCGGGGTAGGCGTCAGACTGCGGCTTCCAGACGGGGGCCGATTCGATCACCGACGGCGCGGGCGCTGCGGCAACGGGAGTTGCGGGGCGCTGCTCGTCGTCTGCGGTGCGGGGCTGGCGAGGCGCGGTCTCTTCGACCTTGCCGTCAGGGTGCACTGCCAGCGTCGCAACCGCATCGATGTCGGTGATGACGAGCGACACCGTCGAGCCGGTCGCGGCGGCATGCTCGGCCGTGCGATGGATGATGTCGCGCCGAAGATTGGTGAGGGTCATGGCCTCGAGATGCTCGTCTCGGCCGTCGAGGCTGAGATCTGCCGTCACATCGGCGTGAACGATCGCGTGATTCATCGTGAGTGCACTCCTACTCATAGAACATCCGCGATGTTACCGGTCGCCGTCGACTGGCACCTGAGCGCGGGGTCTCGCGGCTATGCGACCATTGCCGCCCGAATGCTCCAGGGGTGTCCGCCGGGTTCGGATGCGCGCATCCGCTCTGCGTCAGACACCTCACCCAGCACGGTCTTGGCGGCGGGTATGAGCCTGCTCGCCATCTCGCTGCTCGCGCTCACGGTCGACAGCTCGTTCTTCACGGTGATGATCATGCGGGCACCTCGCTCTTGGAGTCGGTCAGTTCGCTCAGCGTCACACGCACCTCTGACTGCCGCCGGTTCGCGGGCGACTCGTTGCGGTCGGCGACGGCCTGTCCGATGCTGCGCACCGCGAGCACCAGAGCGAAGACGATCGCCCATGACGCCACGAACAGCGCGAGCACCAGGAGTCCGATGTTCGTCAGCTCTGCAAGCCTGTTCAGGAACTCGATCATGGTGGCCTCTCTTCGCGTCTCGCAGCGGGTGCTGCTCTGTGTACTTACGAACTTACGAAGAGAGCACCTGCCTGCGCGTCGCCCTCTGGGGTGGTTGTCGTCATACCTGAGGATGATCGCTGCTCGGCTGTTCTCTGTCATGCGGATGACCGCGCCGCGCTGCACCGATTGGGATTCGCTGATCGCCGTGAGCGGATACCCCAGCCGATGTCACACGCAGTCAATAGGATTGCCCGCATGACCAATGGCGTTTCAGGAATCAACACAGACGAGTTCACAACCGACATCGGCCCCCGCGACGACCTCTTCATGCACGTGCATGCGAAGTGGCTCGAGCGCACCGAGATCCCGAGCGACAAAGCGCGCTGGGGCTCGTTCGCGGTGCTCGCTGACACGGCAGAGGACGCCGTGAAGCAGATCGTGACCGAGACCAAAGACGCCGCTGCCGGCACCGAAGACCGCAAGATCGGCGACCTCTACGCGAGCTTCATGGACGAAGCGAAGCTCAACGAGCTCGGCGGCGACCCGATTCGCCCGCAGCTGGCCGAGGTCGACGCCGTCTCGAGCGTCACCGAGTTCCTCACGCTGCTGGGCCGCGGCGACTCGACCGGCGGGCCCGGCTTCATCGGCCAGTTCGTCGACACCGACTTCGGCAGCCCCGACACCAACATCCTGTTCTGGATGCAGGGCGGCATCGGCCTGCCCGACGAGTCGTACTACCGCGAAGAGCCCTTCGAAGAGGTGCGCGAGAAGTACCGCGAGTACCTCGAGCGCATGCTCGATCTGCTGGGCGAGCAGAACGCGGCAGAGCAGGCCGAGCGCATCTGGAACCTCGAGGTGCAGATCGCCAAGCTGCACTGGAACAAGGTCGACGCACGCGACTTCGAGAAGATGTACAACGTGATCGCGGTGCGCGACGAGTTCCCCGAGCTGCTGCCGTTCATCGACGCGGTCGAGGCTCCGTCGCACGCGTTCGACAAGGTCGTCGTCGGGCAGCCCGACTTCATCGCAGGCGCCATCAGGCTGCTGACAGCAGACAACCTCGAAGCCTGGAAGTCGTGGGCCAAGCTCTCGATCATCCGCGGTTCGGCCGCATACCTCTCGACCGAGATCTCGAAGGCCAACTTCGACTTCTACGGCACCGCACTTACCGGCACGACCGAGCAGCGCGCCCGCTGGAAGCGCGGCGTCGGCTTCGTCGAGGGCGCCATCGGCGACGCAGTCGGCCGCGCATACGTCGAGCGTCACTTCTCGAAGACCGCGAAGGCTCGCATGCAAGAGCTGATCGGCAACCTCGTCTGGGCCTATGAAGACTCGATCAAGAGCATCGACTGGATGGGCGACGAGACCAAGAAGCGCGCGCTCGACAAGCTGGCGAAGTTCACGCCCAAGATCGGCTATCCCGTCAAGTGGCGCAGCTACGAGGGCCTCGAGGTCACCGAAGGCGACCTGCTGCGCAACGTGCGCCAGGCCACGCACCACGAGCACCTCTACGAGATGGCGAAGGTGGGCGGCCCCATCGACCGCGACGAGTGGGAGATGAGCCCGCAGACCGTCAACGCCTACTACCACCCGGGTCGCAACGAGATCGTGTTCCCGGCGGCCATCCTGCAGCCTCCGTTCTTCGACGAGACCTGGGACGACGCGGCCATCCACGGCGCGATCGGCTCGGTCATCGGCCACGAGATCGGGCACGGGTTCGACGACCAGGGCTCGAAGTTCGATGGCGACGGCCAGCTGGTCGACTGGTGGACCGAAGCCGACCGCGAGGCGTTCGAAGAGCGCACCAAGTCGCTCACCGAGCAGTACAACGCGCTCGCGCCGTACGAGGCGCCCGACCACAAGGTCAACGGCGAGCTCACCCTCGGCGAGAACATCGGCGACCTCGGCGGCCTCGGCATCGCCTGGAAGGCGTACCAGCACGCGCTCGGCGGTAGCGAGGCTCCTGTCATCGACGGCCTCACCGGTGCGCAGCGCTTCTTCTATGCCTGGGCTCAGGTCTGGCAGCTGAAGATCCGCCGCGAAGAGGCCATCCGCCTCGTGCAGATCGACCCGCATTCGCCCAACGAGCACCGCACGAACCAGATCGTGAAGAACCTCGACGCGTTCTACGACGCGTTCGACGTGCAGGAGGGCGACCCGATGTACCTCGCTCCCGAGGAGCGCGTCACCATCTGGTGACGCCCTTCACGACAGAACGGATGCGCGGCTCGCTCGAGTCGCGCATCCGTTCTGTATATAAGGGGGTCGTCAGGTCTGCCGCGGGATTTCGCCCGTGTCAGCCCGCTGGGCCGCACGCTGCTGCTCGGCCTGCTGTGCCCACTCGGGCGTGACGCCCTGCGTCTGCCCGAACTTCACCGAGACCTTGCGCGGCTCGGTCACGAGCGGCTTCGGCAGGCGGCGGCCGAAGAATCCGGTCACGGCCATGAGCGCGATGAGCACTGCCAGGACGATCCAGCCGGGCAGGCCGATCGCCGTCTGCAGGAAGCCGTCGGGCGTCTCCTCTTCGAACACCAAGAAGATGATGCCGATCGAGATGACCGAGTTGAGGGCACCGTGGCCGACCGCCGCGACGTACACATTGCGGCACCACATGCGTGACCAGTTGAGCAGCACGCCCACGAAGAACGTGAAGCCGATCATCATCAGCACGCCGAGCGCGTCGGTGCGGCCGAAGTTGTAGCCGAGCAGGATGAGCGGCGCATGCCACACGCCCCAGATGACACCCGAGATGAGGCTCATCTTCCAGAAGCCGAGCGGCGCGAGGGCCGGCACCAGGAATCCTCGCCAACCGAGCTCCTCGCCGAATGCGAAGATCGTCGCCTGCACGACGATCAGCGGAATCGTCACGAACTGCAGCAGCACGAGCATGTCGACCGGAATCCCGGCCTGCTCGGCAAGGGGCTCGAGGGCTTCGGTGCTGTAGCCGAGCTCGGCCAGCCCGAACGCCGCGGTCAGCAGCGCCGCGAGCACCGACACGATGCCGAAGATCACGGGCCAGGCGAGAATCAGGATGATCGACCGCCACACAGGCTTGAACGGCGTCAGGCCGAGGTAGCGCGCTTTGTGCTTCGGCTTGACGATGAAGAACGTCACGATGAGCGCCGCGACCGTGGGCGTGTACATCATGAGCGGCGTCGTCCAGCCGAATGCGGGGTCTGCCAGGCCATCGCCGAGCCACAGCGGCAGCGTCACGGCCCAGGCGAGCGCCATGGCGAGCACGGTGTAGACGACAACTGCGACCCACGGAACCTTCGGCGGCGCAGTAGGCACGGCACCTGTCACCGGCCGCACCGAATGCGCTGAGACGGGGGAGGGCGCGGCATCCTGCGTGAGCGCACCGTGCTGCGAAGACGTTGGCTGCAGAGCGCCGGAGGGCTGGGGTGAGGCTGCGTCGTCGGGAGTCATGACTCCATCCTTGCCACCATCGTCGGGCAGCGCTTCCCCCGACTGGCGGAACTTGGTCGGATGCGCATCCGCCGTTCGACAGACCGACGCGTCGAGGGGTCACGCTGTGCAGCACGCACAAGCGAGACGCACTGAGCGCCGAATATTCGCCCGCATCCTCAAATCCGGTGTGCGGCGACCCGTCAATCCCGGTACCGTAGTCAACGTGCCAGAGAGCACTCAACGTTTGGAGAGCATTATGCGTGGACGAATTCTCTTTGTTGTAGGCATCGGCGTCGGATATGTGCTCGGCGCGCGTGCCGGACGACAGCGCTACGAGCAGATCGCCTCGAGCGCAAGCAAGCTCTGGAACTCAGACGCAGTCACCAAGCCGCGAGAGCAGGCAGTCGACTTCGTGCAGAAGCAGAGCCCGAAGGTGGCATCGGCTGCAGCAGACGCAGCTTCGAAGGCCATCGGCAAAGTCACCAACCGCAAGTAGGTAATCACCCATGAGTGAGCGCAAGCGCTTGGGAGACCTCATCAGCGAGGTCCCCGGTCAGATCACCAGCCTGCTGAAGGCCGAGATCGCCAACCTGAAGGCAGAAGTCACCGGCAAGGTGAAAGGCATCGGCATCGGCGCCGTGCTGCTCATCGTCGCCGTGGTGTTCGCGCTGTACATGGTGGGGTGGCTGTTCGCGGCCGGCTTCCACGCGTGGCAGCTGCTGTTCCCCGAGTGGGCCGCTGCGCTGCTCACCGCAGCTTCGCTGCTGGTCATCATCCTGATCCTCGCGATCCCCGGTGCGCTGATGGTGATGAAGAACGCCAAGTTCGGCGACATGCGCTCAGTTGGCTCCATCAAAGAAGACGTCAACATGGCTCGCGGACTCGGTCACGCCGCAGACGGCACCTCGCCGCTTGATGACCTCGACGCCCGCGAAGACCTGAAGGCCAAGAACGAAGAGGGCGACCGATGAGCGACGAAAACAAGAACGAGCCGACGCCCACGCAGGCTGAGATCGACCGCCAGCGCGAAGAGCTGCGCCGCAACCTCAACGACCTCGAAGACCGCGTGAACCCCGCCAAGGTGTTCGCGCGCACCAAGAGCAGCGTCGAGAAGTCGGTTCGCGAAGAGCCCACTCCCTGGATCGCCGCTGCAGCCGGCACCGTCGTGCTGATCGCCGGAGCCATCGCGCTCGCGGTCATCGGCAAGCGTCGCTGAGCGCACCGTGCGCCGCCACACGGCGCTGATCACTGGCGCAACCGCCGGGATCGGCGCCGAATTGGCGCGCCAGCTGGCCGCCAAGCAGGTCAACTTGGTGCTAGTGGCTCGCACCGCTGACAGGCTCGAGGCCCTCGCAGCCGAGCTCTCTGCCGCACACGGGGTGACGGCTGCCGCGTTTCCGTGCGATCTCGCCGACCCTGACGACCTCGAGCGTCTTGCCGAGCGCGTCGCCGATGCCGCGCATCCGATCGACATCCTTGTGAATAACGCCGGGTTCGGCATTCACGCGCAGTTCGAATCGAGCCCTGTTGCCGACGAGCGCCGGTTGTTCGAGGTGCTCGCGTGGGCGCCGGTTCGGCTCTCGCATGCCGCAGTGCCGGGGATGCTTGAGCGTGGCCACGGTTGGATCCTCAACGTCGCAAGTGTCGCCGCGTTCACTCCCACCGGCACGTACGGCGCGGTCAAGGCGGCAGTCGTGTCGTTGTCGAGGTCGCTGAATGCCCGATACCGGTCGCAGGGGCTGCATGTGACGGCACTTTGCCCCGGCATGGTGCGCACCGAGTTTCACGAGCGCATGGGAGCCGACGGCGCCGAACGCCTGCCAAGCATTGCATGGGCGGATGCGCGCACAGTCGCCCGGGACGGCATCCGTGCACTGCGCCGCGGCAGAAGCGTTGTGGTCGCCGACTGGCGCTACCGCTTGCTGCAGCCGCTCGTGCATGTGCTGCCGGATCGCCTCACGGAGCGGGTTTCTTCTACAGCTTTGTGAGGGCCGAGGTGTGCTGAAAGTAGTCAATTATCGGCGAAACGCCGGCTGGAGCCTACTTTGGGGCACGCAAACCGAGATTTGACTACTTTGAGGCACACGGGCCGGCAGCAAGCTGCAGAATCAGCCCTCTGTCTGCGGCAGGTGCACCGCGAGCTCGAAGTTCGTGCCGTCGCCAGAAGCGTCAGCGAGCCCGAGCCGCTCGTAGAAGTCAGCGGCCACCTGCGACGACTGCCACTGCAGCACGCCGATCCGCCGCTCGTCCTGTGCCCAATTGCGCACGTCGTTGAACAGCGCACGCCCAGCCCCGCGGCCGCGCGCCTCGGGTGCGACCCAGAGGTCGTGCATCCGCGCCACCGACCGGTCTTCGCCCGACGGGGGCCCGTAGTCCTGCGCCGCCGCATACCCGAGCGTCTGCCCGTCGATCTCGGCGACGACGATGCGGTGATCCCAGCTGTCGACGAGGCGATCGAGCCGGTCGCGGTAGCGGTTGACCTTCTCGTCGGTCGACGAGGCGGTGCTGTGCTTGACGAACAGCCCGTGCAGCTCGCGCACGTCTGACGCGTTGGCCGCCCTGATCACGAGACCGGCGCTCATGAGGCGACCTGCGCATCCGTCTGAACACTCGCATCTGCATGCACGCTGCAGAGCACTTCGCAGTCGGGATGCGCGACTACCTGTCGCGTGCAGTCTGCGACAGCGCAGTCGCCCACGTGGTTGGTTTCGCCGCCGCACGCGGTGCACGAGCCGATGACCTTGGCGCCGTCGCCGAAGTCCATCGTGCCGCGCTTGTCGAAGACGTAGAGCGAGCCTTCCCAGAGGCCTGAGTTGCCGAACGTCTCGCCGTATCGAGCGATGCCACCCTCGATCTGGTAGACGTTCTCGAACCCTCGGTTGATCATGAGCGTCGAGAGCACCTCGCACCGGATGCCGCCAGTGCAGTATGTGACGATCGGCTTGTCTTTGAGGTGGTCGTACTTGCCGCTCTCGAGCTCGTCGATGAAGTCGCGAGTCGTCTCGACCTCGGGCACGACCGCGTTCTTGAAGCGCCCGACCTCTGCCTCGTACTTGTTGCGGCCGTCGAAGAAGACGGTGTCGGGATGCTCTTCGATCAGCTGGTGCACCGCGGCGGGTTTCAGATGCTTGCCGCCGCCCACGACGCCGGATTCGTCGACCTCGATCTCGTCAGATGCGCCAAACGTGACGATCTCGTCGCGCACCTTGACGGTGAGCTTCGGAAAGTCTGCGCTGCCGCCGCTCGACCACTTGATCTCGGTGCCGCGAAAGCCGCTGTACTCGCGAGTGAGGCGTACGTAGCGCTTCAGAGCGTCGATGTCGCCGCCGAGGGTGCCATTGATGCCGTGCTCAGAGATCAGCACGCGGCCGGTCAGGCCGAGCGTCTGGGCAAGCGTGAACTGCCACATGCGGATCGCTTCAGGATCGGGCAACGGCGTGAACTTGTAGAAGAGGATCACCTTCTGCATGCCTCCATTGTCGCAGTTCTGGCGCATCGCACACACGCCTGGCCAAAATCGGCTCGCAGCGCCAGGATCGAACGCGTGAATATGTGGCTGCAATGGATCCTCGCGCTCTTCTTCAGAAGCAAGGGCCGACCGCGTCTCGACCTGACTGCGGTGTCGCGAATCGGCTTCAGGGTCTGGCCGACCGACATCGATCTGATGATGCACATGAACAATGGCAGGTACCTGTCGTACATGGACCTCGGCCGGGTCGATCTGACCGAGCGCACAGGTCTTGCGACCGTGCTGCAGGCACACGGCATCTCGGCGGTCGTCGGCGCGCAGACCATCACCTACCGCAAGTCGCTGCAGCCGTTCCAGCGCTTCACGGTCGAGTCACGCCTGGTCGGCACCGACGAGCGCGCCTTCTACATCGAGCAGCGCTTCGTCGTGCGAGGCGAGGTCTATGCGCGTGCGATCGTGCGCGGCCGGCTCATCAGCAAGACCAAGGGCACGCTGAAGGTCGCCGAGCTCAAGGAAGTCACGGGCCACGACTGGGCCGCGTGGAGCGCCTCGCCCGAGATCGTCGCGTGGGCTGAGCAGTTCAAGCTGCCGGCGACGAAGGCGGATGCGCCCAGCGAGTGGACAGCGCCGGCCCCGGAAGCGCCGCGTCACCCGTAGGCCACACCTCGACTCAGCAGACTGTGAGGCAATGCCCACCGGTCGCCAACGTGGGGGAGCAGGCGTCGACGTAGCTTGGTGAGCGTCATTGAAACCCACCAATCGGAGGCATCATGAACAAGCTCACGAAAGCAGCACTCACAGGCGTCGCAGCCCTCGGACTCATCGGCGGCGGGCTCGTCACCGGCGGCGGATCCCCTGCGGCCGAGGCGGCAGGCGGCTACAAGATGTACAACTCGAAGAACTACTGCAAGACGGTCGCTCTTGACCTGCAGATGTCAGGCGGAACCGTCGTCCTCAATTGCCAGTGGGTGCCGCTCAGCAACAAGTACCTGCTCATCTGGAAGTAGCTTCAGACAGCAGCTGCACCTCACAGCTCTGCCGGCCGCAGCGTGCGCGCGTAGTCCTCTTTCACGACGTGCAGGTGCGTCCACGACTCGACGGCGGCCGTGGCCGGCAGCGCTCGCAGCGCCTCGATCGACGCGAACACGCTGCGGGGGTTCGGGCCCACCATCGTCGCGATGAAGTCGTGTCGCCCGTACGACTGCGCGGCGAAGTCGACTGCCTTGTTCTTCGCCAGGAACTCGGCGATCTGCTCGTCGTCGCCGCGCGAGGTGATGCCGACGCCGACGCCGAGCTGCCCGCGCACGACGCCGCGCGCCTCGACCGCTGAGATGCGGATCACGTTCTGCTCGATCAGGCGGTTGACGCGCTCGCGAACGCTCGAGGGCTGCATTCCGACGTCGCCCGCGAGGGCTGTGTAACTGCGCCTGCCGTCACCTTCGAGCAGCGTGATGAGTTTGCGGTCGATGTCGTCGGGCTCGTAGTCGCCGCGGTAGTTCGCAACGAAGAACCCGCGGACGATGCGGATGTACGTCGTGGTCGAGACGCGTTCGACGCCTTCCAGAGAGCGCACCCACTGCAGCAGCTCGAGCATCGCGTCGGTGCTGCCGAAGCGGGTCTCGAAGACCACATGGTCGGCGCCGGAGACCGCCGAGACGAACACGGTCTCCTCGCGAGCCCGCAGCTGCTCGGTCACGTGCGCGGTGCTGCCGCTGACGCGAAGCATGTTGTGCGTGAGGATGCTGTGGCCGAGAAACCCGGGGTCGACCGCGGCGACGACGCGGACGGTGCCGTCGTCGAGGAGGCGCTTGAGCCGAGAGGAGACCTGCGCCCTGCTCGCCTCGAGTTCGTCAGCGAGCGTCTGGATGCTGGCCCGGCCATCCTGTTGCAGTGCACGCACCAGGGCCGCGTCGAACTGGTCTTCCGATGGCTTCATGCGTCGCCCTCTCAAATCGTTATCGTCGACAATTCTCGGCTATACCCCATCAGAATATCGACAGAATGCCGACATTCGGTCGGAGATTGACTGCAAACTGTGGGCCGTGTCTTCATATTGTCGGCAAACCGGCTCGATCACTGAAAACCTATGCTTGGCAATCGCGTCAGTTCGACGTAGAGTTCCTCCATTGCACCAAACGAGCAAGGGAGCTTGCCATGGCAACCACAGACACACACGTGCCTGCCTTCAAAAACAAGCGCGCGATGCGCGCGGGCCTGGGGGCCTTCGTCGGGACCACCATCGAGTGGTACGACTTCTACGTCTACGCGACGGCGGCTGCGCTCGTCTTCCCGCGACTGTTCTTTCCTGACACAGACCCGTTCCTGGCGACCATGGGAGCGTTCTTCGGCAGTGCGGTAGCGTTCTTCGTCCGACCACTGGGCGGCATCATCTTCGGGCACATCGGCGACAGGATCGGCCGGCGCCCAGCCCTCGTGATCACGCTGGTGCTCATGGGCGTAGCGACAGTGGCCGTGGGCCTCCTGCCGACGTACGCCGCAATCGGTGTCGCGGCACCCGTCCTGCTGATGCTGCTGCGCGCGGCACAGGGTCTCGCTGTCGGCGGCGAATGGGGCGGTGCAGCCCTGATGAGCGTCGAGTCGGCACCCCAGAAGCAGCGCATGTTCTTCGGCGGCTTCACGCAGCTCGGAAACCCCGCCGGTGCTGTGCTCTCAAGCGGGATCTTCTGGCTGATCTCGATGGGAGGCGACGACTTCCTCATGGACTGGGGCTGGCGCATCCCGTTCCTCGCAAGCATCGTGCTGATCGGTGTCGGCTTCTGGGTTCGCTACCGCGTCGAGGAGTCGCCGGTCTTCGAGCAGAAGGTCGAAGGCCGTGACCAGTCGATCCCGCTCGTATACGCCCTGAAGAACAACTGGTGGCCGATCCTGCTCGGCATCATGATCCTGCCGATCGCGTCTGGCTTCTACTACCTCGCCACGACCTTCGTGCAGAACTACGCCGTCGAAGAGGCTGGCATCGCCGTCGAGCACGTGCTGGCCGCAATGACGATCGCCTCGTTCGTCGAACTGCTGGTGACGCTGCCACTGGCTGCTCTCAGCGACAAGTGGGGCGGCAAGATGATGATGTACATCGGCGTCTTCGGCTCGCTGATGGCCATGGTTCCGCTGCTGCTGGTCATCGGCGGCGGCGAGGTCGCCCTCATGTACATCTTCGTGTCGCTGGTCCGAGTCATGATGAGCGCTACCTGGGCACCGCTGGCCACGATCATGGCGCAGATGTTCCGCCCGCAGTCGCGCTACACCTCGATGTCGCTCGCCTACGGAATCGGCGCCGCTGTCTGGGGCGGCATGACCCCGATGGCAGCCCTGTGGCTGCTCGAGATGACCGGAACCCCCTGGAGCGTCATCGCGCTCGTCGCGGTCATGGCTCTCATCAACGCCGTTGCGATGTTCCTCGCACCGCAGCACTCTGACGAGGCACCGGTGACGGCCTCGTACGAGCCTCGACTCGACACGACGGCAGGCCCGACCATCAACGGCAAGGAGCAGTAAGCACGATGCGACAGCTGGCGACCTTCGACGCTCGGGACTCTGCCCCGACGATCCTGACGGCTTCGCGCATCCTCCCCGTCGGGGGAGAGGTGCGCGAAGCGCAGGCGATGCTGACCCACAGGGGCCTCATCATCGCCATCGGCACACTTGCTGATGTCGATCGGGCCGCGGCCGACGCAGGGCTGCAGCCCGATCGCGTCGACCTCGGAGACGCCACTGTCGTGCCGGGCTTCATCGACGCGCACGCGCATCCGCTCATGTACGGGCAGATGCTCACGTGGGTCGACATCTCGCCCGAGAAGGCCGGTTCGATTCCCGAGATCGTCGAGTTGCTGCGACAGGCTTCGCAGAAGCTGCCGGCTGGCGCTCCGCTGCGCGGCTATGGCTACGAGCAGCGCAACCTCGCAGAGCAGCGCCACCCCACCAAGGAAGAGCTCGACCAGGTCTCCACCGATCGTGAGGTGTACATCATGAACGCCTCCGGCCACGGCGGCGTCGTGAACAGCTTCACCTTTGCCAAGCACGGTGTGACGCGTGAGACGCCGAACCCTGAGGGCGGGGAGTTCTTCCGCGACGCCGACGGCGAGCTCACGGGCGAGCTGTCGGATGCGGCGTGCAACGTGCTCACGGGCCTCCATGGCGTGAAGATCGGCCACCACGGCCCCAACTTCCACCTTGGCGACGAGCCCGAGGAGCACCTGCGCCAGATGCGACTCGTGCAGCGCGAGTTCCTGGCCGGCGGCGTCACTGCCATCGGCGACGCTCAGGTGTCGAAGCGCGAACTCGAGACCTACCTGCGGTTCGCCGGTGAGGGCGAGCAGAAGGTGCGCGTCTCGATGTACTTCCTGTCGCACCTGCTCGACCAGGTGCTCGAGCTGGGACTCACGGCGCCGTTCGGCAACGCGATGCTCGCAACCGCAGGCATCAAGCTCTACGCAGACGGCACACTCGGCGGCTGGACGGCGTACTTCCCCGACGGCTACGTCGGTGACCCGTGCCGCACCGGTCAGCTCTACCACGAGCCTCGCGACTACGCAGAGCTCGTCGCCAAGGCACACGCGGCGGGTCTGCAGACTGCAACGCACGCGCAGTCGCCCATCGCGATCAAGATGGTCGTCGACGCGGTCGAGGCGGCGCTTGCTGCGAATCCCGACCCGGATGCCCGTCACCGCATTGAGCACTGCGGGCTGCCTGCAGAAGCCGAAGTGGCGCGCATGGCCGAGCTGGGCATCCGTCCGGTCAACCAGACCCAGCACTACTACAACTGGGGTGAGGGCGTCGAGCAGGCGATCGGTACCCCCGGCGAGCGCTTCAACCCGCTCGGAGAGTTCCGTGACGCAGGTGTTCCGATGACGATCTCGTCGGATGCGCCGGTCGCCGAGCCGAGGCCGCTGGAGGCAATCCAGGCGGCAGTGACGCGGGTCACACGTCGAGGCGCCAAGCTCGGGCCCGACAGCCTGCGCATCACGGCAGCCGAGGCGCTTCGAGCGCACACGCTCGAAGGTGCTGTCTCGATCGGCCGCGAAGACGAGCTGGGGTCGCTCGAAGTCGGCAAGCGCGCAGACTTCGCGGTGCTCGCCGCTGACCCGCTGTCAGTGGACGCGGCTACCATCGGCAGCATCGAAGTGCTCGAGACCTGGGTTGACGGCAAGCGCGTGTTCGCCGGCGACCGATGACCCGAATCACCATCTGAAGACTCACGAAGTCAACACGACAACGTCCCACCAACGACGCGAAAGACGAACGAGACATGCAGACAATCGAGAAGCGCACGACCGGCTGGGTCCTGCTTGAGACCCTCCGCAACTACGGCATCGACACGGTGTTCGGCATCCCCGGCACCCACAACCTCGAGCTCTACCGGCCGCTGACCGCGCTGGGCATCCGCGCCGTCACGTCACGACACGAGCAGGGCGCCGGATACGGCTCCGACGGCTGGTCGCTTCAGAAGGGCCTGCCGGGCGTTGTCATGACGACGAGCGGCCCCGGCCTGCTGAACGCACTGTCGTCGGCTGCGACCGCGTTCGCTGAGTCACGCCCCATGATCCTGCTGGCACCTGGTGTCGCCCGCGGCGCTGAATTCGCAGATGTCGGCACACTGCACGAGACGAAAGACCAACTGGCGGCCGCGCAGGCTGTCGTCGAGTGGGGCCGTCGCGTCGAGTCGGCCGAAGAGGCAGTGCAGGCAGTGCACGACGCCTTCAAGCTGTTCCGCACAGGTCGCCCCCGCCCCGTCTACATCGAGGTTCCGCTCGACGTACTCGAGGCCGAGACCACGCTTGAGGGCTCGGTGCTCGAGGCCGTTGCGGCTCCCGCTCCCGCGCAGCTCGACACCGCCGCTGTCGCAGAGGGCGCGGCGCTGCTCAAGGGCGCAGAGAACCCTGTGATCTTCGCCGGTGGCGGCTCGCGCGGCGCTGCCGCCGGAGTCAAGGCGCTCGCTGAGAAGCTCGGCGCACCCGTCGTGACCTCGACCAACGGCAAGGGCGTGCTCGACGAGCACCACCCACTCTCGCTCGGCGCCAACCTGCGTCTCGAAGCAGCGCGCAATGTGGCCAAGACCGCAGAGGTGTTGCTCGTGATCGGCTCGAAGCTCGGCGAGGCCGACCTCTGGGTCGACGCACTTGAGGCTGAGGGCAAGGTCGTGCGCATCGACGTGCTCGAGTCGCAGATCAACAAGAACCAGCGTGCCGACGTCGGCATCGTCGGCGACGCAGCCGCGGCCATCGACGCACTGATCCTCGCCATCGGCGACGTCGAGCCTAAGAACGCGGTCGATGTGGCGGCGATTCTCGAGGCCGTCGAGGCAGAGTCGTACGAGCTCGACGCCCACAACACCGAGATCGGCAAGCGCATCGCGCAGGCGCTCCCGGCAGACGTGATCCTCTCGACCGACTCGTCGAAGATCGCCTACTGGGGCCTGCTCAACATGGTCAAGGTCTCGAAGCCCAACTCGGTGCAGTACATGGCCACCTACGCGACCCTCGGCTACGGCCTGCCGGCTGCGATCGGCGCTCGCATCGCCGACCCGTCGCGTCCGTCGGTGCTCGTCATCGGCGACGGCGCGCTCATGTTCAGCGTGCAGGAGTTCATCACCGCGGTCGAGCAGCAGCTCGATGTCGTCGTGATCGTCGTCGACAACGGCGGCTACGCCGAGATCAAGGGCAACGAGGCGGCAGTCGGCATCGCGCCGATCGGCGTCGACCTCGTGCAGCCCGACTGGGCGGCCCTCGTCACGGCCTTCGGCGGCACCGGCGTGAGCATCGACAGCATCGACCAGATCGACCAGGCCGTCGAGCAGGCCGTCGCCGCAGGCGGCGTGCAGCTCATCCACGTGCCCACCGTCGAGCCCGTCGCCTGACAGACACCGAACAGACACAACCCGGAGGTATGAACCATGGCTTCGAGCCCCGTCGGCCCCACTGACGCATCCAAGACCCCCCGCTACGCAGGTCTCTCGACCTTCGCGCGCCTGCCGCGCATCGAAGAGGTCGAGTCGACCGACATCGCCATCGTCGGCATCCCGTTCGACACCGGCGTGAGCTACCGCCCGGGCGCCCGCTTCGGCCCCGAGCACGTGCGCGCATCCAGCCGTCTGCTGCGCCCCTACAACCCGGCGCAGGACTTCGCCGCCTGGGACACCGTGCAGGTCGCCGACGCCGGCGACATCGCACCGAACCCCTTCAACCTCAAGAAGGCAGTCGACGAGGTCGAGGTCGCGGCGACCGAGCTGGGCGAGCGCGTCGAGCAGATCCTCACGATCGGCGGCGACCACACGGTCGCGTACCCGCTGCTCAAGGCGATCAACAAGAAGCACGGCCCCGTCGCAGTGCTGCACTTCGATGCGCACCTCGACACCTGGGACACCTACTTCGACGAGCCCATCACGCACGGCACCCCCTTCCGCCGCGCATCCGAAGAGGGCTACATCGACCAGACCGCTTCGATGCACATCGGCACCCGCGGCCCGCTGTACGGCAAGGGCGACCTCGAAGACGACGCCCGCCTGGGCTTCGCGATCATCACGAGCGAGTTCATCGAAGAAGAGGGCGTCGCAGCCGCGATCGAGCGCATTCGCACTCGCATCGGCGACAAGCCGCTCTACATCTCCGTCGACATCGACGTGCTCGACCCGTCGCACGCACCGGGCACCGGAACCCCTGAGGCCGGCGGCCTCACGAGCCGTGAGTTGCTGCGCATGATCCGCGCACTGGCCGACCTCAATATCGTTGGCGCCGACGTGGTCGAGGTCGCACCCGCCTACGACCACGCACAGGTCACCGGCATCGCCGCCAGCCACGTCGTCTACGACATCATGACGGCAATGGCCCAGGTCATCGACAGGTCGCGCAAGGCGGCTGAGTGACGCCCAGGCCCGTCGCGGTCTACACCGAAATCGACGACACCGACCTCACGACAGGTGTCGCGATGCTCGAACAGCACGGCTTCGAGGTGCGCACGCTGAACACGCGTGACGCCTCGGAGATCGTTGCTGACGCCGCCGACGCCCAAGTATTACTCGTCGGCTATGCCGATGTCACGCGCGAGATGATCGAGGCGATGCCCAAACTGCGGCTCGTCGCGCTCATGTCGATGGGCTTCAACAACGTCGACATCGAGGCCGCTGACGAGCACGGTGTCTGGGTAACGAACGTGCCAGGCGCAGCGACAGAAGAGGTGGCGACACACGCTCTGGCGCTGCTGCTCGCGGTCGCTCGACAGTTCGACTTCTACACGCGCTCGGCTACTGCGGTGCCCGACGAGTGGAACTCGCGCGCTGTCGATGCGCCGCCGCGCTTGAGCGAGAAGACGCTCGGCATCGTGGGGCTCGGCAAGATCGGGCGCAAGCTGGCCGAGATCGCCAGACCGCTGTTCGGTGCGGTGATCGGGTACGACCCGCTGCTACCCGAGAATGAGCAGACGGCGCGGATGCTCGACGAGCTGGGTGTGCGTCGCACCGGTCTCGATGAAGTGCGCCGCGCATCCGATGTGCTGTCGCTGCACGTGCCGCTCACACCCGAGACCGAGCAGCTAATCGATGCAGACTTCATCGAAGGCATGCCTCAGGGCGCGATCCTCGTGAACGTGTCGCGCGGTGCTCTGATCGACCCGCACGCGGTGGCTTCGGCTGTTCGCAGCGGCCGGCTGTTCGGAGCGGGGCTTGACGTGCTCGAGTTCGAGCCGCCCGAAGCAGGGCACCCACTGCTAGATGTCGACGGCGTCGTACTCACCCCGCACGTCGCTTACTACTCCGAGCGCACTGACGCCGAGTATGTGCGAATCCAGGCGCAGAACGCCGTGTCGCTCTTGACGGAGGGTCGCCCTGACAGCCCCGTCAACTCCCCCACACTCTCCCTCTAGTGTCGAATAACTCTGGTGTTTGACCGTCAAACACCAGAGTTATTCGACACTGATGGGCTCCTAGCGAAAGAAGGAATGATGTCGCTTACAGACGAAGCCAAGAAGACCGCCCAGGCATGGGTCGACGAGAACCTCGAGCGTCTCACTGAGTGGCACACCCACATCTGGCAGCTCGCCGAGCCCGCCTGGCGCGAGTACCGCTCGCAGCAGTGGTACGTCGAGCGGATGCGCGAAGAGGGTTTCGAGGTCGAAGATGGTTCCGCAGGCATGCCGACTGCGTTCAGCGCCACCTGGTCGAATGGCGACGGGCCCACGCTGCTGACCTACGCCGAGTATGACGCTGTGCCGGGCAACAGTCAGGCCGCAACGACCACCGAACAGCCTCAGGACGGCACCTCGCGTTTCGCACCGGGCCACACCGATCCGCACTCCGTGCTCGGTATCTCGACGCTCGCAGGAGTGCTCGCCGCGAAGCACGCCATGATCGAGCACGGCATCACCGGCACCATCCGATACACGGGCGAGCCGGCCGAGAAGATGCACGGTTCGAAGGTCGTGCACGGTCTTCGCGGCTACTACGACAACGTCGACGGCATCGTCTCGTTCCACCCGTTCTACATGCTGCCGCTGTGCAACACGGCCCGCTGGGACACCCAGTGCGGCGCGTACTACAGCAAGGTCTACACCTTCAGCTGCGACAGTGCAGAAACCTGGCAGGTCTCGAGCGCCGACCCCAACTCGCCGATCCCGGCATCGCACTCGGCAGCCCGCGCCCCCGGTGCGAACGTCGCGCTCATGCAGATGTACACCTCGTCGCGCATCATGCAGGATGCGATGCTGCCGGCCGCAGGAGGCTGGAGCTTCTCAGACGCGATCCTGTCAGACGGCCAGGCGACTGCAGACAACCTGCCCCAGCGCGTCGCGCGCATCCAGTTCTCGTGGCGCACGCCCGACATCGAGATGGCAGAGCACGTGCTCGCAGTGCTCGACCGCAACGCCGAGCACGCAGCAGCCATGGCGCACTGTGAGCTCGAAGACCGTTGGATCGCACGCAGCCGCCCCGGTCGCACCAACCACAAGATGGCAGAGGTGCTCTACGACAACCTCTCGGCAGTCGGTGCGCCGCAGTACGGAGCGGATGCTGTTGCAGTCGCGCAGGAAGTGCAGCGCGGTCTTGGTCTTGACCCGAGCGAGAAGCCCTTCTTGGCTGAGACCGAGCAGCTCATCGAGCCGCAGGAGGCCGAGCGCCTGCTGCGCGAGCACATGCCCGCCTGGCAGCGCAACTGGACGAGCGACGACTACGTCGAGATGTCGCACTATGCGCCGACCGTGCGCTTCTATGTCTCCCGCCCGGCGCTGCAGCCGGTCCCCGGAGCCGGGCCCTACCCGGCGTGGGTCATGAACGCGCTCGGCGGCATTCCCGCCACGATCGCGCCGACCATTCAGACGACGGGCAAGACGATCGCGGGCACATTCCTCGACCTGTTCAGCAAGCCCGAGCTGCTGGCCGAGGCGAAGCGCGAGTTCGACGAGCGTGTGGAGGCCGAGCCGATGCCGGCGCTGCTGCCCGCCGACTTCGAGGCGCCGATCGACCTGCCGTGGCCTGAATACAAGTAGCCATCGCCATTTTCAGGCGCTGAGCGGGGGTCGAGCTGCAATATGCGGCTCGACCCCCGCATTCGCATGAATTGTGGCGCGCCGAGCCGCGCATCCGACCCCTCGACGGAACCGCCCCGCGAGCGTATGGTGGTCAGACCACCGATTCGCAGGGGGTGCCGACGATGGCAGCACAAGCCGAAACTCCGGCCACAGCCGAGGTCACGAGCGCGTCAGTTCTGGATGCGCGGGCCGAGATCGAGGGCGAGCGCGAGTCGCGAGTGGGCATGACGCAGCAGGCGCTCGATCTGCTCGCAAAGTTGCGCGTGCTGCACGGCGAGCTGATGTTCCACCAGTCGGGCGGCTGCTGCGACGGGTCGAGCCCGATGTGCTTTCCGACAGGCGACTTCAAGACCGGCGACGCCGACGTGCTGCTGGGCACGTTCGAGCTGCCCGCGACCGACGACCTGCCTGCCGCCGAGCTTCCGTTCTGGATGAGCCGCGAGCAGTTCGAGTACTGGAAGCACACGCACCTGACCCTCGACGTCGTGGACGGCCGGGGCTCCGGGTTCTCTGTCGAAGCCCCCGAGGGCAAGCGGTTTCTGATCCGTTCGCGCCTCATCAACTCGCCCTGACGCGGGTGCCTGGTGCGCATCCGCTGACCGACCAAACACCACGAGTGCAAAGGAGCACACATGTCTGTCTATGCAAACCCAGGAACCGACGGCGCCGTCGTCTCGTTCAAATCGCGGTACGAGCACTACATCGGCGGCCAGTGGGTGGCTCCGGTCAAAGGCCAGTACTTCGAGAATCCCACGCCCGTCACCGGCCAGACATTCTGCGAGGTCGGTCGCGGCACCGCTGAAGACATCGAGGCGGCCCTCGACGCAGCGCACGCGGCGGCTCCCGCCTGGGGAAAGACTCCGGTGGCTGAGCGCGCCGGCATCATCCAGAAGATCGCCGATCGCATGGAAGAGAACCTCGAGATGCTCGCGGTCGCCGAGACCTGGGACAACGGCAAGGCCGTGCGCGAGACCCTGAACGCCGACATCCCGCTGGCGATCGATCACTTCAGGTACTTCGCATCTGCGATCCGCGCGCAGGAGGGTTCGCTCTCACAGCTTGACGAAGACACCGTCGCGTACCACTACCACGAGCCGCTCGGGGTGGTCGGGCAGATCATCCCCTGGAACTTCCCCATCCTCATGGCGGTCTGGAAGCTCGCTCCGGCGCTCGCGGCCGGCAACGCGATCGTGCTGAAACCGGCTGAGCAGACGCCCGCATCGATTCTGGTGCTGGCGGAGCTGATCGGCGACCTCCTGCCAGCAGGCGTGCTCAACATCGTCAACGGCTTCGGTCTCGAAGCGGGCAAGCCACTGGCGTCGAACAAGCGCATCCGCAAGATCGCATTCACGGGTGAGACGACGACCGGGCGCCTCATCATGCAGTACGCATCCGAGAACATCATTCCGATCACGCTCGAGCTCGGCGGCAAGTCGCCCAACATCTTCTTCGAAGACGTCATGGCGCAGGACGACGCCTACTGGGACAAGGCGCAGGAGGGCTTCACGATGTTCGCCCTCAACCAGGGCGAGGTCTGCACGTGCCCGTCGCGTG
This sequence comes from Agrococcus casei LMG 22410, assembly GCF_900163565.1. Taxonomy (GTDB): domain Bacteria; phylum Actinomycetota; class Actinomycetes; order Actinomycetales; family Microbacteriaceae; genus Agrococcus; species Agrococcus casei. Next base: position 98,931 of record NZ_FUHU01000046.1, read on the forward strand.
CGCTGATTCAGGAGTCGATCGCCGACCCGTTCCTCGAGGCGGTCGTGGCTCGCGCGAAGGCGATCAAGCAGGGCAACCCGCTCGACACCGACACGATGATGGGCGCGCAGGCGTCGAACGACCAGTTCGAGAAGATCAAGTCGTACCTCGACATCGGCCGCCAGGAGGGTGCCGAAGTGCTGCTGGGAGGCGAGCCCGTCGACCTCGGCGGCGAGCTCTCGGGCGGCTTCTACATTCAGCCGACGATCTTCAAGGGCGACAACTCGATGCGCATCTTCCAGGAGGAGATCTTCGGGCCCGTCGTCTCGGTCGCCACGTTCAAGGACTACGACGACGCGATGCACATCGCCAACGACACCCTCTACGGCCTCGGCGCCGGAGTCTGGTCGCGCAACGGCAACACCTGGTACCGCGCCGGCCGCGAGATCCAGGCGGGCCGCGTCTGGGTGAACAATTACCACGCGTACCCCGCGCACTCGGCGTTCGGCGGCTACAAGTCGTCGGGCATCGGCCGCGAGAACCACCTGATGATGCTCGATCACTACCAGCAGACCAAGAACCTGCTGGTGTCGTACTCAGAGAACAAGCAGGGCTTCTTCTAATAGAGACCAAAACCAGGGCGCAGCGGGGGCTCGTGTGGATTATCCACGCGAGCCCCCGCTCTCGCTTGTTTTTGAGCGATCGCTATCACTGAGCGTACGCGTTTGCCGCCTCGGCGACCCGGTTGTTGTAGGAGGTGGCCGAGTTGTAACCGGCAACGGCATCGATCCAGACCGCCGGATCGGTGAGGTCGCCGCCTGGGCCGCAGAGCGCAGCGGCTGCGGTGAGGGCGGCATCGTCGATCTGCTGCGGATCGAGCACGCCGTCGCCGTTGCCATCGAGCGCCAGCGCCTGCCAGGTCTCCGGGATGAACTGCATGGGGCCGATGGCGCGATCCCACTCTGCATCGCCGTCGAGCTCACCGCCGTCGGTGTCGGTAATGGCGTCGGTGCTGGAGCCGTCGAGCGCGATGCCGATAATGGCAGGATCAGCGACTCCATCGTCGCCGATCGAGCCGCCTTGGATGGTCCCGTGATGCGTCTCCACTTCGCCGATCGCGGCGAGCGTGTTCCAGCCGAGGCCGCAGGCCGGCCACATGTCGCCGGCACGAAGCGCTGCTCCCGCGTAGGCCTGCAGCGCTCGCTCCGGAATGCCGGTGGCTGCAGCCGTTGCGGCAACCCAATCGGCGTCGGCCAGCTCTGCGATGTCGTGCGATCCCCCGAGGAGCCCCGCATCGACCTCCGGCAAGTCTGCGGCTTCGGGTGCGGTCACCCCCGATGCCGCGCGAAACTCGACGTCGCCTCGATAGTCGCCCGCCGCATCCGACCCGGTTCCGTCTACGACGACCCAGATGCCGAGGCCGATGCAGATCGCGGCGAGTCCGGCCAGTGCGCCGACAGCAATGCGTCCTCCCCTGCGCTTACTGCTCATCGGCGGACTCCGGAGCGATGCGGGCGAACACCACGAGGTTCTGCTCGATGCGGTTGCCGTCAGCGTCGAACAGGCAGGTCACGAGCACGAGCCTGCCGGCGGACTCTCCCCACACTTTCGGGATGCTCGAGAGCTCAGCGCTGCCGTAGAACTCGGTGCTGACAACCTGGTAGACGACCGCGCCTTCAGCGGTCTCGACCACGATCTCGTCGCCGGGCATGACCGTGCTCTTCAGCTGTTCGCGATCGACGAGCGGGTCGAAGGCGCCGCCGCCGTACTGCGCGGAGTGGCCGAGCAGATACACGGTGTCGCTCGAGTCTGCGCCGGCAAGGCCGCGATCGTCGAGCCAGGTCGCGGTGTCTGCCTCAGGGGGAGTCAGGACGCCCTCGACAGCGGGTGGCTGCACGTCGACTTCGGTCTCGAGGCCGACGACAGGCACCGTCACGCTCACCGGCTGCGCGGCAGAGACAGGATGCGCGGATGGCGCGAGCGGCGCGACCGGCACCCGCGAGGCTGCCTCGTACTGCGGCGTCGCGTTCATCGAGTTCAGGCCCAGGATGCCGACGCCGATGCCGATGGCAACGACGGCTCCGGCAGTCACGAATCCTACGGTTCTTCCGCGCATCAGGCGCTCGGCTTTCTGCGCAGCGCTGCGAGCGTGATCACGGCGGCAGCAGCCAGCAGCACACCGGTGGTGCCGAGCAGCAGCCCCTGCTCGAGCGGGGTGAGCCCGTTGTCCGGTGCCGCCGAGAGGTCCTCGTCGTCGCCGGTGAGGTCGGCCTGAACATCAGGCAGCTCTGCGGCAGGCACGTCATCCTGCGGTGCGGCCTCATCTTCGCCGGCGATCTCAAGCTCGTACCAGCCAGCGTGCGCACCGTCGGCAGCCGTGAATACGAGGTAGTACGTGCCGCCCTGCAACGAGCCGATGTTGATGCGCAGCTCACCGTCGGAGTTCACGCGAATCCAGTCGACACCGAGCTTGTGCGGGTAGATGTGCAGGTAGTACCAGTCGCCTGGCTCAGCCCCCGGAATAGTCACGGCCAGCTCATCGCCGTCGAGCACTGCGGTGATGCCGCCCTGCTCTGCCAGCTTCAGCTCTGCTAGCGAGGAGAACGGAGGGCCGGGAGCCGACTCAGGCTTCGGCTGCTCCTGCGCGGTCGGAGTCTTCTGCTGGTTGGGTGCCAACTGCTGAGGCGTGCTGTCGCGGTTGCCGTTGGCGGGAGCGGGCTGCCAGGGTGAGCCACCGCTGTTGCCATTGTTCCCACCATGGCCGTTTCCGTCGCCGTCGCCGTCGCCGTCATCGTCGGGATCGGGAGGCGTCGGCTTGATGGACTGGGGTTCGAGCACCGTCGGCGCAATGGGCTGCACCGAGTCTGGCGCCGCCCACTGCGTGCTGTTGACGAGCACCTGCGAGACCTCGGACGACCACGTGCGGGCCCCGATCGCCGACATCGACGCGTGCAGCGACAGCAGCACCGTGCGCGATCCGCTGCCGTCAGACACAGCGATCCCATCGCCGAGAACCGTGACCGACCCATCGTTGTTCTGCTTCGCCGCCGAGGCGAGCACCTGCGCGCCCGGCTCGTTGAAGTCTGAGAACCAGGCGGTGAACTTCGGGCCGGTCGACTGCGAGTTCTGGCTCACGAACATCTCTGGCGTGAGCGCCGAGTTCGACAGCTGACCGGCGGCGAAGATCGGATGCTCGGCAGTGATCACGTAGCCGGTGGCGGTCGCGTCTCGGTCGTTGGCGCCCTCGCGCACCACCGGGCTGCCGGTGTGATGGCTCAGCAGCGCGATGCCGGTCGTCTCGTTGGATCCCAGGTCGAGCCAGAGCGAGCCGACTCCGCTTGCCTGCAGCGACTGTCGCAGCGCTGCGATCGCGGCAGGGTCGGCCTGTGCGGCGGTGTCGACGATCACGGTGTCGAACTCGTCAGCATCGACCGATGCCGGAAGATCGGGGCGCTGCGTCACCGTAGTCTCGTTGGCTCGCAGCAGCTCGGCCGTGCGATCTGCGTCACCCGAGCCGATGAGCAGCACGCGCAGCTGCGGCGACAGCACGGCGTTGACCGTGGTCTGATGCGCGACCTCGACGCGAGCCGGAGCTGCCGTCGCGGTCGTCATGCCCTCGGCGCTGAACGCCACCGTGTACTGCCCGGGCGGCAGCCCCTCGAAGCGATAGGAGCCGTCGGATGCGGTGGTCGTGGACAGCGGCTGCCCGACCACGACGACGGTTGCGCCTTCGATGGGCTCGTTCGTCTCGCGGCTGACTGCGACGCCCTGGATGACACCGGTCGTCATGGCCTCGAGTTCAGCCTGCGCCTGCACGATGCGGTCGTCCGGCACCGTGACCGCCACTTCGGTCTCGTGGTAGCCGAACGCCTGGATTCGCAGCGTGTACTTGCCGGGCACCAGCGGCGCTTGGAAGGCGCCCCGCGCATCCGTCGTCCAGCTCTCGCTCACATCTGCGTAGGTGACAAGTGCGCCCTCGATGGGTGCACCTGTAGCGCTGTCGATGACGGTGCCGGAGACGCCTGAGGCGCCCAGCACCGAGGCGATCGCGTCGTGCACGTTGATGCGGCCGTGTCCGTAGCGGTCGTCCTGCTCCGCGTCGTCGCCGGCCGGATGCCAGGCGGTGTCTTCGAGCGCCTGCGCGATTTCATCGACCGAGAGTCCGGCGCGAGCCGAGGCGATCAGCGCTGCGGCTCCTGCCACGTGCGGCGTTGCCATCGACGTGCCTGTCGACTGGCCCCACCTGCCGCCTGGAATCGCGGAGTAGACAGCGGTACCCGGGGCGCTGACGTCGGGCTTCATGAAGTTCTGCGGCCAGTCGTAGCGTTCGGTCACCTCGGCGGGCCACGCGGTCTGCGCGCCGCAGGATTCGGGGTTCACCTCGTCGGCTGAGTTCGTGTTGCCTACGCCGACGGCTTCGTAGAGGTCGCCGGGGGAGGAGTTGCCGGTCGGTCCGCACGGCGCGTTGCCGATCGCGATCGCGGGGAAGATGCCGGCGGCGCGAATATTGCGGATGATGTCGGCGAACGCCGCGCTGTGGCCGGTCGAGCCGAGCGACATGTTGATGACGTTGGCAGGCAGCCCGACGCGATCGTCGGTGCTGTGGCCCGAGTGGGGTGCGAGCGCCCACTGCAGGCCGGCCAGGATGCGCGCGTAGGAGCCGCCGCCCGCGCCCGAGAGCACGTTGGCAGCCATCAGGCTCGCGCCGGGCGCTACACCGATCTGCACCTCGGAGGCATCGCCGCCGACGATCGTGCCGGCAACGTGCGTGCCGTGCGACCCCGGATCAGCGGGGGTTGTCGCGATGGGCAAGCCGTGCGAGTCGAAGGTGATCCAGCCGCCCGGGTAGGTCGGGTCGTTGAGGTCTGCGCCGACCATCTTGTCCGCGAGGTCGGGGTGCGAGGCGTCAACGCCGGTGTCGAGCACCGCTACCCGCACGCCTTCGCCGGTCACGCCGAAGTCGTCCCAGGCCTGCGGCGCTTCGATGCGGTCAACGCCCCAGGTGAGCGTGCCGTGGGTGGGATCGTCGACGGTCTCGCCAGGGGAGCCCGGGCCAATCACATCGGCCGTCGGCTCGACGGTGAAGTTCGGCACGACCTCGACGGCACCTGGCAGCGCGGCAAGGTCTGACAGCACCTCCTCTGACGGGGTCGCGCTCACGAGAATCGCCCCCGTGATCCAGAAGCGGTTGAGCACCGTCACGCGATCGTCCAGTGCGCGAAGCCCCTCTTCGACCAGGTCCCATCGCTGCTGCTCGAGCGACTGCAGTGCGGCGACGGCGGCCTCCGGGTCACCGGCGGCAGCGCTCGGAACACCGGGATCAGCGAAGCGCACCACGATCTCAACGGGGCCGGATGCCGAGTCCGGCGACGCGGTCTCGTCTGACCCAGCAACGTCAGTGAGCAGCTCCGCGTCGATATCGGCCGGGGTGTCGTCGGTGGCTGCCATGTGGGCCTCCAGGTCTGCCGATCGGCTGTCGCGCTGTGCGGTCAGCACGCCCCCGGCTCCTGCGTTGGCCCCCGTGGGCGACAGCAGGATGCCGAAGCACAGCAGCAGTGCAATGACACTGATCACCACTCGTCGAGCATGATTCTGAGCCTGAATCAGCACATAACCTCCAGCTGAAAGCGTTGTTTGCGGGCACGCAGAATGCACCGGTTCAGTGGTATGCCGGAAGCGGCATGCCACTGATGGCGGTGAACCTGGTTTAGGTAAGGCTATCCTTATTTGAGTGCTTGCCACAAGAGCTGTAGTTAGGCTAGCCTCACCTAATATGAAGCGTCGACCGTCCAGCGCGGCTCGCGGCAGGATCATTCCGATCCTGCTGTCTGCTGTGCTGCTTGCAACCCTCTCAGCGTGCTCCCTGTTCACCGGTGGGCCCGATGTTGCGAGCACGGATTCCGCGGATTCTCAGGGCGCAAGGTTCTTTGAGGGGCCTGACACGGCCATCCTTGACTCGACCGACATCACTCCGATCATCGATGACCCGCAGCCTGATCTGCCGGTCACCTTCACGGGGCTGGATGACGTGGACACTCAGATCACCGACACCAGCCGGATTCTTGCCCTTGATGGCTCGGGCGGGCTCGCATCCGTCGTCTTCGGTCTGGGCTTCGGCGATCAGGTGGTCGGTCGCGACGTCACGACGGGCTTCGACTCAGCCAAGGATCTGCCTATTGTCATGGACAATCACACACTCAATGCTGAGGCAATTTTGGCATTGCGTCCCACCCTCATCCTGACCGATTACAGCATCGGTCCGTACGACGTGCAGCTGCAGATGCGCAACGCGGGCATACCCGTGGTGTTCTTCAAGCCGGCAGAGGGCTTCGAAGACATCAGTCGGCTGATCGGTGACGTGTCAGAAGCGCTGGGCGTGCCCGAGCTCGGCAAGCAGTACCAGGCCGACTTCGACAGCCGTCTCGATGCGACGATCGCTGCGATTCAAGACATGGCGCCTGACGCAGAAGGTGACAAGGTGCGCATGGTCTTCCTCTACATGCGCGGCCAGGCAGGCGTCTACTACATGTACGGCAACAACCCCGATGGCACCACGGGCATCGCGGGCGTGCTGATCGATGCCATGGGCGGTGTCGATGTCGCCGGAGAAGAGAATTGGACCAGCGGCAACCTGACGGCAGAGGGGCTCATCAAGCTCGAGCCCGATCTCATTCTCATGCTGACGCTCGGGCTCGAGTCGGTCGGCGGCATCGACGGCCTCATGACCATCCCCGGCATCGCACAGACGCCGGCCGGGCAGCGTGAGCGCGTCGTGGACATGAGCGACTACGAGATGTTCAGCTGGGGCCCGCGCACGCCAGAGATCCTGCTCGCCCTCGCCGAGGCGATCTACCGTGATACCCCGCAGGTGCAGCCGTGACGAAACTGGCGCTGCAGGCGCCATCTCAGGCACCGCGACTGCTTGACCTGCCCACGAAGCCGGTGCAGCTGCCCGTATCGCGACGCAGAGCCGCACTGCTGCTGACGGTCATCGGCGTGACCCTCATCATCGGCGTGCTGCTGTCGGTCGCGATCGGGCAGCTGCCAATTTCCATCCCGGAGATATTCGGCTCGTTCTGTCGCAAGCTGGGACTCGGATGCACGAGTCCGGATGCGCTGTACATCGACGGTGCGCTGTGGGAGGTGCGGCTGCCGCGCGTCGTGTTGACCGTGCTCGTCGGCGGTGCGCTGGCGGCGGCGGGAGCTGTGATGCAGGGCATCTTCGGCAACCCTCTTGCCGACCCCGGCATCATCGGCGTCTCCTCGGGTGCGGCAGTGGGCGCAAGCCTCGCGATCGTCACCGGCATCGGGGCGCTCAGCTCGATTGCGATTCCCGGCGCGGCATTCGTCACTGCGCTGCTGACGACGTTCTTCGTCTACGCGTTCTCACGCTCGAACGGCCGCACTGAGGTCATCACCCTCATCCTCACCGGCATCGCGGTCAACGCCGTCGCCGGAGCGGGCCTGGCCTTCATGACCTTCGCGGCCGACACCAACCAGCGTGAGCAGATCGTGTTCTGGCAGATGGGCTCGCTCGCGGGCTCGCTGTGGTTCCAGGTCGGCGCAGTGCTGCCGCTGGTGCTTATCGGCGTGATCGCGATCATCCCCCTCATGCGACAGCTCGATCTGCTGGCCCTCGGCGATGACGCTGCCAGGCACCTGGGCGTCGACATCGAGAAGCTCCGCGTCGTCGCGATCGTGATCGTCGCCGTGCTCACCGCTTCGGCCGTGTCGTTCGCAGGCATCATCGGCTTCGTCGGGCTCGTGGTGCCGCACCTGATCCGCATGGTCGCCGGGCCCAGCCACCGCCTGCTGATCGCTGCGAGCATCCCCGGAGGAGCGGCGATGCTGACGCTCGCCGACCTCGTCGCTCGCACCGCGGTGCCGTATGCCGAGCTGCCCATCGGCATGATCACGGCCTTGATCGGCGGCCCGTTCTTCTTCTACCTGCTGCGTCGTCAGCGCAGTCGGACGGGAGGATGGGCATGAGTCTGCTCCTCGCACCGAAGGTCGCCCCCGAGCGACCGGCATTCGGCGACGTCGCCCTGCGAGGCACCGACGTCAGCGTCGACCTCGGCGGCCAGCGCATTGTCAGCGGCATCGACATCGAGATCCGCGCTGGCGAGATCGTCGCGCTGGTCGGCCCGAACGGCGCAGGCAAGTCGACCCTGCTGGCTGCGCTGGCGGGGGACCTCGGATACTCGGGCTCGGTCGAGCTGGACGGCAGGCAGGCCGCGAAGTGGTCGAGTGCTGAGCTTGCACTGCGTCGCGCCGTGCTGCGACAGGACAACATCGTGACCTTCCCGTTCAAAGTGATCGAGATCGTCGCGATGGGGCGGGCTCCTTGGCAGCGCATCACGAGTCCGCGCGAAGACGAGCGGATCATCGGCGAGGAGCTCGTTAGAACCGACTCGCTGCAGTTCGCGGACCGCACCTTCGGTTCGCTCTCGGGCGGCGAGCGGGCCCGCGTATCGCTGGCGAGGGTGCTCGCCCAGCGCACCGGCCTGATCTTCCTCGACGAGCCGACCGCCGCACTCGACGTCAACTACCAGGAGCTCGTCCTGGCGACAGCCAGGAGGGTTGCGCGAGAGGGCGCTGCGGTCTGCATCGTGCTGCACGACCTGGCCGCAGCCGCCGCCTACGCCGACCGCGTCGTGCTGCTTTCGCACGGCTCGTGCATCGCGCACGGCACGCCTGCCGAGGTCTTTGACAGCGAGACGCTCTCTTCGGTGTACGCGCATCCGATTCGTGTCTTGCAGCAGCCCGCAGCCGATGGCGGCACTGAGCTGCACATCGTCCCAGAGCGCTACGCCGACACGTCGGCAGCCACGACAGCCCCCGCCGACCTCGGCGGCTCGACCCTGGAGGATCAATGATGCGCGCATCCGCCGCACTTCGTACCGTCATCGCGGCATCGGCCGCAGCGCTGGTGCTTGCAGGCATCACGCCAGCGACCCCCGCGCAGGCTGCGGCCCAGGTCTCGGTGTCGCCGGCGCCGAGCTCGGATTCTGCCACCGAGGTCACGCTGACCGGCAGCGGATTCCAGTACCAGCCGAATGCGCCCGGCGGCGTGTACGTGTTCTTCGGGGCAGTCACCGACCCGTCTGGCGGCTCATGGAAGCCGAGCCAGGGCGGCAAGTCCGGCACGACCTTCGCGTACGCGGGCACGAGCGGCGCGCAGCTGCTGGTCGCCTTCGAGGGTGGAGACTCTGCCGAGGCAGCCAACGGCATGATCAGGGCGGACGGCAGCTGGAGCGCAACCATGCGGATTCCCGGCAGCGTCTTCGAGGCGAGCTTCGGCAACCCGCACGACGGTCAGAACCAGCAGGGCCAGCAGATCGACTGCAAGGTCGTGCAGTGCGGCATCATCACGATCGGCGCGCACGGACTCTGGAACGCCAACAACGAGTCGTTCACGCCCATCACGTTCGACGGCACGACGCCCACGCAGAACTTCGACGATGAGGCGACCGTGCTCGAAGTGCCCGGCGGTGACTCAGAAGCCGATGAGCCCGAGGCTCCGTCACCGACGGAGACGGCAGAGGCAGCAGACGTCGAAGCCGACGCAGAAGGCGACGGCGGCGGGCAGGGTGATGCCGACCAGCAGGTCGCGACTGCCGACGAGAGCGGGGCCAGCACCTGGATCTTCATCGTGCTCGGCGCAGCGGTGGCGCTGCTGCTGGGTGCGGTCGTGCTGCTCATCGTTCGCAGCCGCAAGCCGGCCGTTGCCGGCGCGAGCCAAGAGACAGCAGAGGGAACAGATCAAGAGAGAGGAGACGGGGCATGATCAGCAGACTCAGATCAGCAACCGTCGGGGGAGCGCTGGTGGCAGCGCTCGGCCTGGCAGGCATCGGCCTCGCAGGAACAGGCGCACAGCCGGCGGCAGCCGCCGACGGTGACGTGCAGGTGACCGACGGCACGTTCGAATGGGGCATTCGCGCATCCATTCGCAACTACCTCGAGAACTTCGACCACACCGAGGGGTCGATCTCTGCGTACAACGGCGCCACCTACACAACGGGTGACTCGGCCATCGTCTTCTCGAAAGCGAGCGGATGGGCGAACGAGTCGCAGGGGACCGCGGAGGTCTCGTTCGACGGCGAGGTCGAGATGCTCGGCTTCGGCGAATCGTGGCTCTGGTTCGACAACCTGCGTGTGCAGATCGATGGCGAGAGCGCCGACATCGTCGTCGACATGACCGAGAGCTTCAACACCAAGGAGCCGACGGCCGACGTCGTTCTGGCGTCCTACCCGGTCGATGGCGACACGATCGCTGTCGCAGACGGCTCAGTCTCGCTCAATCTCACCGACGGCCTCTTCTCGACAGCCGCGTGGGACGAGCACCTGCCGAAGCTCGGCGGGGCGCCGACCTACGGGCCCCCGAACGACATGGTCGATGACGCATCCGCGTCGCTGGTGACCGAGGGTGAGGCAACGGATCCCGAGCCGACGGACCCTGAGCCTACAGATCCTGAGCCGACCGACCCCGAGCCCACAGACCCGGTGCCGACCCCGACCGTCGACCCGGATCCGAACGATGAGGTCGCCTACGGCGTCAGCCAGGGCGAACCGCTCAGCGGCACCGAGTCGTACATCACCGTCACCCCGGGCTACGCGCTCGATGCCGACGGTGCGACGCTCGTGCGCATCGAGGGCTTCAACTTCAACCCCGGCCCCGCAACAGAACCGGGCACCGGCTCGGGCGGCATCTACGTCGGCTTCGGCCAGGCAGCGAACCCGGGCACCGAGGAGTGGCGCCGCAGCAAGGGCGGATTCACCGGCCCCGGTGCTGACCTCGACTACGGCAGCCCCCGATTCGTCGCCCACCAGAACAGCGCAGACGGCGAAGTCGCAGACGCCATGATGGATGCGAGCGGCTACTGGTCGTTCACCGTCGAGGTTCCTGGCGCAGCGATTCCGTCGTTCTTCGGCGGCGGCGAGATCGACTGCCTCGCATCGCAGTGCGGCGTCTTCTCATTCGGCGCGCATGGCGTGATCAACGCCGACAACGAGGCTTACACCCCGGTCTACTTCACGGGCCAGGACGAATCGGACTGGCCGCCGCGCGGCGACTCGGATGAGCCTCCTGTCTCGGCTCCTGAGCAGCTGCCGACGCTGGCCGACCTCACTGACGCGAACCGCGGACAGGTGTCGATCCTGAACGTCGGAACGACGAATCTGACTGCTCAGGTGCCGGATGACCTGGCCGGCTCGTGGATCGGCGCCGTCGTGCTGTCTGACCCGCAGTTCGCCGGATGGGTTCGCGTTAACGACGCAGGACGCATCGACGTGCGCCTCCCCGGCGATCTCGCTGAGGGCGACCACACCCTGGCGATCGTCAACGCCGCCGGTGACGTCGTCGGCTGGGCTCCGTTCATCTACGAGCAGCCCGAGCCGATCGACGACAACGACGATGGCAAGACGACGCCTCCATCGACCGAAAAGAACCCGCACGGCGAGAGCACCGGCACCAACGAGGCTGGCGCAACGCTGACCGTGTCACCCGCGTACGAACTGGCCGACAAGAGCCAGGTCGTCACGCTGACCGGAGAGGGCTACCCGACCCAGAACGCTGCCGGCAGCAACTTCGGCGGCGCGTACATCCTGTTCGGCTGGATCGACCCCGATGCCGGCACCGACTGGGCTCCGTCGAAGGGCGGCACGACCGGCTTCACCTACGTCTACATCGAAGGCGAAGACAACCAGAGCATCGTCAGCTACCCGGGCAACACCACGACGCCGGGCTTCCCAGAGATGGATGCCGACGGCAACTGGGAGGCCGAGTACACGATCGCAGCGTCGCAGTTCACCGCCTTCAACCAGCAGATCGACTGCTACGAGGTGCAGTGCGGTGTCATCACGATCGGTGCGCACGGCCAGGCGAATGCCGGTGCCGAGGTGTTCACGCCAGTGTTCTTCGACGCGGATGGGTCGTCGATCGACGACGACGCACGCCCCGGTGCCGCAGCGGGCGACGGTGGCACCAGCGGCAATGCCACTGGCAACACCGTCACGGGCAACGGCGTCAACACCGCCGTGCTGCAGTCGCAGAACGACGGACGCACGCTGCTGTTCGCATCCGCTCTGATCATCGCCCTCGGAGTGCTCGGACTCTCGATGCTCTGGGCGGCTCCTCGATTCTCTTCGCGCCGGTAATCGCCGGACACTCCTCCATATAACCGAAAGGAACACCCATGTTCGAAATGGCTCAGCGGCCCCCGAGACGCACCGGGGCCAAGGCCCTGGCAGCGCTCGGCACGGCTGCAGTCATGACGGTCGGATTCGCGATGCCGGCGGCAGTCGCAGATCCGTCCGGATCATCAACCGGCACAGGCCCGAGTGGCGCACAGGTGAACGTCGCGCCCGGCGAGAACCTCGTCGCTGACGGCGACAGCACGCTCTCGCTCACCGGCTCGGGCTTCGCCACCAGCAACAACGGCTCGTCGTTCGGCGGGGCGTACCTGCTGTTCGGCGTCGTCACGCCGAAGGATGCCAGCGACGAACACAGCTGGACGCCTTCCGCTGGCGGTCTGATCGGGCAGAACTATGACTACGCTCCCGGTGCTGGCCTGTACCAGAGCATGGTCAGCTACCCGGGCAACACGACCGAGCCAGGGCTCCCGACGATGGATGCCGACGGCAATTGGAGCGCAGAGCTGACGATTCCCGGCGCGGTCTTCGAGAGCCAGATGGGCAACGAGATCGACTGCTTCGTCGACCAGTGCGGCGTCATCACCATCGGCGCTCACGGCCAGCGCAACGCCGGCGTCGAGGCATTCGTGCCCGTGACGTTCGAAGAGGAGTCGACCGCTGTCGAGACAACGGTCACCGTTGCACCGCAGCCGGTCGGTGACTTCCCGACCTACTTCCTCGGCGAGGAAGAGTCGCTCACCGCATCCGTCTCTCCTGCTGAGGCGACCGGATCGGTCGAGTTCTTCGACGGCGACACGAGCCTCGGCACCGCTGAGGTGGCAGACGGCGAAGCAACGCTGACGACCGACGCCTGGGTCGCCGGCGGACCTCGTGCGATCACGGCACAGTTCACCAGCGACTCCGAGCAGTTCCTGGGATCAGAGAGCAGTTCGCGCAGCTACGTTGTGGTCGACCTGGCCCGCAGCATCGCAGACATCGAGCTCGGCGCGACGGTCGCAGAAGGCGAGGGTGCGCAGCTCGACTGGACCATCGCCAACATGTACAACACGGTCGGCTACTGGTTCGACAAGGAAGCGATCGACGGCAACGTCAGCGTTCCCGAGACCGTGCCCGGTGAGCCATACGAGAACACCAACCGCCTCTTCACCTTCTCGGAAGGCATCGCGCAGCAGGATGCGGACGGCAACACGGTGATCTCGTTCGAAGGCACCGCGCGCATCACCTCGGGTTCCGCCAACCAGTGGAACTTCAAGGATGTGCAGGTGCACGTGAACGCAGCTGGTGACGGCTACATCACCGCTGACTTCTCCGGCTACTTCACGGTCGAGGGCATGGCTGACTATCAGTACGGCCCCGGCCGCACCACGATCGCGACCTTCAGTGGCGCAGACGTTACGGCAGACGAGAACGGCCAGGTGTCGTTCGAGATCGCTCCCAACTGGGAGGGCGAGACCGACGAGGGCACCTGGGCAGGCGGCATCGACGCCTCGTACCCCAACGAGTTCACCGCGCAGATCTACTCGGGCGTTCGCTCGTTCTTCTACGGATCGGGCTCGTCAGGAGACCAGTACAAGAAGCCGCGTCCGTTCACGCTGTCGTACTCGACAGAAGAGGTTGCGATCGCACCTTCGATCGTCACCGATCCGGCAGACGTCGTGGCCGCCCCGGGCGAGGATGTCGAGCTGTCGGCTGAGGTCGCGGGCTCGCCTGAGCCCACAGTGCAATGGCAGCAGCTGACTGACGGCGAGTGGGTCGACGTCGACGGCGCAACGTCGACGACCTACGCATTCACCGCAGCTGCAGAGCAGGACGGCGCGCAGTTCCGCATCGTGGCGACCAACGAGGCCGGCTCGGCCGAGTCGGCTGCCGCAACGGTCACGGTCACCTCGGCAGCTGTTGAGGCTGCTCCAGAAGTGATCTCGCACCCCGAGGACGTCACCGCGAAGCTCGGTGAGCGCGTGACGCTCGAGACCATCGTGACCGGCAGCCCGGCACCGGTTGCTCAGTGGCAGATGCTTGCAGCAGGTGCAGACGAGTGGGTCAACGTCGGCGAAGAGCTGCGTCTCGACCAGGCCGACACCGCACGCGGCGCCCAGCCGACTGCAGACGGTCTGCCGCAGTACATCGCAACGCTGTCGTTCACGGTCGACGAGTCGGTCGCAGACGCTCAGTTCCGCATTTCGCTCGTGAACGAGTTCGGCGAGGCTGTGTCGGATGCGGCAACCCTGACGGTCTCGGATCTGCCGGTCGACCCGACCGATCCTGTTGACCCGACTGACCCTGTTGACCCGACCGATCCTGTCGACCCGACGGACCCTGTCGACCCGACGGATCCGGTTGACCCGACCGACCCTGTGGAGCCCACTGACCCGGTGGACCCAGGCAACCCGGGTGAGTCAGGCGGTCCGACCGACGCGCCCGCTCCCACCTCACCGGATGCTGACGGCAAGCTGCCGAACACCGGTGTGGCACCTGGCCTGCTCGCCATCGCGCTCGCAGGAATGATGCTGGTCGGCGGAGGCGTGCTCTTCGCACGTCGCGGTCGCACCCAGTAGCCATTCGGGGCCCGGTCGCTGCACGCGGCCGGGCCCTGTCCATCCGCAGAATTCTTCTTGCACAGGAGTCCTCATGACTGACACCACAACACTCTCGGCCCGACTTCGCGCTGTCTCCTTCGGCGGCCACCGGCAGCCCGACGACGATCAGACCGACGGTCGCTACGGCGAACGCTACCTGCACGGCGGCCTGACTGGCGCGCAGGTTGCGGCCCAGGCTGCGCTGCACTTCTTCGTCTACGAGGCGATCGAGGCGAAGCTGGCTGAGCACCTCGAGCGAGACCCCGACTTTGCGTTTGCGTTTCCCGAGCTGATTCGGCTGCCCGCGATCGAGCGCGACCTCGAGCACTGGCTGGGGGCAGACTGGCGGTCGCAGATCGAGCCGACGCCGACGACCAAACGGTATGTCGAGCGGATCCAGGAGGTCGGCGACCAGCCTCACCTGTTCGTTGCGCACCACTACACGCGGTATCTCGCCGACCTCTCGGGCGGTCAGATGATCGCGGCCATGCACCGCGAAGCATACGGGCTCAGCGACCGCAAGGGTGCCGAGTTCTACGACTTCCCTGAGATCGAGAGCATTCCGGAGTTCAAGAACGAGTACCGGGCCGCCCTCGACGCGGCCGGCTTCTCTGACGAGCAGATTCGCGAGCTCGAAGACGAGGTGCGCCTCGCCTACGACTTCAACAATCAGGCCGGGCAGGAGCTGAACTCGGTGCTCTGAGCGGCACCGGTGCACAGAATCACGGCTGAGTGGGGGCTCGTGTGGATAATCCACTCGGACCCCCGCTCTTGCGTGTTTTTGAGCGCCAAGTCGCCCGCGACTTCTACCATGGGCACATGCATGATTCGAAGAATCCGGGTCGAAGCGATGCCGAGGGCACGAACGACGGGGTCGAAGACCTCGCCGCACGCCTTGAGAGCGGGGCTGATGAGGCTCCGCAGGAGGCCGAGACCAGCGGATGGTCGCTGGCCGAAGACTTCGGAGATCCGGGAGTTGCCGCCGGCGGTGAAGGCGAAGCCTTCTGGCTGACCGACGACGCTTCGGATGAGCAGAGCGAGCCAGGCGAGGGCGAACTGGCCCGAGGCGGCGACACCGAGATCGTGCGCGACCTCGAGGGCGACGAGCCGGACATCGTCGAGGTCTCCTACGCGAGCGAGACCGACTACGTCGAGCCGCTGCCGCAGCCGGAGGAGCCCGCCGAGCCGGAATCGGTCGAACCTGCACCGGCCCCGCAGCCACCCGTGCCTACATCGGGGCCGTCGCCCGTGGAGCCTCCCCGGGACGACACCGCTGACTACGACGAGGATGTCGAAGTCGTCGATGTGCAGTACGCGCATCCTTCTACTCCTGAGCCGAATCGGGGCTCCCAGCCCAAGACCGCGCCGGAGTCCTGGGGAACCCCGCAGGGATTCGACATCGAGCAGAAGCCTGATTTCGTCACCTCCTCGCCCGCCTACGGCCAGGATCCCGAGCCGCCTGCAGCTCCCGAGCCCTCTGAGCCAGCTGACCACAGCCACCAGCAGGTCGAGCAGGTCTTCGAGGCTGAAGAGGTCGCCGACGACGTGCCGCCGCCTCCGAAGCCCGAGTCCGACACTGCGAAGCTCACCAGAATCAACGCGGAGTTCAACGCGCTGCTGGAGGACCCAGCAGACGAACCAGCGCAGGCAGCCGAGCCCGCATCCGACACCGAATCCGCAACCTGGTCGCAGCTCGAGACAGGCGAGATCAATCTGGACCCGACGAAGCTGAGCGATGCGAAGGCCATGTTCGCCTCGATGCAGCAGAACGCGACCGCTGAGCACCAGCGCCTCACAGGGCAGCATCCGCGCCTCACCGGCCAGCACCCGACGCCGATTCCCGGGCAGAGCGCTCTGCCTGCGGGTGATCACCGACAGGCGCTTCCTGCTGGCGGGACCGCCGCATCCGCCCCTCAGGCTCCTCATTCGCAGGAGTACGACGCCGCACAGTTCGATCCCGCGCAGCAGCGGCCGGCGGCTGACGGCGAGTTCCTGTACCCGAACGCGCCCGTGTACGGCGAGGGGCCGGGGCTGCCGTACGCGACGCATCCGGGTGAGGATGCCGCGCAGTCGCTTGCCGGGCAGGGACCGTCCGGCTCGCTCGTGCCGCCGGAGCAGTCGGCTCCGCCGATGGCGAGTGAGCAGGCGAAGCATCTGGCGAACGAGCGGGCCCAGCAGCGCGGCATGATCCTGCGCGCCACCGAGCCCGACACAGAAGACGAGATCGCTCAGGCCGCCATCAACCGCGTGCGCGGCTGGATCTCGCAGCGCAACCCCAACATGCGGCGCGATGCGGCCTCCGAAAGGCTGGCCAAGCTGCTCGACGACCCCAAGGGCCTCGATTTCGCGATTCGCTTCGTCGACCGGGTCGTGCGCACAGAAGACAACCAGGCGGCAGCGCGTGAGTTCGAGCGGCTGAGCCGCGACATCCCCGACTTCCTCGACTGGTACCTCAAGTTCGGCATCAGCATGGGCGGCGGCTTCGGCCTGCTCGCACCCGGAATGGTCGTGCCGATCGCGAAGCGCGCACTGCGCAAGCTCGTCTCGCACCTCGTGATCGATGCGACGTCCGACAAGCTCGGCAAGCGGCTCGCGAAGGTCCGCGAGAGCGGCGTGCGGCTCAACGTCAACCTGCTGGGCGAGGCGGTGCTGGGCGAGCAGGAGGCCGAGCGGCGCCTCGACGGCACCATGACGCTGCTGTCGCGCGACGACGTCGACTACGTCTCGGTGAAGGTCTCGGCGCTGGCTCCGCAGCTGAACCCGTGGGCGTTCCAGCAGACGGTGCAGCGCGTGGCTGAGCGACTCATGCCGCTCTATCGCATGGCGGCGAACAGCCCCACGCCGAAGTTCATCAACCTCGACATGGAGGAGTACCTCGATCTCGACCTGACGATCGCGGTGTTCAAGCACGTCATGTCGCAGCCCGAGCTGCGCGGCCTCGAATCCGGCATCGTGCTGCAGGCCTATCTGCCCGATGCTCTCGGTGCCCTGCAGGATCTCACCGCGTGGGCGCAGGCTCGCGTGGCATCCGGCGGCGCCCCGATCAAGGTGCGCGTCGTCAAGGGCGCCAACCTGGCCATGGAGCGCGTCGAGTCGAAGCTGCACGGCTGGCCTCTCGCGCCGGTCGAGTCGAAGGCTTCGGCAGATGCCAACTTCAAGCGCGTGCTCGAGTTCGCGCTGAGACCCGAGAATGCCGAAGCCGTTCGCATCGGCATCGCCAGCCACAACCTGTTCGACCTGGCATACGGCGTCGAGCTCGCCACCCGTTCGGGCGTGCGCGACCGCATCGACTTCGAGATGCTGCTGGGCATGGCCTCCGACCACCTCGAGGCGCTGCAGCGCGAGGTGCCGAACGTCGTGCTCTACACGCCGGTCGTGCAGCCGCGCGACTTCGACAGCGCGGTCGCGTACCTCGTGCGCCGCCTCGAAGAGAACGCCTCGGGCGAGAACTTCATGAGCCGCGGATTCGAGATCGGCGAGAGCCTCGAGGCGTTCGAGCAGGAGCGCGATCGCTTCCTCGACTCCATCGACCTGCTGCGTGCGCAAGACGCAGACGGTGCCCCGGCATCGAACCGCCAGCAGGATCGCAGCGGCAGCCTCTCGATCGCCGTCGCCGACCCGTCCGAGCACGACGGCTTCTTCAACGAGCCCGACACCGACCCCTCGAAGGCCGCGAACCGCGAATGGGCGTCTCGGGTGCTTGATCGCGCATCCGTCAGCGAACTCGGCAATGCGACGCTCAGCCGCAACCACATCGACGACGTGCCGACGCTCGACCGCCGAGTGCGCAAGATCATCGAGGCGGCGCCCGCGTGGCGCGAGCGGGGGGCGGATGCGCGGCGCGCCATTCTCTACGACGCTGCGGTCACGCTGGGTGCGTACCGGGGGCGCCTGATCGAAGTCATGGCAGCCGAGACCGGCAAGACGGTCGCCGAGGGCGACCCCGAGGTCTCAGAGGCCATCGACTTCTGCCGCTACTACGGCGACCAGGCCGTGCGGCTCGAGCAGTTCGAGCACGCGACGCCGGTCGCGGTCGACCTGACGCTGGTTGTGCCGCCCTGGAACTTCCCGACCGCGATTCCCGTCGGCGGCATCGTGGCGGCGCTCGCGACCGGCTCGACCGTCATCATCAAGCCCGCGCACCTCGCCCGACGCACGGCTGCCGTGCTGTGCGAGGCGCTGTGGGAGGCGGGTGTTCCGCGCGAGGTGCTCGTGCTCTGCGACATCGAAGACCGCGAGGTCTCGCAGCGGCTCATCAGCCACGAATCGGTCGGCAGGCTGATTCTGACCGGCTCGAGCGAGACCGCCGAGCTGTTCGGCTCATGGCGCCCCGACCTGCCGATCTTCGCCGAGACGAGCGGCAAGAACGCCATCACGGTCACGCCCTCGGCCGACTTCGACCTCGCCGTCGACGACATCGTGCACAGCGCCTTCGGCCACGCCGGCCAGAAGTGCTCGGCTGCGTCGCTGCTGATCCTCGTGGGGTCGGTGGGCAAGTCAGAGAAGTTCAGGCGCCAGCTGCTCGACGCCGTGCAGACGCTTCGAGTCGGATACCCGACCGATCCGCAGGTGCACGTGGGGCCCGTCATCGAGCCCGCTTCGGGCAAGCTCGAGCGCGCGCTGACCACCCTCGAGACAGGCGAGTCATGGCTCGTCGAGCCGCATCGCCTCGACAGCGAAGGCCGACTCTGGAGCCCCGGCGTGCGCGTCGGCGTGCAGCCTGGTTCGTACACGCACCTCACCGAGTTCTTCGGCCCGCACCTCTCGATCATCGAGGTCGAGACGCTCGAAGAGGCGCTCGCGGTGCAGAACGGCACCGACTACGGCCTCACCGCGGGCATCCACGCCCTCGACGTCGCTGAGGTGCGCGAGTGGCTCGACGGCGTGCAGGCAGGCAACCTCTACGTCAACCGCGGCATCACCGGCGCCATCGTGCGCAGGCAGTCGTTCGGCGGCTGGAAGCTCTCGCAGGTCGGCCCCGGCGCCAAGGCGGGCGGGCCCAACTACCTCGCGTCGCTCGTCGACTGGAAGCCGGTGTTCGACCGGCCCAAGGGCAACGTCAAGCTCGTCGGCCTCTCGCACGCGGTCGCGACCGTGATCGAGGCGGCGACTCCGCAGCTCGACTTCCTCGAGTTCGACCGAGTGCGCGCCGGAGCCAACAGCGACCAGCGGGCGTGGGAGGCCGAGTTCGGCGTCGCTGTCGACGAGTCGCAGCTCGAGTACGAGCGCAACGTGCTGCGCTATCGTCCGTCAGACGAGGTGCTCGTGCGTCTCGCAGACGACGGCACGATCGGTCAGCTGATGCGCGTGCTCGCGGCCGCAGCGCGCGCCGGAGCCACCATTCGCATCTCGTCGTCGAAGCCGCTGCCGCCGCTTGTCGCCTCGCTGGCGCAGCTCGACGAGCCGCTGCTGCGCATGGAGCACATCATGGTCGAGTCCGATGACGAGTTCCACAAGCGCATTGCGGCTGGCGGGGCGCTCGCCCCGGTCACACAGACGGATGCGCAGGGCGTCGAACGTGCAGGCTCGCCCGTGCGCCGCATCCGTCTCGCCGGCAGCGACCCGAAGCTGCACCAGGTGCTGGGCGGCAGCGTTCGCGTGGCGGTCTACGACGGGCCGGTGTCGACTGAGGGGCACCTTGAGCTGCTGCCGTTCCTGCGCGAGCAGGCGGTGTCGGTGACGGCGCATCGCTATGGCAACCTCGATGCGGACTTTGCGAAGCTGAAGCTCTAGCCCGCCCCCGCAAGATGGAAAAGTCCCGACAAGATGGCATCTCGTCGGGACTTTTCCATCTCACGGCCGCCTACTCTCGCCAGCCGTTGGCGCTGAGGTTCTTCCGCGTGCGATGCAGCAGCGCTGGCCGGTTCTGGTGCCACAGATCTCGAGCCGTGACGCGAGTGATCTTCCACCCGGCCCGGGCCAGCGCTTCGAATCGAGCCAGGTCTGAGAGCCACTGCTCGCGGTCGGTCTGATGGTGGATTCCCTCGTACTCGAAGCCGCACCGAAGGGCGCTCCAGCCGCCGTCGATGGTCAGCTCTCCGACATCGGTCTGCACGGGCAGCTGAATCTGCACTTCGGGCAGCCCTGACTTCTCGAACAGCAGCCGCGTCACGCTCTCGGGCAGCGAGTCGACCCCCACTCGCGCGTGCTCGAGTGCCTTGCGCACCCGCGTCGAGCGCGCATCCGCACCCCATGACGACACGTGCTCGGCGCGTTCATCGACGGATGCGCACATCGGCCGAAATGCGAGGCCCTGGTACCTGGGCGACGGCGTGAGCAGCGCGTCGCAGAGCCCGACGAGGTGTTCGTGCGCGCAGCGGTCTGCCACATCCAGCACAGCCGCGATCGGGTCGAGCACGGGGAGACCGTGCAGCATGATCGGCCGCAAACGGTGCGGAGCCAGCCTGTGCCCGCGAACGCCTTTACTCTTCGGTGGGCATGCCGTTGACGTCACCGCCAGCTCGACTGGCTCGTCTGAGTTCCAGGGCCGCGTCCAGGGGAGTCCGAGCAGACGGATTGCCGTCACACCTGCAAAGGCCTGCCCCGGTTTGAGTCGCGGAAGGTAGTCTCGTGCTCTCGACACCGGCGCATCTGCCGGGCTGGTCGAGCGCACGCCGCGAAATGGGCGAATGAGCTGGCTGCCGTGGCGCCGGCTCGAGCCCACGCCCAGCGATTCGGCTTCGCTCAGGCTGAAGGGCCGGCGCTGCAGCTCTGCGGGCAGCCATTGAGGTTCTGACATGCAGACACTGTGCAGCATGCTTGCGGCCGCCCGCAGAAAAACGGGCCGCCTGTGGAGAACCGGCACGCCTCTGCAACTGTGGACAACTGGTGCTGCCGTGCTGTGGGCACGGCGGCGACCGCGTCTCGAGATGGAAAAGTCCCGACAAGATGCCAGCTCGTCGGGACTTTTCCATCTCACGGAGGCCCAAAGCCCCCGCACGCATCAAGCCACGCGCGTCACCCGCGGCAGCAGCAGCGTCGAGATCCAGGTCGCGAGCATGATCAAAGCCACTGCCGCCACCACGATGCCGAGCCACACGAGCACCGGCGTGGCATTGCCTGCCAGAAAGCCCATGAACGGCAGCATCAGCAGCAGCGTGCCCGCGACCGACGTGCCGATCAGCGTCGCCACAGGAATCACTGCGCCGCGCATCGTGCTCGACACGAGAACGCCGGTCTCCATGCCCATGAGGTGCTGGCTGCGGAAGGCATCACCTCGGTCGAGGATTCGCGCCGACTGCGAGACACCGGCGAAGACAGCCCCGAGCACACCTGCGATCGCGACGGTCAGCATCGCGCCAATGGTGAGGTCGGTCAGCATCTGGTCGCCGTCTTCGACACCGTTGAACATCGACGCCAGGCTCGCAAGCCCGCCCGCCATGACGCCGAGCGCCAGAGGGCCGACGGTGTTGAACGAGCTGCGGGGGTCGTCCAAGATCGTGCGCGCCGCGATCAGTGTCTGGGCGCTGCGTGCCCCTGCCGCAAACAGGAACGCGATGAACCACACGACGAGCGGTCCGATCACGGCGATCGCGACCCCCATCATCGTCATCATGACCAGCATGAAGATCATCCAGCCCTGCTCGGTCATGAAGTTGGCCGGCACGAGCCCTGCGAACTGTGTCACGGCGATCCACACACCGGCGACGACGACGAGCAGCGCGATGCGAATCAGGTTGGGCTTCGCGCCCTTGGTGCGCTGCGCCACTCCGAGGGGTGACAGCGAAACCGCGACGAGCGAGCTGATGGCAGAGACGAGGGCAATGGAGAGCACAGCGGCGACCACCAGGCCGACGTAGCCGATCGGCAGCAGAAGCTCTTGGCCGGCAAACGCGGCACCGCCGAACGGCAGCAGCGACACCGCAGGCACAAGGGCGTAGTAGAGGCCGATTCCGAGCACGACGCCCGAAACCGTCTGCAGCAGCGTGTCGAGCACGGTCATGCCGGCCACCTGCCCACGCGTCGCGCCGACGAGACGCAGGGCCGCCAGTCGCGCATCCCGTCGCGTGATCGCAAGTCGCACGGCCGACTGCGACAGGGTCCAGATCGCTGGCAGCAGCAGGGCTCCTGCGACGAGAGAGAGAACAGCGGTGTTGTTCGACACGTAGTCGCTCGGGTCAGCGAGCGTGCGGTTCCAGAAGGCCAGGATGCCACCGCCGACCAGCAGTGCCGCCGCGGTCGCGAAGGCGAAGGCGACGATCGCGAGCACATCGGTTGCCCGAAGCCCCGTTGAGCGCAGAAAGCGCCCCCACAGCTTGACGGCGATCATCGTGCTGCTCCGACGGGCTGCTGGTCGTGCCGTGCATCGCTGACGATGATGCCGTCTTCGAGTCGCACCGTGCGGGTGCAGGCGCGGGCGACGGCGGGGTCGTGGGTCACGACGACGAGCGAGGCTCCGCGCGATAGGGTCTGGTGCGTGAGCAGCTGCAGCACGGATGCGCCGGTCGCCTGGTCGAGGGCGCCTGTCGGCTCGTCGGCGAAGACGAGTCCGGGGCCGGTGACGAGTGCGCGGGCGATTGCGACGCGCTGCGCCTGGCCACCCGAGAGCTGTCCGGGGCGCTTGTCGAACATGCCGCCGAGGCCGAGCGCATGCAGCATTCCCTGAGCGCGGCGCTGAGCCTGTGCGCGAGGCGTCTTGGCTAACAGCATCGGAATCATCACGTTCTCGGCCGCCGACAGCTCGGGCAGCAGCTGCCCCGACTGAAAGACGAAGCCGAAGTCGCTGCGTCGCAGGCGTGTGCGCGCACCGTCTTTCATCATCGCGATGTCCTCGTCGCGCCACATGACCGAGCCGTTGTTCGGCGTCAGGATGCCGGCCAGCACGTGCAGCAGCGATGACTTGCCCGAGCCCGACGGGCCCATGACGGCGACGGCCTCGGGTCCGTGCTGCCCGACAGCGAAGTCGACGCCGCGCAGCGCATGCGTCGAGGCGCCGCCCTTGCCGTAGTAGAGCTCGAGCCCGCGAGCCTGCAGAGCCGACGGGGTCACGCGCGGCATGTGCTGGATGTCTGCCGTGTCGGCGACGAGCGGGTTCTGCACCGGGCCAGCGTTCTGCTGGGCGGGGCTGGGGTTTCCGTAAGCCGGATGCGCGGCAGCCGGCTGCGGCTGGGCTGAAGTCTGGAAGTCGTTCATGTGTTCACCGTGGCACCGCCCGCACCTGCGACTCCAGCGAAAGCCGCGCATCCCCTACTGCAGGTGCACGAAGATCAGCCGGGAGATGTACGAGACGGATGCGCGGCTCGACTTCTGCAGACATGGAGCGCATTCTCGGGGTGGCAGGGCAGACTGGAGGCATGTCCTCTGAAGTGCACATGAAGATGGCCCCGCCTGAGGAGCTGGCGCGGCCCTCGTTCTATGGGCACCCGGAGCCTCACTATCACTACGACCGGCCGCCGATGCCGGTCGTTCCACTTGACCCCGCACAGCAGAAGTCACGTAAGCGCCTCACGATCTGGAGCTGGATCGCGCTGGGGTACGCGTTCATCAACATCGGCTCCGCGTTCTTCGCTGTCGTGCTTGCGTACACGGTCGCGCTCACAGGTCTACTGCTCACGTTCGCGCTCGGCGATGCAGGGCCCATGCTCGGCGGGCTCGTCGCGATCGGGTTCATGATCTGGCTGGCATCGATTCCCGCGGCTGCCGTCGTGGGCCTCGTGTGCGCCATTCGTGCGGGGCGCCTGCACCGTCAGCTCGTGCCGATGGGCCAGAGCGCGCAGATGCCGAAGGTCGTCGGCTGGATCGCATTCGGCCTCGCGTCACTCATCACCGTCGTCATGGTCGCGCAGGCGATCTGGCTGTTTGGGAGTCTCATCTGATGAACACCGTCAACAACCCCCTGGGCCAGCAGCAAGGCGGCCAGCAGTATGGCGGCCGTCTGCCCGACATGCCGCCGGTCGGAAACCCCGTCGGAAACCCGGTCGCGCATCCGTCACCAGGGCATTCCTCAGCTGGGCACGCGGCGTCCAGTCAGCCAGCGCCCACGGGCCGCACGACACCGTGGTTCGGCGTCAGCATCGCGGCGCTCGTCTGGTCGGTGCTCGGCCTCGGCGGCGGTGCGATCGTGGTCATGTACCTCGGCCTGGGAGTCATCATGACGAACACGCTCGACGGAGTCTTCTCGCCTGCATCGGGCGGCGGGCTGTTCAACTGGGTGCTGCTGTGGGTTGCCATCATCGGGCAGCTGCTCGGGCTCGCACTGAGCCTGCTTGCAGCGTTCGGTGCACGCTCTCATCGCAAGCAGGGTCGCAGGATGGCAAAGGGCGCCGTGATCATGGGCTTCATCTCAGTTGGCATCTTCCTGCTGACCGGCCTGATCCAGATTCCGCTGGTCGGCATCCTGTTCGACGCCC
This sequence comes from Agrococcus casei LMG 22410, assembly GCF_900163565.1. Classification (GTDB taxonomy): domain Bacteria; phylum Actinomycetota; class Actinomycetes; order Actinomycetales; family Microbacteriaceae; genus Agrococcus; species Agrococcus casei. Next base: position 123,988 of record NZ_FUHU01000046.1, read on the forward strand.
TTGCGCTCTAAGGCGGCGTTCGCGTAGTCAGACGGGTTTGTCCTCAAGCGGTCCGTGCAGGATCGGGTGTTCGAGGTCCGAATTGTCGAGAACCCATGTAGCGCTCTCTCGTGGGTCAGCCTCTGCAATGTAGAGTCGCTGGCCTCCGACGTAGCGATGGTTGGACGGTGCATCGGGATCCGCATCATGGCGCCCAGGAAATCGAGCGTTGCCGCGAGGGACAGTGATCGAAAACGGAGCTTCCACCCAGACGACAGCATCCCAGACGTCCGCCAGTTCGCTGCGCTGCAGGAAGATTCCGTCGACCAGCACAATGCCATTCGATGGCACAAGCACCTTCGACGCCGCCACTGGTTCGTCAAGAGCTACATCCCACACCCCCGGTGTCATCGGGTCGCCTGCCCGCACTGGTTCCACGACGCACTCGCGGAACGTGTCGTATCGATACGAGCCGCGGAAGAACCCTTGAGGTCCCAAGCCGGCTTTTAGGCGATCTGCCTTTGGGAGATGAAAGCCGTCGATGCTTACTCTCGCGATCGGCCGTCCGCCGAGGCTGACTGCCAAGCGAGCAAGCTCTTGTGAAACATGAGTTTTCCCGACTCCGTCCACGCCGTCAATGGCAATCAGCGCGCGTTCATTGGGAGAAATCTGCTGCATCTCTGCCAGGAGCTGTCTGAGGATGGGCATTCGAGAGCTGGCTGTCGACATGGTTGTCACATTACGGGGTGCCTGTCAGGGGCGCGGAGGCAGATGTGGGTGGCGTCAAGCGCCCTTGTGTGCGGAGAGGGTTCGGGCACAGCTTCAGAATCGCAGGGGTGAAGCGGCCTCCTTGTTTCGCCAGGGCCGTCAGGCAGTCGCTTCGTAGCGCAACAGTCGAGGTTCAGTCGAAACACGGCTGTGACCGGCCTGTTTATATCAGACATAATCATTTGAGCGTCCCGCAACTTTGCAACGATTTGGATACGTTTCGTGGGTTGAGAGGGCCACGAGCGCTCCTCGGCGGGAGACTGGCCTGCGTGCGAGCCGGAGTCCCCCGGCTGGGCCCCGGGCTTCTCGGCGGCCGTGAATCAAAGGAGAAAGCATGGCGTTGACCAACAAGCGCCGCGCAGTGTCCATTCTCGCGATCGGAGCCACCTCGGCTCTCGTTCTCGCAGGGTGCGCTGGCGGAAACGGTGAGGGTGACGAAGGCAATGGCGGCGGTGGCAATGAAATCGTCATCGGCACGACCGACAAGATCGTCTCGCTCGACCCTGCAGGCAGCTACGACAATGGTTCGTTCTCAGTGCAACAGCAGGTGTTCCCGATGCTCATGGGCACACCCTTCGGCTCGTCAGACGTCGAGCCCGACCTCGCTGAGTCCGCAGAGTTCACGGCTCCGACCGAATACACGGTGACGCTACCTGAGGGTCTCAAATGGGCCAACGGCAACGAGCTCACCTCGAGCGACGTGGCATTCAGCTTCGACCGCCAGCTCTCGATCGCTCACCCGAACGGCCCCTCGTCGCTGCTGGGCAACCTCGAGAGCGTCGAGGCAACCGATGACCTCACCGTCGTCTTCACGCTCAAGAGCGAGAACGACCAGACCTTCCCGCAGGTGCTCTCGAGCCCCGTCGGCCCGATCGTCGACGAAGAGGTCTTCTCGGCAGACGAGCTGACCACGCCCGACACGATCGTCGACGCCAACGCGTTCGGCGGCCAGTACGTCATCACGAACTACAGCGAGAACGACCTCGTCGCATACGAGGCAAACCCCGAGTACCAGGGTCTGCTGCCGGCTGCGAAGACCGAGACCGTGCTCGTCTCGTACTACACCGACGCATCCAACCTGAAGCTCGACATCCAGGAAGGCAACATCGACGTCGCCTACCGCTCGCTGTCGGCAACCGACATCGACGACCTGCGCGGCCAGGACAACGTGAACGTGGTCGAGGGCCCCGGCGGCGAGATCCGCTACCTGGTCTTCAACTTCGACACGATGCCCTTCGGTGCAGGCACCGGCGAAGCCGACGAAGAGAAGGCTCTCGCAGTCCGCCAGGCTGCGGCACACCTGCTCGACCGCGCCGAGATCGCCTCGCAGGTCTACCAGGACACCTACACGCCGCTCTACTCGTTCGTTCCGGACGGCCTGACGGGCGCAACGCAGCCCCTCATGGACCTCTACGGCGACGGAGAAGGCGGACCGGACGCGGATGCGGCAGCTGCAGTTCTCGAAGAAGCCGGAATCACCGAGCCGGTCACCTTGAACATCCAGTACTCGAACGACCACTACGGCCCTTCGTCGGGTGACGAGTACGCACTGATCAAGGACCAGCTCGAGTCGACCGGACTCTTCACGGTCGAGCTGTCGACCACTGAGTGGGGACAGTACTCGCAGGACCGTCGCGAAGACGTGTACCCGGTGTACCAGCTCGGCTGGTTCCCCGACTACTCAGACGCCGACAACTACCTGACGCCGTTCTTCTCGGAGAACAACTTCCTGATCAACCACTACTCGAACACCGAAGTGCAGGACCTCATTGCACAGCAGGTCTCGACTGAAGACCCCGACGAGCGCTCCGCTCTGCTGGGTCAGATCCAGGAGATCGTCGCCGGCGACCTCAGCACCCTTCCGTACCTGCAGGGACAGCAGGTCGCTGTCACCGGCACGAACGTGACGGGCGCAGAAGACACCCTCGACGCATCGTTCAAGTTCCGCTACGCGGCACTCGGCATCGACGAGTAACCGAATTCAGTGGGCCGGGGATGCACTCCCCGGCCCACTGCCATTTCGAGGGCCCGGAAAGGAGCCTTGATTGACTGACGTGAGCTCATTATCCACAGCTCAGACAGCGACTGCGAAGAAGCGCAAGTCGTCGTCGCTGTGGAAGTACCTGCTCGTGCGACTGCTGCTGATCATTCCGACCGTGTGGATTCTGGTCACGATGGTCTTCCTGCTCATGCGTGTGACAGGAGACCCGATCTCTGCCGCTCTCGGCGACCGCTTGCCAGCAGACCAGTTGGCCGCCCGCATCGAAGAAGCCGGCTACAACCGCCCCCTCTACGAGCAGTACTTCGAGTACCTCGGGGGCCTCCTGCGCGGTGACTTCGGCACCACGATCTCTGACAACCGCCCGGTGCTCGACGTGCTGATGACCTACGGTCCGGCAACCTTCGAACTCGCCTTCTACGGCCTCGTCGTCGCGTTCATCGTCGGCATCCCCCTCGGCCGCATCGCCGCCTACCGCCGCGACAAGTGGCAGGATGCGGGCCTCCGCACCTTCGCGATCCTCGCCTACGCGGTTCCCGTGTTCTTCGCGGGCCTGATGCTCAAGCTCATCTTCTCGGTGTGGCTCGGATGGCTTCCGGTCGCCGGCCGCATCTCGACCGGCTCGAGGCGTGACCTCATCCTGATCGACAACCCGACCGGCATCTACCTGATCGATGCGATCCAGACCGGTGAGCCTGCCGTCGTGCTCGACGTGCTCAGCCACGCGGTGCTTCCGGCACTCGCACTCGGCCTGCTGACCGCCGGCGTCTTCCTGCGTCTTGTGCGCACGAATATGATCGGCACGCTCGGCACCGAGTACATCACCGCCGCTCGTTCGCGCGGCGTCCGCGAGCACCGCCTGATCGCGACGCACGCATGGCGCCCCGCGCTGATCCCGATCATCACGGTGATCGGCATGCAGATCGCGATGCTCCTGGGCGGCGCAGTGCTGACCGAGACGACCTTCGAGTGGCAGGGCCTCGGCTATCAGCTGATCGAATACATCAAGGCACGAGACTTCGTCGCGGTGCAGGGAATCGTGGCGCTGCTCGCAGTCATCGTCGCGGTCTCGAACTTCATCGTCGACGTCATCGCCGCATTCATCGACCCGAGAGTGAGGTACTGATGACCACCGCACCCGTTTCGAAGAAGGCACCGCTGCTGCATCGCCTGCCGATCATCCGCGAGTACCGAAAGTCGGTCGGCCTCCAGCGATGGATGCTGCTCATCGGCCTCATCATCACGGCGCTGATCCTGCTGATGGCGATCTTCGCGCCGCTGATCGCACCCTACGGCTACTCGCAGCTGCGTGATGACTCGGGCGCATTCGGCGCTCGCGTCGCACCGAACGCCGAGCACTGGTTCGGCACCACGGTCGGCGGCTACGACGTGCTGTCGCGCTTCATCTGGGGCTCGCAGACCGCTGTGCTCGTCATGATCATGGCCGTCGTGCTCTCGCTGTTCATCGGCGTGCTGCTCGGCCTGGTCTCCGGCTACATCGGCGGCTGGCTCGACCGCATCCTGGTGGTCGTCGCCGACGCGATCTACGCATTCCCGTCGCTGCTGCTCGCGATCGTCATGGCGATCATGATCTCGGGAGGGCAGTCCGACATGCTGGGCGGCATCCTCGCTGCTGCGCTCTCGATCACCGTGGTGTTCATCCCGCAGTACTTCCGCGTCACGCGCGCTGAAGTCGTGCGCGTGAAGTCCGAGGCGTTCGTCGAGAGCTCGAAGGTGATCGGCGCATCCAGCGGCCGCATCATGTTCCGCCACGTGCTGCGCAACTCGACGCGAACGCTGCCGCTGATCATGACGCTCAACGCGGCCGAAGCGGTGCTGACGCTCGCGGGCCTCGGCTTCATCGGCTTCGGCATCGAGCCATCGAGTGCAGCCGAGTGGGGCTACGACCTCAACCGCTCGATTGCCGATGTCGCCAGTGGCGTCTGGTGGACGGCGCTGTTCCCCGGCCTCGCAATCGTTCTGGCAGTGCTCGGGCTCACGCTCGTCGGCGAGAGCCTCAACGACCTTGCCGATCCGCGACTGCGGACGCGCCGCGCATCCGGCGGCGGAAAAGTGCAGAGCACGAGTGTTCAGGCCGAGCAGGCAGACGCACAGACGGATGCCGACACCGGCGACGAGGAGGCACGAGCATGAGCGACCAGAAGAGCATTGTTGCGATTGACGACCTGTCGGTCTCGTTCGCCACAGACGGCGGCGACGTCAAGGCGATCGACGGCGTCACACTCGACGTGCATCCGCGCGAGGTGCTGGCGATCGTCGGCGAATCCGGGTCGGGCAAGTCGGTGACGGCTCGCACGATCATCGGCCTGCTGCCCGAGACGGCGACTGCGAACGGCGCGGTCGTGCTGCAGTCGAAGTCTGGCGGCGAGCACAACATCGTGCGAACCAGCGGCGAGCGGATGCGTCAGCTGCGCGGCCAGGAGGTCGCGATGGTCTTCCAGGAGGCTTCGACGGCGCTGAACCCGGTGTTCCCGGTGGGATGGCAGATCGCCGAGGGCATCCGCGCGCACACCAAGGTGAAGCGCAAGGAAGCCCAGCGGATGGCCGTCGAGATTCTCGAGAAGGTCGGCATTCCGAACGCCGCTGAGCGCGTCAAGGAGTACCCGCACCAGTTCTCGGGCGGTCAGAAGCAGCGCATCGTGATCGCGCAGGCGCTCGTGCAGAGCCCCGGCCTGATTCTCGCTGACGAACCGACCACTGCTCTCGACGTGACGGTGCAGGCAGAGATCCTCGATCTGCTGCGCCGCGCGCGCGACGAGTTCGAGACGGCCGTCGTCATCATCACCCACAACATGGGCGTCGTCGCAGACCTCGCCGATCGCGTGGCCGTGATGTACCAGGGCAAGCTTGTCGAGCAGGCCGAGGTGCACGAGCTGTTCGCATCGCCCAAGCATGACTACACGAAGGCGCTGCTCGATGCCGTGCCGCACGTGGGCATGGGGCGTTCGCGCGCTGCGGCTCGCGCCGTCGACCGCGCTGAGCAGCGTGGCCGTGGCGAGGCGCTCGAGCCGGCCGTCGTCGCCAAGGGCCTCGAGATCACCTACGCGGGCCGTTTCGGTCGCTCGGGGTTCAAGGCCGTGAAGGGCGTCGACTTCGAGATCTACCCGGGCGAGGTGCTCGGGCTGGTGGGTGAGTCGGGCTCTGGCAAGACCACGATCGGTCGCGCAATGGCTGGTCTGACCCCAGTCTCAGGCGGATCGATGACGGTGCTCGGAACCGAGATGCTCGGAGTGCGCGAGCGCGACTTCAAGCCGCTGCGCTCTGACATCGGCTTCGTGTTCCAAGACCCGGCGACGAGCTTCAACCCGCTGCTGACGATCGGGCAGAACGTTGCCGAGCCGTTCATCGTGCACGGCAAGGCTGAGAATGCCGAAGACGCGCAGCAGCAGGTGCATGACCTGCTCGAGTCGGTGCAGCTGCCGAAGGCGTTCGCCGACCGCTTCCCGCACGAGCTCTCGGGCGGACAGCGTCAGCGTGCGTCGCTCGCACGAGGCATCGCGCTGAAGCCCAAGCTGCTGATCGCCGACGAGCCGACGAGCGCGCTCGACGTGTCGGTGCAGGCGCGTGTGCTCGAGCTGTTCAACGAGCTGCAGGATGAGTTCGGGTTCGCGTGCCTGTTCATCAGCCATGACCTTGCTGTCGTCGACATGCTGGCCGACCGCATCGCGGTGCTGCTGCACGGCGAGATGGTCGAGGAGGGCACCGGTGCCGAGGTGCTCGGCGATCCGAAGCATCCGTACACGCAGCGGCTGCTGGCCTCGCTGCCCGTGCCCGACCCGGTCGAGCAGGCGAAGCGGCGAGAGCGGCTGCACGAGCTGCAGTCTCAGTAGTCTGTTGCGAAAAAGGTGTGTGTTTGACGGTCAAACACGCACCTTTTTCGCAACAAACGGGTCAGTCCTCGATGCGAATGCGGTGAAAGCTCTGGTGCGAACGGCTCGCGGTCGGGCCCCGCTGACCCTGGTAGCGGTTGAGGTTGTCGCCGGTGCCATACGGGTGCTGCGACGGGCTCGAGAGCTGGAAGTAGCAGACCTGCCCGATCTTCATCCCAGGCCAGAGCTTGATCGGCAGCGTCGACACGTTCGAGAGCTCGAGCGTCACGTGCCCCGAGAATCCGGGGTCGATGAAGCCGGCGGTCGAGTGAGTCAGCAGTCCGAGGCGTCCGAGCGATGACTTGCCCTCAAGCCGTGCTGCGACGTCATCGCCGAGCGAGATGACCTCGTAGGTCGCGCCGAGCACGAACTCGCCCGGGTGCAGGATGAACGGCTCGTCAGGCGCAGTCTCGAGCAGCCGGGTCAGCTCGGGCTGGTCCTCTGACGGGTCGATGTACGGGTACTTGTGGTTGTCGAACAGCCTGAAGCGCCGGTCGAGTCGCACATCGACGCTCGACGGCTGCACCATCGCAGGGTCGAAGGGGTCGAGTCCGATGTTTCCCTCGGCGAGGCGGGCGTGGATGTCGCGGTCACTCAGCAGCATGGGTCAAGCCTAAGCGGTGAGCGGCCCTCGCGCGCCCTGGGTTGACGGCTCTGCCCGAGGGGGCAAGACTCGAAGCACACTGCACGCTGCGCAAAGGAGCCAGACATGGTCATCAACTCTTCTTCAGACGCCCAAGTGCACTGGTACGGCCCCGAGGGCGCGCCGCTCGCGGTCGTGCTGCACGACTTCATGGGGCGACTGCCATGGACGGATGCGGTGGCCCGGCGGCTGGTCGAAGCGGGGCACCGAGTGGCGGTTCCGGATTTCTACAGCGGTCGAACCACCACCGACGTCACCGATGCGCGCACGCTCATGCGCGAGCGCCTCGACACGCTCCCCGACGCGATGCGCGTGCTGCAGGAGATCGTCGGCGAGGCCCGTGCGTTCGGCAGCCCGGCCGTCGCACTGATCGGCTACTCCATGGGAGTGAAGCTGGCGCTCGCGTACGCAGCCGAGCATCCGGGAGTCGATGCAGTCGCAGCCGTCTACGGAACCCCGATCGACCCGCAGCGCCACGTGCGCGTGCCGGTGCTGTTTCAGCTGGCAGGCGACGACGTCGACGAAGCAGGATCGAGCGCGGCGCACGAGCTGCAGCAGACGATGGCGGCCGAGGGCTTCGATGGCATCGAGATCGAGATGATTCCGGATGCGCGGCACGGGTTCGCGAACGAGCAGCGAGACGACGTGTACGACAGAGATGCGTCTGAGCAGGCCCTCGCGCGCGCTATCGAGTACCTGAGCGAGCAGCTGCCGTCAGCCTGACGCGCAGCGCGTATGCGGGGCAGCCGTGGCCGCCCCGCATACCTTGCTGTCAGCTGCGTCGCAGCTGACGAGCTCGGGCCAGCAGTGCGCCGCCGAAGACCAGCAGCGCTGCGATCGCGACAATCGCGATGCTTGCGGCGCCAGCACCGGTGACAGGCAGCTCGTCTGACGCGTCGTCGTCAGAGCCGATGTCGGTGGGATCCGGTGCCGAAGGGCTCGGCGAGTCGCTTGGGCTCGTCGTCTCGCTCGGGGGTGTCGTCTCGCTGGGCGTCGGGTCTGTCTCGCCGTCGTCGTCATCGGCCACGACTGTGATGATCGTTGTCGCAACTGCGTCATCGCCGCGCACGGCGATCTCATACTCACCGGGTTCGATGCCGTCGAGGGCGACAACCGTCGAGAAGGCGCCGTCAGCATCCGTCGTGACTTCTCCGATGCTTTCGCCGTCGAAGAGCAGCGTCAGCACTGTTTCGGGAGCGAAGCCATTGCCCGAGAGGGTCACGCCGTCGGCGAGATCGGTCACCGTGGGCTTGTCGAGGTTGATCATGATCTCGGGCGTGTAGACGGGCTCGTCGGCGGTCACGGTGATCGTCACGCTCGTGGCGAGTTCGCCGAATGACGTCAGCCAGCTTGCCCCGCTGACCCAGTTCTGCTCGACGGTAATCGTGTGATCGCCCGGCGCGACGTTGCCGCGCTGCAGAACGACATTGGCATTGCCGTCGGCATCGGCCGTGAACTCGTGCCACACTTCGCCGTCGAACAGCACCGTCACCGGTGTGCTCGGACGGAAGCCGGTGGCTTGAACTGTGACGCCACTGTCGGCGAGGTCGGTCACGGTGAGCTCTGTGGGCGCGACCGACAGCTGGGGGTTGAACAGATCCTCGGTCACTTCGACATGTGCGCTCGCCGACTGTCCGTTCGCACTCGCTGCGACGGTGTGGGTGCCCGCTGGCAGGCTCGCCATGATGACAGCGGTGAACGCGCCGTCGCGATCGCTGAACACGACCACGGTCGAGTCGCCCAGCGTTAGCGTCACTTCGGCGTCAGCGGCAAAGTCGCTGCCATGCACTGTGACGCCTGAGGTGAAGAGCTCGTCTTCGGTCAGCGTCGAGGGAGTCACCGAGATTTCAGGATCCTCAACCACCACGGGGTCAGCCTCGACCACCAGGCTGCTGGTGGCGCTCTCGCCGCCTGCGGTTGCGGTCACGGTGTGGGTGCCGGGGGAGACGGAAGCGGATGCGGTGGTGCTGAATGTGCCGTCGCTTGCTGTGGTTACCGTGCCGGCATTCGTGCCTCCGATCGACAGGGCGACTGCCGTGCCTGTAGGAAAGTCGCTGCCGTTCACGGTCACGCCGTCGCCCGCGAGGTCACTGACCGTCTTGGATTCCAGTGGTCGTCGCAACACCTGATGGAGGGTGTGGTGATGGCTGGGAAGAAGTACACGGATGCTCAAAAGGAAGATTTCTTCCGGTTGCTGGACCTGGGTGGGACCGTTCGAGCTGCAGCTCGGGCTGTCGATGTTCACGAGGATGCTGGCTACACGTGGGCGCGAAAAGCTGGCCTATCAATGCAGCGGGCAGCACCGCGCCAGTATTCTGCTGATCTGAAAGCCGAGTTCCTGAAGCTTGTTCGTGAGCGCCAGATCATCTC